>JBBCJX010000013.1:0-65964 GCA_037189985.1 Moraxellaceae bacterium
AAAGTCACTGGGCCCCCGCCTGCGCGGGGGCGACAGATCAATTAGCGCGTCAAATACATAAATCGCAAAAGAAAACGCCCCGGTTGCTGCCAGCCGGAGCGTTTTCTTTTGTGGGGAGTGTGCAGCGTATCAGCGCGAGAGCAAATCCTTGGCAATCGCAATCACCTGCATTTCATCCGTGCCGGCGTAGATCTGCAGGATTTTTGCATCGCGCATCAACTGCTCCACGCGCGCTTCGCGCATGTAACCCATGCCACCAAAGACCTGCACCGCCTCGGTAGTGACCTCCATGCAGGCCTGCGCGGCGTAGAGCTTCATGGCGGAGGCTTCGGCCAGCGTCATCTGTTTGCCCCAGCCCACCATTTCCACGTAGCGGAACAGCATGTTTTGGAGGTTGGTGCGCGCCACTTCCATCCTGGCGAGCTTGAGCTGGATGAGCTGGTTGTCGCCGATGGGGCGGCCGAACTGCACGCGGGTCTTGGCGTACTCCACGCAGAGTTCCAGCGCGCGCTCGATCATGGCCAGGGCGAGTGCGACCACACCAGCGCGCTCCTGCATGAAGGTGGCCTTGGCGCCGGAGCGGCCGTAGCCGGTTTCGCTGCCGCCCATGAGGCGTTCGGGGCCGGCCTTCACATCGTTCAGGAAAAGCTCGCCAGTGGGTGAGGAGCCGAGGCCCATCTTCTTGAAGGGCTTGCTTTGCGTGAGGCCGTCCATGCCCTTGTCGAGGATGAAGGAGACGATCTTGCGGTCGGCCGGCGCCACGCCGTCTTCATCCAGCTTGCAGATGAGCACGATGGTGTCGGCGTAGGGGCCGTTGGTGATCCAGGTCTTGCTGCCGTTGATGATGTAGCCGCCTGGGTTATCAGGAGAGCTGTCGCGCTTTGCCAGCGTTTTCATCTGGCCGAAGGCATCGGAGCCGGAATTGGGTTCGGAAATCGCCCAGGCGCCGACTTTCTCCAGTGTGAGCAGCGGCAGCGCCCAGCGCTTTTTCTGTTCCAGCGTGCCCTTGCCCATGATGGCGCCGCCCGCGAGTCCCATGGACACGCCCATGGCCGTCACCAGCCCCTGCGCGTGGCGGCAGAGTTCCATGGTGGGTAACAGGCGCATGGCGGCCTGCTCGGCGGCGGCGTGGTTGAAGCCTTCCTTCTTTTCCTTTTCCGGCGGGGCCTCGCCACGGGCGGCGGCTTCCTCGCGCGCGATCTGCTTCTCGAATTCCATCTTCGCCATGGCGTCCATGCCGAAGGTCTGCATCATCTTGCGCAGGATGTCGTAGGGCGGTACGCCCTCGTATTCGATGGCGTCGAGCTGGGGGACGATTTCTTTTTCAACGAAGCCGCGCACCATGTCGCGGATCATGAGGGACTGTTCGCTCCACTCGATCATGGCCCTGTCTCCTGTGTTCTTGTTATGGGGGAGGGCAGAGGCTGGCAGATTTTGACCAGCAAGTCATCATGCGCCACAGCCTCGCAGGAGTGGGTTCAGATCAAGTCCACCTCATCCCCCTGTTCCGGCACTACCACCTCCCAGCGGAATTCCCGCTCCAGATGCTGGCGCAGGCCATCGGCGGCCAGGGGTTCGCCGTGGGTGATGAAGGTCTGGCGGGGGGCACTGGCCAGCGGGCGCAGCCAGTCGCCGAGTTCGGCGTAGTCGGCGTGGGCGGAGAGACCGTCGATCTGCGCGACGCGGCAGTTGATGCCGGTTTCCTGGCCGTAGATGCGCAGGTGGCGCGCGCCGTTGAGCAAGGCGTGGCCGCGCGTGCCTTCGGCCTGGTAGCCGGCGATGGCGAGCGTGCTGCGCCAGTCGCCGCCGAAGGCTTGCAGGTGGTGCAGGATGCGGCCGCCGTTGAGCATGCCGGCGCCGGCGATGATGACCTTGGGATGGCTGTTGCCGGAGAGCGTCTGCGAATCGCTGGCGTCGCGCACGAAGGTGACGTGCGAGCACATGGTCTCGCACTGCGCGCGGCTGAGACGATGTTCGTGGTGGTAATGGCGGAAGACATCGGTGACATCAATCGCCATGGGGCTGTCGAGATAGATCGGCAGGCGCGGGATGCGGTTCTCTGCCATCAGGTCGGTGAGCAGGAACATCAGCGCCTGCGCGCGGCCGACGGCAAAGGCAGGCATGAGCACGGTGCCGCCATGGCCGGCGGTGTCGCGCACGAGGCCGGCAAGCACCTCGCGTGAGTCGTCCACAGGATGCAGGCGGTCGCCGTAGGTGGATTCCAGCACCAGCCAGTCCGTGGGCGTGAGCGGCGCCGGTGGATTCATCACGGGGTCGTGCGGGCGGCCGACGTCACCGCTGAAGGTGATGCTCTTGCCGGCGCACTCCACGCGCACCGAGGCTGAGCCCAGGATGTGCCCGGCGGGTGAAAAACTGATGCGGAAGGGACCGATCTCGAAAGGCTTGCCGAAATCCTGGTGGCGGAATTGTTTCAGCACACGCTCGGCATCTTCTGATGTGTAGAGCGGCTCGGCCGGGCTGTGCTTGCTGTAGCCGTGGCGGTTGGCGTGGCGCGCGTCCTCCTCCTGGATGTGGGCGCTGTCCGGCAGCATGATTTCCGCCAGCGCCTGTGTCGCGGGAGTGCAGTACACGGAGCCGCGAAAGCCTTCACGCATCAGGCGTGGCAGGTAGCCGGAGTGATCCAGGTGAGCATGGGTCAGCACCACTGCATTGATGTCGCCGGGTGGAAAAGGAAAGGGTTTCCAGTTGCGGCTGCGGATGTTCTTCACGCCCTGGAAAAGGCCGCAGTCGATGAGCAGACGGGTGTTCTGGTGGCTGAGCAGGTAACGCGAGCCGGTGACAGTGCCGGCGGCGCCGAGGAAGCGGAGTTTCATGGTGACTCCTTCTTTGAATAATTATTCGTCACCCCGGCCTTCGCCGGGGCGACGTGAAATGAAACCAGGCACTTTGGGTCAGGGATTGCCGATGACCTTGAGCACATCTCCTTCGCCTTCCAGCACGGCGAGTTCCTCTGTGCCCAGCAAGGCCGAGCGCGGCAAGCCCAGCGCATCCGCACAAGCCGCCAGCACATGCACCCAGGAGCAACGGTTCGCATAAAGCATCCCCGCCACATTCAGAGTACCTCCCCGGTTGCGATAACCCAGCGCCTGCAGATGGCGGCCCGTTGTTTCTGTTGCTCCCTGGAGTATGCCCAGCAAAGGCTCGGGTCGTGTGTGGCTGACAATGATGCGTACCGTGTTGCGGTTGCTGAATAGCGCTTCGCGCACCGCCTCTGGTGCCAGTATGCCGGCCTCTTCCGGGTCACGTGGTTCGCGAAAACGGCCGGGCTCCAGCATGACGACGAGTTCTGCATGCAGGCCGCGTTCGTGCAGTCGCTGCCACGCTTTCTGCGATTGCACGAGCTGGTAGGCCCCCACCGCAATCAGTTGCAGTGGGCTGCCAGTTTTTCCTGCCAGCCGCAGTGCGCCATCGCGCACGAGTTGTGTTGCTTGCTTGCCGTCAAGGTACACGGGCAGCTCACCTTTCGGCACGACCAGCGCATGCAGTTCTGCGCGCCGTTGGTAGGCATCACCGAGGCAGGCCATGGCAGAGTTGGCATCCACCGGAAAACGCACCACGCTGGTGTCGCTCATCTCGCCCAGCAGTGCCTCGCAGAGTGTAGGGTCTTGGTGGGACTGCTCATTCTTGCCGTTTTCCCAGGTATGCGACGTCAGCAAGAAGGGAACTGCCAGCCATTGCGGAGAGATGCCGGCTTCTTTCTGGTGACGTGCAAAAATGATTTCCTGGCGCATGGTGCCCAGCATTTTCACGGCGAAGGCTTCGTAGCTCACCACCAGGTTGAGGCCGCCCTTGTTGGCCAGCGCGGCGCAGGCCACGGCTTCTTCGTTGAGGGCAGTGATGATGCTGCCGTCAACGGCTTCGGCATTTCCGGCTTCGGGTTCCACCACGCGGTGCTTGCAGCGTGCCAGTGTCTGCGTCATGCGGTTGCTGGCGAGTTCGTCCGGGTTGCCAATACGGATGCGGTGCCCGGGATTGGCGTCGGCGATACGGCAGAACAGCGTGTCCAGTGCAGCCATGGGCGAAGCACGTTCACCCGTGGCCTGCCATTCCGGTATGACAACATCAACAGCTGCCACATGACGGCGCATCAGTGCATGGTCGCGTTCGCGCGGGCGCTGCTGTACCTCGTGCTTCGCGAGCACGGCCTGCATTTCTTGAAGCAGAGGCGGTGGCACGTACAGGTCCGATGCACCGTGGTTGAATTCGGCACGGGCGTTTTCATCGCGAGAGGGATTGCCGGCCAGCGGCAGGTTGTGCGCGCGGTTGCTGCCGGCACCGGGAAAGCCGAAGCCCTTTTCGCATTCCGCAATGATGTAGTGCAGGGCAACAGGGTATGGCGAGTGGCCGGTCTTGACGGCATCCAGTGCTTGTTGCTGGGCGTGTTCGGCCTGCCAGAGCGCGCAGACATAGGCGGCCGGATCATGGCCGTCAATCACGACCGGGTGGAAGCCGTTGTGACGCAGGTGTTCGCTGAACCAGTCCACGCCTCCCTGCTGTTGCATCGTCGAGCGCTGCTCGATGCGGCGACCGTTGGCGATCATCACCGGTGCCACAAATCCGGAATCTTCGGCACGCCACCAGCGTGGCGCCCAGTCGCTTCCCCGTTGCTCTTCAAAAGCGCCGTCGCTGAGGAAGGCCACCAGCCGTTCGCCGGGCAGGGGCATGTGCACGTACTGCAATTCTGCAAAGCCAAGGTAGCCGCCTTCGGAAATGCCGCCGGCCGTGTGCACGTTCACGTGGCTGCCGAGGGGTGAGGCAGGGCGGCCGTCGCTGTCCACGGCATAGGAATAAAAATCCTGCACGAAGCGCGAGAGCCCTTCGTCGCTCACGTTGTAGCGGCGCGCGTGCTCTGGCGTGAGGTTGCCCACGAGCAGGTTGCAGGCGTCGATGGCGGCCACGCAGTGGCCCTGGCCCATGAGCCAGCCGCGGGTGATGCCGGTGAGGGCATTTAGCGCAAGATAGCCGGCATAGGCCGGCACCATGTTGAGGGCGCCGCCGGTATGGCCCTGCGGGTCGGGTTTGAAGTCATCCGCTGTCAGCGGGCGGCCGTCCAGCCGGACATGGCGGGCATAGGTCATGTGCACGGTCAGCCACATGCCGGCCGCAGCCAAGCGGTCGGCGGCAATGAGGATGTCCAGGCCCTGGTGGATGGAGGACAGGCGGCCTTCTGCCACCAGCGACTCCAGCAGGGCCTGTACAGCCTCTTGCGTGGCGTCCTGATGACGGACAGGGCCGCAACCCCGGGCCCATGTGACGAAAAGGCTTGCTTCCTGTGGGGACATGTTGATTCCTTGCAGTATTTTCCGGTCGGGGCCATCGTAGTAAGCGATACGCCTTTTCCTGATAATAGCCCTCTGATGGTGCTGCCCTGTTTGACATGCGTCATGGAGCAGGCGGCTTTCCGGCTTTGTATTTCCTCTGACAGTGATGTCCCTCCTTATGCGCCTGTTGACCCTGCTCCTGCTGCTTGGCCTTGCAGCCTGTTCATCTGCACCCAAGGCGCCAGCCAACAATCCCCTGCCTGCCGAGCCGCCCTCTGTCGATGCCTCCGTCATCAACATTCCGGTGACGCTGGATCTGGAGCAACTGCGGGGTGAGGTCATGAGGCAGTTGCCCAGCCCGATATCCAGTGGCAGTGAAACGCAGGTATTGCGGCTGCAGATGGGCAAGCCGGCCAATGGCGGTCTGGAGCCCGGCACCTGCAGCATTACCGAGCTGAATTGCCTGCAGAAGAAAGTGACCCAGGCGATTGCCGTGGATTACACGGCGCCGGTAGAGACAGTCATCACCCATCAGGCCTACGTGCGTGACCTGGCGATGAGCATGACCGGCAACTTCTTCTCGCTCACGGCCCAGGTCGAGTTTTCCGTGAGCGCCCGCGTCAAGTCCCGACTGAGCCAGTTCGGTGTGGCCAGCTGCGGCATCAACGAACCCATGCCCCGCCTGGAATTCACCCTGAGTGGCTCGGTGAACTGGGGAGCGATGGGGGACCTTGTCATTACGCCCCGGCCTTATGGCTTGAAGTGGCTGCGCCCTTGCACCATCACCACATTCAAGCTTGATGTTGAAACCCTGCTCAACCTCCCTGGCCTCCGCGAAGAACTGCAGTCCGTCATGCACGACGCCGTGTTCAGCAGCCTGCGGCAAGCCAGCTTGCGGACACAACTGGCAAAAGCCTGGCCCGAACTGAACGCGCCCCGTGAGCTGCAGCAAAACCTCTGGCTGGTGCCCTATCCGCAGAAGGTGGCGTTCATCGAGCCGGCGGGTAATGGCCGCTTTGTCACCACGGGGGTATTGGTCCGGGCGTATCCGGAAATCGTCAGCGGCCCCAAACCACAGATCGTCCTGTTGCCGGTGCCCACTCCCGAACGTGGCATCAGCGGTGAGGGGGTTCATCTTGCCGTGCGTGGCGACATTGCCTTGGCCGATGCCGAACAGCTTCTGGCCAGGCAACTTGCCGGCAAACCCATGGTGGTCAGCGGGCGTACCGTGCAGATCGACAGCATCCGCCTGTATGGCCACCTTGACCAGGCCGTCATCGGCCTCACCCTGAGTCAGCCGGTAAAGGCAGAGATTTTCGTGCTGGGGCAGCCGGTGTTTGATGTGGAAAAGAACGAGGTGCGCTTCGAAAAGCTGCACTATTCGCTGGGCACCAAGGACTTTCTGGTCAAGGCCGCCAACTGGCTGCTGGGCGACAGCTTCCGTGAAACCCTGCAGAAACAGGCGCGTTTCCGCTTTGACGATGACCTGGCCGACACCCTCAAGGAGTTCCGCGATTTCCGTCAGGACATCGGGAACGGCATGGTCCTGAAAGGCGGTGTCAGCCGCGTTCGCCCGCAGGGACTTTATTTCACGCAGGACCGCCTGATTGCGCATGTGCAGGTGGACGGCAAGCTGGCGCTGGAGATGAAAGGGAAGTAAACGAGGCCGCTTGGCAGAGGGGGCTAGTCGACCGGATGTAGTGCGCCGGCTACACGTTATTGCAAATCATTATCATTAGCTATACAGTTCAGCCCCCTTCAAGTGGTCTGGATCATCTCCCTGTGATACGGATGCGTGCCAACTGCCATGCTGCGCCCCAAAGGCTCGCCCTTAACGCGGGACTGATGGTGTTGCTGATGGTCATTGCAGCGTTGCTGCCGGCTGCCACCATAGGGCAAGAGCTGACGGGGCCATGCCTGGACGTGGCGCGCCAGGAAACGGGCACGCTTCATGTGCTCACCTTGCAAGAAACGCGTGACGAACTACCCGGCCAGGAGTGTCCCAAACCGGCGTCCAAGCCTTGCAAGCGCATCAGCCAGATATCCAAAAACCTTGTGGAAAAGCAGGTCGCTGCGCTTCCCGGAGTCATCTTTTCTCCTCCTGCTGTTGCCGTTGATTTCCTGCAGCCCTGGGCTGGGCTGCCGTCGTTTCATATCACCTCCTCCCTGGTTCGCCGCTCCGGGATCACCCGGGCACCTCCCGTATCCGTCTGATTTCCTTCTGCTGAAGTACCGGCGCGCCTGCTGACTGGCCGATAGCAGGTTGCCGAGAGTGAAGGCGAAGCCTTGCCTTCATCCGGCGTACTTCATCCCTGTAATGCCCTCCCTGAATCGCATGCACTGCTCGCGAGGATTCTTCCTGCGCGTTTTGCATGCCTCTGAACTGATGGAGTTCACTGAAAATGCAACACAAGATGCTGCGCCGTAAGGCGCTATACAGCGCGCTGATGCTCGCTCTGCCTTTGTCCCATGCTTATGCCGAAGAAGCGCCGGCTGAAGGCTCACCTGTCGCGGAGACTGCGCCCGTTGTTGCAGTGGCTCAGGAGTCTGGTGACTTTGAAATGCCTACTGTCGTGGTCAGTGCTGCTGGCTACGAGCAGGACATCAAGAATGCCCCTGCCAGCATTTCCGTGGTGACGCGGGAAGATTTGGAGGTCAAGCGTTTCCGTGACTTGGCCGAGGCTTTGTCCGATGTTGAGGGTGTTGATGTGCGTGGTGGCACGGGCAAGACCGGTGGTCTCGACATCAGCATTCGTGGCTTGCCCAGTGAGTACACCCTGATCCTGATTGACGGGCGTCGCCAGAATGTGGCCGGGGATGTGACACCCAATGGCTTCGGGGCGGCCATGACCAGCTTCATGCCGCCGATCTCTGCCATCGAGCGCATCGAGGTCATCCGTGGACCGATGTCCACCCTCTACGGCTCCGATGCAATAGGTGGTGTGGTCAACATCATTACCCGCAAAGTGGCAACAGAGTGGGGTGGTGGTGTCCGGCTGGAGCAGGGACTGCCGCAAGACAAGGACTGGGGCACACAACAGAAGGTGGACATTTATGCCAATGGCCCGCTGATAGAAGGTCTTCTCGGTTTGGCCGTGCGTGGTGGGACCTACCACAGAGAGGCATCGGAGTGGGTGCTGGCTCCTGGCGCAGCCCAGCCTACCGCTGCGCGTAATCCTGCGCCGGCAGAAAGCCGCCAGTACAGTATCGGTGCCCGTCTGACTCTGACGCCCGGTACGGACCACGATTTCTGGCTGGATGTTGATCAGGGCAATACTTGGTACAACAACGACGATGGGCGCCTTGGCGGCCGTGACTCACTGATTATTGCTGCTGGATCAGGCACCCTGCCGGGCTATAAGGATGCCTTGCGCTTCAATCGCGAGCAGATTGCCATCGGTCATACCAGCCGCTTTTCCGCAGGTGTACTGGAGTCCAGCCTTAGCCAGAACACAACTGAAACCCTTGGCCGTACCATTCCGGGTACTGTGGCGAACATCGGGCAGCCATTTGCAGGCTTCCCGAGCATCATCATCGGTAATGATCGTGCACTGGAAACCACCAATACCGTGCTCGACACGAAGTTCGTGACGCCTCTGGGCAATGCCAATACGGCAACCTTGGGTGCCCAGTGGTGGAAAGCCGACCTTAAGGATGGTCTGTTGGCAGAAGAGCATGAGCAGACCCTGTATGCCCTCTTCGTTGAGGATGAGTGGCGTGTTGTGGACAACGTGGCGATCACGCTGGGTGGCCGTTACGATGACCACGATGTCTTTGGTGGCCACTTCAGCCCGCGTACCTATGCCGTGTGGAACACCACAGACACGCTGACAGTCAAGGGCGGAGTAGGCCAGGGCTTCAAGGCGCCGCGCCTCAACCAGTTGATCGACGGCATCAGCGGCATCGGTGGACAAGGAACAACCATCAGCATCGGCAACCCGAACCTGAAGCCGGAAACCAGCACAAACACCGAGCTTTCTGTGCTTTACAACAATGCAGGTATTTCCGGCTCTGTAACGCTCTTCCATAACGAGATCGAAGACAAGATCGGTAGCGGTGGGTCTTGTGCCACTAACCCGATTTCCAGTTGCATTTACAACAATACGGCCAGTTACTCGATCAATATCGATGAAGCCAAGACTTGGGGCGCCGAGCTGAGTGGCCGTCTTCCTTTGGCAAGTGGCTGGGCATTGCAACTGGGCTATACGTGGACAGACAGCGAAATCATCCAAGCGGGGCAGAAAACAGGCAAGCTCAGCAATACGCCAGAGCACAAGGGAATGGCTACCCTGCGCTGGTCTGCCACCGACAAGCTCAATCTCTGGCTGCGTGGCGAATACCGTGGTGAAAGCCGTCGCTACAACAATGACTATGCGAAGCTGTCCAATACCGAAAAAGCAGTCTACAACACGGTGGGTGACCTGAAAGCCTATTCCCTGTTTGATCTGGGCGGGACATACCGGGTATCGGAGAAGGTGACGTTCAATGCCAATGTCACCAATTTGCTCGACAAGGATTTCAGCAAATACGCATCACTCCAGCAGGTTGACCAAAATGGTGTTCCACAGGTCGACGGCAATGGTGACCCGGTCATGGTGTGGCACAACCAGTATTTCCAAGGGGGTGCAAGCGTGACGGGAGGGACCCTTCCCGGTCGTACTTTCTGGTTCTCGGTCAACGTGGACTTCTGATCGCTGTGTCAGAAAAACAACAAGGCCCGCCATGCGCGGGCCTTGTTGTTTCGAATGTTTGTCATCTCCTCTTGTTTGGTCATGCTGTTAGCCCGCTGTCATTTTTATGTGGGCACGGGTTTGACGGACATCAAGCCTTGCCGGGCAGGCCCTGCTATGGTCTGGTGACCATCCGATCCGTGCGGGAACCTGCTGACCCATGACGCAAGTTACTTCTGCGAACCTCGCATCTGTTCCCGCTTCTTCCGCTGGCTGGTATCACCAGCCGAGTGATCATGTGCTTGCAGCTTTCCAGAGCCATGCTGACCACGGCCTGACCCATGCCGAGGCAGGCACTCGCCTGTTGCATCACGGTCCCAACAGCCTGCCGGTGGCCAAGGCCTGGCATCCGCTCATGCGTTTCCTGGCGCAGTTCCACAGCGTGCTCATCTATTTCCTGCTGGCTGGTGCACTGGCGGCGCTCTTCCTCGGACATCTGGTGGATGCGGCGGTGATCGTGGCGGTGGTCACGGTGAATGCCATCGTCGGCTTCATCCAGGAGGGCCGTGCGGAACAGGCGCTGGAGGCCATACGCGACCTCATTGCCCCGCATGCCAGCGTGCTGCGCGAAGGTGTGCGTACGCATATCCCGGTCGCTGAGCTGGTGCCGGGCGACGTGGTGCTGGTCGAGGCGGGTGATCGCGTACCGGCGGACTTGCGCCTCCTACGCGCGCACGGCCTGCGCATCGACGAGGCCATGCTCACGGGTGAATCCGTCGCTGCGGAGAAGACCGACACGCCGGCCTTCTCGGATGCGGCGCTGGGTGACCGTCACTGCATGGCCTATTCCGGCACGCTGGTGACGGCGGGGCAGGGCATCGGCATTGTGGTGGCCACGGGACACCACACGGAGATCGGTCGCATCAGCGGCCTCCTGGGCAGCGTGGAAACGCTGACCACGCCGCTCCTGCGCCAGGTCAACCGCTTCGGCCGCCGTTTCACGGGGCTGGCGATTGCGGTGGCCGCAGTGCTTTTCGTCTTCGCCATCGTCGTGCATGGCTATGGCTGGACCGACGCCCTGATGGTGACGCTGGCCCTGGCTGTCAGCGTGGTGCCGGAGGGCCTGCCTGCCGTCATTACCATCACGCTGGCCATCGGCGTGCGCCGCATGGCGGCCCGCCACGCCATCATCCGTCGCCTGCCGGCGGTAGAAACACTGGGCGCCACTTCCGTCATCTGCTCCGACAAGACCGGTACGCTGACCCGCAACGAGATGACGGTGCGCCGTCTATTCACGCATGAAGGCGAGTTCCTGGCCGAGGGCAGCGGCTACACACCTGAAGGGCGCCTGCTGCCCGTGGAAAGTGCAGTGCCGGATGCGGTACTGGCGCAACTGCTGCGTTGCGGACTGCTCTGCAACGATGCGCGTCTGCATGACAGCGACGGCACCTGGCGTGTGGAGGGCGATCCCATGGAGGGAGCGCTCCTAGCCGTGGCCGGCAAGGGTGGCCTGATGGCGGAGGCAGCCACTTGGTCGCAGCGGGACGTGATTCCCTTCGATGCCCGTCACCGTTTCATGGCCACGCTGCATTGCCGGCAGGATGGTGAGTGCCAGGTCCTGCTCAAGGGGGCGCCAGAGCAGGTGTTGGCCCTGTGCGAGCGGGAAATGACCGCTCAGGGAAACGCACCGCTGGATCGTGAGGCCTGGGAGCAGCGCATCGCCCAGGCCGCCAATGCGGGAGAGCGCGTGCTGGCCTTTGCCGGCCGCCCGGCCACCGGGGCAGAAAAGCTTTCCTTCGAGAAAGTGGGGGACGGACTGGTCCTCTACGGGCTGGTGGGGTTCATCGATCCGCCGCGCGATGAGGTAATACAGGCCGTGGCCGAATGCCGCAGCGCCGGCATCGCCGTGAAGATGATCACGGGAGATCACGCGGCCACTGCTGCTGCCATCGCCCGCCAGATCGGCCTGGCGGAAAATCCCGTGGTGGTGACGGGCGCAGAACTGGACGCCACGCCGGACGAGGCTTTTGCCGAACTCACCGCGCGCACCACGGTCTTCGCGCGTACCAGCCCCGAGCACAAATTGCGCGTGGTGCAGGCGCTGCAGAAGCGTGGCGCTGTCGTTGCCATGACGGGCGACGGTGTGAACGACGCGCCTTCACTGAAACAGGCCGATGTCGGCATTGCCATGGGCCGCAAGGGCACCGAAGCCGCCAAGGAAGCCAGCGAAGTCGTGCTCACTGACGACAACTTTGCCGCCATCGTTGCTGCCGTGCATGAAGGCCGTGTGGTCTACGACAACATCCGCAAGGTCATGGCCTGGACATTGCCCACCAATGGCGGCGAAGTGCTGGCGGTGATTGCGGCGCTATTGTTCGGGCTGACGCTGCCCATGAACCCGGCGCAGATTCTCTGGGTCAATCTCATCCTGACCGCCACGCTGGGCTTGGTGCTGGCCTTCGAGCCGGCCGAGCCCGGTGTGATGCAGCGCCCGCCGCGTCCTTTTGATGAGGGCCTGCTCACACCTTTCATGCTCTGGCGCGTGGTGTTTGTTTCGTTGCTGTTCATGGCTGGTGCGCTCGGCATCTTCTCCTACGCTACTGTGTTTCGCGGGCTGGAGGTGGAGGCGGGTCGTACCTTTGTGGTGAACACGCTGGTGGTGCTGGAAATCTTCTACCTGTTCAATGTGCGTTATCTGCACATGCGTTCGCTGACCTGGAAAGGCGCCATGGGTACGCCGGCCGTGCTGGCCGCCATTGCCGTGGTGGTGTTGGCGCAGCTGCTGTTCACCTATGCTCCCTTCATGCAGGTGCTGTTCGAGACCCGCCCTGTGGCCATTGCTGACGGTATTGTCATCATCGCCACGGGTGTGCTGCTGATGCTGGTGCTGGAAGTGGAGAAGAATGTGTTGCGGCGCTTCGGCTGGCTGGGGCAGGGTGTGGCTTGAATCGCTCTGGCAAGAGACAGCGTCCTGTAGGAGTTGTTGCTCCGGCTTGCGACGGAGCAACAAAAAATCGTGAGCAGACTCTGAAACTGTTCCCGCACGATTTGTTTGATCAATGTTTGAAAGGAGAAGTGCCATGACTACAACAACCATGCCGCCGCGTCGCATCCTGCTGGCCACCGATCTTTCCAACCGTTGTGACCGTGCGCTGGATCGCGCGGCGCAACTGGCGCTGCAATGGCAGGCTGAGCTTGTCGTGGTGCATGCACTCTCGGCACCCGCGCTGGATCGCTACGATCCGCTGGCGCCGACGGACGTGGGCTTGCATCTGCGCGAGAAGATTGCCGCCGAGCGCATCCTCCTTGATCTCGGTGCAGACCTGCGGGGCAACCGGCCACCCGTGCTCAGCGTACACGTGGAAGAAGCGGACCCGGCCGAGCTGACCTTGCGCGTGGCGCGTGAAAAGCAGTGCGACCTGATTGTCACCGGCGTGGCGCGTGACGGACTCTTCGGCGTGGTGGCGCTGGGCAGCACGGTGGATGCGCTGGTGCGCCGCTCTCCTGTTCCGGTGCTGATCGTGCGCGGGCGGCCCCGGGGCAGCTATGTGCATGTGGTGGTCGCCTCGGATTTTTCCGAATCCTCCCGCCATGCCCTGCACACGGCACACCGGTTTTTCCCGGTGCAGCCGCTCACGCTTTTCCATTCTTATCGCGCACCCTACGAGGGCATGGCCGAGAACGAAGAGCAGCGTCAGGATGCCGCCCACGCCATGGCACAGGGCGAGGCCGAGGATTTCCTGGCAGCCAGTTCCCTCCCGGTGGATACCCGCCAGCAAACCCGACTGGTGCTGGAAAATGGTGACCCCGAGCGCCGCCTGACAGCTTATGCCGAGTCGCAGCAGGTGGATCTGGTGGTGCTGGGCAGCCACGGCCGTAGCGCGATTTTTGACGTGCTGCTGGGCAGTGTGGCCAAGCAGGCGTTGCTCAGCCTGCCCTGTGATGCGCTGGTGGTGCGGGAGCCTCGCGCCGTGAAATGAGGTGATGTGATGCCGACAGCGGCCACTTGCGCCAGAGATGAGAATAATTATCATCTCTGGCCTTGGCCCTCAGCGGCTCACCCACTCAGCAGGCATCAGACATGACCGGGGCCGGACTCACCGAGGATGCAATCGGCTCGCTCTATAGCGACCACCACGGATGGCTCTACGGCTGGCTGCGCAAGAAGCTCGGCTGCTCCCAGAATGCCGCTGATGTGGCGCAGGACACTTTCCTGCGCATCCTCACCTCGCGCGATGCCCTGCTGGCGATGCGCGAGCCCCGGGCCTATCTTGCCACCACGGCCCGCCGCCTCATCATCGACCAAGCGCGTCGCCGCCAGTTAGAGCAGGCGTATCTTGCCGAGCTTGCGCTCATGGCGGAGCAACTGGAGGGCTTCCCTTCCCCCGAACAGACGCTGGCCGCGCTGCAGGCACTGGACCAGATCAGTGCCGCGCTTGAGGGTCTGGCAGAAAAACCGCGTAGTGCTTTCCTGCTGCATTACCTCGACGGCCAGAAACATGCCGAGATTGCCGACCGGCTCGGTGTGTCCACGCGTACCGTGCGCAGTTATCTCGTCACGGCCCTGATGCACTGTCATCAGGCTCTGGAGCACTGAGCCTCATGTCCACGCTCTCGCCTGACATCACCCCGGCAGACGGCAACGAAATTGCCCGGCAGGCGGCCGAGTGGCTGGTGCGTTTTTCCACCGGCGAATGCAGCGAGAGTGATCAACGTGACTTTGAGCTCTGGAAGCAGGCGGACCCCCGCCATGCTGCCGCGGCCGAAAAACTGCAGGGCTTTCTCGACCAGTTGCAGGGCCTGCGCGGCAGCCGTCCGGCAGCCCATGCCGCATTGGAAAAAGCACGCCAGCACGTGCGTCAACAGGAGCGTCGTCTCCGGCAGGCGGGAACGGCCCTAGTGCTGACTTTCCTGTTGCTCATCCCCGGCTGGCTGGTGGTTCGCAGCCAGCCCTTCACGGCGCTGACGGCCGATGTGAGGACTGAGGCCGGGCAGTGGGAAACCCGCATCCTGCCGGACCAGAGCCGCATCACCCTCAACAGCGGCAGTGCCATCAACTTGCATTACGACGCAGAGCGTCGCGGCGTGGAACTGGTGCAGGGCGAGGTACTGGTGGATGTGGCGCCGGATGCGGCCCGTCCCTTTGTGGTCGAAACCCGCCACGGCCGCATGCAGGCCTTGGGCACCCGCTTCGTGGTCCGGCGTGATGAGGGCAGCACGGTGCTGGCCATGCTGGAGTCGCGTGTGCGGGCCTCGGCAGGCTCGCCAATGCAAGAGCAGGTGGTGAGCGCCGGCGAGCAGCTGCGTCTGTCCACGCAGGGGCTGGGACCGGTGGAGTCTGTGGATGTGCGCAGCCTCAGTGATGCTTGGGCGCGCCACCAACTTGTGGTGCAGGACCGTCCCTTGCCTGAGGTTCTGGCCGAGCTTTCCCGTCACCGCCCAGGCTGGTTGCGTTATGACGCGGCGGCCCTGGCCACCTACCGCGTGTCTGCCGTGCTGCCTCTGGACGACACCGACCGTGCCCTGCAACTCCTGGCGGCCAGCTTCCCGCTGGATATCCAGAGCCGTGGCCGCTGGCTGACACAGGTCCGTTTGCGCCCGCCCGCCTTGCCCTGACAGCAGGTGGGCTGTCAGGCGCCCGCTTTTTCCGTTCTTTTCCGCCCTTGGCTATTTTCGGCTTCCGCTTTTTCCCGTTCGCCCGTCATTGCTAGTGACATCAATTGAGAATGGGAATCCTTATCGTGAAGTCTCCCTGGTCCCCTCTGGCGCTGGCCGTGGTACTGGCCCTTGCTTCGCCCTTGCCGACACTGGCTGAGGCAGCGCCAGCTACCGGCGCCGCTGTGCAGTACGACATTCCTCCCGGCGCCTTGGGCGAAGCCCTCAACCGCTTTGCCCAGCAATCGGGTGTTGCCATCTCGGTGGATGCCGCGCAGGTAGCTGGCTTGCGCTCACCCGGCCTCACGGGGGCTGTGGGTGTAGAGGAAGGTTTTGCCATCCTCTTGCAGGGCAGCGGTTTCATTGCCCGCCGTGGCGAGGCGGGATATGTGCTGATGCCGGCACCGAGGCCGCTGGGCAAAAAAAGTGACGAGCTCCTGCCCGAGGTCATGGTCAAGGGTGATCCGCATGACGTGACCTATGAAACGGCAGGTTCGGTAAGCGTCATTACACGAGCCGATCTGGACAAGGTGGCGGTGAGCTCTGCCCGCGACATCTTTGCCGAGACCCCGGGTGTCTGGGTCATGGATGGCCGGCAAAACACAGGAATCAACGTCAACATCCGTGGCATGCAGGGCGAAGGGCGCAACAACGTGATGGTGGACGGCACGCGCCAGAACTTCAGCCGTTATGGCGGTTACAACGGAATTGGTGCTGCCGCGTATGTTGATCCTGAACTGATTGCGGACGTGGCGGTGGAAAAGGGGCCCACGGCAGGTGCCCATGGCGCAGGGACCATTGGCGGGGTCGTGAACCTGCGCACGCTGGAGGCCCGGGACATTCTTGGGGGAGACAAGGATTGGGCAGGTCGCATACGCGGAAGTTTTGGTGACCATGACGAGAATGTTCCCGGCGTTGGCAGCCTCGCCGCTGCCTTCCGTATCAGCGAACAAGTGGACGTGCTGGTGGGAGCTTCCCACCGCAAGCTGAAGGAATACGACTCTGGTCGCAGGGGTGTGGACGCAGGTCTTGTCATTCCGTCCAGCAGCCTGGTTCCCAATCCTCCCGAGCCGGGAGAGGCGGCGCCGCATACCGAGCAGGATATTGCCTCGCTCTTGGCCAAGATCGGTTTTTCCTGGGGAGATGGCCATCGCTTCACTCTGGGGACGACTCGTTATGAAAGCGACTACACCTTTGACCTGACCGGCATGAGCCCGACCTGGGGTTCACCGCTGCATCAGGAGTCGAGCACGCTGACGGGGCAGTATGCCTGGTCACCGCAAGCGGGTGGCCTTGTCGACCTGCGCGCCAATATCTGGCGTGCCACCAATGAAAACACTGGTGGCGGCATGACTCGCGAGCTGGATACCTGGGGAGCAGAGCTGCATAACCTCTCGCGGTTTTCGGTGGCCATGCTGGATACGCAGTTCAATTACGGCGTGGAATATTTCGAGGACACTTTCAACCAGGCAAATACCGTGGAGGCGGGCGGCAAGCGTCGTATCGGCAGTGCTTTTGCCTTGCTGCGTTTGTTGCCCGCCTACTGGCTGGAGCTGGAAGGCGGGCTGCGCAGCGATGCCTACAACCTGCAGGGGGGGGGAGAGATGATTTCCCTTTATCCCGGGCGCAGCAATTACCGGTTTACCCTGGATCGCAGTGATGCACGCGTCAATCCGTCACTGGGCCTGTCACTGCGTCCTCTGGATGGCCTTCTGGTCTATGCGCGCTACAGCGAGGGTATGCGTCCTCCCACACTGAGTGAGGTCATTGCCGGTGGTGGCTTCATGACACCGGTGCTTCCCAATCCATTGCTCAAGCCGGAAATTGCCAGGAACCGTGAATACGGTATTTCCTATCTGCAAAAAAACCTGCTGCTTGATCAGGACAGGTTGAGCCTCAAGGTCTCTTATTTCGACAACCGCTACAGCGACTACATCAACCGCTCCTACATGCCTTACGGCTATGGCGGCAACGCGCCTGCCAATGCTGTTGACCGGCCACAAACCGTTCTGACCTACATCAACCTGGACAGTGCACATTTCCGGGGCTGGGAAACCCTGGTGGGCTATGACGCCGGTTTTGCCTTCGTGGATGCCAGCCTGACGCATTTCAGCGAGATGACGTTTTGCAACACGGGCCGTTCCTGGGTGGCTGACGGTTGTACTGACCAGGTTGGTGACCTGGGTGATTTCGGTGCCCCCTATGTGCCGCCGGAAAACAAGATAACGGCCAACCTCGGCGTGCGCGTTCTGGACCGGAAAATCACACTGGCAACGCGCATGCGTTACGACTCCGAAATTATTGACGGCGTGGGCGCTTACGACTGGCGCTGGCAGGGCTACCGCCTCTACGACGTCTACGGCAGCTATGACGTGCTGCCCACACTCAAGCTCTCTTTCAGTGTCGAGAACGTGCAAGACATCTATTTCGTGGATGCGATGTCCGGCGGCTTGCTGCCCGGCCCGGGACGCACCTCCACCTTCTCGTTTGCCTACCAGTTCTGATTGCGGGAAATGACATCATGAAAATTTTCCATTCATCCCGTGCCGTATGCACAGAATTGAGTCGTTTCTGCGGCGGCATCTTTCTTCTGGTTCCCCTGCTGCTGTCCATGCCAGGCATGGTGAAGGCTGATGCTTCCCATGAAGCACTGATCGCTTCCGGTGGTCGTCCGAGCCAGCCCATGGTCCAGTCCAGCGATGGTCATCTCTATGCCATCACCAGCGGGCAGTTCTATCGCCTGGATGCCGACGGCAGCAATATGCAGACGATTGCATGCCTGCGAGGCGGGCGTTTGATTGCCAGCAGTGACGGCTACCTCTACAGCACTACTGGCGGCCTGCAGCGCTACAGTGAGGCCGGAGGCTGCGAAATCATCCGCAGTTTCGATGCGACGGCGGACGGAGTCGGCAATCCCAGTCAGTGGGTGGAAAGCGCCGATGGCCAGCGGCTGTACGGCGTCAGCGGGCAGGTCATCTTTTCCGTGAAGAAAGACGGTACCGGCCTGCAATTGCTGAAGACGATCTCCACGGGCAGCACGGACACACTGGATGGGCGTACACCCAGCAGTCTCATCCGGGCGCAGGGCGGGGGCGTATACGGCCTTGCCAAGAGTGGTGGCGTGAATTTGCGCGGCGTGCTTTTTCATCTGGCGGATGACGGCACCTACAGCAAGCTTTACGAGTTTGCAGGCTCCCTGGATGGTTACCTGACCTTCAATCGCGACGCCGATGCGCTGGTGCAGGTACCGGGAGGAGATCTCTTCGGCATTACTTATGGCGGTGGCTGCCCCGGCAGAAGCAATGAGCAGGCTGCCTGCGGCGTGATCTTCCGCTACTCACCCGCCAGCAGCACCTTCAGCGTGTTGCACTCGTTCAGTTTTACCAATGGCACCAATACGGATGGTTTCCAGGGCCTCAGCATCATGTATGCCCCGCTTGATCCCACCAACCCGCAGGGCGTGCTCTACGCCACCACGCAACAGGGTGGTGCCTATGGCTCCGGCACGATTGTGGCCATTGATCCTGTCAAAGGCGATGTATTGCCCTTGCTGTCCATGCCGGCCTCAAGCTATGAGCGCGCCAATTCCATGATGCAGGCGGCTGACGGGCAGATTTATGGCACCGCAGGTGGCTTCAGCTCACAGGGAGGTTTCTTTCGTTTTGATCCGGGCGTGGTGGCGTTTGATCCGTACATCAAGCTGTCTGCCATCACCAGCTACTCCGGGAGCCCGGCGTTCCGTGAAGACATTCCCATCGTCCAGAACAAGTCGCTACGCATCAACTGGACCGTGGGCAAGGTCAAGGACTGCCTGGCCGTCACCAATGACCCGGGCAGTGAGTGGGCAGGCGCACGCTCATCTTCCGGCAGCAATGTGTTGGTCGTGGTACCACGCAGCACGGGTGCCATTTTTTACACGCTCAGTTGCATCAGCACGGATGACGACACCACGGTGGTTTCGGCAAGCCTTAACGCCACCGTGCTTTCAGAGCAGTCGGAGGATGTGCATATCGAAACCGCAGGAGCATCCGGACTCTGGATGCTTTGCCCTCTGGTGTTGCTGGCCTGTCGGCGTGGCCACCGGGAGCGCTCAACATGAGATCGGTCAGAAAGATTTCCACCACAGCGACAGCAATCATCCATCGGGGTTTGAACATGGAACCTATGAAGAAACGCCTGCGCCATGGCGTGGCCGGCATGGCTGTCGCAAGCCTTCTGGCAGCCAGCCAGGCCCTCGCAGCGGTCACAGTGACTCCCTTGCATCATTTCGCGGCTGGCCAGGCGCCACGCGGGAGCGTGATCCTGGGGAGCAACGGCAAGCTGCATGGCCTCTCCGGCAATATGACGGTGAGCACCAGCAGCGGCATCAGCTGGCAGCTTGATACCACCGGGAGCAATTTCAGCTCATTGCCATTTCCGGCCACGCTGGATGTCCAGATGATGACCACCAATCTGGTGACAGGGGGCAATGGCCGTTTCTTCGGAGCCATCTACACCAGTTCCACAGTCAGCGGGAGCGGTGTTCCCAGTGATCAGGGCAGCCTCTTCCGCTTCGGCGCGGGCGAGGCGCCCAGCATCTCGCCCGTGCCCTCCACGTCCCCCATCATTTTCCGCGCTGTCGGCAATATGGCGGCGGATGTGGCCGGGAATGTCTACGTCATGGACCGTGGGACGGCAGGTACCGGAGTCACGGCGGCGGCGACCATCCGCCGCTTGTCCAGCGACGAGTCGCAGTTCACGATCGTGAAGAATTTTGTCGCGGCAGACGGCACCTCGCTGACAGCCCTCATCGCTCCCAGTGATGGCTGGCTCTATGGCCTTGCAAGCACGGGCGGAAGCAGCAACTACGGAACGGTTTTCCGGCTGCGGCCTGATGGCAGTGCATTTGAAGTTTTGCACAATTTTGCCGCTGCGGACGGACAGCCTGGCGTCGCTTCTGTGGGCTCCTATTCAGGCCCTATCCAGTACTCGGGCCGTTTCAACTCGTCCAGCCTGATAGAAGTCGGCGACTGGCTGTATGGCACGGCCTACAACCGTTCCACGGCGTCCGGCGGTTCGGTTTATCGCTTGAAAAAGGACGGCTCCGGTTTCCAGGTGCTGCATGCCTTCAATGACAGCGTTGACCAAAAGGGTCGTTATCCCTTGGGCATGTTGGTGTATGCACAGGACGGCAATGTCTACGGCACAACCTCGACGGGTGGCGCCAATGGCAATGGCACGCTGTGGCGCATCGTCACCGCCGATGCCGGCAATGCGGACGGGGGCTTTGAGCACCTGCATGATTTCAAGGCTGCGGTGGATGGCAGCAGTGCACTCAACCTGAGTCCCGGCAAGGACGGGCGGCTCTATGGCCTGATGCTGGCGGGTGGCGACAACAATGCGGGAACCCTGGTGGAGATCGACACGGGTTATCGTCCGCCGGCCGAGGCTCCCGTGATGCATGCCTTCTTTGCGGCACCCGATCCCATCATGCTGGGCGCCAGCGTCGTGTTGTCCTGGAGCACGTCCTATGTTGACGGCTGTACGGCCAGTGGTGCCTGGAGCGGCAACAAGGCAGCCACCGGCTATGAGGTGGTGGTGCCGGCCACGCCCGGACCGCAGCAGTTCACGCTCAGTTGCACCGGCAGCTTCGGCACGGTCGAGAAAACGGCCAGCATCACCGTCACGCCGCAGCCCAGCGCCGTCATCAGCCGCTTTGTGGCAACACCCAACAAGGTATCCATCGGAGGTGTCGTCACCTTGGACTGGACAACGGCGGATGCAGACTACTGCCAGGCGGCCAGCAGCAACTGGGACGGCACCTGGGTGACCACACAGGCAGCCAGCGGCAGCAAGTCGGTGGTGCCGGCGAGCGTGGGCGACCATACCTATTCCCTGTTCTGCCACGGTCCCGGGGGTGATGCCACGCACGATGTCACTGTCACGGTGACTATTCCCGCCGCTCTTGATTTCACAGCCTCTGCCGCAAGCGTGGCCCCCGGGGGAAGTGTCACGCTGACATGGGCGGCTACGGATGCTGTTTCCTGTCTGGCCGAAGGAGCTTGGAGCGGTGTCAAGGCCACGAGTGGCAGTGAGACGGTCACGCCCGGCGCGGGGGGCCAGCTCTACCTGCTGCGCTGCTTCAGTGCGAATGACACGGACGCGGTGAAGAGCCTTGCCGTGGTGGCAGGCCGGGTGGTCGACCCGGATGCTGACTGGCCGGATGAAGAGGGTGGCAGCCTTCCGCCCTTCTTGCTGGTGGTGATGGCGCTGGCAGGCGTTGGTCGGCGCTGGCGGCGGCAGCAGTGAGCGCTTCACACATGAAAAAGCCGGCATCAGCCGGCTTTTTCATCTTCATGCTCATCACTCCCCATGCTGATCACACCTGAGATAAATACCAGACAGGAGTGACATAAATCCGGGATATAGAGGGATAAAGCTGGATATAACGGGACGAAAAATAGAACAGCGTTGCAACAGGTGAAACGGGCCGGAAACTCCTATTCAGGGGTCTCCGGCCCGTCTCTTTGTGGGGTATCGGTATGGGCCAGCAAGTCCAGCCTCCCTTGCCGGGTATCAATATCCCGCCGCTGGACACGGGCCAAGACCCTATAAATGCCTCGGACAGACATATCGAACTCCCTCGCGAGGGCGGCGTGATTGGCACCCGTGAAGCGGTGGAAAACTTCCAGATCGCGCTCAGCCAGCCGGTGGAAGTGGTCCTTGGGGATGGTGATGATCTGCCCGCCCCAATGGGTAGCGAAATGGTCAGCTACCGCGCAGCCGCACTGCTCTGCTACGTCTTTGTCGACCTCAAACTCGGTCAGTGCAAGCGTGATCTGCTTAACCATATCCTCCAGCAGCTCATGCCGCCGGTCTGCCATCTGGGTGGGTGCCTTGCTCATGGCTGTTTCTCCAGTCGGTCAATCCACTTCTTCAGGCGCTCGATGGCTTGGTCGGCCTGGGCCGGGCTCAGCCAGTCGAGCTGGTCCACCTTGAACTCCCCCTTTACCCATGCCGTGAGGGCTTCCTCAGAGGGATCACGGAGGGCGCCCTGGTCGCGCAGGGTGAGCCACAGCGAGCGAATCTTGCGGGCCTGGGGATAGGTAGCGCGTTTGCGGCTTCCGGCCTTCCTGGCCACCGGCGTGAAGCCGGCCCTCTTCATGATGTCCAGCACCAAGTCCAGCTCCTGCAGGGTGAGCTGGGTGGAGGAGTTGCGCTTCGGGTCCTTGGTGACAGTGCTCAGGATGTAACGGTAATGATCGTCATCCCAACCGAGATGGGTCGCACCGATATGCAGCAGCTTCCTTAGGCAAGCTTTGCGCTGCTCGAAGGTCAGTCCGGGTGCCTTGCTCATTTGCGCCTCCGTACCGTCACCACCACCTTGTCCCTCACCACCAGGTCGATCCCTTCAGCCGTCTTCACCGTGACCGGCGACAAGGTCTCGATGACATGGGCGCGTTCGGGCGTGAGGATTTCGCGGCGCACGGCGGCCATGTCCATGCCCCGCACGCGCTCCAGCCACCGGACCACGGCATGGTCACTGACGTAAGGCTTGTGCGCAGCCGGTGTCTGCAGCTTGCTGATCTGCCGCTCCACATCGGCCAGCTCGACCATTACCCGGCGTGCATGATGTTTCTCCTGCAGGCCCTTGGCGGACTCCAGCTCAACCAGCAGCTTTTCATGGCGCTCCTGCAGGGACGCCAGGCGGTCATCGCGTTTATTTGCCATGGCGGGCCTCCTGCAGCCCCTGAACGACTGCCACGGCATCAATACGGCCTGCAGCGATATCGGCCAGCAATTCGGTAGGCAATATTTCCAGGACGATGCCATTGCGCCGCGCCAGCTCAGCTTCCGCAAGACGATGCCATTGCGACGCCTTGAGCATGCGCAGGGCATCCAGGCCCAGCGGATTAGTGCGCACATAGCCCGAGAGGAAGTCCTTCAGATGGCCGGCGCTGGTGCTGGGCCCAGCATTTGGAGATGCAACGGGGTAGCTACCGCCCTGCGCCTTCGCCTGCAGCTCGGCCGCATGCGCGCCATAGCAGTCCGGTTGGCCAGATGCCTTGAAGCGAGGGCGCACACCCATGCGCTCGCACAACTCGAGATAGTCCTGCTGGTCCTCTTCGAGCCTCTTCATGCCGTCACTCATGACACTGCTCCCACGCAGCTGCTGCAGAGATTCGGTGCTACCCAATGGCATCCACCAGGACAGGCAGACGTCCAATGGCAACCACACTCAGTGCAAACACCTGTGCGCTCGTTGAAGCGCACGTTGAAGAGGCCGAGCTGGCCACGCATGGGAATGGGCTTGGGGAACTGGATGGCATTGCCTAAAACCAAGCAGAACTCGCCATGGGTGTGTGCATGAGTTTTCAGCCACGGGAATTTGCTGTCATAGACACCGGCGTGAATATCCGCGATGTGTGCACAGTCGAGCACATCGACACGGCCGATGAGTGCACCCAGTGCCACGGGCCTCCCCTGTGGGTCTGATATTTCCAGCGTGGCGGCCTTGTTGCCTTGATCCCATGACTGGACGTATCCATGCGCATCACTGTTGCTCATGTAATCCAGGCTCTTGCCGGCATGAATCAGTAACGGACCACGATAGTCTGTCCGCCAGTCGCGGTTCTCGACACTCTTCTCCTGCGTAACCACGATCAGGTGCGCATAGGGTTGGCAGATCGTGAGGGCTTTCATGTATTTGCCCCCTGACTGATGGCAAGGGCAGCAGCACGGTCAAGGCGCTCAATCTCAGCCACTATCAAGGCGGCAGCTCGCACTAGGTCTCGACGTGCACCACCAGGCGAAGAGGTATTAAGAGACTTTGGTTTGAACCACCGCTTATCCCATGGCCAGTATCTCTTGTAGACGCGGGCGGCCTCACCAGGCAGTGCGCCAGCAATGGCATAGCAAGCAGCTGCACAGGCCAATTCACCGGCAGTATGACGATCATCATTGGCGAGCGACCAACCCTCATCAGAAATTTGCCGAAGCCGCTCATCATAGATATCACGTTCTACCCGCTGGCGAATTTCAATTGCAGGGCTGCTTTTTCTGCAGTACTGCATGTCGTAGTTCCATGTCGTGCATGACGGCCCGCAATATGGGCAGTCTTCCAGCTTAATGTTCATGACCTTCCTCCATCGACTCAAAGCTGCGGGCATTGCACATGGGGCACGCAAGGACAGCGCGCTTGGGCTCGTCCGCTGTGGGTGCTGGGTGTGGAATGCGCTCACTGAGCAGGTGGACGTGCTGGCAGCTTCCCAATGAGCAACGGACCTTCGGATCAGTCTTCATGTGTTTGTCCTCCTACCCAGCCTTTGCCGTTGCATTTCGTGCAGACACCATCAGTTTCCATGGCGTTGTTGTAGCGCTGGCCAATGCCATCACAGCGATTGCACTCAATAGCGCGGGGTTTGCTTTCGGTAGCTGTTGCCGGATACGGCATGCGCTCGGCACGCCCTTCTTTTTCAGCAACCGCATTGACGGCATCCGCCATGGCAACGAGGTAGCGCGTGCTGGGGTCCTTGCGGATTTCCTGGCCGGGCTTGTACTGGGCCCACACGGCGAGCTGCAGGCGATGCGGAACCATCCGCCAGTGACGAGCGCACATGAGGTACTTGGGAGGGACGGCGATATCGCAGCCGAGCGCATGACAGGTGTGGCTCATACGTGCGCCCTCTTGCCGGGATTGGTGAGGCCCATATCTTTGGCCATGCGATATGCTGTCCCAACAGAAAGGCCCAGCTCCTTCGCAAGCTCTGTGCGGGAACTGGTGTGCCAACGCTCACGCAGGGCATCTGCTGCAGCTTTCAGCTTTTCTCCCTTGGCTATCTTCTGGACCAGCCCGAGATGAGACGCTTTGTGTCGCAGATGAGCAGGAGTGACACCGAGCTGGGCAGCCAATTCATCATCGGGGGTTTTGCGGAATTGCTGCCGCAGGGTTTCCAGCATCGGCTCCGACCAGAAAACACGCTTGTTCGCTCCAGTACTGGCGGAGCCACGCACGCGGCTTTCATCAGCACCTGGCGGCGCGAAGGAAACGATGTTGTCAGCGCTCTGGCCCAGCGGGATGTGCTGAATCTTGCCGCCGCGCTTCAGGAATGCCTGCACATCTGCCTCAAGGGTCTGGCGTGCCGTTGTACGGCCGGCGAGCGTGGGCAGGTTTACGGTGGTGCGGGCGTGGAGATTTTCAGTCATGGCTCGCTCCGGCAGTGAGTTGTTGGCGCTGATCGGCTCCCAAGGGTTTTTGTATTTGCGCTGCTCGTCCTGCGTAGTGGCCGGCCAGCTGGGCGTCGTAGTCACGTGCATGCGTCTTACGGGCCGCAACCGGCGTCATCTTGGCATTTGGATATTTCTCAGACTTGTATGCCTCAATGGCCTTGCATTCCTCTTCGTCGGCTCCAGCAAACTCCTGAACCTTCGTATACACAGCCGATATCCATGCATTAGCGAATTCATCACCACGCCGCCGCTTGGTGGATAGCTTTACGCGCTTTTGTGTGGCCACGAATTCACGACGCGCTTTCTGGAGCTGCCGCAACAGCACCTGATAGGCATAAGCCGATAGTGATGGTGCTTGATCAACACCAATGAAGCCGACATCCCACTCCAGCTCCAGTGAGCGTCGAAAACTCTTACCCCACATGCATGTGCAACCAAAGGCCACAGCACAAACATGGGCCAGCGAGATCATCCAGTAGGGCGGCTCGCGCTTTACTCCAGCCCCAACACGCTCTTCCGTGCAGTTGCTGGCACTTACCTGGTCCATGCTGAGCCGATGCTTATCCATCAGCGCACGCGCTTGCCGGAGTGCAGTCTCGGCCTCGTTCTGGTTGCCAGACTTGGCTAGAGCAAGGCATTTCTTTATTTTTTCCAGAATGCGATCGCGTTCGCTGTCCATCACGACTCCTCCGCGATCTTTGCCCTGTTGATCTCATAGCCGAAGGTGTTATCGGTCTTTAGGCCAGCACCAACTTCGGCCAGGGTTTCAGTCGGGAGGTCCTTCATGGCCTCTTTGTCGATTTCTTCCTTGATCCGGATGCAGGCAGTCAGATTGAGGCTCTTAAGCGCAGCCAACGTGTCAGCAGCCCGTTTGATAACTACTTTGGTGGACAGGCGATATCCCACCGACCCGAAGGTGAGCTGGCGCGTCTTCACCTTGGCAAATTCAGCCAGGTTGGAGTCGCAATAATCTTTGATAGCCAGCTCCAGTCCATCTTTTCGAGTGGCCAACAGCTCGACCTTCTCTTTGAGGCCGGCCTTGATTTTGTCGATGGCTTCATTTCCCGCCGACTCAATCAAACCGATCTCCCGATCCAGCTTGCCGATATCAGCTAGAGCTTTGTCTACCTGATCCCATGAAGAGAGGGCTGTGCCCTCCATACGCTTGCGTGCCATTACGGCTCTCCCTTGGTTGATGCCACCTGTGCAGCGTCCAACGCCTCTAGGGTGGCTTTACGGTTTTCTTCAAAATTGCTCTACGAATTGCCGCCGGCGTCGTTCCATATGACCTCGCAGCCCTGGATGACCTTGCTGTAACGGCGCATGCCGCCCGGCTCGGTGCCTTCGCTCATGAGGCTGACCTGCATTTCTTTCACAGGCGCTGCCGTCAGCGGATCGATCTCTATGCGCGGACGCATGCCGTTGTAGTCCGTGCGCAGCACACGTACATCCATCTTCCGCAGTTCGCGCAGCAGCGCGGTACCCACCGACAGCTTCTGGTTGAAACTGTCGGTGAAGTACTTGCTGCGCAGGTTTTCCTTGAGTGGCTGATTACTCATGTCACACCTCGCGGATCAGGTCGGCCGTGATCATGGGAGCGTTGTATTCAGCGGCAGCATTCATGGCAGCGGTCATGACGTTGCCGACCACCAGAGGGAACAGGTAGCTGCGTGGAGCCTCGCCAGGGCGGCGTGGCGGACGCGTCAGCTTCTCGCGCAGCGCCTCAATGGCAGCGTCATCCATAATCTTGCTGAGAGTCATGCCGGCCAGCTTGAGTCGGTGCGCCAAGTACGGCTTCAAATGCTCACCCAGTGGCGGCAACTGGATAAGCTCGCAGCGCTGTGCAACTTCACGTACATCCGGATCACGCTCGTCCAGCTTCAGCAGCAGCTCGGGCTGGCCCAGCAGGATCACGCCCAGCAGCGACTTGAAGCCGTCTTCCATTTCGATGAAGCGCTTGAATTGCTTGAGCACGTTCTTGTCGAGGGAGTGGGCTTCCTCAATCAGCAGGACATGGGACCAGCCTGCATCGGCTGAGCCCTTCAGCAGTTTGTGCAGTGCCGTGAAAATGCGCTGCGGACGATTAGGTATCTTGGCCAGCGGATCGATGGCGTGAATGGCGGCCTCGGCAATCGCCGTTGCCTTCAGAACGCTGCCCTTCACATTGTTGTCAGCAGTGCCCACCACGTAGGGCTCCACTACCACGATCTGCGCTTTCTCCCGCGACAGGCGTTCATCAAAGTCTTTCTTGAGCGTGGTCTTGCCGCCGCCGCTCTCGCTCCATACAGCAATAAAGCCGCCGTGCTTGGCGGTGTGGTACATCTGTTCGCGGACATAACGGCTTTCCGGAGTTAGGAAAACCTCATTGCCTCCACGCAATTTGTCGAAGGGGTCGCCGAAAATACCGAATTTATGTTTGGCATCTGGTGTCAGCGTATGTTTTTTGAGTAGCATGGGGGTCTCCTCCTCGGAGGGTTGTTCATCAGTCGTTTTGTCATGACGCTTCACGGGCCTCTGCGGGCTGCTACCCGCAGGGGCCTTGTTCTTTCCGCCCAGGTTGGCGATGGCCATGCTCTCGATTTCATGGCGCGGGATTTCATCGAACACCGTGGCGATCACGTGAGCGGCCACGCTGTGCTCCAGCAGGAATTTCTCGATCTTTGGCTGCAGCGTTTCGCGGCTGATGCTGCGCGGCCAGGTGCCGTGATTGATCAGGTTGGCAATGGGCGCATCTGACAGCCCGACATGCCGCGCCAGCGCCCGCTGCAGCAGATTGTTTTCCTGCAGCACCGTCTTGAGTCTCAACATCAGGAAGCACCTCCCACCACGCGCAGCGCAGCGGCCGGCGTGTTCAGGTTGCGGATGGATGATTCGATGGCAGGCAGATCAGCTTCGCGGGCGCCATCGGGATGGTGGGTTTGCAGCCAATTCCAGGCGGCCTCGTTCCAGAGGCTGCCGAGTACCGGCTTCATGCGCTTGGCAATCTCGAAGTGCGAGAGCAGCGGCGTGATGACCTCGGCGGTGTTGAGCTGCAGCTCGGTACCGCGCTTGGGTAGGTAATGCGGCAGCGGGGTTTCTGCCACGGTCTTGTACGGGTCCAGCTTGCCGTCGAAGGCAATCTGTTTGCCCTTGCGCTTTGCCTTGGCGGCCTCGGGTGAGTCAGCATCCATGAGCAGCATTTCGATGCGCTCGCGGGCTTTCTCGGCTCTGTTGACCTTGTGGCTTTTGTAAGACTCGCCCAGGACGGCGCCGTCGATGTTGAAGCCATAGTCGTCCTGCAGGATCGGCTCCACCTGGTGGAAGCGCTGGCGACCATCCATGTCGAACACGACAACCTGTGCACCGTCTTGCCGGAATGCGTTTCTGGCGATGAGTATCTTCTCCCCCACCATCACGCCCGGCACATCCGAGACATCGAAGTCACGGCCTCGGTAACTCACCTGCAGCGTATTGCTGACAACACGTTCTTCCGGTGCTGAAACCGCCAGCTCGCGCAGGGTCTCCACGCCCGGTACCGTGATGAGCTGATCCGGCCGGATCAGCTGCCACACGGCGTATCGCGTGCGGTTGGTGCGGGAATGCTTGCGGGTGCTGTTGAAATTGCGCATCCACTGCCAGGCAGCGGTGTTCAGTTCTTCCAGGCAGCTCACCTCACGGAACTTGAGGCCATGCTCGAATTCGCGCTCGATGATGTCGTTGTGCTTCTCGACACTGCCCTTAGCCCACGGCTTGCCCGGTTCGTTGACAAGCAGCTCCACACCGAGGGCCAGGCACAGGTTTTTGAACACGGCGCCCGTGTTGGCAGAGCCAGGGTCCACCATCACGATGAAGGGCCTGCCGTGCATGGGATCGTGCGGGCCACGGTGTTGCATGGCGTTGATGAAACAGTGCGACAGGTTGGCGCCGCTCTCGGCCCCGTGCACGTATTCCACGTAGAACGCCCCGCTGGTGTGATCGACGATCACGTAACGCCACACGCGCTCGTTCACGATCTTGGCCACGTTATCCAGCTTGTTCTTGTAGAACTCGTCGTGAGGCATGCAGCGCAGGTGCGTATCACGCGGCAGGTAATAGAGCACGCAGAGTGACGGGTCGATCTGCCACACATGGTTGGGATGCAGGCTGCGCAACTGCATCTTGGGTGTGGCCCGCATCAGCTGGTCGGGGTGCAGGCCGTAGCCGCGCAGCGCACGGGCAATGGCGCTCTCCGAGAGCGCCGTGAACTCACCCGTGTCGTGATCGATACAGCCGGCCTGGATGAAGCCGTTGGCACGCAATGCCTCCACGGCTGTCTGGATGCTGGCCAGGCGCTTGTTGTTGCGCCGCATGCTCTCGATCAGGTAGGCCGATATGAGCAGAGCCTCGTCTTCCGTGAGCGCGTAAATGCCGGCATCTGCGCGGCGCTTGCGCGGCGCCTTTACCGTGACGGCCTTCAGCTTGCGGTAGAGCGTGGCGTAACTCATGCGCAGCTCGGCAGCGGCCCGCTCGATGATGGCGGTCTTGCCGCCGTGCCCGGCGGCCTCCACCTCGCGGGCGACATCCACCAGGCGCTGGGTGATGACAGGATTGAAGGCTGACATGACGTGGCGGCCCTCAGTCCTGGCTCAAGTCGGGGCTGGCCGTGCTCACCAGTTCGCGAGGGATATCGAACTCGGCGTAGATTTCATTCACGGCGCGTTCGATCTGGATCAGGAAGCCGGCAATAAGGGGCCGGGCATCGCCGTTGCCCTCATGATTGAAGTGCGCCATCAGGGCCTGCGTGCCGTTGAACAGATCACCGCGCACCGCCGCCTCTGCCGCAAATGCCAGGCGAGAAACCTCCGCCTGCAACTCGGCGGCCACCTCGTCGGGTGCGGCCTCCTTCACGCGCCTCTTGGCCTTGCGGACCTCGGTCTGCAGCTCGGCGATCTTGGCGTCACGCTTGGCCACCATCTCGCCCTGGGCAAGGTAGTTCTCTTTTTCCTCACGCAGTGCGGCCCGCAGTTCGGACACGCCCATACGCTCAATTTCATCAAGCGTCAGGTTGGCAACCGTGCCGCCCTCGGCCAGTGCCTCCAGATCGCTGTCTTCCAGAGTCATCAGTTCAAAGAGCTTGGACTTGGAGCCTGCCGCCTGAATCAAATGCGTCGACGTCGACGCATTTGCCAGCTTTGGGTTCGAGAATTTGACGGCGGCCTGCATCATGCGCTGGGCTGCCCGGATGTTGAGACCCAGCCGGGCTTCCACGACATCAGCGAACTCGCCATGCGGGGTGGCCTCCTTGAGCACCACCAGTCGACGCCCTGCCTGCAACATGGCTTCGGCTGATTGCTGCATGTAGAACTGCGTCTCGTGGATCAGGCGCTCCTGGTCATACGGGAGACCATCACCGAACTGCGCCAGCACAACCTGCATGCGGTCGGCCTGCTGCTGGCGTGCAATTTCCAGTGCGCTCTCGTCGAGCGGCACATCCGGGGTCAGGGCTGCGGCTTTTTGTGGTTTACGGGCCATGTCTTGGCTTCCTTGTGGTGGGAGGGTCAGGCGCCAGCGAGAACGCGCTGGTTGATTTCGGTGATGCGCTCGGTGGCGCGGGCCACTTCGTTGGCGTGGGCCTGCGCGATCTGCAGGGTCATGACGGACAACGCGTAGTTGCCGCTCTCCAGACGCTGCGCGAGGCCTTCGGCGATCAGGGAGTCCATCGCCCGGCTCACGCCCGAGGCCGGCATGCCCAACTGGTGTGCCAATGTCTGGTTGCTGACACCGTTCAGGGTGTGGCCCTTCAGGGCCTTGAACACGCGCAGGGTTTTACGCGCCGAGTTGATTCCACTCATGCGTGATCTCCGAGATCGAATTGCGGGTTGGGGTGTTGCAGGACGTTGGCGCGATGCCATGCCAGTGCCTCAAGGCCGGTTTGAACGGCAGCCATCACGGCATCGGCTTCGGCCTTGCCCTGGTAGAAGTCGATGAGTACGCCCGTGGCTGTCGTGAGCACGCCCTGCAGCTGCTGCATGTCAGCGGCGTTTGCCTGCCGGCCCGAGGGGATATCAATCAGCAAGCGGCCAGCGGCACTGGCCAGCCAGCGCGTGACGTAGTTGCAGCCGCATACCTGCTCATAGGTGGGGATCAGCACGGCCGGCATGCGTCCGGACGCCAGCCACTTGTAGAGCACGCTGTGATCGGCCAGGCCCATCAGTTCGGCAATGCGCTCTACCGAGAGGTTGCGGCGCTCACGCGCAAAGTCCTTGCACAGCTCCAGCGCGTTGCGCAGTGATGTGGGCTGTACGTTTTTCCAGTTTCGGCGTGCCATTGGAAAACCCCTCAAATCCCCCGTTCCAAACAAATTCTTGTTTTGCCTCTAGCCTGCGAACGGGGGGCGGCGCAGGCTTTCGGGGTGCGCTACCGCAACCAGGAGAAAAGCCGTGACAGAAATCGAAAAGCGCTTGGCGCTGTTGACAGGCCAAGTGAAGGAGTTGGAGCGGGTGCTCGACATGACCGCTGACTACGTGTGGAGCCACAACGTGTTGGTGCCGAAGCTGGTACGTCTGATCCCACCTGAGCAGGCTTGGCAGGCGGCACAGGACATCCAGGCGGAGCTAGATATGGCCGTGGAGGCACAGCGCCAGTCCCAGGGCGGTGATGTGTTGCGGAATGCGCGCCGTGAATTGCTAAAACGTGCTGCCGTGCCTGCTCCAGGGAAGTGAGACGATGGCCATTGCGGCGTGTTCCTGCGGCGAGATAGCTGGAAATTTGCCGGGCCTGTTCTTCCGGCAAACCGAAGTCGCTGGCCTGCAGGACGCCCTGCTGCACCAGCTGGTGGTAGGCCATGGGCAGCAGGCGATCTACCAACTGGAGCAACTGGTGGCCACGGCGTGGGGAAGCCTGGGCAATACGAGAGTTGGCCTGCAGGCCCAGCCGGATGATGCGGGCGGTCCGGGATTCAGCCATGATTGGCAACTCCCTGTGGCCGGAGCAGGTAGCCGCTGTAGCGGCCACCGGGCAGGAACTCCCCGCTGGGCCAGAACGGGCGGGTGCGGCCAGCCGCCACATCGGCGTGCAGGCGCTCCAGCCAGGCATAGAAGCTGGCCGCCCGGCGCGGGCTGACGGTGTAGACATGAATGCGGTCGGGTCGGGTGACAGACACCACGCCGCAGGTTTTGAACCGGATCAGGCCGATGTGGGCCTTGTGGTGCGGGGCCAGGAAGGGGGCGAGTTTGCTCATAGGAGGTACCCCTGCTGACGGTAGAGACGCCAGAGGCGGTCCATCTCACGACTACAGGCATCCATGATGCCGCTCCACAGTTCCCACTCCAGGGAGCCGAGTTTCTGCGCCATGGTCATGTAGTAGGCGGCACTGTGGAGTTGGTAGGCCGTACGGTGCTGCTGGTAGGTACGTTCGGCGGCGGGGTTGAGCATGGGCCACCTCACGCGGCCATGCTGGGCTTGAGGCCCAGCTTCACGGCGATGATGTGGCTCTGGCCGTACTTGGCCTTGTCCTGGCCGTTGAGCACGCGATAGACAGCGGAACGCCGAAAGCCGTTCTTGGCGGCCCATTCGGTGATGGTTTCCCCTTTCAGGCGAAAGCTCTCTTTCACCTGCTCGGGGCTGAGGACTTTGTGCGCAGATGCCATGGCAGTGGCTCCTGTAGTGCAAAGATGATTGGTGTTTGGTGGGGCAACTATGGGTAATTATTTACCCATCGTCAAGGTTTGTTATGGGCAATATTTCGACCATAGGGGAGCGGCTGCGCGCAGAGCGGGAGCGGCTGGGCTTCAGTCAGGAGGCAATGGCGGCAATCGCGGACGTGACCCGAAAGACCTTTGGGGGCTATGAAAGTGACACTCGTTCGCCGGACGCTTTGGCTTTAGCTGCCTGGGCCCGTGCTGGTCTTGACCTGCTGTTCGTGGTTACGGGTAGCCGTGACTACAGCCCGCCACCACCGCTGAGCCGCGATGAACTGGAACTGGTGGATCTGTACCGCGCTGCCCCTCTGGCGGTGCGTGCCGCTGCTGCAGCTGCTCTGGCATCGGGCAAGCCACCGAAAGGCCGGGGGATATCGGTCGACTTCGGGCAGGCCAGCATCGGCCAGGTCATCAAGACGGAGGGGGATTTCCACCAGTCTGGTGGTGTGCACGTGGGCGGGAAGAAGCCCAAGAAGGGTTAGGTATTTCTACGAATATCCAGAGCACGACTGATGCGCTAGGTTCGGCCAGCCTCAAAGAATGACAATTCCGGGGGCTGTGGTGATCAAGATCGTATTTCAGGGGGATGTGGGGCAGGTTTTCATTGGTGGGCATCAGGGAGAAACCCCGATGCCCATGCAACTCCTGGCCTTGGTGCTTTGCCTACCGCTGCTCGTCCTCGCCCCATTGATCGCTCGCTCTCCGGCCCCGTCAAAACCTCCACCCGCCCTGGCTGAAGTGAGCCGGGAACTAGAACAACTACTGAAGGACTTCCAATGAAAATCCGCCTTGCCATCGTGGCCACCGCAATCATCCTGGGCGGTTGCACCACCGCCGGCCCATATGTCACGCAGATATCCAGCGACGGCAACAACGGTCTGAACATCGAGAAGTGCATGGTCAAGCTGAACCCGTGGACCGGCACCATCACCAACGACATGTGCACGTCGCAGAGCATCAGGTTGCGGCAGTGAAAGCCAGGCAAGGCTGGGTCATTACCCTGCTGGCTGCCGGCGTCATTGGCCTATGGGCCGGCAGCGGATACCTGCTCTATGACATCCCGAGTGATGCACGTGGAACATTTGGGGACATGTTCGGGGCGGTGAATGCTTTGTTCTCTGGGCTGGCATTCCTGGGCGTGGTGTACGCGATCCTGCTGCAGCGGCAGGAGCTGATATTGCAGCGGCAGGAACTGGCAGCAACCAGACAGGAATTAGCCAGAGGAGCTGCTGCGCAAGAGGTCTCTCAGGCGGCACTTCGCTTACAGGCTGATGTGGCTGCCTTAGGGGTACTAAACAAGGTGGTTGAGGATTTGGAAAAAATGCATAGCCACCTAACGCTGATTATAGATAGTGCTCCCCGCAGGATAAGTGACACTGGAAGCCCTGAGTTAAAGGAAGAATTTCAGAAAAAAGCCGCACAAGCCCAGCATGACCTCCAGGCAATCAATTATCGCCTGAAAGTTTTTAGAGGCTTGCAGATGATGACAATGATGAAGGTTGAGAAAGCTTGCTATCCTGACGGCGTTGATACGTACCCATAGTTTTGCCCGCGGTCAAAATACTCTGACCGACTACTCCGGCACGATGGCGCCATTGCCCATCGTTATCTGCCGGAGTAAGTCATGCCAAGCTGGTTCCAGCGTTTCCCTGTTGCTCTCCTGTTCCTGCTGACCATCGCACTGGTGGCCTGTGCCCTGGTGGTGCTGGCCAAACCTGTCGCTGTCCTGAGTGTCGCGCACAAGATCGGCGTGCTTGCCATGGCAGCGCTGATCGGGTGGTGGCTGGATCATGTAGTCCTGTTCCCGTATGCGCGCCCTGCCGGGTATCTGGCGGTCCCCGACTGGCGCGCTGGAGGGCTTTCTTCAGCAGTTGCTGGAGCGCCGCGCTTTCCTGTTGTCGCTGGATATTTCTGGTTGTTTGCCATTGCGTGCGGACGCCGTGCCTTGCTGGTCGGCTTATCCATGATCGCCGCTGCCCTGGTGCTGTGATCATGCTGCGCCTGGTGCGTTGGCTTTTCCTCGGCGCCTTGTGCTGGCTGGCGTTTACCGAGCCGGCTTGCACGGCGACTGTGCTCGGCGCTGTCGTGCTGGCTGCTGGTGCCGTGGCGTGCTGTGTGATGGCACGCGGCGGCATCAATGAGCCGCCCAGCTGCGCGAGGGACTATCTGCCTGCCATTGCCTTTGGCGTGGGGGCGGTGGTTGCGCTTGCTGTTGCTCCGGCAGCCTGCACCGCCGCCATTCCAGATGCCGCCAACAAGTATCGGCGTGATCTGGTACGTATCGCGCAATTTGAGCTAGGGCTTGATGCACCTATTGCCACGCTGGCCGGGCAAATCCATCAAGAGAGCCGCTGGAACGAAAAGGCACGCTCGCCTGTTGGTGCACAGGGCCTCACGCAATTCATGCCGGCCACAGCCGACTGGATGGTGCGCTTGCGCCGTGATCTTGCCGGCGCCGATCCCTTCAATCCGATCTGGGCCATGCGCGCCATGCTGGCGTATGACGCGTGGCACCTGAAACGTATCCAGGCACGTGGCCCCTGCGATCAGTGGGCAATGGCCCTGGCTGCCTACAACGGTGGCCTGGGATGGCTGCAGAAGGACATCCGGCTGGCATCGGCGAAGGGCGCCGATCCGCTCGCCTGGTTTGATTCCGTGGAGCGCCACAACAGCGGGCGCTCCACCGCCAACTTCAAAGAAAACCGTCACTACTCCAGAACCATTCTCCTGAAGTGGGAGCCGCTCTATGAGCGTGAAGGCTGGGGCACAGGAGTGTGCACGTGACCCGTATCAGTAATGCCGTCCTGATCATCCTGGTGCCGTTCATTGCAGGCGCTGTCGGTGGCTTTTACTTTGGTCATGACGCTGGCGCTACCAATTGCTCGGCTACACGCGATGCCGCCGCTGTGAAGCAGCTGGGAGAAATCATCAGCGCCCACACCGCCCTGGTGGATGAGGCTGACAAGGCCAGCAAAGCGCTGCGCGTGGCCACCAGCCAGCGTGCCGCCCTCGACAACAAAACCAACAAGGAACTGAAAGATGCGCTCGCCAAAACGGCTGGCACTCGTGCTGGCTGCCAGTTTGATGACAACAGCATGCGCCAGCTCGAAGCCGCCCGCGCACGCGCCAACCAAGCCGCTGCCATCGGAATTATCGGTGCCGTGCCCGCAGCTCCCTGAGCCGCGAGACAACAGTGCTGATGCTGCCGCGCTGCAGCTGAAACAGGTTTACGACCTGTATGCCCTCTGCGCCGGTCGCACCATAGAGCGCATCCAGTGGGATGGTCGTTGATGGATTGGCTGGATAAGGCGCTGCACATAACGGAACGCGAGCGGGAGGCCGTATTGGCCGCCCACACCGCACGGCCCCGGCCTACTGGCCCAGCGGCTGTGCACTGCGATGAATGCGGCTGCCCGATACCCGAGGCACGCCGACAACTGAGTCCCGGCACACGCTGCTGCACACCGTGCCAAGAGGACCGCGACAAACAGGGCCGAGAGCCGAGGGGTATGTGATGGGTCTGGACGGAAAAGAGTGGCTGATGGTGATCACCAACCTGCTCAACGTGGGCATGTGGTTGATCGGCTGGGCACTGCTCCGGCGCCGGGCCAGCGAGGATGAGCTTCAGAAAGTGTCCACTCGCGTAGCTCGGCTTGAGGAAAAAATTGAAGCCCTGCCGACAGGGCCACAGCTGACACAAGTCAGTATCCGGGTGGCAGAGCTGAAGGGATCAGTGGATACGGTTGCTGCCACTCTTGCCGCCACCAACAACAACGTCCAACTCATCCATCAATGGATGATGAAGCATCAGTGAGGTGATCTATGCGATATGCGGATTTTGTTCGTGAAGATATGCGCCTGGTTGTGCTGCGCATCCTGCTGGAGTTGCCCGGCTACAGCAGCAACAGCTCATTACTGGCCACGCTCTTGGGGCAGTACGGCCATCAGTTGAGCCGTGACCAGGTAAAAACTGAATTGGCGTGGCTGGGAGAGCAAGGTCTGATTTCCATCGATGCTTTGGAGACGGTCATGATGGTGAAACTGACCGAGCGCGGCGCTGATGTTGCCGAGGGCAGAACCCCTGTTCCCGGTGTGAAGAAGCCGAGGCCCTGAATCATGGCGCGCAAAAGCTCGGTATCAAAAATGACACCCGAGGCGCGCAGCTATCTGGAGCAACTGCTGCGCGAGGATCGCTACACCCTGGATGAGCTGGTCCAGTGGGTACGCGAGAAGTTCCCCGGGGAACAAACCAGTCGTAGTGCCTTGGGGCGTTACCGGAAATCCTTTGAGGAAATGGCAGGTCGGATGCGGGAAATCCAGGCCGCTTCCCGCGTATTGGTTGCCGAGTTCGGTGAGGATGTGGGAGAGCGTTCCGGTGCATTGCTGGCACAGGCGGTCACTACGCTGGTGGCAAACGCCGCGATAGAGGCCCATGAGAATGACGAGATCACCATCAAGGAGGTGGGGGAACTGGCACGCGCTGCGCGTGCTGCACAGGAAACCCGGACGCTGAGCTACAAGGAGCAGCAGGCCCTCAGGCAGGCGGCGCGGGAAGAGCTGCTGCGTGAGCAGCGGGAAAAGCTGGATGAGTTGGGTCAGAAAGGTGAAGTGCCCAAGGAGATGCTCGACAAGGTCATCAAGGCTGCTTACGGGCTGGAGCTGCCATGACACAGACAGATTCCACGCAACCCGCACTGATCCTCTATCCCTACCAGAAGCGATGGATCGAAGACCCGGCACGTTTCAAGATCGCCATGTTTTCTCGTCAGTCCGGTAAGACATTCACCAGCACGCTGGAAATTGCCTTGGATGTGGCACGTGCTGATGCGCGTGGTGAGCGCCGCCGTTGGGTGATTCTGTCTCGTGGTGAGCGCCAGGCACGCGAGGCCATGAATGAGGGTGTGAAAGTTCACCTTGCTGCGCTCGCTGCTGGCTTCAATGCCTATGAGTACGACTGGGAGCCGCAGGTGCGTGCTCTGGAGGTAGAACTGCCTGGTGGCAGCAAGATCACTGCGCTGCCGGCCAACCCCGACACAGCGCGTGGTTTCAGTGCCAATGTCCTGTTGGATGAGTTCGCGTTCCACCAGGACAGCCGGGCGATCTGGAAGGCGCTGTTCCCTGTGATCTCCAAGCCTGGCCTCAAGCTGCGTGTGATTTCCACGCCCAATGGGAAAGGCAACAAGTTCTATGACCTGATGACAGGCAAAGACGATGGCTGGTCCCGTCATGTCACGGATATCTACCAAGCTGTGAAGGACGGTCTGGATCGTGACATCGAGCAGCTGCGCAAAGGGGCTGGGGACGAGGATCTGTGGCGGCAGGAGTTCGAGCTGCAATGGCTCGATGAAGCCAGCTCATGGTTGAGCTACGAACTGATCTCCACCTGCGAGCATGACCAGGCCGGTATCCCGGAGCAGTACGCAGGCGGGCCGTGTTATGTGGGTGTGGATATCGCTGCCCGCAATGACCTGTTCGTGATCTGGGTGCTGGAGCAAGTCGGTGATGTTCTGTGGACCCGCGAAATCATAGAGCGCAAGCGCATTCCGTTTTCAGAGCAGGACGCCTTGCTGGCACAGGTATTCAATGATTACCGGGTGATACGTTGCAACATGGACCAGACCGGCATGGGCGAAAAGCCGGTGGAGGATGCCAAGCGCAATCACGGCAGCAGCAGAGTTGAGGGTGTGCTGTTCACCGGCCCGAACAAAATCGTGATGGCGACCATCGGCAAAAATGCCTTCGAGGATCGCCGCTGGCGCATCCCGGCCGGACGCAATGATCTGCGTGCTGACCTGCACAAGCTCAAGAAAGTCACCAGCGCCACTGGAGCACCACGCTTTGTGGCCGACAGCGACAGCAATGGCCACGCCGACCGCACGTGGGCGGGATTTCTGGCACTGAACGCGGCTGATGCCCCCAGCACCATGCCACGTGTATTCAGCCGTGGTGCACGACGCCATGCCAGCCTGACAAGGGGTTACTAATGAACATGAAGCAGCGCTGGAATCGTCTGGTGCAGGCGGTTTCTTTTTCTGAGAGCACCGGGAAGAAGGCCGAGGTGGCCACTCGCGCCCGTGCTACCGGCATGACCTGGGCGGGCATGCAGCGCCTGCCCAATCCTGATCCTGTGCTGCGCAAGCTCCGGCGAAACATAACGGCCTATCGTGACCTGCTGACCGATGCACAAGTGGGCGGCTGTGCGCGCCGCCGTAAAGCGGCCGTGACTTCGCTGAGCTGGACGCTGGATCGCGGGCAGGCCAGCGCACGCGGATTCAAGAGCATGCAGGACATGCTGGCCGAGCTGGATCAGCTCACCATCATCAAGGAAATGCTGAACGCCTCGCTGTTTGGCTACCAGCCTCTTGAAATCATGATGGGAACGTCGCCCTCGTTTCACTATCCCAAGGAAGTGATCGGCAAGCCGCCTGAATGGTTTGCCTTTGACGAAGAAAACCGCCTGCGCTTTCTAGCTCAGGATGCTGGCCACGATGGCGAACTGGTGGACATGGACCGGTTCGTCCTGGTGCGGCAGGACGCGAGCTATGACAACCCTTACGGCATCGCCGATCTCTCGCGGTGTTACTGGCCGACGCACTTCAAGCGGGGTGGCTTTGATTTCTGGGTCAAGTTCCTGGAGAAGTTCGGCACGCCCTGGGTAGTGGGGGAATACCCCTCCGGCACGAAGGACGATGACATCGAGCAGCTGCTCATCAATCTGGAGCAAATGGTTCAGGATGCCGTGGCCGCCATTCCGAACGACTCCAGCGTGAAGATCGTCGAGGCGGCAGGCAAAGGTGCCAGCGGCGACCTGCATGAACGTTTTCTGCGCTTCTGTGGCTCCGAGATCAGCATTGCCCTCTTGGGGCAGGACCAGACGACGCAGGCCGATGCCAATCGCGCCAGTGCCACGGCCGGCCTTGAGGTGACGGCCGATATCCGCGACGACGATGCCGCCATGGTGGAATCCGGCATGAACAGCCTGGTGAAGCGCTTTTGGGATCGGAACTTCACCGGGCCTGCGCCAATCTGGCGGATGTATGAAGACACGCCTGGCACCAAGGAACTGGCCACTCGTGATGCCAACCTGAAGAATGCCGGCGCACGCTTCACGCCGGCGTATTTCAGGCGTGCTTATCAGCTGCAGGACGGTGACCTGGACGAGAGCGTCCAGGAGCCACCCGTGCCTGCGGTTTCATTTGCAGAGCGTTCCGCCATACCTCCCGCACCCACGCAGCTGCTGCCCTCCCTGGATCGGGCCGTACAGCCCGCCGGCGAAAACTGGATTGAGCAGATGCGGGCACTGATGGACCGCATCATTCAGGAAGGCGGCACGCTGGAGGATTTCCGGGAACAGCTCATGAGCCTGCATGCCGATCTGTCCCTGGATGACTATGCCAATGCGATGGCAGAGGGGTTGGCCGTTGCCTATCTGGCCGGCCGTTATGACATTGCCCAGGAGCTGACGGGTGAGCAGTGATGTCAGCTACGGCTCGCTGCCGTTTCGTGAACAGATCGGGTTCTTCCGGCGCAAGCTGAATGTGCCTACCGAGGCGTGGACGGATGTTTACGCGGGCGGCCACGACACGGCATTCATGGTGGCAGGAGCCAACCGCGATGACCTGGTGGCGGATTTCCGGATAGCGGTTGATCGCGTCATTGCGGATGGCGGCACGCTCGAAGACTTCCGCCGTGACTTTGACAGCATCGTGGCGAAGCATGGCTGGGATTACAAAGGTGGCCGCGCTTGGCGCACCCGCACGATCTACGAGACCAATCTCTTCAGTTCGTACTCTGCAGGCCGATATGAGCAGCTCATGTCGGTACGGGAAACACGGCCTTACTGGATGTACATGCACAGTGAAGCTGTGCAGAACCCGCGCCCACACCATCTCAAGTGGCATGGCCTGATCCTGCGCTGGGACGATCCTTGGTGGCAGACCCATTTCCCCATCAATGCCTGGGGCTGTCAGTGCTATGTGGTGGCATTGAGTGAAGCTGACCTGCGCCGCATGGGTAAGTCAGGCCCTGACAAGGCGCCCACCATGGAATGGGAGGATCGCCTGATTGGCCAGCGCAGTCCGGGTGGCCCGCATGTCGTGCGTGTTCCTGCCGGCATTGATCCGGGCTTTGAATACGCGCCCGGTGCATCAGTACTGTCTGCTCACGGCCCCCTGGTGCAAAGCGGGCTTGAGAAAACGCTTCGGCTGCCTGCAGGCCCAGCTGCACACAGTGCCTCCCAGCTGCTGGGCCTGCCCGCAGCACGCGATGCACTGAACAACCAGGTGCGTGATTTCGTGAATTCGGTGGTGAGCGACGGGCAGGCGCGCAATCGCTGGACGATGGTGGGAGCACTATCAGAATCCGTGGTGGCCGGACTTGAGGTCCGTGGTGTGCCGGCAGCCACAGCGGCAATCGTGCTGCGTGATCAGGAAATACTTCACGCGCTGCGTGCCAGCAAACAGGCGCGCACTACGCGCGCAGGTTTGCCGGTCGGGGTCAGTCCTGATGAGCTGGCGTTGTTGCCGGGCATTCTGGCCCAGCCTGCAGCGGTGCTCCTGGATGCGGCCTCGAATACCTTGATCTATGCGTTCCGCCCGACACGGCGTGAGGCAGGCTGGTTGGCCGTGCAGGTCAATTACCGGCTGAAAACCGATGCGGGCAAAGTGGTCGTCAACTCTGTGCGCTCGGCATCGTTGGGCGAGCTGGCGGATCTGCGTTCGGGGATCGGTAGCGGGAAGCTGGTACTTCTGGAGGGAGAGCTGTGAGTGCCATGGATGTACGCCACGTTCATCGTGCAGGCGATGCGTTGCACCCCCCGGGCCGGAGTTGGCGGTTTCCCGACCGCCATGGCACCCACAACCAGCTGTCATGTTAGGGGATATCAGTGGCTGGGGCCAGTTACCGGATTGACCTGCAGGACGGCAATGCCCGGCGTGCCATCGGGCTGGCTGTCCGGCGCATGGACGACCCGCGCCCGCTGTACCGGCATCTTGGCGAGGGCCTGCTTCCACGCTGGAAAGCGCGGTTCGATACACAGACGGACCCGGATGGTCGGCGGTGGCAGGCACTCTCGCGTGCGTATCAGCGCCGCAAGCATCGCAATCCGGACAAAGTGCTGACACTGCGCGGCCATCTCAGGGGAACGCTGCGCTGGCAAACCGGAAACAATGAGCTGCTGATTGGCACCAACAGCAAGTACGGTGCGATTCACCAGTTCGGGGGAACGATCACTATTCCGGCACGATCCCAGCGTGTGTCATTCCGCACCGATAGCAAGGGCGGGTTGTTGAGCCAGGCGGGTATCGGGAACAAGTTCCGCAATGCCGACAAGATGCGCGTATTTGCCAAGGGCTCACACAAGCGGAAGCAAACACGGTGGGTAACCATGTCGGCCTACCGAATCAACATGCCCCGCCGCGCCTTTCTGGGTGTGTCCAGGGAGGACAGTCTTTACATCATTGCCGAGACTCGCGCTTTCCTGTCAGGTGCCTTCGGAAACTGACCCTTGGAAACGCGCCTCAGTGCTCTCAGAAAGTCCTTCTCGCCACATTCCCTCGTCCATCGTCCGATACCGGCCTCAAAAAGCATGAAAAAGCTTGTTGAACGCCTTGGCATGTCCGCTCTCCATGTGCGGATGCACCACCACCCTGTTTTTTCCGGTTTGGGTCCCGGATTTCTGTGGTGTGCACCCATCTGAGAAGTTTTGGCCGCGGTCAAAATACTCTGGCGTCGCGTGCTGTCACAGTCAGCCCATCCAAAGCACTCAACTTGCTGGACGGGATTGAATGTGAACAAGAAACTTATTCAGGTCATGCTGCCGGGAACATTTACGGATGTGCATGGCACCCCGGTAACGCTGACGGCCGAGGACCTCAAGGCCAGCGCAGCTGCTTACGACACCGCAAAGCACGAAGCGCCCTTCGTGATTGGTCACCCCAAGGTGACTGATGCCGCTTACGGCTGGGCGGCTGCGGTTCATTTCTCCGAGACGAATGGCCTGGAAGTGGAGGCCATCCAGGTTGATCCCGATTTTGCGGAGATGCACAACGCTGGCCGCTACAAGAAGCGTTCCGCTTCGTTCTATCGCCCTGATTCCTCCGAAAACCCTGTGCCTGGTGTTTGGTATCTGCGACATATCGGCTTTTTGGGAGCACAGCCGCCGTCAGTCAAAGGACTGCGGTCTGTGGAGTTCGGTGAGGGTGGTGAGGGTGTAGCTGATCTCGCCGAGTGGGATGTCCGCGTCATCACCGAAACCAATGTCCGCCTCTGGCGTGCCCTTCGCGACTGGATGATCGAGCAACGTGGCGTGGAGGCGGCTGACCGCACTGTGCCCGAGTGGATGATCAATTCCATGCAGGAGATCGCCCAGCGCGATCCCGAGGTCTACAACAACGCCACCGCAGCCTTCGCCGAGTTTCAGGCGAATCAGCCTGCACCCGAACCCTCTGCCCGTGAAAAAGAACTGCAGGCCGAGCTGGATCAAATACGGCAGGAGCGTGAAACCGCTGCTGAGCAGGCCCGCATCGCTGAGCACAACGCACGACAGGCCGATCAGGTGAGTTTTGCCGAAGGGCTGATCGAAGCCGGTCGCATCAAGCCGAAGCATAAAGATGCCGTAGTTGCCGCCTTGGTCGAGCTGTCCGCGCCGACGAGTGATGCCGGCGTTGTCGAATTTGGTGAAGGCGACGCACGCCTGCCTCTGTTGCCGGCCCTGCGGGAATTCCTGACCGACCTTCCTCCTGTCGATTTCTCCGAGAAGGCCAAGAAAACCCGCGTCAAAAAACCCGACAACACCCACCCCCTGATCGCCGACGCTGAGCGCCGGCATAACCGCTGAGCGAGGAAATCATGTCTGCTTATTTTCAAAAGAAAACCTTGGGAGCCCTCCTGCTGTTTGCCGGGCTGCCTCACGTAACAAAGCGCCCGATCAAGGTGGCGGCTGGCCTGGGCGTGTTGCCGCTGGGCACCGTGCTGGCCCGCTCCACGGCCGATGCCGATGTGTTGGTCGTCCTTGCGCCGGGCAGCACGGCCGCCGGCGACAAGATCGGCACCTGCACGGTCTCCACCGGCCCTGATGTCGTGAAGGATGTTTTCGGCCCGCCGCGCCCGTCAATCCCGGTTGCTGTTCTGGCCGAGGAACTCGACACCGGCGAGGAAGCTGAAGATGAACCGCTGGATGCCACCGGCATCTGTGCACACGCCGTGCTGGCCGCTGGCGAAGTGGTGTGGCCCGACGGCATCACCAACGAACAGAAGGCGCTGGCCATCACCCGTCTTGATGCTCGCAGCATCGTGCTGGTGGAAACGGTCTGACGCACCCGCTGCATCTATCCCCAGGCTGAACAGGAAAACCTGACATGAATATCAGTGATCTTTTTACCACCGTGGCACTCACCGATTCGATCAACAAGGTGCCAGTGCCTCCCACTCTGCTTGGTAGCTCCGGGCTGTTCCAGGAAAAGGGTGTGCGCACCACGAGCATCATGGTCGATCAGCGCAATGGCCGCCTGGTTCTGGTGAAAGCTATTGATCGTAACCAGGACCCGACACCGAAAGAGCGTGCATCACGTTCGGCGCGTACGTTTGAAATTCCGCACCTTCCCCTTGCCGGGGGGATGCTGCCGACCGACATCCAGAATGTCCGCGAGTTTGGGCAGGAAGCGGATGAGGAAAGCCTCCAGGGACCCGCTGAAGCTATCAACGATGAGCTGGAAGAGATGAAAAACTCGCTTGAAGCCACCCGCGAGTTCCAGCGTGTGGGGGCTATCAAGGGCGTGATCCTGGATGCCGACAACTCGGTCATTTATGACCTTTATGAGGAGTTTGGTGTTACCAAGAAAACCGAAAACCTCGCGCTCTCCAATGCAAACACCAAGGTTCGTGGTTTCTGCCAGAAGGTGGGTCGTTATGTGGATCAAAAGACGGCCGCTGCCGGTCTGCTGCTCCGCCGCCGCCGGGCGCTCTGCGGTGCAGATTTCTTCGATTCCCTTGTCGATCACCCCTCTGTGCTGGCTGCCTATCAGGGCTGGGCCGAAGCCCAGGACAAGATTGGCGGTGATGTGCGCTCCGGATTCACCTTTGGCGGCATTGAATTCATTGATGCCTCAACGGTGGTGGGCGCCACGACGTTCGTGGCCGCCAACAAGGCGCATGTCTTCCCGGTTGCCCAAGGAGCCTTCATCACCCGCAACGCGCCGGCCAACTACAACGAAGCGGTCAATACGCGTGGCAAGCCGTATTACGCCAAGGCGGAGCCGCGCCGTATGGGTAAGGGCTATGACATGGAGGCCCAGAGCAACTCGCTGTCGGTCTGCCTCGTGCCGGAAGCGCTGCACGAACTGACGGCGACCTGAGGCCCGGCCGCCATGCACTACTGCACCCTCCAGGACATCGAGCGCGCCATGTCGCGTGTCGTGTTGATCCAGTTGTCCAATGACGATCCGGTGGCCACCGAGCCTGACGCGGATGTCCTGGAGCGGGCGCAGGTGCAAGCGGATGAGCTGATCGATGCCGCGCTGCGTGTGCAGTACCAGTTGCCAGTGGCCACCGTGCCGACCGTGGTGTCTGAAATTGCAGTCAACCTGGTGCGGCATTGGCTCTGGGCACGCCGCCCACAGGGTGACGATGTACCCAAGGTCATTTCGGAGTCCTACAAGGCCAGCCTGAAGCTGCTGGACAGCATTCGTGATGGAAAGCTGAGCCTCGGCCTGCCCAACGGCAAGGCCGCCCCCACTGTCGGGAAGTTTCGTATGCGGGCGAGTCGGCGTCGCTTCAGTGATGCCGCACTCGCACGTCAACCGGGAGATGACCGGTGAGCAGAACTCGCACGCAGGCTGTGATTGACGCCGTGCTGGAAAAACTGAAAGCGGCATTCACGTCTGCGGGCGAGACCGCACCGCGCTATGCCATCGAGCTGTACCCGGATGATCCGAGCCGCTACCGGCTGGCGCATCCGGTGGGTGCCCTCCTGGTGCGTCACCTGGCCAGCGAATACGCACCACCGCAGAACAGCGGCATGCGCCATCAATCGCTGGTGTCGCAGCAGGCAATGCCGCAGGAACGCACGTTGATCGTGCGTGTCACGGTGATGTTCCGCCAGCTCAACGGTGCTGATGGAGTCACTGCCGTGGTGGATCAGGCATCAGATGCGCTGCATGGCGCTGTGCTGGGTGATTCACGTGGCGGCGCTTACCTGGTCGGCGATGGTTTCGAAGATGTGACCGGCGGCGTTTGGGAGCACTCGCTCGAAATCGCTGTGCCGGTGTGGTCGTAAGGATTTTTAAGGGGCCATGCCCCGTTATGAAGGGCCTCTCCCTTTGTTGGATGCCCACCCGAGAACGCCCCGAGCGAGGTCGCAGTTAAGTGAGGGGGGAAGAACTAGAGCACGGCCGTGGCCTTCGGGCCGTGCTCACCACCAACGAGGTGTGAAGTGGCAAAGCTCGAAAAGATCACGTTGACGGCACCGCACACGCATGCCGGCGTGGAGTACCCACCAGGAACCACGCTGTATGTGAATGCGCATGACAAAGCCTGGCTGGAAAAACACGAGTGCATCGACAAGACCGGTGCACCCAAAACGGCTGCCGCTCCGGCAACCAAAACAAATGGCGCCACGGGTGCCGCTGATGAGGACGATGCCAAATGAAATTTTTTTCCCTTCAGGGCAAGTTCAGTCTCGCCCCGCGCCTGAGCACCGGCAAACCCGGTGCCATCGAGTGGATGGGGGATGTTCCCGCTGGCGCGCTCAACATTTCCGGCGAGGACGAGAAGATCAAGGAATCCTGGTCGGGTGTGAAAGGCACTGCCGCGCTGTTGCCGGGCGAGAAGGAAGTCACGATTTCCCTCACGCTGAACCAAGCACTGGCCAGCAACCTGGCACTGGCACTCGGCGGCACAGTGAACAACGTGGTGGCAGGCTCGGCCACGGCAGAGCTGTTCCCGACGGGCGTAACGGCCGGCCAGGTCTTCCAGCTGGATAACAGCGACATCGCCAGCTTGGTCATCACGGACAGCGCCGGTAGCCCGGCTACTGTCGATCCCAGCAAGTACGAGATCGTCGATGCCAAGGCCGGCCAGGTGAAAATCCTGGACGTGACGGGCTTCACCCAGCCCTTCAAGGCGGCTTACAGCTATGGCGCGGTCACGCGCATCTCCATGCTCACTGCATCAGCCAGTGACAAGTACCTCATATTCGACGGCCTCAACGTCGTGCGTGGTGCTGGCGATCGCATGAAGTTCCGGCTCTACAAAATCCAGTTCAAGAACACGGAGGCACTGGAGCTTATCAACTCGGCCCAAGGGCAAATCACCCTGGTGGGCGAGGCCCTCATGGACCCGGTCAACGTGCTGGACCCGCTCCTGGGCGCTTACGGCCGCATCGAGCTGCTGGGCAGCAACCACAACGAGGCATAACACCTGATGGCCCATCAGATCGATAGCCCGGCAGCAATGCCGGGCCAGCCCGCAGAGGACGAACTGCAGGCCCTTCACCCTGAGCAGAAAATCACGCTCGCTGGCCGCCAGCTCACCATGCGTGAGTATGGTTTCGTGGAGGGTTTGCGGGTGAGAGCACAGCAACGGCCGTTCCTGGACGCCTTGCATGCTCTGCTAACGCGGGGCGGCAGCGAATTCACCTACGAAGCGATCCAGGACTTGCTGGCCGAGCATCATGAAGCCGTTCGGGTGATGGTGGCTCAGGCGGCCGGTGTCGAACCTGAGTGGGTGGACGGGCTTTCGGACACTGATGGCTCAGACCTGCTGCTGTTGTGGTGGGCGGTCAATTCCGGTTTTTTTTTGCGTCGTGTGTTCAATCGCATTCATCAGGACCTGATGCGGATAAAGCTCCTGCGCCAGACGAACCAGGATGGGCCTACATCGAGTCCATCCTTATCCGCGCCGGGCATCACCGAAGAGACCTCCCCGACTATACCGAGCGCCAGCTGAGGCTTTTCTATCGGGAAGCGTTGGTGCTGGCACGGGAAGGCCGTGCAGCCATGATTGAAGATGTGAACTCCGGCTTCGCGGGTGGGCGTGAATCAACAGAGCGCATTAGGGCGCTTCGACGGGTGAATCGCCGTGGCTGATCGCAAGAATCTTGATGTTGCCGTTCGCATCTTTACCGACCTCAAGTCTGCACGTGACGATCTTCGTGCGCTGGACGCGGACTTTGATCGATTGGCGGCATCGGCGGTCAAATCGCAGACGTCTACTCGTGTTGCGCTCAAGGATTCATCCTCTACTGTTAAGAAGCTTGGCGAAGATGCTGATGAAATGGCACGCCAAGCTGTCTCTGCCTTTTCAGGTTGGGGCGCAGCCCTCAACAATGGGAATCGTGCTCTGGGTCAACAGAGCGACCGGCTGAAACACGGTGGGATAAGTGCCAAGCAATATTCAGCTGCCATGCGCATGCTTCCGGCGCAGATTACGGACGTCACGACCAGTCTTGCCAGCGGTATGCCGCTCTGGCTGGTGGCCATTCAACAGGGTGGTCAGATCAAGGATTCATTCGGTGGCATAGCGCCAGCTGGCAAGGCGCTGCTATCAATCTTTACACCCATGCGAGTGGCTTTGGGCGGCGTGGTTGCCGTCATGGGCCTGCTGGCGCTTGCCTACAAGCAGGGAAGTGATGAGCTGACGGCTTACAACACATCCCTCGCGCTCACCAACAACGCCGCCGGCACCACCACCGGTCAACTGGCCGACATGGCCGCCAGCATTGATCGCACGGTGGGTACCACGCGCACGGCTGCCCAGGCGCTGGCTGCTGCCGCCGGCAGCGGCAAGATCGCCGGGGATCAGCTCGAACTGGTGGGCCTGACCGCTGTCCGCATGAACGATGCCATCGGCCGGAGCGTGACCGACACAGTTGCCGAGTTTGAAAAGCTGGCGGAAGACCCGGTCAAGGCCAGTGAGGAGCTGACGACCAAATACGGTTATCTCACCGCCGCCACCTATGCGCAGATTCGTGCCCTGGTCGCGCAGGGTGATCAGGCCGGCGCCGTCAGGTTGGCCAACCAGGCGTATGCCGATGGCATGGTCGAGGTGCAGCGCAAGGTTGTCGAAAACCTGGGCTACATCGAAGGGGCCTGGAAGTCCGTCAAGAATTTCGCGGCTGAGGCCTGGGACTCCATGCTCGGGCTGGGCCGATCCCAGGGATTGGGGGAGCAAGTTCAGGCCGTCGAAGCCGAGATCACCAGGCTGCAGGCGATACGGCAACGGCAGAGTGGTGTCACCAGCGTTCCGGCCGCCGAGCTGGCCGTGCTCCAGCAACGTCTCACGGTGTTGCGGGAGCAGAAGGCCGCCGCTGACGCCACCGCCGCGCAGGAGCAGCGCCGCCTAGCGATCGAGCAGGCCGGTATCGCGGCCACGCGCAAGCTGGATGACCTCCTGAAATCCTCGCGCAGCAATACGGAGAAGGCGGCTGCCGCCATGCGCGAGCTGGATCAGTGGATTGGTGAGGCCGCTGCCGCCGGCGTTACGTTCACTGACACGCAGATCGCGCAGATGCGCCGCTACCTGCGTGAGCAGAACAAGGACGGCAGTGACGAGCAGCAAAACGCTGTAAACCGTTTGGCCTTGGAGAATCGTGCCTGGATCGCCGAACAGCAACGCGACATCGAGCAGCAGGTTGCCGTCCGGGAAGCTGTGTTGCGCCAGCAATACGCCGACGAGATCAAGCGGGCGCAGGATCATGCCGAGCAGCTGTCTGTGATAGAGACACGAATCGCACAAGAAACGGCGGACTTCCGGAAGCAATTGGTAGAGCAGCAGACCACTGCTCAGGAAAGCGCGTTTTCCGCTGTGCTGGCTGATCTGGACAAAGAGTTTGCGGAGGAGCGGCGGCAGCGTCAGTCCCTGGCTGACCTGCAGGTGCAGTACTTGCGCACCGTTGGCCAGGAAGCGGACGCCGTGGCGCTGGAAGCCAAGCGCCGCTGGCAAGAACTGCGTGACCAGATGCAGAGCCAGGGTGACCTGGAGGCTGTGGCCAAGATCGACGTCATCATCGACCGGGCCAAGGTGGACGGCCAACTGCGTGAATTCCAGGAGCGCCTGGAGCGAACCCTGACCACGGCCACCTCGAAAAAGCAGAACCTGATGATAGACCGCGAAGCGGGCCGGATCGGTCAGGGTGAGTTCCGAGCCGGCGTTGAAGACATCAACGCCGGCGTCTCGGCCGAGCTGGACGAAATGATCAGCAAGGCCCGTGAGCTGGGGATTTTGCTGCCCAAGGCTTTCTATGATGCGAAGGCCGCTGCCGAGCAGACTGATGCCGTCATGAAGATGACAGGCATGTCGACTGCCGACTTGGCTGACAAATTTGCAGGTGGCTTGGCTTCTTCCATTGTTGACGTGGCCACAGGCACCAAGGATGCCAAAGAAGCATTTCGGGAATTTGCCGCCAGTTTCCTTGCCGATATCTCTCAGATGATTCTGAAAAAGATGATCCTGAATGCATTGGGGTTCGGCTTCAGCGACGGTGGCCTGGTCGGATTCGCCTCTGGCGGCTACACCGGCGGCGGCGGCAAATACACGCCGGCTGGCATCGTGCACCGGGGCGAATATGTGATGCCGCAGGAGCGCGTGCGCGAACCGGGTGCGCTTCACTTCCTTGCCTCATTTCATCAAGAGGGGATGGCCGCGCTGGAGCGATTCCGGGGCTACGCCGATGGTGGCCTCGTGGGAGGTGGCCCCGTCACCCTGAACAACAATATCGAGCAGCTGGGCAGTAGCTTGTCCGTCAATCAGCGTGTGCTGCCCATCATGGACCCTGATCTGATCACTGATGCGCTTAAAGGGCCTGCAGGTGAGGAGCTGCTCCTGGTGCATGTCTCTCGCAACCCGGCAAAATTCCGGCAAGCTCTGGGGGCAGGAAAGTGAGGCATCTGTATACGCATAAAGGGTGGTTCGGGATTTGTCCGGTTTATTTCTCCGCACTTTCATCAGAAGCTCCGGTTGTCCGGCCCCGGTGGCTTGTTGTGTGGCCGCTGTACTGGCTAACAATCCATGTCTTCGACTTCCTCATGGTGGCCATTACAGTAATTGACCCCACCTATGAGCCACGCTGGCCGCTGGTAGTGACAGATGAAATCAGCCCACCACGGTGGATGGATTAGTTTTCATGTCTGCCCACGCAGCAGTCATGCGGCTGATCACAGCAATCCGGGAATCTCGTGATGACAACCAGCTCGCCTATACATCGGGTGGCTGCTACCAGTTCTACCTGATCCTTGCATCGGTATTTCCGGAGGCTACTGCCTGGTATGACTCGGATCATGTCATTACCCGCATTGAAGGCCGGTTCTATGATGTTACGGGAGAGATAACACCCGGCCGTCATATACCAATCGAAACCGATCCCGCCTGGCAGCGGGACGCACCTTTGTGGCGATATACATGCCAATAAGTTTTGCCCGCGGTCAAAAGACCTTAGCCCCCAGCACCGCCACCATGGCGGTGTTTTCTTTTGGGGCTCACCATGCCGCACGATATCGGGTACGTAAACAATGCCGGCGCGTTGGCGCACTACAACATGCTGGAGCGCATCGGCGAGAAGGCCGAAGACGCCGGCTGGGAAATCCTGCGCTACGACACGGTACCGGCCAATCGTGAACTGATCCTGAAGGGGACGGGCTACACGGGTGCTGAAGAAATCTTTGTCGGCTTTCGCACTTACCAGGATGCCTCTGCAGACTATTACAACCTGTGCGCTGCCGCCTTCATTGGCTACGTACCAGGTAATACCTTCGACACCCAGCCCGGCGCCATGCTGTCGGGTATCCCGGCGCACAACAACCGCATCGATTACTGGCTGACGATCAACCCGCAGCGCATTGCGCTGGCTATGAAAGTGGGCACGCCGGTCTACGAATCCGCTTATGTCGGCAAATGCCTCCCTTACGGAAAACCGGGGCAGTTCCCGCTGCCACTGATTGCCGCCGGCATGCTGAACGGAACCACCGCCACAAGATTCTCTGACACCACGCACGACATGCCGTATCGCGGCAATCGCACCAACATGCGCCTGCGTAACAACGCTGGAGCGTGGCTGCAGCCGTACTGCTGGCCCTACGGCAATGCCGTGATGGCGGCGCTGCGCGACACCCATGACGCCCGCGTCCTGATCCCTGTTGAGCTGCATGACAACAGCGGTGACATGTTTGGCACGCTGGATGGCGTGTACTCCATCAACGGCTTCAACAACGCTGTCGAGAACGTGATCGTGGAAGGTGGCGTGACCTATGTCGTCGTGCAGGCGGTGTACCGCACCGGCTTCGCCGATTACTACGCCCTGAGGATGGACGAATGAGTTATGTCACAGGGACAGCGGGCAGCTTTGCCGGTCTGCTGGAAATCATTGAAGCGGCGCTGATCTCGGCGGGCTACACGCAATCCGGACAGGTTTTCCATAAGGGGGGGCTGTATTGCCGTCTCTGGACGGATGGCATCGTGCTGCAGGCCCAGGGCGGCACCGGCGTTGACGGGGGAAACAATCTGGTCAATCCCGGCCCGCACTATGTCTCCATGCGGCCATTTGCGGTGGCCGCGTTCACATGGCCAGCGCAGTACCACATCCACATCAACACCGATCCGGACGAGGTATACGTTTTCCTGCGCTACGGCGCCGGCGGCGAATTTTTCCAGCGCCTGTCATTTGGTCGCTCCTCGCTCCCGTTACCGGGCACCGGCAACTGGTATTCAGCGACATGCGGCAATGCCAACCTTGGCGGGATATCGGTAACGGCAACGACAGGAGGCTATACCGGTACCGGCGGCCAAGCGCTTTCGGGCGGCTTGTTCTGGGACACAAATGGCGGCTCGGCCCAGCTGACCCCATCGCTGCTGCATCACGGCCTGGACGGTGGCGGCTGGACAGGAATTACCTCCGCTTCGAATGTCGGTGGTCTGGCATCCTGCCCCCCGTCACTGGCGCCTCTGGTGGCCACGCAACCCAATACCTGGAACGGTGAAGCTGTCCTGCTTCCTGTTCGCCCCGTCATCGCCCGAGTCAGCAGCCGTTATTCCTGTGTCGCTGATCTTGCCCATGCGCGTTTTGTACGCAACGACAACATCGAACCGGCGGGTGTCCTGACCCTGGGGCCTGATCAGTGGGTGGTGTATCCCTTCTTCCGGAAGGACATAGCGGGCCGTATCGGCAGCACAACGCCCATCCAGCATTCCGGCACGTTCGCTCTGGCCGTGCGCATTCAGGAGTAGCCCATGCCTGTCTCGAACTATCTGGAAAACAAACTCATCGATTTCATCTGGCGCGGTGAAGAGTTCACACCACCCGAGAAGGTGTATGTGGCGCTGTTCACAACGGCACCCAATGACGCCGGCGGAGGCACGGAGGTGTCGGGCGGCAGCTATGCGCGTGTTGAGGTGGATTGCTCGTTGCTGGCCTGGTCGGGCACGCAGGCGCTGGGATCGACAGCAGCCAGCTCCGGCAGCAGTGGGACCACGGCAAACAACGCGGCAATCGTTTTTCCGGCGCCCACGGCGAATTGGGGAACGGTTACCCATTTTGGTCTGTTCGATGCCGCCAGTGCGGGACATCTGCTGCAGTACGGCCCGCTCCAGATGTCCCGCACGATCAATAACGGGGATGCCGCCGCGCAATTCCCGGAATCCAACCTGACGCTCACACTGGACTAACGGTTATGGCCATCACCTCACTGGATGCTTTTGTGGCATCTGCAAAACAGCAGATCACTCTCAAGAAGACAGCGGCGCTGGGCAGTGTTGCCATCATTCCCTGGGCCGTATTCCACCTTGCCGGACAACCTGGTGCGGGCACCCTGGCGGTTGGCAACACAACCTCGGGCATCGTGCCGACCGATGCGAACGATGGCTATCCGGACATCATCAATTTTGGGGAAGGCAACAAGGGCTACCTGTCCGCGATAGATTTTTCAAACACAGTTGTCAGCCGCCTGATGCTGTTCGATACCGTGTTTTCCGCCGGCGCATTTGCGTACAACGCCAACGTCACGTTGTCAGACCAGCCCTCATATTCAGGCCGCATGCCTGGCGGTACCGATTTCGGCAACACCGAGTTGTGGCTGGAAGCGGTCACGGCCCACACCGGCAACCAGTCGATTGCCATCGGCTACACCAACCAGGCCGGCGTCAGTGGCCGGTCGACAGGCACCGTGGCCACGGCCGTGGCACCCACCGTCGGCCGCATGCTGCGTCTTCCTCTGCAGGCGGGCGACTCCGGTATCAGCCGTATTGATTCGGTGGTGGCCACGGGCTCGTCGGCCGGCACGTTCAATGTGCACGTGCTGCGCCGCCTCTGGTCCGGCCGTGTCGGTACCGCCAATGCCAGCGAGATACACGACATGCTGCGCACTGGCCTGGTGGAGGTATTCCAGGACAGTGCGCTGCGCCTGGTCGTGCAGGCTGACAGTACGTCGACAGGGTTGCCGGAGGCGCTGATCGAGATCGCCAATGGCTAGTATCTGGCGGCGGCAGCCAGCATCACGGCTGAGTTCCCTGCTGCCACTTTCCACGGCCGGCAAGATTGTGGCCAGCGAGTTCTTCGAGCCGCCTGCAGGTGCCAGCCTGCGCGGCGTGGCCACACTGACCACGGGCAGCACGGCTGATCTGAGTGTCGTGGCGGCGGCATTGCTGACAGGCACGGCATCGATGTCCTCGTCGTCGTTTGCCCATCTGGTGACCACCCGCGTGGCGGGCTTGGTCGGGAATGCCTGCCGAGGCGGCGCCGATCCCACACCCGAGTTGAGCGTTGATCTGTGGGCCTACAGCGGCGACTGGTGGCCCTTTGGGGCATCGGACACGCAACGCAGCGTGATGGGATCGCTGACCTCTGATTGGCCCGTGTCCACCACGCCTGTGGAGTTGACGGGCTGGATTGCGCGCCATTACGCCGACGATTTTTATCACCGCATCCACATGACGCCACGCAAGGTGGAGTTCGGCAACATCGCCACGGCGCAGGCTGCCGCGATTGAGTTCTGGAATGCGTATCTCGTGCCGCGCACGCTGATTGAGATCACCGCCAGCGGCAATGAGGGCATCAATCTGGACGGCGCCATGCCGCCTGTGACGATGGCCCCGCTGTCGCTGGCGACATACACGATCACTGTTACGCCGGATGGACCGCCTGCCGTTGCAGCCACGTACACGTGGAAGTTCGAAGACGAGCAGGACCTGACCGTACACCTGACGGCCACACGCATCATTCCCTGGGGCTGGCTGCCGGATTGGGCCGGTGGTGTACGCGAGGAACTTGCGTGGCTGACAACGGTGCTGGCCGCGCCCACGGGTGATGAGCAGCGCCGAGCCATGCGTCTCTCGCCACGCCGGACGCTGGATGCGGCGGTCATTGTCCAGGGGCGTGAGAGACAGTTCTTTGATCTGGCGATGTGGGGCTGGGGTGCGCGTGTATTTGCCGTGCCGCTTTGGCATGACATCCAGATGCTGACCCAGCCTGTCGAGGCAGGTGCGTTCTCTATCCCCTGCGAGACAGCTCACCGTGAGTTCAGTGCCGGTGGCCTGGCACTGTTGCGCGGCACGACGGCATTTGAGACCGAGGTCGCTGAAATCGAGGAAGTGGGGCCCACCGAGATCGTGTTGCGTCGTCCCCTGCAGCGGAGTTGGGCGCGTGGTGCACGTCTGTATCCGGCCGTGATGGCTGAGCTGGCGACGGCACCGGCGACGATCCGGATTACCGACCAGGCCAGCACCACGCCGATCACTTTCCGTGTGATGGGGACAACGGATTATCCGGCATCACCACCGGCCACGCTGTACCGGGATTGGCCAGTACTGGAGCTGCGGCCGGAGGAGTCCGAGGACCTCACCAACTCCATGCAGCGCCTGCTGCTGGAGCTGGACAACCTCACGGGGCGTCCCGTGCGCACGGACACGGCTGGCCAGGCATTCGTGGTGCAATCTCACCGATTCGTGCCGTATCAGCGGGCTGCACACGCGGCACTGCGTGGGCTGCTCTATTTCCTGCAGGGCCGGTTCACCGCAATGTGGGTGCCGACCTTTGCTGATGACGTCACCCTGGTTGAAGCGCTCGGTGACAGCAGCGTCAGCATGGTCATCTCCAATATCGAATATGCCCGCTTCGGTGGACGCCCCGGCCGGCGCGACCTTCGCATCGAGCTGCGCAATGGCGCTGCGTATCACGTGCGGATTCTGGGCGGTACCGCCATCAATGCTGATACGGAGTCGCTGGAGTTGGCAGCGCCCGTAGGAGTCACGATCACGCCAGGGAATGTCCGCCGCATTTCATGGTTGCAGCTGTGCCGCCTTGATCACGACCAGGTCGAGTTCCTGCACGAAACTGATGCGGCCGGCATTGGCAAGTGTCAGATAGTTTTGCGGGGTGTCCGCGATGACGTTTGACAGTCTGGAAACCGGTATCGCCACGGGCAAGCCCGTGCGCCTGTATCTGTTTGAGCGCCATGGCCCGATCACATCGATGCGCTGGGCTTACAACACCTCTGATCGCGACATCGAGTACGAGGGTGTGACCTATATCGGCCTGGGTGCATCTGACGATGGCATACGTCAAACCGGTGAGACCTCTGCCGATGCGATCGTGATTACGGCCGCAGGCAACATTGAGGTCGCGCAGCCGTGGCGGAGTGTTGCTCCCAGCGCTGAAATCCATGTCACGGTGTTTGACCTGCAGTACGCCGAGCTGCTCGCCCGTGTGCGCTGGATCGGCAGCATTGCCGGTGTGAACTGGCCCCAGCCGGATCGTTGCGCGATTACCTGTCACAGCCTCAGTGCCAGCATGGAAAAGACCGGGCTGCGTGAGACCTGGGCCTGCTCCTGCACAAAGACGTTGTACCAATGCGGCGTTGCGGCGGCGGCCTTCCGCGTCACTGCCGCGATTGATGCGTTAGGCACGCTCTACGTCGATGTGGCAGCAGCGGATGGCTACGTGGACGGATGGTTCACCGGTGGCTATGTCGAGTGGGATATCGCTCCTGGTATCGCGGAGACCCGTGGTATTGAGCGGCATATCGGTGCCCGCCTGCAGCTGCTGGACCTGACGTCCGGATTGTCGGTGGGCCAGTCCGTCCGTATCTACCCCGGCTGTGATCGCACCCTTGCTACCTGTGACAGCAAATTCGGAAATCTCCTGAATAGCGGTGCCAGCCCGTACATGCCGGGCAAATCCCCCTTCGCCGGCGACCCGATTTTCTGAGGAGGCAACCATGCCTGTGTATGTTGCTGTGCTGATCATCTCGTTGATGCTTTCCGTCGCGCTGGCACCGAAGCCGCCGCAACCCAAGCCAGCGGCAATCAGTGATTTTGATCTGCCGCAAACGGACGAAGGCACGCCGGTTCCGGTGGTTTTTGGTGATGGCTGGATATCGGGCTGGACAGTACTGGCCTACGGCAATCTGCGTTCACATCCTATTTTCGGACCGGGCAAGAAATGAGCGTCGACGTCATCGTCACCATTACGCATGCGCGTCAGGCAAAGATCGCCGGCCAAGGCGTACTTTGTGCAGATGGTATTCGGGGCTGGTTCAAGCGGCACGATCTCAGCCTGATCGAGTTCCTGGAGCACGGTTTGCCGGCCTCGCGTCTGCTGGCCACGCAATGCCCGTTTGCCGAGCGTGCTGTCGCCATTGCTCAGCAGGAGATCAGCCATGGGCAGCAGTAGTCGCCAGATTTCCGGGTGGCGCTATCAGCTCGGCATTCACATGGGTGTTTGCCGTGGCCCGGTGGATGAGTTGGTGGAAATCCGTGTCGGTGAGCGCACTGCTTGGTCGAAAGATATCGCGGGTGCGATCACGACCTCGGGAACCGCCACCATTGATGCGCCTGATCTCTTCGGCGGCGATGAAAAAGAAGGCGGCATCCAGGGCACGCTGACGGTGCTGATGGGGGAAGCAACACAGGAACCTCCGGCCATTCTCCGCACGGTGATGCCGGGACTTGTTCCCGGTTTCAGAGGCAAGTTCACGCTGTTCTTTGATGGCCAAGTGGCGGTCAACAATCCCTATCCGAAAACGTGGACGGTGCGCAGCCGGCGCACGACAACAGGCTGGCAAGACAACGCGCCCTGGTATCCGGCAAAGGCCGCGATCTGGTTGGGCGTTGGCCCCGGTCTTGCCGGCATCAAGGCGATGAATGCCGCGCATATCATTTACGAGCTGTACACCAACGCGGATTGGGGGCGTGGCCTGCCAGCAGCGCGGCTGGATATTGACTCGTTTGCAGCAGCTGCTGATCAGCTCTTCTCTGAAGGATTCGGGCTCTGTTTGGTGTGGCTTCGGCAAGAAAGCCTGGGCGATTTCCAGCAGCGGGTGCTGGACCATATCGGCGCCATGTGTGGTCCCGATCCACACACCGGCAAAATCCGGATGCGGCTGATTCGTGACGACTACACCCCGGAAGAGTTGCCGTTGTTCACCTACGGTACCGGCCTGCTGGGTGTTGACCAGGAGGAAGGCCCGGCGGCCCATGAAACCACCAACGAGATCGTGGTGAAGTGGTTCGATCCGGTGCTGGGGCAAGAGCGGCAAACCGCACCCGTGCAAAATCTGGCGGCCATTCAGGGCACGGGCGCCCGCAACACATCCGTGCGGGATTACCCCGGCCTGTCCACTGCCTCATTGGCGCTGCGCGTGGCACAGCGTGATCTGAAAGCGAGTTCACCCGGCCTCAAGCGCTTCAAGGTTCGTCTGGATCGGCGGGCCTACTGGATTCAGCCGGGTGATGTGTTCCGTATCGCGTCACCCGACAGAGGCATCGGCAATGTCGTGCTGCGTGCTGGCGAAGTGCGCGAAGGAGAGCTGACGGATGGCGTGATCACGGTCACGGCCGTCATCGATGTTTTTGGGCTTCCGGCAACCGCGATGGTGAGCACACAGCCCAGCCTGCACGTGCCGGTGGATTACACGCCGGCGCCGGCAATCCACCGGCAACTGCTGGAGCTGCCCTGGTTCAAGTTGGCCGGCATGTTGTCGGCGTCCGAGTTGGCGGCCGTGGACCCGTTGACCGGGTATGTCGCTGCTGCGGCCGTGCGCCCTACGGGTGTGGCGTCGTGGGATTTTTCGTTGCTCACCCGGACAGCCAGTGCGGATTACATTGATCGCGGGATGGGATTCTGGTGCCCTACGGCAACAGTCGTAGGTGCAGTGCCGGCATCGGCAGCACCTGCCGCAGTGACCCTGAGCAATACCATCGATCTTGAAACGGTGCGTGTTGGTACCGCTGCCCTCTGGGGCGTCGAGATCGTGCGGGTGGATGCCGTCAATGCGGTGGCGCGCACGGCGACATTGGCTCGTGGCTGTGCGGATACGGTGCCTGTGCAGCATGACGCAGGTTCGCGGATATGGTTCTTTGACGAGCCGGTGGGCATTGATCCGTCGCCCTGGCTGCGCGGTGAATCGGTTGATGTGAAATTGCTGACCCGCACACCCAGCGGGCGGCTCTCTCAGGCATCGGCACCGGTGAATACGATTTCCATCGCCAGCCGCCACTATCGCCCCTACCCGCCAGGCCGTGTCCAGCTGAACAGTGTGGCGTATCCGGATGAGATCAGCGGCCTGCTGACAGTCACATGGCAGCACCGTGATCGCGTGCTGCAGGCTGACCAACTCGTTGACACGACCCAAGCCAGCATCGGGCCTGAAAGTGGCACGACCTATACGCTGCGCATCTACGGTGAAAGCAATGTCTTGCTGAAAACAGTCACCGGCATGACGGGTACCAGCTACGCCTTCAGCGACGAAATGGCCGTGTCGGGCCTGGGCCATTACGAGTCGCAGTCCACGCTGTTTTCAGCAGACGGTGAGACCGAGCCGGAGGGCTGGGTAACGGACCTGCACGCGCATCCGGGGTTTTGGGGCGGCCGGTGGTATGACTTGTCACGGCCAACGGTGGAATGGTTCACCGGTGATTATTTCGTGGCGCGTGAACATGTATTGCCCGGCCACTCGGTGACGGACAGTGCCACCATCAACCAGATGAAGTTCTACTACTCGGTGGATGCGGTGTCATGGGTGCGGATCAATGACTCGGTAGCAGGCAAGGCGGATTACCTCAACATTGGCAATCGGTTCATCAACACCGGCAACCTGCGCTATGCCGATGCCCCGGATCTGAGTGTCTGGAGCAATGGTGACCCTCCGGGGCTGCTGTTTACCTCTAGCAATCCCCGCACGACCGTGTACGACGCCGGGGCCGATGTGGTGGTGGTGATGGGTTTCACGTCGTCGAACGTGAGCGGCTTCTGGCAGATTTACGGTCTGATGTGTATTTCAGAAGATCAAGGTGAGACGTACAGCACCCAGATGTTTGGTCCAGCGCAGCCAACCGGCGCCGTATCCACCGGCATGTTTTCACCGCTCTGCAGCATCGAAGGCACGCACTACTGGGCGTGGAACTGGCAGGGTATCCCGGTCGGCTTGACTCCTGCTCCGAGAGCAGCACGGTTGTACGCTACTGATTACACCGACATCACTCAGGACACCGATCCGGTGCTGGCGATGCTCACGCGCATCGACAGCATGGCGGCTACGGCAACGGTGCGACTGTTGGCGTGCTGTGACGAGCCCCTGCCGGTCACGACCCTGAAATTATTGCGCTCGGTCGCAGGCGGTGATTTCGAGCTGGTGGACGTGCCGTGGGAAGTGTCAGGCGTGCTTTTCCATGCGGGCTATTTCTACGGCCGCAAGGTGATTGATGACAGTTGGGTTCGCTCTACGGATATCACGGGCTCATCCTGGACCGACGAGAGTGTCACACCTCCCGATCTCGGGCCTGAAACGCCATTCCCTGAATACGGCGATGAAATCCCGGACTTCGATCCCGTGGTGGAACGTACTACTGATGAGGCTGCCGGCGGGACAGGTTCGCTGCGGTTACTGGACCCGTTCCTGACTGATGGCGGTGCAGATGCCGATCTCGATGGTGTCGCCGCGCTTTTGCATGGAGAAACCGTTATCCGTGCGCAGCTGATGGCAGATGACGTTGGTGATGTACCCGGCATCGTGCTGGCGTCAACGGCCCTGCATTGGGCCATCATGCCGCGCATATCCCTTGACGTTGCCAACGGCCGTGTTTGGGCCGAGTTCCGGGATGTCTCGGAGCGTCTGGAAGTGACGGGCAGTTTTGAGTACGGCGAGTGGTATGAAATTGAGCTGACTATCGATGGCCCGTCATCCGCCAGCCTGCTGGTGACTGGCTTGCCTGGTGGCCCGCTGACGGCCACAGGCACTATTAACTACGGCGGTCTTGGAGGGGTTTACGCCAGCGTAGTCCGTCTGCTGGGCAGTGGCTACTACGATGACATCGAGGTTATTGCGCAGGAGTGGATAGGTCGCCTCAACAACTCCCTGCGCATTGAGCTGGAGAGTGTGCGTGATGGGCTGGTCAGCCACCAGAAACACAACATCGGAGTTTTGCGCAGCTCGTGAGCGGCGCGTTGACAGGAGAAAACCATGGCATCGCCCATCATCAAGTACTTCAACTCTGAACATCCGAAGCTGGAGCTGCAGGCAATCAGCCAAGTGGCTAGGCTGCTGGATGAGCGCTTGCCGGATGGTCCGGAGAAGAGTGCCGGCATGCGCAAGCTGCTGGAGGCTAGGGATTGTTTCGTGCGTGCTTCGCTGGATGCATGAGCATGTCGAAGTTCTGGACATGGAATGGCCGCCGCTTGGCGATGCCGTGGACGATGGCCCGCTGGTTGCTGCTGAAGGTTCAGCAGGGATGAGTATGGCCTCCAGCAGGCGGGTGAAGCTTCTTCCTGGTAATGGGCTTGCCTTTCACTGCCCTGGTTGTGATGAGACGCATCAAATCCAGTTCGGTGAAGGGCCTGGTCCTCGCTGGGGCTGGAATGGTGATCAGGAGAGGCCAACGTTCACACCGTCGGTACGTGTGACATGGCCAGCGGTTCCTGATGCGGATGAGGACTTCAAGGAGTGGCGTACCGAGAGATGCTGCCACTCTTTTGTGCGTGACGGCCGCATTGAGTTCTTGAATGACTGCACGCACGCGCTGGCTGGCAGAACAATCGATCTTCCCCTTCTGTAGGGGCAATCAAAGTAGAAGGAGCGCCCGTCCTGATGTTGCGAGCACCAGGACGGGCATCCAACCCGCAGAACTGGCCTGCAGGCCGAACCAAGGCTCCCCGCACGTCGACGTGCACGCGGAGCCTAGCAGTCGGTTCCATCCTGTGAAAAGGCATTGCACATGTTGCAAGAGGTGAGATGCGGTCATTGCCAGCGAAAGCTGGGCATGGGCCGTTATGAGGAGCTGCAGATCAAGTGTCCCCGGTGTGGGACGCTGAACGTGTTGAAGGCCGTGAGCCTCCCCCCAGGGCGCCCAGGAGCGCCGAATTCTGGAGAAGGCCATGACCATGGGAAAACCCATCATTCCCTGGATCGGCGGCAAGACACGGTTGCTGGACGACATCCTGCCGCTGTTCCCTGCCCATGAGTGTTACGTCGAGCCCTTTTGCGGGGCCGCCGCCCTGTTCTTTAACAAGCAGCCAGCCAGGGCCGAGGTGTTGAACGACATCAACGGCGACCTGGTGAATCTGTATCGCGTGGTCCAGCACCACCTGGAGGAGTTCGTGCGCCAGTTCAAGTGGGCACTGTCCTCCCGGCAGGTGTTCAAATGGCTGCAGGACACCCGGCCCGAGACGCTGACCGATATCCAGCGTGCGGCCAGGTTCTTCTACCTGCAGCGCCAGGCATTCGGAGGCAAGGTCACGGGCCAGAGTTTCGGGACGGCCACCACAGCGCCGCCAGGGCTCAACCTGCTGCGCATCGAGGAGGAGCTGTCAGCCGCCCACCTGCGCCTGGCAGAGACTTGTATCGAGCATCTGCCGTGGGCAGCGGTGATGGCCAAGTACGACCGGCCTCACACCCTGTTCTTCTGCGATCCGCCGTATTGGGAGACGGAGGGCTACGGGGTGGACTTTCCCCTGCAGGAGTATCTGGAGCTGGCCAAGGTGACCAGGGAAGCCAAGGGCCACGTGATCATCACGGTGAACGACCATCCCATGATGTGGGAGGTATTCGAGGGCCTGCCCATGGATGTGGTAGGCATCACCTACTCGGTAGGCGGGCCGGAGTCCCGAAAGCAGACTGGAGAGCTGATCATCCGCAATCGGGAGGCCGGCTTCGGCGGCAACCTGTCACTGCTTTAGGGAGGGATAGGTGGGATGCCTCGGGCGACGCCGGCATAGCCGGGGGGCCGAAGCCACTGCCAAGGGGGCATCCCGGTAAGGGATAGTACAGGGGCTGCTGGAGAGGCTCTGTGAGATATCGCCCTGAATGGGCCTTCCACATGTAGCAATTCTGTTGCAGCCTGTGGAATGAAAAGCCCCCCGGATTTATCTCACCCGGAGGGCTTCATTTATCGCGCGCGGCATCACCATGCTTTGCGGGAGCCGAGTGTTCAGCCAGGCGCCAGCTTGCTGATCAGCCCCGCCAGTTCTTCCTCGCTCGCAGGCTTGCACACATAGGCGCGGGCGCCTTGGCGCAGGCCCCAGACCTTGTCGCTTTCCTGGGTCTTGCTGCTCACCATCACCACGGGGATGTGGGCTGTTTCACTGTCCTGCGAAAGGCGGCGTGTGGCCTGGTAGCCGTTCACATCGGGCATCACCACGTCCATGAGGATGACGTCGGGTTTCTTTTCCTTGGCAGCGGCGATGCCGTCCAGTCCACCGTCTGCAAAGACAAAGTTGTGGCCGTATTTTTTCAGCATGCCGTAAATGGCGAGCTTGTCGGTCGGGGAATCATCCACGATCAGGACACGTGCCATGAGGGTTCTCCCGTTCATGTTTGGCGCAAGCATACGCAGGGGAGATGACGGCTTGTAGCTGTGTCTGGCGGGTCTGCGGGCTTTTTCACATTAAGGCAGACCAGTGGCGCTGCCCGCAGGCCAGCCGGTGGCTGCGGTGGCCTGTCCGTGGTGCTGGCGCGAGGCCTTTTCTGTCTGGCCTTCCTGCATTTTCCTGAGATGCTGTCGGGTCAGTGCCAGAAAGCGGGGTGTGGGGCCGACATCTTCGTAGAGCGGGTCCCCAAACTCGTCCTCGCCCACCTGGCGCTGGCCATTCACGTAGGGAAAAGCGGCCTCCAGTTCGTCCAGTGCTTCATGCAGGAGGTCGGCGAGCAGGCTGCCTGCGCTGCAGCCGGGATACATCTCTGCCAGTGCTTGCAGGCGCGCTGCATCATGGATGTCGATATCCGCCACAATGCTGGCATGCGGACCCGAGTGACGTGAAAGTGATTGCCAGCGTGACATGAGGTGCTGCGTTTTCATGGTGTCTCCGTTTTGCTTCATGCCGAAGAGTTGCTGAGCACAGAGCGGCTCTCTTCAACCAGTCTAGCCCTCTGCGCAGAGGCTGTCGGCAGTGCTCACGAATTGCCAACAGCCGCGGGTGGCCGTCGCGCCCGTCCTTGTCCAGAATGTGGGGCTGTTTTCCTGCTCCGGATGTTCGTGTTCATGAAACCGTTTCCATTCAGCCTTGCCGTGCTGGCCCTTGCCCTGACAGCCTGTGTGGCGCCACAGGCGCGTGCCCTGCCCGCCAGCACCAGCCCCGTGACCCAAGTGCAGGATGTGGCGTTTTATCCCCAGGGGGACGGAGTTTCGGGAGCCGCCTCGCTGGCCATCATGCTCAAGCATTCGGAGCGTGATCTTTCGCCGGACTTCCTGGCAGAGAAATTGCGCGAGCCTTCCCGCCAGGGTGATCCGGCGATTGCGCTTGCCGGTCTGGCCCGCGAGCAGGGCCGTCTGGTGTATCCGGTTGCACCTGAACTTGCTGCCTTGCTGGCGGCACTGGAACAAGGCTATCCGGTGCTGGTCCGGCAGCGTTCGGCCTTGCCGGGCTCTGCCCGTCATTTTGCGGTGGTCACGGGGGTGGACCGGCAGGCCGGAAAGCTCTGGCTGCACGCGGGGCAGACTCCCCGGTTGGAGCTTTCCCTGGCCGCTTTCGAGCGTAGTTGGCGGCGTGCCGACTATTGGGGTGTGCTGGTGCTTGATCCTGCACGCATGCCGGAAACGCTGGATGCACCGGTGGTGATTCGGGAGCTGGCGCTCATGGAGCAACTGGGGGCCGTCACTGATGCCCAGGCCGGTTTTCTCCGGGCCGTGTTGAACTGGCCCGAGCAGAAGATGGCATGGCTGGGGCTGGGAGCAATCGCCCTGCGCCAGGGGGATGTGCCACTGGCCGAATCCACGCTCCGGGAACTGGTGCGGCGCCAACCGGTTTACGGCCCGGGCCTCAACAACTTGGCGGATTTGCTCTTGAAGACCGGACGTGCACAGGAGGCGCTCACCTATGCCGAGCGTGCCGTTGCCGTGCTGGATGTGCCCCAGACGCGTGCCACACTGGGCGCTGTTCATGCGGCCTTGCGTCAGCAGGCATCGGCCGGTGAATGAAAGGTCAGAGGCTGCTCAGAAACCTTGCGAGGTTCCCGATTCTCCTGAGTCGTCGTCCCGGCGAAGGCCGGGACCCATACGATGTTGAAAGAATCATTGCCA
>JBBCJX010000014.1:0-260795 GCA_037189985.1 Moraxellaceae bacterium
CACCCCAACCCTCTCCCCGCTAGCGGGGAGAGGGAGCAAGGGCACAAAACAGTGAGGTCGCATGTCCTACATCATCGACCGCCGTCTCAATGGCCGTAACAAGAGCACGGTCAACCGGCAACGCTTTCTGGAGCGGTATCGCGGCCAGATAAAGGATGCCGTTGCCGATGCCATTACCCGCCGCTCCATCACCGACCTTGATCATGGCGAGAGTGTCACCATTCCCTCGAGAGACATTTCCGAGCCCGTCTTTCATCATGGCTCGGGAGGCGAACGCGAGCTGGTTCACCCCGGCAACAAGGAGTTCTCCACCGGGGACCGCATCAAGCGCCCGGAAGGTGGTGGTGCCGGCAGTGGCGACGGCAAGGCATCGGACTCCGGTGAAGGCGAGGACGAATTCAGTTTCACCCTGTCACAGGAAGAATTCCTGAATTTCCTCTTCGATGATCTGGAACTGCCAAATCTGGTCAAACGCCGGCTGGCCGGGCTGGAAACCTTTCAGTGGCAAAATGCCGGCATCGTCAATGACGGCAACCCGGCAAAAATCAACATCGTCCGCAGCCTGCGCACGGCCACCTCTCGGCGCATTGCACTCGGAGCAGGGGCCCGCAGGCGTCTGAAGGCAGCAGAGGCCGAACTTTCCGAACTGACAAAGCTGGACAGTTCCCCGGAGCGCCTTGCCCGCCTCAACGAACTCCGTGAAGAAATCGACAAGCTCAAGCTGCGCCTTGAACGCATTCCTTTCATCGATACCTTCGACCTGCGCTACAACCACCACATCAAGGTAGCCAAGCCAAGCTCGCAGGCCGTGATGTTCTGCGTCATGGATGTTTCCGGCTCCATGAACCAGAACATGAAGGACATGGCCAAGCGCTTCTTCCTGCTGCTTTACCTTTTCCTCAGGCGCAACTACAAGAAAATCGATGTGGTTTTCATACGCCATCACACCAGTGCAAAGGAAGTCGATGAGCAGGAATTCTTCTATTCCCGGGAAACTGGCGGCACCATCGTTTCCAGTGCCCTCAAGCTGATGCGGGAGATCATGGTCGAGCGCTACCCGGCAGAGGAATGGAATATCTACGGAGCCCAAGCCTCGGATGGCGACAACTGGAACGACGATTCACCGCTATGCCAGCAACTGCTGCACGAAAGCATCATGCCCTTTGTCCAGTACTTCGCCTACATCGAGATCACGCCCCGGGAGCATCAGGCACTGTGGGATGCTTATGAAGGGGTACAGGACGAGTGGCCCGGCGTTTTTGCCATGCAGCAGATAATCGATGCCGGTGACATTTATCCGGTATTCCGCGAACTCTTTGCGAGGAAAAAGGCATGAGTTCACCCCCGGAAAAAACCGGCTCACCCCGGCGCGAACCGATTTCCACCGGATCGGAATGGTCATTCGACCTGATCCGTCGCTACGACGAGGAGATCAGCCGTATCGCACACGAGGTTTACGGCCTGGACACCTGGCCCAACCAGATCGAGGTCATTTCATCCGAGCAGATGATGGATGCCTACTCCTCGGTCGGCATGCCCATTGGCTACAACCACTGGTCTTTCGGAAAGCAGTTCGTCTCCACGGAAGGCTCCTACCGGCGTGGCCAGATGGGGCTGGCCTACGAAATCGTCATCAACTCCAATCCCTGCATTGCCTATCTGATGGAAGAAAACACCATGACCATGCAGGCACTGGTCATTGCCCATGCCAGTTACGGCCACAACTCCTTCTTCAAAGGCAACTATCTTTTCCGCACCTGGACCGATCCGGGCAGCATCATTGACTACCTGCTCTTTGCCAAAAACTACCTGCGTCGTTGCGAAGAGCGCCATGGTGTGCGCGAGGTGGAGGCCATTCTGGACTCCTGCCACGCGCTGATGAATTACGGTGTCGACCGCTACAAGCGGCCTTATCCGATTTCTGCCGAAGAAGAACGCCTGCGTCAGGAAGACCGCGAAGAAGCCCTGCAGCAGCAGGTTCATGCCCTGTGGCGAACCATCCCCTTCCGCAACAAGAAAGAAGAGGAAGAAGCCCTGCGCAGGCGCTGGCCCGAAGAACCGCAGGAAAACATACTCTATTTCATTGAAAAGAATGCCCCCTTGCTGGAGCCTTGGCAGAGAGAAGTCGTGCGCATCGTGCGCAAGATCGCCCAGTATTTCTATCCGCAACGCCAGACTCAGGTAATGAACGAGGGCTGGGCCACTTTCTGGCACTACACCCTGCTGAACCATCTTTATGATGATGGCTTGGTAACCGACGGTTTCATGCTGGAGTTCCTGCAGTCGCACACGGCTGTCATTCATCAGCCTGGCTTTGACAGCCCCTGGTATCGCGGCATCAACCCTTACGCATTGGGCTTCGCCATGTTCCAGGACATCAAGCGGATCTGTGAGAGGCCGACAGAGGAAGACCAACGCTGGTTCCCGGACATTGCCGGGAAAGACTGGCTCGCCACCCTGAAGTTCGCCATGCAGAGCTTCAAGGATGAAAGCTTCATACAGCAGTTTCTCTCGCCGCGAGTGATGCGTGAATTCAAGCTGTTTTCCATTCTGGATGACGAGCAGCGACGCGAACTGGAGGTTTCCGCCATTCATGACGACACCGGCTTCCAGCGCATTCGGCAAGCCCTTTCCAACCAGTACAACCTGAGCATGAACGAACCGAACATCCAGGTCTGGAGCGTGAACCGCCATGGCGACCGCTCACTCACACTACGTCATGTCCGCCACAATCACAGGCCCTTGGGTGATACGACGCAGGATGTCCTCAAGCATCTGCACAGGCTCTGGAAGTTCGACGTGCATCTGGAATCTTTCGATGGTGATGTGCTGATCGAGAAATCCAGTTGCAGCGCTCAGGGCAGCTCCCCGCCACAACGGACAGGCTCATGACGTCGCCCGACACCGTGACGGAAGTCCACCTCTTCATTGCCGGCCTGGTACAAGGCGTTTCCTATCGCGTCAATGCCGCCCGCATGGCGGAGAAACTGGGCCTCACGGGCTGGGTACGCAATCTTGCCGACGGCCGTGTCGAACTGCTGGCACAAGGCGACGAAAAAGCCCTGAAAAGCCTGTTGGCCTGGACACATGAGGGCCCTTCCCTGGCTCGCGTTGACCATGTCGAGGTCAACTGGCAGCCGGTCGAAGAGATTCTGGCCGGCTTCCAGATCAGGCGCTGAAACCGTCAGGCGACACGCCTGCCTGCCATGCGCCGAATATCCCGCTCGTAATAGACAGCAAGGCCTATGAGAATCATTGCCATTCCCCACAATATTTCGGCATGAAACCGTTCATGATTGATCAACATTCCAAGCAGCAAGGCGAATACAGGTGTTATGAGTGTTGTCAGTGCCATCGTGCCAACGGTAATGCGTTGCAAGAGATAGAAATAGCAAAGCATGGCCACGATGGAGCCCAGTGAGGCGGAATAAAGAACAGCTGCCACAGTCACTGCACCCGGCAACTTTGTTGGCACCGGCCCACCCAGCCAGGGCAATACCAATGCACACCCCAGCGCCGACATCCACAAAGCTCCCGTAGTTTGCACAATGGGCGGAAGGGAGTGTGGCAGTTGCTTCAGCCACAGGGCCGACATGGCATAGGACAGCACACCCGCCAGCACCAGCACGACACTCATGGTATCAACGGAAGACAGCTCACCACCTTCCAGAAAAATCACGGCAAGCCCTGCCAGGCCCAACCCAAGACCCAGCCACTGCATCAGGGAAAAACGCACATCTTTCAGAAAGAGACGCGAGAGCAGTCCCACCACCAGTGGTGAGAGGCCAAACAATACGGAAATCATGCCCGATGGCAGGCGACGAGCTCCCAGATACGTAAACAGCATGGCACCGAACATGCTGATGGAGCCGATGGCATAAAGTTTGATGGCCTGCCTGTCTCTTGCCAGACGCAAACCCATCACACGCAGGACAACACTGGCCATGGCAGCAGCCAGCAGCATGCGGATGCCCAACGACCATACGGCATCAAAATCACGCAGGCTCAGTACCACTGACAGGGGTGTCGTGGACCAGATCATCACCAGGCCCAGATACGCCGTGATAATGCCTCCCGATAACGAAGGCTCGCCATCGCTCCCGCTGTTCATGTCTTCTCCTGTGTGTCTCGTGTGTTGTGCCGGCAGGGATTAGCCCTGCCTTGTTGTTGGTCCTTCCTACCGCAAGCATCCGCGACTGCAGGCAGCACGGATGCCGAAAAACAAAAAGGCCGCAGAATCTGCGGCCTTTTCGGGAAAAACGCTGTTACGCTCAATCCGGCCGCCGGAATACGCGCGCACGCTCGACCACGACGGCCCAGCGGACAGCGGAAGGAATTCGGCGCAATGCCTGTACGGAGAAAGTTGGCGTTAACATGCGTTCGATAATCAGTGAGAATCCCGGGCATCGTCAAGGACGTTTTACATTCAGGTTCATCTATGCAGGTTTATCTCGTCGGTGGAGCAGTACGTGACCGCTTGCTGGGCCGCCCGGTAACCGAGCGGGACTGGGTAGTGGTCGGTGCCCGCCCGGACGAACTGCTCGCGCAGGGTTACCGGGCCGTCGGCCGGGATTTCCCTGTCTTCCTGCATCCCGAAACACAGGAAGAGTACGCACTCGCACGCATGGAGCGGAAAAGCGGGAGCGGACATACCGGTTTCATCTGCGATTTTTCACCCGACATCACGCTGGAAGAAGACCTGATCCGCCGTGACCTCACCGTGAATGCCATGGCAGAGGACGAGAACGGCAATCTGGTCGATCCTTACAAGGGGCAGCAGGATCTGGATGCACGCCTGCTGCGGCATGTCTCGCCGGCCTTCCGGGAAGACCCGCTGCGGGTTTTTCGCGTGGCACGCTTCGCCGCCCGTTATGCCCATCTCGGGTTTCAAGTTGCAGTGGAAACCATGCAGCTGATGCAGGAAATGGCACGCTCTGGCGAATTGCAGTCACTGACTCCAGAGCGTGTCTGGAAAGAAACTGAACGTGCGCTGGGCGAGAAAAATCCCGCCACTTATGTCTCCGTATTACGCGACTGCGGTGCACTGGCCATCTGGTTCCCGGAAATTGACCGCTTGTTCGGTGTGCCGCAGCGGGCTGAATATCATCCGGAAGTCGATACCGGCATTCATACACTGATGAGCCTGACTGTGGCCGCAAGGCTTTCACCAGAGCCCCGGCTACGTTTTGCCGCACTGGTGCACGACCTGGGCAAAGCCGATACTCCCGAGCATGAGTGGCCCCGCCATGTCGGCCACGAAAGCCGTGGCATACGCCGGGTACGGGAGTTGGGAGAAAGACTGAAAGCTCCTCGCGCCTTCATTGAGCTGGGCGAACTGGTCTCGCGCTTTCATCTGGACATTCATCGCTCGACGGAGCTGCGCCCTGCAACGCTGTTGAAAAAACTGCTGGAAATGGATGCCATCCGCCGCCCCGAACGCTTCGCAGAAATACTGCTGGCCTGTGAAGCCGATGCTCGCGGCCGCCTAGGGCTGGAGGACAAGGACTATCCGCAGGGTCGTTACTGGCGGGCAGCGCAGGAAAGCTTGCGCGAGGTATCGCCCCAACCATTTCTGGAAAACGGCTTGCAGGGACAGGCCTTCATCACTGCCCTTCAGTACGCACGCGAGCGTGCACTGGAGGACTTTCGCGAAACATGGAAACGCGGCAATGATTGAAAAAGCGTCGGAAAAAGTCGTACTGATCACCGGCGCAGCACAGCGCCTGGGTGCGGCAACCGCCCGCAACCTGCACCAGCGCGGCTGGCGCATACTGCTACACTGCCGTCATTCACGCGAGAAAGCAGAGGAACTGGCTGCCGAGCTCAATGTGAAGCGCGCATCCTCCTGTCACGTACTGCAGGCAGACCTTGCCCTCGACAAGGACATCAACCAGCTGGCAGCAGAGGCAGTAGCCGTTCACTCGCGTCTGGATGCCTTGGTCAACAACGCATCCAGCTTCTATCCGACACCTGTTGGTGCTGCCAGCGCAGCAGACTGGGATGATCTTTTTTCCAGCAATGCCCGCGCGCCCTTCTTCCTTTCCCAGGCACTGGCACCCGCGCTGGCAAAATACCAGGGCTCTATCGTCAACCTGCTGGATATTCATGCCGAGCGGCCGCTGGCCGGGCACACGATCTACTGCATGGCCAAGGCGGCACAGGCCATGATGACGCAGTCACTGGCAAAGGAACTGGCACCGGATGTGCGCGTCAACGGTGTTTCCCCCGGGGCCATTCTCTGGCCCGGCAACGGAGAACCGGATGCCGCCACTCAGGAACGCATGCTTGCCGGCATCCCCTTGCAGCGCCGTGGCGAACCGGCCGACATTGCCAACACCATCGCCTTCCTGCTGGAAGATGCGCCCTATGTCACGGGACAGATCATTGCCGTGGATGGTGGCCGCAGTCTTTGAGGCGAAAACCTGAAAGCCAGTGGCTCAGCGGACCTGCGGACTCATCAGGTGAGCTTCCAGCCCCTTGCGGAAATTCGCAGGAATGATTTCCGCTTTCTGGGAAACATAGTTGAAGAAAACCTGGACAGCCTTGCCGCGTGCCACACAGACATTTTTCTGCCAGGCCTCCTGCGCCACCACAAAGGAAGAGTTGCCGATACGCTCGATGCCGGTGAGCAAGGTCACCTCCTGGCCATAATGCGTTTGCGCCACATAGTCGATCTCGACGCGGGCCAGTATCAGATTCCATTTCCCCAGCACCAGCTCCGGATTGAATATCTGGAAAACAGGGGCACGTGCCGTCTCGAACCAGCCCGATATCACCGTGTTGTTGATATGCCCCAGTGCATCGGTTTCATAGAAGCGCGGCATTACGGTCATGGAAAACATCAGTCGCCATCTCCATCGTTGTCCAGGGGAAAATCCACCTGCCACAATTTCTGCTTGCCGTGATCATAGGCCTCCCAGTGCTCGGCAAAGGGCCGTATCGTTTCCGGGTGGCGGTCATTGCCGGCAATGTCGGCCAGTGGCCGCAGGACAAACGCATTTTTCAGGATTTCGTCACGCGGCAGTTGGATGCCGTCCATCTCGCCGCAGGCATTGCCATAGGTCAGGATGTCGATATCCAGCGTCCGTGCCGAAAATTTGGGGCCGTGTCGATCACGGCCGTGTGCTTCTTCAATCGCCCGCAACTCGGCGGCCAGCAGGCCAACGGGCTTGTCGGTATCCAGCCCCACGACGAGATTGAAGAAATTGTCGCCCGCGAAACCCACGGCTTCGCTCTCATAGACAGGTGACACCAGCAGAAAACCGTAGCGTTCCTCAAGCTCGTGCACGGCATCACGAATATGGTTTTCGCGGTCGATATTACTGCCAAGACTCAGGTAGACGCGGGGCATGTCAGGTTTTCTCGCCGCGCTCGATGATGAGGCCGACATCCTGCGAACCGCGCACCGCTCCGGGCTTGGAGAGGCGCAGGCGCAGCCAGGGCACGTTGAACTCCGTCAGCACGATGCCGGCCACTTTCTCGGCCAGGGTTTCCACCAGCAGGAATTCGGACTCGCTGACAAAGGCAATGATGCGCTTGGCCACCGACTTGTAGTCCAGCGCGTCCTTGATGTCGTCGCTGGCAGCCGCCTTGCGGATGTCCGTCGCCATTTCCAGATCAATGCTCACGGTCTGGCGGATGCGGCGCTCCCAGTCAAAGATGCCGATGACGGTGTCGATCTTGAGATCGCGGATGTAAACGATGTCCATGCTGTCCTCACGAGACGCGACCGTCGTCCTGCGGCCTGAACGGGATGAAGAAAAAGAAGACACAAGACTTGTCACAAGCCCGGCCCTAGAATCGGTCGCTCGAATGACACAAGGAATGTCCGCATGTCGCCCGATCTGATCGCCCCCGGCCTGCTGGCAGGAGGGGCAGTGATTTTCGCCTATCTGCTGGGCTCTGTCTCCACGGCCATCATTGTTTGTCAGTTGCTGGGGCTACCCGATCCGCGCAGCGAGGGCTCCAACAATCCCGGCGCCACCAATGTCCTGCGCATTGGCGGCAAGGGGCCGGCCATCCTGACACTGCTGGGAGACACGCTGAAAGGCGTGGTGGCGGTACTGATTGCCAAATACGGCCTGCACCTGCCGGATGCCTGGCTGGCCGCTGTCGGCTTTGCGGCCTTTCTCGGCCATCTCTATCCGGTATTTTTCGGCTTCGAGGGCGGCAAGGGCGTCGCCACCGCACTGGGCGTGCTGGTGGTGCTGCACTGGCCGTTGGGGCTGAGCGTCATCGCGCTCTGGATCATCGCCTTTGGCGCCAGCCGGATTTCTTCACTGGGCGCCCTTGTCGGCTTCGTGGCGGCTCCGCTGCTGTGCTGGTTCATGGCACCGGAATTCATTGTCGGCGTCACGCTGACCAGCGTCGTCCTGCTGCTTCGCCATCACGGCAATATCCGCGCCCTGCTCAAAGGGGAAGAAAGGCGCTTCGGCCTCAAGAAAAAAGATTAGGTAATGGCACCGGGCACCTCAGGCTCCCGGCGACTTCAACTCTGTCATCGGCCAGCGCGGCCGAACGGTAATGCCCGCGCCCTGCCTTTCTCCCTGCAAAAGGCGCTGGCAACCGGCAAAGGCAATCATGGCGCCGTTATCGGTGCAAAAAGGCAGGGCCGGGTAGAAAACCTCGGTCTTGCGCCGTACCGTCATGTCGGCAAGCTGCGTACGCAGCAGGCGGTTGGCGCTGACACCACCCGCCACCACCAACCGCTTTACCCCCGTCTCCTTCAAGGCGCGCTCGCATTTGCGGGCCAGCGTATCCACGGCCGCCGCCTGAAAACTGGCGGCAATGTCGGCAGCCTTGGCGGGATAGTCCTCCGTGTTCCTGAGCGCGTTCAGCACGGCGGTCTTGAGGCCGCTGAAAGAAAAATCCAGTCCCGGGCGATCCAGCATGGGGCGAGGGAAGGCAAAGCGGAGTGCATCGCCCGTGTCCGCCAGACGCGCCACGGCGGGGCCGCCGGGATAATCCAGCCCCAGCATCTTGGCGACCTTGTCAAAGGCCTCGCCCGCCGCATCGTCGATGGACTCCCCCAGCAATTCGTAACGGCCAATGCCGTCCACGCGCATCAACTGGGTATGCCCGCCAGACACCAGCAGTGCCACGAAAGGAAAGCCGGGTGGGCTGGCCTCCAACATGGGAGCCAGCAGATGGCCTTCCATGTGATGCACGCCCACGGCCGGCACATCCAGCGCCCATGCCAAGGTCCGGCCGAACACCGCCCCTACCATCAGGGCACCCGCGAGGCCCGGCCCGGCGGTATAAGCCACGCCATCCAGTTCCTCCAGCGTGGTGCCGGCCTCAGCCAGCAGCTCACGAAGCAGGGGCAGCAACTTGCGGACATGGTCACGGGAGGCCAGCTCCGGCACCACACCGCCATAATCGGCATGCAGGTCGATCTGGCTGTACAAACGGTGTGCAAGCAGGCCCTGGCGGCTGTCATAAACCGCCACACCAGTCTCGTCACAGGAAGTCTCTATCCCCAGAACCCGCATATCTCTTACCAGTTCAATATAAAAGCGGCACAGGGATGCGCCGCCCGCGCCTGCGGTGGAGCCAGTTACAGACCGGTGCCGGCCCCAGCGCCAACAAAGGGCGGGCATCTTAGCGGCCCCGGCGATTCAGGGCCAGTCAGGGCTTGGCAGGGGGAGGCAGAGTGGCTAGAATCGGCGCCCTTGTCCGGGGACCCGATCCTGACCGGGCCCTCAACAGCAATGAATTAAGGTGATTTTGCATGCCGTCCGTGAAAGTCAAAGAAGGCGAGCCGTTTGACGTTGCCCTGCGTCGCTTCAAGCGCTCCTGCGAAAAGGCCGGTGTTCTGGCCGATGTGCGCAAGCGCGAGTTCTTCGAAAAGCCGACCCAGGAACGCAAGCGCAAGGCTGCTGCTGCCGTCAAGCGTCATGCCAAGAAAGTGGCACGCGAAAACATGAAGACCACCCGCCTCTATTGAGACGGGCTCCGGTTGCGGCTTGCCGCACCGTTATCGCGCCATATACAGCCAGCCCCAAAACTGGCTGACCCGGAAGCGGCACATCAGGTGCCGCTTTTCGTTTTTGTGATCCGTACCGGCAAGGTGCCTTGTTGGCGGCCTGTGCAGTCGCATCACATATTTCCCGTCCCGCAGGAGGCGTCATGTCCGAACTCAAGTCAAAGCTGACCGAAGCCATGAAAGATGCCATGCGCGCCCAGGACAAGGATCGCCTCGGTGTGATTCGCATGGCCACGGCCGCACTCAAGCAGATTGAAGTCGACGAGCGCATCGAGCTTGATGATGCGCGCGTGCTGGCCACACTGGAAAAGCTGGTGAAGCAGCGCCGCGAGTCCGCCATGGCTTTCGAGGCAGGTGGCCGCCCCGAGTTGGCCGCCAAGGAAAATGCCGAGATACAGGTATTGCAGTCCTTCCTGCCGGCCCAGCTTTCTGATGCGGAAATCGATGCCCTGATCAGCGAAGTTATCACGGAAACCGGTGCCGCCTCTGCCCGGGACATGGGCAAGGTCATGAACCTGTTGCGCCCCAAACTTGCAGGCCGTGCCGATACCGGCGCCGTTTCGCAGAAGGTGAAGGCCCGTCTGGGTTGACTGCCGGCAGCAGTGCTTCCGAAACCCTGTCGCGGCAAAAAGCCCTTGAGGCATGATTGATGGCAGCATACGGCCGTATACCTGAATCATTCATCGACGATGTCCTGTTGCGCACGGACATCGTCGATCTGATTGATACACGGGTAAAGCTGAAGAAAGCCGGCAAGAACTATGCGGCCTGCTGCCCCTTCCATCGCGAGAAATCCCCTTCCTTTACTGTCAGCCGCGAAAAGCAGTTTTATTACTGCTTCGGCTGCGGCGCCTCAGGAAATGCCGTCAGCTTCCTGATGGATTACGAGCGCAAGGGGTTTCTTGAAAGCCTGAACGAGCTTGCCGGTCGCGTCGGACTCGAAGTCCCTGATACGCGCGACCCCAATGCTCCCGTACGTGAATCGCAACAGCCGCTCTACGACACGCTGGAGGAGGCTGCCCGCTATTTCGAACAGCAGTTGCGCAACCATCGCGACCGCGAAAAGGCCGTGGGCTACTTCAAGAAACGCGGCCTGACCGGCCAGATTGCCAAGCATTACCGCCTGGGTTACGCCCCGCCCGGCTGGGACAATCTGCTGGGCGCACTGGGCAACAGCGAAGACAGTCGCCAGAAGCTGCTCACCACCGGCCTTGTCGTGAAACGCGATGATTCCGGACGCACTTACGATGCCATGCGGGACCGCGTGATTTTCCCCATCCGGGATTTTCGTGGCCGCGTCATTGCCTTCGGCGGCCGAGTCCTGACGGATGAAAAGCCCAAATACCTGAACTCGCCAGAATCCCCCGTCTTCCACAAAGGTCAGGAGCTTTACGGCCTTTACGAAGCCAAACAGGCCCCCGGCAAGCTTGAACGCGTCATCGTGGTCGAAGGCTATATGGACGTGGTGGCGCTGGCGCAGTACGGCATCACCTGTGCAGTCGCCACGCTGGGTACGGCCACCAGCACCACGCATGTGGAGCGACTGTTTCGTCTCGTGCCGGAAATCATCTTCTGTTTTGACGGTGACGATGCCGGCCGCCGTGCCGCGTGGCGCGCACTGGAATCCGCACTGCCCGCCCTGCAGGACGGCAAGAGTGCCGGCTTTCTTTTCCTGCCTGCGGGCGAGGACCCGGACTCACTGGTACGCAAGGAAGGCAAGGACCGTTTTGTCGACCGTATGGTGAACGAATCAGAACCCCTGGCCGATTTTCTTTTCCGCCATCTGGGCGAGGGCCTAAAACTGGACAGCCTGGAAGGACGGGGCCGCCTGACCATGTTGGCCAAACCGCTGGTCGCCACCCTCCCCGATGGCATCTATCGCGAGATGCTGCTGGGCCGGCTGGCTGCACTGACCCAACTGGAAACCAGCACCTTGCGTGCCGCCGTGCTGGACACCCCGCCACTGAGCCCAACCCGCCAGGAAAGCCGTCCGCCACAATCGCTACCCGATGCAACGGCCAGCACGCCCGACTTCAACTGGCTAGAGGACGAAGACAACAACGAGCACCCTGGCAAAGGCAGCCGCCCATTCGGTTCAGGGAAAGGACGATTCCAGCCAGCCCAACGCAAGGCAAGGCCACTGCCGCGGGCGCAAACCGTCAGCCTGCCGGAGCGTGCGATACGGCTGCTGCTGCAGAACCCCCGGCAAGCCCTGCTCACCACCCCGGACGAGTTGCAGAGGCTCAACCTGCCTGCCGATGCCCTGCTTACCGAGCTGGTACAACACATCCATGCCCACCCCGACATCAGTACGCCAACCCTGATGATCCACTGGTACGGCACGGAAAAGCAGGAGCAGCTCGCAGCCCTGGCTGCCAGCGAATTCCTGACTCCGAGCACCGGACTGGACCGCGAGTTCCAGGATGTCCTGCGCGGCCTGCGGCTTGAGGCCATGGAGTCCGCCCTCCAGGCGGCCACTGAACTGGATGCCATCGCCCGCCTCAAGCGGGAGATAGAAAGTCTGAAGCGAGGAAGCCCGCCAACCGACACCACCCCTTGAAAATCAGTGGGATAGCCCCATATCCCAGCCATTCGTCCCCATTAATCCACGCTGGTCGCAAGGTGATGTCGCCGCTATAATCGCGCGCTTGCCTTCCACCGCCGTTCACCACTCAGAGGCGCCTGATGAGCACCGATAAAGAGAAACAGAAATCCCAGTTGAAAGAGCTCATTGCCAAGGGCAAGGAGCAGGGATATCTCACCTACGCCGAGGTGAACGACCATCTGCCGGAGTCCGTGACAGAAACGGAACAGATCGAAGACATCATCCAGATGCTCAACGATCTCGGCATTCCCGTGCACGAACGCGCACCGGAAGCAGACGACCTCCTGATGGAGGACAAGCCCGAGGCCACTGACGACGAAGTCGCTGCCGAAGAAGCTGCCGCCGTGCTCGCTTCCGTGGAAAACGAACCCGGCCGCACCACCGACCCCGTGCGCATGTACATGCGTGAAATGGGTACCGTTGAACTGCTGACGCGCGAAGGCGAAATTGCCATCGCCAAGCGTATTGAAGAAGGTATTCGCGAAGTCCTGCACGCCATGGCTTTCTGGCCGGGCACGGTTGCCGGCATTGCTGAAGAATTCGACAAGTTCGAAGCCGGAGAGCGTCGCCTTGCCGACATCATCGCCGGCTATCTCGACACCGACGATGACGGCAATGCTGCGCCCCCTCCCGAAGTTGATGACGAAGCCGCGCTCGCCCAACTGGGTGGCAAGCCCAAAGCGGGTGCCAAAGCCGGTGCCGAAGAAAGCGAAGACGAAGAAAGTGACGGTGAAGGCGGTGATGAAGAAGATGAAGCCGACACTGGTCTTGATCCCGTGCTGGCTGCCGAGCGCTTCAACAACCTGAAGAAGCTCTACGCCAAGACGCAGGCCTCGCTGAAGAAATCCGGCCCCGAGAGCAAGGCGTTTGCCAAGAACATGGAGGAGCTGGCTGAGCAGTTCACCATCTTCAAGCTCACACCCCGCCTGTACGATGGCCTGGTCAACCAGATCCGCGGCATCCTGGACGACGTACGCGCCCAGGAGCGCATCATCATGGCGACCTGCATCAAGCGCGCTCGCATGGACCGTCGCCACTTCATCGACGAATTCCCCGGCAACGAAACCAATCTCGACTGGGTCGATGCCCAGATCAACAGCAAGAAGTCATTTGCCAAACTGCTGGACGCTTTCCGTGATGACGTGCTGCGCGCACAGCGCCGCATGATTGCCATCGAGGAAGAAGTCGGCCTGACCATTGCCGACATCAAGGAAATCAACCGTCGCATGTCGATTGGCGAAGCCAAGGCCCGCCGTGCCAAGAAAGAAATGGTCGAGGCCAACCTGCGTCTCGTGATTTCCATTGCCAAGAAGTACACCAACCGCGGCCTGCAGTTTCTCGACCTCATTCAGGAAGGCAATATCGGCCTGATGAAGGCCGTGGACAAGTTCGAGTTCCGCCGTGGTTTCAAGTTCTCCACCTACGCCACCTGGTGGATACGCCAGGCCATCACGCGCTCCATCGCCGACCAGGCCCGCACCATCCGCATCCCGGTGCACATGATAGAAACGATCAACAAGCTCAACCGCGTTTCTCGCCAGATGCTGCAGGAAATGGGCCGCGAACCCACACCGGAAGAACTGGGCAAGCGTCTGGACATGCCGGAAGACAAGGTGCGCAAAGTCCTCAAGATCGCCAAGGAGCCCATCTCGATGGAAACACCCATCGGCGATGATGAAGACTCCCACCTTGGGGATTTCATCGAGGACAACACCATGGAGTCCCCGGTGGATGCCGCCACGGCAGAAGGCCTGCGCGAAGCCACACGCGAAGTGCTGGCCAACCTCACTCAGCGCGAAGCCAAGGTGCTGCGCATGCGCTTCGGCATCGACATGAACACCGACCACACGCTGGAAGAAGTCGGCAAGCAGTTCGATGTGACTCGCGAGCGTATCCGCCAGATCGAAGCCAAGGCACTGCGCAAGCTGCGCCATCCCTCACGCTCGGAGCACCTGCGTTCCTTCCTGGATACCGAGTGAGTCACAGGCCCCGACAATAAAACGTGGGCGCCGGCGAACAAAGGCACGCCGGCGCCAGCAAGGCGAAATACCAACAAGAACACACAAATAAAAGGGGGCGAACCATGACTACAGTCAGTAATCCCCTTCCACAGCAAATACCTGCCCCCATCCCGACATTAACCCACCTTAATCCCAACATCCTGTTGGCCATTTACCTCATTTCGCCGCTTGTAGCTTTATTCGTTTTCATTGACTTCCTGTCATCAGGCATGAGCCTTTCACAGCGTATCTCTTTTGATAACCGCCTCATGTTATTGATAGGCCTGTTACTGCAAACACCCCATGCCATAGCAAGCATGTTTACCTTCGCCGACAAGGAGTACATAGCGGCTTATAAATGGACCCTGGTGAAATGCGTGTTGATTGGCATAGGAACTTTGGGGCTAATTCTGGCAATAGGCGATGCCTTCTTCATGGCATGCTTGCTTACCTATAATTTCTATCATCAATGCTCACAACAGGCAGGAATTGCCGCCATGCTGGCAAGAAACAAATCCCGCCTGCATGAAACCTGGCGCTGGATGACCATCATCATCCAGTTCGTAAGCTTCTTTGCCATTCTGGGACGGAACAACCCCGACATTCAGCTACTGCCCATCATTGAAACCCTCCTGATCTGGGCAGCAGCACTGTTTCTTGTTGCATTCGGCATAGTGAGCGTACTGACAGCCAGGCAAAGCCAAACCCGAACGGGCATGCTGATGATAGGTGCTCAAACCCTGACGCTCTATCTGGTTGTGGGCATGTTCATCCTGAACCTGCCCCTGCTGATGATCATTGCGCCAGTTGTGATACACGACTTCACCGCATTTGCCTTTTATATCAACCACAATACCAACCGGAACCGTGAAAGCCGCCCCAATGTCTTTTCACGCCTGAGAAACATCATCCCCATGCCAGAATATCTCCTGACTCCTGCGCTAGGACTCATATTCGGGAGCGGTATTTTTCTGTTTGGAGAAAGCACTTTTATTTATGCAATCTTTGCCATCCTGGTTAACGTCATACATATATATCTCGAGGGCAAGATGTGGAAATCCGGGAGCCCGCATCGTCAATATACTTTCGTATAATCCTTCGTGATAAACAGAACACCCCAACGTCACTAGAGCCATCATGGACACATCCCCACACCGCAACCCTGGCACTGTCAGCATGAGCCTGCTATCAAAAATCATCTTCACCAGCCGCTGGCTGCAGCTTCCTCTCTATCTCGGCCTGATCGTGGCGCAGGCGGTCTATGCTGGCCTGTTCCTGAAGGAGGTATGGCACCTGCTGAGCCATGCCACCGAGTTCACGGAAACCATGGTCATGCTGACGGTACTCAGCCTGATCGACGTGGTGATGGTGTCCAATCTGCTCATCATGGTCATCATCGGCGGCTACGAAACCTTCGTGTCACGCCTCGGCATTGAAGGTCACCCTGACGAACCGGAGTGGCTGGACCACGTGAATGCCGGCCTGCTCAAGGTCAAGCTGGCCATGGCACTGATCAGCATTTCCTCCATCCACCTGCTCAAGACCTTCATCGAGGTGGACCAGAAGACCAACGATGCCGTCATGTGGCAGGTCGTCATCCACATGGCCTTCCTGCTCTCAGCCTTGGTCATGGCCTGGGTGGACAAGATCAGCAGCCACGCCCATCCGCACCTTACCGGCCCACGCCCGGACGCCCACTGAGAAAAGCGGAATCCCGGGGATTTCCCGGGGTTCCGGCTGAGGCGCTTTTCGCTATACTCGCGCCTCGCCGCATTCCCCCCTTTGCGCACACGGGCCTATAGCTCAGTTGGTTAGAGCAGCGGACTCATAATCCGTTGGTCGCAGGTTCAAGTCCTGCTGGGCCCACCATACATTGCCGGAAGAAAAAACCGTGCCCCGAGTGGCAAATTCCGCCACGCCCTGCCAAAACACATTGAATTCACAGAACGTCTGGTAGACTCTGAACACTTTAGGTCCCCTCCCTTTCAGGGTGACCGCCACCTCATGGACGAGATGAACAACGTGCACCATAAAAGCCAGACAGGCTGAGTATCTCCGGTACTTTTGACACGCCCGGCACCGACCCCGATACCCAGTCCCAGCAAAGAAAAACGCCAATGAAGCAGCCGTCGCTACTTTCCTATCATGGCTATCGCTATCTCAAGCTGGCCTTGCTGTTATCCCTTTGCAGCGTACTCGCCTATTTCCTGCACACGCCCGATATCAAACCCAATGGCGGCACTTGGCTGGGCTACACCCTGGGCACACTCGGCGCCCTGCTCATTCTCTGGCTACTGGCCTACGGCGTACGCAAGCGCAGCTACAAATCCAGCCTGGGTACGGTACAGGGCTGGCTCTCGGCACATGTCTACCTCGGTGGCGCACTGGTGCTGGTGGCAACCCTGCATACGGGCTTCGAGCTTGGCTGGAACGTGCATACGCTGGCTTACGCACTCACGCTGCTGGTGGTGGCCAGCGGTTTCTGGGGCATGTACTTCTACATCCGCAATCCATCCCGCATGAGCTCGGCACTGCGTGGCGAGACGCTCGAGCAACACCTGCTCGCCATTGCGGAAATCGACAACTACAGCCGCAACCTGGCCATGAATCATGTCGACTACATCAACCGCGCACTGATGGAGTCCATCAACGCACCACTTTTTGAAAGCTTCGGGCAACAGCTCACCGGTCTCAATCCACGGTGCAAGACCACGGAAGTCACGGTACTTCTCAGCCGCACCGGCAACCTCAGCGAGGACCAGGCCCGCATCAACACCGAGCTCTACAAGCTGCAACTGCAGAAGCTGGCCAGGCTCAACCGCCTGCGCAGCTATACCCGCCAGAAGGCCTGGCTGGATGTCTGGCTCATGCTGCACGTGCCTCTGTCCATAGCCCTCCTCGCCGCACTGACCGCGCATGTCGTGGCCGTGTTCTTCTACTGGTGAGGACGACAGCATGAAGGTCATCCTTACCACCATTACACGCTCGCCCCGCGGCAACCCCATGCGCTCGACCCGCATGCTGGAGGCCGACCAGATCCGGGTCGGGCGCGGTGCAGAATGCGAGCTGCGACTGGCAGACCCGCGTGTACCCCTGCACACGCGCACGATCATCCTGGGCCGCAATGCCCCGCAGATGTACGACGCCGTCGATCTCAATGCCGAAGCCACCGGTGTCTACCGCTCGCAAACACTGACACCCGGAACGTCTTTCAAGATCGGCCCCTTCCAGCTTGAGGTCCTGGAGCCCGGCCCGGATGCCGACTTCTCCATCACCGTGGAACTGGTACAGCCGCTGCCGGGAAAATCCTCTCTCTCTGCCAAGGACATCTACGAGCAGGCCCGCCGCGCGCCCGTTTCAAAACGCACGGCCTCCTGGCTCCTGTTCGGCATCATCATCACGCTCTTCCTGCTGCTGCCCGTCCTGAGTTTTGTGCAGTACCAGCTGCCGGAGGCCAACAGCCGGCAGGAAACACAACTCGACCAGGCAAAGCGCAAGATGACGCTGGGTGCCGACGCAGCATGGAGCCCCGGCAAGATCGCCATCGGCCACCAACCCTTTGCGAATGACTGCAAGCTCTGTCACAGCAAGTCTTTCACGCGCGTTCAGGACGCTGACTGCAGGGCCTGCCACCAGACACTGGCTGATCATGTCAGTCCGCAAATGGCAGCCGGCACTGGCCTGGATGAAGTGCGCTGCGCGAGCTGCCACCGTGACCACACGGGAACCCTGGGCCTGAAGCAGCAGATCAGTCACTACTACATGGCTGAATGCAGCGCCTGCCATGCCGACATCAAGCAGCGCCTGCCCGATACTCTGACAGGCAATGTCAGCGACTTCGCCACGGAGCATCCGGAATTCCGTATCAGCTTCCTTGCGGGTGCGCATGACGCGCAGGGCAAAGCCGCCGTCTCCCGCAGCTCACTCACAAACAAAGCCAAGCTGACGGAAAAACGCGGGCTCAAGTTTCCACACAATGTGCATCTGGACCCGCGCGGCGTACGCAGCCCGCAGGGACTGGTGAAAACCGACTGCACAACCTGCCATGTGCCGGACAGCAGCGGCGTGCGCTTCAAGCCCGTGACCATGAAGGACAACTGCCAGTCCTGCCACGAACTGCGCTTTGAAGTGGCAGCACCCGAGCGCCAGGTCCCACACGGCAATGTGGACGAAGTCCTCTCCACCATGCGCGACTACTACAGCTATCTCGCCATCAACGGCATCGTGCTGAACCGTGCCACGGGTGCGGCTGACGACAGCAGCGCCGCACGCGGCATTCCCGGAAAATCAGCGGCGGCCGAAATCCGTCTCAGCAGCAACAGCGACGTACAGCGGCAGGTACAACTCTCGGCCCAGGAAATTTTCGAGAAGACCACCTGCTTCAGCTGCCACGAAGTCACGCGACTGGACAGCGCGGGCGGCAAGACAAGCTGGAGCATTGCCCCGGTATCACAGGCACCGCTCTGGCTACCGAAAGCCAAATTCATGCACAGCAAGCATGAAATGCTTTCCTGCAACGGCTGCCACGCCGCCAGTACATCGAAGTCCGCTGCCGACATCCTGATCCCGGATATCGAAAGCTGCCGCAGCTGCCATGCCGGCAACAAGCCCGAGCCGCGCAAGATCGTTTCCAACTGCGGCCTTTGCCACGGCTTCCACGAAGTCAGTCACGAGGCCTCTCAAAAGAACATGCCGGCAAATCACGGCCTCTGGCCTTCCGCCCGTGACGCCGCCCTGCTGCAGGCAAACCCTGCCACCGGGAAAGCGCCATGAAAATGGCGGGCGATCCCGGTGTGAGGTCGCGCCGGATGATGCAGGCACTGGCCTTGCTGGCCCTCCTGGCCAGCAGCGGCTGCGAAAGCGACAAGCCTGCTGTCACGCCACCGGCCGCACTGGATGCCGTTTTCCTGAGCGTGGCTGATGTCGAACGCATACTCGCGCAAGGCATCAACGAGGCGAATGCGCAAAACGTGCAAGCCACCTTTGCCGTCAGCGATCGCCTCGGCAATGTGCTCGCGGTTTACCAGATGCCGGGAGCCGGCGCGACCGTGGACATCGTCAGCGGACTCAGTGTCAGTGGTGGCCTGGATGGCGTGGCCGGCATCATTCCCAGCACCGCTGCCGCCATCAGCAAGGCCATCACCGGCGCTTATCTTTCATCCTCCGGCAATGCATTTTCCACACGCACGGCCAGCCAGATCATCCAGCGCAATTTCAATCCGGGCGAAGCCAACCAGCCCAGTGGCCCGTTGTATGGCGTGCAGTTCAGCCAGCTGCCCTGCTCAGACCTCGTCAACCGCATGGCGGATGGCGACATCGGCCCCAAGCATGCGCCACTGGGGCTGGCCGGTGATCCGGGTGGACTGCCGCTCTACAAGGACGGTGTCGTGGTGGGCGGTATCGGCGTGATGGCCGACGGCATTTACGGCATCGATCTTTTCATCAGCAATATCGACAACGATGTGGACGAACTCATCGCCGTGGCCGCAAGTACCGGCTACAGCGCACCCGCCGACGTTCGTGCCAACCGCATCACCGCTGATGGCCGCAGCTTCCGCTATATCGACTCCGAGCGCCTGCGCAGCAATCCGACCAGCGCCACACCCGCCCTGCTGCTGCCAGCCAACCTCGTTGCAGTGCCTGGCTACAGCGGCAATGCCATTCGTGCGGGCATGCGCATGGGCATCACCGGCTCCGGCGTGGAGCCCGATCCCGCTTCCGGTGCCTGGGTACTGACGGACGCGGCCGGCACCAACCGCTTCCCCGCACGTGACAGCACTCTCCCTGTTGCCGGACCGAATGACGGACTGGAGCAGGCCGAAGTGGAACAACTTCTGGCCAGCGCACTGGGTGTGGCCAATCAGGCACGTGCGCAGATACGCCGGCCACTGGGCTCTTCCGCGCAGGTCAGCATCACGGTGGTTGATGCTGCCGGCGAAGTGCTCGGCCTCGTGCGTACGCCGGACGCTCCGCTCTTCGGTCTGGATGTGGCGCTGCAAAAAGCCCGCAGCGCGAATTTTTTTTCCACGGCCAATGCCGGCGCCCAACTGGGCACGCTGCCGCCCGCGGCCTATCTCTCCGGCCCACCTTCGGCCATTGCCGATTACGTGAGCAATGCCCGCAGTTTTTTTGACAACCCGCAGCTCCTGGCCGACGGTACTGCATTCACGCCGCGCGCCATCGGCAACATCCACCGCCCCACGTTTCCCGATGGCCCCGTGCCTTCGCCCAACGGACCTTTTTCCAAACCGCTCGCCGAATGGAGCCCCTTCAATGTCGGCCTGCAACTGGATCTGGTTTTCAACCAGCTGGTGGCCAGCGTGGGCGGCTCGCTCGCTGTCGGCTGCACCGGCCTGCCGGCCATCCGTAACGGCATACAGATATTCCCGGGCGCCGTGCCGCTCTATCGCGGCACACAACTCATTGGCGCCATGGGTGTCTCCGGTGACGGCGTGGACCAGGACGACATGATCGCGTTGCTGGGAACAGCCCGCGCACAAGACATATTGCGCGCCAGTGGCAGCCTCAATCCGCCCGGCAATGCGCCGGCAAGCATGCGCGCCGACACGCTGAAACCCATGGGAACGCGCCTGCGTTATGCGCAGTGCCCTCCCGCCCCCTTCAATGGCAGTACCCAGCAAAATGTCTGCGCCGGCCTTTGATTTTCGCCGCAAGCATGTGGCCGGCCTGCTGCTGGCCGCCATGCCGTGGCTGTTGCCGGGCATGGCACAAGGTGATGCGACAGACCCCGCCTCTGTATCTGAACTTGCTGCAAAACCTGAACACTTCGAGTTGCAGGTGCTGATAACCCTCGTTGCCATTCGGGAAGCACCACGTGCCGATGCACGTGTGCTGGCCACACTGGCCCGTGGCCAGGTGGTGCGTGCCGATCAGCGCTCCGGCAACTGGTTCCGGGTGACCCTGACGGGCGGTGACAGCAGCAGCGGATGGCTGCTGATGGAAGCCGGTGAGCAAGGGCGCATGACGCTCTCGGCCACTCCCACCGATGCTGCTGTTCTGCCACTGCTGCTGGACGGCAGCGGCGAGCCCGCAAGAACAGCAGACGACATCCATCGCCACGCCATCAGCAGCCACCGCATCGCGATTGCGCCTGCACTGGAAAATCCGGATCAGGTCCCACCGCCACAGGCCAGCCTGCCCCGCGAATCCCTGCCGGTGCCGGACCGCTGGCGCATCATGCAGGCGCTGGATTTCAAGTTCCCGCTTTACGACCCCTACAACCAGAACGTGCTCAAGGCCGACCTGCCCATTGCACCGTCTTTTGCACCGGAATGGTTTTTCGGATTGGGCCTGGTCTCCGACACCACTTTTGAAATGCGCCGCCTGCCCACGCCAATCGCGCCGCAAACCTCCAACCAGCCGGGAGCCACCGACATCTTCGGTGGTGGCGACCAGTCCACGCTGGTGGAAAACGTCATCCTCAATCTGGCGCTGATCAAGGGCAACACCACGTTCAAGCCGCCCGACTACGAAATCCGTTTCGTGCCCGTGTTCAACCACAACCGCTCGCGCGTGGAAGAGGAGCGTGCGCTGCGTATCGATCCGCGCACGGGCCTCAGCCGCACCGACAATTTCGTGGGCGTGCAGGAGCTGTTCTTCGACAAGCACCTGCGCAATGTCTCGGACCGCTACGACTTCGACAGCCTGCGCATCGGCATACAGCCCATGCAGGCCGATTTCCGCGGCTTCCTCTTCCAGGACAATGCACTGGGCATACGGCTGTTCGGCACACGCGACAACAACCTCTGGCAATACAACCTGGGCTGGATGCGCCGTCTGGAAAAAGACACCAACAGCGGCCTCAATGACTTGAGCCAGCGCCCACGCGACGACGACGTGTTCTTCTTCAACGTCTATCGCCAGGACTTCCCACGCTTCGGCTTCACCAGCCAGCTGGCGCTGCTGCACAACCGCAACCGCGAAGATGCGCCGGACTACTACGACGACAACGGTTTTCTCGTGCGCCCCGCCATTCTCGGCGACATGCGTCCGCACGATTACGAAGTGACCTATCTCGGCTACAACGGTGACGGCCACTTCGGCCGCTACAACCTGACCACCTCGGCCTGGCTGGCACTGGGCCGGGACGAGCGCAGCCCGCTCGCGCAAAAGGCACAGGACATCCAGGCTTTCATGGTCGCCAGCGAGCTTTCCCACGACTTCAGCTGGATACGCCTGCGCGGCAACTTCCTTTATGCCTCCGGCGACAAGGACCCGTTCAACGGCACGGCCGGCGGCTTCGATGCCATCCTGGAAAATCCGCAATTCGCCGGTGCCGATACCAGCTTCTTCATCCGCCAAGCCGTGCCGCTGGTAGGTGGTGGTGGCGTTGCACTCTCCGGGCGCAACGGCCTCTTGCCATCACTGCGCTCCTCCAAGGACAAGGGCCAATCCAATTTCGTGAATCCGGGGTTGCTGCTGCTGGGCATGGGCGCGGATTTCGACCTGCTGCCCACGCTGCGCCTCCTGGGGAATGTCTCGAAACTGCACTTCAACGAAACCGAAGTGCTGGGCGTATTGCGCAACCAGGCTCCGCCCTCGCGTGATCTTGGCACCGACATTTCTGCCGGCATCCAGTTCCGGCCCCTGTACTCACAGAACATCGTGATCACCGGTTCCCTTGCCGCGCTCTTGCCCGGCAAGGGGCTGCGCCAGCTCTATGCCGACCGCGAATCGATTCCACTCTATTCCGCCCTTTTCAACGTGATTCTGGCTTTCTGACCATGATGCATCGCCGCTACCTGAACATGCTGTTGCTGACACTGCTGGTGGTACTGCTAGGCGGTGCGGGAACGGCTGTCGTGCAGGCCTCCGGCGGCAGCGGCAAAACCACGGGAAGCTGGCTGGACCGTTTCTTCGGCTCCGCCAGCGAGCAGCAGCAACTGGATGCCGCCCAGAAACGCGACAACATGCGTCGCCACTACGTAATGGCACCGCCGGCGCCGCTCACGCAAACCGAGGCAGACGCCCTGCAGAAAACCGATGGCTGCATGAGCTGCCACCTCGCCACCGACAGCCACACCATGCACGCCAACCCCGCCGTCGTGCTGGGCTGCACGGATTGTCACGGCGGCAACGCCAGCATCACGCGCCCGCTGAATGCCAACTACAAGGGCAGCGGTCACGCGGCTTATCGTGATGCCATGGATGCTGCGCACATCATTCCGCGCAACGAAAAATTCTGGCGCTATCCCTCTTCCGCCAGTCCGGAAGCGTCCTACACCAAACTCAATGAAGAGCACCCCGCCTTCATCCGCTTCATGAACCCTGGCGACCTGCGTGTCGCCCGTGATGCCTGCGGCGCCTGCCATCTGGAAATCATCCAGGCCTCCGAGCGCAGCCTCATGGCAACCTCAGCCATGCTCTGGGGCGGTGCGGCCTACAACAACGGCATCCTGCCCTACAAACGCTATATCGTCGGTGAGGCCTACACAGCCGACAGCCAGCCTGCGGAACTCGTTTCGCCACTGCCACCGACGCCACTGATGACGGAGAAAGGCATATTGCCGCGCCTTGCGCCGCTGCCCGCCTGGGAAACAGCCCCGCCTGCCGATGTCTTCCGCGTCTTCGAAAGCGGCGGACGTGTCATCAATAGCCAGTTCCCGGAAGTGGGCCTGCCCAATGTCACCGGCCTCCTGCAACGGCTGGACGAGCCCGGCCGCCCCGACATCAAGCAGTCCAACCGTGGACCCGGCACCGGCAGCCGCATTGCCGTGCCGCTGATCAACGTCACCAAGACACGCCTCAACGACCCGCATCTCTGGTTCCTCGGCACCAACGAACAGCCCGGCGATTACCGCTCCTCCGGCTGCACCGCCTGCCACACGGTCTATGCCAACGACCGCGACCCCAAACACAGCAGCCTTTATGCCTATGCCGGCAGCAGCGGCGAAACGCAGACCGTGGACCCGACAATTCCGAAAGGAGAACCGGGCCATCCCATCAAGCACCAGTTCACCCGCGCGATTCCATCCTCGCAGTGCATGACCTGCCACATGCACCAGCCCAACATCTTCGTGAACAGCTTCTACGGCTACACGATGTGGGACTACGAATCCGACGCGCCGCATATGTGGCCGGAAAAGCAGAAATACCCCACGGATGCCGAAGCCCGGAAAATCCTGGACCGCAACCCGGAAGAAGCCGCTATACGCGGCAAGTGGAGCGACCCCGAATTCCTCAAGGAAGTCTCCTCGCTGAATCCGAAACTGAAAGACACGCAGTTCGCCGACTACCATGGCCACGGCTGGAATTTCCGCGCCGTCTTCAAGCGCAACCGCAAGGGTGCCCTGCTGGACAAGCAGAACAACATCGTGGCGGATGACGATCCGGACAAGTTCAAGAAAGCCGTGCACCTCTCTTCCATCCACATGGATGTCGGCATGCAGTGCGTGGACTGCCACTTCGCGCAGGACATGCACGGCAACGGCCACATCTACGGCGAGGTAGCCGCTGCGATCGAGATCGATTGTGTCGACTGCCACGGCTCGGCCACCAAGTACCCCACGCTGTTCACCAGCGGCCCTGCTGCCAAACCGGGCGGCACTGATCTTTCGCTCTTGCGCACACAGGATGGCCGTAAGCGTTTTGAATGGCGCGACGGCAAACTCTTCCAGCGCGCCGCCACCGACCCCGCCAAGGAATGGGAAGTCTCGCTGGTGAAGGATGCGGTGAACCCGCAAAGCCCGCACTACAACGCAACAGCGGCACGCGCCAAGCTCATGGCCGCCGGTGAGGCCGGACGCAATGGCGAATGGGGCCCCGGTGTGACGGAGCTGGCGCACGACAACGAAAAAATGACCTGCTACACCTGCCACACCTCGTGGACCACCAGCTGTTCTGGCTGCCACCTGCCCATACAGGCCAACTGGAAAACCGAACGCCATCATTACGAAGGCGGCGAAACACGCAACTACGCCACCTACAACCCTCAGGTGGTGCGTGACGACGTGTTCCAGCTCGGCATACACGGCAAGGTGAAGGGATCACGCATTGCTCCCGTGCGTTCCAGCTCGGCGCTTATCCTGTCGTCCACCAACAGCAACCGCGAGCGCATCTACATCCAGCAGGCACCGGTTGCCGCCAGCGGTTTCTCCTCGCAGGCTTTCGCGCCTCACTTCGCGCACACCGAGCGCAAGGAAGAAACCAAGACCTGCTCGGACTGCCATGTCTCCAAGAACAACGACAACAACGCCATCATGGCGCAGCTGCTACTGCAGGGAACCAATTTCGTGAACTTCGTCGGCTTCCATGCCTGGCTGGGAGAAAGCCGCCACGTGGAAGCCGTGCAGGTCACGGAGTGGGACGAGCCGCAGGCCGTCATCGGCAGCTATCTGCAGAAATATGCCTATCCCGACTGGTTCAAGACGCACTCGAGCAAGCAGCAGGAATTGCAGTTCGCGCACAACCACCGCAGCCGTGGCGAAGTGGGCTGCCTGCAGTTGCGCGGCGAATACCTGTTTGCCGCTGAAGGCAAAGGCGGCATGCGTGTTTACGATGTGGCCAGCATTGCCAACAAGGGCATCGCCCAGCGCATCATCACCGCGCCCTACTCACCGCTGGGGCAACAGAACCTGATCGGCTCGGCTGATGCCAGCTGCGTGGCGTTACCCACCAACCAGCCCATCGCTCCCCTGCGCAACCAGGGCGACCTCATGCGTGTCACCAACGAGGAGCAGCCTTTCCACCCGATCTACAACTACGTTGCCATCACCGACCGCAAGGAAGGGCTCATCCTCACCGACGTGAACACACTGGCCGACGGCAATGCGCGCAACAACCATCTGAAGCGCGCCGTCACCTGGAATCCGGACGGCATCCTGGATGACGCCCGTCACATCACGCTGGGCGGACACTTCGCCTATGTCGCTGCCAAGGCCGGGCTGGTCATCGTGGACCTGGACAAACCCACGTCACCGAAACTGGTCACCGTATTGCCGCTGGAAGATGTGCGTGCCACCGCCCTCCAGTTCCGCTACCTCTTCGTTACCAGCAAGACCGGCCTGCAGGTAGTGGACGTGACGGAAGTGCGCAAGCCTAGACTCCTGCCGCGCCACATCGCTCTCAAGGATGCGCGGCGCGTTTATGTCGCACGCACCTATGCCTATGTCGCCGCCGGTGCCGACGGCCTTGTCATCGTGGACGTGGAAAAACCTGAAGCGCTCGCGATACACGATCGCTTCACGGACAACGGCGCGCTAAACGACACGCAGGACGTGATTGTGGGCAGCACCAATGCCTCGCTCTTTGCCTATGTGGCTGACGGCAAGAACGGCCTCAAGGTGCTGCAACTGACCTCACCGGATTCCCAGCCGCGCTTCTACGGCTTCTCGCCGGAGCCCAAACCGCAGGTCATTGCAAAACGGCGCACCGCATCGCCAGCACTTTCTCTGGCCAAGGGCCTGGACCGCGACCGCGCCGTGGACGAAACCGGCGGCCAGATCGCCGTGTTCGGGCGCATAGGCTCACGCCCCTTCAATCAGGCAGAAATGGAAAAGCTCTACCGGCGCGAAGACGGATCACTCTGGACCGTCAGCGATGAAACCTCGGCCTCGGGCTTCAAGGCCCGGCCCCCGGCATCAAAAGGCAAGCGATGAAATCCACCGACATGCGGCATCGACATTTCCTGTGGCGGCTCTGGCCGCTCATGGCCAGCCTGTTTCTTGCGACCGGCCTGCACGCCGCCACACTGCCGCAGGACTCGCCCCACCAGACCGTCGGCGTGGTGAACTGTGCTTCCAGCATGTGCCACGGTGCCTCCGCACCCTGGCAGAACTCGCACATCCTGCAGAACGAATATTCCACCTGGCTACGCTTCGACAAGCACGCCAATGCCTACAACCTGCTGCTGAACGAAGACTCGAAACGCATTGCCAAGAACATGGGGCTGGCCAAACCGGCGCACGAAGAAAAAATCTGCCTGGACTGCCACACCCACAATCCGCCGGAAAACCGGCGCGGCGAACGCTTTTCATTGAGCGAGGGCGTTTCCTGCGAAGCCTGCCATGGCCCCGCCTCGCAATGGATAAAAAGCCATGTGGAAGCCGGCGCCACACATGCGAAGAACATACAGAACGGCCTCTACCCCACCAGCCGCCCCGTGGAGATGGCCAAGCTCTGCCTGTCCTGCCATTTCGGCAATGAAAAGAAGCTGGTCACGCACCGCATCATGGGCGCAGGGCATCCGCGCCTGGGCTTTGATCTGGAAACCTTCACGAATTTCCAGCCGCCGCATTACCGCATCGATGCCGACTGGAAAGAACGCAAGGGCGACTTTGACGGCGTGCGTCTCTGGGCCATCGGCCAGGCTGTTGCCGTGCAATCCCTGCTCAACACACTGACCGATCCGGTACAGGGCCGTGACGGCCTCTTCCCGGAACTGGTGCTCTTCGACTGCCACGCTTGCCATCACCCCATGTCCGAGAAGCGCTGGCAGCCGCGGCTGGATGTCGGCCCCGGCCGCATACGCCTGAACGATGCCAACCTGATCATGCTGCGCAATATCGTGAAAGCCGTGAACCCTGCCGGCACCACCGCCATGAGCAGTCAGATACAACGGCTGCACCAGGCGATTGCCGGTGAAATCCGCGGCGCTGACCCACTGGCCGAAGCACGCAAGCTCAACCAGATCGTGGAACAGCAGATACGCTTTTTCGAGCAGCGCCATTTTGCCACCACCGACATTCAGACCATTCTGCGCAATCTGGTCGATGAAGGACTGGCCGGCAGCTATACCGACTACGCCGGCGCCGAACAGGCCTTCATGGCCATTTCCGGCGTAGCAGGCTATCTGCAGAAATCCGGTGGCGTGAGTGCGCCCATCGCCCGCCAGATCAACAGCCTGCTGGCCAGCATGCGCAAGACACTGGCACAGGACGAGAAATACCAGCCCGAGGCTTTCCGCAGTGACTTGCAGAAGCTGCGCCAGCTGATCAGCAGTGCCACCCCCTCACGCACCGTGAGCAGCAGGTGAACGCCATGGAAGATATCAACAACACGACCGTCACCTTCAAGGCCCTGGAACCGGAAAATCAGGAACAGGTGCTGACCGTTATCATCATCGGCTCCGGGCCCGCCGGCCTTTCCGCCGCCTCGCGTGCTGCCGAACTGCTTATCCCGCATGTGCTGCTGGAAGCCGAGGAGCACGCCTCCGACACCATCTACAAATACCAGAAGGGCAAGCACGTGATGGCGGAGCCCGCCATCCTGCCACTGCAAAGCGGCATGAGCTTCTCGGCAGGAAAACGTGAAGAGGTGCTGGATACCTGGAATACCGAACTGGCACAGCAGGGCGTCAACATCCATTACGGCCGCAAGGTGTCGGCCGTGGAAAAGCTCGACAAGAACCTGTTCGTGGTGACCTGCGAGAACGGCAAGCAGTACAAAGGCCGGCATGTGGTGCTGGGCATAGGCCTGCAGGGCAATATCCGCAAGTTAGGCACCGCCGGCGACAGCCTGCCGCGCGTGCAGTACACGCTACGCGACCCTGCCGAGTTCGAGGCCGAAACCATCATCGTTGTCGGGGCCGGTGATGCCGCCATCGAAAACGCACTGGCGCTGGCACAGCAGAACCGCGTCATCCTCGTCAACAAGGACATGGAATTCACGCGCTGCAAGGATGCCAACCACTCCCTCATCATGGGTGCCGCCAAGGATGGCAGCGTCGAAATACGCTACGGCGCACGCACGCTGCGCGTCGAGGAAGCCATCGGTGAAGAACAACCGCTGCGCTATGTCGCCAGCACGCCGGATGGCGAGGAAATCATTTCCTGTCATCGCGTCATTGCCCGTCTGGGTGCCAGCCCGCCCCGCAAGCTGATCGAAAGCTTCGGCGTCGAGTTCCCCAACAGCGACGCCAATGCCGTTCCCGCCCTCAGCGAGACCTACGAATCCAATGTGCCCGGCCTGTACGTGATCGGCGCATTGGGTGGCTACCCGCTCATCAAGCAGGCGATGAACCAGGGCTATGAAGTCGTTTCCACCATCATGGAAATGGCCGTGGTACCGGCGGACGAGCCCTTGCTGCTGGCAAAGTTTGCCAACTTCCGCCCGGACTATTCGGTAACGGAAGCGCTCACCGTCATCCAGCACAACGTGCCCCTGTTCCGCGATTTCACCAAGCTGCAAATGCGCGAGTTCATGCTGGAATCCAGCATCCTCATGCCAGCCGAAGGCGAAATCATCTTCAGCAAGAACGACTACACCAACAGCTTCCTTTCCATCGTGGAAGGCCATGCCGAAGTGGAAGTCTTCGATGAAAACGGCGCCTCCTCCTGGATACGCCTGGAAAAGGGCCAGTTCTTCGGCGAGATGGGCCTGATTTCCGGCCGCCGCCGTACCGCCACGGTACGCGCCGGAGCCGGTTGCAGCCTGGTGGAGACACCGCGTCGGCTGATGCTGAAATTCATTGCCTCCGTCGAGACCATACGACGCCAGATCGATGAAATCTTCGTGCGCCGTGCCATCACCACCTATCTGGCGCCCAACCTGCCGCACGAGGCTGTTTCGGAGCTGATGGCCGGTGGTGTGCAACTGCGCCGCTATGCCGCCAATGAAGTCATCTTCCGCGAAGGCGATGCGCCGGATTTCCTCTATCTCATTCGCAGTGGCTCGGTCACGATTTCCAATGACGTGAATGGGCGTGACGTGGTGCTGTCCTATGTCTCAGCCGGCAACTACGTGGGTGAAATGGCGCTGATCAACGACACGCCGCGCACCGCCACCATCCAGGCCACCGTGCAGACTGAGATGCTGCTGCTGGATGCCGGTACCTTCAAGCGCGTGCTCACCCGGAATCCGGCCTGGCGTGCCGACATGGACGCACGCTTCCTGGAACGCGTGAAAAGCAATGTGCAGCGTGAGGAGCTGAGCGGCGGCAGCGACATCATCCGCTTCCTCATGGGACAGGGACTGGGTGAAGGTACCGACGTACTGCTCATTGACGAGTCCCTCTGCATCCACTGCAACAACTGCGAAACTGCCTGCGCGGAAACTCACAACGGCATGTCGCGCCTGAACCGTGCTGCCGGTCCCACCTTCAACAACATCCACGTGCCGACCTCATGCCGCCACTGTGAGCATCCGCACTGCATGAAGGACTGCCCGCCGGATGCCATACGCCGCTCCGACACCGGTGAAGTGTTCATTTCCGATGCTTGCATCGGCTGTGGCAACTGCGAGCGCAACTGTCCTTATGGCGTGATACAGATGCGTGCGCCGGCACCTACGGAAAGCGCAACCGGTCTGTTGTCGTGGATGTTGCTGGGGCTGGGTGATGCGCCGGGTGAGCGTGCTGGTGTTTACAACCCGGATGCGCCCAAGAAGGCGGTGAAGTGCGATATGTGCATGGACCAGAAAGGTGGGGCGGCTTGTGTTCGGGCTTGCCCGACGGGAGCGGCGATTCGTATTGCGCCGGAGAGGTTCATGGATTTGCAGGGGGACAGGTAGTTTTCTACTTCTCCCGGTTTACGGGGTGATAGGCGTTGCCAGTCATTTTTCCGGTAGTGCAGGGATTTTTACTTGATCTCGCTTGATGGCGAAGTTTTTCGATTTTTTCTCCTGTTGTTTATTCATGATGTCGTTGCGCCTGCTGCGGGCCTCACTTTCTTTTTTTCGCAAAAAGAAAGTAAGCAAAGAAAAGGTGACTCCTGCGGAGGGCTCTTCGCCTTATGACATCTGTTCTCATAGCCGAGGCAACGTGGTCATGCTCGCGCCGTGCGGCGACTCGCAACAGGCTTTTTCGCTCTTTTGTTGGTCAGTACCGTAGGCAAAGAAAGGGCTTGCCGCACTCTTGATCAACACGCTCGTCACCCCGGCGCAGGCCGGGGTCCATGCAATGCTGGGAATTTTGAGGCTGTATGGGTCCCGGCCTACGCCGGAATGACAGGAAAGCTGTAGGTGCGAATTCATTCGCACACGGGTAAACCCCGTTTATCTGCACAGTGTCACTCCGGGCTTCTTTCCTTCTCTTGCTGCCACAGCGCCTCTGCATCTGTTCCTGTGGTGGGCTCTACTGTCAGCGCTACTGCATTACGGCTGCGCTTGCGTATCAGGAAAACCCCGAAGCCGATGGCGAATGCCAGGAATAGGAAGGGCCCGGTCCAGAGCAGGAAGGTGCTGGCCTTGAAGGGGGGTGAATAAAGGATGAAGTCGCCGTAGCGGTCCACCATGTACTGGCGGATTTCAGTGTCGCTGCGGCCGGCGGCCATCTGTTCCTTTATCTGATGGCGCAAATCCACGGCGAGGCTGGCGCTGGAGTCGGCGATGGACTGGTTCTGGCAAACGAGGCAACGCAGTTCGTTGGAGAGTTGGCGGAGGCGGTTTTCATCCACAGGGCTTTCAACCGCCGCTGCACATGTCGCCGCACAGAAGAACATGACTGCCAGACAGATGCTTTTCATGCTCAGCGCTCCTTCGCCAACAAGGGCAGCAAGGTCTTGTCGATGAAGTCCTGTGTCAGCGGGCCGACATGCCGTGCACGTACGATGCCGCCGGCATCCACCAGGAAAGTTTCCGGCACGCCGTACACACCAAGGTCAATGCCGGTGCGGCCGTCGGGGTCCTGCCATACATGGGCATAGGGATTGCCGTTGCGTTTCAACCATGTGCCGGCTGCTGCCGCATCGTCCTTGTAGTCCAGGCCAACAATCTCCACAACGCCGCGCCGCGACAGGTCCAGCAACAAGGGGTGCTCGATGATGCAGGAGCCGCACCATGAGGCCCATACATTGAGCAGCCAGACCCGGCCCTTCATTTCTGCCGGGCCGCCCTGCTCCTGCGGGGCATCCAGCCTTGGCAGTGAAAACTCCGGCACGGACTTTCCGATCAGCGCCGAGGGAATCTCACGCGGGTTCAGCGACAGCCCGCGCCACAAGAAAAATGCCAGCACAGCCAGCAACAGCAAGGGCAGTGCAATGCGCAGGGCTTTCACTTCGACTCCACCGTGACGGTGTCATCCGTATGTTGGCGACGCACGCGGTAACGGCGGTCTGCCACGGCCAGAAAGCCGCCGGCTGCCATGAGCACGCAACCCCACCATATCCAGTTCACGAAGGGCTTGAGATAAACGCGCACGCCCCAGGCTTCTTCGCCGTCACTGCTGGGCACCGGCTCGCCCAGCGAGACATACACATCGCGGAAGAAGCCGGAGTCGATGGCGGCCTCGGTCATGACCTGGTCACCGGCCCAGTATTTGCGCTTTTGGGGCTCCAGCAGGTGTATCACCTTGCCGGCACCCCGAGTCAGTTCGAACACACCGTGGGCGGCGGTGTAGTTGGGTCCCTGCACGTCATCCACGCCCACGAAAGTCACACGCCAGTCACCAACTTCCACAGTGCTGCCCGGCGTCATCACGGCATCGCGTTCGCTTTCATAAGCGTTGACCAGCGTCACGCCGACAATGAAAACCGCAATCCCGAAATGCGCCAGCAACATGCCGTAATAACTCGGCGGATTGGCCGCAAGCGATTGCGAGAGCGGCCGCCCGGGCCGCAGTGACAGTCGCTGCAAGAGATGCATCAACGTACCGAAGGCCAGCCATGTCGCCGCACCCAATCCGACAGCCACACCGGCAGACCACTTCCCCATCCACCAGGGGAACACCATTGCTGCCAGCAGTGCCAGGAAAAAAGCCGCACACAAGGGGCGCAACAACTCCGGCAGGGGAATTTTCTTCCAGCGTGCAAACGGTCCTGCTGCCATGAGCACCACGGCGGGCAGGAGCACGACTGGAAAAACCGTGTCGAAATAAGGTGCTCCAACGGAAATCTTGCCCAGACCGAGTACATCCATCAGCAGCGGATAGAGCGTGCCCAGCATGACCACGGCCAGCGCCACCATCATCAGCATGTTGTTCAGCAGCAGGAAAGATTCACGCGAGACCGCATCGAAACGCCCGCCCAAGCCGATGCGGTTGGCACGCCAGGCATAGAGCATGAACGCCGTACCTATCACCACCAGCAGAAGCATGAGGATGAACACGCCGCGTGCAGGATCAGTGGCAAAAGCATGCACGGATGTCAGCACACCGGAGCGCACGAGGAAGGTGCCGAGAATGGACAGCGAGAAGGTGGTGATGGCCAGCAGCAAGGTCCAGCTTTTCAGGCTGTCGCGCTTGTCGGTGACAGCCAGCGAATGGATGAGCGCCGTGCCGGCAATCCAGGGCATGAGTGAGGCATTTTCCACCGGATCCCAGAACCACCAGCCACCCCAGCCCAGCTCGCGATAGGCCCACCAGCTTCCGAGCATGATGCCTACCGTGAGAAAGGCCCATGCCGCCGTTGTCCAAGGGCGTGCCCAGCGTGCCCAGGTCGCATCCAGTCGCCCTTCCAGCAAGGCAGCCGCCGCAAAGGCATAGCTCACTGCAAAGCCGACATAGCCCATGTAGAGCATGGGCGGATGAATCACCATCAACGCATCCTGCAACAATGGATTGAGGTCATTGCCTTCGGGTGCTGCCGGAATCAGGCGCAGGAAGGGGCTGGACGTGCTCAGCATGAAGAGCAGGAATGCAGCGAGCACCAGCGAAAGGACAGCGATGATGCGCGTGCGGAAAGCCGGCGGCAGCGAACGCGACAGCAGCGCAAAAGCTGCAATCCAGGCCGACTGCAAGGTCACCCAGAGCAATAGCGATCCTTCATGCGAGCCCCAGGTTGCAGCCAGCTTGTAGGCCGTGGGCAGGCGTGAATTTGAATTCGTGGCAACATTGAGCACGGAAAAATCGCTGGCCAGGAATGAAAGCGCCAGACAAACAAATGCGGCCAGTGCCAGCAGGAACTGCAACACAGCACCGCCAACTGCTAGAGGAGCAGCAGCAGGATGACGCTGCACAGCGCCGAAAAACCCCAAGCCTGCCGTCAGCAAGGCCACCAGGAATGCCAAGATGGCCAGCAACAGTCCCAACTCAGGAATCATGCCGGGCATCCTTTTGCAGCCGGCAGAATGCTTTCATGAGTGCGATGCAACCTTGTCATGGCTGCACCTCGTCAATCACGATGGAAATGCCGGCACTGCCCGTCTTGATGGCGGTCACTTTCCCGCGCAAATCACCGGTCTGCGGCGTGGCCTGCCCACTGACGGAAATGCGGGCCTCGACATCCACTCGCTCAGCACCCGAAAGATTCATGCCCGGCGCCATGGCATGTGAATCATCCAGCGTGAAGCTAAAAGGAAATGCCGGCACCGGCAAACGCAGCACAGCCAGCGGAATGCGTGGCGCGCCGGCTGCCGTGGCGGCATGTCGTGCATAGATGAACAAGGTACTGCCCGGCTGTATGCGCCCGCGCAATGCCGGTGCCAGTTCCACCTGCCCAGATACGGCATTGCCTTGTATTGCTGCCGGCGCTTCTTCCCGGAGCGGCTCGGCAACAGGAGTTGCACTGGCAGAAGAAGAAGCAGGCTGGCCATTCAGCTGCGCCAGAATCTGGTCGATGGCGATGGCATCCTGTGAGCCATCGGCAAACGTTGCGCGCAAGCGCTGCCAGAACGCGCGCGCGGCAGCCGGATTGCCTGCCTGCATGGCCGCACTCGCGGAAAGTGCCAGCGACTTGCGATGCTGCGGATCAATCGTCAGTGCCGTGGCAATCATGGCGGCAGGCTCGCCCTGCAAATTGCGACCCTGCGCCATGCCCAAGACATCCGCCGCATCGGCAAGCAGGTCCGGGTCCCGGGGTGCCAGCCGCAAGGCCGGCTCATACGCACGCACAGCACCCTCAAAATCACCCAGTTGTGCCTTGGAGCGCGCCAGCAGTGCCCAGCCCGCCAGATTGTCCGGCTCACCGGCCAGTCTGGCCTCCAGGCGCTCGACCATGCCTTTCACATCCGTGGCGGAATCGGCATGCGCAGGATTGATGAATGCGTCATGGACTTGTGCTGCCGCCTCGGCGGAATACTCCAGCGCAGCAGGATGCCCCAGCAGGCCATACAACAGCGCCGTACCTGCCAGCACGCCGACACCACCGGCCAGTGCCCAGCGCAGGAAGGAGCGCTCACCGGCAACCGCAGGCGCCGGTACGGCATCCAGCGTGGCCGAGGCGCGCCCAGCCCACTCACGCAGTGCCTCCTCGCGGTCATCCGGTGCCAGCGTCGCCGCTTCCGTATCGGCATCCAGTTCGGCACGTTGCGCTGCCAGCACCTGCCAGGTCGCCTTCCATTCGGGCTGCTCTTCGCGATCTGGCGCTACCGGAGGTTGCCGGCGCAGGGTACGCCACAGTGGCCAGAAAAATGCGGCCAGCGTGAGCAGGACAAGCGGGATGGCAACGACAAGAAAGAGGATCACGGCAACTCCGGCTGTGAGACAGGAAACCGGGCCGGCACTGGCAACAACATGCAGCGGCCGGCCCCAAAAGACTGCGGCGACTCTACAAGTCTTTGCCATCGAGTTCGAGCGTCTGCGGGCGGGCTTATTCCGTGGTGGTGTAATGCCTGAACAAGGTGTCCACGATGATGACCAGTTCCTGCATCAGCTCGGCTGCCACCTCAGGTTCGGCCACCAGCGCTTCCTGCAGGACCTGCTCGCAGGACTCGCTGAGTATCCAGGCCACGCGTGCTGCACGTTGCGGTGACAGCCGTGTACGTTCCTGCAGCACATGCGCCAACACATTGGCTATGCGCTGGTTGGAGGCCCGCACCACTTCACGCAAGGAAGGCTCGGCACGCAGCGCCTGCAGGACCAGCACATAACCCGGGGCCTGCCGGTAAGCTGCATGCAGGTGATTCAGCAAGGGACCTGCTGCTATATCACCAGCGCTGGCAAAACGTTCGATATGCCGCGCCAGCTCATCATCAACCTGCGCCATGGTGCGTTCCGCCAGCGCGGCGAACACCGCGAGGCGACTTTCAAAATAGTGATAGACCGTGGCAGGCGGCAAGCCGGCACGCTCGGCAATGGCCAGCATGGAGGCGGCCTCCATGCCCTGTTCCGCCAGCAGGCCGGCGGTGGCATCGAGGATGGACTCGATCTTGAGGCGGGAGCGCTGCTGCACGGGAACAACACGCTGGCGAGGCAGCGGTGCACTGGATGAACGAGGTGGACTGGACATGATTTTCCAAAGCTGATAACTATTCAGCTTTATGCTTGAGCCAGCGCCTGACGTCAAGACTCCAGGCCATCACAAGCCCCGACAACAAGAACAACTGCCGAGACACACCATGACGGACCACTCCGAACTCCCGCTCTCACCGGAGCGCCGCCACTTCCTGACCCGGATGGGTGCACTGGGCGCCATCGGCATGACTGGTGTCGGCCTTGCCCTGCCCTCCGGTGCCAAGGCAGAAGATGGTCCACGCTGGCAAAACTGGTCCGGCGGGCAGACGGCCAAGCCGACCGGCATTCTCTATCCCGACAGCGAAGATGCACTGGTCCGTGCCGTGCAGGGCACCAAAGGCAGCCTGCGCGCCTTCGGCGGAGGCCACTCCTTCAGCCCGGTAGTCCCCACCAACGGCACGCTGATCTCGCTGGAAGCCATGAATGGCATGACGCGCCACAACACTGGCGCCCTTACCGCCACCTTCCGCGCCGGTTCACGCATCGCGCAGATGGGGCCTGCACTCAAGGAGGTGGGCCAGGCCTTGCTCAACGAGGCCGACATCAACATGCAGTCGCTGGGTGGTGCCATCAGCACCGCCACACACGGCACCGGCCGCCAGTTGCAATGCTTTTCCGCTACCGTCACCGAGTTGCGACTGGTGCTGGCCGACGGCAGCATCGTCACATGCTCGCCGGAAAAAGACCGCGAACTTTTCGAGGCCGCACGCGTGGCCGTGGGCAGCATCGGCATCCTGAGCGAAATCACTCTGCAGAACCGTGCCGCCTACCGTCTGCGCGAACAGGTGAATGTCATGTCCACGCAGGAGGCCATCGCCACCTTGCAGCGGGACCGTGACAAGCACCGGCACATCGAATTCTTTGCTTTCCCTTTCGGCGAGAAGGCCATCGTCAAGCGCATGGACATCACCACGGATGCTCCCACAGCGCCCGTGGAGTCCTTCATCGACGAAAACGCCATTCTGGAATTCGCTGCTGACAGCGCACGCAAATATCCTTGGACCAATACCCTGTGGCAGCGGCTGGTCGGCATGTTTGTCTCGGATTCGGAGCGCGTGGGCGACTCCCATGAAATCTTCGCCTCGCCACGCACGGTGGGCTTCAACGAAATGGAGTATTCCGTACCGGCCGACCGCGGACTGGAATGTTTCCAGGAAATCCTCGATGTCATGCGCAAGAACAAGGTGAACGTGTTCTTTCCCATCGAGTTCCGTTACATCGCGGCGGACGAGTGCTGGCTCAGCCCCTTCTACCAGCGTGCCTCGGCGGCGATTTCCGTGCACCAGTACTACAAGCAGGACTACAAGGAATTCTTCCGGCTGGCCGAACCGGTCTTCCGCAAGTACCAGGGGCGCCCGCACTGGGGCAAGCTGCACATACTGGGCGCTGCCGATTTCCGCCAGCTTTATCCGCGCTTCGGGGACTTCCTGAAGGTGCGCGAGCGCGTGGACCCGCAGGGCCGGCTGCTCAACGAGCACGCCCGCAAGATTTTCCTGGATTGAGGGAGACGCCATGAAACGTCGAACGCTGCTCCTCGGCGGCGCAGCCCTCGCAGCCACAGGCGGCGCCCTGCTCCTTCGTCCAGAGGACAAAGGCGGCGCCTACCTACCTTATTTCGCCATGCTCAATACCGAACTGCGCGATAAGGGACAGGGCCGCCCGCTGATGCTGCTGGACCGTGACCGCCTGCTGGCCAACGTACAGAAAATAAAAGCCACACTGCCCAAGGACAAAGCTTTCCGGCTGGTCGCCAAATCCCTGCCTTCGCTACCCCTGTTGCAATTGCTGATGCAGGAATTTGATACACAGCGCCTGATGGTTTTCCACCAGCCGCATGTCAACCTGCTGACCGAAGCGCTGCCACAGAGTGACCTGCTGCTGGGCAAACCCATGCCTGTTGCTGCTGCCGCCAATTTCTATCGCACACTGAAACCCGGCCCCTTTGATCCTTCCCGGCAACTGCAGTGGCTGGTCGACAGCCAGGAGCGCCTGCAGGAATACCGGCAACTGGCCGAGACACTGGGGACGCGCCTGCGCATCAATATCGAGATTGACGTCGGCCTGCATCGCGGCGGCCTTGCGTCACCTGCTGAGCTGAAACCTTTTCTGGATATCGTTGCAGCACATCCGGAGCAACTGGAGCTCGCTGGCTTCATGGGTTACGACGCGCATGTCGGCAAGATTCCTTCCGTGCTGGAAAGCCGCGAGCAGAGTTTTGAAAAAGCCTGCACGCGCTATCGCGACATGCAGCAGGCACTGCACGAATTCATGCCCGCCACGAGAGAACAGCAACTCGTGTTCAACGGTGCCGGCAGCCCGACCCTGCGTCTGCATGGCAAGGATTCACCGCTGAACGAACTGGCGGCTGGCTCCTGTCTGGTCAAGCCCACAGACTTTGATCTGGAACTGCTTGGTGATCTCGAACCTGCCTGTTTCATTGCCGCACCCGTTCTGAAAGTACTGGAAGGCACCACCATCCCCGGCATCGAAGGATTGCGCGGCCTGCTCACAGGCTGGAACCGCAACTGGCAACAGAGTTATTTCATCTACGGCGGCCTCTGGCAGGCCCGTTACGAATCGCCACCCGGGCTTTCCGACAACGGCCTTTACGGCAAGAGCAGCAACCAGGCCATCGTGAACGGCTCGCAACGCGTGCCACTCGCGGTGAACGATCACATCTTCCTGCGCCCCACGCAGAGCGAACGCGTACTGCTGGAATTCGGCGATATCGCCGTGGTCAGCGAGGGCAAAATCGTCGACTGGTGGTCAGTTCTTCCGGCATGACATCACACTGGCCCCTCTTCCGCGCCTTTCCGGCACTTGCCACGGCATTACAGCCCGTGGCGCTCACCGCCACGCCCACGCCGGTACAGGCACTGCCGGCTTTCGGCCCACAAGCATGGATCAAGCGCGACGATCTCAGCCATGCTGTCTACGGCGGCAACAAACTGCGCAAGCTGGAGTTCGTGCTGGGCGAGATGCGCCAGAAAAAAGTGCGCGAAGTAATCACGCTGGGTGCCACTGGCACCAATGCCGGCATCGCCGCCAGCATGATATGCGCAGAGGAAAACATCCCCTGCACCATCATCACCTTTCCGCAACCTGACTCTCCCACGGTGCAGGCCAACCAGCGCTGGATGCAGCACTTCGGTGCCCGCTTCGATCACCGGGCCTCGCTGTGGCAAGCGGTGCTGCGCTATTACCTGCACCCGGCACGGCTGAAAGCAGACAGCTATTTCCTCTTCGCCGGCTGCTCCAATCCGGTGAGTGTCTTCGGTTACATCAACGCCGCTTTTGAATTGCGCGAGCAGATAGACGCCGGGCTTTGCCCGGAGCCGCGTGAAATCATCGTGGCCGTGAGCAGCGTGTCCACGCTGGCTGGGCTGACGCTGGGCATCGCGCTCGCAGGGCTTGATGCTACCGTCACCGGTATCCGTGTCGGCCCGGAGATGCTAGGTCCCTTCGCCGTCTGCACGCCGGCAGTGGCGGAGAAAATGGAAAAACACGCCCTGCAAGTGATGCGTGGATGCGGCATCACCGGGCTGCCAAAGCAGGCGCCGGCTGCCACGCTGATCGGTGATTATTTCGGTGCGGGTTATGGCCACGGCACAAACGAAGCCAAGGCGGCCATTGCCGCCTTTGCCGGTGCTGGCATCCCGCTCGAGGGCACCTACTCCGGCAAATCCGCTGCTGCTTTCCTGGCAACACTGGAAACCGCCACAGCTCCCGTTCTCTTCTGGAACACCTTCAACAGCCGGCCGTTTCCAACAACCGCCGCCAATGCCTGAACCCACCTGCTCTTAATTACCTTCGAACTCGGCATCGCGTTTTTCCTTGAAGGATTGCAGTCCACGACGCAGGTCACGGCTGAACAGGATGCGCAGCATTTCGCGATGGATGCGACCCAAGGCAGTCGTGGCTCCCTTGGACTGTGCCAGCCTGCTGTTACGCAGCACGGCCTGCACACCGAGCGGTGCCTGCCTGGCAATTTTCTCGGCCATCCTGATGGCCGCCGGCAGACTCTCGCCCGCTTCCACCACCTCTTGCACCAGGCCGATGCGATGGGCCTCGGCGGCATCGAACTCGTCACCGGTGAGCATGTAGCGATAGGCATTGTGCAGGCCGACTGCCTGCGGCCAGCGCACCGTACCTCCTCCGAAAGGAAACAGGCCGCGGCTCACTTCATATTGCGTGAAGGTAGCCTCGCGCTCGACGATGTTCACCTGTGCCGACAGCAGCAACTCGATGCCCAGCGTATAGCAGCGCCCTTGCACGGCAGTGACGACAGGCTTGGGGCAAGGCGGCGTACTCACGCCCCAGGGGTCGATCATGCCGCGCGGAATCATCGGTGAAACCAGTTGCCGGGGCAGATGCTTCGCGATGGCGGGCATGTCGAGGCCGCTGGTGAAGTAACGCCCCTCGGCCCAGAGCACACCGCACCGGAGTTGCTTGTCTTTGGCAAGTTGCGTGTAGGCCGCCGCCAGCTGGCTCACCATTTCCGGATCGAAGGCATTGAGCTTGTCGGGGCGGTTGAGCCCGATCAGCAGCAGGTGACCCTGACGTTCAGTGGTCACCTTGAGGTTCGTGGGCATAGCCATGGAAATTCCTCCAGAGATGGGAAGGGCTGTCAACGGGACGCGCCAAGCTGGCGCTCGACATGCTTCAGCGCCCCGCCAAAACCCTGGCTCATCTGTCGGGCCAGCAGGCGGGTCAGGGCGGTCCCGACAAGGGGAATCCGGAGACGGAATGTCGATGTCCAGACGACCTCCGTGATGCCATCGCCCGCTTCGCGGAGCCGGATGCTGGCACCTTTGTGTTCCAGCGGCAGCAGGGAATCCACAATCAGGTAGTCCATGCGTTGCGAGGGCTCAAAAGCGGTGATTTTTTCACGGAACCAGACGGGTCCGGATTTCAGGTAACGCAAGGCTCCGGTGCCGTTGCGCGTGGTCAGCCCCGCCTGCTCAAGGCGCGCAACCGCCATGCCTGGCCACTGTGCGTAGGCTTCATGGTCGGCCAGCATGGCGAAGATGGCAGCCACGGGAGCGGCAATCCGGCGAGTGACCGTGATCGTTTGCAGAGGGCTCTTGCGTAAGAATTTCATGGGCATGACGTCATGTCGGTGGCGGTACCCGCCATCAGTTCCTGAAAATCCTCCAGGCCCATCGGCCGGCCGCTGGCGATGATCCCGCGTACACGCGCCACATAGTCCTGCATGGCCTGCCGGGTGTTGGCCTGCGAAGCCATGGAAAGAAAAGCCCCCTTCTCGAAGGCCATGCCGTCGTCCCAGGACTGCGCCGCAGCCTGATAAACCGCCTGCTTGATGGCCAACACGGCCTGTGGCGAACGGCGCGCCATGCGTTCGGCCAGCGCGGCAGCCTCCGGCATCAGGTCCTGTGCGGCAACCACCTTGTTGACCATGCCGATCTCAAGCGCCTGTGCCGGTGTCAGGGGCCGGCCCTCCAGGCAATGCTCCAGTGCCCTGGCCACTCCCAGGCTGCGTGCCAGCATCTGCGTACCTCCGCCCCCAGGAATCAGGCCGATCAGGATTTCGGGCTGGCCGATCAGCACACCACTTTCTTCATCGCCCTCGATCATGATGCGCAGGTCACAGGCCAGCGCCAACTCGCAGCCACCGCCCATGGCACGCCCGTTGATGGCAGCGATGAAAACCTTGTCCATGGCACGCATGCGCGCCGTGACTTCGTGAAACAGGTTCATGTCGGCGACGCCACCCATGGGGGAATGCCTGAGCAGGCGACGTGCTCCCGGCACATGGTCAAGGGCAGCCTCGGTGCGGGTCAGTGCGCCTGCGAGCCCGGGTGAAAAAGAGAACGGAATGGAGGCAACGGCAGACTCGATTTCGTCCACATCGAAATGGGTGAGGAATACCCCGTCAACCGCACCGGTAATGATCACGGCGCCGATGTCACGGCGCGACTCCAGATCACGCAGCAGAGCGTCCAGCGCAGACATCATGCCGGAGGTCAGGAAGTTCATGGGGGGATTGTCGAGGCGTATGGTGAGGACGCGCCCCTGCTGGCTGGTTTTCAGTGCATCGGAAGAAGTCATGAAGTATTCCCCGGGATTCATCCCTGTGAGTCAGGACCGGAACAGGTTGCTGCGTTTCCACAGGCACAACCCCCCGGCATGGAGTGCCGGGCTGGCCGCCCGTCATCTGAACACTGTTCACATTACTCAAGGATAATAAGTTCCAAAAAGGAACTAGTAAAGACCCGGACGGCCGGCATGAATGCCCACGCAACTGACCCGTGGTCGTGGGAAGTGGCAAAACAGGATCTGATCGGGCCTAGCAAACAGCAGGTGAAGCTGATGCCAGGCCCTGACGGGCATGGCCTCTCCGGGACCGAGTCCGGGCAATGCAGGCTCAGGCGACACCGGCTACCGCCACCTCCACTCCCTGTGCCTTGCGCTCCGCGTCCAGCCGCGAATTGGTATCGATACGCGCATAGGCTTTCGGCAATAACCTGCGTGCCAGCCGATTGACGCGCTTTTCCACGAAGGCAGGCAGCTTCATGCCCAAGGGATTGGTCTCGGCAATGGCGGGATCGCCAATCACGCGCGTGCCCATGACGTAGTCGAACCAGGGGCGGGTGACACACCAGTTGGCATCCTGGGAGGCGTTCATGTGGTGGTCGTAATGCCAGGGAATGCGTGCCCGCGCGTACTCGGGATCGAGATGGCATTTCGCATGGACGGACCAGTAATTCCAGGCGCCGTAATACACCCCGGCGACGAAGAAAGGCGCGACCGGCAGCAATACCGTGGAAGCGCCCGCCAGCCCGATCAGTGCCATTTTTTCGTTGAACATCTCCTGGTCCTGCCACATGGAGTTGCGGTAGCCCTCATCGTGGAAACCGTTCAGCCGGGCGCGCTTGTGGTGGCGGATATGCGTGAAGAAAGGACTGTTGCGGTGCTTGGCGGGATATTCATGCAGCCAGACCTTGTGCGCGTACCACTCGAAGGCATTGACGGCCAGCAGGCCGACGGGAAAGCCGATCATGTCTTGTCCCCTCCAGGGATATACGGGAAAGCCGCGGCAGTATGCTGCGCTGACGCGGAATGCCTTTGACTGCAGCGGCAAGGACGAGCCGCCGCTGCAATCAAGCGTCACGCTGGCAATTCAGCCAGCGGATGCGTCAGCGGCAGTCGATGTATTCGATATAGCCCGTTCCCTGGATGGGCTTGCCCTTGAAGCGGCCCTCGTAGCGATAGCTGCCGGCGTAACCTGCAGCCATGCCGTACTTGAAATCGCCATTGCAATCGCCTGCGATGGTAATGAGCTCATTCCCGTTGTCATCGTCCACCCGCCACGAGAACCGGCGCGGTAGCCGCATCTTCACGCCTTCCGGCGACACCACCGGCCTGTCTTCGTATTCCTGCACGGTGAAATCGAAACCACGCGAATAAATGCCGCCATGGTCATCCAGCGAGCGGACATAAATACGGCGCTGCACCGGCAGGCCGAGAGGCCCCAGCACCTGCACGAACAGCACCTGGGTTTTCTCGTCCACGTTGATGATCTGGTAGGAGAAGAAATACAAAGGGAGGCTGATATTGGCAGCGGCGTTGGCATATTCATAAGTGCACAACCCCTGCACGGGCGTTATGGATCCCGCCCGCTCAATATGGCCACGGTACTCGCAAAGGATGGACCAGTGATCGTAAAGGCCACCGACCATGTTGACGAAATGCGCAATCTTGTCAGTGGCATGAACCTGCAGCTCGAGATTGAAGTCATGTCCCTGCCGGCGGAGCGTAAAATCGGGATAGTTCCCCTCCAGCACCAGGTCGTTCCCGAATTGGAGCAGGCTGCTGTCAGTCGCGAACCGGCAGTCCTTCTTGACGCTGTAACCCTTGAAATGCTCGGGTGTTGCCGTGGCCGTGCCAACTAGCAGATTGGCGGTATCACTCGCCGTGGTGCGGATCAGATGGGCGTTCCTGAACATCCGGACACGGGGCTGGCCTATCACGGCAATGATGTTCAGGAAGTTATGAGGGGCCGGGAGGTTGGGGAACATCAGCCCGAAATGCACGACACGGCTGGCGTGTTGCGGCGTCAGGGAAAGAGGGAAATGGACCGGATCACCATTGATGGCATGGGAACGGTCCAGCAAGTCTATCCAGAACGGAGGCAGTTTCTGCGGCATCACAAGACTCCCGGGAGATTGGTCGTTCCGTCAGGAGTGACGGCGGCGGGGAGTATGGAGTGGCGGGAGGAAGGTGCCTTGACCGCAGAGGCAAGAGCCGTCCGCCGCTGCAATCAAGTGCCGTGGTCTTCGTGCTGCGTGCGGCGGCGATAGTCCGTGGGCGTCTCCCCGGTCCAGCGCTTGAAGGCGCGGGTAAAGGCCGAGGGTTCGGAAAAACCCGTGAGGTAGACGATCTGGTCGATGGGTTCCTGCGTACGGCTCAGCAGACGGCGCGCAAGACGTTCGCGATAGCGTGTCACCACGGCATTGAAGTTGGTGCCGGCAAGGGTCAGATCGGCACGCAGGGTGCGCGGGTTGCGGCCCAAGCGCTCGGCGATGGTTTCCAGCGTCGCCTGGCCCTGCTCCAGCAAACCGCCCAGTTCGCGCTCGATGCGGCTGACGAGGTGGTAGCGCTCCAGGTCAGCCAGGCGTTGTGAGGCCGCCATTTCGTGCATGGCCAGCAACTGCGGCTCGGCCGCTGGCGAAGGCCGTTGCAACAGGCTCGCCGGAAAGACGATGGCGCCTTCCTCCCGACCCAGCCGCACCGGACAACCGTAGACCTCCTCATAGCGGCTGGCCGTCGCCCCCGCGGCATGCGGCAGCCGGATTTCCCGTGGCCGAAACTCTCCCTCAGTCACATGGCGCAGGAAACCCAGAAAAAGAGAGATGGCACATTCGAGGTAATGCCTGACCGGGTGCGTCAGCCCGCTCAGGATGGCGTCGTCGCCTTCCACACGCAGCGTCATGTGCATGGCATCGGTAAGCAGACGGTTGTAGCGCTGCGCACGATCCAGTCCGTCACCGAAAGTGGGACTGCTGAGGAAGAGGTATTCCAGTACCTGGCCACGGAAAGGCGGCATGAGGCCGCCGATGCGCAAACCGATGTCCGGGTCACCACTGATGCGTTCGGCTGCGTCCCAGAAGCGGCGCTGCATGGAATTCTCGCGGCGGGCCTGCGGGTCGGGCGGTGCATCCGGCAGATTCACGCTGGCGAAAATCGCCGCGCTATCCAGCCCGGCCTGCTGCATCGCCTGATAGGTCATCCAGAGGAAGATGCCGGCATCGGAGGCCGGCACATTGGCAGTGGTGGACACGGGAAACAGGTAGGAAGGAAAACAGCCTGCCGGCGGCGAGGCTTATTTCCCGTCCGCCTTCAGCAACGCCTTCACCTTGGCGATATAACCCGCCCTGGCATCCTCGCTGGACATGCCTTTCAGCTTTGTCCACGCGTCGTACTTGAGGCGTCCGGTCACGTTCAAAAGGCTGGGGCGCGAACCCTTCACGTCACCTTCGGTGGCTTGTTTGAAGTGGGAATACAGCACCAGCAGATGCTCATTGCCGGGCTTGCGGCTCAGGGTGTGCACATCTTTCTGGGCCTGCTCAAACTCGCTCATGGCATCTCCTTACGGTGAGGGGGACGGCGCCAAGGCCGTCATGGTGCGGGATTGTAACTGATGCGGTAGATGGCGCCCGCAAAGTCATCCGAGACCAGCAAGGCGCCATCGGGAGCCACGCTGACATCGGCCGGACGGCCCCAGACCTCCTGCGTAGCTTCATCCAGCCAGCCGGTGGCAAAGGGGCGGTAGGTCGTGACATTGCCCTTTTCATCCAGACGCAGCTCCGTCACGCGATAGCCGTTACGGCGGCTGCGGTTCCAGGAGCCATGCTCGGCGACAAAGATGCTCTGGCGATAACCTGCCGGGAACTGTCGGCCCGTGTAGAAGCGCATGCCCAGCGAGGCCACGTGGGCACCCAGTTCGCGGGCAGGCGCTACGCTTTGCGTACACCGGCCCTGCCGGAACTCGGGATCGGCAATCGCCTTGCCATGGCAGAAGGGGAAACCGAAATGCTGGCCAACTCTGCTGAGGCGGTTCAGTTCATCGGGCGGCTGGTCATCACCCAGATGATCGCGACCATTGTCGGTGAACCAGAGCTCACGCGTCTGCGGATGCCAGTCGAAGCCCACCGTGTTGCGCACGCCGCGGGCAATCACCTCGGGTTTTGTGCCGGGCTTGCTGACGTCGATGCGGGTGATGCTGGCGTAGGGGTCGCCTTTTGCGCAGACATTGCAGGGCGCCCCTACCGGCACATAGAGCAAGCCATCCGGGCCGAAGGCGATGAATTTCCAGCCATGATGCGGGTCTTCGGGAAAAGCGGTGGAAACGGTTTCCGGCTCCGGAGGATTGCCCAGGCGTTTTTCGATATCACGCAGGCGGACGATGCGACTGACAGCCGACACATAAAGATCGCCATCACGAAAAGCCACGCCCACGGGTTGCAAAAGGCCATCTGCAATACGCAGGCGTTGCACCGGGCCACGTCCATAGCCGACAAGCGCATGGACTTGCCCGGCCCGGCTGCCCACAAACAGCGTTCCACCCGGACCCCAGGTCATGCCGCGCGCGGAGGGGACATCAGCCAGATGCTCGATACGAAAGCCCTCGGGCAACCGGATACGCTCCAGAGGCAGTATCCTTGCAGGCGCAGCACCGGTGCTTGCTGCTTGCGCGGACAATACCGGTGTCAGCAGTAGCGCCAGCATCAACGTGGGCAACAGTTTCCACGATGCAGTTTTCATGACCACCTCCCGTCTTCGGTGCCACGGGAACCTGGATTGCAGGAGCCCTTCATGTCAGTAGTCGCGGTTTTCGGAGCTGGCAGCATAGGCTGTTATGTCGGCGGCCGTCTCCGGCTTGCCGGTAACGCCGTGTTGCTGATCGGTCGGCCACACATGGCCGACAGTCTCGCCCTGCATGGCCTGCATCTCTCCGACCACAAAGGCTGGCAGGGGCATGTGGATGCCGGCACGCTGGACTTCAAAACAGATGCCACCAGCGTTGCCGGCGCCGATCTGGTGCTGGTCACCGTGAAGTCTGCCGCTACCGCCGAGGCGGCCACCGCCCTGCAAGCCCATCTCAAGCAGAATGCAGTGGTGCTCAGCCTGCAAAACGGCCTGCACAATGCCGATACCCTCGCCCGCCTCTTGCCCGGCCATACCGTGCTTGCCGGCATGGTGCCCTTCAATGTGGCACAACTGGCACCGGGGCACTTCCATCAGGGCACCGAAGGCGAACTGGCCGTGACCCGCTCACCGGCGCTGCAACCGTTCACGGAGGCTTTCGCCCGTGCTGGCCTGCCACTACAACAGCATGACGACATGAAGGCCGTACAGTGGGCCAAGCTGCTGCTCAACCTCAACAACGCCATCAACGCACTCTCCGGGCTACCCCTGAAAACGGAGCTTTCGCAACGAGCCTATCGCCGCGTACTCGCGGCCGCACAATGCGAGGCCATTTCCCTTCTGCAAGCAAAGGCGCAACCGCTCGCAAAACTCACACCACTCCCCGCACACTGGCTGCCCACCCTGCTGGAAGTGCCAGACGCCATTTTCCGCATTGCAGCCAGCCGCATGCTGGCCATCGACCCGCTCGCGCGTTCCTCCATGCAGGATGATCTCGCCGCAGGGCGGCAGACAGAGATTGACCAGTTACAGGGCGAGATCGTGGCGCTGGCCAAGGCTCAGGGTAAAACTGCTCCCGTCAATGCTGCCTTGCTGCAACTGGTGAAAGCCGCCGAGCAAGGGGGTCGGCGCGACTGGAGCGGAAAAGAATTGCAGCAGGAGATACTGCAGTGAGCATGAAAAATATTGGCTTCATAGGCATGGGACTCATGGGACAGCCCATGAGCAAGCGCCTGCTGGCCGCCGGCTTTTCGCTCACGATATGGAACCGTTCTGCGGAAAAATGCAGCCAGTTGCTGGCAGTCGGTGCTGAGCTGGCAGCAACACCACGCAAACTTGCAGAAACCGCCGATGTCATCCTGCTCTGCGTGGCCGACACGGCGGCCGTGGAGGACGTGCTGCTGCACGAAGAGGGCGTACTGGCCGGGCTCGGTGCCGGCAAGATCGTGGTGGATTTTTCCTCGATTGATCCCGACGCCACCCGCCGGCTGGCCTCACGCGTACGGGCTGTTGGCGCCGAGTGGGTGGATGCGCCCGTATCGGGTGGCGTGACGGGTGCCGAGGCGGGAACACTGGTCATCATGGCCGGGGGTAATCCGGATACCGTGGAAAAACTCCAGCCCGTTTTCTCCGCACTCTCGCAGCGCGTGACACATATGGGTGACAACGGTGCCGGTCAGGTCACCAAGATATGCAACCAGCTCATAGTCGCCGCCAACGCCGTACTGATTGCAGAAGCCGTGGCGCTGGCGCAAAAGGCGGGCGTGGATGCCAGCAAACTGGCACCGGCACTGGCCGGGGGTTTTGCCGACTCCAAGCCCTTCCAGATACTGGCGCCACGCATGAGCACCGGCAGCTTCGAGCCCGTGCAATGGCGCGTGCAAACGCTGCTGAAGGACCTGAACATGGCTGTCAGCCAGTCACAAAATCTGGGGCTGGACAGCCCACTTGCCACCCATGCCGCAGAACTGCTGCGACAGCATGGCGACAACGGCTTTCTCGAACAGGACCTGAGCAGCGTGATCCGGCTCTTCGCGAAAGACGAACCTGTACCCTGAACTTCCTGTCGTCCCGGCGCAGGCCGGGACCCATAGGTCATCAGGAAGAACACCGCCGCATGGGTCCCGGCCTGCGCCGGGACGACGAAGTGTTGATTTGAGCATAAGGTCCCCTACGCCATGCTGAATTTCTCCGCCAACCTCTCACTGCTGTTCACCGAACGGCCACTTGCCGAGCGCTTCGCCGCTGCCCGTGCCGCCGGATTCCGTGCCGTTGAAATCCAGTTCCCCTACGAGCTTTCCGTGCCGCAACTGAAAGCACTGCTGACCGGCAACGATCTCAGGCTGGTACTCATCAATGTGCCCGCTGGCGACCTGATGGAAGGTGGCGATGGCCTGGCTTGCGTACCGGGCCGGGAAAAAGCATTCAGGGAAGCCGTAGCGCTGGCACTGGAATACGCCACTGCGCTGGAAGTACCGACCGTCAATGTATTGGCTGGCCGGCAGGCAGCAGGCGTATCAGAAGAAGACTGTTACAGCACTCTGCAAGGCAACCTGCATCACGCCGTCACCGCATTCAGGAAAGCAGGCATCCGCGTAGTCACAGAGGCCATCAACATTTTCGACATGCCACGCTTTCTCGTTCATTCACTGGCCGACATGCAGCAGCTCTGCGAGCAGGTGCCGGGCCTCGGCATGCAGTTCGACTGCTATCACATGGCACGCATGGGTGAAGATGTTGCCACCGCACTGACAAGCAATTTGCCTCTGATCGGCCACGTGCAGTTTGCCGATGCTCCCGGCCGGCATGAGCCGGGTAGCGGTTCGCTCGATTTCCTAAAGATTTTTTCCGGGCTTGAGGCAAGCAGCTACAACGGCTGGTGTGGCGCAGAATACCGACCATCGCAACGCACCGAGAGCACGCTGGCCTGGCTCGCACGCTGGCAACAGACATCCTGACACACCCTTTCACACCGCCCTTTCAAGGAGACCCCATGAGCAACTGCGTGTTCTGCAAGATTCTGGCTGGCGAGCTTCCTTCGATACGCGTGCATGAAGATGACACCGTCATTGCCTTCATGGACATCTATCCGTTACGGCCTGCGCATGTACTCATCATTCCGCGCGAACACCACCAGCAGGTACACCGCCTCCCTGCCCAGACACGCGCGCACCTCATCGAAACCGGCAGCCGTATCGCCCAGGCCCTGTACAACTCATCCCTGAAACCTGCGGCCGTGCACTACATGATCAACGATGGCCCGGCGGCGCAGCAAACCGTGCCGCATGTGCACCTGCATGTACTGCCACGCTACAAGGGAGACTCCGGAAGCTTTTTGCTGCGTCTGCTGCGCAAGCCTTTTGATCTTGCACTGGGGCCGGTCAACGCGAAAAAGCTGGAAAAGGACGCGGCAGAAATCCGGCGGCAACTGGAAAAGCTCTGAAAGGGGTATTCGTTACCTGCAAGCAAGAAGCTTAGGGTTTTTACGCCGTGAACCAGCCCGGATGGCGCAGCAGCCAGCCACGTACCTGCTCAAGACGGCGGGCACCATCGCTTTCTTCGAGCAGTGACTGGCGCACATCCGCCTCAAGGGGCAGTCCTTCCGCCAGACGCCAGGCCAGCATGCCTGCATCCGGTATGGCATGGCCCTGTTCCTCCAGTGCCGATGCCAGTGCCGCAAGATCCTCCGGTACCGGCACATAGCTTTCATGGGGCAACAGCTCGGCACGGGCAAACATGAGGCCGTCGCTTTCCACGCGCCAGTCGCTGAGGCGTACCCGTTCTTCAGCTATCACCAATGCCCCCAGGGTGCCGTCACGCTGGCTGACAAGCTGGGTAAAGAAGGCACGGGTTCCTACTTCGTATGTAAAAGCCGGCTCACCCACTTCCCGGCCCTCGCGAATACGCACGACCACAAAAGGCTGCTGACGCCCGCAAATATCCACCAGCCGGCGGTAGCGCATCTCGAAAATCCGCAACGGCAATTCACCTCCGGGAAAGAGCACGGTATGCAGGGGAAAAACCGGCAGTTCCTGTGTCATCCGTCGTTGTCTCCTGTTGCGTGCTGGCGGCTCAGAAACTGACACCCAGTGCCAGATACAGGGCTGACTGGTCGTTGTTGCCAATCGATCCCAACAAATAGAACGGCCCCAGCACCGTATCGGCCGCCAGATAGAGGCTGCCGGCATAGGCCGGTGTGTCCATGGTCTGAAAGCCGGCCGGCTGACGCTTCATGCGCGCCGCCTCCAGCGCCACACCACCGTAAATGCCCTTGCCAATACCGGCAGGCAGGTCACTGATACGCCGATAACCCACGAGTCCGCCATGCACCAGCCGGCCGCCCTCGTAGTAATTGCTGGGATAGGCACTCAGGTTGAAAAGACCGCCCAACGAGAAATTCTGGTGGTGCGGGAGATCGCTGCCAAGATCATCCGCGAGGCGCAATGTACCAAGCACGGTATTGCGTCCTTTCGTGATAACCCGAGTACCACGAAACTCCAGTCTGTCGAATTCTTTTTCAGCCCCCAGACTCTGGCTGGACTTGAAGTAATTGAGGCGGGCACTGCTGCCCTGATGCGGGAACCGGGTATTGTCGAGCTGGTCGTAAATCGTGCGGAGCGTATATCCCCCCTGCTGCAGGGTCTCGTCGGCGAACACCAGAAGCGAGGGTGAACTGACCTGGCCATAGGAACGCGTGACACCCACACGCATTTCACCCCAGCGGCCAAACACCGAACCGAGCTCAAGCCCACCACCAGCCTGCAAGTATTTGTATTCCAGCCGCGCCACGTTCTGCACATACACGTCTTCATAGCGCTCGTTGTAAAAAACATACGGCGCCACGAAGAATTCGGACCCCAAGCTGGCCGGTTGATACCACTCGCTGTAGATGCCGTTGTCCTGCCCCAGTTGCACATCCGTTCGCCACTCTGCATCCAGGCGATTCAGCCAGGCGCGGCGCAGTGAAACGATGGCACTGAAATCGGCATCACCCTGGAAGTCGGAATAGAGCCCAAGGCCAAAGCGCACAAAGTCACGACCGGCCTTTTCTTCCGGTGTCACCGTGATGTCGGCATGGCCCGGCGCGGTCTCTTCCAGGTTGTAACGGATGCTGGAAAAATCACCACGCGCAAAAACACGGCTGATGTTCTTGTGAAGGGCCGGCATGTCAAATGTCTCTCCCTGCTCCACCCTGAGCAGGTCCTGCATGACGGCCTGGTTCACCCAGCGGGTTTTTGCCATGCGCACATGATCAATGACCGGCAACGGTGTCCGACGCTCTGCAATCCGTTGCTTCCAGGCAGCGTACTCTTCTTCACTCACACGCAGATGCTGCAAGTCGGCTTCGTGCGCGGCCACGGCCTCTTCGCCCACCTTGACAAGATCACGTACTTTTTCGAAATCCGCCGAGGTGTAACCGTCCAGAGCCGGCACGATGAGTACGTCACCGGGTCCCAGCAGAGCCGTCTGCTGGTTCATGTTGTTCTGCATGCTGATGTTGATGACCTGCTCGCCGATGGTCAGGAAAGAGGTGAGGTCATCCTGTTTGTGGCTGGGTGTGGACACATTCACGGCAATCACCCGCGCCTGCCCCCCACAAAGCTCGCGGCCGACCGACACGGGCAGGTTCATGGAAAGACCGCCATCCACCAGCAAATGCCCTTTGTAGGGGATGGGCGGAAATACGCCAGGAATGGTCATGCTGGCACGCATGGCTTCCACCAGCGAGCCGTCGTTGATGACCACCGCTTCGCCGGTCACGATGTCGGTACCGACCGCCCGGAAGGGCAGCGGCAAATTGTCGAAGCTGGCTTCGACACGGGCACCCGCCAACTCACGGAAAAACAAGCCGATATGCTGCACCCCGACAAAATTGCGGGGGGTCTTGAGCTGAAGGCCGTCCAGCGTGAGAGTGAAATCAAAATACGGTTTGTAGTCTTCGTACTTGCGGAAGTACGGAATGTCGAAACGCCGTGGCCGGTCCGCGAAAACCGCACGCCAGTCCGCCTCCACCACCAGGCGCTCCGCCTCCGCAAGCGACGTTCCCGAGGCATATGTCCCGCCGGCAATGGCGCCCATGCTGGTCCCGGCAATGCAATCGAAAGGAATGCGCAGGCGATCCAGCGCATTCACCACGCCCACATGTGCAAGACCGCGTGCGCCGCCACCGGACAGCACCAGCGCGGTCTTGGCTCGTGACGTCATGGCATCGGGCTGGGCTGCCGCCAGCGGCGAAAGCACAGGCAGAAGCAGCAGGCCGGAAATAACCGCCACGCCATGCCACCGTTTTGCTTCCCTCATGACGTCCCCTTGAGACTCCGTCCCGAAAAACATGCCTGCGTCATACGGCGTCCAGTGCCTCGGCCAAGCGACCCACGGCAACGATCTCCATGCCCTCGACATTCTGTTTGGGTGCATTTCCCTTGGGCACGATGGCTCGCTTGAAGCCATGCTTGGCCGCTTCCTTCAAACGCTCCTGCCCGTTGGGCACAGGCCGGATTTCACCCGACAGCCCAACCTCGCCAAACACGACCAAATCCGGTGGCAGGGACTGGCCCCGCAAGCTGGAGGTTACCGCAAGCAGCAAGGCCAGATCGGAACCGGTTTCCAGAACCTTGACGCCGCCAACCACGTTGACAAAGACATCCTGCCCCACCGTGGCGATGCCACCATGGCGGTGCAGCACGGCGAGCAGCATGGCCAGCCTGTTCTGGTCCAGCCCTACGGCCACCCGCCGCGGATTGCCGTAGGACTCGTCAACCAGTGCCTGCACTTCCACCAGCAGCGGGCGAGTTCCCTCGCGCGTCACCATGACGATGGAACCGGGAATCGGTTCGCTGTGGCGGGAAAGGAAAATCGCGGAAGGATTGCTGACTTCACGCAGGCCGCGATCCGTCATGGCAAAGACGCCAAGTTCGTTCACGGCGCCGAAACGGTTTTTCACGGCACGGATGACGCGGAACCGGGAATCCGCCTCACCTTCGAAATAAAGCACGCAATCGACCATGTGTTCGAGTACGCGCGGACCGGCCAGCGCTCCTTCCTTGGTGACATGCCCGACCAGGAAAAGTGCGCAGCCGGAGTGCTTGGCAAAGCGCGTGAGCAAGGCTGCCGATTCGCGTATCTGCGAAACACCGCCGGGCGCAGACTGCAGGGCCTCGGTATAGAGCGTCTGTATGGAGTCCACCACTAGCACGCGCGGGTTCTGTTCACGCGCCGTGGCAATGATGTTTTCCACACAGGTTTCCGCCATGAGGCGCAGATTGTCCACCGGCAGCTCAAGGCGCCTTGCGCGCATGGCAACCTGCCCTGGCGACTCTTCACCCGTGACATAAAGCGCAGGCATGCTGCCCGCCAGATATGTCAGGGTTTGCAGGAGAATGGTGGATTTGCCGATACCGGGATCCCCGCCGATCAGCACCACCGAGCCCGGGACGAGCCCGCCACCCAGCACGCGGTCCAGTTCGGAAAGCCCGCTGGGAGTGCGCTCTTCGGCATCCGCACGAACATCCGCCAGCACCGTGACAGCGGCCGCCTTGCCGGCATAACCACTGGCGCGAGGCCCTTTTATCACCGGCTCGCGAACAACTTCGGTCAGGGTATTCCAGGCACTGCACTCACCGCACTGCCCGCTCCATTTGGAAAACTCCGCACCACAGGCTGTACAGGCATACACACTCTTGGCTTTGCTCATGTCGTGCGGGTGTCCACGGGGAATGACGAGGAAAGGCAGGCAATCCGGATATCGCCGGATTGTAGGCGGGGCACCCTGCAAAAACAAAAACCCCGCCCAGAGGGCGGGGTCGGGTCTGTGGGTATTCGCAGACCATTACGCGGTTTTCACCGCTCCATCACTCGATTCATCCCTGTTTTCTCTCAGAGATGACGCGGGCGAAACTCGGCCTTGGTAGAAAACACATCGCTTCCGATGGCATCCTCGGCCTCGAACAGGGCTTCAGGGTGACGCCTGTGCATGACCTGCTTGACCTCGCGGGCCTTGGCCACTTCGCGCACGCTGATCACCAGCAGGTATTTGCCACGCGCGATGGCGTCATGAAAAGGAGTGAGCTTGTAATTGTCGTGACTGATGCCGACCATGCCGCCCACCCAGGCACCAAAGCAGCCGACCAGCGCCGACACTCCGAGAAAGGCAAACAGGCTCATGCTGAGCCCCATGGGCTTCATCACGGCAATCCAGAGTGCGAAAAGCAACCCGCAGAGACCGCCGATCAAGGCTCCACGCTCGCCGGAGTGAATGAGGTCGGTACTTTCCATGGGGGAGGCATCGTGAAGGTGATGCCGACGTACACCGTCATGATCCTTGCTGACAATGTAATACCCGTCTTCGTCAATGTTCAGGCCCTTTAGCGTGGCCACCATTGCCTCGGCAGTCTCGAGCCGGTCCATCAGATAATACAGTGATCGCATTTCCCACTCCTTCGGTTGCGTCCTGACTTGCAGGATAAACCAGACAGAAAGTGCGGGTTAGACGGATTGGCTGTATGCCCACCCTGCCTTAGCGCCATGCGGCAGAACGCGGAAACATGAAGCCAACAGGAAAGACAACGCCCCAATCAGGGAAGGCTGGACAGGATTACCAGATTTCGCGGCGGACGCGCGAGGTGACCTTGCAGAAAAGCTCGTAACTGATGGTGCCGGCATGGGCGGCCACCACATCGGCAGACAGGCCGTCACCCCAGAGGATGCAGGTCTCGCCAAGGCTCACTGGGAGCTCACCCAAATCCACCGTGATCATGTCCATGGATACACGCCCGACCAGCGGCACCTGATGCCCGCCGATCAATACCGGTGTCCCGTTGCGGGCATGACGGGGATATCCGTCGCCATAGCCGACCGCAATCACGCCGATACGGGTATCACGTGGTGTCGTCCATGTAGCGCCATAGCCAACGGACTCGCCGCGCTTGAGCGGATTGATTGCGATCAGGCGCGAAGCCAGCGTCATGACAGGACGCAGCCCCATTTCTTCCGCGCTACGATCGGCAAACGGTGAACTGCCATACAACATGATGCCGGGACGCACCCAGGCGCCATGTGCTGCCGGCCAGGCCAGAATGGCGGCCGAATTGCAAAGGCTGTCCGGCATGGGACGCTCGCCATTGCGCGTGAGCACCTGCTGCACGGCACGGAAGCGGGCAATCTGCTTTTCGGTTTGCGGAGACTCCAGTTCATCAGCCGCGGCGAAATGCGTGAGCAGTCCGACTTCGCCAGTGACTCGCGCTGCACGTATGCGACGGAAAGCGCCAATGGCCGCCTCCGGCGAAAAACCCAGACGGTGCATGCCACTGTCCAGCTTCAGCCACACATCCACCGGCCCCGACAGGCGGCATCGCTCCAGAAAGCCGATCTGTTCTTCCTGATGCACCACCACGGTCAGGCGCTGGCGTACGGCCTCGAACATTTCAGCATCGGAAAAAACCCCTTCCAGCACGGCAATCGGCTGCACGATACCGGCGGCACGCAGGGCCAACGCCTCATCCAGAAAAGCCACGCCGAAGGCATCGGCCTCGGCCAGCGTTTCCGCTACCAGACGTGCGCCATGCCCGTAGGCATCGGCCTTGACCATGGCCATGACACGAGCATAGGGAGCCGCCTCGCGCACACGCTGCAGATTGTGGTGCAGGGCTTTCAGGCTGATGCCAAGACGGGCCTCACGCATGAGGATGTTCCTGACCGAAACCTCGCGGCATCAATACTGCTCCTGGTCACGGTCGCGGTAAAACTCCGGCGACAGATCCTCGAAGCGTGTGTACTTCCCCAGGAAGGCCAGGCGCAGCATGCCGATGGGGCCGTTACGCTGCTTGCCGATGATGATTTCCGCCGTGCCCTTGTCCTGCGACTCGGGGTTATAAACCTCGTCACGGTAGATGAACATGATGACGTCGGCGTCCTGCTCGATGGCACCGGATTCACGCAGGTCGGACATCACGGGGCGCTTGTTTGGGCGCTGCTCCAGTGAGCGGTTGAGCTGCGACAACGCAATCACTGGGCAGCCCATTTCCTTGGCCAACCCTTTCAGAGAGCGCGAGATTTCCGAGATTTCGTTGACGCGATTGTTTTCCAGGCCCGGCACACGCATGAGCTGGAGATAATCGACCATGATGAGGCCGAGTGCGCCGCCGTTTTCACGCGCCACGCGTCGTGCACGTGCACGAACTTCCGTTGGCGATAATGCAGGCGTGTCATCGATAAAAAGCTTCTGCTCATTGAGCATGGACATGGTGGACGTCAGCCGCGGCCAGTCCTCTTCTTCCAGCTTGCCGGTACGCACGCGCGTCTGGTCGATGCGGCCCAGCGAGGAGAGCATGCGCATCACCAGTGAGTCGGCCGGCATTTCCATGGAAAACACGAGCACAGGCGCTCCGCCCAGCAACACGTTTTCCACCAGGTTCATGGCGAAAGTCGTTTTGCCCATGGAGGGGCGGGCTGCCACGATCACCAGATCGCCCTTCTGCAGGCCAGCCGTCTTCTCGTCCAGGTCGGTAAAACCGGAGGAAAGCCCGGTCAGGGGGTTGTTTGAGCTGAAAAGCTGCTCGATGCGGTCCACCGCCTTGGCCAGCAAGGGGCGAAGTGCCTGCGGACCGTCGCCCTTGGTCTGTTGCTCGGCAATGGCAAATATCTTGCGTTCGGCCTCGTCGAGAATGTCGTCCGAGGTCGCGCCCTTGGGCTGGTAGGCCGCATCGGAAATCTCGTAGGAGGCACGGATCAGCTGGCGCAGCACCGAGCGCTCGCGGACGATCTCGGCATAGGCGCCGACATTGGCCGCAGATGCTGTACTTTTGACGATCTCGCCCAGATAGGCCATGCCCCCTGCCTCCTCCAGTTCCCCCATGCGGTTCAGGGTTTCGGAAACCGTCAGGGCATCCCGCGGCTTGGCCTCGTCGGCAAGCTGGGCGATGGCACGGAAAATCAGGCGATGGTCACGACGATAGAAATCCGCCTCGGTCACAACCTCAGCAGCACGGTCCCAAGCCGTTTCCTCGAGCATGAGGGCGCCCAGCACAGACTGCTCCGCTTCAAGCGAATGCGGGGGCAGCTTGAGGTTGGCCACAGTGCTGTCAGCACTGTCTGCGGGCAAGGAAGCCAAGGGACTGTCTGTCATGGGGAACTCTTCCGACAAGGAGGCAAGATTAACCGAGCCAGCCGCTTAATGAATCACCTTGTTGATGAGCCACTCTGGACTGTCCGGACCTGCCAAAAACAAAGGGCGCCGCAACTTTCGCCACGGCGCCCCCTGATCTGACCAGAAACGCTTACTCGGAGACCACGGTCACCTTGATGGTCACGGTCACTTCGCCATGCAACTGCAGGTCGACATCGTAGTCACCGGTGGAGCGCAGGGCACCGTTGGGCAGGCGCACTTCACTCTTGTCCACCGCCTCACCCAGCTTGGTGATGGCTTCGGCAATGTCACGGGTACCCACGGAACCGAAGAGCTTGCCTTCGTCGCCAGCCTTGGCGGCAATCACCACGGCCAGTGCAGCAGCACGCTCGCCACGGGCCTGGGCTTCGCCCAGTGCGGCATTGGCACGGGCTTCCAGTTCGGCACGGCGGGTTTCGAACTCGGCCACGTTCTTTTCCGTTGCCGGAACGGCCTTGCCCTGCGGGATGAGGAAGTTGCGGCCATAGCCGGACTTCACATTGACCTTGCTGCCAAGGGCACCCAGGTTCTTGATCTTCTCAAGCAGAATGACTTCCATCTTTCGTCTCCCGCCTTACTGGTGGTTGTCGGTGTAAGGCAGCAGGGCCAGATAGCGGGCCTGCTTGATCGCGAGGCCGAGCTGACGCTGGTAGCGTGCCTTGGTGCCGGTGATGCGGCTGGGGACGATCTTGCCTGTCTCAGTAACGTACTGCTTCAGGGTTTCGGTGTCCTTGTAATCGATGTACTTGGTATTTTCCGCAGTGAAGCGGCAGAACTTGCGACGACGGTAGAAACGTGCCATGACGTTTGCTCTCCTATTCGAATCTCTCGATTGCTTGCGCGTGTATCAGTAACTGCTGCGTATCGCGGTGACTGGACTGGGCCAGCATGCCGCTTACCGTGAGCCGGTCTCCCGGCTGCAAACCCTGCACCTGTTGCGCCAACTCCGCCCCAGTGATCTTCACCACCACAAGGGCCCGGATTTCGCGCTGCTGCCCGGATAGTGACTGTCGCGAGCGGTGTTCCAGTATGAGTTCACGGTGGACAACACCGGCCGGACTGGTACGTGGCGACTTGAGCTCCCGCACAAGTCCACTTAGCCGGACGGCATTCTGCTCCACGCAGCGATGACCGCCTTACTCGCCAGCGTCCTCGGACGCAGAAGAGGACGACTCTTCGGCACCTTCTTCGGAGCGGGCGGCTTTGCGGCTGCGCTTCTCTTCCGCGCCCTTGGCCAGGATCGATTCCTCGGTGATGGCTTCGTTGCGACGGATGATGAGATTGCGAATGACCGCGTCGTTGTAGCGGAAAGCTTCCGCCAGTTCATCCAGCGTGGCCTGGCCGCACTCGATGTTCATGAGCACGTAGTGAGCCTTGTGGATCTTGTTGATCGGGTAGGCCAGCTGACGGCGGCCCCAGTCTTCAAGGCGGTGGATCTTGCCACCGGCTTCCTTGACGGTCCCGGTGTAGCGCTCGACCATGGCGGGCACCTGCTCGCTCTGGTCGGGGTGCACCAGGAACACGATTTCGTAATGACGCATGCTTTGCTCCTTACGGGTTGGGCAGCCTCTTCCCGACAACCGGAGAGAGGCAAGGAGTACACGGCTTGCGGCCTGCCTGGGCGGGCCTGCCCGGAAAATCCCGGCGCACGTGCCCTTTGCACAGAGGCAAAGGGGCGCGGATTGTAAGGGAATGCCCTGGCGGAAACAAGCCGAAAGCCCGGAAATACGGCCCGCCCGGCCCCCAGATTCTTGCATTGGAGCGCGATAGCGCCTAAGAAGGTGGGCAGGCGTCTGATCCGGTTTTAGCCTTTTCGGATTGCTGCCAGGAAAAGCTTTCCGCTATGATCAGGCAGCCTAAGAACAAAAAGAAACAATAAAGCAGGCCAGAGCCTGTGAGGCGCCCCATGAAGCCCACCCTCCACAAGCAATTATTGCTATTGGCACTGACAACGCTGTCAGCCGGCATGCTTGCGGCTGCCGCCGAGGAAAGACCTCGCCTGGAGAACTACCCTTCCTCCTATCAATTCCTTCAGGCCCTACAGGCATGGAACAAGGCCCATCCGGGTGCCTTGACCCCCGTTCCCGAGCCAGCATTCCCGCAGGTATCTCCTTCGCCTGACAATATTGATCCGACAAGCGAGTTGGCCCCTCCCCCCATCATCGTGAGTGGCCCCGAGGACCTTGATCAGGCGGTTGCCCTCGCCCGGGACATCCATCATCCGGACTACAAGGAAAAGATTCGCTATCGCCGGACCACCCACATCAGCTTCCCCCTGGCATCGATCGACGGCCAGGACATGAGCAAGGCCAGCGTGGGGGACGCCCTGACCTTGGGCGAAATTACTGGCGGCGACCAGAAAATGTCATCCGAACAGCTAGCCTTCCTGATAGAGCAGGAAAGACGCCGGCTGCTCGACAAGACAAGCGACATCGACAGGCCGGGCACAAGCAGTGCCGCCGGCCCCAGCATCATGACGACACCGGAAAATCGCTCCGTCATCAGTGTAACGAGTCATTGAATAAAGGCCCCGGGACCATGAACCCGGGTGACCAACAAGAAGAGGGCAGGCCTTCAGGGGCCTCGGGTACAGAAGCATGAAGCACCAACACTGGAAATGTGCCCTGCTATTGGCAGGCAGCACCTCACTGGCGGCCCTTGCGGCCCTGCCGGACTCACGCCCTCGCCCGGAAGATCACGCCTCTTACTCTCACTACCTTCAGGCACTTTTTGCCTATCAGCGTGCCCAGCAGGTTACCGACGTACCTGAACCAGCCCCCGTGATACAACCGGACGGCAGCATTGCTACCAAGCCAGAGAGCCTGGAGGATGCCATCGCCAGTGCCGCCCAAGAAAAACCTCGTCATGTCGACACCGGCAACAGTCGCAGAAGCACTTTCAAAAGCTTTGCACTTCACCAGATTGAACCCCAGGACCTCAGCAGCACAGGCGTTGACGGCGTTCTTGGCGTTTTTGGAACACATAACCTGAAGCGGGCTTCCGGCCCCAGAATTGCCGGCCTCACGGATGACTGGGGCTACATTTTTTTCGAGGATGACGAGCGGCGTAATCTCTTTGACGAATACGCCATGACGCAGGCGTCTCTCGATGAGCAGATCACGGTCTTCAACACGACCGTACGCCTGCAGGAAGGGTGGGCATACGCCAACGGGACTTCAACAGCGAATGCTGACGGCAGCCTCAGCATCAACCTGAGCTCAGAAGCGGTTACAACCGCTTATATCGTCGATCGTGACGGCGTACCCGGATACTCCCCCAATGCTGGAGCTTTCCTGATTGACCCATTGCGTATCAAGTTGCAGAACCTGAACGTCAATATCCGTGCAGACAACGCTCCTTATCCTGATGTCGGCTCATTGACGACAACCATCTTCACCAACAACTCCATCCGTGCCGACCTGTCCGGAACCCGTATCGGGGTGGCCGATGCCCAGAAGGGCGCGCCAGACTTCAAGAACATGACACGTGACGACCTCGGCCCTCCCAGCTATTTTCTGCATTTCGGCCAAGGATCCGAACTTGTGATCGCCCCCGGCACCACGATCCAGTCCGTCCTGCAGCGCCCGGATGAAAGGCGTCGCCCGCTGGTAACGGCAAATGCACGCATTCATGCCATCAGCCTGACCGACACCAGCCTGGTGGACAACCACAACGGGGGGCGGCTCAACATTGCCCGCTTCTCGATATCCGACCTGTGGCTCAAGGACCTGCAAATCTTCGTGGTCAACCGCAAGATTGAGCTGGAAAGCGAGGTCCGTGACGTCAAACTGGCCGCACAGGGCATAAGTGTGGGGGCCGCCTCAAGCCCCTCCATGGGTGACATCTACATGGACATCACCCGGATGCGCAGCGTAGTGACATTCGAGGCCCACTGACCGGCACCAGCCTCAGTTGGCAGCCGTACTGCGCTGCCGCAAGGCCTCGAACAGAGTCACTCCGGTCGCCACAGATACATTCAGGCTCTCCACAGTGCCCGCCATCGGAATGAAGGCGAGCACATCGCAATGCTCCTTCGTCAGTCTGCGCAAGCCACTGCCTTCGGCCCCCATCACCACTCCGAGCGGCCCAGTAAAATCAATGCTGTGCAGGGGCTTTGCGCCCTCTTCCAATGCCGTGCCGATCAGCCAGATACCTCGCTCTCGCAAGGCATCCATTGTGCGTGCAAGATTGGTCACCTGAAAAAATGGCAACGACTCGGCAGCACCCACGGCCACCTTGCGGACCACCGGCGTAATGGAAGCCGACTTGTCACGGGGAGTGATGACAGCCTGCACACCTGCTGCATCTGCCGTACGCATGCAGGCACCCAGATTATGCGGATCTGTCACACCGTCCAGCAGCAGCAGGAAGGGCGGCGAGCCCAAGGCATCCAGAAAATCCATGAGTGCATGCTCATCACCCGGCGGCTGCTCGCGCACGCGGGCCACCACACCCTGATGGTGAGAGTCGCCCGCCAGGTCATCCAGTTGCCCACGTTCCCGCCACTGCAGGTTCAAACCCAGAGGGCGCAAGGCCTGTACCAGGCGATTCAAACGCTCGTCGTCACGGCTCTTCAGCAGAAAGACCTCGAGCATGCCTTCCGGATGCCGGTCGAGATAAGCCTGCACGGCGTGCAGGCCGTAAATCACTATGTTCTTTGCCATGGATACATCCGGAACAGAACTTCTTCAGACAAAAGGAATAGCGCACCGCCGCAGGCCATAAAGGTTACGACGGTGCCGGTTGATTAGCTGTGACGTCTATTTCTTCTTGCGGGAGCCGGGCTTGCCGGCCTTCTGCTTCGATGCAGCAGTCTTCCCGCCCGCAGACTTTCCTGACACTGCCTTTGCGGGCTTCTTGCCACCGGCACTCTTTCCATCCTTTGCCGGAATGTCTCCGCTGCGCAGACGATCACGCACAGACTTGCCAGCAGCCTCATGCTTGCGCCCTGCAGGTTTATCTCCCGCTGACTGACGAGGGCCGCCACGGCGCTGGGTGCTGCCCCCACCAACCAGATCAAAATCCATCTTGCGTTGATCCATGTTGACGGCTGCCACCTTGATGCGCACCTGATCACCCAGCGCAAACTGCGTTCCGGAGCGGCTACCGACCAGCTTCTGCATGGTTGCGTCGAATTCGTAATAATCGCTCTTGAGATTGCTGATATGCACGAGCCCCTCGACGTAGATATCCGTCAGCTCGACGAAGATGCCAAATGACGTCACCCCAGCAATCACGCCATCAAACTCTTCCCCGACACGATCCTGCATGTACTCGCACTTGAGCCAAGCCATGACATCACGCGTCGCTTCATCGGCACGTCGCTCCGTCATCGAGCAGTGCTCGCCATAGGCCAGCATCTGCGCCATGTCTGGCATGCCGGCATCCGCCGCCACCTTGCCCCGCATACGTCGCACCTTGTCACCCACGGCTTGGGTGAAGCTGTGCTCTGTGCGCAGGCGGGCACGAATGACGCGATGCAGCAGAAGATCAGGATAACGGCGGATAGGTGACGTGAAATGGCCATAGGCCTCATAGGCCAAGCCGAAGTGGCCCAGGTTTTCCGGCGCATACACTGCCTGTGTCAGCGAGCGCAACAACATGGTCTGGATGATGTGGGCATCCGGCCGGTCATGAATCTGCTCCAGCACCTTCTGGAAGTCCGCTGGCTGCGGCTTTTTGCCTGCCGTAAAGGGAATTCCAAGTGCCCCAAGGAAGTTGCGCAGCTTGGACAGCTTCTCGTCGCGTGGCCCCTCATGGTTGCGGTACAGCGCAGGCAGCTCGTTCTTGGCCACGAACTCGGCGGCACAGACATTGGCTGCCAGCATGCACTCCTCGATCAGCATGTGCGCCTGATTGCGGACAACGGGCACGATCTTCTCGATCTTGCGGTCCTTGCTGAAAATGATACGGGTTTCATTGCTGTCAAAATCCAACGCACCCCGCTTTTCCCGCGAAGCCCTCAGTATCTTGAACAGTTCGTAAAGCCGCTGGACAGGCTCGACAGCCACGGCATGGTCTTTCGCCACCTGCTTAGCAGCATCGCTGTCCGGCCTCTCGAGCAGATCGCTGACCTTGGTATAAGTAAGACGTGCCTGCGAATGCATCACACCTTCATAGAATTTGTAGGCGGTGATACGCCCTGCCTGCGAGATGTTCATGTCGCAGACCATGCACAGGCGATCCACGTGAGGATTCAGCGAGCAGAGGCCATTGGAGAGCACCTCCGGCAACATGGGCACAACCTGCTGCGGGAAATACACCGAATTGCCGCGCTTGAGGGCCTCTGCATCCAGTGCCGATCCCGGGCGCACATAATGTGAGACATCCGCAATCGCCACGACAAGGCGGAAACCGCCGCGACGCTTCTCGCAATAGACGGCATCATCAAAATCACGGGCATCTTCACCGTCTATGGTCACCAGCGGCAGATGGCGCAGGTCCACACGGTCCTGCTTGTCGGCCTCGCTGACCTGCGGCGCAATGCGGGCTGCTTCTTTCTCTACTTCGTCCGGCCAGACATGCGGAATCTCGAAATTGCGGATGGCAATGTCGATCTCCATGCCTGGTGCCAAGTGATCACCCAACACCTCGGTAATACGGCCCGTGGCCAGCGTCCGGTGTGTGGGATATTCGATCACCTCGACCGTCACAAACTGCCCCAGTGAGGGCATGAGCTCACCGGGAATAATCAACACTTCCTGGGTAATGCGAGGGTTGTCCGGGATCACATAGGCATTGCCCGACTCTTCGTGATAGCGCCCCACAAGACTGCGGGCATTTTTCTCTGCAATCCGGACAATCTGGCCCTCACGGCGCCCCTTGTGGTCATAACCAGATTCACGGGCCAGGACAATGTCACCATGAAAGACCCGGCGCATCTCGCGAGAGGTCAGCAACAGGTCCGCAGAGCCATCCTCGGGGATCAGGAAGCCAAAGCCATCCGGATGCCCCGTCACCCGCCCACGAATCAGGGTGGCCTCGGCAAGGGGGATATACCCGCCACGCCTGTTGGCCTCGATCTGGCCATCACGCAGCATGGCCCCTAGGCGACGGCGAAGAGCCTCCTCACGCTCTGCATCGCGCAGACTGAAGTGGGCCATCAATTGCTCACCCGTAAGCGGCTTACCCGACTTCTCCAGAACCTCAAGGATGAACTCACGGCTGGGAATAGGGTTTTCGTAGCGGTCAGCCTCGCGGTTGGCGTGGGGGTCCTGCCAGGACTCGGAGGCGGGGCGCTTGGGCATCGGATACATCCTTGGGAGAAATGAGCCACAAAAAGTTGCGGCATTCGCGCCATTCTAGTCGAGGAGCGTTGACAAGCCCATGAAGCGCCGCTAAATTTGCGCGCCTTGCCCAGGTGGCGGAATTGGTAGACGCGCTAGTTTCAGGTATTAGTGTCGCAAGACGTGGAGGTTCAAGTCCTCTCCTGGGCACCATCAAGCAGTTTTAGGACATCCCACCTAGTCCTAAAATGAACAAAAAACCCCGCAAATGCGGGGTTTTTTGTTTTTTGGCGTCCGGCAGCATCCATTCCAATCCGCACATGATCGGTATAACTTTCGGTATACCTCTTTTGCCGGATTTTTAACCGCCATGGCCGTGTCCAGCCCCGAGAAGCGCAAGCCACTCACACACGCACGACAGGCAGAGACCGCAAAACCCGAACCCAAGACCTACAACCTGAACGCAGGAGATGGCTTGTTCCTGGAGATATCTCCCGACGGCTCCAAGTACTGGCGCTTCCGCTTTACCCATGCCGGCAAGCGCGGGCTGGTGTCCATGGGAGTCTTTCCTGCCACTGGCCTGCAGGAAGCCAAGGAAGCCCGGGACAGGGCCCGGAAGCTCCTGGCACAAGGCATCAATCCTAGTACTCACCGAAAGGAAGAGAAGCAGGCCGCCCAGCGGGCCGCCACCAACTCCTTTGAGGCCATCGCCAATGAGTGGCTTGATCGCCAGACCGACAAGGCCGAGGTCACCCAGACCAAGGGGCGGTGGCTCCTCCAGTTCGCCATAGATGAGTTCGGAGACCGCCCCATTGCCGAGGTGACCGCCCCCATGGTTCTGGCAGCCTGCCGCAAGCTGGAAAACGAAGGCAAGCTGGAAACAGCTCACCGCATCAAGACCAAGTGCGGCCAGGTCTTCCGCTATGCCGTGGCTACAGGCAGAGCTGAGCGCGACCCAACCCCAGACCTGAAGGGCGCATTGAAGTCACGCCAGGTCCGGCACCGGGCGGCCATTACAGACCCCAAGGCCGTAGGCAAGCTACTCCGTGACATTGACCAGTACGGCGGCCAATTCACCACCCTTTGTGCGCTGAAGCTTTCGCCAATGGTCTTTATTCGCCCAGGGGAGCTTCGAGCTGCCAAATGGGCTGACATTGATCTTGATAACGCCCAATGGGGCTATACCCCACCCAAGACCCGGAACCAGACCCAACTGGAGCACATCATTCCTTTGCCAACTCAGGCCGTTGCCATCTTGCGCGAGCTGCATCAGCTCACGGGGCAACACCCTTACGTCTTTCACAGCTGGGGCAAAACTGGGCACATGTCGGAGTCGGCCATCCTGAACGCCCTTCGCAGAATGGGTTACGGCAAAGAAGAAATGACTGGCCACGGCTTTAGGGCAATGGCCAGAACGATATTGGATGAGGTGCTAGGCTTCCGCATTGAGCTCATTGAGCAACAGCTGGCTCACAAGGTAGCCGATATGCATGGAAGGGCCTACAACCGCACCAAGCATCTTCCGGAGCGAGGTAGGATGATGCAAGCGTGGGCAGACTATCTAGATACGCTAAAGGAAATAGGGTTACCTACAAAGCGCCCAGGCTAGCCGGAAGCTTATTAAAATCCAAATCCCCCCCAACTACTGGCTCCCCAGGAAAACCTTCGTCAAGCGAAGAGGGCTTGAATACAGAGTATGCTGATATGCGCCAACTTTAAGTAGCATGGGCTAAAACCACCCTTTTCCATTTTATGTCTTTTCTATGCAATGCATCACTGGTTGAGCGACCCAAATATACTGGCACCAAGTCGTACTTTGATGCCCGCAGTATAAGATCATCAACGCTTACCTCATGCATGCCTTTTGCTAAGTCAGTTGGCCCGATTCGTAGCGTTAAAGCAATTTTCCCATCAATAGCAAGTAGATTTGATAGCGTCGCCAACGACTCATCCCTATCAAATGGCGCAATATGCATCCATACCGCACTTAATAGAATAAAACTAAATGCATGAGTATCACTGCTCAATGAGCGTAGCTTAGGAAGACAGTCATCAACCCAACGAATATTTTCATGCGAATTATGGGTAATCGCCATAGATCGAAACTGAAGACTAGGCTCAACAGCCGTGACTCGATATCCTCGACGAGCTAAAGCCATAGCATCACGCCCTGACCCTGCCCCAACATCAAGACATAGCGATCCGCTCTTCGGCAAAAATGGCAAGAAGACACGGTGTATTTTTGAGAAGTATAAACTTTCATATTTCTCAAAATACGCTGATGCCTCCTGATCGTAGTACTCCAATCCGGTCATTTACAGGGTGCCCGATCAGCATAGGGGCTCTTTTGGGGCCTTATTACAGAGCGAGATTCGGCCTTAACTTGATGAAGCTCGACATTTAAATTTGCATTACACTCCACTCGAGCACTCTGCTCAGACTCAGCGCGCTTATGCAAAAGCTCAGGATAGCAAGCGCCCAAAAAACCAACTGTAGCAGTCCCAAGCAAAGTGATACTCCACAAGCCCACAACAATATATCTACCCTTTCCCCTCGAGCCCCTATCTCCCTCACTGAACATGCTCTGAACTTCGATATACTGCTGCATTACATATCTAAGTCTAAGAATTATTAGTATTGTTACCAGATTAACAAATGCAGAGAAAAGCAGTATCGCAACTTTTGGAGGAACTGCATCAAGGGTTGTAACTCCGTACCACAATCCACCAGTAATAGCGATCGCCATGCTTGGGATTTGCCAAAGAATCTGATTCAGAGATCGAATATGCTGACCCGCCTCCAGATACACGTTCTCTTTCTTTTGATGGCGCTCTCTTTGATGCTCCATTTCCCTGGAGATTCGATATCGCAATAGCTCCAATCTATACTCAGATCGACTCATCACCTCATCCTCGATGCACCCGATAAAATATCCTGCACTAAAAATTTAGCTAACTCCTAGTCTTTACCGCCAAAAGTGTCATTTCTCGAATCGATTTCACGTGGCCCATTTTGTGCAGACCCAGCTCGACTAACGCAGCCACGAGATGCTGCATATCAACCCTAACGTCAAAATCAGAGACGTACTGCCTCAGCAGCATTTCATACAAATCAATATGCTCGCCAAATAATGTTCCAACATTAAACTCTTGCCCATTCAACTCAACCGAGCTGGCATTTCCAACACCCTTAGAGTCACGTAACGCCATTGAAATAGCAAAACGACAAATTATGTTTGGGGTAACTCCAGTTTTACTCTTTAAATACTTAAGCTTTTCTGTAGAGACTGAAGAAACTCTGAATCTGTGCGGAAATATCATTTAAACTGCCTCCTCCAGCTTCCAGAAATACTCTTCGACTGCAGCTGTAGATTTACTATCCGCATCAAAAACGAGGTGATAAGCATGAGAGACATACGGAGATAAATCTTGATAGAAAGAATGATCAATTTCAGTATCTGTGGAGAGAATCAAAACCTGATGACTCGCCTTAGGAAAATAATTTTCAATTAATCTTTGACGATGATGTGAGTCGAGTCGACCTAATGGAGTATCAATTATTACGGGCAAATTTCGACCCGAAGTGCGTGCTAGTGCCTCCAGAATAGATATCGCATAGATCTGTTTCTCTCCTGCAGAAAGATCATTTTTATTTATGATATCTCCATCTGCCGCCATCAACACAACATCAAACGAATCAGGATCTATAGCAACTCGAGGTACTGCCGCCTTTTTTCTTGCCAGCCTGCGAAATGATTCCGTAAAACGAGCCTGCAACTCCTCCAGCTTTCTTTGTGTCGTACGCACAGAAAACTCCTTTAACAAGGCCCTAGATCTTTCTGCAATCCCGCGCAAACGATCAGCATCTTGGCCTGCAGCAGCCATGGAGTATGCCGCATCAATTTTTCTCGCCACATCAGAAAGCCGAGAGGCGAGCCCCTTCAAATCCTCTACAATAGTATCTCGCTTGGCTCTTTCACGACCAAGTGCGACACTTAAATCGCTAATCTCCTGATAAAAAGGCATGAGGATAGCCTCATCAGGTGCGCGCGATATATTCACACCGATTGACTCGATGGATTCATCAATTTCCTCAATTCTTTTTATGAAGGACTTAGCAGCTCTTATCTCTGCAGGGAGCAAAACCTCGAGCTGGTGCGCGATTCCTGCAATTCTTCCGTCTGACAACTCATGGATACTTTTCTTTTTTTCCTTGCTGGTTATATCGAGAAAGGCCTGATCATAGGCCGCCAAAATATTTTCCTTTCCTCTTATTTGACCAAGCTTCCTTTCAAAACTTTTTCGTCTTGCTTTAATGGTCTTTCTGAAAGAAACGTTGATCTCTTCAGCTCGCTCTTCTTGTGCAACACCTAGGGCGCGCGAAGCCAAATTAGCGGATATATGTACAGGCAGAATAGATGAAACCAACTCTCTCAGCTGAGCCTCTATCAAAGCCTTACTCGCAACAAGATCCTCTAGCTTCCTCTCATCAGACTTTCGTGATGCCCCCCAAGCCCCTCCTCGAGCCTCAATCTTATTTGAAATATATTGAATATTCTTTTCTATCTCAGCAATAGCAGAAAGTATCGATTGAAAATCATCCTGCCTTTCACCAATCGTTGCCTTCAAAGCACCGAACTCATTCTCCAAATCCAAAACTTTCTTAAGTTTATCTTTATGAGTACCGCCAACAATTCTGGTTCTAATCAATGTAGATAGGTCTGAATCAAGCCGCCCAACCACATCCAATCCAAGCAATTTGTGAATAGAAGCTCGCAGTGCGTCTCCCGTTGTTTCTTCAGCCAATGCTTTTATTTTTTCTCCGTCGAAAAAGAAAAGCTCCGACACTCCAATCGGAATCAACTCATTAAGAAATGCTTGAGACTGCTCGTATGAAAGCTCGCCTATAACACCTTGCTCGCATTCAATTAACAACGCCTCAGATACCTTCCCAGACGGGGATATAGACCAATCTCGTTTGACTAAATATCTATCCATCTTTCCCTGGTGAGCGTATTGAAATGAAATCTCAATACACGCATAGGTTGACTGCACAGATTGGCCAAAGGTCTTATGAATAGATGCCCGTAAGTACTCATGGTATTCATTAAGACTGACAGCCCCCAAGGACCCTCGACCATATAACGCCAATTTTAATGCGGTGAGAATTGTAGTCTTACCAGCCCCATTCAACCCCCCAAATAGAATAATAGGGCGTTGATGCCCTGCTCTTTTTTTTGGAGCAAGATCAAACTTATGAACACCACGAAAAACACGAAAATCTGTTAGCTGCAAAAAATCAATGATCATTTAACAAGAGCCTCAACAGCAGCCTTTATGGTGTCCGCTTCTTCTAAGTAGTAATTTCCAGACGGAACAGACCTATTACGCTGATGAATATCCTCAAGGCTCTCCCAATCACGCGCCAAAACCGCTTCCAAATCACCCAATATTCCCTTTCTCTTTGCCAAACCAGCATATGCAAGCTCAGTATCAATTAGACGCATAATCATTGCCGCTGAAACCTCATAGCGGGACTCAAGCTCAGATAAAAGAGCTGCGTCCGGCTCAGTAAACGCTCCAGAATCGTTTCGAATCCACTCGACATGCTCGTCGGGATTAATTTCCGAAAAAATGGATGGCAACATATCTCGCCAATCCGGCTCATTAGGATCCAATAGCCATTGCTGTCGAATTGCATGGAGCTCGCTACGTGTGATGAGCTCAATTTGATGCCCATTTGCTCGCAATGACCGCTCCAACATCAAAAGCTGCCTAACCCACAGCTGACGATATTTCATCCAATAAGGACCTGGGACATGCTTGAACTCGGTGTCGCTATCATCATCAATATCGCCGCGAGCATACGTCACTTTTCCTGTGCGCCTTCTATAATTGCGATATGTATTCTTGTTTTCAGGCAGAGAGCTCTCTTTTAATAGGTTGCGAAACTCTAATAACGGCTGCATCCACGTATCGCCTGACTCAATCAACCCTTCGATTGCCTTATCTTGAGTAACAACAGTACACGTCCAACATCCAAATCGTGAATTTCCACAAGATGGGGTGCTAGTATCAATTACTAACGGACACTCTCCTGCATTTGATCCTTTGTACAGCTCAAATAGTTGACGATTAGATCCGCCCCAAGCCCGGGGGGCGCTCATTAGATATTCCCAGACGTCATCAGATGACCAACTTTCAATTGGCATATAGGTGTAGGCATTAGGAAGAGATGAGTGCCTACTTAATGCAGATCCATCAATTTTGTGCTTAGCAATAACCTGGGCTCGTGATGCGCTTTCTTGCTTGCGAGAACCCAAAACTACAATGACCTCTCCAAACTGGGCGACTTTATCAAGAATGAATTCGCTTACAGGATGTATCTTCATACGCTCCGTGCACCAACGAAAGCTACGCGTCGGGGCCGGATAGCCTTTTCCTAGTAAATTTACCCAAAATGTATTGTCGCTACTTGGCACAACCGCATGAGCGGTAATGGGAATTTCATCTAAGACTGCCTGAGCATTTATTGATGCCAGAGCCCCTTTAATCATATCAACAACAACTGGTGTTTCCACCAAGGTATCGGAAGACACGACATAAACTGGCTTTACTCTTTCTTCCTTTGGGAGAAAGAGTAAAGCCGCGTATGTTAGAGATAAAATAACAGTGGAATCTTTACCGCCGCTAAAACCAACCACCCAAGGGCGGCTATCTGCTCGATAGATATTCTGAATCTCGCGAACCAGATCAACCAGGGGCCGTCCAGCTATGGAAGATTCGCGCACAAAATCTTCATGCGAAGAATACAAAAAGGACTCAGTTGTCATTTAATAAATTTCCGTTCCAATTCCGATTCAATATTTGAGAGCGGCATCCCCAACCTTTGCTTAATATAATTGGCCGTTAAAGCCACATTTGTATTGGCTTTGCTAAGGCGACCCAGCACCAATGCCCGCCCCTCCCATACTGGATTAGAGCGCGACCAATCAATTTCTTCGAGCTTTAATAAAGCCTTACGCCACTCCTTTTCAGGGCGCGCCAAAAGGCTAGATCCCACATGCCCCATGGCCTGCAACATCACGCCATGCGCATGCACATAATTTTCTCTAAGTTCAGAAGTAGATATTTCCTTCTTTCTAGCCAGCTGCCAGTCACGCATATGTCCAGCAACCGTCGTCCAAAATGATGCCGCTAGATCTTTTTCCTCATTCGACAGAACCTGCCCCTTATTAACCATGAGTAGTGATCTGGTAGCACGTTTAATAGCGCTCAGCGTAAATAATTTATTGCTTCGATTTGAAATGCTAGATTTTTCCATCTCGGTCATACGGCTAAAGATTTCGACATTCTTAACCATATAACGAGCCAAATCAGATACGACATCTCTTCGATCATACAGAGTGCTTATTGAATCACTGGGTCGAACCGCATGTTTGTTTAGATCAGCAAACATTTGTTGACTGCGCTCTAGGCCCTCATCAATGAAAAATAAAACAGGAATATGGTCATATCCAAGCTCCGGATTCTCCTTAATTGCCTGTTCAATTGCCGCACGTCGATGTTGCCCATCGTTAACCAGAATTTGCGTATCCATCGAAATGGAAAGCGCTCCAAGATTTTGTCCCAGTCCAGTATCTACAAATGGATCAAATTTGACTGTCCCATTCACAGAAGCAGTTATGGCAGACAACGTATAATCTTTAGGATTGTCGACAAGATACGAAGAAATCTCTGGTATTCGAGCCGTATTCAACTTTCGCTGTGCTCGTAAATCCGGAGGAACGTCCTCCTCATTAAACACGAATATTTTGGGCACAAGACGTAAGGGGCACATCGAGATATAGCATGGCCGCCCAGATTGAATGCCTCGAACAGTAGGAAAGGTATGAATGAAATCAGATTGGGCCATGGCAGGTACGTCAAATTGTATAATGGAAGTTAATTTAAAGAAATTTGACTTCCATGTAAACAGATGAGTTTAGATTGTTTAGATTGCTCCCTGACCTACACACGAGCATCTTCACAACGGATCATTCTTGAAATGCAAGGAAGCTCAGCCGAGCCGAATCTCTCAGAGTTGGAGATCCGTCTTTCGTATCGCACTGGTCGCGACAACATCGTGCGAGACTTTTTCACTCCATGCCTGGAGGCCGCTACGCTTTACAGGCGAGCAGCGGGATATTTTACAAGCCATGGATTAGCCTTGGCTGCTCGCGGAGTAGCCAGCCTCATCTCTAGAGGCGGGAAAATGCAGCTTGTGGTCTCACCACATCTTGAGCCTGAAGATGTTGATGCCCTTCGTCGCGCCGCCGATCATCCGCTAGAAATACTAAGAACGATCGCTGCAAGAAGCCTTGACGATATTGAGGATGTGCTAACCCGTGACAGGCTGAATGCGTTAGCTTGGCTTGCAGCAACCAACCGACTAGAAATAAAGCTAGCTCTGCGAGTTGATTCTCATGGCTCTATTCGGAGAGGCATTTTTCATGAAAAGATTGGAATTTTTTCCGATAACTTAGATAACAGTATAGCTTTTTCAGGGTCCGCAAACGAAACCGCCGGAGGATTAGTAGAAAATTTTGAGAGCATTAAAGTCTTTTGCTCTTGGAGAAATGAAATAGAGCGCGTGGTCGAAGAGTCCAATAACTTTGATGCATTGTGGAGTAACTCCACACCAGGCCTTAGGATATTTGAATTTAGCGAGATAAGCCGAGATCTAATTGATCGCTTTAGAGATCCCAACAAACCTCCTCTAGGAATAGATAGCAGCATAGTAACTAGGACCATCCAGCCAACCTCCTTTACTGAGCCGAAAGGGCTTAATTTGCGTCAATATCAAAAGGATGCAATTGCGAAGTGGGGAAAAGCCAATGGCAGAGGAATTTTTGCCATGGCAACTGGGTCCGGCAAAACGATTACAGCACTTTCTCTTGCATGCAGAGTTGCGGAGAAAAATAAGCCTTTTGTTTTAATAGTGGTGTGTCCATTCATAAATTTGTGTCAGCAATGGATAAGGGAAGTTAGAGCATTTGGGCCGCAACCCGTCGCATGCTTTGGGAACGTTAATGACTGGTATTTAAGAGTTGATGAAGCATATCAAAGACTAGCTACAAAGCTATCAAAAGCCGAAGTTCTTGTTGTTACCAATTCGACATTTATTAGTGATAGCTTCCAGCAAAAAATCCGGCAAAAACTTGAGGCGAAAAATACCCACCATATGCTCATCGCCGATGAAGTCCACAACTTGGGTGCGGAGCGTATCCAGACTTCACTTCCTGAGGAAATTCAATTACGGCTTGGCCTATCTGCAACTCCAGAAAGATACAAGGATCCGATCGGTACACAAGCCGTACTAGAGTATTTTGGCGGAATAATATTTGAATACTCTCTCGCCAATGCCATTAATGATCAGCGGTTGTGTCGCTATCGCTATCATCCCATTCCCGTGGAGCTATCCAGTGATGAAAGCGATTCTTATCTCGAGCTAACAAAAAAGCTTTCGAGATTATTTCCAAACAAGGACAACAACGAAGAACTATCACCTGCAGCGATGAGCCTTTTGATAAAGCGAGCGAGGCTCATTGCAGGGGCAATAAACAAGATATCTGCACTTGATAAAGTTATTTCCAACAATAGAGCCTCTATCAAAAAAGCCATCTTTTACTGTGGTGATGGCCAAACCACAGATGCCATAACTAGTGAAGATGTAAGGCAAATTCAAGCTGTAGCTCACATTCTTGGCGAAAAACATGGACTGAGAGTTCGAACCTTTACTTATCGAGAAACTCCAAGTGAAAGAGAGGAGATCCTTCGCGATCTCTCCAGCGGTTTTCTTGATGGGATAGTGGCAATACGATGCCTAGATGAAGGTATTGACTTACCCGACTTGAGGGTTGGATTTCTTCTCGCAAGCTCAGCGAATCCCAGGCAGTTTATTCAGAGACGTGGACGTCTCCTCAGAATGGCAGATGGGAAGGACAAAGCCGAGATCTATGACTTCTTTGTATGCCCGCCGGAAAGTGGGGATACCGAAGATGCCAAGAATTTTAATATTGAAAGGGCCCTTTTTGCTCGAGAGCTCTCACGAATAATTGACTTTTGCGAGACCGCAGAGAATGGCCCTGAAGCACTCGCTGAGCTTCAGGGCCTGCGGGCGAAATACAACCTTCTATCAAAGTAAAACCATAAAAGTTAGGGAGAAAAAGACAGATGAATAATCCCAAAAAATCACAAGAAGATACCGAAACAAAAGCTAGGGCCATATTTAATGCAGCCCCCGAACAATACAAAGAAGTTATTAAAAAAATACTCAACAAAGAGCGCGACGTAATGCACTTGCTACGACGCAACGACATCCATCAAAACATCTACGACATCATTCGGCAGAATATAAAATGATTCTTGAACGTCTTGTGCTTGAAAACTTCCGGCAGTTCAAGGGCCGCCAGGAACTTATTTTTTCTGACTCTAGGAAGAGAAACGTAACCATTGTTCATGCCGAAAATGGCTTCGGAAAGACCACAATTCTTAAAGCGCTGCTATGGGTTCTTTATGGGCCTGATGGTCTTTTGGGCCCAGACGGACGAGAGGACGACTTTGAAAGGCCTGGAGATATTATTCATGACGGCCTTATTTACAAAAATTCCGATCCCAAAAGTATTATTGCAAGAGTACAACTAACATTTATGCACGCCGGCAGCCGTTATGTAGTTACTCGCCAAATTTCTCTTGCCGACCAACGCATTGATCCTACAAAGCATACCATCATGACTTTGGAGCAAATGGTAGATGGAGAAACCCGAAACCTTGAGCGCGCCCGAGAACGAATTAAAGCAATTATTCCTCAAGGAATAAGTAATCTTCTATTTTTCAACGGAGAACGCATTAATTACCTAGCAATGGAGAAAAATTCAGAGAAAATAACTGAAGCTATCCGACAAATGCTGGGCTTAAGTCTACTTCAAACCACAATAGATGATCTTCGCCATCAAAGCGTCAAGGGAAGATTTCGCAATGAGCAGAAAGAAGCCTCTAGCGATGAAAAGCGGGAACTGATATCTCGACATATTGCCGAAGAAGAAAAGAGAGAAAAGCTGAAAGAACAGCTTGCTCAGACAAAACTAAATCTAAAATCAACGCTGGCTGACATGGAAGCCATAGATGCGAAACTGGAAGCTAATCGCGAAGCTCATCAATTACAATTGAAACGCACAAAGATATTGGCTGAGCTTAATATTCTTGTCGATGATCAAGGGCTTCTATCTCGCCGCCTCTCAAAAATTGTTGCGGAAGATGGTTATTCTGTTTTCACACGACCATTGCTAATTAAGGGAAAAGAAATCGTATCTCGCTTAAGAAGCGAAGGAAAAATCCCAGCTCGTGTTCTTAACACCTTTCTACAGGAGCTTCTTGATAGCGGGAATTGTATTTGCAAGAGATGTCTAGCTGAAGGGTCACCCGAGAGAGCTGCGGTGGAAAGCCTGCTAACGATAGCAGGAGATCAAAACTTCAATAATGCTGTTGGCTCTCTTGATCATGCTATAGGACTTATCGAGGGGTCTTGCACACAAACAGGAGACTCCTTATCACAGCTAAACTCAGAGCGCCTGCGTCTAGCCAATAGAATCCGCGTCCTCAATGAGGAAAAGGAGGAAATTCACCATGCACTTGGCGATAAAGATGATGAGGAGGTCCAGCATCTCGAATCGAAGAGAAGAGAATTAGAGCTGAGAGCAGATGGCCTTAAAGTTGACTCCGGTCGCTTACAACAGCAAATTGATACCGCCGAAGAGTCCGCTCGCCTTTTGTCACAACAAATTAGCCAACTCGAAGACAAGGAAGCTGCCGCCGAACTTGCTCAACGTCGCATTGATGCCGTTGAGGCATGTGCCGATATACTTGAAAATATTCTTGCGGCCGAAACTGAAGATCTGCGCCCACTTTTAAATTTCGAAATTGATAAGTATTTTCAGAAAATTATTGATCGTGATTTCTGGGCAGAGCTAACACCAGACTACACTTTGAAAATCAGGAAAAATGTTTCTGGTGCAATCGATCATGTGCAAACAGATGTTGGACTGAGCACTGGCCAAAGAACCGTCACGTCATTGATCTTCATTGCCAGCCTTGTTGCCTTGGCAAACAGAAGATCTGAAATACCTACAATTCTTCAAGGCGCTTCTGGGTCCTCTTACCCTATAGCGATTGACTCGCCTTTTGGCTCCTTAAGTATTTTCCGTGAGGGAGTCGCAACATATATACCTGAGCTTGCCCCTCAAGTGCTGCTGCTTGTCAGTCCAGAGCAATATGATGGCCAGGTGGAGGCTGCATTGAAGGACTCTGATAGAGTCGGCAAACGTTACTACCTAGTCCACCATAGCCCAGATAATCCGGGTAAAAAGAGGCCACAGCTGAAGATTAACGGTGAAGTTTTTGAACAGTATGCCTCTTCTTTTGATGAGGAGTTCACGAGTATAGAGGCCATTTCTTCATGAGAAGAATCCTGCGAGATGTACGTCACGAAGAACTGATAAAAAGTCTGACCACAGGTGATGCCGCCATTTTTGGTGAAATCTGGAGACTAATGCTATTTGCAGCAGCACTTGGCATAAAGAGTGGACGAAAGAGAGCTCCTTTGGGAAAGTCTGATAGTGGGAAAGCCATTCCTGATAATTACTTTAGCGCTCCCTGTTGGCCAGGCTTTCTTTACTTAATAGGCGTTGCAGACAGCGAGGATAGTGGCTGCCTAAAAGGAACAGACGAAAATAGCGATGCTCTTATTACTGCTTTCGAGGAGTACGCGAATATTGGATTGGAAATTCTCCATGAAAGAATTGGGATTTCCTCCGCACCGTTAGATGGCATTCTTTCTCTGATGCTAGAGTCAGTTACGCCTCCCATAGAGCCTCCCACCTTAGATGGCTTAATATAATTAACAGCACTTAGCGTAAAATAGCTTAAGAGATCGCGTATGGAATCAGATCAAGACTATGGCAGTAGCCATAACGGGTTTAGAGAAGTTTGGGAGGTTCTATGCCATAGAACGAAGGCCCCGTTACTTCATTTTACCTATTGGGGCTTCATGCTTTTAGGTGTCATCTTTTTTGGAGGCGCCGGCATTTGGTATGAGCTGATTCATTTCGATGCAGCCCACATAGACTCGCTAAAATCAGCCCTACTAACCTTCCCGCCTGCAATAATTGGTGGGGCTGGGATGCAGCTCGTATTTGAGCGCGGGGCGACGAATCAACTCAGAATGTTCGCCATCATTATGGTTTTTCTTGTTCTACTTATACTGTTCTTAGTAAAAGCCAGCCTAGAAACGCCAGCATATATTTTCACATCTATCCTGTGTGCCATTGCTTCTTTGTGGGTGTGGTGGATAGCCAATGCACTTAATGGAGACCTGAAGGACAACATTGACCCTCAAGCACCTATTGGCGGCGATGCCACCCAGGATCCGCCAGGCAAAACAGATGGCTTTACGGTTTAGGAAAAAAAATGACTACTTACCCCTTAGAGATTCCAGTTTTTCGTGTTGAACAGCCGCTAGGTACATTTTATTTGGGAGTACTTTCTGCCCGCACGCTTTTAGAGGTGGCATATAGCGATGTAATGAGCGCCACCCTAAATGAAAATGGGGTTGGTTACACTCTTACAGGCACACAGCGCAGCAGTAGAAGCCAGCGCATACCTCATATTGCTGCATATATTGATCGGGTTGACAGCACATTCCCCAACTCAATAATTCTTGCCGCAAACTATCAAGAAGAGTCAGGCTTGGCAGTTGATGACGAAGAGTTGGCTAGTACTAACAGCCAGGGCACCAGCCATCAATGGTTCATCTCAGAATCCGCAGATGGCTTAAAACTTGTAATCCCATCTCGGGATAAAGTTGCTGCCATCATTGATGGCCAGCACCGTCTCTTTGCATTTGCTAAAGCGACAAAAGAGGAGCGTCTTGACATGCCTCTTGTATGCTCAATCTTTCTCGATCTCCCGAAGCCATATCAAGCTCAAATATTTGCAACCATTAATTCAAATCAAAAACCAGTCGATAAGAGCCTAACTTACGAGCAGTTCGGATATAACATTTCCGAAGAGTCAGTCGAGTACTGGACGCCAGACAAACTCGCAGTCTTTCTAACCAGAAAGCTTGCCACTGAAGATGAATCACCACTCAAAGGACGAATTATTGTTGCGCCTAAAAGAGATGCTGCGCTACTTGCCCTGAACGAAGGAGCCAGCTGGAAGGTGTCCACTGCTGTTATCGTGGAAGGTATATTGCGCCTTATTTCTTCAAACCCAAAAAGCGACTCGAATGAAATGTTAAATGGCTTCTCTAAGAGCAGAAGCGCATTACGAGACTCCAGAAAAGACAAGTCTCCCCTTAGGGACCTTTACTTCTCTACCAATGATAAAATTTTGCATATTCTTATCCTTAATTATCTCAAGGCATGCGAAGAGGTTTTTTGGAAGGACGCAAAATACGACTCATTTATTTTTAAAACAATTGGTGTTCAGGCTTTATTTGACGTGCTGAAGACCTTTGCAAAACCTGCTTATGAGGGCAAAGATGTTAGCTTTAACTACTTTTTCAAGTTATTGAGCCCCGCCAAAGATATTGATTTTTCCGGGCCAGAATTTAGAAACGCGTCCGGCTCAGGCAGAACTGCCATTAGGAAGGCCATTGAATCGTGCTTGAGCGTAAGCCCTGGGGCCGACCAAATAAGCCTCATAGACTAGTCTTTAAAATGCCGTCCTACGTATTGAAATGTCTTTCCATGTAGCGGATAGCATCAAAAGTACGCCCTTGAGGGGTAATACATGTTTCTGAAATGCGATGCGGAGGAGTGAAATCTAAAATATTTTAGATACATATCACCAAGCCGCAGTTATGCAAACACAAAGCCCACGGCCGGTTCTCCGGTCGTGGGCTTTTTTATTCCCTCAACGCAAGGAACCAATCCATGTCGATTACTTGCCCTTATTGCAAATCCAAGAAGGTCATTGCCAAGAACCATGGCAAGAAAGTGGGCAGTGCTGTGGGCACTACTGCCGGGGCTGCCATCGGAATCCCCAAAGTCGTTACCGGCGCCCGGATGGGCGCTTCGGTGGGTGCCATCGTCGGACCTGCTGGCATCGCCATCGGTACTCTGGCCGGTGGTGTCATGGGGGCATTGGTAGGAGGCGTCATCGGCAATGCGGCCGGCGCGGCCTTAGGTGAGGTCGTGGATGAGAACATACTCGACAATTACCACTGCCTCAGCTGCAGCAAAAGCTTCAGCCGCAACCCGAAAAAAGGCCCGCTCCCGCAACCGCCCTACTCCTCCAGTACTTCGCCTTACACCCCCCCTATCAACTTTGACAACGACTACCCAGCCTGACCAGGTGCCGGGCAGCCCTCACCTATGCCATATACATGAGGAAATTCTTATGGCCCATCTTGTTGAAACTATGGCCTATGTCGGAGCCACACCGTGGCACGGCCTCGGCAAGCAACTCACCGTCAATCAACCCATTGAGGTCTGGGCATGCCAGGCCGGTATGAACTGGACGATTCAGGAAGCTCCAGTGTGCTTTGCCCCTGGCAAGCGCAAATCCACCATCCCCTTTCCTGACAACAAGGTCCTGTTCCGCTCTGATAACCAGACCCCACTCTCCGTAGTCAGCAAGCGCTTCCATGTGGTTCAGCCCCGTGAAATTCTGGAGTTCTACCGTGACCTGACCGAGGTCTCGGGTTTTGAGCTGGAAGCTGCAGGCGTATTGAAAGGCGGCCGCAAACTCTGGGCCTTGGCCAAGACGGGCAAGTCCTTTGTCCTGAAAGGCAATGACGTAAATCATGCCTATGTCCTGCTGGCTACCGGCTGTGACGGCACCTTGGCTACCACAGCCCTGCTCACCAGTGTCCGGGTCGTGTGTAACAACACCCTGGCCGTGGCCCTGAAAGGCGGCACCGGTGCCGTGAAAGTGCCACACAGCACCCGCTTCGACCCCAAGCAGATCAAGGAGCAATTGGGTATCTCCATCTCTCCCTGGGATGATTTCATGCACCGCATGAAGGCGCTCAGTGAGCGGAAGATGAAGAATGCGGAGGTGGAGCGTTACTTTGCCAACCTCTTCCCGGAATTCACAGGCAAGAGCACCAGCGCCAGCCGGGAAACCCCGGCGAACAAGGCGCTGGTGCTTTATGAAGGCCATGGCAAAGGCGCGAAATTGGCCTCATCCAAAGCCACAGCCTTTGGCCTACTGAATGCCGTGACCCAGTTTGTGGACCATGAGCGCCGGGCCCGTAGCACCGATCACCGCATGGATTCGGCCTGGTTCGGACAGGGCGCAGCGCTCAAGCAACGGGCCCTAGAGCAGGCCCTGCAGCTTATATGAAATAGCTCAAACCGAGCACGGCTCACCGAAGAGCCGGCCCCCATCCCTCTCATGGCCCGCAAATGCGGGCCTTTTCATTTTCAGGAGTCATCATGATGAGTGTCATTCCTGCGGACTGCCGCAGCATTCCGATACCCACCGAAGTCGCCGCCATCTGGGGAGCCTTCTTGTATGAAGGACTGCTTTCCCACCTGCCTGATCCTCAACGGATGAATGCTATCCTGGACAGCTGGGGTCAGGGCTGTATCGAGCTGGTAATTGCCGGCTGCCTGCACCTGCCAGAGGTCTGGCGGCAGATTTCGCTAACGTGGGAGTCCTATAGCACAGACATGCCTGGGGTCTTTGAATATGAGGTGGTCTCTCCGCTGGGCATTTACCTGGCTGACTACCTGTTGAGTCATGAAGGCCAGCTGCCAAGCAAGGAAGCTGTGGCCGCGGAAATCACCCGCTTGATCCAAGCCTTCTTCTCCTTCCCAGAAAAGACCGACCTGCTGCTAAGATAGTGCACTTTCCAATGCAGCTTAGCGCTGGGGTCTTAGCAAAACGGTCAACGCCGCAACCAAGGAGAAACTCATGACTGACGATATAAAAGCATCAACAGTCGTCGGCGGTATAGGTACAGCAGCAACGATTGGTACTGCCGCAAGTACCGCATCAGCAGTTGTTGGCGGCTCAGCTGCAACCATTATGTCTGCAACTGCTGGAACAACTGGCGCAGCCTTAGCTTCTGTTGCCGGAGCATCAGGCACTGCTGGTGCGGCCGCCATTTCCTCTGGCATGGCGGCCATAGGCTCCACCCTTGGCATGGGTATGGCTGGAGGGGCAGTTATTACTGCCGCTGCTCCTGTTGCCGTTGTTGCAGTTCTTGGGTATGGCCTAATTAAACTACTTGAAGATTAACTTATCGCCACACCCTACATACAAGTCAATGTGGCCGCTTCGGATTAGAGCGACTACATTGCCTTGGAGCCCAAGGAATATCATGAGCACAGATGTTATTGAGAGAATACGCAGCAATTCATGGCTATTTCTGCAAAGAGCAATCAAAGAGCTAATTAGCCACGATGACTCTAATGATGACGGACTAAGTGAAGAAAGAGCAGTTATTGCCACCTCCCTAATACAAATGTCATTTGAGCTATCTTTAGTCGCTCACTTCATCGCCAGCGATGGCATAAAAGGTGTAATCACAGATAAAGATAAACATCTTCCAGAGGCTGCTCTAATAGAAAAACTCAAAGACAATGAATTAGCCACAAAGCCATTTAACGCACTAAAAGCAGAAGCCATACGTGATAAAATATTTCGCGGCGATGATGATGAGAATTTAATAAACGAATTTCAAAAAATACGAAATAAGCTTGTTCATATAAACTACACATTTAGCAAAAATGAACTTTACGACCTCAAAAATGATTTAACTTACTTTATCGTACACGTGGTCATGCCGACACTATCCGAAGAAAGGCACAATCCGTCAGAAATAATTTCGATCAAGATTGGATCAAAAAGCTTCAAAAAACTAATAAGATTTCCCCCCTACGCAAAGGAAATGAATAGGATTGCAAAACAAAATTCAAACAATGTTTATAGGTGCATACACTGCGGCAACAACTCCCTTGCAACCGATCATAGCGAAGAATACTGCTACTCATGCTGCGCCGAGCTCAGCCATGCGGGCTTCATTGACTGCCCCTACTGCAAATCAGAGAGATCAATGATATATGACGCGCTAAATATTAGCCTTCAAGGCGATCACACCATAAAAGGGCTTTGTCTTAATTGCAGCAGTGATGATCTAGTTTTTCTGTGTGAAAAATGTGGGGTTGAGATTGCCCTAGAGGCAGATGGTGATGAAGATAAATGTCATCCCGGATTTTGTGCAGTGGAATAACAATAATCGCTCAACAAATAATTTAAGTTAAATCATCGAAGTATGCCAAATAACTCCAACGACAAGAGCCCCTTCCACCTCTATTTCATACCACCCTTTCTGCACTGCCATACCATCCCTACCGCCCTCGCCTCACAACCGAAATTGCCCGGCGCTCTAAACTGGATTCATGACTACTCTTGCTAAATAGCTTAAGTTTATTTACTGAAACTCTTTCGGCTTGGACAGATACTGTCCGGCAGACTCCAGATCACTCAGTCGCTCTTGGTATATTGATTTCATGCAGTCAATTGATGAGCATGCGTTCCGACTTTCGCGAATCCAATTCGCCTGCTCGCCCTTCAACTGGGCTTTGTCCGGATATATTTTGAGAAGTTTTTTGTAGATATCAGCCAGCCTTAGATCAAGGCGAGCCAACTCTGGATCTGCACAAACCAGCCTCTCAGCAGACGAGCTCGCCTTTGAGCAGTCAAAACTGGCGATGATCTGGCCGGTGGCTGACGGTACAGCCCGTTTAACGACAGACACCGAAGCAGCTTTCCCATTCGCAGAGAAAGCGCGTAGAGATGCATAGCTCTCACTATCGACTGAGTCAGCCACCACGACTGCGACCCGCTCTTTCTCCTTTTTGGCCTCTGCTATGACCAAGTTAAGAGCCCCCTCCACCACTTCATTGAGATCGCCACCAATAATTTTGGCATATATATCTTCCCCATCATCAGCTACCTGAATGGAATAATTAATAAGCGCCTCAACTTTTCCATCGCTGCCGCGATCTTTTCCAATCAGGACAGCTTCGCATATTGATTTCTTAACCCCCTCACCCCTAGATGACGTCCCCACTGCGCTTAGAGCAAATTCAAGCCGCCCCAGCACAGTCAATGAATCGGCGCCAGAGCATTCAGGAACCTTAGAGCAGCCAGAAATAGCCAATGCAATCGTAGCTATCAAAGCTATCGATAAAACCTTCATTAAATACCTATTAAATTGGGTTCGCAGTGACCCAAGCCATTAATAAAAAATGAAGTCTTTACGTGGGAATAGCGAGGACCGCTTCACCCATCTCTCGATAGTGGATGTGCTGGAAACATCTAACTGAACCCTTACGACATCGCCCTTCAACTCCAGCACGATCCCACCACGGAACGCGTCTCCAGCATAGGTAAATATGCCATCGCCCACATTGAGATTGCGGCGAAATGCCTCATGCTTGTTGCGAGCCTCCTGCTCAGCAAGAGCGCGCCGGGCCGTTGCCTCAGCAGCAGCCTTACTTCCTTTTTCCGCGATCATCTTATCTACTGCTGCAGCCTCAACACCTGGATCGATACCCTTGGCTAACTCTGCCTTCGCAGCCTTCAACATGTCGTTGAACTCTGTAGTAGACCCTCCCCGCACAAGCCATACGTAGGATGTAGACCGGTAGACCAGACTCCTATCTATAAGTGGCAACGCGTATATTTCCTTCACGTCATTGGCGCTGTCAGTCCCTGCAATATCATGAAGTTTGAATACCCAATACTGCGGCCTTCCATTGAATACTCCAGCAGGCGTCGAAGACCATGACCGGTCATACATGGGATCATTGAATCTCGCGGCCATATTCAGTCTTGGTGAGTAGCCGCCCTTGAAGCAGGACTTTTGAGCCTTTACCAGCCCCTCACCCGTCGCTACCTCAAGATATGCGGATGAAGGCTCTTCCGGACTGATGGAAACATCAGGGCCGCAGCTGTTGTGGATATGGTTCAGCTCACGGAGAGTAGGCATACGCCAATCTTTGTAGCCACCGAACTCAGACCCATCTACGGCAACGGCAGCCGCCCACCAGGGAAGCTCACTCATATTTCCGGTACAGCTGCGCTGCTCCCACCTAAGCCCCAACTGGCAACGAGCCCACATCAACTGGGTCGTGGGATCTACCCAAAGACCACGGTCTGCAAGTGCGTCAGAAGACTCACTCGTTTCGGACGATGCCGAGACATCAGAAGACGACCTTGCTGCATCCTCGGCGGCGTAACGGAGCATGTCGTCATAGGACGAGGAGTAGGCGGCTGGAGCTCCAAGCAACAGGAGTGCTGCAACAACTATAAGCAAGCGGGAAAGCATTACGTCCTCTCTAGGAATAGTGGATGACCACGAGGCACCACGGTCAGGAGCCTTGTGATTGATCACAAATGATGACTTTAAGTATCATTTATTGAAAAAACAATAGCACATCAAGGAGCCCATCAACTTGCCCAGGCGCCGAGAGCTGCTGCGTTGGCAGCGCCCCTGCTTAGCGCAAGGGAAGAACTTAAAGAAGAGGCTTATTTGATCAGAAAGTAATCAGACTGGCGGCTGTGGTGCCAAGAGCGTGAGCGATCTTGGCTATGTTCACGATAGAGACATTGCGCTCCCCTCGCTCTATGCCCCCGATATAAGTGCGATCAAGCTCACAGGCATCAGCCAACTCCTCCTGGGACCAGCCGAGCTCTTTCCGGACGGATCGGACCTTTTGGCCAAAGAGCTTTTTGGGATCAGACATACTAGATGAGGGAGCACTGGGGAGCCTCCCTCATCCTTAATTCTTGATGCCTATGATTCCACGGACGATAAGTATCTTTATTGGATTGGCGCTTACTGATGCCAACATCCGATGAAGACCAGATCAAGACCCATTCATACTGTCCTGACAATTCCAGTGGCAAATGCACGTCGATTAGCTGGCTTCATTCTTAGTTGCTGCCCCTTCTTGTCTGGATCAGCCAAATATGCGGCTGCATTAATGAAGTTTTCACACTCGATAGAATTATCACTATGAATCATGCCAATCCCACAGGTGCCTGCAGCACTATATTTATCCTTTTGATAATTGCAATTGTGATAAGTTCCCAGCCCGTTGGTTATCCATAGCCACTCACTGCCAAGCATCTTCCCCAACAAACCGTCATGCCGATGCTTGGAGCCAGAAAGCAATAGCATAAAGTGAATGTGAAAACCCTTACCTAATCCTTGCTCAATACACCATGCATGGCCAACCGCATTTTCAAAAATCCCATGACGGCAATGCATCAAATCTAAAAGCTCATCCAGATCATCAAATACATCATCAATTGTTATATGGACATTCTTCACATACCCCATATCCCCTCTTAAAACAAGAAACCTAGAAAACTTAGCCAGCATCTCTCGTGCATAGCCTTGGATGCTTTTGTTTTTGTCGCGCATTTCATAGCGCCTATCTCTACTCATGCGCTTAAATCGATCACCATGAGCATATGCATTAATTCCAGAAACAAGACTGTAAATAATGGACCCCCCATCCATATTACGAAGCTCCTCATCGCTCACTCGATAGCCACTCACCCTATCAAGCAACCTCGCCGCTTCACACCCCATCCAAAACGCCTCAATATGCTCACTGTAACGGTGATTAGTGCTGTACTTTGAGACAAGGTTAGCAAGCTCCGGCATAAACTCAGATGCAATCAATCCTCGCTCAGGAGTTACGTAGCCCGCCATCACTCTTAACACCAGTTTCTCGATCTTTATCAAATCACCAGACGTGCAGATGCTTTCCACATTGGACTCCAAAAAGAATAGATTCTCTTTTAATTCACACGGAAATCACTCGTTAAGCGCCGACATTATGGAATGTCAATTTTTCCAATGCCCATTGACTTGCGAGTCAATGGGTGACTCTTACTAAAAGTTTCATAATATTATGTACCCATCAACTTTACTCATTAGTAATCAAAGTTGACTGGGAGGGGCATATACTGATTTATATGAAACCTCCTTGGCTAAATTCGTGACCAAACTTATCTGACGTTTTTCACCGACTCCTTCCACTCACCTCATCTTGCTATATCCGCTACCAATAGCAGATATAGCAGCCACCACGCCTCATTTATCAAAAAATTATGTTTATACCGACCATCAAAACACCCATCTCTTTGTATATATCCACATCGGCACGTCGATATAGAACATTAAGTGCGCGCTCTAACGAATCCTTGTTTCTCAATCTATTTGGACCATACTGCAAAATATCGTTCTTCCTAATTCGATAACTTTTTTCGCGTTTATGCTGAAGAAGATATTTTCGCAAAAGCTCAGCAAGCATCTCGTCAGGAAGCTCAGAAGAAAACAGGTTACTGAAGCTATCGGACATGTACATGCATATATCTATCGCTGCTACCAAACTCTCCTCTGCAACATCACCATTCTTGCCCTCAAAGTAGTGAAGCAATGCGGCAACTCTTGCTGCATTTTCAGCAAGCTTTGATGCATGATCACCAGCAAACTCAAATCGCCCCCCCTTACCTATCTGCCCTTCAACCCAGTTATAAAAATCCACCCATCTATGTCGCGCGCCCTCGGAGAAGCATATAACTCGTCTCCTTTTATTTCCTCGATAAAATTCCTCACCAACCTCCGACAATATTTTCTTCGTTTTAGTCGAAAATGCATTTATACATTCCCACTCATGGGTCCTTTCATCTATAAATCTTTCTCCTTGAGTTGATATCGGCATACAAACGATAGCCCTCGCCAAGCCCCCAGACGCTCGCCACTCATCTCCTTTTTTAAGGCTATACTTAGAAAGTATTTCAGGCTGAATCATTAATGAAATAGTTAGCCGAACATCATCTAATATGTAGCTAGGTGCAGTGGCCCTAGCCACCGAGATACGCCCCCCACTCCAAACGGTATTTAGCTTAGAAAAGTCATTAAATGCGCTGCCCTTTAAAACACCACCTCCTTCATTAGATATAAGTGACGCATAGGGAAATTTTTCCAGTCCGTTATATAATGCCGGAGATGTCACATCTTCATGTATGTACCTACAAAGAACCGGCTCATCTGAAATAGATGATTTAATGTCCTCCACACTTTCTTCAAGTAAACTTACTTCCCCTCCTTTGATAACTCTTTTCTTTATTTCCTTCTCAAGAGCAAAAATCTTTATATCTTTTCTTGCCTTATCCTTTTCCCAAGCCGTATATCTTGTCTTATATTTCTCACACTCCTCTCTTTGAAGCTCATTAATTCCCTGAAAAAATCTATTCTCTGTGGAGGTTTTTCTTTCCCCCGACTTCGCAGCTACAATAAGCATCAGTGAAGCAGGGACAATTCCACCGAAAGGTAGCTCTACATCTATTGCTCCCTGGCAAGCCGAAGAAACTGCAGCAAGCGCCGCCATCAGAGTTAATTCATATGGCCCTTGAATATTGCCATGTGCTTCATATACAGCCGACTGCAATATTGGAAATGGCAGACCCTTTAATCTCGATATATTCATGGACATTACCCCCCATCAATATCCAATCTCTTCCATAAGCTTGCGTATATCTGACGCCCTCCATGCAACGCACCGCTCAGAAAGCTTTATTCCCTTAGGATAAGCCCCACTCTTTACACCAGCCCACCAGACCGACCTGCTGACAGGGAATAGCTCTAAAACCTGCGGAAGTCGCAAGAAGCCGGCTATCGGTAAATCACGAATGCTGTCCTCATTACTCATGAACCCTAATCTCCTCATCTCCGCCCAGCCACTCACAACGAGAGACACCCAGGGCTTGCAGGGACAGATTTAGGCAGCTCAGAACGACATGAGAAATGGGGGGGAAATAGGGGGATACATGCTTCGGCAGCCTGAAAGGCAGTACTGACCTGGGCTCGCAGGTGATAAATATTTTTCTCGCCAATTCCTCCCCCCCCAGTTTCAGGAATAGACCTCAACTCGCATAACCAACATTGCGAATGAGAGCATCAAAAATGAGCAGGAAACCCAGCTAAGACTGGAGGTCAGGAGGTCAGGAGGTCAGGAGGTCATTCAAATACGAAGGCTACGTCAATGGCCTCTTTATGGGATGTAGGTTCTTATACCTCGACATCTCCTCAATCCACTCAGGGAAAAGGTCATCGTATACATCATCTGCCTTACTACGACTGCCTTGCCGCCAGGAAAGTTTGATACTGTGGCGCCTGTCAGTCATTTTTTTAATTTCTTGGATGTAGTCACTAAACGTCTCTGGCGCCACTTCCTCTAGCCCCTTTACCCCGAAATTTTTCACATACGCATAAAAGAAGGCCGCGAAGCCTCGCTTCGTTCCTGGCATTTTATCGCGCTCAATTGGCTTGTTATATTCTTTGAAATACTCGTCTTCTAAGAACGGCAACACCTCATCCAATAAAGATCGTATTTGGCCAGCCTTTGTAACCCTCACTGCAGGAGATCCAAGCTCCTGGATTATGGCCTCTAACTCGGTGCGCAAAACAAGCAGATTGTCTATGCCAAACGTGAGCTCCCCAAAAGATCCAGCACCATCGAAGTCACTAAGCCCTACAGCAATACTCATACTACTTCTTAAGGCATGAACCCCTTCTTTTGGCCTAGGCAACAATTCCTTTCTATGTACAGTGTACGCAGGCAGGAATTCTGACTCGTGCCCTTTTGATTTCATCACTATGGGTGCCGGCTCTACTATTCGATAACCGCTATGTGCTCGAATGGCTGAAACAAACACGCCCTGGGAAACCGAAGGCTCCATCTGCAACCGCCTGCAAGAAGCGGCCGATATGATCAGGTAGACAATATTCGCTTCCGGATACCATCCATCTGCGACCCTCCCCCTGGGAGAGCGCCTCCACTCCATTCCTTCGAACGATATCCCGCTTTTTTGAAGCTCGGTACGTTGTACAGAACAGACGCTCCACCCTTGAGGAAGCATGAGGCATAGCCGTATCTTGCCCTCTGCCCCAAAAGTCACGATGGAATCCACGTCAAGGCCAAACTCCCGCTCAGCCTCCCTCAAGGTAAAAACCTGTCGCTCCATCGTCACAAACCATTACCGGGATCAATTTCAAAGACAATCTTCACTTCCCGCAGAAAGGCTCTCACGGAGACCCTCACGAAACAAACACATGTGAATATACCCAACAAAAACAAACGGTTAGTTAGATCGCATTGGGGCGCATTGATTGGTATATAAATCGGTATATGTCTTTATCATGATTTTTATTTTTCTATATATATCAAAATGATAAGAAAACTATACAAGTCCTCTCCTGGCACCATCAGACGGTTTTAGAGCATCCCACCTCGCCCCAAGACGAACAAAAAACCCCACAAATGCGGGGGGGGGGTTGTTTTATGGCGTCTGGCCGCGCCCAATCCAAGCACACACTCTAGGAAGCTTTTTAGCCATTGGAGAAACGCAGCCATGGTAGAACGCAAATCCCTTACCCATGCCCGGGCACGTGTGCGCCGCCAAACCTGGCACCATTTCGCAAGCCAAAGACATCTCAAGACGTCCCAGCCATCCCTTGTCACTTCCCCCTCAAGACTCAGGCCCGCAATCCCTTCAAGCCCTTACGAATCCCCTGTTCCAGCACCGGCCTCACAATCTGCGCGACGAGCGGAATCTTGCCTTCAAACTCAATGACGTAGTGCAACCGTGAACCACCGTCAGCGGTGGGATAGAAGCGCATGACACCATGATGGTTCTTGAGGGGGCTGCCGCGAGTGATGCGGTACTCGATCAGCTCGTTTTCTTTGTAACCCGTCACTGTCTCTACAAAAGAGGGGCCGATCAGGATTCTCATTTCACGAGCAGAGCCAACACCATTGCGGGCACCCTTGCCATCACTTATGCGCTTGATCTTGGCGGGAGCAAAAATGGTGGCAAGGTTTTCGTGCTCACCGAGATAGGCAAAAAGACGCTCTACGGGAATGGGGAATTCCTTGACGATTTCTATACGCTGCAGGGCCACGGGAAACTCCTTGAAATAGGGGGCGGCACCAATGTGAGGATGTTTGTTGGCACCAACATAACAAAGATGGCCATTGTGCGCATGCCAAACAATGGCCAACAGAGCAGAGTGGGCCAGAACATGGCCCATCCGCCTACTATTTATTACAGAGGCTGAACCTTCAAGGTCATGCCTTCGATAGCAACGATGCGTACACGACTACCAACGGGTAGATCATCCCCAAGCACATTCCAGAAACTGTCATCCAGGCGTATGCGCCCCTGACCGTTGATGATGGCTTCCTCAAGTATGGCCTCACGGCCGACATACGCAGCAAGCCTGTTATTCAGCCCTTCAGCACCTGCGCGCTGCTCCACCTTGTCGTCAGGGTTGGGACGATAGCGGCGCCATGCAGTGACGGCAGCCACCATGCCCAGCGAGAAAACCAGCGCCTGCAGCCATTCTGACAAGCCCAATGACCATGCCAGCAATGCCGTCAGGAAAGTGGCCGCACTCACAAAGAGAAAGAACAGGGTTCCTGTCAGCATCTCCAGGATCAGCAAAGCGATACCGATCGATATCCACCATACGGCGGCATGTTGCCAGATATCTTCCATTGTCATCACTTTCTGTCGAGGTTTTTCACAAGATCACCAATACCGGCAACCGAACCAATCAATTGAGAAGCCTCCAGCGGCATCATGACCAGCTTACTGTTGGGGCTGCTGGCGATAAGACTGAGTGCCTGCACATATTTCTGTGCCACGAAATAGTTCACGGCCTGGATGTCGCCCTTAGCAATGGCCTGCGACACCATCATGGTCGCCTTGGCTTCCGCTTCGGCCGCACGCTCACGTGCCTCTGCCTCAAGGAATGCGGCTTGTCTCTCACCTTCTGCTTCCAGAATCTGCGCCTGCTTCTTGCCCTCAGCAGCCAGAATTGCAGCCTGACGCGTACCTTCTGCCTCCAGAATCTGGGCACGCTTTGTACGCTCGGCCTTCATCTGCGATGCCATGGCATCCACCAGATCGGCAGGTGGCGAAATGTCCTTGATCTCGATACGGGTAACCTTGATACCCCAAGGATTGGTGGCATGATCCACGACAGAGAGCAGCTGTGAGTTGATCTGGTCACGTTGCGAGAGCATCTGATCCAGATCAAGCGAGCCGATCACGGTACGGATATTGGTCATGGTGAGATTGCGGATAGCGTAGTCAAGATTACTAACCTCATAGGCAGCCTTGGCAGCATCAAACACCTGGTAGAAGCACACGGCATCGATCGTCACCATGGCATTGTCGCGGGAGATCACCTGCTGCGGAGGAATGTCCAGCACCTGTTCCATGACGTTCATCTTGGCGCCAACCTTGTCGAAGAAAGGCACGATGAATTCGAGACCAGGTTTCATGGTGCGCGTGTAGCGACCAAAACGTTCCAGCGTCCACTCATATCCTTGCGGCACTTGCTTGACGGTCAACATGACAAGAACAACAGCAAAAAAGACCAGCAAAAAAGCAAAAGTTTCCATTAAGTTCTCCTTGAGGTTTGCATTGATTGATTCTTTGCTGTCATTCCTGCAAGCAACGAGCTCATGCCCATACCCGGTCAGTACAAGAACCGGGAATCACTGCATCAGGAAATGACAATAACTGGGATGGCACCCTCAGTTCAGGGGTGCCACACGCATGACTTCTTCAATGGTAGTCAGGCCCTGAGCTACTTTTTGTGCCCCCGAAAGACGAAGGGGTAACAGACCCTCTTTGTAGCCCTGCTTGCGGATTTCACCCAGCGAAGCACCATCACTGATGATCCTGCGCAACTCATGTGACATCAGCATGATTTCATAAATTCCCATTCGCCCCAGATAGCCTGTGCCTCGGCACTCCAGACAGCCCTTGGGGCCATGGATTTTCTTGGGAGCCGGCGCCTTCCAGGGAGAAGTCAGCTCAGTCCAGGCTGCCTCGTCGCAATCCACCTCAACCTTACAATGCGGACAGAGAGTACGAACCAAGCGCTGAGCCATCACACCCAGCACCGTAGCGGAAATCAGGAAAGGTTGCACGCCCAGATCGATGAGGCGATTGATGGAGGAAGGGGCATCATTGGTGTGCAGCGTGGAAAGTACGAGATGGCCTGTAAGCGCTGCCTGGATGGCCATGTCGGCTGTCTCGGGATCACGCACTTCACCGACCATGATGATGTCAGGGTCCTGACGCATCAGCGAGCGTATGCCCTCGGCAAAATCCAGCTCGATATTGTGCTGTACCTGCATCTGGTTGAAGCTGCCTTCGATCATTTCGATCGGGTCTTCAATCGTGCAGACATTCACCTCATCTGTGGCAAGCTGCTTGAGCGTTGAATACAACGTGGTGGTTTTTCCGGAACCTGTGGGGCCAGTTACCAGAATGATGCCATTGGGCTCCCTCACCATTTTCTGCCATTTTTCAAAATCATCGCCGACCAGACCCAGCTCCTTGAAGCCGCGCACCAGCACGTCAGGATCGAAAATACGCATCACCATTTTTTCGCCGAAAGCAGTCGGCAAGGTGGAAAGACGCAATTCGGTTTCCTGACCTTTGGGATTTCGTGTTTTCAGGCGGCCGTCTTGCGGTTTGCGCTTTTCGGCGACATTCATGCGGCCCAGGATTTTAATGCGGGACACCACCGCATTCATGATGAGATGGGGAAACTCATAGATATTGTGCAAGACACCATCGATGCGGAAACGCACACGCCCGATATCACGCCGCGGCTCGAGATGAATATCAGAAGCACGCTGGTCAAATGCATACTGGAAAAGCCAGTCCACGATATTGACGATATGCTGGTCGTTGGCATCCGGCGAAGCGTTACTGTTGCCTAGCTCCAGCAACTGCTCGAAATTGCTGACGTACTGCGTGGCGACAGAGTCACTGGCATTGGCGCCCTCAATGGCGCGTGCCAGCCGGTAAAACTCGATGGTGTAACGATGAATATCGGCCGGATTGGCCACCACCCGCTTGATCCCCTTGCCCCGCAAGGTCTGCTTGAGATCGGTTTCCCAATCACTGTGAAAAGGCTGCGCAGACGCGATGGTGACTTCGTCCTGCGTCACTGCCACCGCCAGAATGCCGTGGCGGTCAGCGTACTTGTACGACATGGCCTGGGTGACTTCACCCGCGCGAATCTTGATGGGATCAATATGGAAAACGGTCTGCCCGGCCTTGTCGGCCAGCCAGCTCGTGAGTACATCCAGCGTCAGCGTGGCGCTTTTGCCAGTTGCATCGGCAAAGTCGAAATTGGCGATGACCTGCAGCGGATGCCAGTTGAGCTGGTCGCGGGCACGCGGCGTCGTGGAAACGAGGTTGGCGTCTCTGAGACTCAGGCGGCCGTCTTTCTGAAGTTCGTCCAGACACCAGCGCAGGTCAACGCGAAAGGAAAAGGGGATCTTGGCGACAGGCTTGTTCATGTTTTAGGAGTGGCCCGGAATCGAAGTGGTTTCACTATACCGCTTGTAATTACGCCCGCCAGCCCTATCTTGTGAGCGGTATCCCGAACACAGGACATTGATCATGCGCCACCTGCTTGTCACTTTGCTTGCCCTCGCCACACTGGCTCTGGGCGGCTGCGGCTACAACACCCTGCAAGGTCAGGACGAGGCCATCAATGCGGCCTGGTCCGAGGTTCTCAACCAGTACCAGCGCCGTGCCGATCTGGTACCCAACCTCGTGAACGTGGTGAAAGGCTATGCCTCTCACGAGAAGGAAGTACTGACCTCGGTAACCGAGGCCCGTGCGGGCGTCGGCAGCGTGAAGGCTGATGCCTCACTGCTCAACGACGAAGCCGCCTTCAAGAAATTCCAGCAGGCCCAGGGCGAAATGAGCTCGGCGCTTTCCCGCCTGCTGGTGGTGGCCGAGAACTATCCACAGCTCAAGGCAGACGCCAATTTCCGTGACCTCCAGGCCCAGCTGGAAGGTACTGAAAACCGCATCACGGTCGCACGCAACCGCTACATCCAGAGCGTGCAGACATACAACACCACTGTCCGCTCATTCCCGTCCAACCTAACGGCCAAGATGTTCGGCCTGAACACGCGCCCCAGCTTCACAGTCGAGAACGAGGCCGCCATCAGTAAACCGCCGGTTGTGGATTTTGGTGCCCCTGCGCCGGCATCTGCCGCCAACCCGTAAGCTCTTCCATAGGAGTCATCCTGGCTTGATGCAAAGCCAGGACGATTCACCGCCTGGAGTTTCCATGCGCCTCCTGACCGCACTGCTCATGCTTCCGCTGCTCTGGCTGACGCCAGCCTGGGCAATTGATGGCCAGGGCAATGTGCAGCCTGTACCCAGCCTCAAGGCTCCCGTCACTGACCTGGCCAGCCTGCTCAGCCCCGCAGACGTCAGCGCCCTCAACCAAAAGCTGCTGGCCTTCTCCCAGGAAAAGGGCAGCCAGATTGCCGTACTCATCGTGCCCACCACCACGCCTGAGAATATCTTCAGCTACAGCTTCCGCGTGGCCGACAACTGGAAGCTGGGGCGCAAGGGAGTGGACGATGGCGTGCTGATGGTGATCGCCGTACAGGACCGGGCCAGCAACCTGCAGGTTGGCTATGGCCTGGAAGGCGCCATTCCGGATGCCCGCGCCAAGCAGATACTGGATGACATCATGGCACCACGCTTCAAGCAGGGTGACTTTGCCGGCGGCATCAATGCCGGAACAGATGCCTTGGCCGCACTCATCAAGGGTGAAAACCTGCCCGCAGCGAGCAGCTCACGCCATGATGCCAAGGCCAGCGAGGGCATCATGCTCATTGCTGTGGTGATAGGCGTGATCGCCGGACTCATCCTGCGCGCCACGCTGGGCAAGGTAGCCGGAAGTCTGGGAGGCGGAGCTGTCGCTCTCGCTGCGGCCCTTCTGCTAGGCGCGGCGGTGGGTGTCGCCATTACCGCTGCTGTCTTTGCCCTGCTGGTAGCCAGCGGCAGCCTGCAGGGTGGCGCGGCCCTTGGCGGCATGGGTCGAGGGGGATTTGGTGGCGGCGGCTTTGGCGGCGGAGGCGGTGGATTTGGCGGAGGCGGAGCCTCGGGGCGCTGGTAGCCACCCACTTACCAGCCGCTCCCGCAAACGCTGGAACCTGGCAGCCCATACACTTTTGCATCGTCAGGACGAGCCTCAAGCTCATCACCCTCCCTGGACAGCTTCGCTCTTTTCACGTGCTTGGCGTTGAAGCACAAAGCGGCGCATCTGCCACGACAGCCCCTTGAGCCCCAGCCCACTCAGCCACATGGCAAGAGGCAGGGCACGCGCCATGGGACCATGACCTTCCACGGTAGACGTCCAGACCATGCGGGTTCCCCCCGGCACGGCCTCAAACGCCATGCGCCCACCCTGATGACGGAGCGGCAAAGGCCAGCTCACAAAGCGGTAGTCCCAGAAATGCGGGTACTGCACTGCCGTGACCTCCTCCTGTACCGCCATTACACCCAGGTCAATCTCGCGCACTGCTCCCTCACCCCAAACAGGATTCGTCTGACCAGGACGAATCAGGGCCGTACCACGCACACCAGACAGCCGGCGATATGTCTCGTAATGGGTAAAAACCTCGAAAACGAGGGCGGGTGGTGCCGCAATGAAAATGCGGGAAACGGCAGTGTGGCGGGTCAATGCTGTCATGGGCTCCTCTCCGGGCCATCGCCGGCTTGCTGCGGGCAGACAAATAGAACATTATTCTAGAAAAACATCCACCCTTAACTCGACCAACCAAGAACCATTGCCATGATGAATGCCCTCGCCCTTTTCAATCGCTTCAAGTCCTATCCTGCCGGGACCTGGCTGTTCAGCCGGGGGCTGTGTACGGCAGCTCCCTACTTCAAAAGCATCCGGCCGCACGTCACCGAGCTGGCGCCAGGCCTAGCACGGGTTCACATGCGCAAGCGGCGTGCCGTGGAGAACCATCTGCACACCGTGCATGCCATCGCCATGTGCAACATGGCCGAGCTGGCCGGTGGTCTGGTCACTGACGTTTCCGTACCCAAGGGCGCACGCTGGATTCCCTCGGGCATGACCGTGGAATACCTGGCCAAGGCTAAGACCGATCTGGTCGCCACCTCTGATGGCCGCGACATCGACTGGAACCAGGAAGGTAATATCGTGGTGCCGGTGAGCGTGCACGATACGGCCGGGACCGAAGTGTTCCGTGCCCGGATCACCATGAACGTAAAGCACGCCAAAGGCTGAATCCGGGGCCGCTTTCCATATGCCGCATGGGTCCCGGCATACGCCGGGACAGCAGGCTCCTGCAAAACAAAAAACCCTTCCTGTCAGCAGTCTGGCAAATCTGACGGTCAAACAGGGGAACCGCTACACTGCGCACCTCTGACCCGCAGGAGCTCCCGTGTCTGCCATCCTTTCCGTGCAAGGCCTGACCAAGACCTATGCCTCCGGCCATGCCGCGCTGAAGAACATCAACCTTGATATCAACCGTGGCGAGATTTTCGCCCTGCTGGGCCCGAACGGGGCCGGCAAGACCACGCTCATCAGTATTGTCTGCGGCATCGTGAATCCTGGCAGTGGCCGCGTGGTGGCCGACGGGCACGACATCGTGGCCGACTTCCGCCCGGCCCGCACGAAGATCGGTCTGGTGCCACAGGAGCTCAGCACGGATGCTTTTGAAACCGTCTGGGCCACGGTCAATTTCAGCCGCGGCCTGTTTGGCAAGGCACCCAATCCCGAATTGATCGAAAAAATCCTGCGCGACCTGTCCCTCTGGGACAAGAAGGACGCCAAGATCATGGCGCTTTCCGGCGGCATGAAGCGGCGCGTGATGATTGCCAAGGCGCTTTCGCACGAGCCCAGCATCCTCTTCTTGGACGAACCCAGCGCGGGCGTGGATGTGGAATTGCGACACGACATGTGGGAAATGGTGCGGCGCCTGCGCGATAGCGGCGTCACCATCATCCTGACCACGCACTACATCGAGGAAGCCGAAGAAATGGCCGACCGTATCGGCGTGATCAGCAAAGGTGAACTCATTCTGGTGGAAGAAAAGAAAACGCTGATGCGCAAGCTCGGCAAGAAGCAGCTCACCCTGCACCTGCGCCAGCCACTGGCCGAGGTGCCGCCGGGCTTGTCGGAATATGCACTTGAGTTGACAGCCGACGGCCTGTCCCTTGTCTACACCTTCGACGTGCAGAGCGAAGACACCGGTATCGCACTGCTGCTGCGCCGGCTGGAAGAGCAAGGCATTGCCTACAAAGACCTGCAATCCAGCCAGAGTTCGCTGGAAGACATTTTCGTCAATCTGGTGAGGGCACGCGCATGAGCCTGAATGTCTACGCCATCCGCGCCATCTACCACTTCGAGCTGGCACGTACTTTCCGCACGCTGATGCAGAGCATCGCCTCGCCAGTGATTTCCACTTCGCTGTATTTTGTGGTCTTCGGGGCAGCCATCGGCTCGCACATGAACGCGATTGACGGCGTGAGCTACGGCGCCTTCATCATTCCCGGCCTGATCATGCTGACCATGCTCACGGAAAGCATCTCCAATGCCTCCTTCGGCATCTACATGCCAAAATGGTCCGGCACGATTTACGAGCTGCTTTCCGCGCCGGTTTCTTATCTCGAAGTGGTGATCGGCTATGTGGGCGCCGCTGCCACCAAGTCGCTGATGATCGGCCTGCTCATGCTGCTCACGGCAAGGCTGTTTGTAAATTATGAAATCGCTCACCCGTTCTGGATGATCTGCTTTCTGGTGCTCACGGCCGTCACCTTCAGTCTCTTCGGCTTCCTGATCGGCATCTGGGCAGACAGTTGGGAAAAGCTGCAGGTGATTCCGCTGATGATCGTCACACCACTCACCTTTCTGGGCGGCAGCTTCTATTCCATCAGCATGCTGCCACCGGTCTGGCAGACACTCTCGCTCTTCAATCCGGTGGTCTATCTCATAAGCGCTTTCCGCTGGAGCTTTTACGGCACCTCCGATGTCAGCGTGGGCCTGAGCGCTGCGATGATCCTGCTGTTCCTGAGCCTCTGCATGATTGCTGTATGGTGGGTGTTCAAGACCGGTTACCGGCTGAAAACCTGAGCCTTCGGAGAAGCCTGCAGACCCTCCTGGAATTCAGTGGGAGAGCACCCCGTCCAGCGGCGGAAGGACTTGGCAAACGCCGACGAATCCGAAAAGCCCAGCATCAGGCCCAGCTCGGTGACCGAAGCACCGCCCCGCTGGAAATATTCGCGCGCCAGCTTCTCCCGCACGTTGTCCAGTTCCTGCTGGTAAGTCGTGCCATCCTCCGCCAGCTTGCGGCGCAGCGTGCGCCCGCTCATGCCGAGGTCGCTGGCAGCCCGCTCCAGTGACGGAAAGGCACCGTAGTAACGCACCAGCAGCCTGCGCAAGCGCAAGGGAAGCAGCCTGATGGCGCGTGTGGGAATGTTCTCGAACAGCGTTTTCTCAGCGGCCATCGCCATTAACCGGTTGGCCAGTGGCAACTCGTAGTGTGCCAGGGAAGGATCACCCACCAGCGCCGTTTCCGCCTGGCCAAAGCGCACGGGGCAGCGGAAGTAGCGGCGATAGATATGCCCCCAAGCCGGCTCCGGATAGCTGAAGCGTACCTCAGTGAGTTCGTGATCGCCCTCAACCAGATGCGAAAAAATGTTGTAGAAGCTGACCATGTTCAGCTCCATGAAAAAATGCGTATAGGGCGACAGCGAAATGTTCTCGCTGATGACAAAGCGGGCTTCGTTTTCCTCCACCACGCCATCCATGTCCAGCGCGGGAAACAACTCCGTGCAAAAACGCCTTATGGTTTCCAGACAGCCCTGCAGCGTGGGCTGCGTCACCGCCGCCACACCGGCCATGCCATGGTGGGAAATCGTCATGAGATTGCCCATGGCAAGACCCAGATAAGGCATTTCCAGTGCCTTCACCGCCTGGTCCACCAAGGCAGTCACCTGTCGTGCGCTGATGAAGCAGCCGGTATCGCCGGGCAGGTAATGAATGTCTGCACTGCGGTAGAAGTCGTTCTGGTCAATGCCGACAATGGCTTCCAGAAATTCGTGCGGATTGTGGGGAGTGATCTGGCTGCGCCGCATCAACCAGTCGATATCCAGCTGCAAGCTCTTGCGCAGATCGAAATAGGTCTGAATGTGACCCAAGGGAATACATTCGGTATCAATATCCATCCGACACCTCCGCAGGTTTTCTTTTTTTAAGGGGGCGGAGCCATGCAACATGACCATGGCATTGTGCGAGAGCCTCCCTTTGCCGGCAACGACCATGCATCGTCAAGGCTGCTTTTGCCCGTCTCCCGGTTGCAAGAGGCGCATACCGCCAAGGCGGTCCGCCTCTTCCCCAAGACGCCGGACTCGCTGCTGCGGATCCGGCTCCAGCATGCCCAGCAACTCTTCCTGCAAGCGTCTGGCCTCGTCGACACCGATCGCCTCATCCCCGACATGGTCCGGCAGCTCTTGTAACAACTCTCCTGCCAACACCTGTCGCTGGCTGGTGCCCCAGGAGGCAGCAGACTGACGCCACTGCTCAAGCTGCTTGGAGAAACGCAGATTGTTGACTAGACGCGTCAGCTCACGCGCGGGATCCTCATGCTGAGCCGCCACGCCCTGCAGGGCCTGCCACTCCAGTCGCGAAACAAAATCGGGGCGTTCCGTAACCGGCCCCGGGCGATAATCCCCTGATGACGATGCCAGCGCCGCCTCGGCCTCACGCTGGCCCACCTCCATCCTGGCGACCGCGGCATCAGATGCTGCCTCCGGCACTGCTGCCGCCTCCCGATCTTCCTGCTTCTGACAGCCCACCACGGCCAGCGCCACCACCAGCGTCCATGCAGCAGCACAACCACGGGCACCAAGCATGCGCCACCCCATTTTTATTGCCCGATCGTGCATAAGGTCACCTCGCTTTCTCTTGCATCCCACCAAACGGAAAAACCCGCCGGTGCTTGCACCGGCGGGTGGTTTCAAGCGGCCGCGCTTACCACAGGGTGGGAGCAGGCGGCTTCACGGTAAAGCTGTAGGTCTGGCCCGGGCCGGACATCAGCGTGGTGAAGAGGCCATTCAGCAATCCACAGCCGGTCATGGACGGGAATGTCGTGACCCCGGTGAAGTTGAGGTTGCCATTGCCCAGCGAAGAAATCGGCCCCTCGAAATTGATGGGCAACTGCACGGGCGAAGAAGTCTGGCATCCCATGGGAATCTGCAGGATCCAGGCACCTGCCGACACCACACGGATATTCACGCGGGCCGAGCCGTTCACGCGCAGGATGCCGTTTTCATCCAGCGATGCCGTGCCCGTTGTCGTGCCTACCGGCGCCACTTCCAGCTTCACGTCTGCCGGCAGGCCGGCAATCTTCAGGTTGGTCGTGAAGGTGGGGATGGACATGGTGCCGCTCAGGGTACGGGCCGTCATGTCGGTATCCGCTGTGAACGTGGCAGCACCCGGCAGCGCCACGGACTGCTTCAAGGTCTTGAGGCCAATATTGCCGGAGAGGTTCCAGTCTTTGAGCGAGACCACAAAATTGCCTCCACCGGGATTGGCGGTGGACTTGGGTTCGCGCGCCAGCGTGACACAGGTGCCCAGCGTGATCCGCCCGGCAAAGCGGTCCGCCAGCCAGCCCAGCACATGCGGTGCCGCCTGGAACTGCGTGGCGATGTGTTCGCTGGGGTAGACCGCAAACGTCACGTTGCCGAACTTGCTGCAGTATTTTTTCTTGAGTGCGGCGTGCTGCTCGATGGGAATGAACTCGTCAGCCTGGCCGTGGTACTGGTAGAGCGGCACCGGAATACGCGTATTTCCCAGATTCTGCGCTTGCAGGGTCTGGTTCACGGACGGCATGGCAATGAGTTGTGCGAGCGGCTGGTTGCCTACGGTGTACTCGGCAATGTTCCGGTTCATGAACTCGAACAGCGACTCGAACACACAGGTCGACTTGCCCCGGGCGATGGCTGCCTGGCCGTTGGCATTGGCCAGCGTGCCGAGCGGAATGCCCGCCGGATACTGCTGGGCCAGACCGATCACGCCACCCAACAGGAAAGCGGCACCCGCGCTGCCATCCAGATAGTGCGCCGTGGTGATGAAATCTGCCGGCGTACCACCCGCCGCCACGCCCACAAGATTAAGGCCGGGGGCATAGCTGTCCTTGATCTCACCGGCCCAGGCGGCTGTCTGACCGCCCTGTGAATACCCCCAGATCGCCGTCTTGGCATTGCTGCTGATGCCGGCACCGGGAATCTGGGTAGCCGCCCGGAAGATGTCCAGCACCGCCTGCCCTTGGGCGCGGCCGGCGAGATAGGTCGGCGAATCGCCCGTGGTATAGCCCGGATTGTCGCTGACCAGCACGGCATAGCCTGCCTTGATGGCGGCAGCGATATTGGCGGTTTCATAGTCCGAGCCCCGTGCCATCTGCACGGAGGGAGCACAACCCTGGGCCAGACCATGAGTGCCTACGGCATAGCCGACCACCGGCCGGGAACCACTCCCGGTCCAGGCGGCCGCCGGCACGACCACCGTGCCGGTGACCACATTGGCCGCTCCCACGGCATCGGTAGAGCGGTACACCACATTCCAGGCCTGGACAGCAGGAGCCCCGTTGCCTAATTGCACCACGGCCGGGCGGGAGCGCAGCAAATCCCCCTTGTTGCTGGCAGGAGAAAGCGAGGGCGCCAGATAGAACGCCAGATCAACCGCATCCAGGGCGGGGGCGGCAACGGCCACCGGGGAAGGCAGGAAAAAAGCGGCAAGCAGGCCCAGGAGGGCAGGCTTGCGCAAGTGAACACGATTCATGATGGAGGTCCTCCGCATCATCGCGGTTTCTTGTTTTCAACGGGCACGATCCAGTGCCCTCAGGTCCGGGTGAAACTTCGCCCGGGCCCAAGGAATCTAGGAGTGCGCCCGCCTCCATGCAGGACTTGAACGGACAATCACCGGTTAAATCCGGCCACGGAGGCCAGGTTGGCCATGCCTCATGCCTTACCGGCCGGCAATAACCCAGGAAAATGATCAGCCTCGGCCATCATCAAGATAAAAAATGATGGAAATAAGCCCGGCCGGGCCCCGGGAACGGCTCTTGCTTCTTTAAGAGCAGGCCCCCGAAGCGTAGAATTCGCGCGCTTTCGGGGCGCTCCGCCCCACCCACCATCCGGCACGCCCCAAGTCACAAGCCAAGGTGCGTTCCAGCCGACTACCGAGGAAGCCACCGTGCTCGAAGCCTACCGCCAACACGTTGCAGAACGCGCCGCCCAAGGCGTCCCCCCCAAAGCCCTCGATGAAAAGCAGGTGGCCGATCTGGTCGCTCTGCTGAAGAACCCGCCCAAGGGCGAGGAAGCCTTCCTCGTGGATCTGCTGGAAAACCGTGTGCCGGCCGGTGTGGACCCCGCCGCCTATGTGAAGGCCGCCTTCCTGGCCGCCGTCACCAAGGGCGAGGCTTCCTCTCCTCTCGTGACCAAGGAACGCGCTGTTTACCTGCTCGGCACCATGCTGGGTGGCTACAACGTCGAGCCGCTGATTGCCCTGCTGACCAATGCCGAACTCGGCGCTGCCGCCGCTGAAGCCCTGAAGAAGACCCTGCTGGTGTTCGACTCTTTCCACGACGTGGAAGAACTGGCCAAGGGTGGCAACGCCAACGCCAAGGCCGTGCTGCAAAGCTGGGCCGCCGCCGAATGGTTCACCAGCCGTCCGGATGTGCCGAGCGAAATCAAGCTCACCGTATTCAAGGTCACCGGCGAAACCAATACCGACGATCTTTCCCCCGCCCAGGACGCCTGGAGCCGCCCGGACATCCCCCTGCACGCGCTGGCCATGCTCAAGAACACCCGCGACGGCATCTTCCCCGAAGAGCACACCGTCAAGGGCCCGATCAAGCAGATCGAAGAGATCAAGGCCAAGGGCAATATGGTCGCCTACGTGGGTGACGTGGTCGGCACCGGCTCCAGCCGCAAGTCCGCCACCAACTCCGTGCTCTGGTTCTTCGGCAACGACATCCCGCACATCCCCAACAAGCGTGACGGCGGCGTGTGCATCGGCTCCAAGATCGCCCCCATCTTCTTCAACACCATGGAAGACGCCGGCGCCCTGCCCATCGAGTTGGATGTGAACCAGATGAATATGGGCGACGAAATCGTCCTGAAGATCGATCACGCCACGGCTGAGGTCACCGCCTTCAAGGCCGGTGCCGAGATTGCCCGCGCCCCGCTCAAGACCCCGGTTCTGCTGGACGAAGCCCGCGCCGGCGGCCGTATCAACCTCATCATCGGCCGCGGCCTCACCGGCAAGGCCCGTGAAGCCCTGGGCCTGCCCGCTTCCGACCTGTTCCGCCAGCCGCAGCAGCCCGCCGACACCGGCAAGGGTTACACCCAGGCCCAGAAGATGGTCGGTCGCGCCTGCGGCCTGCCGGAAGGTACCGGCATCCGTCCGGGCACTTACTGCGAACCCAAGATGACCACCGTGGGCAGCCAGGACACCACCGGCCCCATGACCCGCGACGAGCTGAAAGACCTCGCCTGCCTCGGCTTCTCCGCCGGTCTCGTGATGCAGTCCTTCTGCCACACCGCCGCTTACCCCAAGCCGGTTGACGTCAACACCCACCACACCCTGCCGGACTTCATTATGAACCGCGGCGGTGTGTCCCTGCGTCCGGGTGACGGCATCATCCACTCCTGGCTGAACCGCATGCTGCTGCCCGATACCGTCGGCACCGGTGGCGACTCCCACACCCGTTTCCCGCTGGGCATTTCCTTCCCGGCCGGCTCCGGTCTGGTCGCCTTCGCTGCTGCCACCGGCGTGATGCCGCTGGACATGCCGGAATCCGTGCTCGTGCGCTTCACCGGCAAAATGCAGCCCGGCATCACCCTGCGTGATCTCGTGCATGCCATTCCCTACGCTGCCATCCAGCGCGGTGAACTGACCATCGAGAAGAAGGGCAAGAAGAACGTGTTCAACGGCCGCATCCTCGAGATCGAAGGCCTGGAACACCTCACGGCCGAACAGGCTTTCGAACTCTCTGATGCCTCTGCCGAGCGCTCCGCTGCCGGCTGCTCCATCACGCTGAGCGAAAAGTCTGTTGCCGAATACCTCACCTCGAACATCACCATGCTGAAGTGGATGATCTCGCAGGGTTACGGCGATGCGCGCACCATCGGCCGTCGTGTCGAAGCCATGGAAGCCTGGTTGGCCAAGCCGCAGCTGCTGCGCGCCGACAAGGACGCCGAATACGCGGCCGTGTACGAGATCGATCTGAACGAAATCAAAGAGCCGATCCTCTGCTGCCCGAACGACCCGGACGACGCCAAGCCCCTCTCACAGGTGGCCGGCGCCAAGATCGACGAAGTGTTCATCGGCTCCTGCATGACCAACATTGGTCACTTCCGCGCCGCCGGCAAGCTGCTCGACAAGGTGGAAGGCGGCTCGCTCGCCACCCGCCTCTGGCTCGCCCCGCCCACGCGTATGGACGAGCACCAGTTGATGGAAGAGGGTTACTACAACATCTACGGCCGCGCCGGTGCCCGCACCGAAATGCCGGGCTGCTCGCTGTGCATGGGCAACCAGGCACGTGTGGCACCCAACACGACTTGCGTCTCCACCTCCACGCGTAACTTCCCCAACCGTCTCGGTCAGGGTGCAGACGTGTATCTCGCCTCGGCAGAGCTCGCCTCCGTCGCCGCCGTGATGGGCAAGCTGCCCACCGTGGCCGAGTACATGGAATACGCCGGCAAGATCGACAGCATGTCCGCCGACATCTACCGCTACCTAAGCTTCGACAAGATCGGTGAGTACACCGAACAGGCCGGCAAGATCAATGTGGCGCAGCTGGCCTAATCGCCAGTTGAGTTGAAATAAAAAGCCCCGCAAATGCGGGGCTTTTTATTTACAGCGACTTATGTAATGGGCTTCCTATCTTGAGACAACCTATACCCAATAGGCCATGGCTTAAATGCCCCGTTTTCAGGTGGAGAGCGGTATTTCTGATACTTCCGTAGATCGTTGTAATTTATTTCTGCGATAACATAGTAGTCGCTAACCCCGCCCTTCACTCGAACCACATCTCTCCGATAGTCTTTTTCAAAGGGAGCCCTGACACGGCTATCGCCATACTCTCTGTTGTTAACCTGAATAATAAATGAATGAACATCATGCGCAGCAGATTCAACAAGGAATGAGAAGGTCTTTAAATCCGAGTTCCACTCAGGAACAAAAACTGCATCAACCCGTCCCTGCAAGAACTCCCGATTCTGAATTGAGGTGAAGTCGCTGCATATAAGAGCCCCAAAGAAAAAGTCGCCATGCTTATATATCGGAGGCTGATAATTACTGCCCACAAATTCGTAAAGTGTCTTCCCAAGCTTTTTTAAGCTCCTCTTCTCTCCATGAGCAGGCTTCGCCTTACTTTGCAGCATCATTACCGACGTCAAATATCCAGGCCAGCGAGTAACCAAGGAAACAAGAAGGTCATTCCTCAATTTCCGCTTATCTTCGTAGTACTCAAGCCCCCCGACAAATGAAACATTATTCTGCGCAAGCTTATATGCAATCGAGAATGCCCACCTCTTAGGCAAACTACACTCTGGCAGAGCGACATAGCTCACTCTCACATCATCCGAAAGAATATTGTTAACCAGCCTTCGGAGCCTCTCATATCGCATTAGAGAGTGGTCATTCTTGCCTTCTACCGCCAATCTCCACTGCTTCTCTGTGGTTTTAATATTGGTCAACGCAATCTTTAATCTCTGCCCATGCGAATTAGGAACACTAAAATATTTAACATCTGCGTCACCCTTAGAGCTCACAAAACCAAGCCCATCTTTCGATCTACATTTTGCTCCCCTTAACGCCAGCACAGATGCCTTTAGCACTATCGGATCACTCATGGCAGAAGGAGAAACCAACCCAATTTCCGAAAAAGATAATGGCCTCGTAGAAAATGCAAGGGCCGGCCAATGTGGCCTTTTTAGATTTGCAGTCGCCCTAAATTTTCTAATCCCGCCAAGTCTTAGATGTCGGCGAACAGCAAATCCACGGGGCACTAAGGGCCCCTTAATGTCAGTCGTTTGAGAAAACTGCCAATAATCCTTGTATGATCTTCTTCCAAAATCAGCATATAAAAGCGCAGAAGAAAGCTTCAAAATCTTATTTTTTCTAAAACTCTGATTAGGATAAGGACTGACACTAAGCGCGGCATTAAGAACTCTTGTGAATTTTTGACTAAAATCAAACCCGCTAACGGTTGATGCCTGCAATGCTGCCTGCACAAGGGCCCTAGAGTATTGCATCTGGCACTTCTCAATTTTGTCCCTATTGGACCCCTTAATATTTGTAGTCTCGAGAAGAATATCCTGAACAGACTTTAATCTATCAATAAATCTAGCCGCGACATCAAAGTCACCGCAACTTATCATCAATCCAAAAACTCGATGGAAATAGCCAAAATAATTAAAATAGCCTATTGGACTCATAAGATGACGTAGCACTATTTCATAAAAATCATTTCGTCTGCTCAACCACGCACCCGGATCAAGATCTTTTGCGTAAGCCTCGACATCCCTTAGTAAAAGAGAAAATCCAAGCCTTTTAATAGAAACAATATCAGCCTTTCTTAATGCGTCCGCATCTAAGGTTGCATCCGGAGTAGATAAAAGCGCTCTTGATGCCATCCCAGACTGATCCGATGGAAGCTCTGGCAGCAGCCTGTATTCACTAGACTGCCGCCTAATCTGTTCTGATATCCCATCAACCAAATCTATTCCGTGCCGAGAGCCAAGATTAAAAACTTTTTGCTTGTCAGCCGAAAAGATGACACTTGAGTCTCTCGCGTATGGAAGACGCAAAGAAAGCTCCTTTATCTCCCCCCTGCCGCCAATCAACTTTAAAAGTCCATCAGACTTTATTGAAATATACCTAATAAAACCCTCAGCCGAATTAATTCCGGCATCATTTTCCATAACAAGAAAAATATCATCAACGTATCTACCGTAATAGATCGGCTTAATATTGTTAGAAGCGACAGAATCAAACTCATAAAGTAAAACATTTGAGAAAATCTTTGACGCGGACAATCCAACAGGCAGCGCCCCCTCTTTTCTTTCCAAATAATCAGGGGTCGTCCTATACCAAGACTGCATTGAAGCAATGATTTGCTTCGTGAATATCAATTCATGCCTAGATAAAGATACTTTTATTTTCTTTAAGTAAGACGGCCTAATAATAAATTCTGGCGAAACATTATGATAAAACCCCGAAACATCCATAGTGACAGCGACAATATTTTTACCCGCAAGCAGCGATTTTTTCATTGCGGATAGGCCATACTCCCTCCACTGCCTATACGCAGAAAAATATGGAACAAAAAGCCCTTGCGACTCTTCATTCAAGGGCCTATGAATCCTGAGATCATCGCCTATTCTTGGTGACAATCTCCTTAATCTATTCCCGAAGGAGACATCCTGATTTAAGACCTCATCAAAAAGATGGCCAACCTTAAGAATCCATAATGCAGAAACCACCTGATAATCAATTGTTGCATTTATCACCAGCCTATATTTCGCATCGACTTTCTTCTTGACTTTTTCATATCTCTGCCTCCAATCCTCTACAGGATCAATAGCGCGGTAATGCCCACGGTCATTTAAATCAAATGGATTTATAGACTTCGGCAAATATGAATACCCACCTATGAAAGTGGGGCTGTCAAACCAGTCTGGTGATCTTGATGTTAATTTAGAGTGCAAGGCCCTTAGGTTTTCAGAAAGATTCTCCTCATAAATAGAGAAATCAATTGCATGAAAATGTGTATTTTCATAGAAAGCATCCGCCTTTGCCTTCTTATAGGCCAAATAGATATCTGCAATAGTTAAATATTCTTTCGTGAGACTCATTATTTTTCCTTGTCACGCATTTTCTTCAAAAACTCACATACTTATTTGGAAACTAAAAATCAACAGCATGCTCAATCACAAAACAGATTTTGAATAATAAAATGCCATCTTGTGAAATATGCTTTGAGAGAAAATTCCAGCAGACGTAGGTTGATGCAAGGCAGCGCCCTAAATCATCATTGATATCCCGAACACCAAACACTGTTGCAGGCAACGCTTCTTTAAAACCAAAAACACAAAACTAACTCTACACCGTATCGAAGAGCTTTGAGGTTCGCTGCGCTTATCCCAAGCTACGGGTCGCTATTTGATTACCTCAATCTCGACCTTGAGCACGCCTTTTGCCGTACTGCCAATCGCATTGAATGCCGAGCTGGACAGATCGATGATCCGGCCACTGACAAACGGCCCCCTGTCATTGACTCTGACCACCACGCTTTTGTCATTCTCTACATTGGTGACTTTCACCATCGCTCCAAAAGGAATGGTTTTGTGGGCCGCCGTTTTCAATTCCTGCTTGAAAGGCTCACCACTGGCCGTCTTCTTCCCCTGATGTTTGCTGCCGTAAAACGAGGCCTGCCCTTTTTGCGTAAAACCAACCCAGTCCTTGCTCTGTGTGGATGCCGTATTGGGAGCTGGCCGACTGGCACAACCCGCCATGAGCGCAGACATTATCAGGACGATAAGCCCAAGCCCCCGCACGCTTATCCATATGCCTTGTCCTTGTGTCATCGCTCCTCCAAGCATCCTGCCCTTATTGATGCGCGCCAGCGCCCTTGCCAATATTTGTTGTTTATTGCCATACGCTCCCCAGAAGCATCGTGGACACTACGTACAGCTCCAGCCTCTTCTCCTGCGCGAACCATAAAGGCACCGAATGTAACAGCCTTGTCCAAAAGTCGGAATGAGTAGTTCCCGCAAGTCACAGAGGGCTAACTCCGGTCACAGCTGCCATGGCAAGCTGGAGAGCATGAAAGAAGAAGTCCCCTGTCGTCCAAAGGACCAATGGCCAGGACAAGCGGCCTCAAGCCTGCTTGGCAAGCCAAGGCAGGGCCATCAGATAAAGGGTTTGGAGAGGGCATTATCGAGACATGTACAAGCCGGCACTTTGCGGTTAGTACGAATTGAACCCACCCCATCAGCCATGGAAAATGCTTCGTCCCCGCAACACGATAGCCGGCAGTGTCCATGCGCTTTTCGAAGAAGAATAACTACGCCTTCCTTTCAATCATTACCATCGCACTGGCAGCCAGCCTGGCCCTTCCGGGCTGTGGCGGCGGTGGCGACAGCAAGGAAGAACCGGCGGTCAATGCCAGCCTGCAAGCCGAAATCCCCCTGGCCGTCGGCGACCGCTGGCTGTACACCCTGGCGGGCGGCTACAGGCATGGTGTCGTTAATGACAATGGCGAACAGCTTGTCCGTGTCACTGACTCCACCACCACAGGCTCGGTGACCACCGCACAGCTCGACACCCTGCTACCACACAATCTTGATCTGCTTGAACGTCATCATCTACGCGCTACAGCCACGGCCCTGGAAGAACACTTTCCAGACAGTGTGGGTCCATACGGCCAACCTGTTTCCTCGCTGACCATGTTGCAATTTCCTCTCGTTGCGGGAGAAAGCTTTGTCGTTTATGACTGGAGCGGCCTGGACATTGGTTACGATTATGACGGGGATGGTACTAGTGAATCCGTGGATGAAAAGCGCACAGTCACAGTTATTGGCATTGATGGCATCAGCACGGCGCTTGGCAATTTCCCCCAAGCATGGAAAACAAGCTCACTCATAGAAACGCGCATGCAATACAGCACAGGTGCCCACTCCGAAATAACCTACCGCATTGATGAATGGCTGGTAAGTGGCATCGGCGTTATTCGCCGGAACAAACGCTTGACCTATCCCTCAGCGAGTAGCTATGACCACATTGAGGAAATACAACTTGACCTCACCCGCTTCAACGTCAATGGCAGACGCAGTGAGCAACAGGCTCCACGCGCTCTGGCAGATACAAGGCAGCCGGCTCCTGGCAGCAGTACCAATGATGGCTGGACAGCCATCACGCTTTCCTTTGACGAAACCATAGACGTTAGCGCGATCACCAATGATTCATTAACGGTCGTGAATACCAGCGGCACCCTCATGCCCGGCAAGATCCGCTATACCGACCGGAAGCTCACTTTCTACCCCAGTCTCGCCCTACCAAACGGCCACTACACCGTACATGTACGCAATGTGCCGGATGTCATCGGTAATATGCTTGATCACTCTGAATGGTCATTTTATGTAGACACATCCAGGCCAACAGACTCTCAGAGTCTCGTTCCCCTCAGCATTGGCGATCGCTGGATTTATGATGTTACGACACAGGAAAACTACAACACCCCTGTTACCGCAACACGCATGGAAACCGTGATCAGCAGCGCTACCATTCAAGGTAATAGCGGCGTAAAGATTCAGCAGCGCAATCCGATCGACAATACCTTACTCAATGAATACTACTTGCAGAAAAGTGCCAGCTCGCTAAGCCAACTCTTTCCTGTTGGCAGCGCGCCATATGGACAGGACATTGCTTCGCTGACTTTGATGCATCTTCCGATCTACGGCGGCAGCTATGAAAACGCCCATTGGCGCGACCTCGACTCCGGTCACGATTATGATGGCGACGGCGTGAATGACAGGCTGGACATTACCATCACAACCACCATAGGTAGCGAAACGGAATATGTAACGGTTCCCGTTGGCAGTTGGCCAAACGCCGTGCTCGTCACCAGCGAACAGCTCAATATCGTCACTGGCTCAAGCACAGGAGCAACTGCCGAGGCCAGGCAAACCGTTATAGAATGGCTGGTACCCAATATTGGCGTTGTGCAACGCAACACAGTTGTCAGCACCATGAACTATCAACACACCACCATAGACAAGCTCACCGCTTATCGTGTTGGTAACACACGTAGCGAGAGCACCGTTCCCTCGGTATCGGAATACACTCCCTCATCACAAGGAACCCGCACAGCACCAACCCATGTGAGCGCACGCTTTTCTGAGCCTCTGGATCTGGGATCCCTGCCTGTCAATGCAATGACTCTGACCAATAGTGCCGGTGAGACAGTGGCAGGAACACTCAGCATCAGTAGCCAGCAGCTCCTTTTCACGCCCGCACACGCATTACCGGATGATCGCTATACCGCAACCCTGTCCAATATTCCTGACTTGCTGGGAAATACCTTGGCTGCACCTTCTTGGGCTTTCACCGTGGATACCGTACGTCCTATTGTGCGGTCTTCATCAATTGCCAATGGTGCCATCAATGTTGCTACGGGCAGCAGTATCACATTCAACTTCAGTGAACCTGTGCTGGCCGGCTATTTCAGCTCCCCGCTTATCACACTCAAGACTGCAGCAGGGGCCGATCACAATTACCTGATACAGCAAAATGGCAATATCCTGACGGTAGTTCCCAATCTGCTGGAGCACAGCACCACTTACACACTGACGCTGACGAACCAGATTCAAGACTCTTATGGCAATACGCTTGCTACTCCTTACAGCATCACGTTCACGACACCACCTGCCGTACTGAAAACCCCAGCCTATCACCTGCACGTGCTCAACAGCTCTACTTCCAGAAACACATTTGCCATTGGCGATGTCAATGATGATGGCCGCAATGACCTTGTCGTTGCCACCGGGATGACAACCATACTCTCCGAGATAGACTCCTTTACCCTGCATATTTTCTTGCAACAAGCCGACGGCAGCCTGGCCATGCCCCTGAAAACAAAGACCTTTGATTCCCCGGGTTATGGCAAGACATGCATTCCGTCAGGCGTACACATAGGCGATGTTACTGGCGATGGGAAAACTGACATTATTCTTGGAGAGGCATGGTGTGGCATAAAGATATTCGAACGAGCTGCTGATGGTAGCTGGCCACGCCCCGAGCCGATCACAACAAACAATATCAGCAATATGCAATACATTGATATGAATGGTGATGGTCGCAAGGATGTTGTGGGTTTCAACCCGAATAACAGCAACATGATCAGCATCTGGTATCAGCAAGCCGACGGTGGCTTGAGTGCTGAAATGTCAACCGAGGTTTCTGCAATCTACGGTACCGTTATTCACCTTCATGACATGAATGGTGATGGATTGACCGACATCGTCGTTGCCTTGGGCACGAGTGGCGATCGGCAGTTAGGCATAATGACGCAGCGCAATGACCACAGCTTTAAGCAGCCCGTCTATTACAGTGGTGGTAGTGGCAGTTTTTATTGGGAGACAATAATCTCTGACCTTAATAATGACGGCCGCCCCGACATCATAGGCCGTGTTCGCAACAGCACTCTTGGCGAAAAGCTTGCTGTGCTTTATCAGAAGCCCGATGGCAAGCTGCAGCTACCTACCTATTACAACATGGACCTATATGCCAACACGCTGTTCGTAGGTGATGTTAACAATGATGGCCGGAATGACGTTCTTGTCGGCACGGGAAACCGGATAGGCGTTTATTTGCAAAACAGCTCTGGCCTACTGAAAGAAGTTGACGAATATGCCGGCAGCAATATCTTGGCTATAGGAGATATGAACAATGACAACAAGGATGATGTTGTGACAATGCTTTATCACAATATGCGTATACATTACAACATTGCACCATGAGACAAGACAGGCATGATAAAAATCGCCCAGCATTCGATGGCGTTCGTCGCAATGCACCTCCGCAGAGGCTCGCTTATTCATTAGCCAAGCTCAAACATCCGCCAATGATCCCGTACATGCATCACATGCGCCTGCGCATACCCGGCCTTGCTCAGCTCGCCATAGGCAAAATGCGGCGCCAGCTTTCCTTCATAGGCAGAGAACGTATTCAGGGCCTGCAGCAAACGGTTTAGCGCCGCTTCCACATCACCGTCATCCGCAATCACCGGCGCTCCGGGAATAGGCTCGGTGAGGGGATGCCGCATGGCGCCAACGGTTGAAAATACTAGATACGCCGCTGCGCCTGCCGTGTGCTGAAAAGCCGGCGACTTGAGTTCGGGATAACCAGTCATGGAAAGCTCAATGCTCTGCGCCAGATGCGAGAACACCTTGAAGGGCAACCAGCCCTCGCTCGTACTTAAGGCCCGCTCCCGCAAAGCCTCAAGCTCGGCAATCAGCGCAGGAATGTCTGCCGGCGGCAAAGTCACGCGACGCAGCGACACGCCCGCTACCACCGCTGCGGTGGCAACACCACCGGCGATCAGGAATTGTCGTCTGTTCATGAAAGACTGGCTTACCCCTCAAGGAGTGGGCAGCAGCACGAGACCAGTAAGAGAAACCACTCCCAATGCATACAAGAAACGCAGTCTCTCTCCGGCCTCATCGCCGCCCACTCGGGCGTCCCGCCTTTATCGTCCGACCCGGCTTCCATGCCAGCATCTTGCTTTTTTATGTCGCGTGCTCGGCAAAAGCCGTACAGTCGCTACGTACAATTCCGGCCCTAACACCGGAAAGTCCAGACTGTATCAGCCCTTTCTCAAGGGCGAAATCCGTAGTTCCCGCAACCACCGCCACTTAGACGGCTCAGCCCTCACCTCCGAGCAGCCCCATCCAGCTCTTCTGCCGCACGCGAATCCATCCGAAAAGGGGTATGCAGCAAAAACACAATCCGGTGCCTGCTTTCAAGACCTGAAGGACGAGCCAACAACCACGGAGCAATACGGATTCAACTGGTCAAGACTAAGCACTGCCATCCAAGACCTCGCTCAATCTGGCCAAGCACCACAGCAAATTATCCACATCCCTGCCTGTATTGATGGACTCCTGTGTGCTTCCTATATGACAAACCTCATGCCAACTGATATCTCTAGCCTCCATATCGTGATCTTCAAAGAAAAGCTGCTCCCAGCCCAACAAGGCCGGATCAAAGCTCAGCACATCAGGAAAGAGCTGCAACCTCCGGAACGCTAGCGCAAAAGCATGCCTGATTGACTCAGGATCAATATCCGACGGATTACCAAAGGCCTTGGTGTTGTAGCGTTTGTAGTTATCCGCATCCCTGTACAGATACTCAATCGTGATGTAGCCGCCCATATCACCCCTCCACCATATGCGACAAAGAAGGCAAGCCTGGCATACTTCGCTCAACCTGCCAGACCCCATCGAGCGACACAGCCACATCAGGCAGACCCCTGTTATCTGAGGATGAACATGGCTAACTGGAATCGTGAGCAGCTGTTGGTAGCGCTCAATCTGTACTGCCAGATGGACTTTGGCAAATTCCACAAAGGCAACCCGCGCATCATCGCTGTTGCCAAGCAGCTGGGGCGCACGCCGGATGCCGTGGCCATGAAGCTCGGCAACCTGGCCAGCCTTGACCCTGCCATTACCGCCAGTGGTCGAAAGGGATTACCGGGCGCTTCTGCGCTGGACAGAAAAATCTGGAGCGAATTTCAGGAAAAGCCAGATGAACTGGGCCTGCAAGGCCAAGACATCATGGACAAGCTGGCAGAGAATGATAGCGAGCTGGTCAGCTTGAGCAGTGCTTACAACGACGAAGCTCTGCCGAATTACACGAGCACCAATACCAAAGCGCTAGTCACAATACGCAAAAAGCAGAGCTTCTTCAGAAAGGCTATCTTGAGTGGTTATGAAAGCCGTTGCTGCATGACGGGCCTCAGCCATCCAAGACTCCTTGTCGCCAGTCATATCATCCCTTGGGCCGAGGACGAGCATAACCGTCTCAATCCTGCCAATGGTCTCTGCCTTTCCGCCTTGCACGATAAAGCCTTTGATCAGGGCCTCATCACAGTCACTTCCGATTACACCATCCGAGTTTCCAAAGCACTGCGCGAGATAGAGCCCAATGCCATGGCACAGGACTATCTGCTCAGCCTTGATGGCAAACCCATCACCTTGCCGCACAAGTTCGCGCCGCACCCAGACTTCTTGAGCCATCACAACAGCGCATTCTTTCTAGGCTGACACCACAGGACCGCCCGGTCTCGACGAAACATCACTATCCACGATAGAGCGGGGCTACCCAGAGCCCTGTTCTCTCGTACACTCCAGAGCGAGAAGGCCGCAGAAGCGGGCTTTTGCCCATCGGGCATACATAACAACATCCCCCTGCCCCGCAGGAAACAAGGGAGAACGCCATGAAATCCTCGGCAACCCCGGAGGCACGGCCCCGCCCGTTGCTCTCCGCCATCGGTCGCATTACAGACCTGTTTGCCTACCCACTGCGCACCTCACATTACGTGGAGCTGGTAAACCCGCTCTGGACAACGCACCAATTACAGGCGCGCGTGGTGAAAGTCTGGGATGAAACCCGTGACGCCCGCACCCTCACGCTGAAACCCGGGCTGAACTGGCGTGGCCACCGCGCCGGCCAGCATGTACGCGTGGGCATTCCCGTGGGTGGTATGCACTACACGCGCACCTACACGATCTCTTCTTCACCCGAGCGCAGTGATGGCTGCTTCACCATCACGGTGAAAGTGGTGGAGGGTGGCCGTATTTCCCGGCACATCGTGCGTAATCTCAAAGTGGGGGATTACCTGCCCATCGGCCTGCCACAGGGCGACTTCTATCTGCCGGATGCGCAGCCCGTAAAACCACTCTTCATCACGGCCGGGAGCGGCATCACGCCGGCTATGAGCATGTTGCGCAGCCTCATTGCACAAGAGCGCCTGCCTGACAGCACACACATCCACTATGCACCACATGAATTCGACGTGATTTTCGGCAAGGAAATCGCAGCACTGGTGGAGAACCATGCCCGCTATCGCTTCAAACCAGTATTCACACGCGAGCTGGGTGAGGAGCAGCGCGAAAAGCGTCACTTCAGCGAAGCACAACTGGAGCAACTATGCCCGGACTGGCGCGAGCGCGAGTGCTATGCCTGCGGTCCGCAAGAAATGCTGGCGGGAATTGAGGCCCTCTGGGAACGTGAAGGGCTCTCACGTCATCTGCATGTGGAGCGCTTCCGCGCCGCCTTTGCCGACATTCCGGCAGATGCCGTGGGAGGTACGGTGAAATTTGCGCGGGGCGGCATCAGTGCCACAGCGGACTCCGCCACCAGCCTTCTGCGTGTAGCTGAGGATGCCGGGCTTAATCCGGCCCATGGCTGCCGCATGGGCATCTGCCATGCCTGCGACACCACACTGCTTGCCGGCTGTGTACGCGACTTGCGCACCGGTCAACTGGTAAACGAAACCGGCAGTATCGTGCAGCCCTGCATTTGTGCGGCGGCTGGTGATTGCGAACTGGATATCTGATCACGTCGCCCTGAAAAAGAAATACAAAAAACAAGAAGGGAAACAGCCCATGAATACCTCTGCCCTGCCGGTTAGCCTGACCACCGCCCAGATTGAAGAGTTTGGCCGCGAGCTTGATGCCATCCGTGATGAAGTCATGGATTCGCGTGGCGAGCGTGATCGCCGTTACATCCTGCGTCTCATCAAGACGCAGCGCAGCATGGCGCTGGGTGGGCGCGTGCTGATTTATGCTGCGCTTTTCCTGCTGCCAGCCTGGGGCCATGCCTTGGCCAGCTGGGGCAGTTGTCTCGCTGTAATGGCACTGGGCACCTTATTGCTTGGCCTTGCGAAAATCCTGGAGAACATGGAGATCGCGCATAACGTACTACATGCTCAGTGGGACTGGATGAAGGACAGTGCCATCCAGTCCAACACCTGGGAGTGGGACAACATGAGCCCCTCTGACCGCTGGATGCACTCTCACAATGTGGTGCACCACACTTGGACCAACGTGATGGAAAAGGATCTGGATGTCGGCTACGGCATCCTCCGCGTGACACCCATGCAGCCTTGGGCCTGGAAATACCTGCCGCAGCCGGTTTATGCCTTTTTGTTGATGATGTTCTTTGAAGAAGGCGTAGCACTGCACGAACAGGCCATCATGGACTGGGTCGAAAAGCGCAAGACTTTCACGGAAATCAAGCCGCTGCTGGCACGCATAGGACGCAAGGCCGGCCGCCAGATGCTCAAGGACTACATCATGTGGCCACTGGCCGCCCTGTTGGTGGCGCTACCGATCTCGTATTACGTACCGGCCTCGCCCTGGCTGGCATTCGGTCTGGTGGCGGGTGCCAATGCCATCGCCAACATCATCCGCAATGTGTGGGCCTTCGTGATCATTTTCTGTGGTCATTTTCCGGCTGGAGTACACACATTCACGCCAGCACAGGTGGAAGGCGAAACCCGAGCCCACTGGTATCTGCGCCAGCTGCTGGGCTCTGCCAATATCGGTGGCGGCAAGATTTTCCACATCCTATCGGGCAATCTCTCGCACCAGATCGAGCACCATCTTTTCCCGGACATGTGCAGCAACCGCTACCCGGAAGTCTCGCCTCGCGTGAAGGCACTCTGCGCGCGTTACGGTCTGCCCTACAACACCGGCTCACTGACACGCCAGTTCGGAACCACCGTCTGGAAAATCCTGCGTTACTCCCTGCCGGGTGGTTCGGACATGATCAAGGCCTGAGCTCCCGGACACCCACGCCGTGCCGGCGTGGGTGATGCCACCAGATGATCGGGCAGCCTCAGGCGCCCGGCTTCTGCCTAGCCCTGAACGCAGCTTTTCTCTGCTTCTGGCTGGCCGCTTTCTCTGCCTCTTTTTCATCAAGAATGCGCTGCACGACGATCTGCTCGGCAATGGCTACGTCCGGTGTTTCCAAGCTGATACGCCCCAGCATGGCGGTACGAAATTCATTCAGCAGGATGCTGGAAATCTTGTGAAAATCGACACGCCCGCCACCAGCAAGACAGCCGCGCTGACGGCCGACAATCTCCAGCAATTCCATTTCATGTTCGGGCAGGTTTTCCAGCTTGAAGCGCTGCTTCATAAGCTCGGGATAATTTTTCATGAAATACGCAAGACCGAACAAGGCCACATCGTCATGCTCCATGGCGGTGTCCTTGATGGCACCGGTGAGGGCGAGGCGATAACCGCTGTTGGGGTTGTGGATTTTCGGCCAGAGGATGCCGGGCGAGTCGATCAGTACAAGGCCACTGTGCAGGTCGATGCGTTGCTGTGCTTGGGTGATGGCAGGCTCGTTGCCGGTGCGGGCAATCGTTTTTCCGGCCAGTGTATTGATAAGCGTGGACTTGCCGACATTGGGAATGCCGGTAATGAGCGCTGTCACGTTGCCCAGCTTGTCAGTCTTGCCGCCGGTCATGTTCTTGCAGATGCCGGTGAGGCCACGTATCTGCTCTGGCTGCTGCGTGGACACCGCAATGGCACGGGTGTCAGCCTGACTGCGGAAGCAGGCAAGCCACTGCTCGGTCACGAGCGGATCGGCGAGATCACTCTTGGAGAGCACCTTGATGGCGGGCTTCTGGCCACGGAACTGCTCGATGACCGGATTCGAGCTGCTGTAGGGAATGCGGGCGTCCAGCACCTCAATGATCACATCCACCTTGGGCAGGATGTCCTTGATGTCCTTGATGGCGCGGCTCATGTGGCCGGGAAACCAATTGATGCTCATGAGTGATGCTGCACGGGAAGAATGGGCGGGATTGTATCTGCTATCGGCAAGCACTGGGGAAAACGGAAACCTGTCAGGCAGAGAACTCCGGTGCAGCCCTGAGCTGTGCTCGTGGCGTTTTCTGGTAGCGCTCCAGAAAACCGGGAGTCTCATATTCATCAGCATAGAGTTGCGACAGGTCTCTCTGCATCCTCATCAGGAGCCGGGCTGTCATGCCGGCATCGGCCAAGGCCCGGTGATGCCGGCCTTCCGCTTCTATGTTGTGCAGCGCAGCAAGTGTCGCGAGTTTGTGGTTAGGTGCCCAAGGGTAGAGGCGGCGCGCAAGGAGCACGGTACACAGAAAACCGGCTTCTGACTCCCGACCTGTCATGGCCAGCTCATGCTGCCAGAACTTGCGGTCGAAGCTGGCGTTATGTGCCACCAGTACAGCGCTCCCTACGAAATCGTGAATGCCGGCCATCACCTCCGCAGGTGGCGGCGCCGAGCGCACCATGGCAGGGGTGATGCCGGTCAATGCAGTGATGAAAGCAGGCACGTGCACGCGGGGGTTCATCAGGCTGGCCCATGAGCCCGTGATTTCTCCGTCCTCTACCATGACGGCGGCAACCTCCAGTGCCCGGCCACCCTGCCCGGGCATAAGCCCGTTGGTTTCAAAATCGATGACGGCAAAACGATTCATTGCGACCACGTCCGTGCATGCAGGCGGTTGCCGGAGAGGAGGATGTCTTTCCATTCCGGAGGCGCCAGCGTGATCTGGCCGTCACGAATGGCAGCAGACCATTCTTCCTGCGTGAACCTGCGGCTGAACTCAGCAACGATCTCCCAGCCCTTTTCCTGCTCGGCATACAGCCAGGCTGCCGGCTTGTCTTTCACCCTGCCCGCTGAATGACTGACCAGCACCAGCGCCTCTTGCCGGCCGTCCGCATTGAAATCCTGCATCCACACCGCGCAGCTGTTCTGCTGATGCAGGCAATCCTGGTACTGGGGCTTACCGCTCTGGCGTAGGAAGTCCACAAGACTGTCGGGAATGGCATCACGGGAGCCTTCGGCCTTGAGCTGCTGCAGGCGCTGGCGCGCTTCCGCATGACTCAGGACAACCTCGGCTTTTTTGTCATCCCCACCTCCCCAGCGCTGCTTCTCTGCCAATGCCTGACGGGCGCGGCCGGCAATATCGGCCGTGCGGGCATCACCCTTGGCAGCGGCCAGTTCCTGCAAGGCCATCGTGCCCCAGCGATCAGCTCCCCAGCGCAGGTAGCGGTAATCAAACTCGGCAGGCTCGACCTTGCTGGCCTCAAGACGCGCGATCTGGTCGCTCACTGCGAGCCGACGGGGATCGCCCACTGGCCCGGCGAGCAGCGCAAGGGCAAACAGCATGAGCACGGCCATGCCGATGTTGCTGCCCGGCACACTGGCCATCCATGCACCGGCATGGCTGCGTGGCAACAACCTCCTCTGCAAGGCCGGCAGCAGCGAGAGTGCATAACCCAGGGCATGGCCCGCCGCGATCAGCCACACGAACAGTGCCCAGATACGCTCTTCCGTCCAGCCATATTGGCGGATACGCAGCCAGAGCGCCCAGCCGGCCACCAGTGTCACCACCGGCAGCGTCAACCAGGCAAAGCGGACGAAAGCTGCCAGCCAGCGCGGATAAAGCGACGCCTGCCGGCCATCCTGCCAAGCGCAGTTGAGCAGGTGCACGGCCAAAGCCGTAAACCACAGCAGGGTGAACGCTGCAGAGCGTGTGCCGAAGAGCGGCTCGAGCCCGGTGAAGGGCAGTGCCAACAACCACATCACACCGAACAGCAGGAGCAAGGGCAGCAACCAGGCCTGCAAGGCCAGCACATAGTGGCGCAGGGTCACCAGCGCCTCCGCACGTGCATGGCCTTGCGCGAACACTGCCCCCACTACCATGCCGGTCACCGGAAAAACAAAGACCGGCTTCTCAATCAGCTCCTTGATGAAACCGAGGCCCAGGCTCTTCATGAGCAAGGCACCGGCATACAACACCGCCCAGAACAGCACCGTGATGAGAACAACACTGATGCCCAGCAAGGCATTGCGCCAGGCCAGTTCGAAAAGGCGGTGGTACTGCCAACGGCCACCGTGTCGGCCTGCCGCCAGCGGTATGAGCATGAAGCCCAGCACCAGCGAGGCCAGTATCTGGGCAAAGCTGCCGTATGCCGCAGAAAAACGACGACCACTCTCCACCGCTTCCATGGCATCACCTACCCACCCGGCATAGGCCCCCAGCAGCAGATAGGCAAACCCCGTTCCCGCCACCAGACGCCAGCGGCGCCGCACGGAAAAGCCGGCACTCTCGGAAAGGTAGATGGCGGCGGGCACCGCGAGCGCCGCCCAGAGCAAGGCACCCATCAGGATGGGGACATCATGCGGCCACCGCTGATATTCAACGGCCTGCCAGAGCCACCACAGTACTATGCCCTGAACGGCACCAACAAGAATGAGCGGGCGGGAGGCGGGGGGCATGTTCATGGGCACACCAAGGCAGGTCGTGGTGCAGGCACTCTAGCACTCACCCACCCCGACAGCCTGCTTAAACTGCACCGCCCCCACTTGTGCCTTTACCTCAAGCCGCCAGTGCCACGGCAGGTGTCAGCGTCTTTTTCTGCTGGCGTTGCATATGCTGGACACCCGGCACCGCTGCGGTACGCACACGCAACCATGCCTCGATTTCCGGCAGGCTGCGGCCGCCCTGCAGATCCATGACATGGCGGGCCAGTACATCCAGCCGGTTCACCATGAGCAGCATGAAGACTTCCAGCGTATCTATACCCTTGAACACCACGGCATCGTGCTCGCGGTACAGCGCCAGGTTGGCTTCGAAAAACTGCGGCATCTGTGTCCAGTGCACCGCACAGCGCTGGTGGTGGCTCATGTGATATCCCTCGTTGAGGAAATCACCCTCGAAAATGAAAGTGGTGGTGCAGGCCAGTACGTCGTGGATATTGTCCGGCCTGTAGAAAGCATGCTGGGCATACGTGGCGCCACCGGTCACCACATTGAACATGAGCTTGGGCACCAGCACATAGGCCAGCGCAATCCGCCAGTCCACCGCTGCGACTGCTGCCAGGAAACCCAAATGAAGGAGTGCGCCGTTGCGTACCTCAACAAAAGACTTGTCCTTTCCCTTGACCCTGAAATAGTCCATCAGGGAAATGCCGAAATTGTTGAGCAGATTTTCACGGCCAATGAAGCGCATGAAGTCCAGCGGATTGGTCCGGTTGTAATGGGCAATGCACTGCACGTCTTCATAACCAGCATCCTCGATGTGGTGCACCCGCACATGCCCCTGACCCACATTGCCTTGCACCTCACCAAAAAGGTGCCCCAGGAAATTCTCGAAATAACGTTTGCTGAAGCGATGTACTTCCGGCCGAAAGAACCCCTGTACCCGATGGCCTTCGTTATGCGCACAGCTGAAAAGGCGTTGGTACTGCACGATTTTCGGTCCCAAAAGGAAAGTCATGTAGAGCGCCCACAACACAAGACTGAATTCGCCCATCATCATCTGCACGATAAACACGGGAATTATGGTGAGCGATACCTGAACAATCACATGCATCACCGGCATGTCACGCTGGTCAGCCAGGAGGAGCCGACCCAGTGCCTCTGCCATTGCGCCCACAGGGCGGTACAGGAAAATCCGTAGCGCCTTGAAACCCGGCACACGGTCCAGCAGCCAGAGCACGGCCCAGAGCGCAAAGGCTGGAATAGCCAGCGCCAGAAACATCAAGGACTGCACCAGGCCCAGACTGATGGCCAGAAAATCACTGAGCGCATGGGTCTTGCCCGGCAAGGGGCGCAGCAACACCTTGAAGGCACCACGCTCATCCATACGACCCTGTTCACGGCGACGTGCCATCCAGGCCAGGGCACTGATGATGATTTCAGGCAAGAAAAGCACGGCACCCGCCGCAAAAACCGGCGCGGTATTTAGCAATATCTCCGTGGACTTGCCTGTGGGCAGCAACGTGACCCAGGTACCCAATGCAAACAGCGGCAGCGCCATCATGATCACGCCGCGCAACAACCACTGCGCCGCGGCTTCGGGCCGTGCTGCCTGCACGGCGCCACGCAACTGCCAGGCCGCCACCAGCAAGGCCACCCCAACGGCACCCACATTCAGGCGCACGCCGTTGTGGTAGGAAAAATCGCTGAACGGCAGACAGTCGGCAATGGCGACAATCAGGAAAGCCGCTCCGCTGAAACCGAATACTCGGGGCAACTGCCCTGTGCCCGGCAACCGGGGCATACGGGCAAGAAAGAGAGCCGTACTGGGCAGGGCTTCTGTATGGCTGGTATGACGCCAGCGCCGCGCCGCAATGATCCATATCGCCAGCAACACCATGGGCTGCACGATGAACTGCGTTGTGAGCTGGAAGGAGGTTTCGTAGTCATGCCCCAGCCAGCCATACACCACAAAACCAAGACGTTGCGGGATGGCGGTGCAAACCAGCGCATAGACCATCACCATCCAGTCGCCATGCCGGCGCAGGTCCCCGGCGACCAGCCAGCGCATGGCGATGAGCGCCGATAGCCACATCATGGCAGCCAGCATCAGCATGCCCTGCTCCACCGTGACCTGCATGGCTTGATTGGCCGAGCCATAGGTATTGCCACCGAACACCATGCCCACGGCGCCGGCACCCCCCAAAAAAATCCCCAGCAGGAAAATCGAGCCCAGTGCCCGGTGCAGTTGCGGCCGGGCGCGGCGCCAGGCCGGCACGAACTGTACCCAGCCCAGACCCAAGGCCGTGGCCATGCCCCCGACATGCAACTTCATGAAGGGGCTCATTTCGTGAAGATAGGCACGCTGGGCATTCTCGTAAGCCAGTGGTGCACTGGCATAGCTCTCCGACACCAAAGTGCCGTACCAGGCATGCAGCCAGGCCAGGCCTGTATCCAGGCTGAAGAGGAAGCTGAACGCCGGAACGGCATAAACCAGCGCCAGTGCGGCGATCAGCAAAAGGCCGGTGCGAGGACCTGTGCCAAGACGAGGGGAAGTGGTGCTGCTCATTTTTGTCTCCCGTGGGTGGAACGGGAGTGAGCATGGAAGAGGCATGGCACACTGGCGCCCGGCGCTATAAAACCGGGCGAAAACGGCGTACGGATTTATCGGACTGAACGCCTCAGGCGTTGGATGCCAGGGACTTTTGTGAGCGCCGCCAAGCACTTGGCGTCATTCCCACCTGCTCGGCAAAAGCGCTGTTGAAGGTGGACTTGGAGCTAAAACCCGCCTCCAGCGCGATATCCAGCACGGCCCTGGAGGGCTGCCTGAGCAGCATTTCCTGAGTGGCTGCCACACGATAGCTGCTCAAAAAACGAGCAAACCCCAAGCCACGGCGCTGATTCAGGTACTCGGAAAGCTGGTGCGGCGTGACACCCACCGCCTCCGCCAGCGACGGCAGGCTGAGGCTGCTGTCACGATAGCGCCCTTCGATCTCCATGAGCTGCTGAAGCCTTGCCCCGATCTCGTCGGCCACCGACTCTGTGAGCTGGCAGCGTCGGTAGGGCGCCTCTTCGATAGCCTCGCGCAGCACACGGAACAGATAGGGGTTGCGGCAGAAGATGACGAAGAGCGTCAGCAGGAGAGCCGTGGTCAGCAGGATGGGCGGCAGCGGAGAGAAGCGTGCCGACGCCAGCAGGCCGACCAGCGATACAGCCAGCACCAGCAACCCACCGCCAGTCAGCAAGAGAAAGGTACGACGCATGGCCTGCCCCTCACTGGCCTCCTGATCCTCGCAGTAACGCGCCCACAGATACTGCAGCACACGCAGCAAATAGAAGATGGCCACGACGAAACCCGTCACAAAAGGCAGGAAGAGCGGCGAACCTGCCCGCGGCACGGTGGTCTCCGTCACCCGCCCCGTGATGAGAAAAAGCGCAAAGCCTGTCATCACCACCAGTGCCGGCCCGAAATGCCAGAGATGGCTACGTGCCACCGTGAAGCCTGCCTCCAGCAGTGAGCGTACCAGCAGCCACACGCAGGGGCCGATGCTGTAGATCACCAGAGGCTGCAAGGTAAGCAGCACGGCCCGACCCTGGCCGTGATCCAGCTGCAGGAGTGCAAGATAGCTGTTGGTGATGCCCAGCCCCACCAGCAAAACCGCACCCAGCCGGTACTCCGGGCCGGCATCGCGCAGCAGCAAGGCCGCCAGTGCCAGCAGGAAAGGCAGGCTGGCACCGGTGGCCATGAGTTGCATGAGCAGGAGATCAAGCATGGAAAAACATCAGGCGGGAAACGATGCCCGAATGTAGCGATTGCGAGGGTTTACTGCCAAGCCTTCAGCGCCGCTCAAAGCGGAGGCAGCAGCCAGATTGCGCCCTGCGCGAGGCTGAAACCGATGGCCGCACCGCACACCACATCGGTGGGATAGTGCAGGCCCAGCACCATGCGCGAGAGCGCGACCAGTATCGTGAAGGGCACCAGAAGGAGAGCCAGTAACGGGAACCAGGCCACCGCAATGGTGGTGAAAAGCACCGCCTGCAAGGTGTGGCCGGACGGGAAACTGTAGCGATCAAGCGGCGGGCAGCCGCAGCGGATGTCGGCATGAGCAATGAAAGGACGCTCCCTGACCAGCTTTTCCTTCAGCAGCTTGTAGATCACCAGCCCTACCAGAGAAGTCAGCCCCATCTGTAAGGCACAGGTCAGGCCCTTACCAGGCTGCAGCACAACCAGAGCAGCCATCAGGCCATACCAGAAGACCCCGTCACCCAGACGACTGACAATCCTGAACAGGCCATGCACCAAACGCCGGCGCGATGTCCGGTTGAAGACCACGCAGGTACGATGCTCCCATTCAAGAAGACGGCTATAACCGCCCGTCAGTGGCACCAGAAGGTTTTGTGGAATCATTTTGTTCATGGCCCAGAGACTAGGTCCGTCTTGCAACAGACATGTTTCTTTTTGCTTTCACTTTTGTGACATTCACCCACAACAACACCTCGTGTGCTGGATAAAGTCATATGCTGTGTGAACCTCATGTCCCATGACTTCTTTCCGCACACGGACAGCACCAGTAGCAAGGCCGTGATGTAATCCGTAAAGTCGCTCCATCCACTGCCCATGCACCCGATGCCACCCGGAACGGATATCCACTCCATGTTCGAAGCCGCCGAAATCGGGCACCAGACCACCAAAGAAGACTACAAGCAGCAGGAGCCCTTGCTGCGGCAAGCACTTCTTGAAGCGCAGTACCGCCTGCTGGAATCGGCAGGCTTTCCCGTCATCATTGTGGTCGGCGGCGTGGATGGCGCGGGCAAGAGTGAAACCGTCAATCTCTTCAACGAGTGGATGGACCCGCGCCACATCAGCACACATGGCTTTGGCACACCCAGCAATGAAGAAGCCCAGCGTCCGTCCATGTGGCGCTTCTGGCAGGCACTGCCCCCGAAAGGGCGTATCGGCATGCTCTTCGGTTCCTGGTACACGACTCCCATCGTTGATCGCGTGACGGGGCAAAGCAAGGACAGCCACCTGAACCAGTCCATCGCGGAAATCCGGCATTTCGAACAGATGCTGTCCACCGAGGGAGCACTGCTGGTCAAGCTCTGGTTCCATCTTTCCAAAGACGCGCAGCGGCAACGTCTGGAGCAACTGGAAGAAGACCCGAAGACACGCTGGCGTGTGAGTGATACCGACTGGGAGCGCTTCAGGAACTACACGCGCTTTCGCAAGATATCGGAACACGCCCTGCGCGAAACCAGCACGGAGGCCGCTCCCTGGCACATCATCGAAGGCAGCTGCCCGTATTACCGCTCGCTTACGGCAGGCAGGCTGCTGCTGGATGCACTGAATGCGAGGCTTGCCGAAAAGCGCCGCACAACTGCACGCTCCCCCGTCACAACGCCAGGCTCAAGCAACAGCAACGTGCTGGACACCCTGGACTATTCACTCAAGATGAAGCGCAAGGAGTACGAGCACCAGCTCGAACTCTGGCAAGGCCGTCTCAACCTGCTCACGCGCGACAAGCGCTTTGCAAAAAAGTCACTGGTACTGGTGTTTGAAGGACAGGATGCCGCCGGCAAGGGCGGCACCATACGCCGCATCACGGCAGCGCTGGATGCCCGCCAGTATCAGGTGATTCCTGTTTCTGCCCCCAGCGACGAAGAACGCGCTCAGCCCTGGCTCTGGCGCTTCTGGCGCCGACTGCCCCGCCAGGGGCATATCACTCTCTTCGACCGTTCCTGGTACGGGAGGGTCCTGGTCGAGCGCGTGGAAAAGCTCATTGCCCCTGCAGACTGGCACCGCGCCTATGACGAGATCAACGAATTTGAAGAGCAGTTGACACGCCATGGCAGCATCGTCGTGAAATTCTGGCTGGCCATCACCAAGGACGAACAACTGAAGCGCTTCCGGGAGCGCGAGGAAGTGGCCTTCAAGAATCACAAGATCACGGCCGATGACTGGCGCAACCGCCGCAAGTGGAAAGCCTACGAAGAGGCCGTCGACGATATGGTGGCACGCACCGGCAAAGGCGCCCTGCCCTGGCATCTGGTTCCGTCCAACGACGTGGAATACGCACGCATAGAGGTCCTGAAAACCATTTGCGGTCAGATCGAGAGCGCCCTGCGCAAGACATGAGCCCCCAACCCTGAGTCTGCATGCCCGGGCATCAAGCCATCCGGTATGGCAGGGCTGCCGCCCGTCAGTCCCACCCGCCATGTGCCCTGCCGGAATTACAAATTTAAACAGCCCGCCCGCCCGTGCCGGGAATGCCTTCTGCCCGTTTATGGGAGAATCCCCCGCAACCCCAAGAACCGGCGTGACCTGACCGCCGGACCAAAACAAGAACAAGTTGCCCCGGGGGCTCCCCCGGCGCCTTCCTCAAAAGGTGAGTCCATGCGTTTGCTTTCCGATTGGCGTATCCGCGGCGTGCTGGGTGTCCTGACACTTGGCGCACTGGTTTTCCTCGCCCTGCCTGAAGGCTCCCGCCCCGCCTCTCCCTGGCAGGAAAGCCTCCGTACCGGCTTTTTCCCCTGGTCCTCAGGCAAAACCGCCAACGGCAAGCCCTCGCTGGCCGCCGATTACGGCAAAGTGCCGCTCTTCTTCGAAGAAAACGCCGGCCAGAGCCATCAAGACGTCAAATACCTGTCCCGGGGCCCAGGCTATACACTTTTCCTCACAGCCGACGAAGCCGTTTTCCAGTTGAGTCGTCCCGCTGCCGGCAACGGCACCCAAGGTGAAAAAACCGCCAAGGCTGAAAGTGCCGTGTTGCGCGCACGCCTGCTGGGCGCCAATCGCCGTGCCGACACGCATGGCGAAGAAGAACAGCCCGGCCGCAGCAACTACCTCATCGGCAATGACAAGAAACAATGGCATACCGGCATCGCCAACTACGGTCGTGTGCGCTACGAAGCCGTGTATCCCGGCATTGATCTGGTCTATTACGGCAACCAGGGGCAGCTTGAATACGACTTCGTCGTCCAGCCCGGTGCCAACCCGGACATCATCCGCATCGGATACGAAGGCGCAGAGAAACTGCACATCGACGATCACGGCAACCTGCTGGCCGAAACCGCTGCCGGTCCCGTGACGCAATACAAACCCATTGTCTATCAGACCATTGCTGGTCAACGTCACCCCGTGGAAGGCAGCTTCGCATTGGCCAGCAACGAGGTGAGTTTCAAGCTTGGTGACTATGACCGCAGCCAGCCCCTCGTGATTGATCCGGTGCTGGTGTATTCAACGTATATGGGTGGGGGAGCTTCCCTCAATCGCATTGCCGTGGATGCAGCAGGGAATGCCTATATCACTGGCAGCACCAGCAACAACGACTATCCCACGAAAAACCCCCTCCCCTCTTCGACACTTCCCGGTGAAGCGCAAACCAATGCCGTCATCACCAAGCTCGCTGCCGACGGAAAAACACTGGTGTACTCCACCTATCTCGGTGGCAGTGAAAATGACACCGGACTGGATATTGCCGTAACTGCAGCTGATGGCTCTGTGTATGTCGCAGGCACAACCCACTCCGATGACTTCCCCACCGAAGCTCCCTATCAAGCCACCAACAAGAACGCCCATGGCTCAGGCTTTCTTGTGAGGCTGGATGCCTCCGGCCAGTCATTGTTGTTTTCCACTTACTTCGGCGGCAAGGATTTTGACGACACCAGCAAAGGCTTTGAAGACGTCATCGCGGGGCTTGCCATTGCAACTGATGGGAGTGTGTACGTCACCGGGAATGCTGGCGGCCAGGACTTCCCCTTGAAAAACCAGCTTTACGGCTATGAAATCCACCCCAATCCGGCAGAAAACACCATCGCCTTTGTAGCCCATTTCACTGCCGCCGGTGCGCTTGAGTTCTCCACACTTCTTGGCGGCGGCAGTGGTGAAACCGGAGAGGATATTGCACTGGACAGTGCCGACAATATTTATGTCACCGGCTCCACCAGCAGCAGCAACTTTCCCCAGGCAACCAACACCTACACCGGTGTCGTGCCTACAACTGATGCCTATATCGCTCGCTTCACGGCTGACGGGCAGACCTTGCAGTACGCCACCTACCTCGGAGGCAGCGGCAACGAAACAGGAACAGGCATTGCCTTCAACGCGACCGACAACTCTGTCTGGATCACAGGAAACTCCTACAGCGGCCCGAGCGGCACAAACTTCCCCAGCCTGAATGGCAACCCCAAAATCCGCAGCAACACTCCTGCTGCCTTCATTGCTGGCTTCAATACCAGTGACGGCAGCCTCAAGGCAGCAACAATACTGGGGGCACAGACGGAAAATGGTGGCGGTCTCGGCTATGACATTGCCATTAGCCCTGCCGGAGACATCCATGTCGTCGGTTTCATTCTTCTGGCAGATGCCATTCTGGCAAACCCGGTCACCAATATGGGCAACGCGCCTGCCGTCCCCGATCCCAATGCCGTTGCCACCGGCTATGTCGGCAAGTTCAGCACAGGCGACCTGATAAACCCCATCTACTTCACCGATCTTCGTGGCAGCGGAACAGAGACCGGCATCAATGGCATTGCCGTTGATGCCGCCAGTGCCGTTTATGTTACCGGCGGAACCGCCAGCACTGATTTTCCCATCAGCCCTGGCGCCTTCCAGAACGCCCTTCCTTTACCCGGCAACGTCAACGGCTTTGTCGCCAAGATAGGCAACGGACCTGCCATCCAGATAACACTGGACAGCAGCACAATTGCCGAGAACGGTTCGACAACGCTGCACTGGAATGCCCCGGACGCCAACACCTGCACGGGCTCTGCCACACCCGACGCAGGCGCACCTACATTCAATGGTGCACAGCCAACCAGCGGCTCACTTGGTGTCACGCCGACAAGTGTCGGCAACCATGTCTACACACTTACCTGCACCAACACGGAGGGAACTTCCGTCGAAACCGCCACTCTGCGTGTTGCCGGAGCTCCCGTGATCAGCATGACCATGACACCGTCGACTGTTGTTACCGGCCAGAATGCCGTACTCACCTGGAGCGCTCTGGATGCGACCAGTTGCGAGGGCATTGCACCCTCGCCGGCGGATTTCCTTGGCACCCATACCGTGACAGGCAGCATGACCATCAACAGCAGCACAGTTGAAACCCGCAGCTATCAGCTGATGTGTACCGGGGTGGGCGGCAGCAGCACGGCAAGCAAGACACTTGTCATCAAGCCCCGCCCCACTGTCACCCTCAGTGCAATCACCACCACACCCGGCCTTTCCTATGTCGGTGAGACCATCACCTGGCAGTGGACATCCGAACATGCCGACAGCTGTACAGCGACCGGCGCTGTCGAAGAGTCCGGATTGCCCGTCACCGGCAACCGCACTTCACAACCCACCGCTACAGGCAGTACAAGCCTGACCATTACCTGTACTGATGTCACCGGCACAACGGCCTCTGACACTGTCGCACTGCCCGTCTACGACAGCAGCATTCCCCCCACAATCATCACGTTCAGTACAAACCGTGAACCTTCCAACACGATTGCTCAGGAGCAAACCGTCAGGCTGACCTGGACAACCACCAATGCCAGTACCTGCACGGCCAGCTCGGATGCGACCGTGCCCGAAAGCAACTGGAACGGCACCAAACCCGTCAATGGCAGCAGCGAGCTTGTGCCCTTGATGCCTGCCTTGGGCTATGGCAGCAGCACGACATACACGCTGACCTGCAGCCGTCCTGGTGGTGGTGCTGACGAAAGCTTTGCCAGCGTGGCCATCACAATCAATCATCCACGACCACGCCACAGTGTGAGCCTATCGCCCAGCACAATCAGGCTGGGAGAGACCACCACGCTTTCATGGAGCTCAAACCACGCCACGGCATGTACGGCCTCCGGCCTGTGGAGCGGCACACTCGGGCCATCAGGCACACAGGTGATTCCTGCTCCTGCGACAACGGGCGAGCATGATCTCCGGTTTTCCTGCAATGGTGTCGGTGGCACCAGTGCTGAGACCGTACGCACCCTGACCGTCAACGCAGCCCCCGTCACAGGCGGTGATGATGGCAGTACCCAAGGCTCCAACAGCAGTGGCCCGGTCGACGGCCATATATTGTTGGGTCTCAGCCTGCTGGGCTTGCTGCATCGCTACCGCCGCCAGCGCCTGCATCGCTAGAGCATCACCGGCCATGAAAAAGCCCCGCTTGTGCGGGGCTTTTTCATGGCCGGTCCTGAGGACGTGTTCAGGAAATTGCGTCAGGGAAAATGCCTGAGCCTCAACTCCGTCATGCGCTGCTCGCGAAGACGCTGCCAGCTGGCCTCATCCATGCCGGGCCGCAAGGCCTCAAGCTCCTGACGCAAGACAGCAACATCTGCCTGATACGTGGCAACTGCCTCCTTCTGGCTGGCAAGCTGCACATCACGCGCCTCCATCTGTGCCACGGTAACGGCACCAAAATGACGACGGCGCAACATTGCCGTGATGCGTGCCTGTTCGGCTGCGTCCGTCACGCCTGCCAGCAAGAGCTCACGCTCACGCTCATAGGCGCCATCAGCCCCCTCTGCCGAACGCACTGCATCGGCATTTTCATTCGCCGCTGATTGACGGAGCTTTTCCAGCGCAGCAAGGCGCTGCTCCGATGAAAGCCCACCCGCACCGGCAACGAGTTCGCCATAGCGGAACTGGTAATCGGCATAGGCTTTCTCCTGCCCGAAGGCGAACGCTGCCTCCTCCCTCCCCAGCATCTGCTCGCGCAAGCTCCAGAGACGGTCGTAACGCTCACGGGGTGACATTGCGGTAGACATGACCAAGGCCTGCATGGCCTGCTCGTAACCGGGCATACGGGACACCAGTCTTGCCACCATGCCGGCGAATTCCCGGTCCGGATATTCCGCCAGCACGTCATTCAGCAAGGCCGCGCACTCGGCAGGATCACTGCAGTGCTGCTGCAACTGGTTGAGGAAGGCCTGGAAATTACCCGGTCGTTTCTGCAAGTCACGCAAACGATCCACCAGTTCCTTGACCCGGGCACTGTAGCGTTCGGCCGCCCCCACCCCGGACTCATCACGTCCGTCCCGATTTTCGGCACTGGAAAGACCATCCCCTCCCGTAGCGGCTGCACCCGGGCCCTGTGAAAAAGGGGCTCCCATCACACCGTAGGCGATGGCAGCAGCGATAACGATAACGGCCGCAATAGCGGCCGTTATCAAAAGCGTGTGTCGGCTCATGGTCAGTAAGCGTAGGCGAACTCACCCATGACCGGGAAGTGGTCCGACAGGTCCCAGATGCTGAACACGGGAGCGGCTGCGGAGCGCACGATGCGGACATCATTGCGTGATGTGGCAGGCAGGCGGTGGTTATTGGAATACACGACGTAATCCAGATATTCCACAGTGGTGCCGCCCGAACCTGCTGCACCGGCCAGCTTGTTGATGCGCGGATCAAACGTGGAGGCGGTGTAACCCGTGCTCACTGGATCGGTACCGTTCAGGTTGACCAGCATCTGCGCATAGTCGGTGGGCCACAGCAGCTTGTTCACGTTGAAGTCGCCACCCATCAGCACCGCTTCGGTGGAGGGAATGCTCTGGGCATCCACCAGCGCACGGATCTGCTGGAAGTGCTCCTGGCGCAGGGCGCGGGCTTCCGTGGTGTCGAAGGACGCGGTATGCGTGGAGGTCACGTGGTAGGACTTTCCGTTCTTGATGATCTCGGCGTAGATGATGCCCTTGTCGGCCATGCAGTCCGTACCCGTGCAATTCGGATAGATGAAGTCATCCGTGGCAACGATGGGATAACGGCTGACCACCAGCACACCGCTGTCGAAAACATTGATACCGCTGTAGGGCACCTTGGGAATGTGCGTCTGGTAGGGATATTCCGCTGCCAGTGCAGCCAGCATGCTGTTGCGGGTGGAAGAGAAGGCTTCCTGGAACAGGATCGCGTCATAACCCTTCAGGTTCTGCGGCAACTGTCCCAGGCGCTCGTCGATCTTGGAAGCCACGAAGGGCAGTGCATAGATGTTGTAGGTCAGCACCTTGAAATCGTTGGCGCCAGCCAGTGGCTCGGTCACGGTCTTGTTATGGATGGTGTAGTGGAAATCGTCATAGCCACCGGTGTACTCGGCCTTGAAAGCGGCTTCCGAGGCGCGTGTGGCGTAGGTGGTGTTGTAGCTGTGCACGTTGCGGTCAGTGAACCAGGCGGAGCTGAACCCAGGGCCGCTGGCGCCGTGCTTGATGTTGCTGCCGGTCCAGGTGCCGGTCATGGACTGCTTCATGACCATGGTGGAGCCGGCCACGGTGACGGACGTGTCGAAATTGTAGGTATGACCCGACTTCACACCCCAGTAGCGGTTCATGCGCAGCACGCGCTTGGTCTCGTACGGACCGATGCTGGTGGCTTCCTGCGCCCACTCGCTGCCGTTGACCAGGGTCTTGCTGCCGTAGTGGCTGACGGAAATGGTTGCCGTCTGTGGCGTGGTGTTGGTGATGAAGACATAAGTGTCGGCTGTAGCGGTGCCGGCCATCAGGCCGCCGCTCATCAAGGCCAGACCGGCCAAGGCTTTCTGGAATGCGCGCATCGGGAGCTCCCCCTGTAGGGCTTTCTTGTTATGGCACTTCCCGGTCAGTCCGGGGCACCTCTTTGACACCCGCAATGCTAGTCAGCCCGGTTTGCAAAGGGATGACCATCGCGGCCAGCCCGGCGACAAATCAGGACATCCCCAGTCTCCTGCGACGAAATGCAAACCCGGTCACACCCCTGTCAGCCCCATGAAAAAAGCCCCGCAAGCGGGGCTTGGCACACATCCACCAGCTCAGCAGGCGCGCTTTTCGCCCATGGCGCACATGGTGTCGTAATCAGCACCGGCTTCCGCCGCCTTGCCCAGCGCCTGATAGGCCTGCGCCCGGGCATAGTAGATCTGCAACTGACGCTCCGGTGGCAGGTTGACGCCAATGGTCAGGGAGTGGACTCCCGTCTTTTCGTCATAGCCCCGGCGCGGCAACAGGTTGATCGCACTGGTGAAATCGGCCACGGCCAGGGCATAGTCCTTCTTGGTCAGATAGAAGTTGCCGCGCTCGTACAGGCTGAGCGGATTCTTGGGCTCGGCAGCGACCCCCTTGTTCATCCACTCCACGGCCTTGTCGAGTTGGCCACGATTGGCCATGACAACGCCCATGGCCATGTAGCCGTCGTATTTCTCCGGCAGATAGCCGATATAGGCCTGCAAATCCTTCTCGGCCATATCAAGGTTGGCCTTGTCGCGGGTAGCTGCATGCAGCTGGATATAGGTCTGGGCCCGGATATAGGTGGCCAGTGCGCGCTGTGCCGGCGAATTGCTGCCCTCCTTCCACAGCTGCAACCCCTTGCTGTAGTACGGAATGGCCGCTGCCGGTGAGCCTGCATCACCTCCTTTCATCATACAGTCGTTGAGGTCCGTGCAGGCGGCCTCCTGTGCCAGGGCCGGAGCCGCCATCAGGGAAAGCCCCGTAAAAAGAAGTCCTGTAAAAACAGCTATCCCTAGCCGGGAAGTCAGGGTACGCATGAAGTGTCTGCCTTTTTGGTTGTGGTCAGGGGTTGCGGTAGCCCCCTGATCAGGGAACACGGGCGAAATGCCCGGCACGCGAGGTGTCGGCAAAATATGCTCGCAGAGGAAAGGTGACCGGTAGCCCCCGAACAGGGGTAGTTGCCCTGAAAAAATCTCACGCGAAAACAACACCGCAAGAGGGAATCTGGCCGACAATTCCGTCTTCGTTTCCTTGGCTCCTGCGAGTGACCGCATGCGTTATGTCCCGCTCTTCCTGCTGCTGGCCCTGCTGAGTGCCTGTGCCAGCCGCCCGACTCCCGTGACACCGCCGCCCTCCACCGGCACCCCGACAACCGAGCCTGCCAAACCCGAGGAAAAGCCTGCCGAAAAACCGGCAGAAAACGTGGCGATCTATCATCCGGCCGACTGGAGCGAGCTGCCGGGCTGGCCCGGTAATGAGCTGGCGGCGAGCTGGACATCCTGGCTTAGTTCCTGCGACCGCCTGCAACGTCGTAATGACCGGCAGGCACTCTGCAGCGAGGCCCGGACCTTGGGAGTCCAACCGGATACCGAAACCATCCAGCGCTTCTTTGAAGGCCGCTTCCAGCCCTGGCGCATCGAGAGCTCCCTCAATGGCGATACCGGCCTCGTCACCGGCTATTACGAAGCCCTGCTGACCGGCGGCCGCGAGCACAAGCCGGGGCGCGTCCCGCTCTATGCCGAACCGGACGACCTGCTTACCATCGACCTGGCCGAGCTTTACCCGGAGTTGAAAGGCAAGCGCGTGCGTGGCCGTGTGGAGGGCAAGAAGGTGGTGCCCTACTGGAGCCGCGACGACATCAACCAGGGCAAGGGGCCCGGCCCCGGCAAGGTGCTGGTCTGGGCCGACGATCCCATCGATGCCTTTTTCCTGGAAATCCAGGGCTCGGGGCGTGTGCAACTGGAAGACGGCTCACGCGTGCGCCTGGGCTATGCCAACCAGAACGGCCATCCCTACCGCTCCATCGGCCGCTGGCTGGCCGACCAGGGCGAGATTCCCATCGAGCAGGTGAGCATGCAGCGCATACAGGCCTGGGCACTGGCCAACCCCGCCCGCCTGCGCGAACTCCTGTCGCAGAACCCCAGCTATGTGTTCTTCCGCATCGTGCCGGATGACGGTCGCGGCGCTATCGGCGCGCTCAACGTGCCGCTCACGGCCGGGGCCAGCATCGCGGTGGACCCGAAATTCACACCCTTGGGCAGCCCGGTTTGGCTGGATACCACTTACCCCAGCAGTGATACGCCGTTGCAGCGGCTGGTGCAGGCGCAGGATACGGGCGGGGCAATTCGCGGGCCGGTGCGGGCGGATTTCTTCTGGGGATTCGGACATGAAGCCGGCGCCCAGGCCGGTGTCATGAAACAGAAAGGGCGGATGTGGCTGCTTCTGCCAAAGGACCAGCCACCACCCGCCCAACCCTGACACCACCAAACATCAGCAACGCGACCGCTGCCCGGCCAAGGCGAGCGCATCAGCGCCTGCCGGGAAATGCAGGCGCGCCGTAGCATCGTTGGCAGCCTGCCACACGCCCTCCGCCACGTCGGCTCCCGTCGTGACCTCCGTGACATTGCCAAACCCGGCAAAAACGCTGTGGGCAAACGGCTCGTATACAGCAGGAATCAGTCCCTGCATGCGCTGCTGCCCGTTCTCGGTAAAGCGGGTCGAGGGGCCGTAGCCGGGCTCCACCAGCCTTACATGCACATCGAATGCCCCGAGCTCATGAGCCAGGGAAGCCGTGAATCCCTCGATGGCGGTCTTACTGGCGGTATAGGCAGCCACCAGAGGAAAAGGCGCCAGGGTCGTGCTTGAAGTGACATTCACGATGGTCCCCGCCCGGCGCTCGCGGAACTGCGGAATGATGGCCTGGCACATCGCCATTACACCGAAGGTATTGGTCTCGAAAATCTCGTGCACAGTGGCCATGGGCGTGGCTTCAAATGCACCAAAGAGCCCGATGCCGGCATTGTTCACCAGCACGTCAATAGGGCCTGCAGCCGCCAGGGAGTGGGCAATGCTGTCCGGACAGGTGACGTCCAGCGGAAGAACGCGCAGCTTGGCGGACACGGGCAGGATGCCTTCCCGTGGCACGCGCATCGTGGCAATGACATTCCAGCCCTGTGCCAGGAAATGGCGGGCTGTTTCCAGGCCGTAGCCAGACGAACAGCCAGTGATGAGTACAGTCTTCATGGTTAGCTCCGAGGTATGTGGTTGACCCGGGGCTAACGGTAGATGAGCATCAACGGACCATGGATCACATAAAGTCCATTTAAACTTAGCAATAGTCCAAACATGGCAGACCCTCTTTCAGAGATAGTCCGGCTTCTGCAGCCCCGCGCCGTCTTTGCCAACATCGTCAGCGGCAAAGGGAGCTGGGCGGTACGCTATTCCGAATACGGAAAACCCAGCTTCTGCATCATGCTGGAGGGCAGTTGCCTGCTGGTGGTGGACGGACACGAACCACTCACCATCAGCGCTGGCGACTTCATCCTGTTGCCAGCAACACCCGCCTTCACCCTCTCGGGTTTCCTGCCGGCCCCGCCAGTCCTCCTGAATCCCCATGAAGTGGCGGAGGAGCGCCGCGAATGGCGTTATGGCGAGCAAGGAGGCGAGCCTGACATGCGCTCGCTGGGTGGTGCCTTCCTGTTCGATTGTGCCGACCCGGGGCTACTGGTATCGCTGCTACCGCCGGTGGTACACGTCCCGGGGTCATTGCGGCTGGCGCAACTGGTACGCATGGTGGGAGAAGAGTCGTCAGACCCCAAGCCGGGCAGCGATTTCATGCTTTCACGGCTGGTCGAATTACTGCTGGCCGAAGCGATGCGTTCGGCCACTGCCGGTACCGCACCTGCCGGGTTGTTGCGCGGCCTGGGTGACGAGCGACTGGCACGTGCCTTGAAGGAAATGCACGCACAAGTGGATCGCCCCTGGACAGTCGGCGAACTGGCGCAGGCCGCTGCCCTCTCACGCTCCGCATTTTTCGAGCGTTTCACCCGCATCGTCGGCGCGGCACCCATGGAGTACCTGCTGGCCTGGCGCATGGCACTTGCCAAAGAACTGCTGCGCCGTGACGGCATGAGCGTTTCTGATGTGGCCGAACGCGTGGGCTACGGTTCTGCAAGCGCTTTCAGTGTGGCGTTCAGCAAACACACCGGGCAACCGCCCGGCCGGTATGCACGGGCAGCTCCCTAGCCGGGCATTTCACAAACGCTGCATTTGCGCACGCACATGTGCTGCCGCCGGCCCATCCGGCAACAACGCCAGATAGGTACGGTAAGCCTCTGCCGCTTTTTTCCTGTCACCGCCCTGCATGTGGGCATCACCCAGATTGAGATAGGCGACCGCACGCGAAGGATCCAGTTTGAGGGTGTTTTCAAACCAGCGCGCCGCCTCGGCATATTTCTGCTGGCGGTAATAGACAAAGCCCAGGTTGTTGGCGGCCAGTGCAAAATCAGGGCGCAACTTGAGTGCCTCCGTGAACTGCGCTTCGGCCTCGGCGTACTGCTTTTCCTTGTAGAACTGCAAGCCGCGATCATTGGCACGCTGCGCCATTTGCCGCAGGGATGCATTCACTCCCGGAATTGCGGTCAGGGTTTGCTCACGGCCTTGCAGGTCCAACACTTTTACCGGCGCCACTTCGGCAGGCTTGCCCGGCTTTGTCGTCGTCACAGTCGGTGCCGCAGCATCCAGCCTGCCATTGAAAGCGATGGCTTCCGGACTGAGTTGCTCGCTGCCCGCGCTCAGGAATTCCGTCACCGCCGGCAACTCGAAAACAAAATCGCCGCCCTCGGAACCGGGCAGGCTGCCAAAGGCGGGCGTTTGCGAAGACACACTGGACACGGCCGGCGCCACATAAGCCGCCAGCTCCATGGCCGTGATCAGGCCATCACCATTGAGATCGCCCTTGCCCTCCAGCCCCTGCAACAGGGTCCAAGTAAAAATGGAGTGTCCGCCGGGGCCGTCATCGGCCACCAGCTGGTCGGCTCCACCTGCCGTGAGCATTTGCCGGCCCAGCCGGCGCGCATTTTCACGCAGGAAATTCCGGCTGGCGCCACGTGTCAGCCCAAGCCCGCTGTAGCAGGCATCCATCACGAAAAATACATGCTTGGCACTCAGGCTCTCGGCAATGTTCTGGATTTCCGTCATGGGAATGGCGTCCGTCGCGGTGGCATCCGGGTCGGCATCCACCGGCACGATGTAACCGATTTCCCGGCCGGAACTCAGTGTGCGCGTGGCACCATGCCCGGCAAAAAACACAAAGACGCGGTCGTTTTTCTGCAGGCGCCCATGCCCAAACTCATCATGGAAGGTAGCCAGTATGCGATTACGCGTGGCCTCGCCGTCCTTGAGCATGATGACGCGCTCCGGCGCAAAACCGAAACGCTGCAGCAGCACATCGCGAACGGCTGTCGCATCATTGACGGCATGACTCAGCCGGGGCCACTTGCTGTATTCATTGATGCCTATCACCACCGCCCAGGAATTCGCATAACTGCTGGTCACGGCAGCCGCCGGTGCCGCCGCTTCACCCTGCACGGAAAAGCCGCTGCCATCCCAGGCCGCAAAGCGGTAACCGTCGGCCACCAGCCGGTCGAGAACCAGAGGCAGCGCCTTGACCGTGCGCTCATGGATGTCGTGAAAGAGCACGATGCCTCGCCCTTCTTTCTCAACACTGCGCAGGACACGGTCGGCAATGGAGCGGGGAACCGGGTCCGCCCAGTCCAGAGAGTCGATATTCCACATGACGGAACGCAGGCTAGCCTCATGCAGCAGGCCCATGCCCTCCTTGCTGCGCGCGCCATAGGGAAAACGGAAAATCGGCGCACGGGCGGCATCAAGCTTTTTCAGCAAGGTATCGGTGTGATGGATTTCATCATGCAGCACCTCGCCTTCCGTTTTTGAAAGCTGGGCATGGCTGTAGCTGTGGTTGCCGACGGCATAACCTTCGGCAATCAGGCGGCGGCTGATGTCTGCCGTACGCACAAAGCGCGTACTGCCATCCGCGGCCACACTGCCAATATTGCGGCCTACGGCAAAAAACGCGGCGGGCACACCATACTGCTTGAGTATTGCGGTGATTTCTTCCGTGTAACGACCGTGAGGGCCATCATCAAAAGTGAGCGCCAATGTCTTTGCCGGCAAGCGGCGCCCGGTGATCTCGGCCTCCTGTTCTTCCACCGGCAGGGCGCTGGGGGCATAAGGCTGGATGAAGCCGTATTCCTTCAGTATCTGCTCGCGTGAATACAACCGGCCGAGATGTGCCACATAGTCCTGCCATTTTTCACGCCTGAGCACGATGGCTCGCGTTTCAAAGCGGCTGAATATCTGGCTGACTTCCTTGTCGTAGAGACGCTCGATCTCAGCCAGTGCTTCCAGGTCGTCCCCGATGCGCTTGTGCAGGCGGATGGCCGGGAGGCTGCCATCGGCTGCCACACTTTGCTGCAAGGCCACCAGCAACTCACGAAACGCCAGGCGGTCTGCGTCATAAAGCCCATTGCCTGACTCGATGTAGTCCAGAACGGCTTCCAACCGCGGCCAGCGGTCTGCTGCCTGAGCCGTCACGGCCTCCGACAACACCGCGGACACACGAGCCTGCCCTGCCAGCTTGTCATGAAACAGTGCTTGTCCCACGGTATTGGCCAGCCGGCGATCGGCTTTGGCAAGCGATGCTTCATCCGCCAACAAGACAATAATCTTGCGATGCCCGGCCAGCAAAGCCTCAAGCTCGGGCTGCAAGACATTGGCTTCATGACCAGTGGATACGGCAGCCTCATCCGGCTCTGGCCAGAGTGCATGCACACCATAGGCCGCAATGCCCGAAAGCAGGAGGAGGGCAACAACAAGAGCAAGGGATTTGCGCGTCATAGGGCAGTTCAAAGGCAAGAAATGATGATGTCACCAGCTACCCCGGACACTGGAAGGCTGACAGACAAGGAGGCTAACTAATCACGCAGTGTGCCCGTACACAAGACCGGGAATCACGCTTCCTGGCGACGCCCTCTCGCGGAGGGGCCAGCAATACGCAGAAACTGGCCCGGTGATGTCTGGACAGAGGGCAAGCTCATGCGGCACCGTTCCGGCTTTCGCCGTTTCATCAAGCCACACCGAAACTGCAACCCGATAAAACACAACAGCCGGATAAGAACATGACCGACTCTGCTGCCTTCCATGCCTTTGGCAACGACATCCTTGCCGACCACGACGCCACCGCCCTTGCCGGCATGATCCGCCGTGGTGACGTCAGTACCCGCGAAGTCACCGAAGCCGCACTTGCCCGTGCCGCGAAAATACAACCGGCCCTCAATGCCATCCAGCTCGAAACGCCGGCCACCGCGCTGTCTGCCAGCAGCAAGACCGGCAATGGCATTTTCGCGGGCGTGCCCACTTTCGTGAAAGACAATACGGACCTCGCAGGCCTGCCCACCAACCAGGGATCACAGGCAGTGCGCGCACGCCCCGCCAAAGCCGATGGTGCTTTTGCAAAACAGTTCCTCGCCCAGGGCATGGTCGTGCTCGGCAAAAGCAAGATGCCGGAGTTCGGCTTCAATGCCACCACCGAGTACGCGGGCTTGCCGCCCACACGCAATCCCTGGCATCCGGAGTTTTCCAGCGGTGCCTCTTCCGGCGGTTCTGCCGTGCTTGTGGCGGCGGGGGTGGTGCCGCTGGCACATGCCAATGATGGAGGCGGCTCCATACGCATTCCTGCGGCAGCCTGCGGCCTCATCGGTCTCAAGCCCTCGCGCGGACGCCTTGTCGATTCCGAAGCTGCACGCTCACTGCCCCTCAACATCGTGAGCGAAGGTGTGGTCACACGCAGCGTGCGCGATACCGCAAACTTCTTCGCCGGTGCCGAGCAGTATTTCCACAACCGCAAACTTCCCGCCATCGGACAAGTCGAAGGCCCGGGCAAGAAGCGCCTGCGTGTGGGGCTGGTGCTGGACTCCATAACGGGCCACGCCACCGACGCCGATACCCGGAACACCGTGCTGGCCACGGCGAACCTGCTGGAAAAGCTCGGACACGACGTCAGTGAAATGCCGTTGCCCATCAAGCCCGGCTTTGTCAGTGACTTCAGCACCTACTGGGGCATGCTCTCTTTCATGGTCAGCACCTTCGGCCGCAAGATCATGAGCCCGGATTTTGATGCCGCGCAGACAGACAACCTGAGCAAAGGGCTGGCAGCTCTGTATCGCAAGAACATCCTGAAAACACCGCTGGTGATTTACCGCCTCAAGAAAACGCAGGAAGACTATGCGCGCGCATTTGCTCAATACGATGTCATCCTCTCACCCGTGCTCGGGCACACCACGCCACGACTGGGATGGCTTTCACCCGAGCAGTCTTTCGATGTGATTTTCGAGCGGTTGCTGAAATACGTGAGCTTTACGCCGTTGAACAATGCCGCCGGCAGCCCTGCCATTTCACTGCCCATGGGCAGTACTGCAGAAGGCCTGCCTGTCGGCGTACATTTTTCCGCCGCCCATGGCGCCGAACGCACACTGCTTGAGCTCGCCTTTGAGCTAGAAGGCGAACAGCCCTGGCGGCGCATACAAGACCAGCCCGGGGCTTGAGCAAAAAAACGGGGCTCCAGATGACTGGAGCCCCGTTCTGTTTCCTGCTGCTCACACAAGCAGAGTTACTCAATCTGCGCGATGCAACTCCACAAGCTGTGCATCCTTGGTCAACCAGAGCGCATTCACCCACTGCTGGAATTCAGTCCGGTAAACCTCATCCTGATCGTAGTTACGTCCGATAAAGCGGGCCGGAATTTCCATCTTCTCGATACGCACCACAATTTTTCGCACCTGCCCCGAGAGCAGGCTCCACAAAGTGGGACGGCCATCAGGGTAATGAACAGTCACATTCACCAGCGACTTGAGCTGCTCACCCATGGCATCCAGCACAAAGGCAATGCCGCCAGCCTTGGGCTTGAGCAGATACTTGAACGGTGATTTCTGTTCGGCATGCTTTTCCGGCGTGAAGCGCGTGCCCTCCAGAAAATTGAAAACGGATACCGGATTGGTCTTGTAGCGCTCACAGGCTTTGCGGGTTGTCGCCAGGTCCTGTCCGCGCTTTTCCGGATGCCGTGCCAGGAACTCCTTGCTGTAGCGTTTCATGAAAGGAAACTCCAGCGCCCACCAGCAAAGACCGATTACCGGCACCCAGATCAGCTCTTTCTTGAGAAAGAACTTGAGCATGGGAATGCGACGATTGAATTGGTACTGCAGGGCAAAAATATCGACCCAGCTCTGGTGATTGCTGGTGACAAGATAGGAATGCTGCATGTCCATGCCTTCCAGCCCCTTCACGTCCCAGCGTATGCGTTGCATGGCATGCATCCACATACCGTTGAAGGCAATCCAGCTCTCGGCAATCTTGTGCATGAGATGTCGCATGACGCGCTGCACGGCCCGGAAAGGCAGCAGGAACTTCACCAGTGCCAGCGAAAAAAGCGGGCCACACCAGAACAGAGTATTGAGCGCCAGCAAGAGACCGGCAAGCGCCCCTTTGACCGGGGCCGGAAGGAAACGCAGCATGAGCAGCTCCTCAGTAGCGGAGCCGCCAGCTTACTGATCGAAATGCACACTTCAAGAAAATCACGGAAAAATGCCGTCATCTGGTCATTTCAGACAACCCCCTGGCCCACTCGGCCTGATTGACTGACAACTCAGACAGACACCTTCTGTTGCTGGGTCACTTTTCTGTCGACCGCTCCCATTCCGGCGGCCGCCACAGGTGTGCAAGACGTTGGCGCAACGCGCCGGGGCGTTTCATGTCTGCAAAGAGGCTAGCATATTCATGCGTCCACAAGGTCCAGAGGCCGTCACCGGGAACAGGACGCGTGATGCCGTACTGGATATCGCCCTTTTCAGACTCCTCCACGAAGCTACCGAACATGCGGTCCCAGATGATGAGAACGCCGCCAAAATTGCGGTCGATGCAGTCGCGGTTCTTGCCGTGGTGCACGCGGTGGTGGCTGGGTGTGTTGAAAATGTATTCGATGGGTGCCGGCAGCTTCTTCACCAACGTAGTGTGGATGAAAAACTGGTAAACGAGGCTCAGCGCATAGCACACGCCTATCCACACCGGATGGAACCCGGCCAGTGCCAGCGGCACATAGAACAGCCAGCCGCCATTGAAGATGTTGGTGGCATTCTGGCGCATGGCCGTGGAGAAATTCATGCGCTGGGACGAGTGATGGACCACGTGCGCACACCAGAACCAGCGCATGCGGTGGCTGGCGCGATGAAAGAAGTAATAACAGAAATCGACCAGCAGGAAGGTGAGCAGCGCCGTACCCACGGTGAGGGGAATCTCGAAAAAGCGGAAGTGGTAAGCCAGCGCATACACCGGAAAGGCGATGATGCCGGCAAAGAGCAGCTCAGTGGTCTGGTAGCCCGCCCCCAGCATGAAATTGCGCAGGGCCTCGCGCACGTTCATGAGCCGGGGATCGTGGCGGATGCGGCGGTACTCCCAGAGGGCCACGCCAATGAAAAGCGGCGTGGCAACCAGGAAGATGAGCTGGCGCTCGTCCAAAGCCAGCCAGGGCGCGATCAGGGCCCACCACGGGACCAGGAAATCAGGCAGATAGGGGGTCAGGTCCATGGCGGGCTCCGGGAGCACTCAGGCTCGTCGTCGGGGAATGCCCGCATTATGGAAACCCAGCCTGCCGACCGCTTGATGATGACCGACATTCATTTGACAATTTGCGACAGACTCACTGCCCCATCAGCCCATGCCCCTTGTACACCGCGTCACCGGCAGCTGGACCGGCCTCCTCACCGACTGGCTGGACCGCGAGAACCTGCCCGCCCCCGTCATCCGCGCCCGGCTTGCCCGTTTTGCGCCGGACGATGCCGTGCCCGTGCCGGTCTGGCAGGAATGCCTGCAGGAAGCGGCCGACCTGCGCCCCGATATTGCCCACCCGGGCCTCGCCATTGGGGCCGGCGTGCAGCCAGCGCATGTGGGCGTGCTGGGCTATCTGGTCCTGGCCAGCAGCACGCTGGGCGAGGCCATGCTGACCTACCAGCGCTATGAGCGCCTTTTTTATGGCATCGACTTCGCCGAGATCACCACCCACGGCGATGACGTGGAAATCCGCTGGCGGGACGGTGGGCTGGGCTCTCTGGCCGACGAGGTCGCCATTGCCGCGCTGGTCACATTCGTGGAGCGCCAGCTCACAAGCCCAGGGCATCCGGTCAGTGTCGGCTTCGTGCACGAATGTGTCGGCGGCAGCGCCGAGTTGCAGCGCTTTTTCCACTGCCCCGTCAGCTTGGGGGGCGACAGCGTGCATGTCCGCTTTCCCCTGCAACTGCTCATCGAGCCCTTGCGCTTTTCCGACCCGGCGCTGCGCGTGCTGCTGGACCGGCAGGCCCAGGCGCTGTTGCAGGCGCTGCCGGAATCCGATGCCTTTGACCGGGCGCTCCAGCAGGTGCTGCTGAAACGCCTGCCCGAAGGGCAGATCAGCCTGGAGCGCCTGGCAGCCGACCTGCACCAGTCCCCACGCACCCTGCAACGGCGTCTGGCCAGCCGTGGCCTCACCTGGCAGCAACTGCTGGACCGCACCCGGCGTGAACTGGCCCAGCAATACCTGCTAGACCGCTCGCTTTCCCTCAGCGAGATCGCGCTGCTCCTGGGCTACTCGGAGCAAAGCGCCTTCTCGCGTGCCTTTCGCCGCTGGACCGATGCGGCCCCGCGCAGCCTGAGGCAAAAGCCATGACCCGGCGCTGCGACCTCTTCTGCCGCATCATCGACAACTACGGCGACATCGGGGTCTGCTGGCGGCTGGCCCGTCAACTGGCGGCCGAGCATGGACTCAGCGTGACACTCTGGGTGGACGACCTGGCCGTCTTTGCCCGGCTCGCCCCCACCTTGGACATCCACGCGGCAGAACAGACGCTGGATACGATTACCGTCCGCCGCTGGGATGAGCAAAGTGTCGCCAACGCCATTCCCGGTGATCTCGTGATCGAAGGTTTTGGCTGCCCCCTGCCCCCGGCCTTCCTGGCCCGCATGGCCGCCCGACAGCCCGCGCCCTGCTGGCTGAACCTGGAGTACCTGAGCGCCGAGGACTGGGTGGCCGATTGCCATGGTCTTGCCTCGTCCCACCCGGCCACCGGCCTTGTGCAGCATTTCTGGTTCCCAGGCTTTACCACCCGCACCGGCGGCCTGCTGCGGGAGGCCGGCCTGCTCGCCCGGCGCGAGGCCTTCCAGCACAGTCCCGCGCAACAAGCTGCTTTCTGGGCAGGGCTCGGTTTGCCGGAAGCTCCCGCCCATGGCCGTCGCATCTCGCTCTTTGCCTATGAAAATCCGGCCGTAACGAGCCTGCTGGAGACCTTGGCCCAAGCACCCGGGACCACCCTGCTGCTGGTGCCCGAAGGCCGGGTACTGACCAATGTGAATACCTGGGCTGGGCAGACGCTCACCGCCGGGCAGTGCCTGGAGCGGGGCAACCTCACCGTGGCCGTACTGCCACTGCTGCCCCACGAGGATTACGACCACCTGCTCTGGGCCTGCGATCTGAATGCCATCCGCGGCGAAGACTCCTTCGTGCGTGCCCAGTGGGCCGGGCGCCCCCTGCTCTGGCACATCTACCCGCAGGAAGAGGAGGCCCACCTCGTGAAACTGGAAGCCTTCATCCGGGCCATGGAAAAGCAGACGGCCATGCCCACCATATGGGCCGACACCTTGCGTGCCTGGAACGGCAGCGGCACAACCATGCCCCATTGGGAAACGCTGCTGGCGGATATCCCGCCCCTCACCACCGCCGCCCGGAATTGGTGCACCCATCTGGCACGCCAAACCGACTTGGCCACGCAGGTGATGCACTTTTACGCGAGCCGGTTAGAATAGCGGCCCCTCAAACCCCTCCAAGCAACCCGGAACACGTTATGAAAACAGCCCAGGAATGCCGTGCCGGCAACGTGATCATGATCGGCACCGCCCCCATGGTCATCCTCAAGGCCGAGTACAACAAGTCCGGCCGCAACGCGGCTGTCGTGAAGATGAAGATGAAGAACCTGCTCACCGGGCAGGCACAGGAAACCGTGTACAAGGCCGACGAAAAATTCGAGCCGGTCATCTTGGAAAAGAAGAACGTTACGTATTCCTACTTCGCTGATCCCATGTATGTATTCATGGACGAAGAGTTCAACCAGTTCGAAGTGGAAAAAGAAAACCTGGGCGACGCCCTGAACTTCATCGAAGAAGGCATGGAAGAAGTCAGCGAAGTCGTGCTGTACGAAGGCAAAGCCATTTCCATCGAGCTGCCCACCATCGTCGTGCGTGAAGTCGCCTACACCGAACCGGCTGCCAAGGGCGACACCTCCGGCAAGGTCACCAAGCTTGCACGCCTGAACAACGGCTACGAACTTCAGGTAGCCGCCTTCATCGATATCGGCGAAAAAATCGAAATCGACAGCCGCACCGGTGAATTCCGGAGCCGCGCCAAGGGCTGATTGCAAACCTTGCAGCTACCATGAAAAAGCCCCGCTATTGCGGGGCTTTTTCATGGGGGAAATTTTCCATGGCCGGAGTACTGTCAATTTTTTCTGACAACAAGCTGACAAATAACTGACTCCCAGATTGAGCCCAGCTAACTCATCACATCTCAGCGACCACTCATCCCTGAAATCCGCCTTATCCCCTCATTCAGGGGCTATCCCCTTCCACGCATGCCTTTTACGGTCCGACTCTCATATCAATGACCGGTCTTCACATCACGCTCAAGGAGGGAACCCATGGCCAATCCGCCGCAATGTCAGCACTGTCTTGCTATCACCCTGCCGCTACTCACCGCCTGTGGTAGCAGTGACAACCCTACTGCAAGCAGCTCACCTGCCGCTGTAGCCCTTTCAGGGACCGATGCCGTGGGCGCACCGACTTCCGGCGCAAACATCAGGAAGCCATCATGAAAAACTGGAAAGCAACCACACTCGCTCTACTCGCCACAACCTCACTGCTGTCGACAGCCCAGGCATCCGCAGCAACGACAGTGGATGACCTCGACTGCGCGGCAGCTTATGTCGTCAGCGGCAAGCTCAAGCCTGCCCAACAGGAACAGGCCATGCCGCGTGTAGCCCATGCCATGCAGCGCTACCATGACAATCCGCCAGCCGCAGCGCCGGGTGAGTCCATTCCGCTGACTGTCGGTGAAATCCAGCGGGAAGTAGGCAGCCGCATGCAGGCCAGCTTCGCCACCCTCGACAAGGCTCAAGCACAGGGACAGCAACAGGCTCAGCAGGCCCTGATCCGCCATGCCGCCACTGTCATGCGTTGCGATCAGAAATACGGATTCAGCATGATGAAATAAGCATCTTCCCGTTTTCTTTCGATCCGTCAGAGAGCAGCAAAACGAGAGCACACCACGGATTTGGCAGCCAGTGTCATTTCGAGACCAGAGAACCAAAGGGTATGCAAACCCGAAACAAGGAGAGTGCACATGCCACTTTCAAGACTGACACTGCTACTGCCCTTCCTGTTCGCGCTGGCACTGCCCGTACACGCGCAACAACCGGAACGTGCCCGACTGCTGGGTGACGAAACCGGAACCAAACTCGGCACCTGTCGCGGCCCGGGATGCTGCCGCAATGGCAGCTCCGAGCCCGGCAAGGTCTGTGTGCGCAAGCACTGGTGGCGGGTACCGGAAGCAGGCGACATCAGCGCCGATGCGGGCAAGCCTTTTTCGCTCTACGCCATCACCCGCGTTCTGGAAGGCAAGCAGGCCAGCAAGCTGCTGGAGCGCGCCGGCAAGCCAGCAACGCAATACGAGCAGCAGTTCTACGGCTTCGCCGACACCGACAACCGTACACTGACCAAGCCTGACAAGCTCTGGATGCTGCCACTCTCTTCCCGCCACGCCGTCACCGACACCGGCCTTCTGGACATGAAAACCGACAAGGAAAAACCGTGGACGGACACTCTGCAGAAACCATCTGTTTTTTCTTTTCCCGCCGAAAAGCGCGTGATCGACGGACGCGAACAGGAAGTCATTCCCTATCCCGCCATTGTCAGCGTCACCCGCCGCCATGCGAATGGCAAACGTGCGGACATCGCCTTTCTTGATCTGGCCGGTAATGTCATCCGCCAGTTGCCCGACGTGGTATGGGGCAGCACGCGGCCACAGGTCAACCGTCTGGGCCGACACCTGATCATCAATGTGCAAGGCCCCGACGAAAGCGAGCCTTCTGCCCTCTTCACCACCGCGCGGGGCGAGGTGCTCTCGAAAGGCGGTCCGGTCCGGACCTTCCGCATGTCCCTGCACAATGTCGGGAAGTCCCGCGACTTCAATGTGGTGTCACAGAATGAGTCACAGGCGCGCATGATCGGCGAATGGCCCCAGTCCTTCGATACGGAATACAGCGTGCTCTACCAACCCATAGATGCCGAGGGTAACGCACTGCCACTGACCGACGGTGTACTGGGACTGCTGCCCGTGCGCAGCCTGGTAAAGCCCGACGCCACCTTCGCCAAGGGCTGCACCTGTGCCAACGGCTGGATCATTGTGGAAATGCACGATAGCGGTGTGCGCTACCGTATCGGCCAGGGCTATCCCGACGAGGTACTGGCCAGGCGCCATGAGCTGGCCCTGATCAATGAAATACAGACACTGCCGGGAGCGAACCTGTTCCATGGTCAGGGCGCTCCCTACTGGAGCAGCCAGAAACAGTTGCTGGTACGGCGCGCCTCGGACGGGACCTGGCTCCTGCCCAGCCTGCACCACCCGGAAATCCTGCCAGAAAGCGGCCGCGACTTGCTGGCGGCTGCGCCGGCAGGAAAAAGTGGATGCACCGGCGAGGAATGGGGCATCGGCATCCCCCTGGCTGGCCTGCCACGCTATTCCCCCCTGCTCTGCGCTGGTCCGAATCCCCAGGACCTGGTGATCCAGGCGACGGCCCATGGGCAGGAAAGGCGACAACTGGTCGAGGCTGTCAGCGCGGGTTTCAAGAAGTCACTGGCAGATGCCGCCAACGCCAGTGCTGCCCAGAAAGAAGCCAATCAGGCTGCCTTGCAAAAACGCTATGACGATCACATGCGTCAGGGTAAGAGCTGGGATGCCGGCGCTTACCAGGCCGCCGTACAACTCGGCGGCATCGCCTTCGTTACCTTCGTCGACCGCTTTGGCCCGAGTTCGGACTGGGATGTGGAGGCCTATTGCAGCTATCGCGGCAATCGTTGCGACACCCTTCGCCGGCAGGCAAAAGGTGCACTGGAGCAACGCAACCGTGAGGCCGCCATGCGGAACCAGAAACGTCTGTGGGATGTGTATACGCCCACACAAGGCAAGGAAACCGGCCTGACCCTGGTTCCCGGCAGCGAGGAATGGCGGCAGAAACGCAGTGCCTGCATGATGCGGTCAACCGCCGACCAGGTCGCCCACGGCTACTGCGACAACCAGCTCAACTTGCGCTGACAGTGCTTGCCGCCGCGTTACTGCAGTTGGATATGACTGATATCCACCTGCACCGGCGGCTTGTTGTCGCGGATTTCATCCAGCGGCGCACCCACGTCGGCCACGCTGATGCCACTGATGTCGACCTTCACGGCCTCCACCTGACGACGCTCGCTTTCCTTCAGCACATCCGTGCCGGCAGCAGCCATACTCATGCCGGAAATGTCCACCTGCACGGGCTTGACCACTGGCTTTTCACTGGCAGCAATGAGGTCCGTGCCGGCAGCAGCAAAGGAAATGCCCGAGATGTTCGGCATGAGCGGCGCCGGGCGTGGCACGGGGGCGCTCAGGAGGAAACCCACCGGATAGAGTGCCCAGGTATTCACGCGGGCCACATCCGCCGGGGGAGGTGGTGCATTCGGTTTGGGACGTGCAGCCTCTTCACGGGCCTGCTGCTCGGCCAGCGTGGCAACACGCGCGGCCATGGTGCCAACCGGCGGTGGCGGGGCCGCAGGGGCTGCCTGTACGGGAACGGCTGATGCAGACGAAGCCAGCGGCTTGCCCTGCTCGTCCACCTGCACCATGCGGGCATCGGCACCGGCCTGCTTCATGAGTGCACGCAGCTTCATGGCAGTGGCGCGATCGACCATTTTCTTGACCGCCACGGGCTGGCCGGAAAACAGCCGGTCCAGCACGGCATCGCTGGCATTGAAAAGCTTGCCGACATTGGCACGCACCACGGCGGGGTCCGCACGGCCGGCAATCTCGCCGGCAAATACCACATTGAAGAACTCAGCCATGTGTCCTGCTCTCTGGCAGCGGGTATGCACACCCGCTTTTGCTGATGGCCTGATTATCTAACGGTTTGCAGCGGCAGGTGCAAATCAGCCGGCTGCGCGGCGGCAGGGGCCGCCCGCCTGCCTGTGCCCGCCAGGAAATCATCCACCCTCGTCACGACATAGGGAAAGAAAGGATTGTGACGCAAGCGCATGAGGGCAGCCTCCGGCACGGCCAAGAGGCCGCGCTCGCCAAAAAGGGAGGGCCGGCCCAGATAGATGCCGGCGGCATGCAACGCCGGAGGACGGGCGCCGTAGAGCGGATCATCCGGCGCAATCGGCAGGGCCACATGCGAGAGCGAGAACAGGCCAGGCGGCCAGGCGAGAGCCAGCGGCTGTTGCTGCACGGCATCGGACCGTACAGCGCGACGCCAGGCCGCCACACCGGTCTCATCCTCGGCAGCATTGGTGATCACTGTCAGCTCAAAGGGCAATGCCGGCCCCTGCAACAATGCATCACGCAAGGTGAAGAGGCCGGTGCGCAGCAGAGGCCGGGTACTGGTCAGGCGATTGGCATCAAACAGCACCAGCGCATGGCCGTCGGAGGGAGACAAGCGCTGGTACAACGCCGTCACCACCGCCTGCGAAGACACCGTTGCATCCGCCACCGACTGGAAGCCCAGCATGGGCGGCAGGCCCCGGACACCACCGGGCGTGGCCAGCGCCTGCAACTGGCTGTCGATGCGGCGCGTCAGCCGCCACATCTGTTCACCAGCATTCACGGCAAAGGAGCCGTATTTGTAGGAATCGTATTCAGGCAGCAGGTCCAACCAGGCAAGCTTTGCCAGCCCCGGCACACGCGCAAATTCTTTCTGCAAATAAGCAAAACGCGCCGAAGGCGACACCCCGATTGCCGGCGACAACAACACGACGGCAGACGGGCGCGGTAAAGCCTCGCCCTGCCGCTGCGCCAGTACATACTCCACCGAGAGCGCAGCGCCCATGGAATAGCCCATGAGCACAAAAGGCTTGTCGGCACCGACCTGCTGCACCACATCCCGCGCCGCCAGGCGCAATGCCGCTGACCAATCCTGCCAGCGCACATCCAGCAAGCCCAAGGGAGCCGTGCCATGCCCCGGCAAACGTAGCACAACCACGGTCCACCCTTGCGCATGCAGATGCTCGGCCATGGCCCGCAGGGAATAAGGGGAATCCGAAAGGCCGTGTACCAGCAGGGCAGCACCACGTGGCTCGGAGGCCATCAATACCTGTGTGCGATTCCAGTCGGGCTGCAAGGCCCGCACATCCACACGACTGCCACTCCAGTACCGGTTGAGCAGGGAAGCCTGTTCCGGCTCCACCTCGGCATAGACACGCTCATCCAGTTGCGCAAACAGGCGCTGCTCCAGTGCAAGGTAAGCAGCAAGATCAGGCACACGCTCACTGTCACGCGCGCGGAATTCCTCCGGGAGACGTGCTTGATGCCAGACCTCCAGATCAGGCCGGGCATTCATCTGCAGGACATAGAACGTCGAAAGACCCACCAGCAGACCCAGTGCGCCATAGAGCAGAAAGAAGAAAAGATGCCGCAAAAAGCGCATGAACATTGCCGGTTCCCGACTGCATGACAGCCGGGACTCTGGCAGGGATGGCACCCTCAGGCAACCGTCAGCCGAAGCGGTAATGCTCCAGCGGAAAGTGATCGGCCTCCCACAGGGCGACCGGCGTGGGTGTGGGCCGCAGCATGGCGGCCTCCCCATGCGGATTGAAGTAATAGCTGTTCGAGCTGCCGCAACTGCCGTTCACGAAAACACTGCTGCGCAGGTTGCGGCGCATGCGCTGCATGTAGGCTTCGTTGGCAGCCTGATCCACTTCAAAGCTCAAGGCGCCCTGGCGGCGGGCCTCTCCCAGGCAACGCGCCATATGCTTCATATGGGCCTCAATGGTGAAGAAATAGGAAAGCCCCGTGAATGAATACGGCGAAGGCAGGTTGAAGAGATTGGGGAATCCGGGAATGGTGATGCCTTCATAGGCCTGGTAGCTGTTCTGCATCCACCACTCGGCAAGATCAGTGCCGCCACGCCCGAGCACGGGAAATGGGGGGAAATTGCCGCGCTCCCAGAACTTGAAGCCGGTCGCGAGGATCAGGGTATCGATTTTCCGCTTGCGGCCATCCCGTGTGACGATGCCATCGGCTTCGACACGATCAATTGCATCCGTCACCAGCTCCACATTGGGCCGGTTGAACGTGGGGTAATAGGTGTTGGAAAACGTGGGGCGCTTGCAGCCAAAGCTGTAAGCGGGCGTGAGCTTTTCGCGCAAGGTCTTGTCCTTGATCGTGCGCTTCATGTGCCCAAGTGCAAGTTGCTCTGCCGCTTTGGTGAGAAAGGGAAGCTCCTTGTTATACAGGGCACCCGTCACCATCACGGCCTCCAGAATGGTCGAACTGGCATGCCGCGCCATTTTTTGCGTGAAGGGCAATGCGGCGAATGTCTGCCTGACGGCTGAGGGAATCGGAAAATCCATTTTCGGCACAACCCAGATCGGGGTGCGCTGGTAAACATCAAGCTGAGCAAGCTGCGGAGCTATTTCTGGCAGGAGCTGAACGGAAGTCGCACCCGTTCCGATCACTGCTGCACGCTTTCCTGCCAGCACATGGTCGTGGTCCCACTCGGCGGTATGTATGACCTTGCCGGCAAAATCATCGAGGCCGGCGATATCGGGTCGCTTGGGCTGTGAAAGATAGCCCGTGGCAATGACGAGATAGCGGCAGGTAAGCGGCTGTCTGCCTGCGGCATACACCGTCCATGTTTTTGTTGAGTCGTCGTAGACCGTTTTTTCCACGCTGTTGTTGAAGCGCATGAAACGGCGCAGGCCGTATTTTTCCGCAACATGAACAGCGTAAGCCTTGAGTTCGGCTCCCGGCGCATAAAGACGGGACCAGAAGGGATTGGGCTCGAAGGAATAGGAATAGGTGACGGAAGCAATGTCCACGGCAATGCCGGGATACGTATTGAGATGCCAGGTTCCCCCAAGATCATCCGCCCGGTCCAGCATGAGCAGGGAATCAATACCCATTTTCTGCAACTGGATAGCCGCACCCATGCCGCCAAAGCCTGTGCCAACAATGATGGCTTCGTAATCCGGCATGTTCTTACCCTGCTTTTCTGTCTGATTTTTTGCCTGTTGCGATGACCGGGACATGATGCATGCCTCCCTACGGTTGCCCTCCGGGTGATGTTGGCACAGGCATTCATACCGCCATTGACCGCCTGGCTGCCCATCCCGGCATGACAGCCAATGGCGGCAGCCATGATTGGCCCGGAGACGGTTCTTGTCAGTCATCCCTGTCATTGACGCGGCGCTTGTGGCTGGCAGGATGCAGCCTCTTCCGGAGGAACTGCCATGCCACGCGCCAAGACCACCCATCCTTTCTCGAACAAGAGCGGCCGTATTGCCGTTGTTGACGGACTGCGCACACCGTTTGCACGTATCGCCACGAACTATCGCGACTTGTCTGCCATTGATCTGGGTGTTCTGGTCGTGCGCGAAATCATGCAGCGCAACGACATCAAGCCGGAGCAACTGAGTCAGCTCGTCTTCGGCATGACCGTGATGATTCCGGAGGCTCCCTTCATTGCCCGTGAAATCGCCCTCGCCTGCGGCCTTGACGATGTGGATGCCTACTCCATCACGCGCGCCTGCGCGACCAGCTTCCAGACAGTTGCCAGTGGTGCCGAAAGCATCCTGGCCGGCAATGCGGAAATCGTGATTGCTGGCGGTACGGACTCCACCAGCAGCGTGCGCCTGCCCATGTCGCCCAAATTTTCATCCACCTTGCGCGACGTGAATTTTGCCAAGACCGTCGGTGATCGCCTGAAGCTGCTGGCCACCTTGCGCCCTCGCGACATCCTTCCCATGGAGCCGTCCATCACGGAATTCTCCGTGGGCGAAACCATGGGACAGAGCTGCGAGAAGATGGTGAAGAAATGGGGCGTATCCCGCGAAGAGCAGGACGACCTTGCCTATGCCTCGCAGGCCAATGCCGCACGGGCCTGGCATGAGGGCCGCATGGATCAGCAGGTCATCAGCGCCACACTGCCTTCGGGAAAAACCGTGCGCGATGACAACCTGGTCCGCAAGAACCCGGAGCGTGCTGCCTACGACAAGCTGAAACCCTGTTTTGATTTCTCGGGTTCAGGTTCTGTCACCGCCGGCAACTCCAGCCCGCTGACCGACGGCGCCTCCGCCGTCCTGCTGATGAGCGAGGAAAAAGCCAAGGCGCTGGGCTACACGCCACTGGGCTATATCCGCTCCTATGCCTTTGCCGCAAAAACGCCGAAAGATGACCTGCTCATGGGCCCCGTGCTGGCAGCACCGATTGCGCTGGACCGTGCCGGCATCACACTGCAAGACCTGACACTGGTGGACATGCATGAAGCCTTTGCCGGCCAGCTTGCCTGTAACCTGCACGGCCTTGCCTCAGAGGAATATGCGAAGACAGTGCTGAACCGCAAGAAAGCAGTCGGGGAAGTGGATCGCAGCATCCTGAACGTGAATGGCGGCTCCATTGCGTTTGGCCATCCTTTTGGCGCTACCGGTACGCGCGTGATCAGCCAAGCGCTGCATGAGCTGAAACGGCGCGGTGGTGGATTTGCGCTGACTACAGCTTGCGCTGCGGGTGGTATCGGAGCGGCCATGGTGTTGGAAGCAGATTGAGATGGCTGTTGCTCTGTTTCACTCCCTAAGGATCAGGGAGTGAAACAGAGCACTGCAAAAGCATTGAGGCTAAAGCTGCTCCCTGAGACTCAACGAACTTCACCTACGACACAGCCCTTTATCCAAGGCACAGAAGTAAATTGCGAGACGCCGCACGGCGCGAGCACGCCCACATTGCTTGAACTACAGAGCTCCAGTGTCATAGGGCGCCCACAACCCAAGCGCTCCGCAGGAGTCGCTTTTTCTTTGCTTATCTTTCTTTTTTCGAGAAAAAAGAAAGTAAGGCCCCGCCGGCAGGGCGCACCGCCCGCTAAATCAAGCAGCAGAAATAACAGGCTACGGGAACCTCACCCTTAGGCGAAAAGGCATCAGAATCCCCGCACTCCCGGGCAACCGACAAGCAAAGCCCAGACCCCGCACACCCCGACAGTTGCCACGAGCCAAAAGACTTCACCCTCAAAGCCGCCTCAACGGCTCCTCCTCCATCAGCTCACATTGCGTCACCAACTCGGCAATGTGCTGGCGCCAATAATTCTCCGTATTGAACCAAGGAAAGTAGCGGGGAAAAGCGGGATCACTCCAACGGTTCGCGAGCCATCCGGCATAGTGGATCATGCGCAGGCTGCGCAGTACTTCCACCAGCGCCAGCTCTCGCGTATCAAACTCGCAAAAGGTTTCATAGCCGTCCAGCAACTCTGCCAGCTGCATCTCCTGCTCGTGTCGGCTGCCGGACAGCAGCATCCACATGTCCTGCACGGCAGGTGCGCTCTGGCAGTCATCAAAGTCCACCATCCAAGGGCCGTCATCACGGGTCCAGATGATGTTGCCCGGATGGCAGTCGCCCTGCGTGCGGATGGCGGCGAACGACTCGAAGCCACTGGCAATGATTTTCTCGCGAATCCGGAAAACGACCTGCTCATGCGCATCCCGCAACGTGTCCGGCAAAAAACCGGGCTGGCGCACCAGTGCAACCGGATGTTCAAGATAGCGTGAGAGATTGAGGGCTGGGCGATATTTGAAATTCTGACGACGTGCGATGGCATGCAGACGCCCCAGCATCATGCCGATGCGATACAGTTGCTCCGGGTCTCCGGGTTCCGGCGCCTGCCCGCCCTTGCGGATGAAGAGCGCGAAACGATAGCCCTCAAAACTGAACAGGCTTTCTCCGGCTTCATCAGTGATCGGCGCCACCACCGGCAATTCGGCAGCCGCCAGCTCCAGCGAGAAACCATGCTCTTCGCGGATCTGCTCATCGCTCCAGCGCTGGGGCCGGTAAAACTTGGCAATGAGCGGCAGCCCTTCCTCCATGCCAACCTGGTACACACGGTTCTCGTAACTGTTCAGCGCCAGCACACGGGCATCGGAAAATCGGCCAGTGCTCTCCACGGCTCGGATCACAAGATCAGGCGAAAGCTGTGCGTAGTCTTCCAGTGAAGAAGCCGGCATGGTCGCTGCTCGTCATCAAGGGGCAGGCATGATGCCACAGTTCCGTTGGTGCGAATTCAGCGTAACCTTCATTCCTGCGAAGCCTGCAAAGCAAAAAGCCCTGCGAATGCAGGGCCTTTTGCCTGATGCTTACACGCTCTCAGGCGGCATCCGCCTTGGCCGCTACTGGGGCGGGTGTGCGTATCAGGTGATCAAACGCCGACAGTGCCGCCGTGGCGCCCTGGCCCATGGCAATGATGATCTGCTTGTAGGGCACCGTGGTGCAGTCACCGGCACCCAGCACGCCGGCCACATTGGTCTCGGCACGATCATTCACCAGAATCTCGCCACGGGGTGACAGTTCCACCGTGCCTTTCAACCAGTCGGTATTGGGCACCAGGCCGATCTGCACGAACACGCCGGCCAGCTCAAGCTTGTGCACCTCTCCGCTCACACGGTCCTTGTACACGAGGCCGTTCATCTTCTGGCCATCGCCGGTCACCTCGGTGGTCTGGGCAGAGACGATCACCTTCACGTTGGGCAGGCTGTTGAGCTTGGTCTGCAACACGGCGTCGGCACGCAGCTTGTTGTCGAACTCGATCAGCGTGACGTGTTCGACCACGCCGGCGAGATCAATGGCGGCCTCCACACCGGAATTGCCACCACCAATCACGGCAACTTTCTTGCCCTTGAACAGCGGACCATCGCAATGCGGGCAGTAGGCCACGCCGCGCGAACGGTACTCGGCTTCGCCGGGCACGCCCATGTTGCGCCAGCGCGCACCCGTGGAAAGCACCACGCTGCGACTCTTCAGGGTAGCGCCGTTCTCGAACGTCACATGCACCAGACCGTCTTCGGTCTTGTCGGCGGGGACTAGCCCGGTGGCGCGCTGGCCGTTCATGATGTCCACGTCGTATTGCTTGACATGGGCCTCAAGGGCAGCAGCCATCTTGGGGCCTTCGGTTTCCTGCACGGAAATGAAGTTCTCGATGGCGAGCGTGTCCAGCACCTGCCCACCGAAGCGCTCGGCAGCCACACCGGTGCGTATGCCTTTGCGGGCGGCGTAAACCGCCGCTGCGGCACCTGCCGGGCCACCACCGACAATCAGTACATCAAAGGCCGGCCTGGCATTCAGCTTGGCAGCATCACGCGCACCGGCATTGCTGTCGACCTTGGCGAGGATTTCTTCGACGGTCATGCGACCGTCGCCGAATTTCCCGTCATTGAGGCGCACGCTGGGCACGGCCATGATCTGCTTTTCCTCGACCTCGTCCTGGAAGAGGGCGCCGTCGATCATGGTGTGGCTGATGCCGGGATTGAGCACGGCCATCGTGTTGAGTGCCTGTACCACGTCGGGGCAGTTGTGGCAGGAAAGCGAGATATAGGTTTCGAACTTGAGTCCTGCCGGCAGCGATTTGATCTGTTCGATCACCTCGGCTTCGAGCTTGGGGGCATAGCCACTGACTTGCAGCAGCGCAAGCACCAGCGAAGTGAATTCGTGCCCCAGCGGAATGCCGGCAAAGACCACGCGGTCCTGCACGTCATCGCCCGCCCGGTTCACGGCAAAAGAGGGTTTGCGCGCGGCGGGGTTGCTGCCTTCGCGCACGGTGATGCGATCGGAGAGCTCGGCAATCTCCCGCACCATTTCCAGCAGCTCCTGCGAAGAAGCGCCACTGTCGGTGTAGGTCACAAGCTCAATCGGATTCACGAGGCGTTCGAGATAAGCCTTGAGCTGGGTCTTGAGATCATTGTCGAGCATGATGTTCTCCTGTCGCATTCAATTTTCGGTCGATAAAAACCCGGGGCTTGTGACCCCGGGTCGGGGCGTGCCGGGTAGGCACTTTTTTCAGAAACCCTCCCGCCGTGGCGGGAGGGCAAAACGGCCTCAGATCTTGCCGACCAGGTCCAGTGACGGAGCGATGGTCTTGGCACCTTCTTTCCACTTGGCAGGGCAGACCTGGCCCGGGTTGGCGGCGGTGTACTGGGCAGCCTTCAGCTTGCGCAGGGTTTCCGACACGTCACGGGCGATTTCGTTGGAGTGGATTTCCAGCGTCTTGATCACGCCGTCCGGGTTGATCACGAAAGTGCCACGCAGTGCCAGGCCTTCTTCTTCGATATGCACACCGAAAGCACGGGTCAGCTGGTGGGTGGGGTCACCAACCAGGGGGAACTTGGCCTTGCCCACGGCGGGGGAAGTTTCGTGCCACACCTTGTGTGAGAAGTGGGTGTCGGTGGTGACGATGTAGACTTCTGCACCCAGCTTCTGGAACTCGGCGTAGTTGTCGGCAGCATCTTCCACTTCGGTCGGGCAGTTGAAGGTGAAGGCGGCCGGCATGAAGATCAGCACGGACCACTTGCCCTTGAGGCTTTCATCGCTGACCTCAATGAACTTGCCGTTGTGGAAAGCCTGGGTCTTGAACGGCTGGACAGCGGTGTTGATAAGACTTGCCATGAGTCATTTCTCCTTGGGTTGTTGAATAGGGGTGGATTCTCAAAACAGTGAGGCGATGGTAGGCCAAGCCACTGGATTAATTAAATATATAATTGTTATTGTTTCGATAGACCATGACTATTAAATATCCCCACCTCCTGCCCATTGCCCTGCTCTGCCTGATGGCAGCCAATGCTCTGGCCAGCGATACCGCCACACCCCACGCTCCCGAGGCCACCCCCGGCCAGGCGGGCCCCGAGATATTCTGGGAACTGGACCCCTACTACTCGAACATCAGCCTGCAACTGCCGCTGACCGGGCAAGCCGTGAGCGAGGGGGGCACCCTGTCAGAGGTGGAGGTCTACCAACAGCTTTTCCGCGAATCGCTGCGGCCACGCCTGTTCATGCTGGAGGCCAGCGTTTATCCGCTCCCGGCAGCCGGTACCTGGCTCAAGCGCAACCATCCGGGCACCTACGACAATTTCGAGATAGGCGAGATCAGCGGCAACACCCTGAACATCATTGACGGCATCACGGCCGGCTTTCAGGAGCCCTGGGCGGTTTCCGCCTTCATCGGCAGCGCCATGCGCTTCAATCGCAGTGACGGCAAGGGGGGCGACAGCAACCGCGGCTATATGGGTTACCTGCTCTCTTACGGCGCCAAACACATCCACAACAATGTGCTGATCGACGATGACTGGTGGGAACTGGAATGGAAGCTCAAGGGAGAGCGCAATCAGGACGAGGAGCAGCTGAGCTGGAGCTTCCGGCTTGGCATACGCGAGCACGGCAACCCGGACATCCGGGATGTGGCCTATGTCGGCCTGCGTCGCAACAACATCAGCTACCGTAGCGGCCTGCTGCAGTTGCTCAACAACACCAACCTGGAACTGCTGACGGAACTGGACCGCCGGGGGCTTGGCTTCCTGCGGCAGGAAGTCACGCTGGGGCGTAACTTCCCCCTGCGCAACCACCGCTTTGCCCTGACGCTGGACCTCGGTTTCATCTACGAAAGCGAGGACAAGTACAGCGGTGCACTGGCCGACCCCACGGCCGACAACTTCACGCTAATTTTCCGGCCCAACGTGAAGTTCTGAGCACCTTTTAAAAATCTTTGGAGCTCTGACTTTTTAAGCCCTGATCCCTCTCAATTGTCGTCCCGGCGAAGGCCGGGACCCATGCGGCGGTGATTTTTCCAACGCAGAATGGATTCCGGCCTTCGCCGGAATGACGAGGAACAGAGACTTTGGGCAAGCGGAGCAGCAATCTCACTGCGCATAGGTTGCCTCGAGGTAATCAATGATTGCTGCCGATTCCAGCAGCTTCACACCTGTATTCGGGTCTTCCAGATAGGGCACCTGCATATGCCCTGTACGGCGGAAATGCAGGTCGCGCTTGCTGCCGGGAATCGGCTCGTAAGGGCCGGGCTTGAGACGCAGCACGGCCGGGCCGATATCCTGCCAGCGCTCCTTGGCAATGTTGTGCAGCACATAGGGCATTTCGAGCTCCGTCAACCGCTCGCGCACGAGACGGGCGTAGGGGCTGGCCTCGAAGCTCCACAACTGCAACATCTGCTCCGGTGCCCGCGCCGGGCGGACACGGATGCCGCGCATGTTGCGCACCGCAGAGGCCAGCATGGTGCCTGGTGTCGTGAAGAGCGTCTTGCGGTAGGCAGAGGGCACCTTGCCGTTGCCATAGTGGCGGAAGACATAGGCAATGATGTCCTGCGACTCGTACATCACGGTGTTGGTATTGGGGTCCACCAGGAGGGGAAACTGCTGCTTGCCGCCCAGGCGCTCGGCCTCGGGCCGGAAGCGGCTACCGCCCTTGGGGCAGGGATAAATCTCGACATCCAGATGCAGGGCCGAGAACGCCTCGCGCGCGGCACGGCAGAAAGGGCAGCCCTCCATGTCGTAGAGACGTATGGGCAAGGCCGGCTGGGAGGCCGTGGTGACCAGTGTTTTTGCACCCCGCCACTTGCCCAGCGTGGAGCTTGCAACGGACCCGAGCACATTGAGCTGATGCAGGACAGGATTGGGCATGGCAGGGTTCCTCGGGCCAGAAAGCGGGGGGCGGTACTCTGCCACAGGCATTCAGACCCCACCAGCCAGCCCCTAGCGACCAACCCGCAGGTAAAAAAACACAGACGGGTCGCTATTTGTGACCGGACAGCCACGGTGATAATCGGCCCTTTGCTGCCAGCCGCCAGAATCACGGTCTGTCGCAAGCCCACTAATCCCAGCCACGAAACCACAAGAATCCTCATGACCACACCCACGATCCATACCGACCTTTCCCGCGCCCGCCTTGTCGAACTGGCTGTACAGCGCGGAGAAGGCACGCTGGCCAGCAACGGCGCCCTGAACGTCAACACCGGCCACCGCACCGGCCGCTCCCCTGCCGACCGCTACATCGTCGATGAACCCTCCACTAGCGGCAGCATCCACTGGGGCGCCGTGAACAAGGCCTTTCCGGCCGACAAGTTCGATGCACTCTGGGACCGTGTACAGAGCTACATCAGCGGCCGTGACCAGTTCGTGGCCCACCTGCATGTCGGTTCCGATCCGCAGCATTACCTGCCCGTGACCATCACCACCGAAACCGCCTGGCACAACCTGTTCGGCAAGACACTCTTCATCAACCCGGAAACCTACAACCCGTCGAACAAGGACGAATGGCAAGTCATCAATGCCCCCGGCTTCGAATGCAACCCTGAGCGCGACGGCACCAACTCCGACGGCTGCGTCATCCTGAATTTCGCCAAACGCCAGGTACTGATTGCCGGCATGCGCTACGCAGGTGAAATGAAGAAGGCCATGTTCTCCGTGCAGAACTACCTGCTGCCGGGCAAGGACGTGCTCTCCATGCACTGCTCCTCCAACGTCGGTGAAGACGGCGGCGTCGCCCTTTTCTTCGGCCTCTCCGGCACCGGCAAGACCACGCTCTCCGCCGACCCCGAGCGCTACCTCATCGGCGACGACGAGCACGGCTGGGCCAAGGGCTCCGTGTTCAACATCGAAGGCGGCTGCTACGCCAAGTGCATCAACCTCTCGAAAGAAAACGAGCCGGTGATCTGGGACGCCATCAAGTTCGGCGCCGTGCTGGAAAACGTGGTGCTGGACGAAAACAGCCGCGTGCCCGACTACGATGACGTGACGCGCACGCAGAACACCCGCGCCGCCTACCCGCTCACGCACATCAACAAGCGCGTGGAAATCAACCGTGCCGGCGAACCCAAGCACGTGATCTTCCTCACCTGCGACCTCTTCGGCGTGATGCCGCCGGTTGCCGTGCTGAGCAAGCAGCAGGCTGCCTTCCACTTCCTTTCCGGTTACACGGCTCTCGTGGGTTCCACGGAAATGGGTGCCGGCCCCGGCATCAAGACCACCTTCTCCACCTGTTTTGGTGCTCCGTTCTTCCCGCGCCACGCCCGTGAATACGCCGACCTGCTGATGAAGCGCATCGAAGAATTCGATTCCAAGGTGTTCATCGTCTCCACCGGCTGGACCGGCGGCGCGCACGGCGAAGGCAAGCGCTTCTCCATCCCCACCACCCGCGCTGTTGTGCGCGCCATCCTCACCGGCAAGCTCGACAACGTCGCCACCCAGCACCTCGACATCATGAACCTCGAAGTGCCCGTGGCCGTGGAAGGCGTGGACAGCAAGCTGCTGGTGCCCCGCAACACCTGGGCCAACCCGGAAGCCCACGATGCCAAGGCGCGTGAACTGGCCGGCCTCTTCCTCAAGAACTTCGACGAGAAGTACGCGGGCGTGGATGCTGCCATCCGGGCGGCAGGCCCCAAGAGCTGAATGTTGCCGTGATGAAAAAGGGCGCCTCGTGCGCCCTTTTTATTTCCGAATCAGTACCGGACTATTTGTCCAGCGGGCTCCTCACCCCCAACCCACCCCGGCTCAGTACATGCGTGTAAATCTGCGTGGTTGATACATCCGCATGGCCCAGCAATTCCTGCACTGTGCGGATGTCATATCCATTTTCCAGCAGATGTGTCGCAAAAGAATGGCGCATGGTATGCGTTGTCGCCGGCTTCACAATACCGGCACGCGCCAGCGCCTTCTTGATGCCGCGCTGCAAGGACTTCTCGTCCACATGGTGCCGCCTGACCACGCCACTTCGCGGATCGACTGACAGCCGCGAAGACGGAAACACATACTGCCAACCCCACTCCAGCGGCGCATTCGGCTTCTTCACCGCCAGCGCGTGAGGCAACCAGACGCGGCCATGGCCCGCCGCCACATCATCCTCATGCAGCAACTTCACGCGCTGCAAATGCTGCTGTAACGGCTCATGCACCACGCGCGGCGACATCGTCACCCGGTCTTTGTTACCCTTGGCCTCGCGCACCAGGATTTCCCCGCGCGCAAAATCCAGATCCTTCACCCGCAGGCGTACGCACTCCATCAAGCGCAATCCACTCCCGTAGAGAAGCTGCCCCATCAGTCCCAGCGTCCCCTCCAGACCCGACAACACCTGCCGCACCTCGTCAGGCGTCAGGACCACCGGCAGGCGCTTTGGCTTCTTCGCACGGGTCACGCCCTCCAGCCATGACAATTTCTGCCCCAGCACCTCGCGATAAAGAAAGAGAATGGCCGACAGCGCCTGATTCTGCGTGGACGCCGCCACATCCCGACCTACCGCCAGATGAGTGAGGAACGCCTCCAGCTCCGGCGCACCCATAGCCGCCGGATGCCGGCGACCATGAAACTGGATATAGCGCCGCACCCATTGCAGGTACGCCTCCTCCGTCCGGATGCTGTAGTGCCGCTTGCGTATCTCCTCGCGCATGACCTCCAGCAAACCCGGCCCTTGTCCTTTTCCATCCATGGTGTATTTTCCTTGAGAAATTAGAGTGCCTTCCTTGGCACCACCGCCCAAGTCATTGAAATCAAAGAGCACTAATTCCACAAGCAGATTTAGGCACCAAGTGCCGTAATCCAGAACGCACCAGATGGTGCATATTTGTAGTTAGCCGTCTTGATTAGATAAATGTCAGAAATAAAATTTGACTCATCAGAAGAGGATGGCCCTTTTATAACCTGGCTTATCCGCATAGGTCTTGTATTTGCGCTATTCTTCGGCTTTGTCAGCACATGCTCGTACAGAGAAGCAAAGCAACAGTGTCATGCTATCTGCATCAAGCGTGGCTTACCCGATCACCTTTACATTTCATCTAGTACACATAAAGGGCAGGTGGTTAGCGCAGAAAAATGCTACTGCGGCACCAAAGAAGAAATAGATACTAATAAAGTAAAAGCGGAAAACCGTGCCTATTAGAGGGCACGGCTAACAAGTCATTCCAGCCGACGCCGTACCGGCACGGCTGAATTCCAACGTTAGGCAGCAAAGGAGAGCTATCTTGTCTGAAAATCCGTATGCAGCGCCTCGCTCGCTGCCACTAGCCAATTCCAACCATAGTGCTTCTGGCCGCGCTCTTATTTATTCACCAGCACAGGCCGCATGCGGCACGATCGGCGGTCCAGTTGGCTTAATCTACTTTCTTAGGGCCAATTTTTTAGCACTTGGAAATCGAAAACTTGCAAAGCAAACCCTAATTTTTGGTGCACTTCTCATTATGGCACTGCTAATAATTACTCCTTTCCTGCCAGAAAAATTTCCAAGCACGCCAATCACACTTATGTACATATTTATTACTAGATATGTCGCTGAAAAACATCAAATGACTAAGCAAGAAATCATCGATTCAGTAGACTACGATTTCCATTCAAACTGGCGCGTATTCGGCATCGGGCTTCTATGTCTACTTGCGTCTATCATTGTGCTCATAGGGCCACATATGCTTTTGGCAATTTTTGGCATTTGGCAGTCGTAGTTGCTGCCTAACAAGTCGTCCCAGCCGACCCGCTAAAGCGGGCGGCTGAACTCCAACGTTAGCCGCCTAAGGAGTAGTGTGAAGTTGAAGTCTAAAATTCTAATTCTTGTCGGTGTTATCGTATTCATTGCAGTGGTTTACTACCAAGCTATAAATAGCACCGGAGGGATATTTGACTCTTTGGCCAAGAATCTTTCCCCCAAAATATACCGCTTCTATTCCATTGGCGGGAAGTTAGAAAAAGCATTAGAAACAGATGCCCGCGCTGATGCCGTGCGCCTTTCAACTGAATACTTGAAGCTGGCCGATGACCATAAAGATGACTGGAACTACGGAAATGCAGTTCACGATGCAAACGCAGCGTTAGGCTTGGTCGCACTTCGAGAGGGAAAGCCCAATACGGCAGCAGAATATCTCTTAATGGCTGGCCACAGCCCTGGCTCTCCTCAGATGGACACCTTCGGGCCTGATCTGCAATTGGCAGATGCACTCTTAGCTAATGGTGATCGTGAAGTTGTAATTGAGTATCTAAATCTCATCGGTAGGTTCTGGTCACCTGAGGCCCAGAGCATTCCCACAGTTTTAGAGAAAATTGAAGGCGGAGAGGCAGTTCGTCTTAATAGGTTCAATATGTGCTGCCACGGCGGCTAACAATTCGCTCAAGTGGGACGTCCTTGGCTTCGCCAAATCTACCCCTTAGCTCCAACGTTAGGTGACAGGACGAATGAACCTACGTAATACCAGCAACCGTGAAGAAGTCCGAAGGTTTTATTCTTGGTCTTTGGCGCAGGTTCATGCAGGGGCTGTGGTAAAAGAAGAAAACTGGGATAAGAAATCGCCTTGGCATAACACCAGATTTATAGAGAGTGCCACTGGCAAACAATGGGTGATTTACCTAGAAGATCAGGCATGGCCAGGGGAAGTAAAGATTCTCCCCATGTCACTTCAGATCACCTAACAAGTCATTCCAGCCGACCCCGTACCGGGGCGGCTGAACTCCAACGTTAGAAGCGATCGTGGCAAGAAGAAAGGAACTCAAAAACATAGCCTCTGGCTTGCTCGGCTCCTTCATTAGCCGGAACAACGATGTTGCTGGCTATTGGGGCATCGGCCAACTGAGCCTGCTTGCCCAGCAGAACTCGGCTCATGTCATTCGCATAGATCTTCTTGCTGGCACTATTTCCCCACCAAGCGATCTATTTTCCAAGCTGGCATCAGGCTATTCCCATATTTTGCATCGGCATCTTTTGGCTCATGGCATTCCCTTATCGTGGCTGAGCTCGGCAGTCATTGAGCTCAACTTAAACCCTGAATCTCCCTCCAAGCATGTGCCCATAACCACATGGGGATCACTGTTCAAGCTCACCGTGGCCATAGCAGATGATAAGGGTGTAAAACATGCAATCAACGGGTTTGGGTACTGTGCGCCACACAACTCAACGAAAGAGAGCAGAAGCGCAGGCACAGAGCGCTTCTAACAATTCAATCCAGCCGACGCCTTCGGCGCGGCTGATTTCAGACGTTAGGGCTTATAGGCTGTATGAACCAAGAAGGCGTGCAAGAAGCACTTAATTCGCGTTACGGTAAAAGCTATGCAATTGGTTTATGCATATCGCCCTTATTGGTATTTTGCCTTGTTGCAATGAATGGCGTGCCACTGTATCAGGAAGTGATACTAACCGTTGTAGCCTATATTGTCTCTGTGCAGGTCTATGCGGTGACGGTTCTTCAGAGGTCAGAAATTCCGAGGGCCACCAGATATTGGACGTTGTTCTTAATTCAGGTAGTGCTAATTGGGTTATATATTACTTGGTCAAGTCACTCCTCTCCCGGGCTTCAGCCCTAACAACTCAATCAACCGAATGCCCATAAATGAGCATCGGTTATTTCCAACATTAGATTGCTTGGTAAAAAATAGATGCTTATAGAAAAAGAAGATGGAACCCTGATATATCAAGGCCTTATCATTCGCACAGCGCGGCTTATCCCAAACCTAGAGACAAAGGCCGCCATTGAGCGCCGAGAAAATATTCTCCGCATTCTTCTTGGTCTTCTCATGGGAGGCGCAGTCTTAGAGCGTAACGGCCATATCTCAGGCATTTTTCCTGCTTTAATTATTGCCCTTGGTCTTATTAGTGTGTGCGAGTTAAATTTTTTTATTAGAAACCTCCCTAAAACAAATATAAGAGCAAGCTCAAATGAAATTGACAAAGAAACCATAAATGCAACCCCAAGCATTTATGCCTACTTTCTATTTCTCATGGGTTGTAGCGGCCTTATCTTATCAGTTTTAATTGCAATTAAAGGTAACGATCTGCCTCTCACAATCCTCGCCATTTATCTAGGCCTTATGAGCATAGCCATTATTTATGCAGGATTGAAACTCATCAAAGGCAAGCAATCTAACAACTCGTTCAAGGGGTGACGGCTTACAGCCGCACCCTTAACTCCAACGTTAGAACCCAACATGGCAAAAAGAACGTCCTTTCCAAAGAACTCTGTCTGCAAGCCCTGCTGGGAACTCAAATATTGCCCCTATGGCCCAATGGTTGAGTATTTCCCATTTCCTCAGAAGGCCGGGCCCGAGCAATTAGCCGTGGCGAGGGAAAGATATGAGGAGGTCGTAGCAGAGATTAAGGGCTTAACCTCGGTAACTCCTGAAGATATTCATGAGTATTCGCAAATGCTAAGCCTTTTAGATCCAGAGAACATTGAATACGCATCTCAATACCCAGAGGAAATTGGCTGCAAGGTCTTCGGGCACTCGTGTCCTGTCTTCTTTGCACAAAGCGGAGGTACAGAAACAAGAGAGGGCAGGCCTGAGGGCAGAAGTATTAGTCGTAAAATTATGCTTCAGGTTGTTAGAAGGGATAACCATACTTGTCAAGTCTGCCACCAGTATGTGCCAGATGATCAGATTGAATTTGATCACATAATTCCATTTTCAAAGGGCGGCCCAACTACAGTCGCAAATATTCGGCTGCTGTGCAGAACCTGTAATAGAAAGAAGTCAAATTCCCTTGAAGAGCTTCTTTCTCCACCAAGGTTCTAACAAGTCGTCCCAGCCGACCCCGTACCGGGGCGGCAGAACTCCAACGTTATGCCCTTGAGCGACAAAATGCTCGTAACCATCGCCACCTTCTCATTCCCACATGAAGCGCACCTTGCTAAGGCAAAGCTTGATGCCTTTGGCATTCCCTCTTTCATCGCGGATGAGCACACCATCAACATGCAATGGCTTTACTCAAATGCCATGGGCGGGGTTCGGCTTCAGGTTCCAAGTGAACTCGCGGCTCAGGCACAGGAGGCCCTGAACGAACCAGTCGAGATAGAGCCAATCCCTGAATCAGAGCTTGGCCCTGAGGAAAACTCAGTCGCATGCCCATACTGCGGCGGAGCACTCGGTGAGCTATATTCCGCTGGCAAGCGCCCCGCGGTTCTCACTTGGATTTTTCTGGGGTTCCCGCTATGGCCCATCAAAAAAGTGCGAAAATGCGAAGTCTGCGGCAAAACAATCCGGGCATAACAATTCGTTCAAGGTTCGCTCCACTGCGTTCCGCCCGACGTGCCCGGCTGGCGCCGGTCACGCGGCCTTAACTCCAACGTTATGCCTCATATGAACCTTCACGGCGGTGTGTTTGCCCTTCTAATCTCGGTACTTGCTGGTTGCCAAGCCACAAGCCGGACATCTTCCGCTATCGCAGATCAGTTCTCAGCATCTGGCGGCAAGAGCGTAGATGTCGCATTGGCAGTTCCAGGCAGTTGGGATCGTGTATGTATCCTCGGCCCCTACTCCGGTGATGACGCGGCCGCTGAAACATTAGGGTTCAAATGGCCTGCCGAGGCGCTGACCGACATCGAGCTAAATGACGGGATTTCGCTCTTGGTCTTTGTCCAAGACACCTCGGTGGTCAGTTACGCTGAGCATCCGCGCCGTCTTGGTGACTTCAGCAACTTAACAGGTCGTTGTTTTCCACATTCCAATGCTAAATTTCTGCAGGTGGATCGCCCACCCAAGGGCTGGTCCGGTCTGTTTCCTGCAGATGAGGCATAACAATTCATTCAAGCCGACGCCGCTTCGCGGCGCGGCTTAATTCAGGCGTTAGAGTGTTGTTCCCCATGAGCGCACTAAAAGAAAAAGAAGCATACCTAGCCATGTTTAGCTTTCTTGAGCAGCACTATTTCCGCACCAAGGATGCAGGCATTGCTGCCTTACTCGGCGATCTATCACTATTGCCAGATGGCTCTCCGGCAGATCCGGCGGTAGTTTCAGATTGGAATGCGGCCATAGAAAAGTCCAAAGCAGATAGAGTAAGCGCTGACATTTCCTTCCAAAAATAAGGACCAGTGGCGCACTCTAACAAGTCATTCAATGGGCGACGCCGTACCGGCGCGCCATTAACTCCAACGTTAGCCACATAAGGAGATTTTTGTGGAAACCTTCACGACTGTCCTAGTAACCATATTTCTCATTTGTTTTTCATTTTATGTTTTATTAAGGGCTGGTTCCCATCGCATGAGGGCTGCTGCAACAAAGTTTATTGCAGCAATCCTTGAAAAGCGCTTTGCTGAAGCATACGAAATCATGCATCCTGAATTTCAGAATAAAATCCCAAAAGAGCATTTTGAAATGTTTTTGGCTGAAAGCGGAATATTTAATATAAAAGACATAAGGCGACACCTTGGAGATTACAGCATAAGCTCTCATACGGGGCACGTAACTCCAGTTTTCTTTAGAGAAGATAATGTATATTTCCCAGTGGACTTTGTATTCGTTTATACACAAAAGTCTTGGAGAATTTATGCACTTGATGTCAGATTAAGATTAACTCCAGCAAGCTTAATCATAAATACCGAAGAGATCCGACAGTCAAAAAAGCCAGAGATAGCAGAAGAGAGCAAACTTCATTAAATGCGGCTAACAAGTCGTCCCAGCCGACCCCGTACCGGGGCGGCTGAACTCTAACGTTAGGTGAGGTGAATGAGGTATCTTCTACCGCTAGATCAGACAGGAAAAACTATAGTCGTTGGAGCCAAGGTCAAACTCATAAAAGCCCCCTCCTGGCTTATAGCTGGGCTGCCAGTAGAAGATATCGCGGCCATTGAATTCATTACTGGCAAGGCTGTAGAGGTGGTCGGCTTTGATTCCTACGGGCATGCAGAGCTAGATTTCACTGATCAAAGTGGTAACTTTCATAGCATTTGGGTAGAGCCCGCTTGCCTTTTATTGCTTTAGCAGGGCCCACCTAACAATTCGCCCAAGCCGACGCCTAACGGCGCGGCTTAACTCCAACGTTAGGGCGCTTATGAATAACAAAAACTGTCCTCGCTGTGGGCAAGGCAAGATTTCAGTATTGCAAAAAGTACGGTTAGGCTTCGCCAAGGGCATTAAATGCCCTAGTTGTGGCGTGGAGGTTGTAGTTCCAAAAGTCTGGATCATTACTTCCTCCGTGGTCATTGCAGTGCTCTCGATGGCGACTAGTCATTTAACTATTCAGGTGATATTTGGCACATCTATCCCAGTAGATTGCTGTGGCTTCAGCCATAAAATTGAAGGAGTATTTTTACTTTCAGGCTTGGTCACATTTGTGGTGCTGTATTTGTTATACGGCAAGTTGGTTCCGCTCATAGAGAGACAGCCCTAACTGCTATGGCTACGTGATTCCCGAGCTTCAAATGGTAGTCTGGCTACGGTACCGTCAGTTGCTAAAGCGTAGGCTGCCGTGCTCCATAGCAGGGTCGCCCTAACAAGCGACTGTGATCACCAAACCGAACTTAACATGTGACTCACCCTCTTCTCATCGCGCCCATGGCGTCGCAATCAAGCAACCGCCAAGCATGGATAGCCCGCCCGAATAGCCTGTCATGTCGGACTGCCAGCCTCGAAACCTACCCCACAGGCCGGTTTGGCCTTGATGCCGGTCGGTTGGTCGAATTGGTCAGTGACGGCCCGGCAGCACAGGCTTAAAGTCCGCCTCCCAGCCACGACGGACCGTTCTGATGAGCAGTTACCAGAAGCCCGACCGCCAACCTCCGGCATCCAAACCCTCTCCCCGGCGCGACCTGCGCCAGCGCGCCCGCCAGGTGCTGGGCAATGCCCGTGACCGCCTGCTGCACAGCAAGCAGATATCGCAGGCCGGCCTCACACCTTACGAGGTGATACACGACGACGGCCTGGTAACCCTGCGTCACTACCATGCACTCCGCGAGGACGTGATCACGGTCGACGGCCAGCCACTCAGGGTGAGCAAGCAGAAACACCGTATCCCGCTGGTGATCGTGCCGCCACTGGCGGTGAACATGCTGATCTACGATCTCTTCCCCGAGCGTAGCCTGGTGAAATACCTGCTGGCCCGCGGCTTCGATGTCTATCTCATAGACTGGGGCATTCCCGGCTTCAAACACACGCATTACAACCTGCACACCTATGTCGTCGAACTGCTGCCGGGCTTTCTTGCCCGTGTGCGCGAGCACAGCGGTGAAGAAGACATTTCCCTGCACGGCTGGAGCATGGGCGGCATCATCACGCTCTGCTATGCCGGGCTGGTGAAGGACGAGCACATCCGCAATCTGGTCGTGCTGGGTGCGCCCGTGAATGCGCATGCGTCCGGTCAGTTGGGCAAGGTCTACCAGATGCTGAGCTCAGGCGCGGAATGGGTGCGCGAACACACCGGCTTCCGCATCCACAACGTAAGCCCACGTCTCCTGCACACACCAGGCTGGGTCAACACGCTGGGCTTCAAGATGACCAACCCGGTTGGCAGTGTGATGGGCTACTGGGACCTGCTGAAGAAACTCGGTGACCGGGATTTCGTGGTGGAGCATGCCACTAACGCCTCCTTCCTCGACCACATGGTGGCTTATCCCGGCGGCATCATTCAGGACATGATGGTGCGCATCTGGATCGACAACGAAATGGCCGATGGCCGCATGCCCATCGGCGACCGTGAGGCACGTTTGGACATCATCACTGCCAACCTTCTGGCCTTCGCCGGCAAGAGCGACACCATGGTGACGCAGGATGCTGTTGTCACGCTGATGGACCTGGTGAAGTCGGATGACCGCAGCTTCCATGTCGTTCCCGGCGGTCACATGGGCATCCTTTCCGGCAGCAAGGCATCGGAAACCGTGTGGGCGAAAACGGCAGACTGGCTGGCCGCAAGATCGGACTGAACAACACCCGCCCTCCCTGTGTTCAGCCTGCCTCCACGCTCGCTGGGCACAGATTTGCTTAACGCGAACTTCATACAAGCAAGCACAGCAATCTCGTTTGCCTTGAACAAATCGCCACGTATGCTCGCTGCCTGATTTTTCGCCCTGCGGATTTTCCATGACAGCGCCGGCTCCCGACTCGACCTCCTTTTTCATCAACCGTGATTTCACTTTCTACTGGCTGGTGCGCATCTGCTCGATGATGGCCTTCCAGATGCTGGCCGTGGCCGTGGGCTGGCAAGTCTATGACATGACCGACAGCGCGCTGGCGCTGGGCTATGTGGGGCTGGCCGGCTTCCTGCCGGCGGTGCTTCTGGTGCTGGTGGTGGGGCAGGTGGCGGACCGCTTTGACCGGCGGCGCATCGTGCAGGCGGGGCACATCCTGGAGGGCGTGGTGTCCGGCGTGCTGGCGCTGGGCAGCCTGCAGGGCTGGCTGACGGTGGAGTGGATTTTCGCGGGCGTGTTCCTGCTCGGCGTGGGCAAGTCGTTTTCCGCGCCCACGCTCTCGGCGCTCCTTCCCTCGCTGGTGACGATGCAGCAATTGCCGCGCGCCGTGAGCGCCTCCAGCGTGGCGATGCAATCGGCCATCATCCTGGGGCCGGCCGTGGGCGGCTTCGTGTATGTGGCCGGCCCGGCCGCCGTGTACGGTACCGGCACGTTGCTCTTCGTCGTATCGGTAGTCTTGCTCGGCCTCATCAAACGGCCACCACGCCCGACCGCCCCTGTAGAGCGAAACCCGGAAGACAACTCCGTGTTCGCGGGCTTCCGCTACATCAAGAGCCAGCCCGTGGTACTGGGCGCAATCTCGCTGGACCTTTTTGCCGTGCTCCTGGGTGGCGCGACCGCCATGCTGCCCATCATCGCCAAGGACTTGCTGCACACGGGGCCGGTGGGCCTCGGCATCCTGCGCTCGGCGCCGGCCGTGGGCGCGCTGGCCGTGTCCTTCTGGCTATCGCGCTATCCCATCGAGCGTCGCGCCGGCCATGTCATGTTCGGCGGCGTGGCAGTTTTCGGCCTCGCCACCATCGTGCTCGGCTTCTCGACTTCCATGGTGCTCTCGGTCGTAAGCCTGCTCGTGCTGGGCGGGGCCGACATGTTGTCCGTCGTCATACGCTCTTCGCTCATCCAGTTGGAAACGCCGGACGCCATGCGTGGCCGCGTGAGCGCGGTGAACTTCGTCTTCATCGGCGCCTCCAACCAGTTAGGCGAGTTCCGCTCCGGGGTCAGCGCCGCCCTCATGGGACTGGTGCCCTCCATCGTGCTGGGCGGCGTGGGCACACTGGCGGTGGTCGCGCTCTGGATGTACTGGTTCCCGCAACTGGCGCGGCGGGACCGGCTGGTGGAGGAGCGTAACGTCACATCATGAGCACTGCTGTCCAACAATGACACCGACCAATGGCATTGACGGGCGGCGCTGGCATCGCGAGGATGTGAACACTTGTTCACTGAGTGCTTGCCATGACGACCTCACCCCGACAGGACAACACCTCCTTCCGCCTGGAAAACCGCAGCCTGCTGGCAACAGCCGGCAGCCACGGCGCAGCCCTGACCCATCTTTCATTGCTGGCAGCCGGTGGCATCACCCGGCTGGTGGCCAGCACCCATGCCACCATCGCCAACGCACCAGCCGCCCTGCAGGGCGAGAGCAGCACCGCCGATCAGGCCCCCATGCCCTATCAGGCCGTCACCCAAAGCTTTCTCTGGCTGGCCGGGCTGACACAGCAACTGGGCAGCCGCTTGCCGCAGGACAACGGTGGGCTTTTCCGCAGCGCCCTCAATGGCGTGCTCGGCGACACACTGGCTGCCCACGGCAACCCCTTGCAGCAGGGCATGAGCCTGCGTGACGAATTCGGCAACGCGGTTTCAGCCGAGCAGTGGCAGAGTGGCGCAAGGCGCGGCCTCGTGCTTTTCGTGCATGGCCTCTGCCTCTCGGAGCGTGAATGGCAGAACCATGAGCATCAGGGTTTTGTGCGCGAACTCCGCGATTTCGGTTATGGCGTGGCCTGGCTGCGCTACAACACCGGCCGCGCCATCCATGAAAGCGGTGGCGACCTCAGCCTACTGCTGGAGGCCAGCAACCCCGGCAAGCTGCCGCTGACCCTGATCGGCCACAGCATGGGCGGGCTGGCCATCCGCGCCGCCAGCCATCATGCCCGCCAGTACGGCCTCTGCTGGCAAGATCAATTGCAGCAGGCGGCCTATCTCGGCACACCGCATCAGGGGGCACCACTGGAGCGGCTGGGCGAAAGCGCGAACCGGTTGCTGTCACTCACACCTTACACGCGCCCCTTCATGCAGATAGGCGGCCTGCGCAGCAACGGCATCCAGGACCTGCGTCACGGCCGCATCACCGCCGGCAAGGAAAGACCCGTGCAGTTGCAGACCGGCACACGCCACCTGCTGCTTGCAGGACATCTGGGCAATGACCGCCGCATGGACATGCTGGGTGACGGCCTCGTGCCCGTGCGCAGCGCACTCGGCCAACATCTGGAGCCGGAAAAAGCACTGCAGGGTGACATCAGCCGCATCGAACTGCCCGCACTGGGGCATATCGCCATGCTGAAGGACAAACGCGTGTATGAGGCGCTCATGGAATGGATGAAGCCGTGAGCGGTTTCACCAGATGCTGAAGAGACATCAAAAAAAGGGAATGACTACATTAACGCCCTAAAACTTTTTTGAGCCACTGTCGCCCTAGCGAAGGCGGGGGCCCAGTGTCTTTGGTCCTTTTTTGCGGGTCAGCGGTAAAAAAGTCACTGGGTCCCCGCGTTACTCGCTTCGCTCGCCCCTTTGGGGCCAGCCAGACGGCTGTTCTGCGCTACGCTTGTCGCGGGGACGACAGATACGTTAGGGAGTCAAGTATATAAGTCCCTAAAAAAAGCCCGCGATAGCGGGCTTTTTTTGAACAGGTAACCCGCGCTCAAGCCACCTTCTGCCGCAGCACTTTCTTGTCGATCTTGCCCACGGAGGTAAGGGGAATCGCCGGGACGAAGAAAATTTCCTTGGGCACCTTGTAAGGCGCCATGTTGGCGCGACAGAAGGCTATGATTTCCTCACGCAGCGTTTCTTCGCTCTCGGCCACGCCCGGCTTCAACTGCACATAAAGTTGCGTCACATCATTGCCGGGGCGTTCGGTATCCGGGCGGCCCACCACGGCACTCATGGCAATGAAAGGCAGCGCGGCCAGCTTGCCCTCCACTTCCACCGAGAACACCTTGTAACCGCCCACGATGAGCATGTCCTTGCTGCGGTCGCAGATGCGCAGGTAACCGTCGTCGTCCATCACGGCGATATCACCGGTCATCATCCAGCGCTGGCCATCGATTTCACGGAGCGCCCCCGCGCCTACATCCCCGAAATACCCCGTCATCACCTGCGGCCCGGTCACCATGATTTCGCCGGGCTCACCGAGCGGCACTTCTTTCTCGGGATTTTCCGGGTCCACCAAACGAATATCGGTGCCGGGAATCGGCATGCCTACATAACCCAGGCGATAACGCTGCGGCGGATTGCAGGTCTGCACCGGGCCGGTTTCGGTCATGCCGTAGACCTCGCTCATCTTGCCAACACCGATCACTGCTTCCACTTTTTTCAACTCTTCCACGGCAAAGGGCGCGGCGGCTGTCACGGCCATTTTCAGCTTGCTGAAATCCATGGCACGAAAATCCGGATGCGCCAGCATCATCTGGTAAAGCGCGGGCACCGCCATGATGGCTGTGGGCGGATGCTTCTTCATTTCCGCCACAAAGTGTTCCACGTTGCGCGGATCAGGAATCACGAGATAAGTGGCACCCACACGCAACGCGTTGTAGCTCACGGCCGTACCGCCCACATGGAACATGGGAAAGGCCGAGGCAAAGGTTTCGGCACCGATGTCGTACTTGTTGAAAACATCCACCTGCAGGTTGTTGCCGATGACGTTGCGCAAGGAAAGCTGTGCGCCCTTGGGCTTGCCTGTGGTGCCGCCGGTGTATTGCAGGAAGATCACGTCATCCAGTTCTGCCTGCGTGTGCACACGTCCAGCACTGGCCGATGCCAGCGCCGCACTCAGCCCCAGCACCGTGACATGCGCTTCTTTTTCAGCGGCAACCGTGGCCGCCGGCATGCCCGGCAGCAATTCGGTGGCCGATGACACCAGCGCGAGTTGCAGTGACGGAATCTGTGCCAGCACGGGCTTCACGGCGGCATTGAACAGGGCATCCAGCGAAAGCAGCACCTTGATCCGGGCATCATTGGCCTGGAAGGCGATTTCCGGCGGTGTGAGCAGGGCGGAAATGCTGGTCAGCACCATGCCGAGCTTGGCTGCCGCCACGAAGGCAAGAATGTACTGCGGCGTGTTGGGCAAATGGATGCCCAGCACATCACCACGCCCGCAACCCTGCTGACGCAACACCTGCGCCAGACGGTTGGCCTGCTCGTCGAGCTGGCGGTAGCTGATGGTCTGGCCAAGAAAGACAAGGGCCGTGCGGTCCGGAAAGGACACCACATGATCCTCGATGTAATCCGCCAGGCTCTTCTTTGGAACGGCCGGGGTGTGGTCCCACTCAATGCCGAGTTCACGGTAGGTCTGGAGCCAGGGACGGTCGGAGGCATAACGGGTCATGGTGGGTCCTTCTCTTTTTCTTGTGTGGAAAGCTGTACGCAGACGGTCTGCTATTCCAGCCTGCGCCCCGGGGCCACTCAATGATCGAAAGTGACTCTCTTCCTTGCATGAATGATCAGCACGGGCAGATTCCGGACTTGCTCATGCGCATTAACGACCAAGCTGACAAAACCGACAGCGAAAATGGCCGAGCCCCTGACAGCCAGCGCCATGCCTGACATAATGCCGGCCCCGTGACCAAGCAGTTCTTTTCCGGAGTTTTTCATGTCAGTCCGCGAAGCCGTCATCATTGACGCCATCCGCTCCCCCATCGGCCGCGGCCATGCCGAAAAAGGTGCCCTGCGCGCCTGGGAGCCCACCGAGCTCTATGCACACGTGATCAGCGCCCTCTTGGCCCGCACCGGCATCGCGCCGGAAAAGATCAGCGAACTGATCACCGGCTGCGTGACCGTGCGTGGCGAGCAGGGCAACAATATTTCCCGCATGGCCGGCCTGCTCTCCGGCCTCGGCATTCACACCAATGCCTTCACCGTACAGCGCGCCTGCGGCTCCTCGCAGGAGGCCGTGCATCTGGCGGCGCTGAAGGTGCTGGGTGGCGATGCTGACTACGTGCTGGCGGGCGGTATCGAATCCATGGGCCGCGTGCCCATGTTTTCCGACATCGGCCACTTCTCCAATGTGAATGCCAGGCTGAAAGAGAAATACGAAATCATCCATCAGGGCGAGTCCGCCGAACGACTGTGCGACATCCATGGCATCACGCAGACACAACTGGACGAGTTTTCCATCGAGTCGCACCGCCGCGGCTGGGCGGCGCAGAGCGAAGGCTGGTTCAAGAATCAGATTGCCGCACTCGACGGTCTCGATGCCAACGGCGGCAGCGCGCGCATTGATTACGACGAAACCATCCGCGAGAAACTGGACCTTGCGAAAATGGCCACGCTGCCCAAGCCTTTCCGCCCGGAAACCGGCAAGATTTCCGCCGGCAATGCCTCCACGATTGCCGATGGCGCTGGCGTGCTTCTGATTGCCGATCGCGCCACCGCCGAGCGTGACGGCTTCCGGCCGCGTGCCCGCATCCTGTCTCGCGTTTGTGTAGCGGGTGATCCTACGCTGGCCCTGATGGAAGTGATTCCCGCTACGCAACAAGCCGTGGCCCGCGCTGGCCTCACACTGGATGACATCGATATTTTCGAGGTGAACGAAGCGTTTGCGCCCGTTCCCCTGATCTGGATGAAGGAGCTGGGTATCGGCCACGAACGCCTGAACGTGAACGGCGGTGCCATCGCTCACGGTCACCCGCTGGGCGCCACCGGCTCCATCCTCATGACCAAGATGGTCAACGAACTGGAACGTCGAGGTGCACGTTATGGCCTGCAGACCATGTGCATTGCTCAGGGCATGGCAACGGCAACCGTGATCGAGCGCCTGTAAGACTCCGTTCTGCCCGGCCATGAAAAAGCCCGCAAAACGCGGGCTTTTTCATTTTCATCCCCTAATCGGGGCAACACCTACAGCAAACGCAGCACCGCCGCATTCACCTTGCCTGCTGTTTCCGCCGGATACTCCAGCGGAAAGAAATGGCTGCCCTCACAGGGCAACGCTGCAAAACCGTGTTGCTGCTGCAACCAGTTACCCGCTCCACCCGCCACCAGATCGCTCTCCTTCCCGTACAGCAACACCCCCGGCACAGCGGAGCGCTGGCGATAGCGGCGCAAGTGCCGCAAAGGTGCCGTCTGGTATATCTTGCTTTCATTAGCTGCCGAGAAACGCAGGCGCACCGAACCATCCGGCTGATCCACCAGTCCATGCCTGAAAAATTCCTCACGGCATTCTGCATGGAAACGCTGGTACAGCGCCTTGCTGCCAAGACCACCCTCCGCTTCGTCACGGCTGGCCCAGGCCTCGCGCCGCAGACGGAACAAGGGCGGTGGCTTGGCCACTCCCAGCCGCAATCCGGCACGCAGCAACAGATGCAGGAACACGGAGCGTCGGCTCAATAACGCCGGCTCCATCAATACAAGCCCTCGATATAGTTCGGGATGGCGCTGTGCGGCCATGAAATGTAGCGCACCACCGAGCGAGTGCCCGATACCGATCACCGGCCTGTCGGCCTGGGTCCGGATGGAAGCACACAACTGCTCCACCAGGGCATCCCACTCCTGTTCCACCGGATAGGCAGGCTCGTGCGAGATCAGCGGAAGCGTGATGACATCAGCGTCCAGATGCGAAAAGAAGGCACCGTAACTACCGGAGGGAACACCGGTGGCATGCGTGAAATGCAAGAGTGGTCGTGTCATGCGGTACACCTCAAAAAAAGAAACCACGGCAGGGGCCGTGGTCCTTTTGACTGCCTTACATGCCGATAATCAGAGACGCTCCAGCTTCACCGGCAGCTTATCGGCCGGCACCGGCAGGGAGGTGAAGTCCACCGGCATTTCATAATCAGCCGGCACACTCCAGCGGTAGCGCTGCAACACATGGTGCAACACGGCCTTCACCTGCATTTCGGCAAAATGCAGACCGATACACATATGGGCACCGCCGCCGAAAGGCACGTACTGATAGGGATGCTTCTTGTGTTCGTTGCGGGCTTCGCTGAAGCGCTCAGGGTCGAAAACGTCAGGATGTGACCACCACTCCTTCATACGATGAGTCACAAGCGGGCTTACCGACAACATGCTGCCGGCCGGAATGTGGTAGCCCTTGAACTCCACATCCTTCACGGTCTTTCGTGGAATGCCGTGCACAGGAGGGATCAGGCGCAGCGATTCCTTCATGACCAAGCTGGCATCCTCAAGCTTGCCCAGATCGTCGTGATCCACATAACGCTTGCCGAGGCGGAAAGACTCCTCGCGCAGTCGGTCCTGCCATTCAGGATGGCGTGCAAGCTGGTAGAACATGGTGGAAAGCGTGATCGTCGACGTATCGTGCGCTGCCATCATGAGGAAGATCATGTGGTTGATCACATCGTCATCACTGAAACGGCGGCCCATTTCATCTTCAGCCTGACAAAGCCGGGAGAAAAGGTCTTCGCCCGGATTGGCACGCTTCTGGTCGATACGCGCCCGGAAGAAATCCTCCAGCACGACACGTCCGTCCAGCCCTTTCTTCCAGCGCCCGCCCGGCACGGGGAAGCGCACCAGCGAAGTTCCTGCGCGCACGCAGTCGACGAAAGCATTGTTGATCTTGTCGGCTTCGGGGCCCAGTTTCTCGCCCATGAAGATGTCGGTGGCAATATCCAGCGTGAGCTGCTTGATGTGCGTGAGCACTTCGAAATTGCGGCCTGTCTTCCAGCGCCGTATGCCCTGCTCGATGGCAGGATTCATGCGTTCCAGGTACTGCACCAGCACCGGCTTCTTGAAGGCTGCCTGCATGATGCCGCGATGATGCCGGTGCTCCTCGAAATCCAGCAGCATGATGCCGCGATGGAAAAATTTGCCGATGTAGTAATCCCAACCCTGGTTGTTCGAGAAAAGATCACCCTGGTTACGGAAAACAAGCTGGTTGGCATCCGGACCCATCATGGAAATGAAGGTGGTGCCGAGGGCATTGATCCAGAACACGTCGCCATAACGGGAAGACAGCTTGAGCCCCATGCCCATGGGGTCACCGATGAAATCGAAACTGTGGCCCACCAGCGGCTTGCCCTTGCTGCCCGGCAGCGATTGGCGAATCTGGCGGCTGACCGTGGAAGCAACCGGCGAAAGTGACATTCTCAATCTCCTGCATCGCATGGCGACGACGTCATGCCATCCTGCTGGCGGGCCTGAAATGCATCGTGCATTTCTTCTTGTTATCAACGCACCTGAAAATTTTGCTGCTTGCCCGGCATGGCACTCCACCATGGCGGACAGGCTCGGCCGGCATGACAAACAACCCCGTGCCGGGCTTGTGATGTCCCCAACCTTAATGCGAATATGTATTCGTATTCAATTCGCATTCTCCGGCAACCCACACACGGCAAGCCCCAGGTACACCCATGCGCAAGAAACCCCAACAGGAACGCTCCCGCCAGATGGTGGAAACCCTGATCGAGGCAACCGCCCGGGTCATTGCCCAGCGCGGACTGGACGGGACGACAACACCCAATATTGCCGAGGCTGCTGGCGTAAGTGTGGGCTCACTTTATCAATACTTCGACGGCAAGGAGGCGTTGGTGGCCGCCCTGCTTGAGAAGATGGTGGGCGACCTGACCCAGATACTGGACAGCCAGGCCTCGCTCGCCGCCCAGCTCAGCCTGCGCGACACCGTGAAGACCGCCCTCACGCTCACGGTGAACTTCATGCACAGCAACGAAGGGCTCTACCTGGAACTGGCCCGCAACTGGCACCGCCTGCCAGTGAACAGCGTGGCCGACGTGCTGGAGCAGTATTTCTTCGAGACCGGCCGCATGTACTTCCTGGAGCACCAGCTCGAGTACCCGGTGCGCGACCTGCCCGTGCGGCTCTACATCACCTACAACAGCGCCCTCTTCACGCTCATGCGCACGGTCAGCCAGAACAGCGACCGCTTTGGCAGTGAAGCCGTGATCGAAGGACTGGCGGACATGATCACCGGCTACATCACCCAGGGCGCCACTCCGCAGGAGACGACAAAACCGTGATGCCTGAGAAAAATCACGCACCTGCTTATAAGCTGACCGCGATCAATTCATAAGAAATTTGTATTTGTACTGATAAGTCAGGCTTGGTAAAAAGCGCATCCTGTCTGACAGCGATACCCGTAACCGCCCTCCACGATACCTAGCGAGACCTTGCCATGGCAGCGTTTGCCGAAGAAAAAGTCCTGAGTGTCCACCACTGGAACGACACGCTGTTCAGCTTTACCACCACCCGCGATCCGGCCCTGCGTTTCAAGACAGGTCAATTCGTGATGATCGGGCTGGAGGTCAACGGCAAGCCGCTGATGCGTGCCTACTCCGTGGTCAGCGCACACTACGAGGACCATCTGGAGTTCTACAGCATCAAGGTCCAGGACGGCCCGCTGACATCCCGCCTGCAGCACCTGCAAGTGGGTGACACGCTGCTGGTCGGCCGCAAGCCCACCGGCTCGCTCATCATGGACAACCTCACGCCGGGCAAGAACCTTTACCTGCTCAGTACCGGCACCGGCCTTGCGCCTTTCATGAGCGTGATCCGCGATCCGGAATTCTACGAAGCCTTTGACAAGATCATTCTCACGCACGGCGTGCGCTGGAAGAGTGAGCTCGGCTACATGGAGCACATCCGCGAAGACATGCCCGATAACGAATATTTCGGCGAACTTGTGAAGGAAAAGCTGATCTATTACCCCACCGTCACGCGCGAAGACTTCCACAACCAGGGGCGTCTCACCGATCTCATCGAGAACGGCAAACTGTTCAGCGATATCGGCCTGCCATCGTTTGATCCAGCTACCGACCGCGTAATGATCTGTGGCAGCCCCAGCATGCTGAAGGACCTCGTGGAAATCCTCGAGAAGCGCGGCTTCACCGAAGGTACCAGCCACGCACCGGGTGACTACGTGATCGAGCGCGCCTTCGTCGAGAAGTGATCGCCCGTCATTCTGACACCATGAAAAAGCCCGGCAATGCCGGGCTTTTTTTCGTCACGCTCGTTCTGCAAAGAGAACTGCAACACTCAGGCAAGCCTGCCGATATAGTCACGCGTGAACTCATAATCCTCCGCCAGCGCTTCACGAATCTTGCCGGCAAACAGTTCGGCCACCTTCTTTCCCACGACAGGAATACTGCACTCCACCTCGAACTCCAGTGACAGTCTTGTCCGGCCAGCCACCTCCTCCGACAACGTGCCTGTCCCGCGTATGTCCACCGGCGCTCCAATCGGCGTAATGCGCAAGCTCACCGAGGCATGTCCCGGCCGGGTACGCCGACAGCGGTTCTCGTGCCTCATCACATAATTGCGGGACACCAGCTTGCGTGCCCAGTCAGGTACGCCCTTCAGGTCAGGCGCAATGGTGCGCTCCAGCAGCACGCCAATCTCGCTCTGGTCGGTCTTCGCCTCCACGATCTTCAGGCTGTGCGCACCCAACGCCTTGTACTTGGCCTCCAGATAAGTCGGATCACCATACACCGGCCAGAGGGCATCAATACCGAAAGGAAACTCCTGGCTCAGGCTGAATTTCATGCACGCGCTTTCCTGTAGCTGCCTCCGTCTCCCGCCTGGCCGGCACACGCACAGCAGACTGCCGGAGGCAGGCGCGAATTAAGGCCAGCGGCCCCGGCTCCGGTCAAGTACGCCCGTGCCGCTGGCAGACGCTTCCTGACGGATGCACGGTCTGCGCGACAGGTACCTCGGGACGGATCAGGCCCGCTTTTTGCTGCTCTCCCGGCGACACGCGCAGGCAACGCTGGCAGGGCCTCCCGATTCCCGTCCGATACCATGGACAAGTTTCGCGGCTTGCCGCACGATGCGCGCCGAAAAACGTGAAGCGGCAACTGCCACCGGGGTGGACTCCAGACCACGGCCGTCGCCTTCCGAAAACCACAAAACACACCATCAGGAGCACGCTGATGCTGATCTGGTTTGTCATCCTCTATTGGGTACTGTCCGTCCTGCTCGGCCTGTGGGCTGCCAGAAAGGTGCACAACACCGCCGACTTCGCCGTCGCCGGCCGCAGCCTGCCGCTGGTGATGGTGACCACGCTGGTGTTCGCCACCTGGTTCGGCTCCGAAGCCGTGCTCGGCATTCCCGCCACCTTCCTCGAGGAAGGCTTGGGTGGCATCGTGGCCGATCCTTTCGGCGCTGCCATGTGCCTCATCCTCGTCGGCCTTTTCTTCGCGGTACCGCTCTACCGCATGAAACTGCTCACCATCGGTGACTACTATCGCCTGCGCTACGGCCGCACCGTGGAAGTCATCACTTCCATCTGCGTCGTGCTCTCCTACCTTGGCTGGGTGGCTGCACAGATCACGGCTCTGGGACTGGTCTTCAACGTGGTATCCGACGGCGCCATCAGCCAGACCACGGGCATGTTCATCGGCGCCGGCTCCATCCTGATCTACACGCTGCTGGGCGGCATGTGGTCCGTCGCCGTGACCGACTTCGTGCAGATGATCGTGATCGTGGTCGGCCTGCTCTACATCACCTGGGTGGTGTCCGGGCAGGTGGACGGCGGCGCCGTGGCCGTGGTCCAGCATGCAGCCGACTCCGGCAAGCTCGCCTTCTGGCCAGACCTTGAAACCGGTGCCATCCTGGCCTTCGTGGGCGCCGCCATCACACTGATGTTCGGCTCCATTCCGCAGCAGGACGTGTTCCAGCGCGTCGCCGCCTCCAAGAACGAGAAGGTGGCACGCAACGCTTCCATTCTCGGCGGCAGCTTCTACCTGCTCTTCGCCATGATCCCGATCTTCCTCGCCTATGCCACCACCCTCATCAATCCGGGTCTGGTCGAGCAGTGGATGGCCGAAGACTCGCAGATGATCCTGCCGCAGATGATCCTGCAGAATGTGGGCATCGTGGCCCAGGTGCTGTTCTTCGGTGCACTGCTCTCCGCCATCAAGAGCTGCGCCAGCGCCACCCTGCTGGCACCCTCCGTGACCTTTGCCGAAAACATCCTGCGTGACCTGTTCCCGCGCAAGCTCACGGACAAGGAAAACCTCAACCTGATGCGTGTGGTGGTGCTCTTCTTCACGATCTTCGTGACGATCTTTGCGCTGTATTCCGACTCCACGATTTATGAAATGGTGGAAAACGCCTACAAGGTGACACTGGTCGCCACCTTCGTACCGTTGGCTGCCGGCCTCTACTGGAAGCGCGCCAACACTACCGGTGCCATGACCGCCATCGTCCTGGGTCTCAGCTCCTGGATCGGCCTTGAAATCCTGGCCCCCGAAGGCATGTGGCCGCCGCAACTGGTGGGCTTCCTCATGTCCATCCTCGGCATGATCGTGGGCTCGCTGTGCTCGCCCGCACAGGATGACCCGCTGACGCATCATCACGCGCGCCGTCATGGCGAGCGGCTGAGCAAACAGGAAGGCCAACAGGCCTGACAGCTTCGACACAAAAAAAGCCCGGCCATGTGCCGGGCTTTTTTATGGGATTTATATACTTGACTCCCTAAAACCGTTTTTTGAGCCACTGTTGCCCCCGCGAAGGCGGGGGCCCAGCGTCTTTGGTCTTGTTTTTTTCGGGTCAGCGATAAAAAAGTCACTGGGTCCCCGCCTTCGCGGGGACGACAGCTCAATCAAGGAGTCAAATATATAAACTCCTTTGTATTGCTCTTGGAGGACGCTTTCTTTAGCGGCACTCCCGTCAACCGGGTTTACGGGGATGCTTCACACCGCGCTGGGCTACCGCTGTCAGCGGGTCTTCAGGCCAGGGGTGTCGAGGATATCGCCCGCGCAAATCCTTTCTCACATCCTGATAGGCATTCTTCCAGAAACTCGCCAGGTCCTGTGTCACTGCCACCGGGCGTTGCGCAGGCGAGAGCAGATGTATGGTCAGCGGCACGCGGCCTCCGGCCAGCCGCGGGGTTTCTGTCAGGCCAAACATTTCCTGCAACTTCACCGACAGCACCGGATCATGCTCTGCGGTGTAATCGATGCTGATGGTCGAGCCGCTGGGCACGGCAATGCGCACTGGCAGCTCCCTATCCAGGCGTTGCCCTGCATCCCAGTCCAGCAAACTGGTTAGTGCATCGGACAGCGGGAATCTTTCCAGATGTGAAAAGCGGCTGAAGCCATCCAGAAACGGTCCGGCCCATGTTTCCAGCGCTTCCTGCAATGCAGGATCACTCACCGCAGGCCAATGCTCCGGCTCCAGCAAGTGCATCATTTGCACACGTGCCTGCCACTGGCGCAACTCCGGCGTCCATGGCAGCACTTGAAGTCCTTCCGCACGAATGGCATCGCAGAACACTTCGCGGATTTTTTCAGGCGAGGCACTGGCCAGCGGTTTGTCTTCCAGGACCAACGCACCCAACCGACGCTGCTTGCGGGCAAGCACGGCCTGTGTCTGTGTATCCCAGGAAACAAATTCCGTTTCGGTAATGGCCGCACCCATGCCCTCTTCCAGCATGCTCAAGGAAACAGGCGCTGCCAGAAAAATGCGGGCCTCTCGCGCCTTGCCATCCATGTCGGCGGCCACCAGCCATTCTTCACGCGCCAGCCGGTCTTCCGCTGGCAGAAAGGCACCGCGACCATTGCTCAGCAGGAAGCGTGCCTCTGCTCCTTTGCGGCGTTGTGCGATGTGATCGGGATAGGCAAGTGCGAGCAGCAGGCCGGCTCTTTCAGTGCTGTCTGCTTCTGCACCAGCAGACGGCATCAGTTTTCGCGCCCCCTCCTTCACCAAGCGCAGCCGCCCACGATCCACACCGGCAACATCGCGCTCACCGCGCAACAACATCAGACGATCATGAATGTCAGCGCCATGTGCATGCGGCAAGAGATCGCGCTCGGACAACAGCGCTGCAACCTCGGCCGCCAGCTTTCCCATGCCCAGTTCACGACCGCGTATGACCATATGTCCGAGACGGGGAGGCAGCCCGAGCTTGAGCATCTGCCGGCCATGCAGCGTGACATGCCCTTTCTCGTCCAGCGCTTCCAGCCGCTGCAGCAACTCCCGCGCCTGCGACCAGTTGGCAGGTGGCGGTGAATCCAGCCAGGCCAGTGCCGCAGGATCATTCACTCCCCACTGGGCCAGTTCCAGCACGGTGCCAGTCAGGTCAGCCTGCAGGATTTCCGGCGTGGCAAACGGCTGCAAACGTTCCTGCTCGTCCTCGCTCCACAAACGCACACAGATACCTGGCCCCAGACGGCCGGCACGGCCACGCCGCTGCTCGGCATTGGCTGCCGAAACTTTCTGCGTCACCAACCGTGTCATCGCACTGTTGGGATCGAATTGCGGCACGCGCAGCAGACCCGAATCAATCACCACGCGAATGCCTTCGATGGTGAGACTGGTCTCGGCAATTGATGTTGCCAGCACAATCTTGCGCAAGCCCGCCGGTGCCGGGCTGATGGCCCGGTCCTGCTCATCGGCAGACAACTGGCCGAAGAGTGGCTCCAGCATCACGTCAGCGGGCAGTACGGGAGCAAGCAGGTCGGCGAGCCGCCGTATTTCGCCTTCACCCGGGAGAAAAACCAGCAGCGAGCCGGTTTCGCGTGCGATCACTTCGCGGATCACGGCGGCAAGATGTTCGTTGAGAGGTGAGCGGCCGACCGGGGCATAGCGCGTCTCCACCGGAAACATGCGCCCTTCGGCACGCAATACCGGCACATCACCCAGCACACGCGACATGGATGCCGCATCCAGCGTGGCCGACATCACCACGAGACGCAGGTCTTCACGCAGCACCTGCTGGCATTCGCGGCTAAGCGCAAGGCCGAGGTCGGCCTGCAGGGAACGCTCATGAAATTCATCGAAGATCACGACGCCGTAATCCGACAGCGTGGCATCATCCTGCAAGAGGCGCGTGAGTATGCCTTCTGTCACGACTTCGATGCGTGTGTCGCGGCTGACCTTCGTATCCAGTCGCGTGCGATAACCCACGGTATGGCCTGCTTCCTCGCCCAGCAGGGAGGCCATGTAGCGTGCCGCCGAACGCGCGGCGAGCCGGCGCGGCTCCAACATCACAATGCGTTTGTCGCCAAGGAACTCTGCCTGCAACAACGCCAGCGGTACACGCGTGGTCTTGCCACTGCCAGGCGGGGCCTGTAGCACGAGCGAAGGCTGCTGCGAAAGTGATCGCAGCAGCTCGGGAAGAATGAGGTCAATGGGGAGGGACATGAACGTGAATCGTGTGTGGCTTATGCTGCTGCACTCTCAAGAATTACGTCGTCCCGGCGCAGGCCGGGACCCATGCGGCATGGACAGTATCACAGCCCTATGGACCCCGGCCTGCGCCGGGGTGACAGCGTTCTTAGTCAGTATTTACAACGGGCTCAGGCAAACACCACGACAACCTGCCGGCTGATGGCAACAAGATTGCCTTCGTCATCCCAGATACGTGCCTGCGTATTGGAGTAGCCGTCCACCGCAAAATCGGTGGTGGCGAGATATTGCCACCAGTCCGTTGCCGTCTTGCCGGTGGGGAGGAATACCGGCTCCAGTGTCCAGGTCAGCGAACTGCCGGGCGCGGGGCCCCGTGTCATCGGCAGCACGGTGGGCGGCCATGCGTCCACCAGCATGAAAAGATCCAGCATGTCGAGCGTGCCGCGCGACTCCTTGAGGCGCATCCAGCCACCGATTTCCGGCAGCGTCGAGCCGGTGAAAGGCAGGTCACCATGCGCCCAGCGGAAATCGATGTTCTGTGTGAACTCCGGCACCACGCCGGGAATGTAGGGAAGCTCCAAGCCTTCGGCGGGAGGCTTGAAAGCCGGTGCGGCATCGCCTGCCACTTTGATGGCGGAATCACGGCCTGCACCAAAGCTGCACAGCAGCACACCCACCACTTCACCGTTCTGCAGAAGGCGGGCCTCTGTCTGCACCACTGACTTTCCCTGCCGCAACACCTCTGCTTTCACCGTGGCCACCCCCGTGGCAACCGGGCCGACAAAGGAAACCGTGGCTGAACGCAACACGCGCTCCCCTTCAACCAACGCCACTGTGCGTGCATACATGATGGCGGCCACCAGGCCACCGTAATTGGCGCGGCCCTGCGTCCAGCCCGGAGGAATGTCGATGTTTTCCTGTGTGTGCAGGGAATCAAAAAGGGAGGCAAGGCTCATGGAAAAAATCCCGGAAAATTTAGGGCTTAACTCTTCCCCTGTCGTCCCCGCGAAGGTGGGGACCTGGCAACTTTAGCGGCACTGGGTCCCCGCCTTCGCGGGGATGACAAAGAATCGGTTATGTCATTCGAAAGTGAAACGTCATGCCTATGCCCGGCGAAGGCGCCATGACAAGAACGGTAGCACCGGACTTATCGCATGCCGGCTGATTGAGCGGAAGTACCTGCCAGCACGTCCATGTCGTTCTCTGGCAGCACACGGCGCGCCCCCACCAGATAACGTTGCCAGTAACGGTCACCCAGCTTGTCCACGCGCACGAAGCCACCCGTTGAAGGAGCATGCACAAAACGCTTCTCGCCGATGTACACCGCCACATGATTGATGCGCTTGGAGCCGGCGATGCGGAAGAAGATCAGGTCGCCGGTCTTGATTTCATCAAGGGTGATAGCATGGCCGCCGCCCCGGTACATTTCTTCCGATGAGCGCGGCAGGGTGATGGTGCTGGTCAGGCCCAGGATGTACTTCACGAGACCACTGCAATCGAAACCCACATCCGGATGGGCGCCACCGTATTTGTAGGGAGAGCCGATCAGGCTGAGCGCGGCCAGCACCATGTCGTCATGACTGAGAAGGACAGGACTGTCTCCGTCATCAGCACGCGACACCGGCGCCAGCAGAATCAGCAAGACCAGAAGAAAAATTCGCATCAGCACATGTCCATCATTTCGCTGGTTGTCCTGCATTGTCTCACCAACAGGACTGCCAGCCAGAAAAGGGGGCGCAGTTTCGCAGAAGACGGCCCTGTTTCCTGTGTTTTTTCTTAGCCGGCCAGACCCATGGGTTCCGCCCTGGCCCCTGCCGCAAGCACGGCGGTTACCGTGACCGGCACGCCATTCAGTACCGGCATGGCCGTCAGCGCGTCAATATGGCGCTCGTCAGTGATGTCGTTGATGCTGACACCGGCCACCTTGCGGGCAATCTCCAGACGCACGCCCTCGCGGTCATGGCCCCAGCCATGCGGCACGCTGACCACGCCCGGCATGATGCTGTCCGTGATTTCCACCGGCAACACGATGCTGCCAACACGAGTACCCACACGCACCTCCTGCCCCTCGGCAATGCCCAGCCTGGCGGCATCCTGCGGATGCAAAAAGGCCGTACAGCGTGGCTTGCCCTTCACCAGCCGGTGCGAGTTGTGCATCCAGGAATTGTTGCTGCGCAAATGACGGCGGCCGATCAGCAGCATGCCTCCGTGTTCGCCTTCGGCAAGCCGCATGCGTGCGCGTGCCACATCCTTCACGTACAACGCTGGCGCGATTTCTATCTTGCCGCTGCGTGTGAATATCCAGTCCGGGAAAGCGCGCTCCAGTGGCCCCAGATCAATGCCGTGCGGATGCTGTTTCAGTTTCTCAAGGCTCAGGCCCTGCAGGTCCGGCCGGAGGACGGCACTGAAGCGTTCGCGCAGGGAGCTCTTGCGCGCGGCCAGCTTGCGGTGGGTGCCATAGGGACCAAAACGCAGGAGCATGTCAAGCGCCGCATCCAGCCCGAATTTTTCCATGACCTGCTGCACGCGACGGCGCAGGCCACGGCCCATATCGCTGCCGGCGGCCAGCCGATTGGAAAGCTCCAGCAATATCTGCCAGTCATGACGGCTGTCTGCCGGCGCATCGAACAAAGGCGGTGACCACTTGGCAAAATTGCGCACGTTCACGGCAGCAATCGCCACATCCATATGCGAGCGCTCCAGCGCACTGGTAGGAGGCAGGATGATGTTGGCATGGCGCGTGGTCTCGTTGATGTAGAGATCAATCGAGAACATGAAATCCAGCGAGGCCAGCGCCTCGTCAAGCTGGCGGCCATTGGGCGTCGACAACACGGGGTTGCCGGCATGCGTGGCCAGCAGGCGGATTTTTCCCTTGCCGGGCGTCAGGATTTCTTCGGCCATCACGGCTACGGAATGCTCGCCACCGAAATCCGGCAGGCCGCGCACGCGGGAAAATTCCTTGCCGTAATGCCCCTTCGGCCCCAGACTCACAATGTCGAAAGGCGGGCGCGTGAACATCACGCCACCTTCGCGGTCCATATTGCCGCTCAGGATGTTGAGCACGTACAACATCCAGGTGGTGAGCCCGCCGAATTCCTGCACGCAGGAGCCCATGCGTCCATAGCAGGCAGCAGCGGGGGCTGCCATCAATGCCCCTGCCAACTCACGTATTTTTTCGGCAGGCACGCCCGTGATGTCCGCAACAGCATCGGGCGTGAATTCCCGCAGTGCTTCTCGCAGCTCGTCCAGCCCCTGCACCATGCCGGCCAGATGCCGAAGGCGGACACGGTCCTGCGCAAATATCTCCTGCGCCATCGCAGCAAGAAAAAAGAAATCCGTGCCGGGACGGATGAAAATGTGTTCGTCGGCCTTCTCGGCGGTTTCCGTGCGGCGCGGGTCAAGGACAACAACACGGCCACCTCGTTCGCGTATGGATTTGATGCGCCCCATGGGGTCGCCGGCGCTCATCAGGCTGCCGTTGGAGGCCGCAGGATTGCCGCCCACGATGAGCAGGAAATCGCAGCGGTCCAGGTCCGGTACCGGGAACAGCACCTGATGACCCAGCATCTGCTGGCTGGCCAGCATGGCAGGAAGCTGGTCCACGGAGGTGGCACTGAAACGACGGGTTTTCAGGCCACCCAGCGCCAGCATCAGGGCCGGCAACAGCAGCACAGCCGGCGTATGCGCGGAAGGATTGCCCACATAAAGTGCCACGGCCTCGGCACCGTGCTCGCGCCGCACACGCTTCACGTTTTCTTCGATGGTGGCGTAAGCCTCCTCCCAGGAAATCTCCACCCAGTCACGCCCCACACGCTTCACCGGCCAGCGCAGGCGGTCCGGGTCCTCGTGCAGATCCTGCAGGGCTACGGCCTTGGGGCAGATATGCCCACGGGAGAGCGGATCTGCCTTGTCACCCTTGATGGAGAGAATCCGGCCCTCGCGATGCTCGATCACCACACCGCACATGGCCTCGCAGAGGTGGCAGGTGCGGAAATGCTGCGCGGCAGGGGTCTCTGACAAAGTATCGGACTGGGTGTGAGACTGGCTCATGGCGGGCTCCGGGCCACTGGGCTTTCTGTTCAAACGCCTGCCATGATAGACCAGATGACTGACCGGTTGCCGTAACCCTGCCCCGCCAGCCGATCAGGTCTAAACTGCGGATTCCGCCCCACCCAGCGCCTCAGGCCCTGTGTCTGTTGCAAGGAGAGCATCATGTCCCTGCCCAATACCCTCCAGACCCTCACGCTCACGTCCGGCAAGAGCCTCAGGCTGCACTCCCTGCCCGCCCTTGAAGCTGCAGGCGTCGGCCCCGTCTCGCGGCTGCCGGTGTCCATACGTATCGTGCTGGAGTCGGTGCTGCGCAATGTGGACGGCAAGAAGATCACCGAAGAGCATGTGCGGCAGCTCGCCAACTGGGGTGCCACCGCGCCGCGGACAGACGAAATTCCCTTTGTGGTGGCCCGTGTGGTGTTGCAGGACTTCACCGGCGTTCCCCTGCTGGCCGATCTGGCCGCCATGCGCAATGTCGCGCACCAGATGGGGCAGGACCCCAAGAAAATCGAACCGCTGGTGCCCGTGGATCTGGTGGTGGACCATTCGGTGCAGGTCGATTTCTTCGGCCAGGCCGACTCCCTGCACAAGAACATGGCACTGGAATTCCAGCGCAACAACGAGCGCTACCAGTTCCTGAAATGGGGCATGCAGGCCTTCGACACTTTTGGTGTGGTGCCGCCGGGCTTCGGCATCGTGCATCAGGTGAATCTGGAATATCTCTTCCGGGGCGTGCAGCAGCGCGATGGCGTCGCCTTCCCCGACACGCTGGTCGGCACCGACTCCCACACCACCATGATCAACGGCGTGGGCGTGGTGGGCTGGGGCGTGGGCGGCATCGAGGCAGAAGCCGGCATGCTGGGCCAGCCCGTGTACTTTCTCACGCCCGATGTGGTCGGCGTAGAGCTGACCGGCAAGCTGCAGGAAGGCGTCACTGCCACTGATCTCGTGCTCACCATCACGGAAATGCTGCGCGCGCAGAAAGTCGTGGGCAAATTTGTGGAGTTCTTTGGCGAAGGCACGGCGCACCTTTCCGTGACCGACCGCGCCACCATCGGCAACATGGCCCCGGAATATGGCGCCACCATGGGCTTTTTCCCGGTGGACGAAGCCACCGTGGCCTATATGAAGGGCACGGGCCGCAAGGCCGAGGAAGTGGAAGCGTTCGAAGCCTATTTCCGCGCACAGAATCTCTTCGGCGTTCCCAAGGCAGGCGAGATCGACTACACCCGCACGCTCTCGCTGGACCTCTCCACCATCGTTCCGTCACTGGCCGGCCCCAAGCGCCCGCAGGACCGTATCGAACTGCCCAGGATGAAATCGGATTTCAGCCGCCTGTTCAGCGCCCCCGGTGCTGACAACGGCTTCGGCAAGAATCCGGCAGACCTCGGCAAACGCTACCCCACCAAACTCAGCCTGCCGTTAAGCCAGCCGGTTCCTCCCAACCGGCCCAACCGCCCGCTGGAACGCAATGAAGTCGAGATGATCGACAACCACCTCAGCGTCAAGCAGACCGCCGTGCCGGGTGAGGCCATCGACATCGGCCATGGCGACGTGCTGATTGCTGCCATCACCTCCTGCACCAACACCTCCAATCCCAGCGTGCTGCTGGCTGCCGGGTTGCTTGCGAAAAAAGCGGTTGAGAAGGGCTTGTTCGTCAGCCCGCGCGTGAAGACCTCCTTCGGTCCCGGCTCACGCGTGGTGCCGGAATACCTCAAAGCTGCCGGCCTGCAATCGTATCTGGACCAGCTCGGCTTCAATGTCGCCGCCTTCGGCTGCACGACCTGCATCGGCAATGCAGGCGACCTCGCGCCGGAATTCAACGAAAGCATTGTCGAGAACGATGTCATCGCTGCCGCCGTGCTCTCCGGCAACCGCAACTTCGAGGCACGCATCCATCCGAACATACGCGCCAACTTCCTGGCCTCACCGCCATTGGTGGTCGCCTTTGCCCTCGCCGGCCGCGCCAATATCGACATGACCACGGAGCCGCTCGGCACAGGCAGTGACGGCCAGCCCGTCTACCTGCGCGACATCTGGCCCAGCAATGCGGAAGTGGATGCCCTGCTGCATATCGCACTCAACCCGGCCGTGTTCCGTGAGCGCTATTCCGATTTCACCAAGGACAACGATCTCTGGAACAACATTTCCGCCGCCACGGGCAATGTCTACGCCTGGCCGAAATCCACCTATATCGCCAAGCCCCCTTTCTTTGACGATTTCAGCATGCAGCATGGCGAAGTCGCCGACATCAAGGGTGCCCGCGCCCTGCTGCTGCTTGGCGACTCCGTGACCACCGACCACATCTCCCCTGCAGGCTCTTTCAAGCCAACGACACCTGCCGGTAAATACCTTACCGAACACGGTGTGCAGCCCGCCGACTTCAACACCTACGGCTCACGCCGCGGCAATCACGACATCATGATCCGCGGCACCTTCGCCAATGTGCGCGTTAAGAACCTCATGCTGCCACTGAAGGAAGACGGCACCCGCATCGAAGGCGGCTACACCCTGCAGGACGGCAAACAGACCACCGTCTATGACGCTGCCATGGAATACATAAAACGAGGCGTACCCACCGTGGTCTTTGCCGGCGAAGAGTACGGCACCGGCTCCAGCCGCGACTGGGCCGCCAAGGGCACACAGCTGCTAGGCATCAAGGCCGTTATCGCCAAAAGCTTCGAGCGTATCCACCGCTCCAATCTCGTCGGCATGGGCGTACTGCCTCTGCAGTTCAAAGGGGGAGATTCGCTGGAGTCGCTGGGGCTGAAAGGTGATGAGGCCTTCGAGATTCTGGGCGTGAGCGGTGAGCTGAAGCCGCAGCAGGACATGACGCTGGTGATCACCCGGGCCGGCGGAGCCCAGCAGCGCGTTACCGTACTTTCACGTATCGATACGGCAATCGAGGTGGATTACTATCGCCATGGCGGGATTCTGCCGTTTGTGCTGAGGCAGATTCTGGTCAGCTAACCACAATGGAAGTCATGGTCCCAGCGGAAGCCGGGACCATGATCTTTTAACGCCATTAGGTGATTCGCTACGCTCACCCCATGCCCTCATCAACCCGGAAAGGAAACCCTACATGCAGCACTTACGCTTCGGCTGTCATCTGCTGACTTCCCTTGTATTGCTGGCCAGTACTGCTGTCGCCATGGCAACAGACGACGCACCAACGCCTGCGACAGTACCGACATCCCGAGTGCTCTTCGAAAATGTACGCGCACTTAACAACGGCAATCTCTCCAGCCCCACCAATGTGCTGGTGAGCGGCAATCTTATCGAGAAAATTTCCACCACTTCGATTCCAGTGGACCGCAGTGCACGCACCAAGATCATAGCCGGTGAAGGCCGCACGCTGATGCCGGGCCTGATCGATGCACACACGCACATCATGCTGTCCACGATTCCGGCACCTGCCCTGCTGACCAGCGACATCGGTTTTGTGAACGTCGCTGCCGTGAAGGCAGCCGGCGACATGCTGATGCGCGGCTTCACCAGCGCTCGCGACCTGGGCGGCCCGGTATTCGGCCTCAAGCGTGGCATTGATGCGGGGCTCGTACCGGGTCCGCGTATCTGGCCAGCCGGCGCATTCATTTCGCAAACTGGCGGCCATGGGGATTTCCGACTCCCCAGTGAGCTGCCTGCTCGTCCCAATGACTTCAGCTATAGCGAACGCGTCGGCGCTGCCGTGATTGCCGACAGCCCGGACATGGTACGCAAACGCGCACGCGAACAACTCGCACTCGGTGCCTCGCAGATCAAGCTGATGGCAGGGGGTGGGGTCTCTTCGCACTACGACCCTCTGGACGTAACGCAATACACCACAGCCGAATTGCAGGCTGCAGTGGAAGCCGCTGAAAACTGGGGCACCTACGTGGCCGTGCATGCCTATACGCCACGCGCCGTGCGACAGGCACTGGAGGCTGGCGTGAAATGCATAGACCATGGCCAGTTGCTGGACGATGCCACAGCCAAACTGATGGCGCAGAAAGGGGCATGGTGGAGCCTGCAGCCCTTCATCGACGACGGGCACTCCACTTTTGCCGAGGGCAGTCCTAACCGCATCAAACAACTGGAAATGTACAAAGGCACAGACACAGCCTATGCGCTGGCAAAGAAATACAAGATCAAGACCGCTTGGGGTAGCGACATCCTCTTCAGTGCCACCAACGCGGCACGCCAGGGCAGCAAGCTGACAACAATGACGCGTTGGTACACGCCAGCCGAAGTGCTCACCATGGCCACACGCCAGAACGCAGAGCTGCTGGCGCTCTCCGGCGCACGCAATCCCTATCCGGGCAAGCTGGGCGTAGTGGAGGAAGGTGCACTGGCCGACCTGCTGCTGGTGGGCGGCAACCCGCTGGAAAACATTGCGCTGATCGAAGACCCTGCCAACAACTTCGTGGTCATCATGAAGGACGGGAAAATCTACAAGGACATGCTGCCAGCAACTCTGAAAGCAAAGTGAAGCGCTTTCTGGAAAAGCGTGGACAAGCTCCTGCCCACGCTTTTCATTCAGGCAGATGGCATCAGAAGTTGTAAATCAGATTTGCCGAAATCTGGTCCACGTCCTGCTCGACCAGCGTGTACTCGATCTCAAGCGCACCCTTGCCGAAGCGGACGCCACCACCAACACCAAAACTCAGGCCTGTATCACTTTCATCATCGATGAGGCCAACACAGGTGTCTCGCGACGTCAGCCCTTCATTCAGGATCCCGATTCTCCCCTTGAAAAAAACCTTCCCAGAGCTTCTGAACGCGCCATACACCGCTGCCGTATCAAACTCCAGAATGCAGCCCGGAATGGAATCCGGCTTGAGGTCACTTGCCGTGAATGCTGCTTCAACGCTCAAGCCGTTGGCAATACGGTAGCCTCCCACCAAGCCACCCGCACTGCCGCCGCTCATGCCATCTACATCCACTTTATGCTTGCCCGCAGTGACTCCCAGATAAAAACCACTGTCAGCAACCTCTTCAGCATGCGTAACCCCTGTCGTGCACATGGCCACAAGCATGGCCAATCCAGCTTTCTTCAACATTATTTTCCCTTCCTGTAGTTAATAATCCTTACCACGTACGATGCGTGCCGACCCCGTACATGTAAATCCAACATGACGATTCACAGGAATTCGCATATCGCATAAATCAGCGGGGCAGCTTCTTCTTGCTCTGCGGGTATGGCGTGCTCATTTATACAGGCCGACGCGCATGTACCCATTTAAGGTACATGGGTCGACGTACCGTAAATGGGTACGCATGACTTACAGCATCAACACAGGTGAAATGCAGGCCCTTTGTGCCTGGCTACGCTCGGCACGGAAAGCCCAAGCTTTGTCCATGCGTGATCTGGCAGCGCGACTGGAAAAGCCCCACTCCTATGTGCAGAAGGTGGAACAGGGAGATCGTCGGCTGGATGTGGTGGAGTACGTCTGGTATTGCGAGGCACTGGGCCTCAGCCCTCAGGAAGGGTTGGCGGTTTTGAACAGCGCCGGGAAGACAAGACGGGCAACTTCACAGAAATGGTAATTGCCCTGCCGGAAGATTCATCAGGCAAGTCCTGAGCCTGCCTGATGAACCAGGGTCAAGCTCTCACACGCAGCGTCAAACCCTTGAGGAAGTTCCGCAAAATCTGGTCGCCACAGCCACGGTAGTTGCGCTGTCCTTCCTTGCGAAAAAACGAACTCAGTTCCGGCTTGGTGACACGGAAACCGGCCAACTCGAAAACGGCAAACATGTCGCCTTCTTTCAGGTTGAAGGCCACGCGCAATTTTTTCAGCACGGTGTTGTTGGTGAGTGGCAGGTCCAGCGCCGGCTCGGGGCGGCTCTCGTCGCGGCCGCGACGGTGGACCACCAGACCGTTGAGGAAGCAGGCCATGACTTCATCCGGGCAGGGCTGGAAACCGTCTTCCTCTTCTTTCTTGAGGTAGACATTGAGTGCCCCTTTGCTCACGTTGCCGCCGCCCAAGGCGACGATGGCGGCCACTTCGGCCTCGTTGATGTTCAGCATGTAGCGCACGCTGCGCAGCACATCGTTATTGATCACGGGAACCTCGGGGAAAGCGTGGCACACGGGCCGAAGCCATGACTAACGGACAACCGTAGCGCCGCAAAAGGGCGGCAGTATTGCGGGATGCCGGCCCCGGTGCAATCGGCTGCCCTTCCGGCAGTTGCCGACATCGGGGCATTGCCTTTCAGGGTTCGCCACCCTATCTTGACGCAGCGGTCACGCATACCGCTCATAACAACAAGAAAAGGAGAACAACCATGCGCCGCGCCCTTGCGCCCGTCCTTGCCGCCACAATGCTGCTCTCTGGCTGCTACATCAACATGGCCACCCCTACTCCCAACCTTACCGTGAAGCTGGATGCCGAGTCCGCCAGGAAGGAAGGATCCGCCACCTGCACCGAAGTGCTGTGGGGCTTCATATTCGGGGACTGCTCCATCAATACCGCCATGAAGAACGGTGGCCTGAGCAAGGTCCACCATGTGGATTCCAAAACCAAGGTCATTTTCTATGGCCTGTACTCGGAAATGACCATCGTCGCACGCGGCGAGTAAGCGCTCCGTACCCCGTACAGCCCTGTAAATACAGGGCTGTACCTGCTTTTTCCGGTAATTTCCCCGCCACTTGCCGTCATCACGCTACAATCCCGCGCTTCACGTTACCGGGAGCCCTCATGTCCACACTACCTGCCTGCCCACAATGCCAGTCTGCTTTCACGTATGAAGACGGCAACAATCTCGTCTGCCCGGAGTGTGCCCACGAATGGCAGCCAGGCGAAGTCACAGGCAGCAGCAGTGAGGCTCGTATAATCAAGGACGCCAACGGCAATGTACTGGCCGACGGTGACACGGTGACGGTCATCAAGGACCTGAAAGTGAAGGGCTCGTCTTCCGTGGTGAAGGTGGGCACCAAAGTAAAGAACATTCGCCTGGTGGATGGCGATCACGACATCGATTGCAAGATCGACGGTTTCGGTGCCATGAAACTGAAATCAGAATTCGTGAAAAAAGCCTGACCGTCCCTTTATCCGCCAGCAGCGAGCCCGCCATGACCAAACTCCGCGACGAACAGATTTCTGCTGCCTCGGCCATTGCCGGCCTGATTGACCGTGAAACCTCCCTGCGGCCCGAGCTGCAGATACTGGCCTGTGCCCGCATGGCAGGAACCTTCCTCTTCCGTTCTTTTGCGCTGGCGCTCAATCCCGCGACTCCGGGCACATTGCTGAAGGCAGAAACCGCTGCGCAAAGCGGCCCGGCGCTGATCGGCCTCTTGGAATCATCACTGAGCCGGCTGGGTATTTCTGCCTCCACCAGCGGACTGGACCTGAACAAGCTGCAACCCCTGCCTGATGCCCCGGCATTCCTGGATTCGCAGCGCCAGTGGGAACCCCGGCTCGCCGTGCTCCGGCAACAGTTCAGCCTGGGACTGGAGGAAATGGCCCAGGCCTGTGCCGTGGCCACAGCATTGCTTATCAAGAAATCCGAGCAAAGCGTGCCGGTTGCCGCCATCACCGGCCGTGCCATCTACGGCTTCATTGAAGGCAGCAAGACCGTTCCTGAATCCTTCCACTGATCTGAAGGCGCGTTGTGCGGGCTACTGCCGCATGGCTTGTCAGCCTTGTGACGGCGTGACGCAGTATGTGTGGAGAGCTTTCCCGGCCAACCCCGAGGCCAGTTTCAGCCACTTCGTCTCCTCCTACTTCCCCCGACTTCCAATCTGACATACCATGTTGTCAGACAGATTTGTCTTTTCTGTCCAACAAGAAAAGCATCGCGGCCTTAAATGACTGAAAAATGGCCGCCCACCACCTCTCGCCCCTGATTGTTGCCTTCTAGCATAGGCTCCGCTTCACACGGGTTGGCTGTGGTTTTGCCCTGATCTCCCCGTGTCCCACAACGCAAACAGGTACCCTCTCATGGCCGCCACACACGTTGATGTCCTGATCATTGGCGCCGGTCTTTCCGGTATTGGCGCTGCTTACCATCTGCAGAAAAACTGCCCTGGCAAGACCTACACCATCCTTGAAGGACGCCATGCAATCGGGGGTACTTGGGACCTGTTCCGCTACCCCGGCATCCGCTCTGACTCCGACATGTACACCCTGGGCTACAACTTCAAGCCTTGGACGGACTACAGCAAGGTCATTGCCGACGGTCACACCATCCGCGAATACATCCAGGAAACCGCCCGTGAAAACGGGATCAACAGGCACATTCGCTTCGGCCACAAGGTGCTGAATGCCTCTTGGTCCACGCAAGATGCCACCTGGACAGTTGAAGTACAGAAAGAGGATGGCAGCACCACCACTTTCACTTGCAGCTTCATGATCTCCTGTACCGGCTACTACAACTACGAGGCCGGCTACACCCCGGAGTTCCCCGGCATCAAGAAATACAAGGGCACGGTGATCCATCCACAGAAGTGGCCTGAAAACCTGGATTACAGCGGCAAGAAAGTCGTGGTGATCGGCTCCGGCGCCACTGCCGTCACACTGGTCCCGGCCATGACAGACAAGGCCGCTCACGTGACCATGCTGCAGCGCTCGCCCAGCTATGTGGCTTCGGTGCCGCAGAACGACATCATCTCGCAGAGCCTGCGCCGTTTCCTGCCGGAAATGGTGGTGTACCGCATGGGTCGCACACGCAATGTCGGCATACAGATGGGCGTGTTCAACCTGTCCAAGTCCAAGCCCAATGTGGTGAAGCGACTGCTGCTCACGCAGGTACGCGCACAGGTCGGCAAGGATTTCGACATGAAGCATTTCACGCCCGAGTACAACCCTTGGGACGAGCGTCTTTGCGCCGTGCCGAACGGCGACCTTTTCAAGGTATTGCGCAAGGGCAAGGCATCCGTGGTGACCGACCACATCGACACTTTCACGGCCAAGGGCATCAAGCTGAAATCCGGTGAGGAACTGGAGGCCGACATCATCGTCACGGCCACCGGCCTGGACCTGCAGTTGATGGGTGGCATGCAGCTCACTGTGGACGGCAAACCTTTCAATGCGCCGCAAGCCATGAACTACAAGGGCCTGATGTTCGAGAACCTGCCCAACCTGGCCATGATGTTCGGCTATACCAACGCCTCCTGGACACTGAAGTCGGACATCAGCAGCGAATATGTCTGCCGTCTGCTCAAGTACATGGACAAGAAGGGGCTGCGTCAGGCCACGCCACGCAACAACGACAGTTCCGTGACCCAGGAAGATTTTGTGGCCATGCGCTCCGGCTACATCCAGCGTGCTGCCGGCAAACTGCCTAAGCAGGGCAGCAAGGCTCCCTGGAAGGTCTACATGAACTATGCACTGGACCTTGCAGCACTGCGCTACAAGTCGGTGGACGATGGCATCATGGAGTTCTCCAACCCGGCCCATGCCGCCAACCGCAGCAAAGTGGCCGTCGCCTCCTGAGCGTTGTCTGCCAAATAAAAAACCCGGCCATGTGCCGGGTTTTTTATTTCACGCCGAAAACAATCAGAACCCTTTCACGGCCCCCTATGCCAGCTCTGCTTGAGCCAGTCCATCAAGGGAAACACCAGATTGAAATTGTGGGTCTGCATAAGTTCACGCCGATGATGCCGGGCATGGTGCTGGCGCATCTGCCTGATCCAGGGCAAGCGTGCCAGCCAATTTTCTTCCGGCAAATGCTCGCAAGCATGGAAAAACTCGTACATGAGATAGCCTGCAACCAGCGTGGCCGAGAAGAGCACCGCAAAATTGACGCTGAGGAATGAAAGCAGGAAAAAGGAAGGCACTACCAGAAATACCGTGTAGACCACGATCAGCCACGCCGGAAAAAGAATTACCCGCCAGTCTTTCAGGGTTTCATAGCGCATGCGGTCCTCCACAAAAAAACTGTGGTGGTCGCCGGTGTGGCGCTTGTAGAAAAGCGCGCCAATCTTGCGCTTCTTGTGCCCCAGCTCACGGTGCACCGTGTACTCGCCCCAACTGAACAACAGCAGTGCTGCCGGCAGGGCCAGCCACTCCAACGCCTGCATGGCATGAACGCGACTGAGGAAAAAGGCAATCACTGCAAAGCCGGCAAAGAATACAAAGCCCGCGTGCAGCCATACGTTGTACAACGGGCTGATCTCCGCCCGGTAGCGCGCGCGAAAAGCATCAACATCATGGGCCATGGAAACCTCCACCCTCGTTCGACGGCATCATAGCCTCAGCCATGTTCCAGAGTTAAGGGGTGCAAGGCCCCTCCTTCAGGAACATGTACCACGACAAGACACTCATCCTGCTATTCGGCGTATGACAGGGCTGAAAATCAAACGACTTCGATTGTGGCGCAATTGGCTGCCTGCATTACCATTTGTACGCAATCCAGCGACCGGAAATGAAAGGAGCACATGCCATGGACACCGCATACAAGCCTCTGGGCCACACCAGTGTCTCTCCCTATCTTGTCGTCACGGGAGCCGACGCCACGATCACCTTCCTGGTCAAGGCACTGGGAGCCAGCGAGCTTTATCGGCTGGCAGGAGAGGATGGCCGTATCAGGCATGCGGAAGTAAGGCTGGATGACTCGGTACTGATGCTGGCCGACAGCATGGAGGGGTGGCCAGCCCAGTCGGCCCATGTACATGTGTATGTACCCGACGTCGATGCCGCCTACCAGCGCGCCCTGGCTGCCGGCGCCATCTCTGTTCAGGCGCCCGTAAAAAAGGAGGATGCGGACAAGCGCTGTGGTGTACAGGACAGTGGCGGCACCACTTGGTGGCTGGCCACCCTCATGGCGTGAAAAGGGCAAGCACTCCCCCCCTCCCCCAGTCTTCCCTTTTGTTTCCCTTGCAAAGGGCAACTGTGAAAATGCCGGGCCGTGCCATTCGGCCCAAGCCGGATATCCCGTCCACAACATTTTATTAACGCCACTGCTCCGCGGGGGCAGTTACAATCAGTCCCCGCCACCCTCCCTTACCCGCCATGAACGAGCCCGTACGCCTTTCCAAACGCCTGACCGAACGTTATGTGTGTTCTCGCCGCGAGGCCGAACTGCTGATCGAAGGTGGCTGGGTCACGGTGAATGGCGCCGTGGTGGAAGAGCCGCAATTCAAGGTCACTGGCGAAGACGAAGTGCTACTGCTTCCTGGCGCACGAGCTGAAGCCGTGGAGCCTGCCACCCTCCTCCTGCACTGGCCGGCAGACACTTCGCTTGATGCCACGAATCCAACCACAGCGTTTCCTGTTTCAGCAGAGACACGCCATGCGGAAGACCGCTCCGGCATACGCCTTCTGCGCAAGCACTTGCAACGGCTCAACCCCATGCTGCAAATGGAACCCGGCATGGCAGGCCTCATGGTGCTCACACAGGATTGGCATGTGACACGCAAACTCACCGAGGATGCTGCCCTCATCGAGCAGGAGATCATTGTGGAGGTAAGCGGTAGCCTGGCCCCTAACGGGCTTGCTCTGCTCAACCACGGGCTCAGTTTCCAGGACAGGGCGCTGGCACCCGCCAAGGTCAGCTGGCAAAACGAGAACCGCCTGCGCTTTGCCATCAAACATCCCCGGCCCGGCCAGATCACACATATGTGTGAGAGCGTCGGACTCTCGGTAAAAAATATGAAACGTATCCGTATCGGACGCATCAGCATGGCAGGCTTGCCCGTCATGCAATGGCGCTACCTGTCACGGCACGAGCGCTTCTGACTCCCTCCCCCCATTCAGGACAAGCATCATGGCATCACCCAATTACGCCTACGAAAAAAGACAGAAAGAACTCACACGCAAACGCAAGAAAGAAGAAAAACTGAAGCAGAAAGCTGAAAACAAGGAAAAGACCGAGCCGGAAACACCAGAAACCGGTGATATCAACGAAAGCAACGCTGACACATCCGACTGAAATTCCCTCCCTCGTATGAGGAGCAACATCATGCGGCACCACATTGCAACGATAGGCCTGGGCCCCTTGCTGCTGCTGCAAGGCATGTATGTGCGACGCGTAACACCTCGCCTGCCCGAGCCCGACGGTCCTCGCAGTGGTGTATCAGGCTCGGGCTCGCCCTTGCGACTGCTGATCGTGGGAGACTCTGCTGCCGCCGGTGTGGGCGCCTCCTCGCAAGAGGCAGCATTGGCCGGGCGGCTGGCTTCTGCACTCTCCCCCCACTTCAGTCTTTCATGGGAGCTGGAAGCAAAGACGGGGCGCACGACAGAGGAAACGCTGCATTATCTGGAAGCATTGCCTGAGCGCGAAGTCGATATCGTCATCACATCACTCGGCGTGAACGATGTCACCGGCCAATGCTCGCTGAAGAAATGGCTGGCCCTACAGGAAAAGCTCGTACAGCTGCTGCACACCCGTTTCCGCGCAAACCATGTATTTCTTTCCGCACTACCGCCCGTGCATCTCTTTCCTGTGCTGCCACAACCCTTGCGCTGGTATCTGGGTGCACAGGCAATGCGCTTCAACACAGCACTGGCCGCCTGGGCAGAACTGCAGGAGCGCTGCAGCTTTGTGCCGCTGCAGTTCCCTCTGGAGCCCTCACTCATGGCCACGGACGGATTTCATCCGGGGCCTGGTGCCTACGAGATATGGGCCGGGCATCTGGCCGGCAAGGTACGTACGCTACAACCAGCAATGGTCACCAGCTGAAACCGTACAGCACACCCTCACTCGTCCGTCATGCTGCACTCTGCATGATCAGGTTCACGCTTGCAGCGCACGCGCTTTAGCAGCGACATCATTGACTTGTCGTAGTAGCCCGCCTTGGTCAGGTGGATACGCAACTCGCGCATGACCTTTTCATAGCCGTCACGCTCACTGAGTGGCACATTCATCCAGTGCTTGGGGTCAACTTCCCGCTCTACATTGCGGATGATTCCAAAAAAACGCGGGACTTGCTGTGCAATGAGCGCTCGGCTGCGCAAACCGAAATCTGCCGGAAATTTTTCGCTGCGGATCAGGAGCTGGGCTGTCACCTGCACTACGGGATAACGTGCAATGCCGCCCTTGCTGCCCAATCCCTTGTACAACTCAAGGGCGTTGTAGCCGACGATGGGCGCAAACACGATATCCACCTGGCCATTGTTGAATTTTCCCGCAAAATTGGTGATGTCCGATGCCACCGGCTGCGCGCCCACCATCTTGGCAACCTCGGCCTGGGATTTGTCCCAGTCCAGTACTGCCACTTTCTTGCCAGCGGCCTTTGCCATGGAATTGATATTGCGATCATTGACAAAGGCATAGGCGGCGCCCAGCGGCACTGCACCGGCAAATTCGTAAGGACCGTTGATCATGCGCCTGGTCAGGCGCGGGTCCGCCAGCAAGTCGATCACATTGCGCATGTGGGTGTAACTGGGTATCGCGCCGATGGAATCGATGGAACCGGTAAAAGGCACAAACTGACGCGCGCGTAAGCCACTCATCATCGCACCGTCACATTGCCCGGCCTTGAAATCCTCCATGGCCACGCGCTCGTCGACATAGGGCCGCAACTCAAGCTCCGCACCCCAGCCCCGCGCTGTCAGCGCGTAATCCCGCATCGTGCTGAAACCCTCACCTTGAGCACCCAGAGGGTCCCACACACAGATAACCTGTTTCGCCTGCACCGTCGCTGTGCACACGATGCTGAATATCGCCAGCCATAGCGGCACATGCCGCGATGATGAGTATCTCATTGGCACTTTCGTCCCTGTTTTTATGTATTGCATCGACACGGAGTTCCGCAAGGGAACTCCGTGCTCCCGTATGGCGGCGCCACTTTTAACACGCAGCCTGTCTGCAAAGAAAAGAACAGCGACGTCATTTGTCGGTATGAAAGTTTCAAGCAATAAAGCTGTCTTATCCGGTCACTGAATCCCTTAAACACACCGTACACCCACGGTGTATCGACACACCGGTGATAATCCTTTATTAGAAACGGACCTTCGTCCTGTTTCTCACCAGGACCTCCCGCATAAAAACAACCACCCTCAAGAGGAGCCTCTCATGACGACCGGACAGGTGAACGAGCGCTACGAATCTCCACTGGCCGCACTGGCACGACACCTTGCCGCGACACCGGACAAGGTCTGCTTCGTACAACCATTGGGTGGGGGAAAAATACGCGAATACACCTGGCGCGAGGTGGACGATGAGGCCCGACGCATGGCGTCCCATTTGCAGACACTTGGCCTTCCGGCAGGAAGCCACATTGCCCTTTTCTCCAAGAACTGTGCCGAATGGATACTGTGTGACCTTGCCATCTGGATGGCAGGCCATGTCAGCGTCCCGCTTTATCCGACACTGGCTGCCGGCACAATTCGCCAGATTCTTGAACACAGCGAGGCAAAATTCATTTTCGTGGGCAAGCTGGATGACTGGGACAGCATGAAATCCGGCATACCGACAGAGCTGCCTGCCATCGCCTTCTCGCTGGCACCGGAAGACGCCCGCCAGCGCCATCCCGTTTGGAGTGACGTGGTCGCCCGCGAAAAACCTCTCGCGGATATCGCATCACCCTCCGCAAACCAGCTTGCCACCATCATCTACACCTCCGGTACGACGGGCATGCCCAAAGGGGTGATGCACGATTTTTCGCACATGGCCGTCATTGGTGTTCGTGCCGGTGAAATCTATGGCATGTCAGCGGATGATCGCGTGATTTCCTATCTGCCGCTTTCACATGTCGCCGAACGCTGTGCCGTGGAGTTGGCCATGTTGTACAACGGCATGAAGGTTTTCTTTGCAGAGTCGCTGGAAACTTTTGCTGCCGACATCCAGCGTGCACGGCCCACCGTGTTTTTTGCCGTGCCGCGCATCTGGAGCAAGTTCTACCAGAAGGTCAGCGAAAAACTGCCGCCCAAGAAACTGCAACGCCTGCTGCGCATACCACTGCTGGGTGGCCTCATACGGCGTAAGCTGCTGAGCGCACTGGGATTGGACCAGTGCCGTCTTGCGCTTTCAGGCGCCGCCGCGCTCTCGCCCGAGCTCATCGGCTGGTACAACCGCCTTGGCCTGGAAATCCTCGAGGTCTATGGCATGACGGAAAACATGGCCTGGTCGCACACCACACGCCCGGGTGACCAGCATATCGGCTATGTCGGCAAGCCCAATCCCGGCGTGGAGTGTCGCCTTGCCGAAAATGGCGAAATCCTGGTGAAAAGCCCCGGCAGCATGCTGGGCTATTACAAGGAACCACAAATGACGACAGATGCTTTCATTGACGGTGTCTGGCTGCGTACCGGCGATAAGGGCGTGATCGACCGCGACGGTCGCCTGCGCATCACCGGACGCATCAAGGAAATTTTCAAGACCAGCAAAGGAAAATACGTAGCGCCCGCACCCATCGAGAACAAGCTCGTGGGTCTGCGCGGCATAGAGCTGGTCAGCGTGGTCGGTGACAACATGTCGCAACCCATTGCACTCATCAACCTCACCCCGGAAGAAAGAGAACGCCTGACCGACAAGCAGGAGCGGACACACTTCACACAGGAACTGGAAAAGCTGCGCACGCAGGTCAATGAAGAACTGGACCCGCATGAACAGCTCGCAGCCCTGATCGTCGTCAAGGAGCCATGGACTGTGGAAAACGGCATCATCACGCCCACCCTCAAGATCAAGCGCAACGAGCTGGAAAAGCATTACGCCACGCCCATGGCGGTATGGCAGGACAGCAAGGGCGTGGTCTGGGAAAGCTGAGCCTTTCAACCGGGCCGGGAGGGATTGCACTAGCAATCCCTCCCGCGTCATCACAAAAGTCCGGCTACCTTCGACTCTCTGGCTTTTTTCTGCCCCGGTGATATGGTGTCCGGACCGGCACTTGCGCCGGCAATGGAACCCAGCATGCTCATCCGCCCCGTCATGATCGCGCCCTGCCACCACCGCCTCGCGGATGGTGAGACACTGGCCGCCCGCCGGGTGAGCTCGGGAACCCCAGACTAAAGGGGTCCGCCGCGCCACCCGGCAAGGGGGCGCGGTCCTGCCGCTTCTTCCTTTCCTTCGCGCCCCGGACTCCTCCACTCCATGGAGGCTGTACGCATGAGCTCACCACACGAAACTCCCGACGAAAAACCCGGGATCATTCTTTCCCGGACCGATTACGAACGACTGGACCGCCTGATTTCAGGGCTGACACCTGCGCGACGCGAGGAACTTGCCGGACTGCAGGAGGAGCTGGACCGCGCAGAGCTGGTCGAGCCCGATGCCTTGCCCGCCAGCGTGGTTCGCCTGGGCAGCGAGGTCCGCTTCCGCAACGAGGACAGTGGTGAAGAGCTGAGCCGGCGTTTGGGCTTTCCGGCAGACACTCCCGGTGCCACCGAAACCGTCTCCATCCTGTCACCGGCCGGTGCCGCGCTACTGGGCCTGTCTGTAGGCCAGACCATCAACTGGCAGGTCGGCGACAAACAGGTCAGCCTGCGCATTCTCGCCGTGGGCTGATCATCGCGTAGTAATACGTATTGGCCAGCGTGAAAGCCTCCGTATCATGCTCGGGACGGGCCTTATGGCCCGTCTTCTTTCATGAAACGGAATTCGGGATTCCCATGTCGCCAGTCTCTTTCTTCAATGCCATCACAATCCTGTTTGCCAGCCTTTTCCTCCCTGCCCATGCCTTTGCCGAAGCTCCTGCACCAACCGCCCAGGAAAATGCGCTGAACGCAGCTTATGAGGCAGCAGGAAATGCCCTGCAAAAAGGAGATATCAGTCTGCGTGACCAAGCCACGCTCTCCCTTCCGGAAGGATTCGGCTTCGTGCCGGAAAAAGAGGCGCGCCAGCTTCTGACCACCATGGGGAATACCGTGGGTAAGGAATTGGTCGGCATGATCTTTCCTCTCGACGGCGGCAACTGGTTCATCGTGACGTCTTATGAAAAATCCGGCTTCATCAAGGACGACGATGCACGGGACTGGGATGCAGCAGAGCTGCTGAAATCACTTAGAGCAGGCACCGACGAAAGCAACAAGGAACGCCAGAAGCGTGGCATCCCTGAAATGGAAATCATTGGCTGGGTGGAAAAACCCAGCTATGACGCCGTACAGAATCGCCTGGTGTGGTCGCTGGAGTCCCGCGACAAGGGCGAACCTGACTCGCCTCACAACGGCATCAACTACAACACCTATGCACTGGGCCGCGAAGGCTATATCAGCATGAACCTTGTCACCGCCAAGGAGTTCATCGAGGAAGAAAAGCCGCTCGCACGGGACCTTTTGGCCAGACTGCATTTCCATGAAGGCAAGCGGTATGCGGACTTCAATCCGGCGACCGATCACGTTGCCGAGTACGGGCTTGCCGCTCTGGTCGGTGGCGTGGCTGCGAAAAAACTGGGCGTGCTGGCGATTGTTGCCGCTTTCTTTGCCAAGTTCGCCAAGCTTTTTGTCGTTGGCGGCATTGCCATACTGGCTGGCGCACGCAAGTTCCTGAGCCGCAACAAGGCTGACTGACCCTGGGGCAAGGCCCTCTGCCTGCCTCCAGACAGAGGGCCTTGCCACCAATGCACCAAAACCGGAAACAGATCACACTTTCAGATGCTGGCAGCACTGAAGCAGCGCAGCAGAATGGCATGAGCCACGCCCGTCACCTGTATGCCCCTGCCCTTCACGCCCGCACTGCCGCTCAAGATTTTCCAAACCAAAACAGTCAGTTAACCGATATCAATCCCGACCGCATCCTCATACGGACGGTAGAGCCAAGTAATGGCATGGCTTTCGCTTTGGTCTGCAGCAAGGATGAAGTGGCTCAAGGACGTGCGCCAAGCGGAAGAGAGGAGGGAGAAATGTCCCTTGCCATGACCCCACAGCAGAACAGCGGCAGTTTTGCCCTGCAATCCAGGCTCTTCATCAGCATGAAGCGCGCCGGACGTGTCATTGATCTGGTCTGGTTCCAGCAAAGTGCCGAATACGCCCGAGCCGTATTGAGCACAGGCGACAACATGCCCGATACGGAAGTGCGTGACATCGCCGCCAAGCTGCGCCAGTTGCTGGGCAGCTACCTCAATCAGGACCAGAACAAGGTTGCCGTGCTGCCCGTTGCCCGTGCCGTTCCCTCCCCGGAACCAGTGGCAACTGCAACGGTCGTCACACCAGCCGCAGAACAGGCCGAGGACGAGCACCCGGAGATGGATCGCCACCTGACCAGCCTGCGCTGAACCCGGTGGAGCGCCCCCGCCCTGCCTCACGGCATCGCGGGAGTTTCTGTCTGCGTGCTCACCCGGTAGCGGGCAAGCACGATGTCGATGGGATTGAGCAGGCTCAGCACTCCCTCCCTGATGCGGTAGCGCGATGCCCCCTCCATGGCCCTGATGACCTGACGCTCGCGCGCCGCAAGCTCCGGTGGGCATTGCATGCGAGTAGCTGCAAGCGGGCCGATCCGCAACATCGGTGAGCGGTGCTGATAATCTCCCGCCAGTTGGTTACAGCCTGCATAGGCGCGGATATGGGCATCCTGCTGCAACAGCAGCGTGAAACGCTGCCCGGTCTCGGGCTGCTGGAAGGGCTCACCGTTCAGTTCCAGCAACTCCCATTGCGTTCCTGTCAGCCGCGGCTCCCACATTGGGAGCAAGCTCTGGCAGCCCGCCAGCCACATGCAGCCCGCCAGCACGCAGGCAAACTGCAAGTACCTCAGCCCCACCCTCTTCATGTCTGCCTTGCCTCGAATTATTCAGCGCCGGTTGAACGCGATAGTATCGCCTCCTGCCCCCAGGGCCTGTCATCCCTACAAGGCCCGGGCCACCAAAGATGATCTGGAGGACACCGCTCATGCACTGCATCCGGCGATTTTGCCTGGCATGCGGCCTCGCGCTGCTAGCCCTGCCCGCACTGGCTGAAATCCGCAGCCGTGAAATCCCCTATCAGGCTGCCGACGGCACACGGCTCGTGGCCTGGTATGCCTGGGACGACAGCATCACCGGCAAGCGTCCGGGCATCGTTGTCGTGCACGAATGGTGGGGCCTGAATGACTATGCCCGCCGACGCGCCCGGGAACTGGCCGGGCTGGGCTATGCCGCACTGGCCATCGACATGTACGGGGACGGCAAACACACCACCCATGCCCATGAAGCCAAGGCGATGATGACCACGGTGGCAAGTGACAGCAAAGTCTCGTACGCACGCGCACTTGCCGGACTGGAATTGTTGAAAGCACAACCGGAAGTGGATGTCACCAAAGTAGCGGCCATCGGCTACTGCTTTGGCGGCAAGATCGTGCTCGACATGGCACGACAAGGCATGGATCTCGCAGGCGTGGTGAGTTTTCACGGCGCACTTGCCACAGCTACACCTGCACAGAAAGGCAAGGTGAAAGCAAAGGTACTGGTCCTCAACGGAGAGGCCGACCACTTTGTTCCTGCCAGCGACATCAGCAAGCTGAAGCAGGAAATGCAGGATGCGGCGGTTGATTTCACCTTCGTGAACTACCCGGATGCCAAACATGCATTCACCAGCCCCGATGCTGACCGCCTGGGCCGCGAAAACGATATGGACATCGCCTACAACGCCGCCGCCGACAAGGCATCCTGGCAAAGAATGCAGGAGTTCTTCAGCCGCCTTTTCCAGAACCACGCGGGGAAGCACAAGAAGAACTGAATCATGCCGAAGCGGGAACTGGCAGATGACACGACAAAGGCTGGTTCCCGCACAGCACCACCTTCAGGACATCCGGAAAATCCGGAGAGCGCACAGGAGCGCCGTTAGCCATGAGCAAGAAAATACACCCTACCGCCAAAGCCCTGCTGGATGCGCATGTCTCCTACATGGCAGCACAGCTTGGCGGCCCAGCCCTTCAATCCCTGATCGAGACTGAAGTCGATCACCTGCTGGCCGATGCCGGAAAAATCACGCTCAACGAAGCCGTCACACGCGACATGATCAAGGACACGGCACGCGGCTATGCCGTGGAACTGGAATTGTCCGGCGCCATTCCGGAGCTGGTCGGCGACATCGCGCGCACGCTGTATGCCCACCCCATCCACAACTTCACGACAGTGGGTGACCTGCTCCCAGATCATCTTTTTGAGGAGTTCGTGAACAAGGTGCTGGAGATGGAAGAGCTGCGCGAACGCATCGTGCACGAAGCCGTTGCCAACCCTGTTTATTCTGCCTTGGCATCCGATGTCGTGATGGAAGGCGTACGTGGCTATGCCCGGCACAATGCTGATCGTGCGCGACGACTCCCGGGGGCGGCACAGGCCGCCCGCCTCGGGCAGTCCCTGCTGGGCAGCGCGCTGCCGGTGCTGGAAGAAACGCTGGAAGAGAATGTCCGCAAATATCTGCGCAAGAGCATGCAGGGTGTGCTGGAGCGCAGTGAGCACTTCCTGCTGGACCACTTCAATGAAGAGAAGATCCGTGAACTGGCCCTGGATGTCTGGGACCTGATCAAGGAAAAACGCCTGGCCGACCTCAAGCGGGGAATTTCAGGGCTGGATGTCGAAGAATTCTTTGTCATCGGTTACGAGACATGGCGTGAACTGCGCCAGACACCGTTCTATGCCGCCCTGATCGACAGTGGCATCGACTGCTTCTTTGACAAGTATGGCGAAAGCAGTCTGAAGGAAATCCTGGACGAAATGGGCATCACGCGTGAAATCGCCATTCGCGATGCCATGCGCTTCGCGCCACCGGTACTTGCCATGCTGAAAAAGAAAAAACTGCTGGAACCGATACTGAGGCGCAATCTGGAAGGATTTTATGTCTCTGCGGCTGTGAACAAGATACTCAAGGAAGCAGAGACACCGGCCCAGTCCTAGCCCGAGAAATGCTGCCGCAGACGCTCCAGTGCGGCAGCAGACTCCTTCTCCACTTTTCCAGCCAGAAAGAGCTTGCCGAGCAGGCGCAGGAAAAATGGCGCCACCACATACTCCAGCGTGCGCGTGAATTCCGTTCCATTGCCCGACGCCACAAATTCATAGGTCAGCCGTACCGTGCTGCCATCCGCCATATAGGCCGAGGCTCGCCAGAGCTTGGAGGGATGGCTTTCTTCCACCGTCCAGACCAGATGCCGCTGCAGGCCACCTGCGGCCTGTACATCTTCCTCAAAACGCCGGCCCGCCACCAAGGATTCGTCTGCCACCTCCTGCACAGCCAGCGAGGAGTGATGCCATTCTTTCCAGCGCATTGGCCGCGTCACGTAGTCATACACGCTGGCGGGCGACGCCGGTATCCCGATGCTCTGGCGGAGAAGGGTCATGGGCGCGAACTCTCTTCAAAAACAAGGTCGCGAGCGTAAAGCATGGCAGGGGCAACCCACAATCTGGCCTTTTCAGACAAGACTAGTGCCACAAAGGCCATGGCCGTGTCCGGAAGGACACGATAAGGTCGCGTCTTGCCGCTGGCAGCCCCATCCATCTGCCGCACTCACACATTCCAACAACACCGACAACGACACCGAAAAAACATGCCCAGTCTGATTGCCCGCGCCATCAAGTTAGGTGCACGCCTCTCCATCAAGCACACCCCGAGCAGCCAGGCTTCCCTCGTCAGGCATCTGCGCCGCCACATGAACAACTCGCCGGTGCCGGTCATGATGGCTGCCGGCGTCCGCGCGGAAAGCTGGCGCGAAAACGGCCTTGCCGGTGATCGGCTGGTGGTGACACAGCCGACGCAGGTGATCCTCTACCTGCATGGCGGCGGCTATGTCTGCGGCAAGACCCGGACCTACCACAACTTCTGCAGTCGCCTTGCCCGGGAGCTGGATGCCGAGGTCTGGCTGCCGGATTACCGCCTCGCCCCCGAGCACCCTTTTCCTGCTGCCATCGAAGATGCCGTTGCTGCCTATGAAATGCTGCTGAGAAAGGGCTGGCGCCCACAGCAAATCACGATTGCAGGCGACTCCGCCGGTGGTGGCCTGACGCTGGGTACCTTGCTGGCCCTGCGCGATGCCGGCAGGCCCCTGCCCAAGTGCGCCGTGGTGCTTTCTCCCTTTGCCGATGTACGTTCCATAGCTCCCAGCATCAGCCAGAACGACCGCAGTGACTGGATGCTGGGCAAAGCCATGCTGGAAATGGGCGACGGCATTTATGCGCGCAGCCCCAAGGATGCCCTGCATCCGCACGCATCACCTGCCCTGGGGGACTACACCGGCCTGCCGCCGCTTTTCATCACGGTCTGCGAAGAGGAGTGCCTGCGTGACGACGCCTACGCGGTGGAAGCAAGAGCCAAGGCGGCTGGTGTGCCCGTGACGCTGTTTTCACGCCAGGACGTGCTGCATGTCTGGCCCATTTTCGTGCCAGTGATGCCGGAAGCCCGTGAGGACCTGAAGCGCATCGCCAATTTCATCCGGGCCGCCGGCCGTCACTGAGACTGACTCACCCGGACATCATCATGAAAAAGAGCGGCCATGGCCGCTCTTTTTCATTTCTTCTACATTCCTGCATCAAACGTGTTCAGGCAATCGCTGCCTTGCCGATGGCAGCAAAACCGAAGTGACGGATCAGGCGGTCCTGGATGGCCTTGCGGATGGCGCGGACCTCGAGCTCCGAGTGCCGGGTCACCTTGTGCAGCACGATGCGGTGAAGGTGCAGGATGGGCATGGTCTGCTTGAATTCGCGCAGGTCACCTTTGGCCAGCACGGGCAGGAAGGGCACATTGGGGCCCAGCTTGGTCTGGATGAAATTCAGGCCCACGGCCAGCGGCATGGGGCGCTGGCCTCCGTTGCTGAGAGGCACCAGCAGTTGCAGCTTGCCAGTCGCATCCGGCGCGATGAAAAGACTGGTCTGTACCACGGCATCTTCATTGATATGACTGAAAGTGTCGTGAAAAGCATGGGGATTGGGAAGGATGATGAGCTTTCTGGCGTCATCGTCCGGAACGATGATTTCGTAGTTGGTATAGAGCTGCTCCACCGGCGGCGAATACACGCACAGGGACTCCTGGAAGCGCATCGCAAAGCGCGTGGCGCGGTCATGGTCCGAGAGCTTGGTCAGGTCCCAGACAAGATGTTCGCTGTTCAGCATGTCGCTCATATGCCTTCCCGGGGCAATCCGTCGTTGCCTTGAATACTACTGCAATAGCTTTGTCACCATCCCCGAGACAGGGGGCGACCACAAGACCCCGCAGCCTAATGGAGCCTGGCGGCGATGAGCAGGGCGGCGATGATCATTTACAGTGGCCTCCCTGCATCAAGGAATGTCTCACGTCGCGGAAGCACAAGACTTTCCACGAAATCAGTCCTCGAAAACAAGCGATCACTGCACGTTTCAACACGCCGCAGGTGTGCAGGTCAATGACTGCCCATGCGCCTGCCAGGCCGCAAATACCGGCATACATCCCTGCCACCTGTTGGCCTGTCTTGCCACCGTGCCGGCAGATTGGCCATGGCAGAAAGCCGGAACTGCGTTAACGTTGGCACCTTCCCCACGGCCTGCCACGGAGAACAAGAAAATGCACGCCACGGCCAAAGTCCTGCTTGAGGCACACACCCGCCATGTCCTGACCCGGTTGTCGGGCCCGGAATTGGCATCATTGCTGGATGAGGAAACTGCCGGCTTCTGGCAATGGCTTTCTGCAAGGCCGGTAACAACAGTAGCCGATGAAGTCCGGGTGCGCGACTTCCTGTTGCGCAATGTTTTCGAGATTACGCCCAGCGAACGTCTGCTGGCCCAGATCGGCACACTGGCCACGCGCGCACTGCAAAGCCCGCTGAACAAGACAACCCGCCTGGAAGAACTGCTGAACGTCCGCGAATACGACCTGATCGTGGACCGTCTGATCGAGCTGGAGGAACTGCGCCGCGAGATCGTGCGCGCGGTCATGAAGAATCCTTCGGTGACGCAGCTGATCTCCGATCTTGTCTACAACGGCGTGAAGAACTACATGGCCGAGAACGGTGGACTGGCCAAGAAAGTACCGGGCGCCTCATCACTGATGAAGATGGGCAAGGGCCTGATGGAGCGCGTGGGCGCTGACGATGCCCTCGAAAACGCCCTCAAGAGTTATGTGAAGCGCAACACGCGCGCCACCATGGAAATGAGCGAGCGGCTGGTGGAGCGCGCACTGGAAACGCCCAAGCTGAAGGCCGTATCCCGGCAATTCTGGCAGGAGATCAAATCTGCGCCCCTGGACCGGGCCACACGCTATGTTCAGGCTGACGACGTGGAAGATGTCGTCAGCATCGGCAACATCCTCTGGAATCACTTCCGCCAGACACCTTACGCCCGCGAACAACTCAAGGATCTGGTCCATGCCTGGTTTGAACAGTGGGGCAACGACCCTGCCGTGACGGTGCTGGAAAGCCTTGGGCTGGACCTCCCGCGCCTTCAGGAAGAAGTTCGTCAGGTACTGACGCCGCTGGCCGGCGAGTTGCTGTCCTCAGGCCATCTGGAGGAGCGGGTACGCCTGCATCTTGCACAGTTTTACGGTTCGGAAGAGGTCAGCAAGGCGCTGGGCTGATACCGGCACGCCATTCGCCTACAAAAAAGGAGCCATCTTGGCTCCTTTTTTGTAGGCAGTGCTTTTATCAACGACGGCCAAACTCCCTTTCATCCTGCGCCCGACGGCGCTGCACTACACGATCAATACTGTTGCCCACATCCGAAACACATGCCTTTTCAGCACGGGCGCGCTCCGCATCGTAAGCATAATCATCACCACGACCGTAGTAGCTGCGTCGGGAAATGCTCTTGGCAATGTCGTAAAGCTCGGGATCATCTGCCGCAATCTTCTCCAGATTGCGGATGTGTGAAAGCACAAAGGCCTGCCGCCGCTCTTCGGAGCTGCCAGAGGACGAGCGGCCATAATAGCTGGAGGTGCGATTACGCTGGTCAATGGCCTGCTTTTCCCAGGAGCGCATGGCCAGCGAGCACAGATACTGAATATCGGCGTAAGGCATGCCGGCTCGCATGTCCACCGTCCTTGCACCTGCCGTCTTGATCTCGGTGGCGTCAGCCCCGCAGGGCTGCTGACTGAAAACCTTGCGGCCGTTTTCTTCGCACTGGTAAATGGTGCTGGCCACGGACAGACCAGCTACCGCCCACAGGACGGCTGCTAGCAGGACACTCACAGAAAAATGCATATCTCCCCTCGGAACAGCAGAAACAGAACCTCATTCAGGCGATGCAACTCTAGGGGGTATAGCCTCGTATTTCCATCCTCTGCATTGAGCCTGGACAACTCTTCCTGACCTCCCGGTGGCTGCGCGCGCCAAGACAAAGGGAGCCTTTCGGCTCCCCCTGTCTTTCACGACAGCTTTCACGGCATGAAGAGATCAAGCCAGATCGAAGCGGTCCAGATTCATCACCTTGACCCAAGCGGCAACGAAGTCCTCCACCAGCTTTTTCTGTCCGTCCGCACTGGCGTACACCTCGGCCAGAGCACGCAGCACGGAGTTGGAGCCGAAGACGAGATCATTGCGGGTGGCCGTCCATTTCACCGCACCCGATTGACGATCACGGCCCTCAAACACTTCGGCATCCGGATCCACCGGCTTCCATGTCGTGCCCATATCGAGCAGGTTGACGAAGAAGTCGTTGCTGAGGCGACCGACGGTCTGGGTGAAGACGCCATGCCGGCTGCCGTCATGGTTCGCTCCGAGCACACGCAGACCACCGACCAGCACGGTCAGCTCCGGCGCGGTCAGGGTGAGCAACTGTGCCCGGTCGATCAGCAAGGCCTCGGTGGGTGCACCGACCTTGCCCTTGCGGTAATTGCGGAAACCATCCACAACAGGCTCCATCACCGCGAAGCTTTCCACGTCGGTCTGCTCCTGCGTGGCATCCACGCGGCCCGGTGCGAACGGTACTTCCACGTTCACACCAGCAGCCCTGGCAGCCTGCTCCACGCCCACGTTGCCGGCCAGCACGATGACATCGGCCAGCGACGCCTTGCCGGACGCCTTCTGGATTTCCTCCAGCGTGAGCAGCGCCTTGAGAGGCTGCCCGTTGACCTCCCAATCCCGCTGCGGGGCCAGGCGTAGACGCGCGCCGTTGGCGCCACCACGCTTGTCGCCACCGCGGAAAGTGGAGGCCGAGGCCCAGGCCACCGACACCAGTTCCGCCACCGACAGACCGGAATCGGCAATCTTCGCCTTGAGGTCTGCGATGTCCGCCGCTGTCGGGCTGTGCACAGGCACCGGCAGCGGGTCCTGCCAGATCAGATCTTCCTTGGGTACTTCAGGCCCCAGGTAGCGGGCCTTGGGACCCATGTCGCGGTGGGTCAGCTTGAACCAGGCACGGGCGAAGGCTTCGGCGAAGGACTGTGGGTCGTCCAGAAAGCGCTTGGAAATCTTGCCGAACTCCGGGTCGAAACGCAGGGTCAGGTCGGTAGTGAGCATGGTCGGCTTGTGGAACTTGCCGGGGATGTGTGCGTCCGGAATGATTTCCGGGGCGTCCTTGGCCTCCCACTGCTTGGCACCAGCGGGCGACCGGGTCAGCTCCCACTCGAACTTGAACAGGTTCTCGAAGAAATTGTTGCTCCACAGCGCGGGGGTCTTGGTCCAGGTCACTTCCAGGCCGCTGGAAATGGTGTCCTTGCCATTGCCCTGCCCAAAGTTGCTGATCCAGCCCAGGCCCTGCGCCTCTATGGGTGCGGCCTCGGGCTCCGGCCCCTTGTGCGATTCGGGTGCTGCACCATGGGTCTTGCCGAAGGTGTGGCCACCAGCGATCAGGGCAACGATTTCCTCGTCATCCATGGCCATGTTGTAGAAGGTGGAGCGGATGTCCTTAGCAGCGGCGAGGTAATCACCGCTGGCATTCGGGCCTTCCGGATTCACATAGATCAGACCCATGTGGGTGGCCGCCAGGTTCTTGTCCAACTCGCGGTCGCCGTGGAGACGCTTGTCATCACCCAGCCAGGTGGTTTCGCTGCCCCAGCTCACGTCCTGGTCGGGTTCCCATACATCCTCGCGGCCGGCGCCGAAACCGAAGGTGCGAAAGCCCATGCTTTCCAGCGCCACGTTGCCAGCGAGAATGAAGAGATCAGCCCAGGAAATCTTCTGGCCGTATTTCTGCTTGATGGGCCAGAGCAGACGGCGGGTCTTGTCGATGTTGACGTTGTCCGGCCAGGCGTTCAGCGGTGCGAAGCGCTGCTGGCCACGACCACCACCGCCACGGCCGTCATGGATACGGTAGGTGCCGGCGCTGTGCCAGGCCATGCGGATGATCTGCGGGCCGTAATGTCCGAAGTCGGCAGGCCACCAGTCCTGCGAGTCGGTCATGAGCCGGACGAGATCGGCCTTCAGGGCCTTGTAGTCCAGCGTCTTGAAGGCTTCCTGGTAGTTGAACGTCTTGCCCAGCGGATTGGACTTCTCGGAATGCTGGTTCAGCAGGTCCACACGCAACTGGTTCGGCCACCAGTCCTTGTTCGTGGTGCCACTCCCGGCAGCATGGTGGAAAGGACACTGGCCCTGGCCAGCAGTATCAGTCGGCGTCTTGCTCATGGTGTATCTCCTGGCTTTTGTTTGTAGCGGGGTAAGGATTATTTGCCTTGCGCATACACGGCAAAAAGCTCCGCCAGCGTGGCGGGACGGAAGAGCTTTGTCCGGGAACCGGGAAGATTTTGCGGATGCTTCATGACGATCTCCCACGTGCAAGGTACGGGGAAACCTTAGGCCAGCCTTTGCGCCAGCTCAAATCAATAGATTTTTCAGTTTCAATTGCTTTTAGATATCGACCTGGAGATCAGATCAAAAAAAGCTATCGCGTCCCCAACCAGGCGCCCAGGCTGGTCAGGCCCAGCCCGGCCAGCAACCACAGTGAGAAGGGCTCACCCAACAGCAAGGTGGCACCCGTCCCGGCAATGGCCGGGACTGTCGCCATGGCAGTCCCCAGGCGCAACGGCCCGAGCCGGGCAAGCGCCTGCATGTAGAGCACCATGGCGACGATGGCCACAAAGACGCCCTGATACAGAGCCTGTGTGAAGATGACTGCCAGGGGAGCCATCGCAATCCCCTTGGGCAGGAACAGCGCATAAACCGGCAAATAGAGAGCGGCTGACAGCAAAGTAACGCCAATCGTGGTTTCTACCGGCGCATACCCCCAGCGCCTGACCAGCACCGTATAAACTGCCCAGAGCAAAGAGCCCGTCAGCAGCAACAGATCACCGGGCCAGCTTTGCGCCAGCCCTCCCAGACTGTGTGCAGCAAGACAGGCAACCCCTGCCGCAATGCAGAACAGTGCATGCCGCAGCCGTGGCTTGGGCGGCTCTCCCAGCAGTACCCAGGCCACGCCAGCCACAAAGAAAGGCAGGACGCCTGAAAGCAGTACGGCCCCGTGCGCCGCCGGCGCAAACCGGAAGCTCCAGTACACCGCCAGCGCATACCCCAAGCCTCCCGTGGCTGCCAGCACGAACAGGCGCCAGTCCAGTAGCGGCACCCTCCACCGGAAGCACCAGGCCGGGAGCAAGATCAGGGCGGCCACACTGAAACGAAGTGCCGTGACGTCATTGCCATTGAGTGCACTGCCACCCGCCATGCGGCTGAGCAGAACAAAACCTGACCAGATGAGAACAGTCGCCCCGGCAAAGGCATAGCCGGTACGCAAAGAGGCAGGAGAGGACATGGCGGTCATCGGCAGACGCAGGCGGGAAGCAAATTGTTGGAAGTTTGCCGATTGAATGCGAGAGGCTGTATGGAAATGGCGAGAATTTTTTCTGCTGATACCACTGGGAGATGTCGCCTTTGCTTTCTCGGCCCGGGGCCATCGCCCCAGGCCGAGAAAGCAGACAACCGAGATACGCGTCTACCGGAACCCCTGCCTCAAGCCAGACAACGCTGGGGCTCCCTGACTGGACCGTTCAACCGAGCAGGCTTCTCAGCATCCACGCCGTCTTTTCATGGACCTGCATGCGCTGCGTCAGAAGATCTGCCGTGGGCTCGTCGCTGGCAGCGTCGACCTTGGGAAACAGTCCCCGGATGGTCCGCACGACAGCCTCCTGCCCTTCCACCAACTGACGAATCATCTCTTCCGCCGCAGGCACGCCCTCCGGCTCGGGAATCACGGTCAGTGCGGCATAGGACTTGTAGGACCCGGGCGCCTCATGGCCCAGCGAGCGGATACGCTCGGCAATGGCATCGGTGGCCAGCCAGAGTTCGTTGTACTGCGTCTCGAACATGAGGTGCAGGGTGTTGAACATGGGGCCGGTCACATTCCAGTGAAAGAAGTGCGTCTTCAGGTAGAGCGTGAAGGTATCCGCAAGCACATGCGAAAGCCCGTCGGCAATTTCCTTGCGCTGGCGCTCGTTGATACCGATGTTCACCGGGGGAACACCGGACTTGCTGGCGGATTTACTGCCAGACTTGGAAGAAGTGGCGGGTTTCTTGCTCATTGTTTCTCTCCCTGATGTTGAGACGGATTGAAAAGTGTTCAGGCGAGGCCGGTATCCAGCCCCATCATGAGGACAAACCCCATCAGCAACCCCAGTGTAGCGGCAGATTCATGACCGCTGCGGTGCGATTCGGGTATGACTTCATGACTCACCGCGTAAAGCATGGCACCCGCGGCAAAGGCCAGACCCAAAGGCAACCATGCCGGTGAGCTGATGACGAGGCCGGTTCCCAGCAGTCCTCCCAACGGCTCCAAGAGGCCGGTAGCCAGTGCAATCAGCGTGGCCTGTCCCCGACGGTAGCCGAGACTCACTAGCGCGAGGGCAACAACCAGCCCCTCGGGCAGGTTCTGGATGCCGATACCCAAAGCCAGCGGCAGGCCACCGGCCGGGTCTGCACCATAGGCCACGCCGATGGCGAAACCTTCCGGCAGGTTGTGCAGGGCAATGGCAAACACAAAAAGCCATACCCCGCGCACGCGCCGGGCCAGCAGGGGACTGCCGGCATGCGTCACCACCGGACCGCTGCTGAAATGGCTATGCGGAATCAGGCGGTCCATGATCATGAGCAGGCTGCCCCCGGCAAGCAGGGAGGCGGCAACCACAAGGACGGGAACCGCCCCGCTCCAGAGGGAGCGGGCGGCATCGAGCCCCGGCAACAAGAGGGAAAAAGCGGTAGCGGCGAGCATCACGCCCGCCCCAAATCCAAGCATGCCGGCATTGAGACGGGCCGTGACACGCTGCATGAAGAGCACAGGCAAGGCGCCGGCACCGGTCGCCGATGCCGTGCCCAGCGTAGCTAGCAAGGCCTGTTGCATGCTGTCCGGGATGGCCTGCCCCCCCTGCAATCCCAGCAGAATGAGGCCACCTGCGACAATGCCCGACCCGGCCAAGCGCTGCCAATTGGCAGGCATGCTGCGAATTTGTCGGCTCAATACGAGAATTGCCGTACTCATGAAGGGCTCCATGGGTCAGAATACCGGGGTATGTGGTGAGTCTGCCCCGCCCGATTACATTGCTGAAATTGATTGAGCAGAAGTCTTCCATAAGACTTTCCTATTGCTCCATTGCCGGAATCTTGCCGGCAGCCAGAACGGCAGAACCGGACACCCTTGGGGCTATATGCCCTTTCTTTCGAACCCCACCCAAGGAGAGGACCGTTGCACGCCCATGCCTTCCTTCAGGACCTTGCCCTCATCATGCTGGTGGCCGGGGTCATCACCGTCATCTTCCACAAGCTCAAGCAGCCGGTGGTGCTGGGCTATATCGCGGCCGGCATCATCTTGGGGCCGCATACTCCTCCCGCCCTCTTGATCGGCGACAAGCACACAGTCGAGATGCTGGCGGAAATGGGCATGATCTTCCTGCTCTTCGCACTGGGGCTGGAGTTCAACCTCAAGAAACTGCAGAAAGTGGGCGCCACCGCCTTCGTGGCGGCCATCACTGAAATCGCCCTCATGCTCTGGGTGGGCTACGAGATCGGCCAGTGGTTCGGCTGGAGCAGCATGGACGCGCTGTTCCTCGGCTCCATGCTCGCCATGTCGTCCTCGACCATCATCATCAAGGCCGTCGGCGACCTCGGGATGAAGAAGGAGAAATTCACCCAGTTGATGTTCGGCATCCTCATCGTCGAGGACATCCTGGCCATCGCCATCATGGCACTGCTTTCCGGTATCGCGCTCACCGGCAACATGGGTGTGGCCAGCGCCGCCGGCACCCTTACCAAGCTGGGCATCTTCCTGGTGGTGGCCATGTTGCTTGGCATCCTACTGGTACCGCGTCTGCTTGGCTTCATCGCCAAATTCAAGAGCCAAGAAACCCTGCTGGTGGCCGTGCTCGGCATCTTCTTCGGTTTCTGCCTGCTGGTGACCAAACTGGGCTACAGCATGGCACTGGGCGCTTTCGTGATCGGCGCCATCATTGCCGAAGCACGTGAACACCGCGTGATCGAGCGCTTGGTGGAGCCGCTGCGCGACATGTTCAGCGCCGTTTTCTTCGTCGCCATCGGCATGCTGGTAGACCCAAAGGTGATGGTGGAATATGCCCTGCCGATCGCGGTCATCACGGCTGCCGTGGTGATCTGCAAGGTCATCAGTTGCGCGGCCGGCACCTTTGCCACCGGGCATGATGCCCGCACCTCCATGCGTACGGGCATGGGACTAGCGCAGATCGGGGAGTTCTCCTTCATCATCGCCAGCCTTGGCCTCACGCTGAAGGTCACCAGCGAATTCCTGTATCCGATTGCCGTGGCAGTTTCGGCCGTCACCACCCTGCTCACGCCCTACCTCATCAAGAGCTCTGATGGCGTGGTCACTGTGCTGGGCCGTGTGATGCCAACCCGCATGAAAGACAGCCTGAACGCCTACACGGAGTGGATGCAGAACATCGAGCCCAGTGCTGACCGGGCCGCCATCAATGCCATCATCCGGCGCATCGTTTTCCACGTGATCATGAATTTCTGTGCCGTCGCGGCCATCTTCCTGGCGTCCTCCTGGGCCTGGAAAAACACAGCGCTCAGCGACTGGTTCGACTGGCTCAGCACAGACTGGCAGGCCTCCGCCTTCTGGGCACTGACCTTGCTCGTGGCCCTGCCCTTCATCGTGGCGGCGTGGCGCAAGATGGAGGCACTGGGTCTGATCCTGGCCGAGATGAGCGTCAAGCCCGAAGTGGCCGGTAAGTTCACGGCGCCCGTGCGCCGCGTGATTGCCACGCTGCTCCCGATCACCATGCTCTTCATCATGATGCTGCTGGTCTCGGCACTCAGCAGCAGCATCCTTCCGCCACTGCATCTGCTGCTGGTTGTGGTGATGCTGGCCGTGCTGCTGGCGTCTGCCCTGTGGGATTTCTTCGTGCGCTTCCACTCGCGCATACAGATCGCCATCAAGGAAACGCTGGACACGCACCCGGACGACAAGCCGCACTGAGCACAGCCATCGCCGGCCGAACAGGAGAGACGCCATGTCATCACCCATCCAGGAAATCCTGCATCCCCGCGAGCAGGACATTGACGGCCTCAGTGTGAAGCGCCTGCTGCCTGCCGCCGCCCGGCGCTCGGTCGGTCCCTTCGTGTTTCTGGATCATATGGGGCCGACCGACTTTGCACCCGGAGCCGGTATCGACGTGCGTCCGCACCCGCATATCGGCCTCGCCACCGCGACCTATCTTTTCGAAGGCGCCATCCTGCACCGTGACTCGCTGGGAACCGTGCAGGAAATCCATCCGGGTGACGTGAACTGGATGACGGCTGGCAGCGGCATTGCCCACTCCGAACGTACGCCTCCGGCACTGCGCATCGACGGTGCACGCCTGCATGGCCTGCAGTTCTGGGTGGCACTGCCACAGCAATCCGAACAGACAGCACCCTCCTTCCAGCACGTTCCGGGTGCCAGCCTGCCGCGCGTCAACGGGCAGGGCTATGTATTGACGCTGATTGCAGGACGAGGCTGGGGACTGGAAAGCCCGGTACAAACCCACTCGCCCCTTTTTTATGCCGATGTCCTGTTCAACGCCGAAGGCTGCTTCCCGATTCCGGCAGAACATGCCGAGCGCGGCATCTATGTGGTGGACGGCAGCATCTCACTGGCAGGCGAGACGCTGACCACCGGCCAGATCTACGTGCTTGAAGGCGGCACACCCACGGTAGTCGAAACCTCTCAGGCAGCACGCTTTGTCGTTTTCGGTGGCGCTCCGCTTGATGGCCCGCGCCGCCTCTGGTGGAACTTCGTAGCCAGCGACGCCGCCCTTATCGAACAGGCCAAGCAGCGCTGGGCTGAAGGTCGCTTCGATCCGGTGCCGGGTGAAACCGAATTCATTCCTCTCCCGGCGCACTGAGGCATCTACCGGAAATTCGCTAGCCGCCCGTTTCCTTCCGTCCTGAAACTCGCTTGAATACGCGCTTTCCGATTGGCCTACCCGCATGATCCTGACCCGTCGCTTCTTCCTGCGCCTAGTCCTCTTGGTGATAGGTATCGCGCTTGCCTACCAGCTCTGGCTGCTGGCACACGTGCTCTGGTGGCGGGACCACAACCCTTCACGCTCCGCCTTCATGGAAACCCGCCTCGCCATCATGAGGGAAGATGATCCAGAAGCAGAGTTGCACCACAAATGGGTGCCCTACGAAAAGATATCGCCTCATTTGAAGCGCGCCGTGATGGCAGCAGAGGACTCGAAGTTCCTGCAACACGAAGGCTTCGACTGGGAGGGCATACAGGCAGCTTGGGAGAAGAACCGCAAGCAAGGAAAAGTGGTAGCAGGCGGCTCCACGATTTCACAGCAGCTTGCCAAGAACCTCTTCCTTTCCGGCAAGCGCACTCCCTGGCGCAAGGCAGAAGAAGCCGTCATCACGGTGATGCTGGAAAACACCATGAGCAAACGCCGGATATTCGAGATATATCTCAATGTCATCGAATGGGGAGACGGCGTGTTCGGCGCAGAAGCCGCCGCACGGCACTACTACGGAACATCAGCCCGGAATCTCGGACCCGCACAGGCCGCACGACTGGCAGCCATGGTTCCCAATCCCCGCTTCTACGACAAGAACCGCAATGCCCGCGGCCTGCAGCGCAAGACCGCCATCATCCAGCGCCGCATGAATCAGGTATACATACCGCGCTGACAACCAGCATCAGCAAAGGAGCCCGGCATGACTCTGGACAAGGCCACGCGCGAACTCGTGCTTGACCGCATACAGCTTTATTTCAAGCGCGAACTGGATCAGGAAATAGGCCGCTTCGATGCCGACTTCCTGCTGGATTTCTTCAGCGCACAGATAGGTGCCCTGCACTACAACCAGGCACTTTCCGACATCCAGACCCTGCTGCGGCAAGACACGGAAGAAACTCTGTACCGCATAGGAGAAATGGAAAAGCCGCTACCCTGAAAGACAGCATTTTTGCCGAATGCTTCAGGGCTTTTCTGCGACACGCTGCTGCCAGACACCGGCAAATATCTTCATGGTGGATGCCATGATGTTTTCCAGTGGCGGCACGAAACCCGCCAGCAGCCAGCGACTGGCAATGCCGACCGAGGCTCCCACCAGCCCTATGGAGAGGATTTCCTCTTCCTGCTCGTTCAAGACGGCATCTGCCGGCATCTGCTGGTTCAGTACGCGCAGCAGGCGCGCAAAATTCTCGATGGCCTGGCGATAAAGCCTGTCGACACGAGGACTCACCCCCAATACCTCGACAAACTGCACCCTTGAGCCTGCCGGGCTCTCGCGCGCCAGTTCGAAAAACGCCTTGAGCCCGGCCTCTATCATACCAGTGGCCTCCCGCGGGGCTGCATTCACGGCCGTGAGGATGCGCTCCTGCTGCAGCACCATATGCTGCTCATAGACGGCGCAGAGCAGGTCCTCGCTATTCGCAAAGGACTCGTAGAAATAGCGCTCGGTCAGCCCGGCACGGGTGCAGATCAGCCTCACGGTAGCGCCGTGGTAACCCATCTCGCCAAACACGGCGAGACCGGCCTCCAGCAAACGCTGGCGCCGTTCGGCCCGACGCTCCTCGATGGCCACACCCCGGTAGCGGCGACCTGCCGCAGGCACTTCACTCATGACATTCTGGCCCGACATGACGGTTTTTGACGGTGAGCAGACATTGACAGTCCCGGCCCGCACCCATAATGTGACAACGCTTGTTGCCAGATGCCATCATCATGCCCCAGGCAGGCCGCCCTGGCCAGTATTTCGTTAATCGCTGACTGCCAGCAAACCCAGGAATCCATCATGAAGACACTCAAAGACAAGGTCGCCGCCATTACCGGTGCCGGCTCCGGTATCGGTCGTGCCACCGCCATCCTCATGGCAAGCCGGGGATGCCATCTTGCCCTCTCTGACGTGAACGAGGCCGGCCTTGCCGAAACAGCCGAGAAGGCACGCCTGCATGGCGTCAAGGTCACGACCAAGCGAGTCGATGTGGCCAACCGTGTCGAAGTCTACGCCTGGGCAGACGAAGTGGTGAAAGACCATGGCCTCGTGAACATCATCTTCAACAACGCCGGCGTTGCTCTGGGCGCCACCGTCGAAGCCATGGACTACACGGACTTCGAATGGCTGATGAACATCAACTTCTGGGGCGTGGTCTACGGCACCAAGGCCTTCCTGCCACACATCAAGACCGCTGGTGAAGGAGCCATCGTCAACGTCTCCAGCGTCTTCGGGCTGATCGCCGTCCCCACGCAATCCGCCTATAACGCCGCCAAGTTTGCCGTGAAGGGCTTTACCGAGGCACTGCGCGAAGAGCTGGCCATTGAAGGCTCCAATATCGGTGTGACCTGCGTACACCCGGGCGGCATCAAGACCAATATCGCACGCAACGCCCGCATCACCGAAACCAAGGGCATGGTGGACGCAAAATCCACGCGTGATTTTGAAAAGGCCTTCATGACCACACCGGAAAAAGCGGCTGAAGCCGTGGTTGGCGCCATCATGAAGAACAGCCGCCGCCTGCTGATCGGCCCGGATGCCGTGGCCATCGACATCATGCAGCGCCTGCTGCCTACGCAGTACCAACGCATCCTGGAAGTCGGCGCCAAGCAGCGCGCAAAGAAAATGGGCGGGGTGGGTGTCGTCTGAGTCGCTGTATCCGAACGAGCTCCCATAAATGAAAAGCCCGGCTTATGCCGGGCTTTTCATTTATGAAACCACATCATCACTGACGCCAGTAATCCACCCACTCCATGGACCACTTTCCTGCACGGGAAAACATATGTGCTGGCAATGTCACAGTCATGCCCGAGGGATAACGGCGCACCTGCCCTACCGGCCATTCCTCACCCCAGCTGCACACCGTCAGATCCTGTGCTCCGCCACTGCACACCAGATGCTGCCGGCCATCCCCCAGAACAAACTGCTCCAGGCTTTGCATGCCGGGAAACTCAATTGTCAGCCCCTCTGGCAATGACGCCGGCAACCGCAAACGAGCGCGGCCGATACCCTTGGGACTCTTGACCACCAGCACGGGGCTTGAGGCATCGGCCAGCAAGGCAAGCCGTGTCCCCGACGGCGCAGAGGACAGTATTTGCACTCCATCCACTTCACGCGTCATGCCAGGCGCGACACAGCCTGAAAGCATGTACGTCAGTACCAATGCCATGGGATAGCTGACAATCCTTGTCGTTTTGCGACCACTCCCTGGAGCCCGATGCGTTCCAGTATTCATGAGATGTTTATATTTACCTGATTTTCATGGACTTTTTGAGCTGGCCTGATTCATGCTTGGGGGCGCTTAATTCCTATAATAATTTCAGGGAGTGGCACCCAGTGAACAGCTCAAGCCAAGGCTTCACGCTGATCGAACTGATGATCGTCGTGGCCATCATAGGGATTCTGGCTGCTGTCGCCATTCCCGCCTATCAGGATTACAGCGTGCGGTCCAAAGTTTCCGAAGGCCTGAGCCTTGCTGCGGGCGCAAAAAGCCGAGTCGAAGAAACCCGGATAGCCCTCGGCAACTTCCCGAGCACGCATGCCAGTTACGGGCTTGCCACTCCTACCAGCATAGCTGGCAACAATGTCCTCTCCGTAGAGGTCCAGCCTGCGGGCATCATTGTGGTGAGCTTCACTGCCGACAATGCACTGATAGGAGCAACCCTCAACCTTACACCCAGCCTGACTGGCGGCTCGTTACGCTGGAGCTGCACGGGAGGTTCCCTGATCAACCAGTATCGTCCCGCCACCTGCCGTTATTAAGCAACAGCCGGAAAATGAAAAGGCCCTTTACGGGCCTTTTCATTTTCCGGCATCCATAAGCGCAGGCGATGCCTGCGCGCTGCCACTGAAGGGCCAACGCGTCCTGGCCGCATTCACGGCAGCCCGGCTGTCCCGCGCAAGAGCCTCTGTCTCTGCAAGCGTCCTCTCCAGGCGCGGAGCCACATCATCCAAGAATTTTTCAGCACGACCAGTCGTTTGCGCAGCACCCGTAGCAGCAGCCTCCAGTGACTCCAACGAGCGGGCGGCCTGGGCACTGAGCACCGGAATTGCCCTTTCCAGTTCGGCAAGACTGGCTTCGGCACGCGTCAACGTACTCCGCGCCTGCTCCAGCGTGGCGGGCACCTCTTGGGCAGCCGCCTTGTTGACCTGCTGCAACGCGGCATCCAGTTGTCGCCGACTGGCCTGCAGCTCTGTCGCAAGTCGCCTCAACTCAGCGAAGCTGCCACGCACATTTCCGTCAGGGTCGTTGGCATACTTCAGCAAGGCATTCATTTCATCAATCACGGGAACGACGCGGTTGCGCAGGTCCAGTGCAATGTCGCCAACACTGCGGCCCAGCTCAAAGCGCAGACGGTCCTCGGGCGCCAACGCCGGCAACATGGGATTCCCGCTGGTCAGGCTGATGAAGCTGTCGCCGATCATGCCTTCGCGGGCCAGCGTGGCAATGGAGTCCGACTTTATCCATTGCATGTAGCGGTCTTCGACCTGCATTTCGACATCGACACGGGCCTGGCGGTTCAGCGCCACCTGGCTGACCTCGCCGATCTTGAAACCGGAAAGCTTGACCGCCATGCCGGGGCGCAAGTCACTGCCACTGCCTGCTTCGAAGCGGACAGGAGTCTTTGCTGCAAAATAGCCCTGGCGAACGGCCAGCGCGACCAGCAGGCCGATCCCGAGCAGGAGCCCAACACCGACGAAAAGCCCCAGCTTGAGCCCAAGTCGGCGAAATCGGGAATCATGATCGGAAACCATGCTCATGCAGAAACATCCTCGGCAGAAGCGGGCAGGATGTCATGCATGGTCCACGCTGGCCAGCCTGCCTGCGGTGCATCGAGCAACAGCAGGCGTGAACGCGACAGATACAGCAACAGACTTTCCGTCTGCCCGGCTCCCATCTGGGCCAATGTCACAGGGCTCAGCACCAGCACGTCGGGTCGCAACATGCGGATACGCAATAACGCTGCCTGCAGCAACTGGCTCTGGACAAGCTGGGAGGGACGCAGGCTCAGCCAGGCGGGCTTGTCGAGGAGAAGCTCCTTCAATGCTGACTGCAAATGATCATCGAACGATGCGGCAACATCTACGTGCCAGTCATGCAGGAGGCGCAGGTTTTCCAGCATGTCCAGATTGCTGACGAAGCCTGCTTCGGGACCCAACCAGCCCGTTGTCAGTGACTGCTGGCGTGCCACCTCCAACATGGACTCGGCAAGCGACGACTCACCGGCACCCAAGGCCCAGCGCCCGATAGCGGGAAGAGCCATCTCGGCCGTTTTCACAGCAAGCCCCACAAGGCGTCCAGCACAAAAACAGCGAGCAGGCTGCTGACCACCGCTCGCGAAGCAGCGCGCGGAATTTCCGTCATGGCGTGCCCGGCACGAAAACCTTCGCGACAAGCAATAAGCGCAATCACCACACCGAAAAGCATGATCTTCAGCAAACCGCCCATGACCTTGGCCACGGGCAAAACATCGGCGAGCAGGCGCAGCTCGCTCACCGCATTGGGGCCAGAAATCATGAGTGCCGCCGTCAGGAGAGTGGCAATGGAAAGATAGGTCGCCAGGAAAAAGCCAGCCAGCAACATGCCCAGCACACGTGGCACCACCAGATAGTGCACGGGATTGACCCCGAACTGTGTCAGCAGCCATATCTCGCGGTTCACGCGCATGGCGGCCAGCTCGCTGGCCATGGCCGAGGAAGAGCGCGCGATCAGGATCAGGGCCGTCAGCAGCGGCGCCAGTTCCGTCAGCAACAGCAGGGCCAGCAAGCGCAGGGTTTCTGCGCCACTCTGGCCAAAGCCGTAGTGGAGTTGCGAAACAATGATGGCGCCCAAGGCAATGCCGATCAGCACGACCAGCAGCAGGGATTCAAGTCCGGTGAAATAAAGCTGCCGCGCCAGCACACGCAGCACCGGCGCCGGCAACCATCGGCGCGGAGAAAGAACGGAGGCTGAGTGATTCACCCTGAGCCCCCGCCCTGTCACTGGAAGGGATGACGGAGAACGATGGTTTCGTCGCGGTCCGGCCCTGTGGAAATGATGTCGATGGGGCAGCCCACCACTTCCTCGATGCGCTTGATGTAGGCACGCGCATTGGCCGGCAGGTCTTCCAGTTTTTTCACGCCGACGGTGGATTCGCTCCAGCCCGGCAGCTCTTCATAAACCGGCACCACATTGTCGAAAGACTCGGCATCCGACATCAGGCACTCGACGGAGCCTTCTACCTTGCTCTCATAGCCGGTGCAGACTTTCACCACATCCAAGCCGTCCAGCACATCAAGCTTGGTGAGGCAGAGACCGGAAATAGAGTTCAGCTCGACGCCACGGCGCAGAATGGCGGCATCGAACCAGCCACAACGGCGCTGACGACCAGTTGTCGCGCCAAATTCATGACCCTTGGTGCCGAGATGTTTGCCAACCGCATCACCGACATCCAGTGCCGCGTCGTAAACCAGTTCCGTGGGGAAAGGACCGCTGCCCACACGTGTGGTGTACGCCTTGGTGATGCCCAGCACGTAATCGAGATAGAGCGGACCGAAACCGGAACCGGTGGAGGTACCTCCCGCAGTGGTGTTGCTGGAGGTCACATAGGGATAAGTGCCATGGTCGATATCCAGCAGGGAGCCCTGGGCGCCTTCGAACATGATGTTCTTTCCATCACGACGGAACTGGTGCAAGAGAGCGGGCACATCAGCAACAAGATCTTTCAACTGGTCTGCCCAGGAGAGCGCATCATCCAGCGTCTTCTGGAAATCGACCGTCTCGGCCTTGTAGTAATTCTTGAGCTGGAAGTTGTGGTAATCGAGCACTTCACCCAAACGGGCCGCCAGCGTTTCCCGGCGGAAGAGATCACCCAGACGCAAACCGCGACGTGCCACCTTGTCTTCATAGGCCGGGCCGATACCGCGACCGGTAGTGCCGATGGCCGCTTTGCCACGTGCAGCCTCACGCGCTTTGTCCAGCGCTGCGTGATAGGGAAGGATCAAGGGGCAGGCTGCCGAGACTTTCAGGCGCGCACGCGGATCAACACCTTTGGATTCGAGACCGGCCAACTCTTTCAGCAACGCGTCCGGAGCCAGCACCACACCATTACCGATCAGGCAGAGCACATTCTTGCGCAGGATGCCGGAGGGAATCAGGTGCAGCACGGTTTTCTCGCCATCCACCCACAGTGTGTGGCCGGCATTGTGACCACCCTGGAAACGCACCACAGCGGATGCGTTGTCCGTCAGCAAATCCACGATCTTGCCTTTGCCCTCGTCACCCCACTGGGTGCCGAGCACGACGACGTTCTTGCCCATATTCAACTCTCGATACCGCAAACGGATTCAGGATTGACGAACGGTCCACTGGCCATCCGCCAGCACCAGCTCACGATCACAACCGGCCACCTTGCCGGCCTCACCAGGCAGCGCCTGCACGACACGCTCACCTTCTGCACGCAAACCGGCAATGGCTGCACGCAAGGCCGCCTCATCGCCCGCCGGCGCCATGATGCCACTGGCCTTCTCTGCCTCGACAAACCAGTCGAGCAGGGTCTTGAGATCAGCGCTGAAGCCGGTGGCAGGACGCGAGCGGCCAAAGGCTTCGCCCACATGGTCGTAGCGCCCCCCTTTGGCAAGCTCGGCCCGGGCACCCGGCGCATAGGCCGCAAATACCAGGCCCGTGTGGTAGTGGTAACCACGCAGCTCGGTGAGATCGAAATAGAGGGAGACACCGGGATGCGAGGCGGACAAGGCCTCCGCCACGGCCAAGAGCGCCGACAGCGCCTCGTCGATATCCGGAGAAAGCCCTGCCAGCAGGGACTGGGCGGAAGCCAGGACACTGCTGTCACCGGACAGCTTCAACAGGCCGGCAAAGCGAGCTGCCGTTGATGACGGCAAGGCGCGGGCGACAGCAAACTCGTCGAGCTCTGCCACCGCCTTGCGCTGGAAAATATCGAACAGGGTGGATTCGTCATGGCCCTGTATGCCGGCGAGTCGCGCCAGCCCGCGGAAAATCGCCACATGCCCGAGGTCCAACTGCACATTGGCACAGCCGGCGGTTGCCAGGGCATCCAGCATGAGACGCAGGACTTCGATGTCCCCCGCGACACCCGCATATCCATAAAGCTCGGCACCGATCTGTACCGGACAACGAGAGGCAGCCAGCGAGGCCGGCCGGGTGTTGAGCGTCGTGCCGGCATAACAGTAACGGGCCGAGCCCTCCACCGGCAGCGAATGCGCATCCAGTCGCGCCACCTGCGGCGTGATGTCGGCACGCACGCCCATCATGCGCCCGGTCAACTGGTCGGTAATCTTGAAGGTCATGAGATCAAGATCATGCCCCGAGCCCGTGAGCAGGGAATCCAGATACTCCATGAGCGGCGGGAAAACCAGCTGATAACCCCAGGCCGCAAAGTGGTCGAGCAAGCGGCGGCGCAAGGCCTCAAGACGGGCAGCCTCGGCAGGCAGCACATCAGCCACCCCTTCGGGCAGCAGCCAGGTATCGACAGGACGGGACATGGGGTTCAGGGCCTGCTGCGATGAAAAGGACGACTCATGGACGTAAAAAAACCGGGGCAGAGCCCGGTTTGGCGAATACTAGCACGGCAGCTAAAGCCATCCCACCCCCGCAGGACCGGGCTTTGGGGCAAGCCAGGCCTCGCACTGAAGATTGAACGTCACCTGAACGTCGGCTACCCAAAAACCGGCCAGAGCGACATCAATGTCACCACTGCCGGCCTTTCTGCTTTCAGGACTTAACAATGCTCAGCCAGCCGCCAAGACATCCCGCCTGAACCACCCGCGCGCTCCCCCAAAAAGACGAGGCGCCTCCCTCCAGCCACTCCGGCAGACTCCGCGCCTCTCTGGACTCTCTGGAAGTAACGCTATGAAAAAGACCACTCTGGCCCTTGTCGCCACGCTCGGTTCCACCAGTGCCCTTGCCGAAGGCAAGTTTTTCGCTGGCGCCAGTCTTGGCGTCACCCAGACCGACTGGGCTGACATGCCGGCCACAGCCGCCGACGTCGCCAGCGACCCAGATGTTTATGTCAGCACCGACGACAAGGACAGCAGCTTCAAGATCTATGGCGGCTATCAGCTCAATGAGCTGCTCAGCTTCCGCGCCGGCTATATCTCCTTGGGCGAAGCCACCGGCACCATTGGCGAGGTGCCTTCCGTCGGTAGCGCGTTCATCCGCGCAAGCAACGAGATGGAAGCAATCTTTGTGGATGTGGTTGCCAGCTATCGTCCCATTGAAAAGCTGTCAGTGTTTGCCAAGCTGGGCCTGGCTTACAGCAAGAGCACGTTTGAAGTCGTGTTCGGCGACAACAGCGGCTCAGCCACTCTCGCCAGCTCCTCCGACAAGAGCCTTGCCGTGGCCCCGGGCCTGGGCGTGAACTATGACATCACCCCCGCCATCGGACTGACAGCTGAATATGAGTTTTACACCGGCGTCGGCAAGAAGCACGGCACCAATGAGACCAACACACTCGACGAAGCGCCCAAGGCCGATGTCGGCGTGCTTTCCGTGGGCGCCTTCTACCGCTTCTAAAAGCACTACTGCTCAAAATGAAAAGCCCGGTAACATGCCGGGCTTTTCATTTTCAACACATCATTGCATCAACCAATGCACTACCGGCGGCAACCAGAAGGCAGTGATCATCCCGTTAAGGCCCATGCCCAGTGCAGCAAATGCCCCTGCCGTGGGATGCATCTGGAAGGCGCGTGCCGTACCCACGCCATGGGCAGCCAAACCCAGCGCAAAACCGCGGGCGATATCGCTTTTCACGCCTTTCAAAAGCGGCTCGGCAAGGGCAGCACCCAGCACACCGGAGAAGCCCACCAGTGCAGCCGCCAGCGCTACCGGTGAATGAATTTTTTCAGCAATACCAATCGCAATCGGTGTGGTGACGGCACGCGTGCCAAACGCCAGCACACTTTCATGCGAAAGCTGAAAGGCCCACGCCAGCATCATGGCACCACCCGCCCCCAGCACTGTCCCCAACAGCAAAATGGTGGCCAGTGGCTTGAATGCTGCCAGCAGGCGCGGCAGTGCATAATAAAGAGGAACAGCAAGCGCCACCGTGGCCGGACCCAGCATGAAATGCAGCAGGGCATTGCCGCGGAAATAGGTGTCGTAATCAATGCCGGCCCAGAGCAGGCCACCGATCAGCAACGCCAGGGCAATCAGCAAAGGCGGCGCCCAGATGGGCTCGCCGAAAACCTTGAAAAGGCGGTTGCCGATTTCATAGGCCGCCAGCGTGGCAATCAGCCACAGTACGGGGGATTCCAGCAGCGCGCTCATGCGTCACCTCGCCGGACCAGCCAGCGATCCAGACCATAGCCGCAGACCAGTAGCGGCAACACGGTGGACAGCAGCAGCACGATACCGATGCGTATGCCTTCCTGGGCCAGCAAGGGTCCCATGGTCATGATGCCCACGGAGGCGGGCACGAAATACAGCGTCAGGGGTTTCAGGATGAGCTGGCTGGTCTGCTCAAGCTCCACCGGTACACCACGCCGCAGGATCAGCCCCACGAACAGGATCAGCATGCCGATGACTCCCCCCGGCACTGGCAAATCCAGCCACAGTGCAACGGCTTCGCCCGCCAGCTGACAAATCAGGAGAACAAGCAGTCCCTGGATCACGGCATGACTCCGCCAGACTCGCCAAAGCGCTGGCGCAAGCGCTGATGCCGGTGCCTGAAAAGCTGGCTGACGACAGCCCGTGACAACCCGCCCGTTCCCGGCAGGCGAGGCTGGAACTGCAGCCTGTCCTTGACCAGGCAGCCAGCAGGTAACACTTCGACACTGCGTTCGTGCACCCATACTTTCTGGGACATCAGCACCGATTCCTCACGAAAATAGAACGGCCGCAGTTCAGCCACACAGAGGTCGTCATAATCCACGGGCAAAACCCCCAGCAGCCGGATCCAGCTCCGGCCCAGCGGCATGCCGGGTGTGATCGTGTCGGCCGTCAGCCCCTCGACCCCTGCCGGCAGGCTCATGCTGAGCCATGGCCCCAGTTCATGATTGATGCCCTCGGGCGAAATGGCGTGCGCCCAGACAGCTTCGGCCGGAGCCGCAAGACGGGATGCAAACTCCAGCGTAATCACGAATGACTCTCCACAACATCTCCGCCCGCCGGCTGATTTTCCAGCAGCTCGGGCAAGGTCAGTCCTTCCTGTCGCAACAAGCGGGCCAGATCATCCTGGGGAAGACGCAGATGCACGCGGCAACCGCCTTCTTCATCCCCGTGCTCCTCGGTCACGGCACCGGCAGCAAAGAAACGCGCACGCAAGCGCCCCAGCCGGGCCGGCAAGTTGAGCCACCCCTCAAAGCGGTGAGGCCCCAAGCGCTCTGCCATGGCCTGCAACAGAAGGTCAGTGCCGCTGTCCTCGCGTGCCGACATCCACACCGCCAAGGGCAGGCCGGTGTCATCCCGGTCAATGCGTGGCGCACGCGACTCCAGACGATCCAGCTTGTTGTAGACCAGCAGGACGGGAGCCGTGGCACCCACCTCACCCAGCACTTCGTCCACGGCAGCAATATGGCTGTCACGCTCCTGGCTTGAGGCATCCACTACATGCAGCAGCAGATCCGCCTCCACGGTTTCTTCCAGCGTGGCGCGGAAGGCATCCACCAGTTTATGCGGCAACTGGCGGATGAAACCCACAGTATCCGCCAGCACCACCGGCCCGAAACTGTCCAGCTCGACACGGCGCAAGGTCGGGTCCAGCGTGGCAAAAAGCTGGTCGGCCTCGTAGACGTCGGCGGATGTCAGGCGGTTGAAGAGCGTGGACTTTCCGGCATTGGTATAACCTACCAGCGAAATGGTCGGCACGGCGGCCTTCTGACGTGAAGCCCTGCCCTGTGCACGCACCATGCGTACCTTGTCCAGACGCTCGGTCAGCATGACGATACGCGCCCGCAGCAGGCGGCGGTCGGTTTCAAGCTGGGTTTCGCCCGGCCCGCGCAGACCTATGCCCCCTTTCTGTCGTTCCAGATGGGTCCAGCCGCGCACCAGCCGCGAGGCAAGATGTTGCAACTGGGCCAGCTCAACCTGCAGCTTGCCTTCGAAGGTACGCGCACGTTGCGCAAAAATGTCGAGGATGAGGCCCGTGCGATCCAGAACACGGCACTGGAACTCGCGCTCGAGATTGCGCTCCTGTGCCGGCGTCAGTGCATGGTCAAACAACACAACCTCGGCTTCCTGTGTCTTCACCAGCTCACGGATTTCATCGACCTTGCCAGAGCCTGCAAAGAACCGGGGGTCAGGCCGTTGGCGCGAACCACCGACAATGCCCACGGTTTCCACACCGGCGGAATGCGCCAGCAGGCGAAACTCTTCCAGATCCTCTTCCTGGCGGGCATCGCGCATGTCCAGGTGCACCAGCACGGCTTTTTCGCCACCGGCCGGGCGTTCAAAGAATTCCAAGGGCACCCTCTTTGGCAAACATCTCGGCAAACATCAGAAACGACAGCGCCGCCACGAAGGCGGCGCTGTCCGGGAGCGGCAACCGTCAGAAATTGGGCTGCTGGTCGCCATCGTCATCATCATGGCCCGGTGCATAGTTGCCCTGGCCACCGGCCGCACCGCCGGGACCATGACCGCTGCCCGGCACATTGGCGCGCGGATTGCGGGCCGGTACGACGGTGGAAATGGCGTGCTTGTAAACCATCTGGCTCACGGTGTTCTTGAGCAGGACGACATACTGGTCAAAAGACTCAATCTGGCCCTGGAGCTTGATGCCATTGACCAGAAAGATGGAAACGGGGATGCGTTCCTTGCGCAGGGCATTGAGGAAAGGATCCTGCAGGGTTTGACCCTTGGACATGGTGATTCTCCTATGCGGCGGGCCCAAGACAGGCCTCATAAAAAGTCGGAAAAGCGCAAAAGCTGCGTCGCGGGCGCCGACGACCGACCCAGTTCCCGCGGAAGGGCCATCGGCAAACTCACGATTTCGCTAATGTGCGGTCAGCCTGCCAGTTTTTCAAGAGCCGTTCAGAGCCGGCTCAAAATCTCGCGAGCTAGAGCCATGCAAGGCAAAAACAGGCGAAGAAGCGGAGTTTACTGGTAGTAAATGAGCATTCTGAGCCTGTTTTTAACGCTGCAGGGCCGACGCGCAGCAGATTTTGAGCAGGCTCTCAGTGAGGCCAGGCTGGCTGGCGTCATGCCATTCGGCTTCCGGAAAGCGGCGCAGCCAGGTGTACTGGCGCTTGGCCAGCTGGCGGGTCGCATAAATCCCGCGCAAGCGCATCTCGGCAGCATCAAAGGCGCCGTCCAGATGTGCCCAGACCTGGGCATAGCCCACGGCACGCATGGCCGGCAGGTCGGCATGAAGATCGGCGCGCGCTCGCAAGGCGGCCACCTCCTCCACCAATCCCTCTGCCAGCATCTGGTCAAAGCGCGACTCTATACGCTGATGCAGGAGGGCTCGGTCCGGCGGCGCCACCGCCAGTTGCACGAAACGCCAGGGCAGCACTTCGGGTGGCCCCTGTTCGGCATGCCATTGCGACAAGGGTTTGCCCGTCAACTCCCATACCTCCAGGGCCCGTTGCAGGCGCTGGCTGTCATTGGGCTTCAGACGAGCTGCCGTGACGGGATCCACCTCGGCCAGGCGGGCATGCAGGGCTGGCCAGCCTTTTTCATCCGCCTCGGCATCAAGCTGCGCGCGTACGGCGGCATCTGCCTGCGGCATGGACGCCAGCCCCTCCAGCAGCACCCGGAAATACAACATGGTGCCGCCTACCAGCAGCGGAATCCGGCCACGTGCCGTGATCTCCGCCATTTCACGCAAGGCATCCAGACGAAACTCCGCGGCCGAATACGCATCAACCGGATCGCGGATATCAATCAGCCGGTGCGGTGCGCGTGCCAGTGTTTCTGCATCGGGTTTGGCCGTCCCAATATCCATGCCGCGATACACCATGCCCGAATCCACCGAGATGATGTCGAAAGGCCCCTGCTCCGAAAGCTCAATGGCAAGACGTGTCTTGCCCGAAGCGGTCGGCCCCATGAGGAGAATGGCGGGAGGAAGAGTAGACATGTGAATGGCTGCGCAGCTTTTGTTATGGCTCTGATCGTAAGGATGTCGTCACCGGCCACGCAGAAAAAGCCGGTCCAGCTCCGCCAGCGTCAGGCGGGTCCAGGTCGGGCGGCCATGGTTGCACTGACCGGAACGCTCGGTGGCCTCCATGTCGCGCAGCAGCGCGTTCATTTCCGTCACGCTGAGCTGTCGCCCGGCACGCACACTGCCATGGCAAGCCATGGTTGCCAGCAACTCGTTATGCGTTTCCTCGATGCGGCGCGTATTGCCATGTACGGCAATGTCCGCGAGCACGTCACGCACCAGCGCCTCGGCACGCGCCTGCCCCAGGATCACGGGCACGGCACGCAGCAGCAAGGTCTCGGGCCCCATGCGTTCCAGCTCAAAGCCCAAACGACGGAAAAATTCCTGGTCGTTTTCCGCCAAGTCCGCTTCGCGGGTGCTTACTGCCAGCGACAAGGGGACGAGCAAAGGTTGTGACACCAGTGAGCCGGTATCCAGACTGTTTTTCAGACGCTCATACGTGATGCGCTCATGTGCCGCATGCATGTCGACAACAATCAGGCCTTCCGCGCTTTGGGCAAGAATGTAGATGCCATGCAACTGTGCGATGGCGAACCCCAGCGGAGGTGCTTCACCCGGCGCCTGCTCGGGAGCAAGGGCAGCAGCCGGTGCAGGGCGCTGGAAATCAAATGCCGGAACATAGGCAGCCGGGTTTTCTGCCACCTGACTTCCCGCCCGCATCGCCTGCGCCGGGAAAACAGGTGAACCACTCACCGGCAACGAAAGCGGAGCCTGCTCCTGCAAGCCCTCCTGACGGAGCACAGGCGCCGAAGCAGCCGGTGTCTGGTCCTGCGGTTTCAGTTCGGCAATCACGCGATGCAGGCTGCGGAACAGGAAGTCATGTATCTGACGCTGTTCGCGAAAACGCACTTCATGCTTGGTGGGATGCACGTTCACATCCACCGCACCCGGGTCCAGCTCGAAAAAAAGCACATAAGCAGGATGCCGGCCGTGGAAAAGCACATCGGCATAGGCTTGGCGCACGGCATGCGTCACCACACGATCACGCACCATGCGTCCGTTCACATAGAAATACTGCAGATCCGCCTGCGAGCGCGAGAACGTGGGCAGCCCCAGCCAGCCACGCAATTGCAGACCACCGTTCTCGATCTGCACGGGCACGGCATGCTCCATGAAGGCGGCGCCGCAAAGTGATGCCAGACGGCGACGCCACTCGACTTCCTCGGTCGCCGGGCGCAGGCCATGCACCTGCCGGCCATTGTGATTGAGCGTGAAGGCCACTTCCGGATGCGCAAGCGCAAGGCGCTTGACCGTTTCTTCCAGATGCGAGAATTCGGTCTGCTCACTTTTCAGGAATTTGCGCCGTGCCGGCGTATTGAAAAAAAGATCGCGCACCTCAACCGTTGTACCGCGCGCAGAGGCGGCCGGTGTCAGCACGGCAGCCATGTCACGCCCTTCGGAGCTGGCAGCATGACCCAGGCCGGAATCGTCCGCGCTGCTGGTCAGCACCAGCCGGGAGACTGAAGCAATGGAGGCCAGCGCCTCACCCCGAAAACCCAGAGTCGCCACTGCCTCCAGGTCTTCGAGATCGTGAATCTTGCTGGTGGCATGTCGTGCCAGCGCCAGTGGCAAATCTTCCGCCGCAATGCCGTCACCGTTGTCCCGCACGCGGATCAGCTTGACGCCACCTTGCTCCACATCCACGTCGATACGGGTGCTCCCCGCATCCAGTGCATTTTCCAGCAACTCCTTGACCACGGAAGCAGGGCGCTCCACCACCTCGCCGGCGGCGATCTGGTTGGCAAGACGGATATCCAGCTGCCGGATACGGGACATGGCTTCAGTTCACCGGAATCTTCAATACCTGCCCGACTTTCACGTTGTCGTCGCGCAGCTTGTTCACTTCACGCAGGGTGTTCATGGAAACCTGGTACTGCGCTGCCAGTCGGGTCAGGTTGTCGCCACGCTCGACACGGTGGCGGCGATATTCCGTCCGCGCAGATGCTGGCGTACTTGTGGATGGAGTAGAGACCGGTAATGCCGCCGCTGCCACGGCCGGTTTGCGGCCCCGCTCGGCCAGCCAGGCGAAATAGGTGCCGGGCGTAGGAAACTGTACGCAGTAACGCTGGATGCCATCGTAAATGGCACGGGCAAGCTGTTGCTGGTAGGACTTGGTCGTGAGCTTCTTTTCTTCATCAGGATTGGAAATGAAGCCCGTCTCGACCAGCAGGGAAACCATGCCCGGCTCCTTGAGTACGGCAAAACCGGCCTGCTCAACCCGCTTGCTGTGCAGATGACCGATTTCACCCAAGCCACCCAGAATGTTGCGGCCCATGTGGAGGCTGTGCTCCAGCGAGCCGGCCACCACCATGTCCGCCAGCACGTTGCGAAGGATGTCATCATCCTTTTCCAGCGCCACGCCACCGATCAGGTCGGAACGGTTTTCGCGTTCGGCCAGCATTTGCGCAAAACGCGAGGTGGCTGAGCCTGCGCCCTTGAGCGACAGCGCAAACACGGAGGCGCCTTTGGCGGCGCGGTTTTCCGCGGCATCGGCATGAATGGAGATGAAGATGTCGGCCTTGTGCTGGTAACGGGCGAGACGCCGGCGCTCCGGCAAGGGAATGAAGTAGTCGCCCGTACGCGTGAGCACGGCCGTGAGACCGGGTTCGGCATCCAGCAGCGCCTTGAGTTCACGCGCGATGGCCAGGGTCACGTTCTTTTCATGCGTGCCGTCACGGCCGACAGCACCCGGGTCTTCGCCACCATGACCGGCATCGATGGCAATCACCACATTGCGATAACGCTTGGGGTCGTATTTCTCGACGGCAGAGGCGGGGGGCGTGATCGCAGCAGGGAGCTCTGCAGGTTTTACTGCCGGCTTTTCGTCTTTTTTCTCGGGCAGCGCCGTTATCACGACTTCCAAAGGTTTTTCAGACTCGACCGGTTTGGCCAGAATGGCCTCGGCACCGTCTGCTACAACAGCACCCGCAGGCAGGGGCAGGACCGGCTTGTCAAAAAGATCGACCACGAGACGATGGCTGTATTTTTCGTTGGGCGGCAGCTGAAAAAGCTTGGGAACAAGCTCGAGGGCCGTTTCAATAACAAGTCGCTGCCCGTTACCCTGTCGCTCCAGCCGCAGGTTCTTGAGCGGCGGCACGACTGCCGGCAATGCCAATGGCCCTGTCACCTGGGCATCATCAATATCGACAATGAGACGGGCTGGCGTGCTGTCAGGGCTCAGGCGGTATTTAACCGGGCCGGAAAGATCGATCACCAGACGCGTGTTGTCAGGCGCACGCCAAGAACGCAGAGCCGTGATGTCGGCAGCGAAGGCATGAACGGCCATGAAGGCACAGAGCAGGCCTGCAACAATGCTTGCAACGCTTTTTGCGATAACACGCGAACCTGATCGCACGCCTACCCTCTCAATGCGGCCAGCACGGACTGTCCGAATTCGCTGTGCGCCGTGAACTCGAGATCACGGCCACTTTCATTGCTGTAACCATTGCCGGCAATACTACTGCGAGTCGCATCGCTGTCGCAGGGCCGGATTGTAATGATGATGTCCGCAGGCGGCAAAAACGGCTGGCCGCGATCCGGCCACTCGACCAGCGCCAGCGCATCAGGCCGGCAATAATCGCGAATGCCCAGCAACTCCAGCTCTTCCGGGTCGGTAAGACGATAAAGATCAAAGTGGTACACCGACGCGCGCTCCATTTCATACGGCTCCACCAGCGTGTAGGTGGGGCTTTTCACCGCACCGGCATGCCCGTAGCCACGCAGGATGCCTCGTGTGAGCGTGGTCTTGCCCGCGCCCAAGTCACCTTGCAGGTAAACAACACCACGCCCCTTCAATGCCTGTGCAATCTCCCGGCCAAGGGCTTCCTGGGCATCGGCATCGGCGGCATGGCGATGCAATGCCGTCACGGATTCACCTGTCGGCGCAGATGCAGAAGCAGATCGGAAGCGGCAAGACCCCGCTCTCCGCCCGAAGCGGCCGCATCACCGGCCAGCGCATGCGCCAGCACGCCCAGACGCGCAGGCTGCGCCACACTTTGTGCACGCAGGCCGCCAATCACGCCAGCCAGCACGTCACCCATGCCGCCAGCAGCCATGCCGGGATTGCCGTAGGGGCAGAGTGACAGGCCGTCATCGTCCAGCACCAGCGAGCCTGCGCCCTTGAGCACCACGCTGCCCCCATAGCGCCGCCGCAACTCGCGCACGGCAGCAAAGCGATCGGCCTGCACGGCAGCCACCGTGGTGCCCAGCAAACGTGACGCTTCGCCCGGGTGCGGCGTCAGGGACCAGTCCGCACGCGACTCCGGCTGCTCGGCCAGCAAATTAAGTGCATCGGCATCCACCACCAGCGGCAAGCAGCTGTCGAGTACGGCACCAAAAAGCGCGGTTCCCCATTCTCCCTGCCCAAGGCCGGGCCCCAGCACAATCACGTCAGCACGGGCGAAGAGCGCGGCCAGATCCGCCGCACTGCTCACGCCGTGGCACATGAGTTCAGGCCGGCGCGCCGTCAGCATCATCAGGTGCGCCGGCCGCGTGGCCACCGAGACCAGCCCGGCACCACTGCGCAATGCCGCCTCGGCCGCCAGCGCCACAGCACCAGCCATGCCGTGGTCTCCCCCTACAACCAGCACATGCCCGCTCTGCCCCTTGTGGGCATCCCGCGCACGGCGGCCCAGAGCCGCCAGATCAGCAGCATCCTGACGCAGCGCTACCGGCTCGGCAGTCTGGTAGATGGAATGAGGGACATCGAGGCCAGCAAACCTCAGTGCGCCAGCTAGCGCAGGACCACGCCCGGTCAGAAGGCCGGGCTTGAGCCCGATAAAAGTGATAGTGGCGTCAGCCCGCACAGCCTCGCCCAGTTCAGCGCCGGTATCCGCCTGCAGCCCCGAAGGCAGGTCCAGCGCAAGGACCGGCTTGCCACTCTGGTTCACGGCCGCAATGACAGCAGCAAAATCACCGGACAACGGCTTGTTCAGGCCCGTGCCGAACAGGGCATCCACATAGACATCCGCCTCCGGCAATTCGCCCTTCCAGCTCTTCTCGGGCACGCGGGCACGGGTGGCCTCGTTGGCGGCTTCGGCCGCCGCACCCGTCAGCGGCTCGTGGTCGCCCAGCGTCAGTACCTTCACATCCAGATGCTGGTTCCAGGCCAGACGTGCCAGCACATAACCATCACCGCCGTTGTTACCGGGGCCGGCGAGCACGACAATGCGCGTGGCCAGTGGCCAGCGCTCACGCAGCAACTGGAAGGCCGCCTCCCCGGCACGGGTCATCAGGGCATAGCCGTTGATGCCGCCAGCAATGGCGCGACGATCCAGTTCACGGGTCTGGGCAGCGGTGTAGAGTGAGCGGGGCAGAGAAGACATGACGGCAGCCAGATGATTCATAACAGCCCGGTACTCTACCGCAAAAACGGCGGCGCCTGCGGTGGGACGGCACCCGGACATGCTGCGGACACCACGTGTTTGCGCCACGGTACATAGCGCAAATGTCATGGAGAGAGGCATGAAGCACATCCCTGCGGCGAGCACCGGGCTGGATTACAGCCAGCTTGCCGCCGACATCCGGCAATGGGGCCGTGAACTCGGCTTCCAACAGGTCGGGATCAGCGACATTGCGCTGGGCGAGCATCCTGCACGGCTGGCCGACTGGATTGCACGCGGCTTCCATGCCGACATGGATTTCATGGCCGACCCCAAGCGCACGCACCCGGAAACACTCATTCCCGGCACACTGCGCGTGATTTCCGTCCGCATGGATTACTGGCCTGCCGACACGCGCGCGCCGGAAATCCTGCGCGATCCGACACGCGCCTACATCTCCCGCTACGCACTGGGCCGCGACTACCACAAGACCGTGCGCAAACGCCTGCAGAAATTCGCCGAGCGCATCAGCCTGGCCATCGGAGAATTCGGCTACCGTGCCTTTGTCGATTCCGCGCCAGTGATGGAAAAGCCGTATGCCGAGCAGGCCGGACTTGGCTGGATGGGCAAGCACACCGTGATCATCAATCGCGAGGCCGGCTCCTATTTTTTTCTGGGCGAACTTTTCACCGATCTTCCCCTTCCTGTTGATGCTCCCGTCAGCAAACATTGCGGAAGCTGCACGGCCTGCCTGGATATCTGCCCTACCCAGGCGATTGTCGCGCCCTACCAACTGGATGCGCGCCGCTGCATTTCATGGCTAACCATTGAATACGAAGGAGTCATTCCCGAAGAGTTACGCAAGTCCATTGGCAACCGCGTTTTCGGTTGTGACGATTGCCAGCTCGTCTGTCCCTGGAACCGTTATGCCAAGGCCTCAGGTGAAAAGGATTTCCTGCCGCGCGGGCAACTTGACCGCGCCACGCTACTGGAGCTTTTCCTGTGGACAGAAGAACAATACCTGCGTGCTACCGAAGGCATGGCACTGCGCCGCGCCCTTTATCCGGTATTCCTGAGGAATCTCGCCATCGGATTGGGAAATGTCCCGCATGATCCCGATATCATCACAGCTCTGGAGGCACGCCTGCCGACAGCGGGCGAAATACTCGCCGAGCACATACGATGGGCACTTTCACAGCAGAACACAGCACTCTTGACTGCACAACATCCGGCCGGACAACCCTTGGTCCCACCTCAGCCTGGACGATGATCAAAAAAGTACAGCACTACCGCCAAAGAAAGACTTGCAAGAGCGACGGCATCCGCGACAACAACCTTGCGAATAGCCGCGTTGTAGTCTCCCACTAGCCAGGCCAGGCATATGAAAGACAGCACACTCACAAAGCCGGCAAAAAAAGCCAATGGCTGCAATGAAGGCTGAAAAGCCGCGTACATCAGAAAAAGGCCCAGCAATCCAAAAAGCACCGCACGGTGGCGCATGAGAATTTCCAGATTCTTCTCATGAAAGGAGAGTTCGTATAGCGCAGCCAATCGCTCGGCACTCAGCACACCACTGAGAGGCAGTAGATGGATGATGGCAACCAAAACCAATAGTACGGAAACAGCCGCTTTCATGACCCTGTCACTCCCTCAAACCAGCAACAGTCTTCAATCCGCTTTCTCATCAGAGGGAATGGCTGCCGGGTCCATCCAGAAGGCCTCCCAGACATGCCCGTCAGGATCAGCCAGATTACGGTTATACATGAAGCCGAGGTCCTGCACGGGGTTAATGTCAGCTGTTCCGCCATTGGCAGAAGCCGCTACGTTCATGGCATCGACCATATCGCGGCTATCACAAGACAGCGCAAGCATCACCTCGCTGGCCGCAGCAGGCGGAATCGGGCGGCTCGTGAAGGTTCGCCATTTTGCATGTGTGAGCAACATGACATTGATTGCCTCACTCCACACCATGCAGGCGGCCGTATCGTCGGTAAAGTGAGGATTGTTCTCAAAGCCCAGGGCTTTGTAGAAAGCCATGGATGCGCCGAGATCGGCAACGGGCAGGTTCACGAAAATCATTCTGGTCATTTCATGCAACTCCTTAATTTTTTTCTGGAATAACTCCGAATCACACTTATTTTTTATAACGCAAGCCCTTAAGCCGGCTTTATATTTGTGCGTCCGATATTAATCCCTTAAGCATCCCCATTTCTCAACCCCTCTTGAGAATACCGAATACAGACTCTGGTTCTGGTTTGAAGCAGACAAGATTAAGCTCATGATCTTCAAGCCAAATCCTGGCGCACCCCCTGCACTGATACATGGTTCTTTCGTATTTTGGCAAGACAATCCAGGGCTCCTTCATTGCTTCAACCTCGAAAAATGCGGTCTCACGAGATTGATCCGGCATGAAATAAGCCTTGTTCTCTTGATAGTCGGTGTTGTCGTAGATGATCGCACCACAAACGCATGAGAATTTCATTTATCCCCCTTGCGATTCCTAACGTCTGAACTAATCCGTGCCACAAATCGATTTCTGCTTGAGTGAATTTTCAGACCCTATCGCCACAAGATGGCGCTCCCGAAAACAAAGGAAAAGCGGCAATGCCAGCGAAGGACCGACAATCATGCAAGACAGCGGAAGCCACAGCCGACGCATTGCGAGCCTGCGCCCAATGAAATGCATGGTGCAACATAGCGTTGAGCGCTCCGTCAAACTCACAGAAGGCATCACAGAACTCTTCAAAGAAAAGCCTTATTTCATCAACCATCTCAGGCTCATATGGAATCGTTGCCATACTCGTTGCTTGTCCCGAAGAGACCTGGCGTTGGATTTAAGTGACGCAACTGTAAGCCGTCGCTACTTGAGCGATTTTTTGCTATTTCTCTCTAATGTTTTTATTGATTTCGGAGTAAAACCATGCCGAATCTTCTTCTTGGATTCTTTTAAAATCAGCCTTAAATATTTCCGACAGTTCACTGGTTTTCTGCTTATGCAAAATAAATACTGAATCATTTTGGATTTCAATTAGTCTTTTAAGTTGATCCTCAGTAAATATCTCTGAATATGCTTTTGCATACTTCTCTCTAATATTATTAAAGTCCAATCTATCTTTAATTCTTTTAAGATATTCCCTTCTAAGAAGAATGATTCTGTCGGATTGGTGAGACTTTATTCCATATCCTTCTGCCATCGCCTTTATTTGATCATCAATCAAGTTTGTCATAGTTTTTTGAGCTGCGGCAATGCCGGCTGGTGGCTCAAGATGATCTGCCAGAGCCTTGGCCAGAATCATTTTATGATCTTCAGCAAGGGCAACCGAGGGCACTGCCAATATACAAATTACTGCAAATAACGTATTTCTCATTTCTTTACTCAAATAGCTAACGTTAAAGTTCAGTCATGCCTGCCTGAGAGCACAGAGTGTGCATGACTTATATGACACTACCCTTGCGTGACTGAGGTATAGAGTGAGGCCCATGGTCTGCGCAAACAAATCACTGGAGAGCCAGCCCGATTGAATGAAGGTTCCGGCAAGCCGAGACCGTTAACAAGCGAGAGGCGGCTCCCCAACCCGAAATGCACTCGAACAGTCGAATGGGTGTCGAGCCCGAATCTAGCAAGTGGGAGTTCGCATGACAATTTCCACTCAGAGTGAAAGGAGCACCAACATCGGCATTGATGTTGGCAAGGAGCAACTGGATGTGGTCTGGCACGAAACCGGCGAGCATCTGGTGATTGAAAATACCGCCAAGGCCATACGTATGCTCATCCGTACCGTGCAAGCGTTACTGGGCCATGCGGATGTTTCTACAACACAGATATATCCATGCCCTGAACCGGGGTGGCCTTGGCGTGAAAAGCCCGCTGGATTGACCTTGCCTGCTGTCAGCCGGCAAGGTCACACGATCACCCCACCTGTAACAAGGGGTTCCTCCGGGGCCGGCTATTCCCTATCGTCCGCAGCAACCTTTCCCATTTGCTCAACGGAGCCTGCGGCATGACCGTCTCCCCGCGCAGTGCCATTGCCTTTGCCAGCCTGCTGACCCTGCTCGTTGTCTTTCTCATGCTGGCGCTGGCCCAGTCCACCCCGCAGCTTGGCCTGCGCTGGGAGCCGGGGCCTGACAATACGCTGGCCATTGCCTCGGTAGAGCCCGGAAGCCCTCAGGCGGGGCAGTTAGCTGCAGGCGATATCGTCACCCACTTCCTGCTGCCGGATACCGCCATCCCCGCCACGCCCGTCCTGCTGGTGGAAGAGCCGGACACGCTCCCGGACTATACGAGCTACAACACCTTCATGCAGGACCAGGCCAAGCTTGCTACCGGCCTGCAAGAAAACACCTTGCGGCTGCGACTGGCGGATGGCCGGGAAGTATCACTACAAACGCGGGCCGCCGGGCTCGGCGACCTGCCCTTCCTGTTCTGGTTCCAGATATTCGTAGGCGCGGCGGGCGTGATGACGGGCGCCATCGTCTGGACACTGGGAGAAAAGAACCGCGCCACGCTGCTGTATGCACTCACAGGCTTTGGCTATCTGGTCTTTGCGCCTACCGCCGCTGTTTACAGCACACGCGAACTGGCACTGGACAGCGAGCTTTTCCGTGCGCTTTCAGTCGCCAACCACTTTGGCGCACTCTTTTTTACCGCCTCGCTGACGGCTTTGCTCTGGCATTACCCGCGCTCACTGGGAAAATTCCCGGTGGTTGCTCTCTGCTATCTGGCAGCGCTCATTTGCTGGCTGCTGGATACGTTTCAAATCCCTGAGACACCGCTGGTTTTTCATCTCGGTGTGCTCGCGATTTTCATGGCCAGCTTCATCTTTGCGGGTGGCCACTGGCTGCGCACGCGTGGCCAGCCGGCTGACCGTGCCGCCCTGCGCTGGTTCCTGCTTTCCATTTACCTGGCGACCGGCCTGTTTGCCGGCACCATCATCCTGCCAGCCGCCCTCAATTTGCCACTGCCCGCACCGCAGGGCGTCATGTTCGGCGCCTTCCTCATCATGTACTGGGGACTGGCGCTGGGTGTGGTGCGCTACCGCCTGTTCCGGCTGGAAGAGTGGTGGTATTCGATCTGGAGCTGGTTCCTCTCCGGCGTTGCCGTGGTGCTGCTGGATTTCCTGCTGATCAGCGCCCTGCACGTGGATGCCGGTATTGCCCTCTCGCTCTCGGTGGCCATTGTCGGCTGGCTGTATTTCCCGCTCCGGCAGTGGCTCTGGAACAGGTTGGGCCGTGCCCCGCAACGCAGCATGCAGGACTGGCTGCCTGCCGCTCTGCCCTTGCTGATACAGATGCCGGAAGGCGAAGACCGCGAACGTCGCCTGCAGGAACGCTGGCCGGAATTGCTGCGCACCGTGTTTGCCCCTCTCAGCATAGAGAACAGCGCTGGCCGACCTGGCATACAGGAAGACGGATTGGCACTGCGCCTGGCCGACGTGCAGGTTGGTGCTCCGCCACTCCTGATGCGACATGCCGAGAACGGCTCACGCCTTTTTACACGTCATGACGTGGAAACACTGACTGCCCTGCGTCGCCTTTTCGATCTGGCATTGGAGATGCTGCGCGCGCATGAGTCCGGTGCGAATGCAGAGCGTGAACGCATTGCCCGCGACATGCACGATGATCTGGGCGCTCGCCTGCTGACCCTGCTGTATCGCAGCCCGGAAACAGAAAAACCCCTGGTGCGCGAGGCCATCACCTGTACACGTGAGCTTATCAACACCCTCAACCTGACTCCGGTTCCTCTTGCGCTCGCTGCCTCGCGCTGGCGCCTGGAAGTGCGCGAGCGTACGGAGGCAGCCGGTATACGTCTGCACTGGACCATCCTGGCTGATGAAACCAACCCTCCCGTACTGAGTGCACGCCAGCATGCCAACCTGACCCGTATCCTGCGCGAGGCCGTCACCAACGCCATCAAGCATGGTCAACCTGAAAACCTGCACATCACCCTGGAGGCAACGCAGTCTGCCCTTCTGCTGGAAGTCAGGGACGATGGCAACAGCAACGCATCATCAACGTTTGACCAAGGCGGCAGAGGTTGCGCCATCATGCAGGCACGCAGCGAAGAGCTGGGTGGCCACGCTGAATGGATATTTGCCGAAGGCTGTACTGTAAGAGTCGAACTTCCCGTCACCGCTCCGGCGACGCAGAAACCTGTCTCGGAGGCAATATGAACCGCTTTCTTGTCATCGAGGATGTCAGTGACAGCGCAACATGGCTCGCTGATCGCCTGCGCGCCGTATGGGGAGGTGACATCAGTGTGGATTTTGCCGTCACCCTGCGGCAAGCCAGGCGGCAACTCGCCATTCACAGCTATGAGTGCGTGATCGTTGATATCGGCTTGCCAGACGGCAGCGGCATCGAGCTGCTGCGTGAACAGCAATCTGCGCAAGAAGGTTCCAGCTTTGTGGTTGCCACCATCCACGACGATGATGAACACATCTTCAGTGCCCTGCGTTGTGGCGCACGAGGCTATCTACTGAAAGATGCGCCGGCCGCCGACATTGAGAAGGCATTGCATGGCATGCGTGACGGTATCCCACCGCTCTCTCCCGCCATTGCGTTACGCATGATGGAGTTTTTCTCTGCCAACCCCGTCAAGGAAGAACCTGCCACCCTGACCGAGCGTGAACGAACCGTACTGGTACTGATTGCGCGCGGGCTGAGCGTGGCAGAGGCCGCTGCCAACCTGCAGATATCAGTACACACCGTGCGTGGCTACGTTAAGGAAATCTATCGCAAGCTCGGCATTTCATCCCGCGCAGAAGCCAGCCTCAAGGCCAGCCGGATGGGACTTATCCGTAACTGAAATCCTGCTCAACCTGTGCCCAATGTGCGCAAGCAAGCTGTAGGTAGCGCAAACGCCGCAGATGCGGATTTATGTTCCGGCATTGAGCCGGGGAGCACGTGTGGGAACAAATGAAAAGTCCCGGCAGATCCGGGGCTTTTCATTCAACCGGGCTGTTTACTGCTTCACCAGATTGACAGAGGTGATGTCACCGGCGGCACCAGTAAAGGGCAGGAAGAACTCGGTGATCTGCGGCGGAACCGAGCTGTCCAGTGTGATGAAATGACCACCCGTCGGCAACGAACCACCACGATTACGGGAATCCAGCACCAGCTTGCTTCCACTTCCCACATCAGGCACCAACAGATCATCCATGCCATCCCAGGAAAGGCCGTAACTCTGCTCCACACAATCCACCGAGGTTTTTCCCTGCGCGAGGATTTTTCCGGCCACGGTGATGCTCACCGCCACGGGCTTGGGATTACAGCTCTGCTGTTGCGCCGTGCCGGCATAACTGCCTGCCAGCGATGTGAACACAGAGGGGATGGCCGGGCCATAGGCAGTTACTTCATTGCGGAAGTAATAGCCGGATACCGAGCCACTGATGACGCCATTACTGAAGAATGACGCTTCGAAATAATGCAGGGCTGACGCGTTATTACCAGACTCGAAATAGTTGTACACGCTCACACGTCGACCCGTATTTATGTGACTGGCATATACACCGGCAGGATCCGTCGGAATTTGATCCTGTAGATTGATACAAACCCCGTCACCACAGCTGGTGTCATCGGCAGTACGCGTTACCAGCTCCTCGCCTGCTGAATTTTTCAGCGCCAGGGAAAACGTTCCACCTGTATTGGTTACCACCAGCTTGCCCAGGCCGGTTTGTGCCGCACTGGGCGCATCGTATATGGCCACATCATATTGGCCGACCATGGCCTGCCGGGCCGATTCGTCAGTACTACCAAAATTGAAGGGGGATGCCTTGGCTACCGGGCCGTTGCCGCTGCTGACCGGTGTGCCGATACGGAAGCGGCCCGCCACGGAAACGGAAGTCTCCAGATTGACGGCCGCACCGGTCTTGAAGAGCTGCGCATCAAAAGTGCCTTCGATCACGCCGCTGTAGTTGCTGCCGTTGCGCGTACCCACGCTGGTAATTGTGAGGGTGCAACGGAAACCGGTAATACCGCTGGTACCCACCGAGCTGTAACCACCGGCTGCCCCATAGCCCAGCGAAATGGCGGCCGTACCAATACTACCGCCACAGGGATGTGTACCCACTGTCTCCGGAATGTCCTTGAGACCAAAGGACCCCACCGGACTGCTGCTGATGACGTAGACCTCGTTCAGCTTGCCTGCCGTCGAACCGGCATCGATTTCACCATTGCCACTCCAGACACGCAGGACATCGCTCTCCGGATTGCCCCCCACTGTGCCCGTGGTATTGATGCGTACACCGTACTCACCGCTGGCGAAAGCATCCGGCAAAGTCACGCCACTGCCTGGCTCTTCATTGTCATCTTCTGGCACGGCAGGCAGGGTCAGCGTACCCGTACTGGTCAGGAATGTGGTGGCCAAATCCTCAAGGCTCAGCCCCTGATCCTCAAGCGCCCGACGCAATTCTTCCAGCAGGTCGTCATAGGCATTGCCAGCTATCGGTGAGAACCCTGAGGCCGTAAAAGGATTGAAGCCGCTCGTCGTCGGCCACGAGTAACCGCTGCCGCCAGAAGTCATCAGCGAATTCAGCACGCCGATGGCGTCACTCAGGTTGTTGGTCGCAATAGACTCCAGGGTGCCCGCGATGCTGCCGGCATACCATGTCGCCAGATCCGTGGCGGCAGCACCCGACATCTGGACTGCTTTGGCCAGGATCAGTGTCGTCAGCGGCGTGACATGTGTTGCGCCGGACTGGGTCGCCAGCGAGAAAAGGGTTTGTGTGTTGGCCGGCCCGCCTGCTGTGCCCACCGCTCCGCCGGAAACCCGGATGGCACAGGGTAGAGTTGCCGTACCCACGGGTGCGGTATAAGCGCCTGCCGCCACTGTCACCACGGATGCAATGACGCCACTCTTGCACTGGAAGCTGACCGTGGCACCAATCAATGGGGCTCCCACAGCCACCGTGCCGGTCACTGACGCCGCGGGTGGACTACCGCCACCACTCCCGCCACCGCCGCCACAAGCCGTCAATGCTCCCGCCAGCATTAACACGCCCGCTTTTCCCCATGATTTGGCCATCGCTCTCTCCTTCCCTAAATGCCTGACAGCAGAATGCCGTCCTGTTTCAGGAAGGAGAGACTAATTAAGCCGGTGAAAGAGTCCTCTCCCCTGTTCGCGGGGGGAGATGGCCGAACGGCAAAAAATGAGGGACGGGCGGCGCCTCTGCGATATCAGTCGCTTTCTGGCAACCGGAAAAAATACTTCCGGTAATAGCGCAGCTCTTCGATGGAGTCACGGATGTCATCCAGCGCCTGGTGCGAGCTCTGTTTGGTGAAATTGCCCATGAGGTCGGGATACCAGCGCCGGGCCAGTTCCTTGACTGTGCTCACGTCGAGATTGCGGTAGTGGAAGAAAGCCTCCAGCTTGGGCATGGTGCGATAAAGGAAGCGCCGGTCCTGGCAGATGGAGTTGCCGCACATGGGAGATTTGCGCGGGTCCACGAAGCGACTGAGGAATTCGATGGTTTCGGCTTCGGCCTGTGCTTCGTCCACCTTGCTGCGACGCACACGCTCCACCAGACCGGAATTGCCATGCTGCCGCGTGTTCCACTCGTCCATGGCGTTCAGCACCATGTCTTTCTGGTGGATGGCATGGACAGGACCTTCGGCCAGCACATTCAGGTGGGCATCGGTAACAATGGTGGCAATCTCGATGATGCGGTCATTGTCCGGGTCCAGCCCGGTCATCTCGAGGTCTATCCAGACCAGATTGCCTTCACGATTACTGGCTTTGTTGTTGCTCATGCAGGGCTCCAATGCTGGCGTGGCGAAAAATACGGCTACAGAATGCGGCTCAAGTGGCAGAATGCCGCATGAACGCGAGCCTCTGGTCGTCAATGATGCGACATCATAGCAGAGAGCCTGCTCACACTTTCCTCCTGCTGCTGCCGACCTCAATGAACAAACCCACCGTCCATGTCCAAGCGTAAATTGTCCCGCCAGCAGGCCTTTCGTGTGCAGCGCATACAGGAAGAGCGTATTGCCCGCGCCCAGCGTCGGGATGCGACAGCAGACGCCTTGCTGGAAAGCGGTGAGCTGGGAGCAGAAGAAGAGGGTCGTGTCATCGCCCACTATGGCAGTCAGCTGGACATAGAGGCACTGGCGGGTGCCCATGCCGGGGCGATTTTCCGCTGTCACCAGCGCGCCAATATCGAGCCTCTTGTCACCGGCGACCGGGTGATCTGGCAAGCGCCGCTGACAACCGAAGGCGAAACAGGCAGCGCCACCGGAGTCATCACGGCGCTCTTGCCCCGGAAAAGCCTGCTGGTACGCCCGGACCCTTACGGCAAGCTCAAGCCGGTCGCCGCCAACATCGACCGTATCCTGCTGGTGATCGCCCCGCTGCCGGAACCGTCCGCCCTGCTGGTGGACCGCTATCTGGTGGCCTGTGAGCTGACCGGCATTGCACCTGTCATCCTGCTCAACAAAGCGGACCTGCTCACGCCCGAGACGGCGCCAGCGCTGAATGCACTGCTCGCGGAATACACAGCCATCGGCTACGAAACCCGGCAGGTCAGCGCCAGTGACAAAGAGCTGGCCGACATGGATGGCCTGATCGGCCAGCAAACCGTGGTCTTCGTGGGGCAGTCCGGCGTGGGCAAGTCTTCCATCGTCAACGTGCTGCTGCCGGATGCCTTGCAGCGCACCGCCGCCCTCTCCGACAACTCCCGGCTGGGCCAGCACACCACCACTACGGCACGGCTTTTTCACCTGCCCGCGGGCGGGGCACTCATCGACTCACCCGGCATCCGGGAATTCGGCCTGTGGCATATCGATGAAGCGCAGTTGCTGGAAGGTTATGTCGAGTTCAGGCCCTTCCTCGGGCAATGCCGCTTCCGGAATTGCGCGCACCGTAACGAACCCGGCTGTGCCCTCAAGTTGGCTGTTGCCGACGGCCATGTCCAGGCCCGGCGCTGGGAGCGTTTTCAGGTGCTGAGAGAAGGGCTTGAGCTCCCCTGAGCGGTCAGTCCTGAATTGCCGGTAGGCATCCTGATCAAATATGTAATAGTATAACGTCATTATAGAATCACTCAGCCAGACCCACTCCCGATGAAAGCCCTGCACCGTCTTCTGTTTCCTGCGCGCCTAGCCGTGCATGGCGGGCATTTGCGTGGACGGCGCTGGCTGGTGGTGCTGACGGCCCTTGTCTTCCTGGGCCTGCAACTGCAGTTGCCCGCGCATGCACTCAAGCATGTCTGGGAAGAAAGCCAGGACTCATCAACATGGCCCGTGCCAGCCGGTGAGCATGACAGTCATGACTGCGAGCTCTGCCACGCCGCACAGACCGCACCACTGGCAGCGGCACTGACAACAGCCGAACCCGGCCAGCCGGCAATGGCTGCAGCGCCTGTTTTCCTTTCCCTCCCCGCCATCCCTGCACGTGCCTACCGCTCCCGGGCACCTCCCGCCCTCTGATGCTCTTGTCCAGCACTTGCTGAAACCATGACCTGTCCGCAGCGGCTCCGGCCAACAGCGGGACTTCAGGCTCATGCACTTCATATTCTGAACCATTTGCAGAGCATGCAGAGGCACTCATGATGCATCCCCCTTATCCAGGACGCAGGGGCCCTGGGCTGAACCCCGTCCTGCGTCCCTTCCTGTTCTTGCTGGCTATCGGTGCTGCCACCGCGCATGCGGAGGAGACGAACACCAGCCCGGCGGCTGTCGATGACGTGCTGCTGGATACCGTGACCGTCTATGCGCTGGCGCTGGACGAAGACCCTGCCCTGCAATCCACACCCCACAGTGTGCTGGATGGCAGCGATCTCCTGCGTCAGGGCAGCAGCACACTGGGCAGCAGCCTCAACGGCCTGCCTGGCGTCCATGCCGACACCTTTGGCGGCGGCGCCAGCCGGCCCGTGATCCGTGGCCAGGCAGCACCGCGTGTCAGCGTCCTGTCGGACGGCGTTTCCCTGCGTGATGCCTCCGCCATTTCACCGGACCACGCCATTACGGCGGAACCATTGCTTGTGCGTCGTGTCGAAGTTTTGCGCGGCCCGGCAACACTGTTGCACGGTGGCGGGGCCATCGGTGGTGTGGTCAATGTCCTGGACAACCGCATCCCTGACACGCTCCCGGAAAAGCGCATACAGGGATTCTTCGCGCTGCGCGGCAATACCGTCGCTGATGAAAAGGCAGGCACCGTGAGTGTGGATGCCCGTCTCGGCGATTCACTGGTCCTTCATGCCGAACATGCCCAAAGAAAGGCAGACGACTACGAAATTGCCGGCTTCACCACACCACGCGTCAACGGTTCCTGGAGTGAAGGCAGCACCAGCAGCACCGGCCTCTCCTGGGTTCATGACAAGGGCTACCTCGGCATTGCCTACACCTGGCAGGACGATGAGTACGGTTTGCCCGGCCACAGCCATGACTACGAAAACTGCAGCCTCAGTGGCAGCGTGCTGAACTGTGCCACCAGCGGTCATGCACATGCTCACGATGAGGTTCCCTACGTGGACTTGCGCAGCAAGCGCATCGATATCCGGGGCGAGTATCGCGATCCTGTCGCCGGCATCGAGAAAATCAGGCTGCGCGTGAACCGCACACGTTATGAGCACGACGAGATCGAAGAAGGCCAGATCAGCACGACCTTCCTCAACTATGGCTACGAAACCCGCATCGAAGCCACGCATGCAGAAATCGGCAACTGGCATGGCGTGATCGGCGCGCAATACAGTGATGCCGAATCCAATGCCCGTGGCACGGAAGGCTTCATTCCCAAGACCCGCTCTGAAAACATCGCGCTGTTCGCACTGGAGCACTACAAACTTGACGATGCCTGGCATCTGGAGGCCGGTGCTCGCCAGGAATGGCAGAAGCTGGCGCCGGTGAACGATGCGCAGAACCGTCGGCCGGCCAGCCAGTCCGCAAGTTCCCTCTCGCTCGCTGCTGTCTGGCAGTTCATGGAAGACCACAACCTGTCGCTCTCACTGGCACGCTCGCAACGGCTGCCACAGGCACAGGAGATGTATGCCGATGGCGTGCATCTGGCCACCAACACTTATGAGTGTGGTCTCTGGGCTTGCCCGTCGCTGGGTGCTCAGGCTGATACCCGGCCCGAAACCTCGCACAATGTCGGCCTCAACCTGCGCCGCAACGCAGGCAGCATCAGTTATGACATCGGCGTCTATCACAACCGCATCAAGGACTACATCTACGCCAGCACGCTGGACCAGATAGATGCCTTCCGCCTGATCCGCTACAGCCAGATCGATGCGGAATTCACCGGGGCCGAAGCCACCGGCAGCTATCGCTTCCGCGAAAACTGGACAGCCAGCCTGTTCGGCGATGTCGTGAGTGCACGTCAGGTGGATAGCGGCGACAGGCTGCCCCGTATTCCGGCAGGCCGATTGGGAACACGTCTCAGCCATCAATGGCAATCACTGGATGGCGAAGTCGAGTTCTACCGCGTCTTCGCACAAAACGACATTGCCCGCTACGAAACCCGCACACCCGGCCACAACATGCTGAATGCCACGCTGAATTACCGTCTGCGCGGCAACGACAACAGCAGCCTGTTCCTGCGCGGCAGCAACCTGCTGGCCGAAAAAGTGTGGAACCACACGTCCTTCCTCGCCGGTGTCGTCCCGGAACCCGGCCGCAATCTCAGCGCCGGCATACGCATGGCCTTCTGAGGAAAAAAATCATGACAAACGCCGCTTCTTCGCGTCCTTCCATAGCCCGTTTTCAACAGGAGACAAACTCCATGTTTGCATTCCTCAGCCCCTCTTCTTTGCTCAAATCATCCCTGCTTGCCCTGGTACTGGTCCTGGCCGGCTGCAACAACGACACCGGCAGCAGCGTATTGCCGGGTGGCGGCCATGATCACGAGCACAGTGAAATCACCAGCAAGGTTGTCGGCACACCCCTGCGTGTCACGCAGATTGCCGGTCACCCGGATGTTGCCCAGTTCGCCGCCTTTGCCACGGGCAACAAGGTGATGTACCTCGTATCACCCGAAAGAAATCTTTATGAAATTTTTGACTGGTCCGATGGCAGCAATGCCACGCGGTCGCAGCACATCTTCGACGCTCATGGCGAACATTTCCTGGTGCTGGATACCGATGGCAAGCTGCACATCCTGGAAACCGGTGACAGCTCTGCCGAGTGGTCCTACAAGGCCGGCATACAGGCCGTCACGGCGGCCAGCATCACAGCCGGCGCCAAGATCACCGTCAGCCAGGCAGAAGGAAAGGCTTTCATCACCGACCCTGATCCTGCCTATGCCGCCAACACCAGCAAGATACAGGTGGTGGACCTGGAGGCAGGCACGCTGCTTGCCGCCATTGATCTCGATTTTGTGGTGTCCAAAGCCGGCATCGCCTGGACCGGCATTGCCGCAGAACATGATCATGACCACGGCGCAGGTGGCGGGCATGATGATCATCCAGGCCGGCTGATCATCGCCAGCAACGGTGCCCACTCGCATGCTTATGTCTACGATCTGGAGTCCGCCGCCGTGCTCGCCGACGATTTCCATCTCGACTACGAGCCCAGTGCCCTCTACGCCAGTCCTGGCCATCGCTATGCCGTGATTGCCCAGCAACCCGCCACGGCCAGCCATCAGGTCCAGTTCCTGGACAGCGGCATTCATGTCCATGACGACCATGTGGATGCCGATGCCCCTGCATTGCTGTCCTTCAAGCTGTATGGCACCACCCCGGCCCATTACCGCAGCGTCGACGGAGTGGCGGCCCTGTTCTTTGACGGCGGCAGCGGCCCACGCTTTGTGCTCTTCAGCGATGCCAGCCTGGCAGCCGGAAACGTGATCGCCAGCGAAAACATCATGGCCGCCCATCACGGCATCGCAGAACCGCGGGGCGAGGTAGTGCTGGCCAGCAAGGCCGACCGCAGCGGCATCCTGCTTTACCACCTGCACGATGACCACTTCCACGAAGAAGGCAGTGTCGAGCAGACCTGTACCGGCCTGCATGGCGGCGGCTCCAATGCCGGCTGGTCCGCCTTCGGCTGCCAGGAAGGCGTCCTGCTGGTCGGCCTGACTGACGACGACAGCGGCCACAGCCACTGAGACACAGCCGTTGAGGGAGG
>JBBCJX010000015.1:0-31400 GCA_037189985.1 Moraxellaceae bacterium
AACCGTTAATCTGGGCCCAACCGGTAATGCCTGGCTTTACTTTATGGCGTAGCATGTAGCCTTTGATTAGCTTGCGATATTCTTCGTTGTGGGCAATAGCATGTGGCCTTGGGCCGACGATGGACATGCTTCCCTGCAATACGTTTATGAACTGTGGCAATTCATCTAATGAGGTGCGACGAATAAAGGCTCCTACGCGAGTAATCCGAATGTCATTATGCGTGGCTTGTTTTACCGTGGCTCCGTTATCCATAGTAGTCATGGAGCGGAATTTCCATACCTCAATCGGTTTGCCGTCAAGCCCGTAGCGTTTCTGTCTGAAGATCACAGGGCCGTTAGATGTGAGCTTTATGGCCAATGCAGTGGCAAGCATTACGGGGCTGATCACTATCAAAGCTGCCAAGCTGAAGCCGATATCAAAAGTGCGTTTTAGTAGCGCATCAGCGGCACTGAATGGCGTGTCGTAAATGCTGATGACGTGAATGCCGTTAATATCATTATGACGAGCATTCATGAGATCAAACACGAAGATGTCCGGTACAAAATATACCGAGGCTGCAGTGTCACTCAATTGGTCGGTCAGGGCCTTGATGGCCTCTTGCTGATCGAGAGGCAGAGCAATATAAATATGTTCATAGAGGCCTTGCTTAGCGTTGTATACCAAATTTTCGATGTTGCCACGCCATGGCATGCCATTGGCCCCTGCAAGGGATGGAGGGGATGTGCCGTAGAATCCAGTGACACGGACCCCCATCCATGGGTTCTCCTGAAATTTATGCGCCAGTGCTAAGCCAAGTTGGCCGGCCCCTACTATGGCGGCGCAGCGCGTATTGAAGCCGTACTTGCGCAAAAACTGCAAGACGTTGCGGTATATGAAGCGTGTACTGCAAAGGAGCGAGGCGCTAAAGCAGAGCCACCACAAGAATGCTTCACGAGGAATGGCGGTACGAAAACGATTGCTGGCATAGGCGCTGATGGCGAGGAAGGCAAAGACGCCTAACAGTACGAGCACAACATCACGGTATTGGGCTCCCAAGGTCTTGCTGCGTTGTGAATTGTATAGGCCCAGCATGGCAGCAAACACTTGAAAAGCTAAAGAACCGACCAACATCACGACCGTGGTACGGTCTGTCCATTCCTGATCGATACTCTCATAAGCCAATACTAGGGACAGAAATAGCAGGCTGACATCCAGCCCTCGGCTGACAAGATCAATTTGACCCGGGTGTTTGCTGAGTACGCCTTGCTGGTTGGTCACGGATGTCCCTTGCTGCTGTGTCCGGTCGGAGGAAAATGCCATCATCGCAGAAGGAGGGATTATACGGGCATCTGTAAAGGTGGGCATGTCAATATGGTTGGACGATCATTATTTTGGATGAGCGACTGTCGTGTAGAATCCGAGCGTCAACAGACCCTAAATCCAAGAAAGAAGGAAATGCTTGTGTCCATTGATGTCGTTGTTCTGCCTGTTGCTGGCTTGGGTACCCGTTTTCTGCCAGTGACCAAAGTGATCCCCAAGGAAATGCTGCCCATCGTGGATACCCCTTTGATTCAGTTGGCTGTTGAGGAGGCGGCACGGGCCGGGATTCGTGAGGTGGTTCTAGTGAATAGCGGCAGCAAGCGTGCCTTGGAGGATCATTTTGACCGGGCTGTGGAGCTGGAAACCATGCTGGCCGCTCGGGGGAAGACAGCCTTGTTGCAGTTGGCACAGGGCGCACTGCCCGAGGGCATGACGGTAGCGACTGTGCGCCAGCCGCAGGCACTGGGACTGGGGCATGCCATTCTTTGCGCGCGTCCGGTGGTGGGCAATCGCCCTTTTGCAGTCATGCTGGTAGATGACCTGATTGACGGGCCGGAGGATGGTTGCCTCGCGGACATGGTGGCCTTGTACCGTGAAACCGGTGCTTATTCCCTGGCGGTGCAAGAGGTGCCGCGGGAGCAGACGGACCGTTATGGTGTTGTTTCGCTTGCTGGTGATCGCATTGCTGGTCTTGTGGAGAAGCCGGCACCAGCGGTAGCGCCTAGTACTCTGGCGGTGGTGGGACGTTATGTGCTTCCGCCAGAGGTATTTGATGCTCTGGCCCAAGTGAAACCGGGGGCTGGCGGGGAGATTCAGTTGACAGATGGTATTGCTGCTCTGTTGGAGAACATCAAGTTCCTCCCCCACCGCTTCCGGGGTACACGTTACGACTGTGGCAGCAAGCTTGGCCATCTTCAGGCCAATCTTGCTTATGCCTTCAAGGACGCTGCCCTGGCTGCTGAATTAAAGTACTGGATAACCGGGCAGTTGCCAGGAATCACTCGATAATGTCTCTGCGCCCATCCCTGCCTGCCTGGCAACATTTACAGCAATTGGCGCAGACCGCTCGTTGTAGTCATCTGCGTGACATGTGGGCTGACAAATCGCGCGCAGCTGCATTCTCCCGGCAGGCTGGCCCGCTCTTCATGGATTTCAGCAAGCAGCGTCTAAGTACGGATGACTTGGCAGGCCTGATTGCCTTGGCACGGGCTAGCGGGCTGGAGAGGGCTGTTGCAGATCTCATGAGGGGGGTCCCGGTCAACAATACTGAGGGCCGGCCGGCCTTGCATACGGCCCTGCGTGCAGGAGCTGATGAGCAGGTATTGGTGGAAGGGCGCAATGTAGTGCCGGATGTGTATGACAGCCTTGAGCGCATGGAGAATGTGGTATCCCGTATCCATTCCCGCCAGTGGAGGGGGTATTCTGGCAAGCCTATCCGGGATGTGGTGAACATTGGCGTTGGCGGGTCAGATCTTGGCCCTTTTATGGTCTGCAATGCTTTGGGTGAGTTCACGGCGCCTGCGGCGGGTAACCTACGGCTGCATTTCGTCAGTTCCATAGACGGTACCCAGATTGCCGATCTGCTGGGTGAGCTGAAACCTGAGACAACCCTGTTCATTGTTTCTTCCAAGTCCTTTACCACGCTCGATACGCTTTCCAATGCTCGTACTGCTTTGCAGTGGATGCTGGTGGAAACGGGTGATGCCGATCTCATGCTTCGCCATCATTTTGTCGGCGTGTCCGCCAGGGCTGACCGCATGACGGCTTGGGGTATTCCGGCAGGCAATCAGGTGGAGTTCTGGGAGTGGGTGGGTGGGCGGTTTTCGCTGTGGTCAGGTATTGGCCTGCCGATTGCCTTGCAGCTCGGCATGTCGGGTTTTCGCGAAATGTTGGCGGGAGCACGATTCATGGATCAGCATTTTCGCAATACGGCACTGGAGGATAACCTGCCGGTACTATTGGGACTGATCGGTGTATGGAATGCCACATTTCTGGATATCCGTGCCCATGCTGTCCTGCCATATGATGGGCGCCTCAAGTTTTTCCCCTCCTATCTGACCCAGCTTGAAATGGAGAGTAACGGCAAGTCGGTCAGCCGTGCCGGAGAGCCTTTGGGGTATTCGACATGCCCGGTGCTATGGGGCGATGTCGGCCCCAATGCGCAGCATGCTTTTTATCAGTTGCTGCATCAGGGAACACAGGCGGTATCCAGCGACTTCATAGCTCCCGTATCGAGGTATGCAGATCACCAGCACAATCATGAGTTGCAGGTGCAGCATCATCTTGCGCTGGCCAATTGTTTGGCGCAGTCACGTGTACTCATGCTGGGTGATGCTTCCGTGGAGCATGGTGAGGCAGCCCCGGGTTTCCGTCGCTATCGTGGTAACCAGCCATCAACAACTTTGCTGCTTGATGAGCTGAATCCGTGGACCCTGGGGGCGCTGGTGGCTTTGTATGAGCACAAGGTGTTTGTCATGTCAGTGATCTGGGACATCAATCCTTTTGACCAATGGGGAGTCGAGCTGGGCAAGCAGATTGCGGATGCTACCTATCTTGCCCTGCAATCCGCAGGCTCTCCTGGATTTGATGCCTCGACGGACGCCTTGATGCAGCGCATCCGTGTGGCGGGCAAGGCGGAATCATGAGAATCAGCGTTTATGGCAACACCCATTATGCGTGGGTAACCGCAGCCAAGCTGGCAGAAAAAGGCAATATGGTGACGCTTTGCGTGCATCCCCGTGAAAGCAGCGTGAGCAGCTTTGATGCCGGGCGGGAGCGCATGCTGCCGGAGTTGCTGGAGGAGCAGAAAAAGTCAGGGCGTCTCCAGATTGACATGAGCTGCCGGGGTCTGGGCCGTATACACCTGCTGGCGGATGATTACAGTGAGTCCTCCTTGAGGGCTGCCATTCAGCCCATTCTGGCTAGCATGAAGGGTGACACCATCATTCTGGTGCTGACACCTTTGCCAGTCGGCACTTTATTACGCATTCAGCGTGACATGGATGGCATTCTGGACGGAGAAGGCCGAAGCGACAGGGCCTGGCTGGCGGCTCTCCCCCTCTTCATTCGTGAAGGATCGGCACTGGCGGATTTCGAGCGCCCCCAACTTTTCCTCCTGGGGTCCGAGGACAAGCCTGTCATCGACTGTGTAAAGGAGCTCATGCGTCCTTTCATGCTGCAGGCGGCTGAGGTCATGGTTGTACCGGTAGCGGCTGCTGAGCTCATCAAGTTTGGCATCAATGCCATGTTGGCGACGCGTATCAGTTTCATGAACGAGATGGCGGCACTGTCGGAAAAGGTTGGTGTGGACATTGAGTTGGTGCGTCAGGGCATGGCAGCCGATCCCCGTGTTGGAGGGGACTATCTCCAGGCTGGCTGTGGTTTTGGTGGCCCCAGCTTTGCCGGTGATTTGCTGAGCTTTGCCCGCACAATAAAGGAAGAGCTCGATACGGAAGGTCTGATTGATGCCGTCCTTGCCATCAATGAAACGCAGAAGGAAATCCTGTTTCGCAAGATATGGCGGTTTTTCCGCGGTGAGCTCGCGGGCAAGACGGTTGCTGTATGGGGAGCAGCATTCAAGCCGGGTACCTCCAGTGTCAAGAATTCTGTCGTTCATGCCTTGCTGCAAGCTTTGTGGGCACAGGGCTGCCGAACGCGTGTCTATGATCCCTTAGCAATGGACGCCCTGAAAAAAGCTTATCCTTCCCAGCCCCTGTTGGAGCTGGCCGAGTCGGCCAGCCTGGCGGCACATGGCAGTGACGCCATTGCGTTGGTAACGGCCTGGGACGAGTTCTGGAGTCCTGATTTTGCCGAACTGGCAGTGAAGATGCGCTGTCCGGTGATTTTTGATGGACGCAATCTGTATGAACCAGAGCAGATGAGCGCCTATGGTTTCCGTTACTTTGGCATAGGTCGCGGAGAGCTGGTCTGATGAAGGTTCTGGTGACTGGGGGAGCGGGATATATCGGCTCTCATACCTGTCTGGAATTGATGGCGGCAGGGCATGAGCCTGTTGTTGTCGACAACTTCAGCAATAGCAAGCCAGAGTCGCTCCGGCGTGTTGCCAGGATTGCCGGCAAGGCTGTTGCCGTGCACGAGGCCGATGTGCGTGATCGCAAGGCGCTGAAGTCATTGTTCCTGGCTGAGAAACCGGATGCCGTGATTCATTTCGCCGGTCTCAAGGCTGTGGGTGAGTCCGTTGCCAAGCCTTGGGATTATTACGACAACAACCTCGTTAGCACGCTGGTGCTGGTTGACGTAATGAGGGAGTGGCATTGCCGGCGCTTGGTTTTCAGTTCGTCAGCCACGGTATACGGAATCCCCGACACGATGCCTCTGCATGAGTCCTCTCCCCTCGGTGCGATCAATCCGTATGGTCGGACAAAGCTTATGATTGAGGACATGCTACGCGATCTGGTTCTTGCAGAGCCTGATTGGCGAATTGCCCTGTTACGCTATTTCAATCCGGTGGGCGCTCATGAAAGTGGGCTTATCGGTGAGGACCCCAATGGTATTCCCAACAACCTGATGCCCTATATTTCGCAGGTTGCCGTAGGCCGCTTACCCAAGCTTCGCGTTTTTGGTGGTGACTATTCCACACCGGATGGCAGCGGTGTGCGTGACTATATCCACGTTCTTGATCTTGCCTTGGGTCATGTGCGGGCGCTGGAATGGTTGGCAGCGGCGCAGGCAGATGGTGCGACTGCCATCAATCTGGGCACGGGGAGGGGATATTCCGTGCTGGAGGTGATACGCGCATTCGAGGCGGCCTCTGGAAAAAAGGTTCCTTTCGAGATTGTGGAGCGTCGTCCGGGCGACGCCGCGATTTGCTTTGCTGACACCGCTTGTGCCAGAGAGCTACTGGGTTGGAGTGCCAGCCGCGATATTGATGTGATGTGCCGGGATACATGGCGTTGGCAGTCGCAGAATCCTCAGGGCTACTTTTCACAAGATCATGATTGAATGATTTTTGACCAGTTCCCATTCCGGTGGTTTACGGGCGCCTGACATGAAAGCTTTCTGGAGTATAGAGTGACAGTGCGCCTGCTGTACTGGTTTCGAGCGGCGTTCATATGTGCCGCTCTGGGGGTACTGGTACTGGCATTATTGCCTGATGCCAAGGCGATTGGTTCATCCTACGACAAGCTCAATCACATCTTTGCATTCTTTGTACTGGGGGTTCTGGTCCGTCTGGCCTGGCCCGAAACAGGTGCTCCCTATGCACTGGCCCTGTTGCTGCTGTTCGGGGTTGCCATTGAGGTCGTGCAGTCTTTTGTCGGCCGGGATGCCTCAGTTTTTGATGTGGCGGCGGATGTGATCGGTCTTGCTCTTGCCGTATGCGCTACAGTGATCATCCGGCCAAGGTCAGCGGCCTCACGCGAATAGCAGGTATTGTCGCGCCGCATGTGACTGTTGGGCTGACCGTGAATGTCCTTGTCTCTGCTGGCTGAACGCCGGAATAATCCATCCTAATCAAAACAAGAGATCGACACGGAGTCGCCATGGCCGCCCCCTATCTTCTTGCCATCGACCAAGGCACCACCAGCACTCGCGCTATCATTTTTGATGCGACCGGGCATCCTTTGGCGTCACATCAGATCGAATTCAAGCAGCATTTTCCGGCTGATGGCTGGGTAGAGCATGATGCCTTGGAGATATGGTGGACGGTGGAGAGTGTTTGTCGCGAGGCACTGCGCAAGGCGGGCATTCGGGCGGCAGATATCGCTGCCATCGGCATTACCAACCAGCGCGAGACAACGGTGCTCTGGGACCGCGCAACGGGGACTCCTGTCCATAACGCCATCGTCTGGCAGGATCGTCGCACGGCAGCTCAGTGTGAACAGCTCAAGGCAGCAAAGCATGAGCCTCGGGTGCAGGAAAAAACCGGCCTGCTTCTGGATCCCTACTTCTCGGCCACCAAGCTGGCATGGCTGCTGGACAATGTGGAAGGGGCCCGTGTACGTGCCGAAAAAGGCGAACTGGCCTTCGGAACGATTGATACCTGGCTGCTCTGGAAGCTGACCGGGGGGAAATCCCACGCCACGGATGCCACTAACGCCTCGCGCACCCTGCTTTTCAACATCGTGACGCAGTCATGGGATGACGAGCTGCTCAGCCTGTTTCGTATCCCGTTCTCTGTATTGCCGACAGTAAAAAACTCCAGTGCCGACTTTGGCAAGACCACCGCAGACTTCCTTGGGGCACCCATTCCGGTCTGCGGGATTGCTGGTGACCAGCAGGCGGCTCTCATTGGCCAGGCATGCTTTGTACCGGGCATGGTCAAGAGCACCTATGGCACGGGTTGCTTCATGGTGAAGAATACCGGGTCGCAGATTGTGCGTTCACAGAACCGCCTGCTCAGCACAGTGGCTTATCGCCTCAATGGCGAACCCACGTATGCCATTGAAGGCAGTATCTTTGTGGCAGGTGCTGCAATCCAATGGCTGCGGGATGGCCTCAAGTTCATTGGACAGGCTTCGGAAACAGAAGCAATTGCCGAGCGGACAGGTGATGCCCGCGGCGTTTATCTGGTGCCGGCCTTTACCGGGCTGGGAGCACCTTACTGGGACCCGCATGCGCGTGGCGCGATTTTCGGACTGACACGTGATACCGGTATTGGAGAGATCGTGACGGCTGGATTGCAGTCTGTCTGCTTCCAGACCCGAGACCTCATGGAGGCCATGCACAGAGACGGTGCCAGTGCACTGACGACGCTACGCATCGATGGCGGCATGGTGGTCAACAGTTGGGTTTCCCAACGTCTTGCCGACATTCTGGGTGTGCCTGTTGACCGGCCGCAAGTGACGGAAACCACGGCGCTTGGAGTGATTTATCTGGCCGGTTTGCAGGTGGGTATATTCGAATCGCTTGAGCAGATTGCGGCCCTCTGGAAATGCGAGCGCCATTTTGTACCTGCCATGGAAACAGAAAAGCGTGAAGCCTTGTACAAGGGCTGGCTGGAAGCTGTGCGCCGGGTGGGCAGTGAGTCCTGAGTCTTTGTATTTTGTTGTGAGAGGGCTCCAGTTGCTTCAGTGACTGTAATCTCCTCCGAGAACATAAAAAAACGCCGCAACTACGGCGTTTTTTTATGTGGCAGGCATTACCGGTGTTTGACGCCATCCGGGCCGACCACCAGAAATTCCAGCAGTGCTTTTTGTGCGTGCAAGCGGTTCTCTGCCTCGTCCCAGACCACGGAACGAGGATCATCCAGCATGTCCTCGGAGATTTCTTCGCCGCGATGTGCTGGCAAGCAGTGCATGAACAGAACATCGGAAGCGGCCTGATCAAGCAGCCGTGGGTTGATCTGGTACATGGAGAAGCGGCGCTTGCGTATGCTTTGCTCGGACTCCTGCCCCATGCTGGTCCAGACATCGGTAGCAATGGAGTGGGCGCCACGGGCGGCATCTTCGGCAGTCTTCACCAGCTCGACATTGCGTGCATATTTCTCCAGCAACTCGGGGTCCGGCTCAAAGCCGTAGGGGCAGGCGATCTTGAGCTGGAAGTCCAGCTGGTGCGCTGCATGGATGTAGGAGTTGCACATGTTGTTGCCGTCACCAATCCAGGCAAAAGTCTTGCCGGCCAGCGGGCCACGATGCTCGATGAAGGTCTGCAGGTCGGCCATGAGCTGGCAGGGATGATGGGCATCCGTCAGCGCATTGATCACGGGAACACGGGAATATTCGGCAAAGCGCTCGACGATGTCATGCCCGAAGGTACGGATCATGACGACGTCTACCATGCGCGAGATCACGCGAGCGGCATCTTCGACAGGCTCGCCACGGCCCAGTTGCGTGTCACGCGGCGACAGGAAGATGGCGGAGCCGCCGAATTGCGTCATCCCGGCCTCAAAGGATACGCGGGTACGAGTCGAGGATTTCTCGAAGATCATCCCCAGTACCTTGTTTTTCAGTGGCTCGTAGATCACGCCCTCGTAATGCATTTTCTTGAGGGTGATGGCGCGATCCAGGATTTGCTGAAGCTCTTGCGGGCTGAAATCCAGCAGGGTGAGAAAATGCCGCACACTCATGCCTTTGCCCCTTCGCCGAGGAAACTACGTACGAGAGCGGAAATTTTCTCGACAAGAAGATCAGCCTCTTCGGCATTGATGACCAAGGGTGGCAGGAGGCGGATACGGTTTTCGGCGCTGACGATCAGCAGTACTCCGGCCTCGCGTGCCAAGGCGACAAGCTCCGTGCAGGGCCTTGGCAACACCACGCCCAGCATGAGGCCCGCACCTTCTACGGTAATCCCGAGGTCCCCCAGGTTTTTTTCAAAGCCCTGGCGAATACGCTGGCCCATGGCCGCAGCATTTTCGATGACGCCTTTTTGCAGTTCGGCAACGGTGGCGAGTGCGGCACGGCAAGCCAGCGGCGTGCCGCCGTAAGTGGTGCCGTGGTTGCCCGGGCCGAAAAGATCGCGTGCTTTGCCCCGCACCAGGCAGGCGCCGATGGGGAAACCGTTGCCGAGGCCTTTGGCTGTACTCACCACATCCGGCAGGATGGATGTGTACTGGTAGGCAAAGTACTTGCCAGTGCGGCCATTTCCGGTCTGGATCTCATCCAGCATCAAGAGCCAGTCGAACTTGTCACAGACGGCGCGTAGCTCTTCCAGATAACGGAAGCCATTTTTCGGCATGCGCACGCCACTTTCGCCCTGCACAGGTTCGACAAGGATGGCGACGATGTTGGGATTCTCGGCCGCTGCCTTTTCAATGGCGGCGATGTCGTCAAACGGAACCCGCACGAAACCCTGCACCAAAGGTTCAAAGCCGACCTGGATTTTCTTGTTGCCGGTTGCAGAGAGTGTGGCCAGCGTGCGCCCGTGGAAAGAGTTCTCCATCACGATGACGGCAGGCTCGGCAACATTCTTCTTGTGGCCGAACAGGCGAGCCAGCTTGAGGGCAGCCTCATTGGCCTCGGCACCGGAGTTGCCGAAGAAGCAAAGCTCCATGCCGGATGCGTCACGCAGCACTTCGCCCAGCTGTTCCTGCAGGGGGATCTGGTAAAGATTGGAGGTGTGCACGAGCTTGCGTGCCTGGTCGGCTATGGCGTCGGCCACGGCCGGATGGGCATGGCCCAGGCCACACACGGCAATGCCGGCGGTGGTGTCAAGGTAACGACGGCCTTCGGTATCGTAGAGCCAGACGCCTTCTCCGTGGGAAAAGCCGATGGGCTGCCGGGCATAGGTCGGCATGAGCGCGCTGGTCATCTTGGGTAACTCGCTGATATGTCAGAAATAAAAAAGGCAGCCGGGCTGCCGGCTTCCGATGTTAGCGGGAATGGGGGAGGGCGGCAATTTGAGGGCGGGGCCATTTCGCCGCCCTTGTACGGGGAGGCGTCGCCAATACCTGAGTAAAACGGTAGAATTTGCCGCCATTACCCGTCCCGTTTCCATCCCAGGTGCCTTTTCCCATGGATATCGAAGCCCTCATCAAGCAGCAGATCGCAGAAAACAACATCCTTCTTTACATGAAGGGCACGCCCCAGTTCCCGCAGTGCGGTTTTTCGGCCCGTACGGTTGAAGCCCTGATGCAGGTTGGTGCGCCGTTTGCCTACGTCAACATTCTGGAGAACCCGGAAATCCGTTCCACTCTGCCCCGCATTGCCAATTGGCCGACGTTCCCGCAGCTCTGGGTCAAGGGCGAGCTTATCGGCGGCTGCGATATCGTGATGGAGATGGCGCAGAAGGGCGAGCTGGCTCCCCTGATAAAGGAAGCCTCTCCTGCTGCCTGAGGGTATTTCCTGCTTCTGAAAAAACCGGCCTTTGTGCCGGTTTTTTTATGTGTGGCCGTTTTGGGATGAAACTTCAGGGCGGTTGATTCGGGACCAGCGCATGGGCAGTTATGAGCATCAGACGGTGCTCGCTCATTTTTGGTGTCCTCCATGCACGATCATGTGCGTACGCACCATAAATGTGCGCTCTTGTTGCCTGGACTGATCCCATGTCCGAGGGAGCGACATGATTCTGCGTCTGGCTGGGTGCTGGCATGGAGCTTGCGTTAGAGCATGCAGGGCAGGCACGAGCCCGGATGTTTGAGCGCGAACCCATGAGTGCGAATGCACGGTTTTACGACGAGATGTTTGCGGCGCCCGGCCATATCCGGCCGGGTTACAAGGCCTTCGCGGACTGGCTGCATCGCCGCCCGGAGGAGGAGCTGGCACAGAAGCGTGCCGAGGCAGACTGGCTGTTCCGGCGTGTCGGCATCACCTTTGCGGTGTATGGCGATAAGGAAGGCAGCGAGCGCCTGATTCCGTTCGATACCATTCCCCGGATCATTCCGGCCTCGGAGTGGGCGATGGTGTCACGTGGGCTCAAGCAACGGGCACTCGCCCTTAACCTGTTCCTGCATGATGTCTATCACGAACAGAATATCCTGGCGGCCGGCGTGATTCCGCCGGAGCAGGTGCTCACGAACCAGGATTACCAGATCGGCATGCAGGGGCTGACCCTGCCCAACAAGGTCTACTCCCATATCTCCGGCATTGACCTTGTGCGTGACGGCAAGGGTGATTACTTCGTGCTGGAAGACAATCTGCGTACGCCCAGCGGTGTCTCCTACATGCTGGAAAACCGCAAGATGATGATGCGGCTTTTTCCGGAGCTGTTTGCCACCCATGCGGTGGCGCCGGTGGAGCATTATCCGGACCTGTTGCTGGAAACCTTGCGCGATGCGGCACCGGCCGGTGTGCACGATCCTGTCGTCGTGGTTCTGACGCCGGGGCGTTACAACTCCGCCTATTTCGAGCATGCCTTCCTGGCCCAGCAGATGGGAGTGGAACTGGTGGAGGGGCCGGACCTTTTCGTGAAGGACGGTTACGTCAACCTGCGCACCACGGCAGGGCCGCAGCGGGTGGACGTGATCTACCGTCGTATTGACGACAGCTTTCTTGACCCGCTGGCCTTCCGCCCTGATTCCGTGCTTGGCGTGCCGGGTTTGCTGTCGGTTTACCGTGCCGGTCGGGTCGCCATTACCAATGCGGTCGGCACCGGCGTGGCGGATGACAAGTCCATCTATCCCTATGTGCCGGACATGATCCGCTTCTATCTGTCCGAGGAGCCCATCCTCAACAACGTCCCGACATGGCAGTTGCGCAAGCCGCTGGAGTGCGAGCATGTGCTGGCCAATCTGGCTGATCTCGTGGTGAAGGAAGTCCACGGCTCCGGTGGCTACGGAATGCTGGTAGGGCCTGCTTCCAGCAAGGCGGAAATCGAGGCGTATCGTCAGCGCATTCTTGCCTGTCCTTCGGATTTCATTGCCCAGCCCACGCTGGCGCTTTCCACCTGCCCCACCTTTGTCGAGGCGGGTATTGCGCCCCGCCACATTGATCTGCGGCCGTTTGTGCTTTCCGGCCGCGAAGTCCGCATGGTCCCGGGCGGCCTTACCCGTGTTGCCCTCAAGGAGGGCTCGCTGGTAGTGAATTCTTCACAAGGGGGAGGAACCAAAGACACCTGGATTCTGGAAAACGGAGGGGCTGCCTGATGCTGAGCCGTACCGCTTCCTGCATTTACTGGATGTCGCGCCAGATGGAGCGCGCCGAGAACATTGCCCGAGTGTTGGATGTCAGCTCGCAGATGGCACTGATGCCGGGTGGACTGGCACGTGACCAGATCATGGCGCCGCTGGAAATCACCGGCATGAAGGAGCCTTTCCTGGCATCCGGCGTCAAGGTGACACCGGACGAGATCCTGCTGTTCTTTGCGCTCAATCCCAACAACTCCTCCAGCATCTACTCGTGCCTTCGTCAGGCTCGGGAGAACGCACATGTGGTGCGTGGCAAGATCACGGCGGAGATGTGGGAAAGCCTGAATGCCACATGGCTGGAAATCCATGGCATGTCGCGCGAAAAGCTGAGGCGCATGGGGACCTCCCGTTTTCTGGAATGGGTCAAGGAGCGTTCGCATCTTTTCCGGGGTGCAACATTCGGCACCATGCAGCGCAATGATGCCTTCCGCTTTGCCCGCCTGGGTACATTTCTGGAGCGTGCCGACAACACGGCAAGAATCCTGCTGGTCAAGGCGCCGGCCTTCCATGGTGCCGAGGTGGGCGATACCGATGCCACGGATTATTACCAGTGGGCATCGCTCCTGCGCTCGCTCTCGGCCTTCGAGGCGTATCGCGACATATACCGTGAGAGCATCCTGCCGGCACAGATTGCCGAAATGATGCTCCTGCGTGATGACTTGCCACGTTCCCTGAATGTCTGCGTGAAGGAAATCTCACAGACCCTGGATGGCATACAGGGCTCCAGTGGAAAAGAGGCGCAGCGCTTGGCAGCAGAGTTGCACGCCCGCCTGCAACATGCACGAATCGAGGAAGTGATAGCGGAAGGACTCCAGAAATATCTCCAGGATTTCCTGGCAGATACCCATGAGCTGGGCGCGCGCATACAGCGTGCCTATCTGGAGGCAACATGATTCTTACCGTCAACCATGAAACCATTTATCGCTACGACGCGGCGGTCAATCACAGCACCCAGTACCTGCGCCTGACACCTCCCAGCGGCGAGGGCCAGCGTGTCCTGGAGTGGAAGCTGGAGCTGCCGACCTCGGCTACCACGGTCGAGGATGCCTTCGGCAACATCCTGCATGTGCTGACGCTGGACATGCCGCACTCGGAAATACGCATTCGCGCCACCGGTATTGTCGAAACCGACAGTGGCGAACGCATGAGCTTTACCGGAGGCGATCCCCGGCCCTATCTGCGCAGCACGCGATTGACGGCAATGAGCCCGGCCATGGTCGAGTTTGCCGAGCCTTTCCGCCAGTCTGCAATGACCATCGAAGGGCTGGATGCGCTGGCTCATGCGGTACATGCCTGGCTGGAGTTCGAGCCGGGCAGCACGGAGGTCACGACCACGGCGGCCGAAGCCTTTGCTGCTGCCAGCGGTGTCTGCCAGGACCATGCCCATGTCTTTATTGCCTGCTGCCGCCATCTGGGCTTGCCGGCACGTTATGTCAGCGGCTATGTGCATTCGCCTGCCCACATGAACGGGCACATGGCCACCCATGCCTGGGCGGATGTCTGGCTTGAGGATCGCTGGTGGAGCTTTGATGTGGTCAATCGCTGCCGTGCGGATGCCGAGCATCTCAAGCTGGCCGTTGGCATGGATTACATGGATGCCTGTCCGGTACGTGGCGTACGGCGTGGCGGCAGTGGCGAAATGATGCATACGGCCGTGCAGGTGATGCCGGCACAGAACGGCATGTCAGCGGAGCAGATCGCGATGATGATCGAGCAACAGCAACAGCAACAGCAACAGCAACAGCAACAGCAACAGCAACAGTGACGGGAAGCAGATTCTGACATGACTTACTGTGTTGCCATGAGGCTGGCCGAAGGCCTGGTGATGGCCTCGGATTCGCGTACCAATGCTGGTGTCGACCATATTGCCACTTTTTGCAAGATGGCTGTTTTCGAGCATCCGGGGCAGGCCGTGATCACGCTGCTTTCCGCCGGAAATCTGGCGACGACCCAAAGCACCATCAGCCTGTTGCGCCAGCGTATACAAAGTGATGACGAGCATATCTTCAACCAGCGTTCGCTCTATGACGTGGCCTGTCTGGTGGGAGCAACCCTGCGTGAGATCATCGAGCGCGACAGTCCACGAGTTCCACGCCAGGACGGCATCGATTTTGGCAGCTCATTCCTGCTGGGAGGACAGATCCGTGGCGAAGAGCCCCGGCTGTTCAATATCTATCCGCAAGGGAATTTCATCGAGGCAAGCCAGGAAACGCCCTATTTCCAGATTGGCGAGAGTAAATACGGCAAGCCTATCCTGGATCGTGTCATCAATTACGACACGTCACTGAGTGAGGCCTCAAAGTGCGTATTGATCTCCTTTGACTCCACCATCAAGAGCAATGTTTCCGTGGGCCTGCCCATCGACCTGTTGCGTTACCGGCGGGACAGCTTGCTGGTCAAGGAAAAATACCGAGTGCTGGAGAGTGACCCGTATTTCCAGCGTATCCGCAAGGACTGGTCGCAGGGGCTGCGACGCTTGTTCGCGAGGATTCCTGATCCTGATTGGGGCGGCGAGCCTTGAGAAAGGGCTGAGGGCTGTTTACCTACGGCACAGCCCTCTCTTTACACCGCAGAGGCTGGTTGCGAGTCGCCGAACGGCGCGAGTCTGACCACGTTGCCTTGGCTATTAGAGCAGGTGTCATAAGGCGAAAAGCCCTCCGCAGGAGTCACCTTTTCTTTGCTTACTTTCTTTTTTTGAAAAAAAGAAAGTGAGGCCCGCAGCAGGCGCAACAACATCAGGAATAAACAACAGAAGCAACCCGGTCGAAGCGCCTCCCCATCAAGCGAGACAAAGTCTGAACCCCCTATTCAGCACCCTCATCATCCGCCCCGGCTGGCGGTGGCCCGATCCTCTCCCACCACTGATTCACGATGGCACAGTACAGCTCTGCAGTACGCTTTGTATCGTAGAGTGCGGAGTGGGCCTCGCGATTGTCGAAGGGGATGTTGGCGGCGGCACAAGCCCGTGCCAGTACGGTCTGACCATAAGCCAGGCCTGCCAGCGTCACCGTGTCGAATACCGAGAAAGGATGAAAGGGTGAAACGTTCTTGAGGCCGGTACGGGCGATGGCGGCATTCAGGAAAGAAAGGTCGAAGTGCGCATTGTGTCCGACCAGTACGCTGCGTTTGCAGCCGGCGTCCTTTTGCGCTTTTTTCACGGCGTCAAAGATGCGGCGCAGGGCAACACCTTCTTCTTCACTGGGGCGCAGCGGATGAAAGGGATCAATACCGGTGAACTCCAGGGCCGCCTTTTCGATATTGGCTCCCGGAAATGGCGCTACATGGGCATGAAAGCTTTCGGCAGGGTGTAACAGACCGTTTTCATCCTGATGCAGGATGACGGCCGCAATTTCCAGCAGGGCATCGCCAGCGGGATTGAAGCCGCCGGTTTCGACGTCGACCACCACCGGGAAAAAGCCGCGGAAGCGTTCCGCCAGGGGGCGGATGGGATGCTGGTTCAAGAGTGCTCCGGTTCAGCAGGTGGGTGATGATGGGTGAGGTTCTTTCGTAGAAAGTGCAGGTGTTTCGCACCTGCGGTACTCAGTCTTTTACCCGCCATACGATTTCTGCGCCGGCCCGGATGGGTACCACCACGCTGTCGGCAAAGGCGTAGGACTCGGGAACGGTCCAGGCCTCCTTCACCAGTGTGATGGTGTCGGCATGCCGGGGCAGGCCGTAGAAGTCCGGCCCGTGGAAGCTGGCAAATGCCTCCAGCTTGTCCAGCGCACCTGCTTCTTCAAAGACCTCTGCATAAAGCTCCAGGGCGGCATGGGCGGTGTAGGAGCCGGCGCAACCGCAGGCAGACTCTTTGGCGCCTTTGGCGTGAGGAGCTGAGTCTGTGCCCAGGAAGAATTTCGGGTTGCCGGAGATGGCGGCGGCGATCAGTGCCTCCTGATGTGTCCGGCGCTTGAGGATGGGCAGGCAGAAATAATGCGGGCGTATACCACCGACCAGCATGTGGTTGCGGTTGAAGAGCAAGTGATGCGCTGTAATGGTGGCCCCTACGTTAGCGGGTGCGGCACGGACAAAGTCGGCGGCGTCGCCTGTGGTGATGTGCTCCAGCACGATGCGAAGAGCGGGCAGCCGCCGCACCAGTGGTGCCAGCACGGTGTCGAGAAAGGCTTTTTCGCGATCAAAAATATCCACATCACCATGCGTGACTTCACCATGGATCAACAGGGGCAGGCCCAGCTCTGCCATTTTCTCCAGTACCGGATAAACCCGTTCGATGCTGGTGACGCCGGAATCGGAATTGGTGGTGGCTCCGGCGGGATAGAGCTTGACTGCTTGCACGATGCCGGAGGCCCTGGCTCTCACGATCTCGGCAGGCTCGGTGTTGTCTGTGAGGTAGAGCACCATCAGCGGTTCGAAGCGGGAGCCTTGGGAGCGGGCGGCGAGAATACGGTCGCGATAGGCGGAGGCTTCGTCGGTGGTGCGTGCCGGGGGCACCAGGTTGGGCATGACAATCGCACGACCAAAATAGCGCGCGGTGGCGGGAACGGTATGTGCCAGCGCTGCACCATCACGCAAATGCAGGTGCCAGTCATCCGGGCGGATGAGGGTCAGGGTGGCGGACATGGCTTCTCCTTGACGGGCGACACGGCATGGCCGTTACAGGGGGGTAGATGCTACTGGATAGTGAGACGGCGCGCACAGGTCTTGCCTTGGACGAGCGGGTGCATATCCACTGGTCGGAACATGATTGTTCGGGAACTGCCACGCTGGCAAATTCGCGGCCGTTAAAGACACCCCTGCCGGAAACAGGGCAAGGGTGGTTGATTCTGGACATGGACGCACGCCGGCAGAGACTGGCGGCAAGAGGTTGCGGGTGAGTACGCCAGTCACGCAGGACGCGGTAGACATCGAACTCGGGGAGATACAGGGATTGCTGGAGTCGCGTCCGCGACGTCTGCACCTGCGTTTTTCTCCGGCGCTGGAAACGGATTTCCGCCAGCACATGCAAAACCGCGCCATCGACATCCTGACCCAGGGATGGTGGGTTGTTCTCCTTTTCTATCTGGCTGTTGGCGTCAGCACTTATGTGCAGGTGCGCCTGCTGTCCTATCCCCTGTTCCTTGATGGCAACCTGAATGTCTGGTGGTCGGTCTACCTTGTCGAAGGACTGGCCATTGCAGGGCTACTGTTGCTGCCGCGAGTAGCTGTCCTGCACGAGCATTACTGGATCAGTACGGCCGTGATCGCGGCCACGGCACTGTCGGCCATCATCATCGCTACCTCGGCTTTTCCCGATCCCTACTTCAACCAGCATTCCAGCTATGTGGTCATCTTTGTGATGTCCATCATCTATGGCATGGGGGGGCTGCGCCTGTTGCCGGCGGTGCTGGCGTGCTGGGGGTCGGCCATCGGCGGCTTGCTGGTGATCACCCTCTTTGACCTCTGGCTGGACTGGGGCATGTACCTGCAATACGTGCTGCTGGCCAACATGGTGGGCATGCTGCTGTGCTACATGCTGGAGTTGCGGGATCGCCAGATGTTCCTGCAGGCACGTTTGCTGGAGCTGGAGAAAGGCAAGCTCAACCAGCTTTCCCGCGAGCTGACGCGGCTGTCCCGGGAGGACGTGCTGACAGGGCTGGCCAACCGACGGCATTTCAATGAGATGTTCCAGAGTGAGTGGGACCGTGCGCGGCGCGAGCAGAAGTCCTTGGCACTGATCTTTGTCGATATCGATCACTTCAAACCCTTCAACGACAACCATGGCCATCTGGAGGGTGACCGCGTGCTGTCCGAGGTCGGGCGGGCGCTGCGCAGCGTGTTGCGTCGTCCGGGGGACATGGCAGCCCGTTATGGAGGCGAGGAGTTTGTGCTTCTGCTGCCCGGGACTCACCTTGAAGGTGCGCTGGAAGTGGCTGCACAGGTGCTGGCTGCCATCGAAGCCCTGGCCATCCGGCATGATGCCTCCAGTGTGGCAGACCATCTCACGGCCAGTGCTGGTGTGGCGGCGCTGGTGCCTTTGCCCGGCATGCGCAGTGCCCAACTGATTGCGCAGGCGGATGAGGCTGTCTACGCCGCCAAGGCAGCCGGGCGCAACTGCATAAAGGTTGCCGGGGAAGAAGGATTTGCAGCTGTCTGAGTGGTCTCTTGGGGACTGCTGACGAGAATGGACCCTGCCAAAGACCTGTCTCGCTTGTACGCAAAATTGCCTGCACTCTGACAACCCCCGCCGTGAAAGAGGCGAGAGTCCCTGTCCGGATGTGGAAATCATTTTCCTTGCTAAGCTGACTGTCTGGCCTGTGGTGAATGCATGCCGGTGGCGTTTGTCATGGTCAATGACAGTCTGCTGCCGGAAGGTAGGCAACCGAGCGTCAAGGGGTAGTTATGCAGTCTGATGGCTGGATGTCCGGGGGGACAGCAAATGTCTCTTTGCATGCCGAGCTGGAAACGCTGGGAACCTTGCAAACTCTGTTGAGCAGCTTTCCACCCGCTCTTGAGCAGCAATACCAGCACTGGCTGAGTGCCCGCATGCTGTCGTTGTTGCGGCACATCCTGCCCATGCTCCTGTTGCTGGTCGTGGTCACCATGATCTGCAATGCCGGCAAGGTGTACCTGTTCACACCAGAGCCCATGCGTAGTCACGATATCGGTGTGTACTGGATACAGACCTTGTTGGTGGCCCTGACGCAGGCGTTTTTTGCCTTTTGCCTGTTGCAGTCGCGTCTTGACCGTTATGTGAGCCATTACGCCATTGGCACCGGTGTTGCCATGCTTTCCCTGTTGGCTGTGGCCGTGCTTGCTTATGCCGAAGTATTCAACCGCCTCTATCAGCTCAGCAATTTCTGGATCACCATCGCAATCATTTTTTGTACCGGCCTGCATCCATTGCGCAATTGTGCGGTGATTGCCGTGATGACGCTGCTGGTCAGTGCGCTTGCTGTCCTGGTTTTGGGGTTTACCGAAGGCGTGCTTGTGTACGGGCTGCTACTGATCGGCTCGGGTCTTGTGGCAATGGGTTTTGCCATGGTCATGTCGAGAGTGTATCGCCAGATATTCCTTCAGGAAGGAATCCTGCTGCAAGACAAGCAGCGCCTGACGTTGTTGTCCGAGCAACTAGCCGAACTGTCGCTCAAGGATGCACTCACCGGTGTGGCCAACCGTCGCCGTTTTGACGACCTGCTTGACCGCGAGTGGGCGCGCGCCGAGCGTCAGGGGAGCTCGCTGGCGCTGCTGTTCATTGATGTCGACAACTTCAAGGCCTACAACGACCACTACGGTCACCAGGCGGGTGACGATTGCCTGCGTGCCGTCGCCTTTGTTCTCGTGGATGCCGGGCGACGCCAGTCTGATCTGGTGGCGCGCTATGGCGGCGAGGAGTTCGTGCTCCTGCTGCCAGATACCGACACGGACGGGGCCATGGAGGCGGCTGTGCGTATATCCAGCTTTCTGGAGCAGGCGGCCTTGCCGCATGTTGCGGTGCCTCGTGGCAGGGTTACCGCCAGTGTAGGGGTTGCCGCCTGCATTCCGGCCAACGGCAGGTCTCCGACAGGGCTGGTGAAGGCGGCGGATGCCGCTGTCTATGCCGCCAAGGCAGCCGGGCGTAATTGCATAAAAGTTGCCGCAGAAGAAGGATTTGCGGCTGTTTGAGTGGTCTTCGATCCGCTGTTGCCCACAATGACCCCGCCTGAATCCTGTCTTCCCTGTCACTAATGGTGGCTCATGCAATCTGACAACCCTGCCGTGAAAGCGGCTGGCGATGCCTTGATGGCAGCCGAGCTGGAAAGCCTCAATAGCCCTCTGGGCCTGCTACGTGACTTCCCGGAGGAGTTGGAGCAGCCATTCCGTGTCTGGCTGGACACGCGCATGCAGAGCCTGCTCCGCCAGTACCTGTGGGCGCTCATGATCCTGTTTTCCTTCCTGATCATGATTACCGGGATCAATATCTACTGGTTCACGCCTGTGATGTTCCGTGAGGGCGATCTTGACATCTACATGGTCAAGAACCTGGCGCTGGGCATCACCATGGTCATGTTGATCTGGGCGACCCGACAACCCGTGCGTGGACTGCGTTTCCGTTATGCCATCGGGCTGGTCTGCGTCCTCCTGCTGGTGATGCTGGGCGTGGCCGTACCGGCTTACGGTGGCAGTTATAACCGCATCATGGGCATGACCAACCTGTGGGTGGCCGCCACCGTCATTTTTGCCACCGGATTGCACCTGCCGCGTGCCTGTCTTGTGATCATGCTCTGCACCTTGCCCTGCATCGTCCTGTTTTCCCTGATGCTTGGAGTTACCGAGACTCTCTGGCTCTACACGGTGCAGCTCCTGGCGGCAGGGCTTTTCCTGCTGACGTTTTCTTTCGTGATGGCGCGAGTGCACCGTCAGGTCTTCCTGCAGGAGGGCATTCTGCTACATGACAAGCAGCGCCTGACCGAGCTCTCCGAACAGCTTTCCCAGCTTTCCTTGCGGGATGCCCTGACCGGGGTGGCCAACCGTCGCCGCTTTGACGAAGTGCTGGAGCGGGAGTGGGGAAGGGCACGGCGCCAGCAGAGTCCGCTGGCACTGCTTTTCATCGACGTGGACAACTTCAAGGCCTACAACGACTACTACGGCCATCAGGCGGGCGATGACTGCCTGCGTGCTGTGGCCTTTGTTCTCGTGGATTCCGGGCGTCGCCAGGCTGATCTGGTGGCACGTTATGGGGGCGAAGAGTTTGTTCTCCTGCTGCCGGATACCGATATGGCAGGAGCCATGGATGCGGCACAACGCATACGTGCCTTTCTCGACCAGACCGCCTTGCCGCATGTGGCTGTCCCGCAGGGCCGTGTCACCGTGAGCATCGGCGTGGCCATGCATATTCCCGACAATGCCAGTGATGCTGCCGGTCTGGTGGCGGCAGCGGACCAGGCCGTGTATCGGGCCAAGAAGGAAGGGCGTGACCGTATCGTGGCGGCGAACGGGCCGGCCTGATGCCACTCTTGCCCATGGATACTTGCACGCCGGCTCCGTACAATACGCGCCGTTTTCCGCTCATCCCCTGATCTCCGCGAGACCTTCCCATGTCCGGCATCAACAAAGTCGTGCTTGCCTATTCCGGCGGCCTGGATACCTCCGTCATCGTCAGATGGCTGCAGGACAACTACCAGTGCGAAGTCGTCACTTTCACGGCCGACATCGGCCAGGGCGAGGAAGTGGAGCCGGCCCGTGCCAAGGCACAGGCCATGGGTGTGAAGGACATCTACATCGAAGACCTGCGCGAAGAGTTCGTGCGCGACTTCGTTTTCCCAATGTTCCGTGCCAACACGATTTATGAAGGCGAGTATCTGCTGGGTACGTCCATTGCGCGCCCCTTGATTGCCAAGCGCCTCATCGAGATCGCCAATGAAGTCGGCGCCGATGCGATTTCCCACGGTGCCACCGGCAAGGGCAACGACCAAGTGCGTTTTGAACTCGGTGCCTATGCGCTCAAGCCCGGCATCAAGGTGATCGCGCCGTGGCGTGAGTGGGACCTGACGTCGCGCGAAACGCTGATGAATTATGCGAAAGAGCGCCAGATTCCCATTGATTACGCCAAGGCCGGCAAGAAATCACCGTACTCCATGGACGCCAACCTGCTGCACATCTCCTACGAGGGCGGCGTGCTGGAAGACCCGTGGACGGAATGCGAAGAAGAAATGTGGCGCTGGAGCGTGAGCCCGGAAAAGGCGCCCCACCAAGCGACCTACATCGACCTCACGTTTGAGAAGGGCGACATCGTCGCCATCGACGGCGTTAAGAAGTCGCCCGCTACCGTGCTCGCTGAGTTGAACAAGATCGGCGGCGCCAACGGCATCGGCCGCCTTGATCTGGTGGAAAACCGCTACGTCGGCATGAAGTCGCGCGGCTGTTACGAAACCCCGGGTGGCACCATCATGCTGCGTGCCCACCGCGCCATCGAGTCCATCACCCTTGACCGTGAAGTTGCCCACCTCAAGGATGAACTGATGCCGCGTTATGCCAGCCTGGTCTACAACGGCTACTGGTGGAGCCCGGAGCGCCTGCTCCTGCAGAAGATGATCGATGAGTCGCAGGTAAACGTGAACGGCGTGGTCCGCCTCAAGCTCTACAAGGGCAACGTCATCGTGGTGGGTCGCAAATCTGACAGTGATTCACTTTTTGACACCCGCATCTCCACTTTTGAGGACGACGGCGGCGCCTACAACCAGAAGGATGCCGAAGGCTTCATCAAGCTGAATGCTTTGCGCATGCGTATTGCCGCCAATAACGGACGCAAGCCTGGCTGATGCCTGTTGTCCCGGCGACGGTCGGCGCTGTGCCTTGCTGAAAGAAAACGGTGCCCGGGTTTTGCCCGGGCACCGTTTTCTTTTTGCGGGCAGACAAAAGGAGGCTGATTGGACGAGTGGCTGTCTCGCCTGCTGTGGGCGGCTGACTATACTTGCCACATGTCAACAGCTGTCGTATTTGTCCTGTCCCCTTTGGCAGAAAACCGTGAACGGATTCACAAATGGCTAGCGCCATTGGGTCGGGACTGCCTTTTGCTGTCCGATGCGGAGGCTTTGTGGGACGCGTTGGCGGCTCATCGCCTTTCTCCACCGGCACTTCTGGTATTCGACGGTCATCCTGCCGAAGACAGCTACTCCCTGATCAACCGCCTCCAGGGCGACACGGCGGGCGCACAACTGCCCATCCTTCTGCTGACTGACAACCTCGCGGACAGCCGCCGCCGTTTTTACAGTGACCTGCTTTTTGCCGTGGAATGCCTGCCCAAGCCCGTCAGCGAAGAAAGATTGCTGGAGGTGGCGGCAGCCTGCCTGGCTCTGGATGATGCGCGTCGCGCCCTGGAGGCAGAGTTCAGTGGCGATGCCGGCGGGCATACGCTGAGTGAAGGTCTCCTGGCCTTCAATGAGGACGGCAAGCTGGGCTATGCGAATTCCGTGGCTGCCCGTTTGCTCAGGCTGTCGCCGCTGGCGCTGTGCCGGCTGAACATTCTCAGCCTGTTGGAGGAGCCGGTCAGGCAAGTGGACAGCAGTTGGCCATCCTCTCCCCTGGCCAGGGCCATGGAGGAGGGCAAAGCCCTCGAGGTATTGCGTCTGCCACTGTGGCGGGGTGACGGCGGTGTGCTGGTGGTGCAGGCCGCCCTCATGCCTTTCCAGAAGGCTTGCCCCTGGCTGCTGGCTTTCAAGCCCGTGGATGCCCAGGGTGGGGCTGTCAGCCCCGGTCTTGCTGAACTGGCACGCGTTGACCGGCTGACCGGCTTGCCCACCCGCGCGCACATGGAAGAAGCCATGACCCCCATGCTACGGGAAGGTCAGCGGCCTGCGCTTCTGCTGCTGGACATTGACCACCTGCGGCATGTCAACGAAACCCTGGGCTATGACTTTGGCGACCAGCTCCTGCGGGCGGCGGCTACCCGCTTGCGCGGAGGCCGCGAGGCTGGCCTGCTGGCCTCCATGGGTGGGGGGCGCTTTGCCCTGCTGGCTGATGATGTGGCGGACTACCGTGTGGCAGGCCGCATTGCCCAGCGCCTGCAGTCCCAGTTCCGCCTGCCTTTCCTGCTGGCGGGGCACGAGGTGTTCTGCAGTGTCAGCATCGGCATTGCGCTTTACCCGCTTTCCGGGGATGACAGCGGTCTTATCGTGCAGGGTGCGGAGCGTGCACTGGAGCGCGCCAAGGCCGTGGGCCGCAACGTCATCCAGTTCGATTCGGCCGAACTCAACCATTTCAGTATCGAGCGCCTGGAACTGGAAGCGGCTTTCCACCAGGCCATACAGGAAGGCGGGCTGTCCCTTGCATGGAGAGTGTGGCGCAAGGCCGACGGCGCTCTGGTCGCCATACAGCCCCGGGTAATCTGGCCGGATGCACCCAAAGGCGCTCCCCATCCGGTGGCACTGGCCGAAGATTGTGGCCTCAGCCGTGAACTGAGCGACTGGATGTTCCGACAGGCCGTGGCCAGCCCGGAACTGCTGGCAGACATGCCGGCCAGTGTGAGCCTGGCTTTTGCGGTAAGTACGCCGCAGATACTGGATCCTTTTGTCGTGCCGCGTCTGCGTGCCTGGCTGAGCCGCCATGGTATCCGGCCGGACCGGGTGAAGTTGCTCATTCCCTGGCGTGAAGACGAAGCCGCTGTGCTCATGCGGCGGGTTCCTGAACTGCTGGATGAAGGCGTGAGGCTGGCGTTGTACCTCAATGCCCCCGGCTCGGCACTGGATGCCTTTGCTGCCGGGCCCTGGCGCACTGTAGTGCTGGGGCGGGACTACCTGCAGCGGCTTTCCCCGGGTCGGGCACAGGAGGTATTGGGTGCCATGGCAGGTTTCGGCCATCGCCTAGGTTTGCGTGTCTTTTGCGAGGGGCTGCCGGATGGCATGACGGCCGCCCAGGCTTGGGCGGCGGGCATTGATGTCTGCAGTGAAGATGTGGACGAACTGCCACCCCTGAGCCCTACCTGATCCAGGGCCTGCTTCTCAACCGGCAGGCTGCTCCCGGAACTGTGTGGGTGACATGCCGGACCAGCGCCGGAAGGCCTTGGCGAAAGCACTTTCATCAGAAAATCCCAGCTTCCCGGCAATGTCCGCCATGCGGATGCCCTGGTCCTGCAGCAATTGCTCGGCCAGTTGCCGGCGTGTCATGTCCTGCAGCAGCTTGAAGGAGGTGCCGTCTTCGGCGAGCAGCCGGTTGAGATGGCGGCTACTCATGTGCAGGCGGCTGGCTATGTCTTCCCGTGAGGCTGCCGGGCCCTGTTGCAGCAGGGACTGCACCTGGCTGGCCAGCGACTGCTGGCCAAGGCTGACCAGAACCTGATCCGCCAGCAGACGCAGATGCTGTGTGACGGCAGGGTTGCTCTGTATCAGCGGGAGTGCCGCGAGTTCGTCATCGAACACGATTTCATTGTGGACGGCACCAAAATCAGTCTCAGCGTTCAGCAATTCCTGATACAGCGATACGTCGGTCGCGGCCGGGTGACGGAAGCGCACGCTGGTGGGCTGGAAGCGCCCGCCACTGATCCAGCGGCCCATATGCAGCAGCGTGGCAAACACGGCCTCCACGCGTTCACGGGCACGGCAACGGAAACGGGCGTCGTAGCGCAGCCGCCATGTCGTGCCTTCTCGCTCAAGCAGGAACTCGCCGCCTTCACCGATGATCTGCTGATAGTCCAGCAGCATGTCCAGCGCTTCGGCCAGATCGTCGCAGCTCATCAGCAGGAGTCCCACGATATCCAGGTTTCCCGGCTGTGAGTCCAGTCCCAGACGTATGCCTACCAAAAGGTCGGGACTGGCTGCACAGAACTCTTCCCAGATGCGGTCCTGTACGTCCAGGGGCACACGCACGGCCTCCGGGTGTTCCTGCATCCATTGCGTAGCTGCCTCAGGCAGGGCAATGCCAAGGCGCGGACAGGCCGCCAGGATGGCTTTCAGGAAGTGCAGGCTGACGCTGGGAGAAAGGCGCGACATGTGGTCTCGGAAAGGCAAGGAGGTCCCGTTTTGACCGGAATCCTGTCCCGGCTGGCTCGGGAGCGGGTTGAGGAGGCTGAGTATAGTGGCCGTCATCAGCAGCAGACAGCCCGGAAACACCATGACCCTGCCTTACGCGGTGATCGGCGCCGGCCCCATGGGGCTTTGCACGGCGCGACAATTGAAAAAGAACGGTATCCCCTTCATTGGCCTGGAGCAGCACAGTGATGTGGGCGGGCTCTGGGATATTGATAACCCGCACTCCACGGTCTACGAGACCGCACACCTGATTTCGTCCAAGCGCACCACGGAATTTGCCGATTTCCCCATGCGCGACGAGGTAGCCACCTATCCGCATCACAGTGAACTGCGCCGCTATTTCCAGGATTACGCCCGGCATTTCGGCCTCTATGAAGATTACGAATTTTCCACGCGAGTCGTGAAGGCAGAGCCGGTGGCTGATCACTGGCGCGTGACCAGCGAGAAAGACGGCGTCTTGCAAACACGTGATGTGGCTGGTGTGCTGATTGCCAACGGCACTCTGCATCATCCCCTGATGCCAACCTTGCCGGGATATGAAGGTGAGCTGATCCACTCCTCCGGCTACAAGCGTCCGGAGCAGTTCCACGGCAAGCGTGTGCTCATCGTGGGCTGTGGCAACAGCGCCTGCGATATTGCCGTGGATGCCGTGCATCACGCGAAATCGGCGGATATCAGCGTGCGTCGCGGATATTACTTTGTGCCCAAGTTCATCCTGGGCAAACCGGCGGATACGCTGGGCAAGCTCAAGCTGCCGCGCCGTCTCAAGCAGTTCGTGGATGGTCTGATGATCCGTTTCTTCATGGGCAAGCCCAGTGATTACGGCCTGCCTGATCCCGATTACAAACTGTATGAGTCGCATCCGGTGGTGAATTCGCTGGTGCTCTATCACCTTGGCCATGGCGACATCCGGGCGCGTGGTGATATCGAAAAAGCCAGTGGCAAGACGCTGACATTCAAGGACGGCAGCCAGGCGGATTACGACATGGTGCTGATGGCCACCGGCTATTCACTACATTACCCCTTCATCGACAGCGAGTTGCTGAACTGGCGCAATGCGGCGCCTGAGCTTTATCTCAATGCCATGCATCCGCGCCTGGACAACCTCTTCGTTATGGGCATGGTCGAGGCCACGGGTCTGGGCTGGCAGGGGCGTGATGAGCAGGCGGAAATGGTGGCGCTCTACATCCGGGGGCTGAAGGAGGGCAAGGCCGGTGCGAAAGCCATTCAGGCCCGCAAGGCCGGGTCTTCACCGGAAGGGCTGGATGGTGGTTATGACTATCTCAAGCTGGACCGCATGGCTTACTACGTCAACAAGGATGTGTATCGCGGTCTGGTGAAAAAACACATCCGTGAATTGCAGTCCTGAAGTTCAGCAAATAAACCTGGCAGAGAAGAAAAACAATGCTGACTGATGTGCGTATCGATTTCGACACCGAGAGCGTGGTGCTGCTCAACGTCATACTGGCCGTGATGATGTTCGGGGTATCACTCACCCTGAAGCCCGATGACTTCCGTCGCGTGGCCCGCGAGCCGCGGGCAGCCTTGGTCGGCTTGGTTGCGCAATTCCTGTTGCTGCCAGCCCTGAGCTGTTTTTTTACATGGATTTTCCGCATCGAACCGGAGCTGGCACTGGGCATGATCCTGGTGGCAGCCTGCCCCAGTGGCAGCTTTTCCAACCTGATGACCTATCTGGCGCGTGGCAATATCGCGCTTTCCGTCAGCATGACGGCGATCTGTTCATTGGCGGCACTGGTGATGACGCCGTTCAACTTCTGGTTCTACGGCATGCTGAATCCCTACACACGGCCTTTGCTGCATGAAATCGACATCAGTGCCGGACAGATACTCTGGCTGGTGGCGCTGGTGCTGGTACTGCCCACCATTCTTGGCATGCTTTTCGGGCGCTGGAAGCCGGTGCTGGCGGCACGTCTGGAGAGGCCCCTGCGGCCTTTGTCGCTGATGATCTTTCTGGTGTTTGTCGGGTTGGCGTTTGCCAAGAACTTCGATCTTTTCACGCGCTACATGCATCTTTTTGCGGCACTGGTGATTGCCCAGAACCTGATTGCACTGGGCGCTGGTTATTTCTCGGCCCGGCTCATGGCTTTGCCGGAGGCCGACCGGCGAGCCGTGACACTGGAGGTCGGAATACAGAACTCCGGCCTCGCATTGGTGATTCTTTTCACGTTCTACCCGCAGGCTGGGGGCATGTTGCTGATCGCCGCCTTCTGGGGTGTATGGCATCTGGTCAGCGGCACCTTGCTGGCGCAATGGTGGGCACGGCGCCCGATCAAACCTGTGCCGGGTACCACAATGGCCACATCACGCCCGGAGGCATGACATGCAGAAGCGCATTCTCATCACCGGTGCTGCCGGCTATGTGGGCAGCCAGCTCGGCGAGCGGCTGGTCCAGTCCCATGTGGTTCATGGCGTTGACATCCGTGCCCGGCATGGCCGGTTCCCGGTAGACATCATGGATGTGCGCGATGCCGGCATGGCTGACTTCATGCGCGAGAAAAACATCACGCATGTGGTGCACCTTGCCTCTGTCCTGCAGCCGGGTGCTGATCCTGCACGTGATTACGATATCGACGTGAACGGCACGCGCAATGTGCTGCAATCCTGTGTGAAAGCCGGTGTGCAGCATTTCACTTGCACCAGCAGTGGTGCCGCCTACGGTTACCATGCCGACAGCCCGGCCTGGCTGGACGAGAACGATGCCCTGCGCGGCAATCCGGAAATGGCCTATTCACATCACAAGCGCCTGATCGAGGAAATGCTGGCCGAATATCGCCAGTTGCAGCCGCAGTTGCGGCAACTGGTGTTTCGTCCGGGCACCATCCTAGGGGCTCATACCAACAACCTAATCACCGATCTCTTCCGCAATAAGCGCCTCTTGGCCATACGTGGTTCGGCATCGCCCTTTGTCTTCATATGGGACCAGGACGTGATCCATGCCATCGAGCAGGGCATCACGCGTGACAGCAGCGGTATCTACAACATGGCCGGTGATGGTGCACTGAGCATTGACGAGATAGGCCACCTTCTGCAGAAGCCGGTGCTCCATGTGCCGGCAGCCGTTGTTGTCATGGCCTTGCGGCTGGGCAAGCTGCTGGGCCTGACGCAGTACGGTCCCGAGCAGGTGGGTTTCCTGCAATACCGGCCGGTGCTCAGCAACCGTCGCCTCAAGGAAGAGTTCGGTTATCAGCCGGCCAAGAGCTCGGAAGAAACCTTCCGCTTTTTTGCACGCCATGCCCTGGGAGCAAAGCTGTGAGTCTTGTCCTCATTACCGGCGCGGCCAGTGGGTTGGGCTGGGCGTTGACGCAGGCCTTCTTCGAGCGGGGTGATGAACTGATCCTGGTCGACAGGGATCAGGCCTTGCTGGAACAGCGTGTGCAATTTCTGGAAGGTGGTAGCCGTGTGCACAGCGAGATTCTGGACCTGTGTGATGCGGGTGCATTGCACGCTTTCACGGAGAAAATGTGCCGCATACATCCGCGTCTGGATGTGCTCGTCAACAATGCCGGCATTACGCACCGAAGTCCGGCCATCAACACGCGGCTTGATGTATTGAGTCGTGTGATGACGGTGGATTATCACGCGGCTGTAGACCTCACGCTGGGCCTGTATCCAGCTCTTGAGGCAGCACGCGGCACTGTGGTCAACATCGGATCAATGGCTGGCTGGATGCCGGTGCCGGGGCGTGCCGCCTATTGCGCAGCCAAGAGCGCGCTGCACCAATTCTTCGAAGTTTTCCGGGCGGAAGTGGCACATCGTGGTGTGCACGTGCTCATGGTCTATCCATCTTTTCTGGATACGCCAATCGAGCAGAATGCATTGGGAGCAGAAGGTGGCAAGGCCAGCCATGCCCGCAGTACCGTGGGAAAAATTTCTTCGGCCGACAGCATGGCTGCCATCATCCTGAAGGGGCTGGATGCAGGCCATGAGCGTATTTTTCCGGACCGTTTCAGTGCTTTTGCGGCGCTTCTTTACCGGGTTTTCCCGCGCTTTTTCCATCGCCTGATCCGGCGTCGTTTTGCCGGCGAACTCCCCACATGAGTCTTGCCTTCGTCTGGCTGGGGATTTGCGTGCTGGTGGCCTGGACCATCGAGGCCATGTCGGGTTTCGGCAGTATCGTGATCGCCCTGTCGCTGGCGGCTCTTTTCCTGCCCATTCCTGAAATCCTTCCCGTGCTGGTGACGCTGAACGTGTTCACGTCTTCCTGGCTGGCCTGGCAGCACCGCCGGCATATCGACAAGGCCCTGCTGCTGCGCCGCATCCTGCCGGCCATGCTGCTGGGAACACTGGCGGGTGCTTTCCTGCGCGATCTTTTTCCTGGCCCGGCGCTCAAGGTGGCGTTCGCCATCCTCATCCTGTGGTTTGCCGTGCGCGAGTTGCTGGCCCTTTACGGCGGCGGAGCTGCCCGCAAGGCCCATGCGCCGGCACAGACGCAGGCGCTGGTGGGGGCCGCCGGCATCACGCATGGCTTGTTTGCCTCGGGCGGACCCTTGCTGGTGTATGCGCTGGCAGGTGTGCAGATGGACAAGGCGCGCTTTCGTGCCACGCTGGTCACCGTCTGGTTGGTACTGAACGGAGTGTTGGCGGGATTGTTCCTGATGCAGGGAAAAACGGCGGCGCATGCCCTGCAGATTCTTTCACTGCTGCCCGTGATCGCGTTTGCCGTGTGGCTGGGCAACCGCCTGCATCATCATCTTGATGAAGGAAAATTCCGGGTGATGGTGTTCTGGATGTTGCTGGTGACCGGTGCTGCCCTCTTGCTGGCCCAATGGCACCTTTCATTCTGATTCACCGGGCTCGGCCTGCGTTTTTGCCGGTGTTGCCAACTGCCACAATCCCTTGGGCTGCTGCACCAGCAGGCCGGCATCTTCCAGCCTGAACATCACCTTGCGCAAAGGGCTGGCTGAAACCGGGTTGCCGCTGTCGGCAAGATGCGCGAGCAGTTTTGGCAATGACAGTGGCGTATCTTCGCTATGGGCAAGGTGCATGGCCTGCAATACCTTGATGCGTAGCAGGGTGACACGAAGGCCTTTTTCCCGCAGCAGCCTGCGCGGCCAGAACATGCGCTTCTCCTGAAGAGAAAGTGGGATGCGGTGGCTGGATGCCGGTTCGAGCGAGCGGC
>JBBCJX010000016.1:0-3817 GCA_037189985.1 Moraxellaceae bacterium
AATTCTCATGGCCCTCGGTGTCGCTGCCCGGTCGCGGTTCGTTGGCGAGCTGCCACGACATCACCGTCGGGTCGTCGACATAAGCCTTGCCATTGATGGTGTTGGTGCGAGTGATGACGTGCTTGATGGCCTCGCGGTACAACGCCTGCGCCTCGGGAATGGCGTAGAAGCGCGCCGAATTCAGCATGAAACCGTTCCAGTCGCCGGTCTTGTCCGGATCGTGGTTGGACACCGAGTCTCCGGTGAACCACTCGACGTATTGCGACATGCCACCCGACCACTGCCAGAAATTGTTGAGGTACAGCACGGCCTTCATGTCGCGCTTGGCCATTTCGTCCAGCAGGAAGTCGATGCCTTGCAGGAGTTCTTCGTCGTACTCGCCCGGCGCCGTCATGATGGCGGGGCTCACGCCACGCTTGAAGCCGCTGGCCTCCGACATCGCCAGTACGCGCAGGTTGTCGATGCCGGCTTCCTTCAACTGGTCGAGTTCGGCGATCAAGCGCTCACGGTCGCCCAGGTCCCCTGGCGCACCGAGATAGGCGCCATACCAGAAGTTCGCACCGGCAAAGCGATAAGGCTTGCCATCCAGCACGAAATGCGTGCCTTCCACGCGCACGAAACCATCATTTGCCGAGGCTGCCGACGTATCCGTCGCTGCTTCCGCCGTTGCGTCCGGCTTGCCCGTGCCCCCCGAGCACGCTGCCAGCACGCCCGCCAAAGCCATCCCGCCCAGCACGGCCTTCCAGCCGCGCGTCTTCATTTGCTCTTGCATGTGTGGCTCCTCCCAGATACCCGGAGGGTAGCCCACGGCCACCTATGCCAGTAACCACCGAAACGGCATAGGTGCCGCAAATTACGTTATGGCATTGGTGCCTGTCCGCTTTGAACCTAATGCTCTCCGCTTTCAATTCCCTAGAACTGACTTAGCTCGGCTGGAATTTATTTTTGACCTTCGAAAATAATATAAGTAAAAAATTTCCCAACCAAGTTTTCAGCCAGCCTTCAACAGACCGCAATTGCTTCGTTATTTCCGACAAAAGCAATACCATAAACAGGCTCATATCCAACAAGGACTTGCTGACTGGATGAGCCCCCAGGCGTTGTTACAGTAGCAGTTCGATAAATTGGCGTGTACCCAACTACTGTAGTTTCAAACGACCCCTGTGGGCCGCCACCACACATGCCGCCACCTCCACCGCTACCGACAATGCCATTACCAGGAATGCTTGGATCCACATCTCCTGGAATTCTGGATCCAACCCAGTCATCAGCATAGGTATTTACGAGAGCGAGGAGACCCGAAAGCGCGACATACCGATACAATGCGCACTCAGAACCATTACATATGGTAACAGTGTTAGGCGCTTGCTTTGAATCAATCCATGATGAAACATCATGATCAATTACCGTTTTCTTAAAAATGAAGCTTTCATCGCTAATTATTGGAGTGTCGAATCGACACTCTTTACAATAATATTGCCCAACCCATTTTGCAACGGCATAACTAAAAGTAAAAAAAATCGACATTGCCAATGCTACTTGAATTATTTTCTTCATTTATGCGGCTCCTTTGATATTTTTCGTCCAAGAAGAAATAATAACAATCAAAGTATTTTTGCAATTTCTCTGGCTTTTTCCACCTCAGCCGCAGTAAGATTATTTGACAATTTATCAGCCAACTGATGAGCCCTCTGACTCACAGAACGCCTCGCGTACGCATGTGCGTAAGCGTACGCAAGGACCGGGTCTTGCCTAGAAAATAGCCCTGACTCATAGCTATTAGAGAGCTGCAAAAGAGCGCCATCTTCGCCATTTTTTGCAGCTGCCTGAAGAAACCTAAGTGATGAATATTTGTAGTCTTCGATCATCTCGGGATTCATTGCATTCTTTTCATCATTAAACGCAAGCGCAGCAAGTGCTGGGAACTCAAGCTGCGCCTTAGAATCGCCCGATTCAGCCGAAAATTTTGCGAGAATATATATCGAATTCTCAGAATTCATTCGTTCGCACTCCTTATCAATAACAATCCCAGCCTCATTCTCGGGAATTTCAATAGAGGGCATGAAACGAATGGAATCACACTTCAGTATGGCATGCGCGATAGTCCCAGCCTCCTTAGGAGTCATAACTTTCTCAAAGCCAGGAGGGACCAAGAATCCAGGTATGTTTGCAGATGGCAAAATATTTTCATTTATCGGAACTACATTTGGCGCCATTAATAACGCAGACTCTGAATTTGATGATTTAGAGGAAGTTCTCTCATTCGAATAATCCACTCCAATCACATCCGCTGTTGGCGTAGATTTATTTGAAATAAAAATAAGATATCCCACAGCAACAATGATAAATGAAATAAATAAAATTATTATATTTTTATTCATTAATAATTCCTTTATTTATTGCATTAAATTATTCAATTTTAGAAGTCACCAAAAATCACAGCAATAATAAAAATTATATTCTGGCTTGCGGCAACTCCACAGATTCGGCCTAAATAAACTCGTGTCATACCATGAACATTCACGCCCGTAGAGCGCAAACTTACGCTTGGAACTCCCGCTGCACCACCCAACATGAAGAACTACTCTTCCTTGATTGGCACTATCGAAAAACACCGACAAACAGACTGTTGCGCAATTCAAAAACACGCACAACCCACAGACACCCTCACAATTGCCAAGAGTACTTGCATCAACATTCAGGAGGCATTTTAAATCAGTCACTTGCAAAGCGATGCAAGCAATACTGTACAAGTTGACGTTAATATTGCTTGCATACCAAAGGATGATTTGCTTCTGCTCCATCCGTGAAGCTAGTCTTCACGCCACTGCAAGGATGAACAGGGGGCAGGGATATCTATGCGACTGGCAAGACGTATCCGGACCGCGCGGCAAGCAGCTGGATTTTCTCAAGAGATACTGGCTGCAAAACTGGGCGTCACTCGGGGAGCAGTATCCAATTGGGAGCGCTCTGGCGGCTCCATTCCCGCCACCAATCGGCTTGAGAAAATCGCCAAAATCACCAATGTGGGCTTCGAATGGCTGGCAACCGGGCGCGGACATATGCAACACGATCATCTGGACGATATTCCAGCCGTTGCCGCTGACCTTGTAGAAGATCCCGAAGAACGCCGCCTGCTGGCAGGCTATCGCTCTGCCCCGGCCCGTACCCGGCAGCAAATGTTGCAATTGGCTCTGGCCGCCTTGAAGCGATGAGATCACAACAGATTACGGGGCGCGGCAAGGCCCGTGCTTCTTATTTGATCCGCCATATCACGACACGGGCATTGCCATGCCCAACTCCTGCCGACCTGCTTTCAACTCACCAAGTCGAACATGTTCAAGCCCATACGAATGACGGGCTAGCAGAGACAACTCTTCAAACCCCATCCAGCAATGCCCGATCACGCACCGCACCCTTGTCGGCACTGGTTGCCAGCAAGGCATAGGCCTTCAATGCGGTACTGACTTTGCGTGCACGCGGCTGGGCCGGCTTCCACCCCTTGGCCATCTGCTCCGCATGACGTGAAGCCAATTCTTCATCCGGCACCAACAGGTTGATGGAACGCTGCGGGATATCGATGCGAATGCGGTCGCCATCGCGCACCAGACCGATACCACCACCTGCTGCCGCTTCCGGCGAGGCATGGCCGATGGACAGCCCGGAGGTGCCACCCGAGAAACGGCCATCGGTCAGCAGCGCGCACTGCTTGCCCAGTCCTTTCGATTTCAGGTAACTGGTGGGATACAGCATTTCCTGCATGCCCGGGCCACCTTTGGGACCCTCGTAGCGGATCACCACCACGTCGCCTGCTTTC
>JBBCJX010000017.1:0-81373 GCA_037189985.1 Moraxellaceae bacterium
AGCGTGGCCCTGGGTGCGGGCGCGCAGGCCACTGCCGAAAACGCCGTGGCCATCGGCAAGGACAGCGTGGCCAACACGGCCAACACCGTTTCTGTCGGCAGCGCCGGCAACGAACGCCGGATCGTCAACGTGGCCACCGGCTCGGCCAACACCGATGCGGTGAACAAGGGCCAGATGGATACCGTCTTTGCCTCCTTGGGCAACAATCTCGTCAGCTTCCTGGGTGGCGGCTCCGCCTTCAATGCCACCACCGGTGTGTTCACCTCGCCCGGCTTCACCATCAACTACGGCAGCGGCGCGGGCAGCTTCGGCAACGTCGGCGCGACCTTCGATGCCGTGAACACCGCCCTGAACGAACTGGATGGCCGCCTCACCACGCTGGAAACCAGCGGCGGCACGCCCGGCGCGGACGGCAAATCCGCCTATGAGCTGGCCTATGCGGCGGACAACAGCGTCGGCACGCAATCCGAATGGCTGGCTTCGTTGAAGGGCGACAAGGGTGATACCGGTGAAACCGGGGCTGCTGGCTCTCAAGGTGCACAGGGTATTCAGGGTATAGCCGGAGCCAAGGGCGATAAAGGTGACAAGGGGGACAAAGGGGATACCGGCGAAACCGGAGCCACTGGTGCACAAGGCGAGCAGGGTATTCAGGGCGTCGCTGGAGCCAAGGGCGATAAAGGCGACAAGGGTGACAAAGGGGATACCGGTGAAACCGGAGCCGCTGGTGCACAAGGCGCACAGGGTATTCAGGGCGTCGCTGGAGCCAAGGGTGATAAAGGAGACAAGGGTGACAAAGGCGATACCGGTGACACCGGGGCTGCTGGTGCTCAAGGCGCGCAGGGTGTTCAGGGCGTCGCCGGAGCCAAGGGTGATAAAGGTGACAAGGGAGACAAAGGGGATACCGGTGAAACCGGAGCCGCTGGTGCACAAGGCGCACAGGGTATTCAGGGCGTCGCTGGAGCCAAGGGTGATAAAGGAGACAAGGGTGACAAAGGCGATACCGGTGCAACGGGTGCTACCGGCCCGCAAGGCCCGCAGGGTGAGCAGGGTATCGCCGGCGTTGACGGGGGTTCCGGCGCGAGCTGTGGAGGTAATGGCAATGAAGATGGCGTCTGTATCGGCGAAAACTCAGGCGTCAGCGTCGGCGCCACCAACGGCATCGCCATCGGCACCGGCGCGCAGGCACAGGGCGTCAACTCGATTGCCATCGGCACGGGCAATATCGTTTCAGGCGAAGGTTCCGGCGCGCTTGGCGACCCCAATGTAGTCAGCGGCAACGGCAGCTATGCCATTGGCAATGACAACACGGTGAGCGGCGATAACGCCTTCGTGGTGGGCAACAACGTCAACACGGCAACCAACAACTCGGTGACGCTGGGCAACAACTCCACCAACAGCCGCGACAACACGGTATCGGTGGGCAGCGCGGGCGGGGAGCGGCAAATCACCCACATCGCCGCCGGCACGCAGGGCACCGATGCGGTGAACCTGCAACAGATGCAGGCGGCCGACGCGGCAACCCTGACCTCTGCGCAGAGCTACACGGATACCCGCAGCGCCGCCACGCTGTCATCCGCCAACAGCTACACCGATTCGCAGGTCAACGGTCTGGCCAGCACCTTTTCGCAGTTCCAGGGGCAGGTGGACCGGCGCTTCCAGCTGATGGACCGCCGTATCGATGAGCAGGCCGCCATGGCAGCCGCCTACGGTGGCATGGCTACCAACCAGGGCGGCCTGACCGGCCGCAACCGTATTGGCTTCGGTTTCGGCCAGCAGAGCAGTGAGCGGGCCATGGCGGTGGGCTACCAGCGCATCCTCGGTGAAAGCAGCAACGGCAGCGTCTCGCTGGGCGGTGCGTTCAGTAGCAATGAGCGTAGCGTGTCGGCGGGCGCGGGATTCAGTTGGTGATGGCGGGGGGCTGCTCTCTTTACTTTCTTGGTCCTTGGTCATTGGCAGAGTGCGTTGGGCGTCGTGTTGATCTTTCCTTGCGAGGCTTGAGCCAGCCATACCCAATGCAAGCCGCCACGGGCACGGTGAGGGCGAGCCAGGCCAGGCCGTGCCAGATGCCGGTGCCCACCAGCGCGGCCACCAGGCCGAAGAGCGTGAGCAGCGCTAGGAGGAGGGGAGCGCCCCAGATTTGCAGGGCGGTGTTGTGCTGGATGTTTTTCATGTCGGTGTTTCTTCCGCCTTGCCGGCCCCGTCGGCTTTTTCCACGAGCCGGCGGATGCGTTCGTCCTGTAACTTCCCTCTGGCGAACCAGAGGCAAGGCGGCACACACGACCTGGGCCATCAGCAAGGATTGGTTGTCGCAGCGCTCGCGGGCACTGACGGTGAAGCCCTGACCGTGTCGCCACCATGAAAAACGCCGGCATGATGCCGGCGTTTTTCATGGAGAAGGCGGATATCAGTAATCGATGCTGTAGCTCAGCGAGAACGTGCGTCCGCGGCCGGCCCAGTCAAAGAGTTCCGGACGCATCAGTCCGCCATAAAATACCTGGGCACGTTGTGACCAGATGGTGGTGTAGTCCGTGCCGAGCACGTTCTGTATGCCGGCACTCACGGTGCCTGCCTGACCGAAGCGGTAGCTGGCCAGCAGATCCACGGTGGCGTATCCGTCCAGTTCGTTGCCGCTGGCATCCTTGAGGTTGAAAACCTGCACGGCCTGCAGGCGGACGCCGGTGCTGTCGCCTTGCCAGCCTGTGTAGGCCGTCAGCTTGGACGGGCTGGCATCCACGATGGCCTGCTTTTCCCAGCCTTGTGCCCCTTTGGTTTCAGAGCGGATCAGGAGGCCGTTGCCACCGGCTTCAACGCCATTGTCGAAGCGCCATGCAATCGCCGCCTCAAGGCCGTAGTTGCGTTTGTCCTGGTCTGCCACGCTGATGTTGAAGGTGGTGCTGTTGTAATTGATGACGCGGTCTGACCAGGCATAGAAGGCGGCAAGCTGGGTGTGCAGTGGGCCGCTGCCGTAGCGCCAGCCGGTCTCCACCTGGTAGGTCTTGATGCCCTCAAGGGGAGAGTCGGCAACGGTGATGCTGTTGCCCAGTGCCCAGTGGCCGGCCAGCCCACCAGTGAGGGTGTAGTCGCCCTGGCCATAATATTTGGCAGGGTCCGGCAGCTCGAAGCCTTCGGAATAACTGATCCAGGTTTGCTGCTGCTGATTGAGTTTGTAGAGCAGGCTGGCATTGAGCAGGGTCACGTCGTAGTCGTTGCTGCCGCCGGGAATGACGTCGGCACTGGTGCCGTAGCCATAGCCCATGGCCACCTGTGGCCGTACATCAATGAAGTCACCGACATCCACATCGCTTTTCTGCTGGCGCAGGCCGGCGTTCAGGCTGAGCTCCGGGGAGATTTTCCATTCAGCCTGCGCAAAGGCAGCCAGTGTCCGGATGTCGATATCGGGGTAGCGCCCGACATTGCCGATCTGCACATTGCGCAGGCCGCCGCTGGCATAGGCCGCCGGCATGTCAAAGAGGGCTTGTCGTGCCTTAAAGGACTCCTGGTCGGCATCCAGTCCATACGTCAGCTTCAGGCGTTCCCATTCCTTGGCCAGCGCCAGCTTGATACCGATGTTGTCGGTGTCCTGCTGGGAGGCACCGCTGTAGGTCAGCGGAACGGGCGTCGGCATGCCGGCCACCGTGAGGCTGGCGCGTCCCGGGAAGGGATAGAAATCCATTTTCTCGGAGCGAAGGTAGGCTTGGGCATAGAAGTCCTGCCCACCGGCAACGCCGGGCAGGTGGTAGTCGGCCGTTGTCATCCAGCGCTCTGTATGGGGAACCACCGACGATGAAAAGCCGTCACGCATTTGCAGCAATGCCGGGTTGGCGAGGGCGCCGGCGAAATTGGTGCCGAGGAAGATGGCGCGGTCGCCGTTGTATTCGGAGTCATAGTATTGCGCCGAGAGGCGCAGGCTCTGGTCATCCAGGTTGATGTCCAGATTGCCCAACAGGTCCAGCGTACGGTTGTACTGCAGGTCGGTCTGCGTGGTGTCCGTGAGGATCTGGTCACCGTGGCTGTCATAGAAGCCGCCATTCTGCTGCAAGGAGACGCCCAGACGGCCTGTCAGGGTGTCGTTTCCGCCGGCCACGGATTGCGAGAGACGCAGGTCACGGTCATCACTGTTGCTGAAGCCGGTACGGATGCCAGCTTCCGTGGTGAGGGCGAGCCCGGGACCATCCGCATGCTTGGTGATGATGTTCACGATGCCCCCGGTGGCGCCACCACCATAGACGGCACTGGCACCGGACAGCACTTCGATACGGGCAATGTTGAACGGGTCGATGGAGTCGAACTGGCGGCTGATGCCGCGAGAACTGTTCAGTGAAACCCCGTCGATCATCACGAGCACGCTGCGGCCGCGCATGTTCTGGCCATAGTTGGTGCGTCCCTGCGGGCCCACGTCCAGGCCGGGAATGAGTTGGCCCAGGGCCTCTTTAAGCGGTACGCCTGCACGAGTCTGCTCAGCGATCTGGCTTTCGCTGATGACCCAGACCGTGCCTGGTATTTCACTGATTTTTTCCGGAGTGCGCGAACCGGTGATCACCACTTCGTCCAGCATGCTTTCGGCCGCCTGTGCCTGGTTGCGCGGGACGGAGCGGGGCACCGCGCGCAAGGCATAGCCGTCGCCGCTGCCAATCACTTCCAGACCCTGGCCGGCCAGCAACTGGGCAAAGCCTTGTGGCACGGAAAAGCTGCCCGTGAGGCCGTTGCTGGTTTTGCCTTCTGTAAGCAGGGGGTCGAAGGACAGGGCGACCCCGGCCTGGGCGGCAAACAGGGACAGGGTGCGGCCCAGTGGGCCTGCCGGAATGTCATAGTGGCGTACGCTGGCGCTACTGGCGGCGGCCGGATCACTGGCCTGGGCCAGAATTGGGGCACCCATGCCCAGCGCGAGCAGAGCCAGGGCGAGCGGGGTAAGCCGGGTATACAACGGACGGTGCGGGGTGGTCATGACGATTCCGGATGCAGGGAGTGGTGACTTCCTTGCCGTACCAACCGAAAAAAAGTATCAGGCGGAATGAAAAAAAGATCGGCTTCAGGTCCGGGCTTCAACACTGGCCCAGAGGTTGCCGATACGGCGCACCTGTACGGGAAAGGTACGGGCGAGCAGGGCCAGGCTGCGGTCGGTGTCGGTGACTGGAAACGAGCCGGAGACCAGAAGTCCGGCAATTTCCGGTGAGCAGCGCAGGATTCCGCTGCGGTAACGCCCCAATTCGGCAATGACGTCGCGCATGGTCATGCGGTCGGCAATCAGCATGCCCTGTGTCCATGCAGTAGTGGTGTCGTCGGTGAGGCTGCCGGGCTGGGCTTCATACGCACTGAAATGGCATTGCTCGCCGGCCACGAGTTGGCGGGCAGGGCCTGTGGCCTGGCGTGGGTGGATGCTGAGTGTGCCCGCGAGTACGGCGACATGCGTTTGTTCGCGCTTCTGGCGAACCGTGAAGCGTGCTGACGATGAGAGTAATTGCCCGTGGTGGGTGGTCACGCTGAGCTGGGCGTTCCGGAACGACGGGGAGGTTCCGGTGCTGACCAGCATTTCCCCTGACTGCAGGCGCAGATGACGTTCCCGGGTATTGAAGCGGACATCTACCGCACTGTCCGTGTTGAGCAGCAGGTGGCTGCCATCGGCCAGCAGGACCTCGCGCTGGACGCCTGTGGCGGTACGGTAATCCGCTACCAGTTCTTGCCAGGGCAGCTCGCGCTGCACGATCCACAGGGCGGGTCCTGCCGTCAGCAACAGGGCCAGTTGCCGCAGTGCACGACGCCGGCTGGGCGATGACGGACGATCCAGGGCCGTCTTGCCGATGATGGGTGGAATGTCGCCCAGCGTTTTCAGCATTTCTTCGGCGCGTTGCCATGCTCTTGCATGTTCCGGGTCCTGCTGCTGCCAGCGGGCGAGTGCTTGATGGTCGTCCGTCGTGGCGGTCCCTGAATGCAGTTGCATCAGCCAGCCGGCGGCCGCCTCCAGCGCATGGGGAGAAATCGGTGTCGCTTCCTGGGGGCCGGGAACAGGATTCATGTCAGAGCAGGGTCAGGCAGGCAAGAAAGGCTTTCTGCATATGCCGTTTCACCGTGATGAGTGAAACGTCCATCCGTGTAGCGATCTCGGCATAAGTTTTTTCATGCAGTTGCGAAAGCAGGAATATCTGGCGAGTCTGTGGCGGCAGGGTGTCCAGCATCATGTCGATGCGTATCAGTGTTTCCAGTAGCAGCAGCCTTTCTTCCGGCGAGGGATGCAGTGGTTCCGGCATGGCAGCCAGTGCCTGCTGGTAGGCCAGCCTGATGTCTTCGCGGCGGAAGTGGTCGATCAACAGGCCGCGTGCGACCGTGGTCAGGTAGGCGCGGGGCTCCTGCAGGGCAGGCAAGGGGCGTCGTGAGGCCAGCAGGCGCAAGAACGTGTCCTGCGCAAGGTCGGCAGCGTGCTCCGAGCAACCCAGCTTCTTGCGCAGCCAACCTTGCAGCCAGCCGTGGTGTGCGCTGTAGAGCAGGCCAAGCTGCTGCTGGTCGAGACTTTCCCCTGGGGCCATATCGCGGTATCGCCGGTCCGGGACCGGACTCATTAATGAGAATGCGTCTTATTACTAAATTGAACGATCGGTAGCAATGGCCGGCGGTCTAGTGCCGGCCCTTTCCGCGTTTTTTCCTGCGATGGCTGCCGTACCAGAGGCATACCCCTACCGGAGCCGCCAGGCTGGCCCAGGCCAGCCCGTGCCAGATACCGGTGCCGACCAGGGCAGCAACGAGGCCAAACAGCGTCAGTACTGTCAGCAGGATCGGCGCTCCCCATACCTGCAAGAAGGTGTTGTGCGTCATGACGGGAGCCCTCCAGTGCTTTCCTGTGTGGCAGCCCTTTCCTCCAGGCGACGCAATCGTTCTTCGGTGAGCTTGCGGCGCGCGAACCAGAGGTAAAGACCGCTACCCAGCACGATGATGGAAATGATGTCCAGCAGGGCCCAGATGATCTTCAGGGGAAGGCCGGCGTAGTCGCCAAAATGCAGCGGCTGTGACAGCAGCAGGGTCTTGAGATACCAGGGCAGCTCCACGCTGGCCGTCAGCTCGCCGCTTTCGGCATCGATCAGCACGGGCTTGAGCAGGCGTGAGGTGACAGGGGTATTTCCCTTCATGAGAACAGCAATGTGGTGTTTGTTTTCCGTGAGGAAATAACCGGGATAGAACACGAAGGTCGGTGTCATCTCCGGTTCGGCAGCGACGGCTTTGGCAACTGCAGCATCCAGGGAGGTGAGTGATTGCGGTAAAGGTTTTTCCTTGTAGGGCTCGATCAGGGTAGCCAGCTCGTTGAACTGCCAGAATTTGATGAGCAGTGAGGCCCAGGTGTTGATCACGCCGGTGCCCCCCACCACCAGCAGCCAGCTAAGGGTGACGATGCCGAGCAGATTGTGCAGGTCCAGCCATTTCAGCCGCCGTTGTGATTCGCGCACGGTGCCGAAATCCAGTTTGCGCATGAACGGCCCGTACACCACGATGCCGGAAACAATGGCTGCGATCAGCAACATGCCCATCACACCCAGGAAAAGCATGCCGGGCAGGCCGGCGAAAAGATCGACGTGCAGGCGGAACATGATGTCCATGAAATCCAGCGAATCGTCATGCATTTCTTTAATTTCGCCATTGCGGGCATCCACGTCCATAAAGCTGATTTTCTTCAGGTCGAGATTTCCGGGTGGCTGGGTGGCAATTCGCAGCATGTCGGCCTGCTCGTCACCTTCTTCCCAGACAACCAGCGCGGGCACGTCACCGGGTTTTGCGGCCAGGGCCGTGGCGATTACAGAGTCCAGCGTGACCAGTTCCGTACCGGGGGTACGTGGCTCACGCTCGGGCTCGCCCGCCATGGCGTGTTCCAGGTGATGGATTTCCTCGTGGAAGATGAGGGGAAGGCCGGTAAGGCAGAGCAACAGCATGAAGGCCGTGCAGATCAGGCTTGTCCATTTGTGGACGGCGTACCAGCGGCGGATGGAGGTTTGGCTGGACATGAATGGCGGACCTCGCAGAAACGGTTTTCAGAAATGGCAACGCGATCCCTCCCTGTCGCAAGTGATGGCAGAGAGGGATCGCGCGGATGTGTCTTACCAGCGGTAGCGGGCCGTGGCGATGAAGCTGCGCGGCAGGCCCCACTGGCAGATCTGGCTGCTGCACCAGGCCAGGTATTCCTTGCCTGCCAGGTTCTGTCCGGTGAGTGAGAGCGACCAGTTTTGCCATTTGTAGCGCAACGCGGCGTCGTAAAGCGTGTAGCCCTTGAGGTCGATTTCAGTGCCACTGGTGCCGGTCACCAGGTCATCCGTCATGTAGTGCATGGAGCCGACATAGCGGGCACCTGCGCCTACGCCAATCCCTTTGAGCGGGCCATCCTGCAGGGTGTAGTCCACCCAGGCCGCTGCCGTGTTTTCTGCCACGAGTTCCGGGGTACTGCCCACAAAAGTGGGGCGGCGCTGGTCTTCCGTGATTTCGGCATTGATGTGCGTATAGCTGGTGGTCAGCTTGAGGCCGTTGTCCAAGCTCAGGGTGGCTTCGGCTTCCAGACCGAGCGAGCGAATTTCACCGGTCTGTGTCTTGTTCTGCCCGTTGGGGTCGGCAGAAACGATGTTCTGTTTGGTGAGGTCAAAACCAGCCAGTGACAACAGTACATTGGTGTTCGGTTGCCACTTTATGCCCACTTCGTATTGCGTAGCAGTTTCCGGATCCATGGGGTTGCCGTTGTTGTCGGTTTCCAGGATTGGATTGAAGCCGGTGCTGTAACTGACATACGGGGCAACGCCGCTCTCGCTCACATACATGAGGCTGGCTTGGCCACTGAAGGCATTGTCATTCTGTGTCGCGGGGGTGCCGGTGAGGCGGTCGTCCGTTTCGGTGGTCACCCAGTCCTGGCGTCCTGCCAGATTGAGCAGCCAGTTTTCCTGGAAACGAAAACGGTTCTGCACGTACACACCGATCTTGCGGTTTTTGGCGCTGGAGTCTTCCGTGAGCGTGGTGGGAGCGACAATGGCCGGGTAGCTTGGATTCGCATTGAAAGCGTTCAGCGTGTAGCTATACAACGGCGAGGTGGGAGAAAGCGCAATGATGCCGGCAGCCATCGGATCAGGGTCACTGGTGCGCTCCTGGCGTTCTGCATCGGTCCAGCCGATATCAAGGCCGGCCACCAGGGTGTAATCCATAGTGCCGGTTTTCCAGCTGCCGGTCAGGTTCTGGTCCAGCAGCAGGTTTTTCACGGGTTCATCGATATTCACAGCATTCTGCGTCAGCAGCGTTTCGCTCCCGAGTATGCCGGGCGGCAGGAAACCAACCAGCACGGCATAATTGTAATCCAGAGCAATGCTTTCATAGCGCACGTTCTGGTTCAGTGACCAGGTATCGTTGATACGGTGTTCCAGTGCATATCCGAAACTGAAGTAGTCACGATCAAATTTCTCGAAATCCGGATTGCCGATATTGCGGTTTGACGGAATCGTGCTCATGGGTATGCCGAAAAATGCAGCAAGATTTTTCAACTGCTGAGAGGGCGTGCCGTTGTAAAGATCTGTGCTGTGTTCGGACTGGTACTGCATCAGGAACGTGATGGAAGTGTTGTCCGAGGGAGTCCAAGTAATCGCGGGGGCGATGTAGTAGCTGTGGCTTTCCGCATGATCAATCGCAGAATCCGCGTCGCGGGCATGCAGGGTGAGGCGGTAGCGCCATTCACCACTTTCATCCAGCCTGTCGGAGACATCTGCAAAGACCTGCTTGTTGCCGTAGCTGCCACCGGCAATGCCGACTTCGTGATATGGCGTTTCGGTGGGGCGCTTGGTTGTCATGCTGATGAGTCCGCCCGGATTGCCCTGACCGTACAGCACCGAAGCGGGGCCCCGGATGATTTCCACGCGCTCAAGGCCGTAGGGGTTGACCTTGGGCAGGTTGAAGCCACGACCGCTGGTGCGCAGGCCGTCCCGCCACTGATCGGAGAGGGCGTTGAATCCACGCAGGAAGGTCCAGTCATAACGCGGGTCCTGTCCGTAGGCGGCAATCAGCGTGCCGGGAGCGTAGCTGATGGCATCACTGACGGTCTGTACGCCGCGATCCTCCATGGCATCACGTGTAATGACGGTCAGGGACTGGGCCAGTTCCAGTACGGGGGCATTGGTCTTGCCGGCGGTTGTTCGTTGCACGACGTAGCCCTGTACCGGGCCGGTGGGGTTCTGCGTGTCACTTTGCGCCGTCACCGTTACCTCATCCAGTTGCTGGGTACTGCCTTGAGGCAGGGCGCGGATGGCAAAGCTGCCGTCACCGGTTGCCACCGCTTCCAGGCCGCTGCCAGTGAGCAGTTGGCGCAGGGCCTGCTCCGGGCTGTAGTCGCCGTTCAGGGCGGGTGCGCGCTTCCCTTTGACGAGGTCGGTCGCAAAGAGCAGGCGCAGGCCGGTTTGGCTGGCCAAGGCATTCAGGGCATCGCCCAAGTCCTGGGCCGGTTGATTGATGGTGGCGGCTTGGGCTGGGCTAACCATGCCCATTGGCAGTGTCAGGGCGATGGCCATGGCAAGGAGAGTGGGGCGCAACACGGTACGGCGAGAAGGCATGAGGAGGGCTCCATCAATGCAAATGATAATGGTTACCATTACAAAGACGGACTAATGCCAGAAACCCTGACGTCGAATTACAAAAAAGTCAGAAAATCTTCACTCGACCACCATGGCTTGCCCGGCTTCCAGCCGGACCTTGGCGGGTGAGGCCAGAGGGAGGGTAGTAAAGAATGCCTCGGTGTTGTCTGTACGGAATGTGCCGGAAAGCCGGAAGGCCGCCAGTTCCGGGCTGCCCTGGAAGCGGATCTGGCCCGGACGGTAGCGCTGGATTTCGGCCAGCACGTCCAGCAGGGGCTGGTTATGAAAAATCAGTCGGCCTTCGCGCCAGGCAAAACGTAGGGAGAGGTCATCCAGCGTCCGGACCTGTGGCGCCTGCCCGGGCAGGGCCAGCCATTCCTGATGGGCTCCCAGCACCTGCGCGGGCTGGTCGGGAGCCTTCACGCGGACCCGGCCGGATTCTACGGTCACGGCTTGCCGTTGCCGGCTTTCCAGCACGCTGAAACGGGTGCCCAGTACCGTGACAGCTAGGTGTGAGCCCTTTACCCGGAAGGGAGCCTCCGGCAGATGGCTGACGGCAAAAAAGGCTTCACCCTGATGCAGGACGACATCACGATGGCGACGTGTCAGCCGCACAGTAGCCCGGCTGTTGGTGTTGAGCGTGATTTCGCTGCCGTCACTGAGGGTAAAGCGGCCCTGTTCGCCGATGGCGGTGGCGAGTTCGCGTTCTTCCAGAGGAATCCAGCGCGCCCAGGCTTCCCAGCCACCCGCGGTCACCACACAAAGTAGCAGACTGGCGGCCAGAGCCGGCCACCATGCCGCTCGGGCGGGGGAGGCGGGGGTCGGTGTCAGGAGCTGGCTTTTGAGGGCTGGCGCATACCGGTCCAGCCGTTGCGACGCCTCTTGCATCTCGGCCCAGGCCTGCCGGTGCCGGGAGTCCTGCGCCAGCCAGTCTTCAAGCTGCCGCGTGGTGGTGCTGGCGAGTTCATTGTCGCCAGATTCCAGACGGCTCAGGAGGCGTGCTGCCTCCTCCAGCATGGTGTCCGTGATCGTGCTCATGCCGGCTCATCCTTGAGGGCAGAGCGGCATGCCAGCAGTCCCCGCATCACATGCTTTTCCACCATGTTCAGGGAAATGCCGAGCTGTCCGGCAACTTCGCGCTGGCTCAGGCCTTCCAGCTTGTGCAGCACGAAAACCTCGCGGCAACGTGGTGGCAGACCGGCAATGGCCGCATGCAGGCGATGGCGCTCTTCCTGTGACTCCAGATGCCGGGCTGGCTCATCCGTGGCCGGGGCCTCGCTGGCATCCGGGTCGGCAGTGACGTCGTGCAGGGCCTGACGTGTCTGGCCGGCACGGAACTGGTCTATCTCCAGATTGCGTGCTGTGCGGAAGAGGAAGGCACGGGGTGAGAGCAAGTGCTCGGGCGGTAGCGCCAGCACACGGCTCACACTTTCCTGAGCCAGCTCCTGCGCCCGCTCGCGGCTGCCGAGGCGGCGGCGCAGGTGGTCCACGAGGTCATGATAGGCGGCGAGGATTTCTGGCTGGGCAGGATGGATTTTGCCGGGCACGTCAGCGTGCCTCTGTCCGGCCTACGCGGGCCAGCAGGATCACGGGCAACAATCCTGCCAGCACGATGATGAGCGCAGCAATCGCGCCTTCTTCGTAGGTGCCACGCGCCGCTTCGGCATAGAGCGTGGTGGCCAGCGTTTCCAGATTGAGCGGACGCAGCAGCAGCGTGGCGGGTAGCTCTTTCATGCAGTCCACGAAGACCAGAAGTGCGGCAGCGGCGAGCGCGGGGCGGATCAGCGGAAGGTGGATGCGGCGCAGTACGCCGCCCGGTGTTTGCCCCAGTGTGCGGGCGGCCTGGTCCAGAGAGGGTGCGATGCGGCTGAGGCCGGATTCGATGCTGCCGGTGGAGACGGCGAGAAAGCGGGCGGCGTAAGCGTAGATCAGTGCGCCGCCGGAGCCGAGGATGATGAGGCCGGTGGAAATGCCCCACCATTTTTCCAGCGTATCTCCCAGCCATCCGTCCAGGAGGCCCAGTGGCATCATCAGGCCGATGGCGAGCACGGTACCGGGTATGGCGTAGCCCAGGCTGGCGCTGCGCTCGATACCGCGTGACAGCATGCCGGGCCGCAATCGTGTGCTCCACGCAATCACCAGCCCCAGCAGCAGGGTAACGACAGTGGCGAGGCTGGCCAGCCAGACCGTATTCCATGCCGCGTCCAGCAGCGTGGGCGGGAAACCGGCGAAGCGGAAACGCTTTACCGATTCACTCACCAGATAGGCGGCTGGAGCGATGAAGCCGACCAGCACGGGAATGAAGCCGAGCGTAAAGGCAAATGCCGCCTGCCAACCCTGGAGGCGTTGTGGTGTCATGCGGCGCGCACGCTGAGCGGCAATGCTGTAACGCTGGCGTTTGCGTCCGGCGCGCTCCAGCAGCAGCAAGGCCAGCACAATGACCAGCAGCGTAAGGGCGATCTGTGCTGCACCGGCAAGATCGGCACGGTTGATCCAGGTGGAATAAATCGAAATGGTCAGTGTGCGTACACCGAGGAATTCGGAGGCACCGATATCGTTGATGGCTTCCATCAGCGCGAGACTGGCACCCACGGCAACCGCCGGCCGCGCCAGTGGCAGCGCCACGCGCAGGAATACACCGTGACGGCTTTGTCCCAGCGTGCGTGCGGCTTCGATCAGGCTCGCGGACTGCATGAGGAACATGGTGCGTGTGGTGAGATAGACATAGGGATACAGCACAAAGCCCAGCAGCAGTACGCAACCGCCAAGCGAACGTATATCGGGCAGTTGCAGGTCACGCGGGCTGCTGAGCCCCAGCAGTGCGCGCAAGCCGGTTTGCAGCGGACCGATGGGATGCAGGATGTCCATGTAGGCGTAGGCGACGATGTAGGTGGGCACGGCCAGTGGCAGCAGCAGGGCCCAGTCCAGCAGACCGCGCCCGCGGAAATCATAGGCGGTTACCAGCCAGGCGCTGCCGGTACCGATGGCGATCACCAGCAGGCCGACGCCTCCCAGCAATACCAGCGTGTCTGTAATCGTAGGGGGCAGCACATGCTGCAAGAGATGCGGCCACAGACTGGCATCACCGCTGAGTGCGGTGTAGAGCAGCGCTGTCAGTGGCATCAGCACGAGCAGCGCAATGACTGCTGCGCTGATCAGCCAGCCACGGCCGGTGGTGTGCGACAACTGTTTGAGCCTCACGAACGAGGAGCAGCCACTTTCATTCCTACTTGTGCAGGAATGAAAGTGTGTAGACAACGTTCCGTCACCCCGGCGCAGGCCGGGGCCCATACGTTGGTGACATTGCAGATGTCGTATGAGGCCCGGCCTTCACCGGGACGACGGAGGGGCGTCACCATCAGTTGTCGAAGCCCACTCGCTCGGCCAGCAGGCTGGCAGCCTTGCGATGCTTGGCGATTTCCGTCAGGGAAATGGTGTCGGGCTTGAGCGTGCCGAAGCTGGCAATGATGGGATCGGCTGCAACGCCGGGCTTCACGGGATATTCGTAATCCACCTGCGCATAGATTTTCTGTGCTTCGTCAGAGACCAGATATTCCAGCAACTTGCGGGCTTCTGCCGGGTTGGGTGCGTTCTTGGCAACCGAGGCACCGGAGATGTTCACGTGCGTGCCACCGTTCTTGAACGTGGGCAGCACTACCTGAATGGCATCGCCCCATTTCTTCTGCTCAGGGCCGCCGCTGCCGCTGCGCATGCGGCCGACGTAATAAGAGTTGGCAACGCCGATTTCGCAGATCTGTCCCAGAATGTCGCGGGCCACTTCACGATCACCGCCACCCGGTTTGCGGCCCAGATTAGCTTTGACGGCACGCAGCCATTTTTCTGCAGCGGCTTCACCATGGTGGGCGATGTAGGCAGCGATCAGCGCCGTGTTGTAAGGATGCAGGCCGGAGCGCGTGCATACCTGTCCTTTCCATTTGGGATCGGCCAGGTCCTCATAAGTGAAGCTGTCCAGCTTCACGCGATCCTTGGAGGCATAGAGCAGGCGTGCGCGCAGGGACAGTGCAAACCAGCGGCCATCGGCATCACGCAACTGTGCAGGAATGGCACTTTCCAGAACGGGCGAGCGCAGGGGCTGCACCAAGCCTTTTTCCACGAGGTCGGTGAGGTTGCCGAAGTCCACCGTCATCAGCACATCGGCCGGCGAGCGTTTGCCTTCTGCCGCGATGCGTTCGGCAAGGCCGTCTTTCACGAAAACCGTATTCACCTTGATGCCGCTGGACTTGGTGAAGGCCGCCAGCAGGGGCTGGATGAGGCCCGGTTCACGTGTGGTGTAGAGGTTGACTTCGGCAGCCGCTGTTGAGAACGACAGCAACAGGGTTGAGGCCAGCAGAGCGAGGCGTTTTCCGTAACGTTTTGGAGCGGACATCATCATGGTGTTTTCTCGCAACATGTTGAAAGGATTCAGGGCAGGGCGCTGGCCGGAAAGACAAGGGCGTGCTTTCGTTCCGGTTCCAGATAAACGTTGTCACCAACAGAGGTACCACTGCCTTGTGGCAGGAGTGCGACAAGAGGCACTGGCAGGCCGTCGACACGGACGTGGAGCTCTTCACCGTGGCCCAGGAACAGCTGCTTTACCACCTGGCCTGGAGTGCCGCTCCCCGTGCGCGCGATGCGCATGTCTTGCGGGCGGAGATAAACACTGACTTCTGCGCCGGCGGATGTCGTGCCGGGAAAGTGGCCGAGTGGCGTGTCGATGAAACCGTCGCGGCAATGTCCGGGAATCTGGTTGAGGTCTGAAAAGAAGCGTGCGGCAAAAAGTGATGCTGGACGCTGGTAAAGCGCCTCTGCCGAACCGTGCTGCTCCACGCGGCCCGCGTGCATAAGCACGATATGGTCGGCAATGCGCAGGGCTTCTTCCGGGTCATGTGTGACGACAACTGCCGTGGTACCGGTCTCGCGCAGGAGTGCCATGGTGTCTTCGCGTACGCGGTCACGCAGGCGACGGTCCAGATTGGAGAATGGTTCGTCCATCAGCAGCACGCGCGGGCCGGGAGCAAGTGCGCGCGCGAGAGCTACGCGTTGTTGTTCGCCGCCGGAGAGCGTGTGCGGATAATTGCGGGCGTGATGGGCGAGGCCGACACGGCTGAGGGCATGCAAGGCGTGTTCGCGACTGGCCTTGCTGCGATCCGGCAATCCGAACATCACGTTGCTGAGTACATCGAGATGTGGGAACAGGGCGTAGTCCTGGAAAACTAGGCCAATACGCCGCTGTTCGGGAGGCACAAAAGCATTCGGGCCGCTCATTTCCTGGCCGTCCAGCAAGACGCGGCCTGCCGTGGGGACTTCCAGGCCGGCAATCAGGCGTAGCAGCGTGGTCTTGCCACAGCCGGAGTGTCCCAGAAGGCAGACGACTTCGCCTGCACTGGCTTGCCATGACACGTCATCCACTGCGATATGGCCGCCATAAACTTGGCGCAGGCCTTCGACGGCAAGGGCGCTGGCATGGGGGAGACTGGCGGGTGTGCTGGTGGGGGCGAGGGGTACAGCAGAGGTCATGGGCAGCCTGTTCGGTCTGTCGTCGGACGGTGCTTATCCTAACTGATTGTGCTTCTCATTTGTGCTGCGTTTCGCTGGTCTCCGTGCAGGCAGATCAGGTCCGGCGGAAATGATTATCCCAGGACAGGCTGCTGTCAGCGGGGTGCAAGACTTGCTCCGGCAGACCGGGGCCGGTTTGTGTAATTGCACCGAAGCCGTCACTGATCAGGAAGCGACCGGCGCCCGCAGGAGCGACGCCGCAACCATCGGCACGCGACGTACTGCCCAGCCATGCGCCGTCAGCCGCCCGCCAGTAGCAGACCAGGCCACCCACCGGGCTGGAGGTGGCAATCACCTGGCCACTGAGGTCAGTGCTGACCGAGCCTACATAGCCGCGCATCTGCCACAGTGTTTCCGGCGGGCCGCTGAAGAGTTGCAAGGCCTGGCCTCTGTGGTGGCAGCCTACCAGTGGCGGTTGGTCCGCTGCCGGGCCCGAGTACTGGCAGCCAAACCACACGGCTCCTCTGCCATCCAGAGCGAGATGGCGTATGGAAAGCTGGTGCAGTGCCGGCGCCAGCTCACGCTTTTCCAGTAGTTGCCCCGTACCGGCATCCAGATAGACCAGCGAAGGCTGCATGCTCTCCAGGTTGAGCTCCAGCTTGCCGTAGTCGGGGTGCGTGAGGATGCCGCCATTGGCCACGCACAAGGTCTGGCCATCCGGCATCAGTACCACTTCATGTGGTCCTATGCCGCCGGTGTCGTATTCGCCCTGGCGTTGCCAGCCTTTGCCGGGCGTAGCGTCATATATGCCGAGTACACCGCGCCTGGCTTCGAAGTCGTTTTCGGTAGCGAAGAGGCTGAGGCCGTCTGCCGAAAACGTGCCGTGGCCAAAATAATGGCGATCTTCCGGGAGTGGCAGTGGGGTGCTGCTACTGTCGTTCTCGTCCAGAGAAAAAGCGAGGGCAAAGAAGCCCGGTTGCCGGCCAAAGGCCACGGCGCGCTGATGGGTATGGTCTATGGCAAAGCTGTGGCCACGGGCAGGCAGCGGAATGATCTTCAGTTCTTGTCCTTGGTCATCCAGCAGCACGGCTTCATGCCGGCCACTGTGTTGTCGTGCCGCCAGAAAGCGTGTGCCTTCCTGTGTCGCGCCTCCGGCCAGTGGCGGGAGCAGGGCCAGCAGGCTGCCACTGGTCAGCCATTGCAGGAAGCGGCGGCGTTGCGTGTCAGTCGCCATCGAGCGCATTGAAACCGGTGTTGATGCCAAAGCTGCCGGCGAGAAATTCATCCACCACCGCTTTGAGGTTTTTCAGGACAAATGTGGCATGCACCAGTGCCTCGCGGTTGTCGGTGTCCGTAACGGCCTGCTCGAAGGGGAGTGTGGCGGCGTTGAAGTCGGCCAGCAGCAAGCGTGTTTCCGATGCCATCATGTCGTCTATCCATTGTTCGGATACCGACATTCTTTGCCGCAAGCCGGCTGCCTGGTAAAAAGCGAGGAGATTGCTGGCGCCCGCTTTCAGCGAGGTTTGTGTAAGGCCACTGCGCCAGAGCGGCGCCCGCTGGCCACGAGCCTGTTCTCCTGCATTGCCAAGAGCGGGTTGCAGCTTGATATCACGCATGAACTGCAGGCCGGTGGAAAGTGCCTTCACCATTTCTGTGGCAACTTCATTGTTGTTGCGATAAAGCAGGTTAGTGGGTGATGGCGAGGAAAATTCGGTGGCCATTTTTCCGTCTTTTTCCCAGGCTGCCGCAATTTCGCTGGCCAGTGCGGCGATGTTCTGGGAGACAGAATGGGCCAGTGAGCAGCGATAGCGGCCGGCTTCGTCATCAAGGGCTATCTGTTCGTTGGCGCCGTTGCCATAGAGCAGGAATTCCAGTGCAGGAAGCCCTTGTACGGCGACGCTGCGTGTATTCAGTATTGATGGGTTCAGTGCTTCCTGGTCGCGGCCATTCAGGAGGGCCTGCATTTGTCGCAAGGTGACATTGCGCGTATCGGGAAAAAAGAAGATGCGTTCCAGGCGATTTTTTTCCACAAGCGGACCAAAGCGAAGGAACTCCAGTGCAGTCCAGTCCTCTACAGCTTGCCGGAATTGCTTTTCTACAGCCTCCCGATGACCGGGTGCATCTGGAGAACTGCAATACGCCTGTAGGGAGCCTTTCAGTTCGTCAGAACTTTTCGAGAAAGTTTGTGTGGCAGGCTGGATATAGCCTGTCACCAGTCGCTTGCCAAGATCAGGCGGCAGCGTGGCAGCATGGGCAGGCACAAGCTGCAAGCTGGCTAGTAACAGCAGGAGTAGCCGGATTTTTTCTTGACGCCTTCCGGGCTTTCTTGTGAAGAATGGGGGCCACAGCAAGAAAATGTGTCTGCCAGGAGAGTGCATGTCAGTTCTCACAAGGACTCTATGAAACGGATCAGGTCGGCGCGTTGTGCCGGTGTCATGCCTTTGACGCGGTCACGGGCATTTGCCGCTTCGCCGTCATGCCAGAGGATGGCCTCCAGTATGGTGCGTGCGCGGCCGTCGTGCAGAAAGGAGGCCGGCTCATTCACGGTGCCAGCCAAGCCGATTCCCCAGAGCGGTGCGGTGCGCCACTCCCTGCCGTTGGCAGCGCCTTCCGGGCGGTTGTCGGCCAGGCCTTCTCCCATGTCGTGTAACAGCAAGTCACTGTAGGGCCAGATGAGCTGGAAACGGTGTTCAGGATTGGCCGCATCACGGCGCGTCACGAATTTGGGTGTGTGGCAGACATGGCAGCGGGCTTCATAAAAAAGCTGCTTGCCGGCCAGCGTGCGTGGTTCCGAGGTATCTCGACGAGCCGGTACGGCAAGATGTTCGGAATAGAAGGCCACGAAATCCATGAGTTCGCCCGGCACCTCTTCAGGGCCGAACTGGGCCTGCGCGCCGTGGGGCAGGGAGAGGCATTTTTTCTGTGCAGGTGTGCAGTCACCGTAATGGCTGGGGAGCATGGGGGTGGAAAGTCCCATGTCTCCGGAGAAAGCATGAGCGCCCTGCTGTTTGACCGTGGGCTGGCCGGCTTTCCAGCCAAAGCGGCCCAGTACCACCCGATCGCTTTCCATGTCGCGTGTGTAGTTGGGTTTGCCTCGGATGCCGTCGGGATCGTTGCGCCGGTTGGCGTTGGCGAGTATGTCGTTTTCATGTACAGCTTCCAGCAATCCGAGCCCGATCATGGGCTGGGCGATGCGCGGAGACATCATGACGTCTTTCTGCAGGGGGCCGTAGCCAAGGTCGCTGATGCGGTAGGTGGGTTGACGCAGCATGACCGTTTCTCCGCCGTTCAGGTTGACGGGGACTTCCTTCCAACTGATCTGCATGCGTCCTTCAGCCTTGAGTCCGGGCACTGCGAAGTTCTGAAGCTGGCCGCCGTAGACCGGCTCTGGAATCACGGCGAGGCGGTATTCCGCCAGCAGCCGTTTTTCTTCAGCGGTTTTAGGTGGCACGGAAAGGCGCAGGAAAAGTGAAACGGCTTCCTCTCCCTTTGCCGGCACCACGCCCCGACCATCCTTGATGTGGCAGCCCTGGCAGGAACGGGCGTTGAACAGAGGCCCCAGTCCGTCCGAAGCCAGCGTAGAGGAGGGTGACGACACCCAGTCTTTGCGGAAAAGGCCGTTGCCTAACAGGAAGCGCTGACGACCCTCAAAAGAAATATTGGCGGAAGGGTGAGAGAAAATGTCGCGGTTGAATGCCTTGTCACGTACGGTGGCTGCACCGCCCGGTAGCGATTCGGAGCTTTCCGCTTTGCTGAAGTCGTTGGTGGGAGCCGTGACGCGGGCGACTCGCTCCCGATCGGCAGCCGTAAGGTCGCTGCGTGAAACCGATTCGGCAGCCATCAGCAGCCCGGGTAGCAGTAATAGGGCAACGGTGTTCCGGGAGAAACTGACTCGGCGGCGTGTGAACAAAACGACCTCGCGCTGGCGTTGTGCTTGCGGGGATGGACTGTATTTTCGGCTTAATGAGAAAGCCCGCCTTGGTGCGGCGGGCTTTGGCGTCAGCCAGATATCACTCGAACACCGCGTCCGGGTTATCCAGGCTGTCGGAGCCTTCAATCGTGATGGCTCCCAGTCCGAGAGCAGTAACCACGCGTTCTATGGAGCGCGTCTGGTCGACCAGGCTGTCGATCACGGCCTGGATGACGGCGTTGCCCTGCACATTGCCTTCACCAATCATCTGGTCGTAAGCCTCTACGGTTTCGGCACGGTTCTTCATCACGGACATTGCGGCAACAGTGGCATTCAGTTTGCCCCGCATTTCTGCATCCAGTTCGGAATTTTTGGCACGAACCAGATCGGAAAGTGACGGGCCTTTCACGATCTTGCCGTTGCTGCGGGTATAGCTGCCCAAGTAGACATTACGCATGCCGATCTGGTCGTAATAGTGCGAGTTGTGGGTGTTGTCGGAGAAGCAGTCATGCTCTTCCTCTGGGTCGTGCAGCATGAGGCCCAGCTTCATGCGCTCGCCGGCAAGCTCGCCGTAGGAAAGACTGCCGATGCCGGTCAGCATGGCGCTAAGGCCGGCATTCACGCCCTCACTGGTCAGTGCGGTGCGGGCAGCACCCTTGGCCTGCCAGTTGCCGACCATTTCCTTGAGGTCATCGATCAGGAGTTTTGAGGCCGCCTTGAGGTAGTCGATGCGACGATCACAGTTGCCACCCGTGCAGTTTTTTACATCGAAGTCAGTGGCAGGGCGCTGGCCGGCACCCGGGCCGGTGCCATTCAGGTCCTGTCCCCAGAGCAGGAATTCGATGGCGTGATAGCCGGTACCGACATTGGCTTCTATGCCACCAATTTCGTGCAATGTTTCGGAGAGCAGTTCCGGTGTGATCTTGTGGGCGTCGATATCACGGCCACCTGCCTTCACGTATGGATTGGCAATGATGTTGGCGGCATAGAAAGCATTGGCATCGGACTCGCTGCCATAGGCGGGATCGACATAGTCGATCAGGCCTTCGTCCAGCGGCCAGGCATTCACGCGGCCTTCCCACTCGTCCACGATGGGGTTGCCGAAGCGGAAAGCCTCGGTCTGCATGTAGGGTACTCGCGCATCTATCCATGCCTGTCTGGCGGCATTGAGCGTGCTGGCCGAGGGCTTCTTGATCAGTGCATTCAGGGCTTTGTCCAGCTTTTGGGCGCCAGAAAGTGCGTCGGAATAGGCCGCTTCGGCAATGTCGGCATAGTTCTTGAGCACGGCTTCGGCTGTCAGCGCCTTGTCAGCGGCATGAGTGGTAACGGTGAGCAGGCTCAGCAATCCGGCCGAGATGATGAGGGGCAGGCGCGACAACAGGGGGCGGTGCATCAAGCGGGCTCCATGGTAAGCGGCGGGTGACCAGCAATCAGAAGGCTGGCAAGGGTACATCTTTCCATGCTGGCAGTAATCAGGAATTGTTCTCATTCATGGTTGCGGGCCGTAGCAGATGGCTGTGTGAAGGGCATGCCTGCCTTAGATCACTGCCACCGTGATGCCGGCACACAAGGCGGCGGGCAGCAGTAGTACCAGCCATACCAGCCAGGCATCCCGGCCGGCAAAGGCCCAGAAAGTGGTAGCAGCGCAGATCACGAAGGGCAGAAGCGTCAGCAGGCGGTTGTCCAGTGTCGGTAAAAGGGCCTGCAAGGCGCCCAGGAAGGCAAAGCAGAGCAGGTAGCTGCCCAGCGTGGCAGCCAGTAGCCGCGGGGCGATACTGGCTGGGCTGCCGGAGGGAAACGGGGATGGACTGGTGTGCATGGGCCTCTCCCTGAGAGATTGGTGGCGGCCTGCGCACGGGCTGAGCGTAAGTGGTCAGCGCTCTGGACTGGGCAGGCCATGTGGCTTGCACAAGGCGGGCGATGCCTGCATTAAATGAGAATTATTCTTGTTTGTAAAGGGCGGGGGGCTGGCAGGAATTGGGAAGGTGTGTTTCAGGGCTTGCCTGCTCAACGGATTGTAAGCAGCTCTGCAACACTGTTGTTTACCGAGAGGCATCATTCCTTATGCCCAAGTCCGTTAGGATTGCTGTCACCCATGATTTGCTGGTTACGTTTTTTTAAGGAGAGAGGAAGCATGAAGGTTTTCCGACACATGATGATGGCTGCCGTGCTGGCAGGCGCCTCGGTTTCTGCCATGGCAGACAAGGTAGTGACCTATACCATCGACCCCACACACACGCTGGTGCATTTTTCCTGGAGCCATCTGGGATTTTCCACGCCTTCAGCCGACTTTACCGAAGTAACGGGCACCATCCTTGGTAACCATGACAATCCAGAGAAATCTTCTGTGGAAGTCAGCATTCCGGTCAAAAGCCTGGATTCCCATGTAGCACTGCTCAATGAGCACCTGCTGGAGTCCGGTGACTACTTCAAGTCAAAGGAGTTCCCGACCGTGACTTTCAAGAGCACCGGTATCAAGAATGCCGACAAGAAAAAGCAGACTTTCAAGCTGCACGGTGATCTCACCGTGAACGGCATCACCAAGCCGGTTGTGCTGGATGCCAGACTGAACAAGGCGGGAGCACATCCTTTCTATGAAAATGCGCCGGCTGCCGGTTTCAACGCCACGACCAAGATCAAGCGCTCTGACTTCGGCATGGGCAAGTATGTCCCCATGGTGGGCGATGAACTGGATGTGGCCATTACCGTGGAGGCGATAGAGCAGGGCGCCTGGAAAATTGCACAGGAAAAGCAGAAGGCTGCAGCTGGCAAGTAACGGTATTAGTCATGAAAAAAGCCGGCAATATGCCGGCTTTTTTCATGACCGCGATTCAGTACTCAGGCTGCATAGGCCCGGATGTGCTGGTCGAAGTTGCCAAAGAGGGCATCAATTGCAGTAATGCGCTTGAAGTAATGGCCGATGTGCAACTCGTCCGTCATCCCCATGCCGCCGTGCAGTTGCACGGCTTCCTGGGCAATCAGGCGGCCTGCCTTGCCGACCTGGGCTTTCAGGGCATGTACGGCTTTTTGTGCATCGTCATGACCTTCGTGCACCTTGAGTGTGGCGCATAGCAGCAGAGAGCGTATCTGTTCATAGGCCATGAACATGTTGCTCATGCGGTGTTGGAGGGCCTGGAAATTGCCAATGGCCACACCGAACTGCTTGCGGGTCTTGGCGTATTCCACCGTGGTGTAGAGCAGCACGGAAAGTGCACCTGTGGCCTCGGCTGCCAGTGCAAGAATGCCCTCATTGATGACTGTCTGCGCAAGTGGGGCGCCTTGGTTAAGCTCGCCGATAATGTTACTGCGGGGCACCATCACGTTCCGGAAAGTGATTTCGGCAGCTTGTGTACCGTCCACCATGCGGTGTGGGCGCCGGCTGACACCTTCTGTGCCGGCATCTACCAGCAGCAGGGTCAGGCCATCGGCATCACCTGCTTTGCCGGTGGTGCGCGTGAGAACAACAAGAACATCGGCGCGGTCACCGTTCAGCACGGCTGATTTCTTGCCGTTCAGGACAAGAAAATCTCCTTCCGGTGTGGCACTGGCTGTCGTCTGGCTGATGTCGAAAGTCTGCTCGTATTCCTGCACGGCAAAGGCAGCTTGAAGATTTCCGCCCATCAGTGCCTGCAGGTATTTTTCTTTCTGCTCTGCATTGCCGCGCTTGATGAAGCCACCTCCCAGCACGATGGAGGGAATATAGGGCTCCACGACAAGACCTTTGCCGAATTCCTCCAGCAGGATCATGGTGTCGATAACGCTACCACCCAAGCCATCATCCTCTTCGGAGAAAGGCAGCATCAGCCAGCCCAGTTCGGCAAATTGTGCCCAGACGGCAGGGTCCAGGCTGGCGTGGTTCTTGATGATCTGGCGGCGTTTTTCAAAATCATAGCTGCCCTTCACGAACTTGCCGATGGAGTCGCGCAGCAGCTTCTGGTCGTCATTCAGGGAAAAATCCATGATTTTTCTCCTCTCTCAATTGGGTTGTGTTGCCGGCCGGAACCAGCTGTATTTGCTGCAAGGCTCAGAGCCCCAGTACCATTTTGGCAATAATGCCGCGCTGTACTTCGTTGGAGCCACCATAAATGGAGCATGCACGCGTGTTGAGATAGCGGGCCATGGCTGCGATGGCGTATTCCGGGCCCACCGGCTCGATGCCTGAGTTGGGCACGATGGCAGCGGGTTGCCAGATCAGCGCTTGTGTCCCCAAAGCTTCGATGGCGAGCTCCGTGATTGTCTGCTGCATCTCCGTACCCAGTATCTTGGTCATGGAAGAAAGTGCCCCGGGGTCCTTGCCAGCACCCAGTGCAGACTTGATACGGTTCTCGGTGAATTCCAGCGCCAGGATGTCGATTTCAGCGGCGGCCACCTTGTTGCGAAAGGTCTCGTCCTGCATCAGGTTGCGCTCGGCAGAGACCTTCTGTCTGGCAGCGAGCTGCTTCACCTTCTCCAGTTGCACGCGCAGTCCGGGGCCGTATTCGGCGCCGCCACGTTCGAACATCAGGAGATACTTGGCGACTGTCCAGCCCTGGTTTTCATCGCCGATACGGTTCTTCTTGGGAACACGCACATTGTCGAAGAAAACCTGGCACTGCTCGGGCACTTCATCCAGCCCGACAATGGGCTCGATGGTGATGCCGGGCGTGTTCATGTCGATGAGCAGGAAGGTGATGCCGGCCTGCGGTTTCACTTCACGGTTGGTGCGGACCAGCGCGAACATCTTGTTCGCATGCATGGCATAGGTCGTCCAGATCTTGGTGCCGTTGATCACATAGTCGTCACCATCGCTGGCGGCAAAGGTCTGCAAGGAAGCCAGATCGGAGCCGGCCCCCGGCTCCGAGTAGCCCTGGCACCAGAAGTCTTCCCCGGAGAGGATGCGGGGAAGGTAATAGGCTTTTTGCTCGGGGGTACCGCAGCCGATCAGCATGGGGCCGCACATCTGCAGGCTCATGGGAATGAGGGGAGGAGCCTCTGCCCGTATCAGCTCTTCGGCAAAAATGGCCCGCTGAGACACATTCCAACCGGCACCGCCATATTCCTTGGGCCAGTGCGGGGCGGCCCAGCCACGCTTGTTGAGGATTTTCTGCCAGCTCATGGCCAGTTCGGCATCTGCAAAAACGGAAGTGGCAAGGCGACCGGCTTCACGAAGCTCAGGTGTCAGGTTTTCAGCGAGGAACTGGCGCACTTCCTCACGGAAGGCGTGTTCTTCGGCAGGAACATGAAGGTCCATTCGATACTCTTTTTTCTGGAATGTTGGGCACGGGAGATAGCCTCAGGATTATAGGGGTAGGCTGCGTGCAGGCTTATGACGTAAACGATCAAAGCGATTGACCGGCATGCGTGGATGACGGCGGCCTGTCTGACCGGGTTAGAATCCCGGACCTTGTCCGATATCCGAGGAAAACTCTCATGCAGACCCGCATCACCCGTCTTCTGGGTATCCAGCATCCCTTGTTCTGTCCCGGCATGACCTATGTCTCCAACGCAGAACTTGTAGCCGCGGTCAGCAATGCCGGTGGCTTGGGGATACTGGCCGTGGGGCATCTCGATGAAGGAGAGACCCGTGCCGAAATCCGACGCGCACGTGCTCTGACGGACAAGCCTTTCGGGGTGGGTGTTGCGCTCATCATGCCGGGCGCCACACGCAATGCCGAGATCGCCATTGAAGAAAAGGTGTCCGTGATCAATTTTTCCCTGGGCAAGGGCGACTGGATCTGTGAGCGGGTGCATGCCTATGGCGGCCATGTCATTGCGACGGTGGTGAATGCAAAGCATGCGAAGGCCGCTGAACGGGCAGGTGTTGATGCGCTGCTGGTAACGGGGCATGAGGCAGCAGCCCATGGTGGCGATGTGACTTCGCTGGTTCTGGTACCTGCCATCCGCCAGGTGACGCAGCTGCCCATCATTGCCACCGGTGGCTTCGGTACGGGAGGAGGCCTGGTGGCAGCACTGGCACTGGGGGCAGATGCCGTTGCAATGGGTACCCGCTTTGCGACTTCGCGTGAAAGCCCGGTACATGCCGACACCAAAAAACTCATTGTTGAAAAGACAGAGAGCGAGACACTCTATTCTGCCAATTTTGACGGCATGCCTTGCCGGGTGATGAAGACGCCGATTGCCGAAAAGCGTATGGCCAAGCCATTGACCCTGTGGCGTGCACTCTTCCGTGCACTGGCGGCTGCCCGGGAAAGTGGCCGCCCCCTGACCGGGCTTTTGAAAGAAGTGATGCAGCAAGGCTTGGTCAATACATTGAAGCTGGCATATTTCGGTGCGGCCACCACAGAAATCCGTCATGCCATCATTGACGGGGATCATGTCAAGGGTGTGCAACTGATAGGACAGGCGCAGGGACTCATACACGACGTGCCTGACGTCAAAACGATCATTCATCGCGTGCTGGCAGAGGCAGATACGGCTTTGGCAGATGTGAATGCCCTGGCCGGCAAGCCGGGCGTGACAGCTGGTAAGACAGCAGGAGTGGAAGCATGAATATTGCCGATATCATCCAGACACGTACTTCGCAGGCAAAGCTGGTGGCGCCAGCACCTGATGCAGACGTACTGGAAGAGGCTTTTGCCTGTGCCTTGCGGGCGCCGGATCACCGTGTCCTGCGCCCTTGGCGTTATCTCTTGATCGAAGGTGAGGGTTTGGAAAAACTTGGCCAACTTTTTGTCGATGTCATGCGCAAGGACAATCCCGCACTGGACGAGCAGGAGTCCGAGCGCTTGCGCAAGATGCCCTTGCGTGCGCCGATGATCGTGGTGGCGATTACATCACATCATGACGATCCCAAGGTTCCCCATGAAGAACAGGTGCTTTCCACAGGGGCAGGTATCCAGAATTTCCTGCTTGCCCTGCATGCGAGGGGCTTTGGCAGCATGTGGCGCAGTGGGCCACTGGCGGAGCATGCCGGTGTGAAGGCCGGCCTCGGATTGTCTGCCAATGAAAGTATTGCCGGCTTTTTGTATGTCGGAACAGCCACCAGCGAAGCGCGTAAACCTGCCTTGCTCCCTATTGGTGACTTTGTCTCCAAGTGGCCGGCGTGAGCGCTTTTGAGGCAGCAGCCCAAAGTCTTATTGCCCGGGTGCACAAGGAAATTCCACTGACGCAGGCCATGCAGCTTGCCCTTGAAAGCCATGATGGAAGTACGCTGAAACTCAAGGTTCCGCTGGCTCCGAACATCAATGACAAGGGAACAGCTTTTGCTGGCAGCATTTCGGCCTTGGGCAATATCACGGGCTGGAGTCTCTTGATGCTCTGGAGTGCACGTGAGTTTGCGCCATGCCGTGTCGCCATTGCTGATGCCCACTTTTCTTTCAAGCGGCCACTTCGTAGTGACTTCCATTCAATGGTGAGTTTGCCCTCTGGCGAGGTATGTCGGCAGTTGCTTGAAAGTCTGCAGAAGAAGGGGAGGGGCAAGGTTGATCTTCATATCAGCCTTGCCGATGCAGAGGGCAAGGCTGTTGTACTTGAGGCTCAGTACGCCGTCTGGCAGGAGAAATGAAAAAGACCGGCTTATAGCCGGTCTTTTTTTATACGTATCATGCGCTGCTTGCTGCCGGTTTGGGTGGAGCATGTGCAGCTTGCCTGCAAGCGAGTTCGGCAGCTTTCAGGCTGGCCCGCAGTTCGGCGACCTTCGTGCTTTCTATTCGGAGTATCGAGTGTTGCTGCTCAACGGCAGAGTGGCTGCCGTGTCCATTGTTTGTGCCTGCATGAAGTCGTCTGAGCTGACGTTCAGCCTTCTGGCGATTGCTTTCTGCGCGAGCAAGCTCTGCACGTATCACCGAGATGGCTGCACGCTGGCTGTTGTCCGTTTCGGCTGGATTGTCCTGCGCCAACGCATGCAGGTCTTGGGGTAAGGCATTGTTGCCCGAGCTGGCCAGAAATTGCCCCTCTAGCGAGGGCGCCAGTCGGACCAGGTTGATTTCGCCCGTTCCCTGATACCGCATCAGCAGTGTTTCGCCACTGCAGCCAGCCAAGAGCAGAGGCAGGGCAATCAGGCAATGTCTTTTCATGATGCAGATTTTCCTTCCTTGCATGACGATCAGGTCGTTTTTCCTGCCGTAAGTCCGGCAAGACTGAACTGCACGATGTGTTCGGCCAATTCGTTTATTTCATCTTCCGTGTGCGGAATCTTCACGCCAAGGCGCGTGAGCATGGGTTCGGCCATGCCATAGTGGAAGCATTGGCACACCACGCTGACGCTGAAGCGGTTCAGTTCGTCGTTGCTGGCTTCCCGGCCCAGCACGGCGCCTACCACCGATTTCATGATGCCGAACTGGTTGTTCACGATTTCCTTGACGAGATAGTCCAGTGCTTCGGTGGGCTCCACGAATTCCCGTACACATATCTTGAGACGATGGTCTTCATTGGTGGTCAGTACCCGCCGCAGGAGGTTGTGTACCAGCCAGTGCAGGCGTATGGCCGGGGCCTCATTGCGAACAGCCTCGGTTTCCAGAGGGTAAGTGTCGTTGATTTCCTCGGCCTGCTTCTTGATGACGGCCTGGTAGAGGCCCATCTTGCTGCCGAAGTGATAGTTGATGGCGGAGACATTGGCCTTGGCCTTGTCCGCGATGTCACGGGTACGCGCATTTTCGAAGCCGATGCTGGCAAACAGCGGGGCAGCAGCTTCTATCAGGGCGGCTCGGGTCGCTGCGCTGGAATCTGTACCAACAGATGAAAGGGGGCGAATGCGATACATCAAGGGCTCCTTCCCGTATCAAGGGCGGGCTGGGTGCTGGAAAAATGTACGATTAAATCGACTGTTTCAATCTATTGATTTGGCTTGCTGCCGGCAAGCAGTGTTTGTGACCGAATGGTCAATACCGGCCCGTATGTACACATACTGACCGGTATGCTAGAAAGGCGTCACTTTGTCCAAGAACTGCCTTTCATGCGTGAAAAACTGCTGGCTGCGCTGAGGGAGTCTGCTCGTCTCTCCAGTCCTGAGCTTCCCTCCATAGAGGCAGTGGCCGAACAGGCGGGTGTTACCGTCGCGCAAGTTCGTGAGCATCTGGGGTCGCCCGACAATTTTCAGGCACTGCTTTCCTGGCAGGCGCCTGCCCATGAAACCCGTGAACGCATCATTGCCAGCGCGGCCCGTGTATTCGGCCGCAAAGGGTTCCAGCGTGCCTCTCTGGATGCTGTAGCTGCTGATGCCGGCATGACCAAGGGCGCGATCTACTGGCACTTCAAGAGCAAGAACGATCTTTTCTTTGCCATGCTGGACCAGCGTTTCCGGCGTGATACCGGGCCATTGCAGGGTGATCTCGACGCGCTTATCAGCAGCAAGGGCGATGTTCTTGCCGGTCTTACGCGCATGTTTTCTGCCGGAGTGCAGCGCTGTGTCGATGATCCTGAATGGGCTCATCTCTATCTGGAGTGCCTGAGCCTGGGCCGGGATGAGGATGTGCGGGAGCGCCTCTCGGCATTTTATGACCAGGTCTGGAAAGTCTCTGCCGGTTTTACTCAGGAGCTTCAGGTCAACAATCTGATCAACGCGGATATTGATCCCGAGATCGCTGCCATTTTCTGGGGTTCCCTGTTTGACGGGCTCGTCCTGGCTTGGCTCATCAAGGGGAATGACCAGTTTGATCTGCAACAGCTTTTACCCCGGATTTTCGGCATGGTCTGGCAGGGCATGGCGCCTGCCTCCGTGCCTGATGGCAATTTCGCTGAGGAGAAGAAGAAAACATGAAGCGTCCCCCTTCGTTGAAAAATTCGCTGCGCTATTCCGTGCTGCTGTCTGCCGTCATGGTGGCACTAGGGCTTTCTGCTTGCGGTGAAGGCAAGGCGCCTGATAGTGCAGCATCAGCCGAAACAGCAGCCTCGCTTGAGCTGGCAAAGGTTGATGTGGTGCAGGTAAAGAAAGCGACCCTTTCCGGTGGGCTACCGGTTTCCGGCACTCTGCAGCCTGTGTCGCTGACCACTGTGCAGTCCCGCGTGGCTGCGGAAGTGAACGAGGTTCTGGTGAGGGAGGGCATGCGCGTGCAGAAGGGCCAGCTTCTGGCGCATCTTGGTACCTTGGACCTGAATGCCCGCCTCAAGCAGGCCCAGGCCAGCCTGGCTGCGGCAAAGGTCGAAGCCACGCTGGCACGTGCCCTGGTTGACCGTAATCGTCAGCTCTACGAGAAGAATTATTTCTCTGAAATCGACTTCCAGAAGAGTGTTGGTGAAGCCGAGGCTCGTGAAGAAAACGTGCGTGCCCAGCAAGCATTGGTTGACATTGCCCGCAAGGCTGAAGGCGATGCCAGTGTGCGTTCGCCCATCAATGGCATCGTGGCCAAGCGGTATGTCGAGCCGGGCAGCAGCATTGCCGTGGATGGCCGGCTTTTCGATATTGTGGACCTGACACAAATGGAGTTGTCCGTACCTGTACCTGCCACTGAAATTGCTTTGGTGAAGGTGGGCCAAGCCGTGGCATTCACGGTGAGTGGCTTTGGTGATCGCAAGTTCGAAGGCAAGGTAGTGCGCATCAACCCCGTTGCGGATGCCGGGACGCGTGCCATCAGCGTCTATGTCCGTGTTGAAAATGGCGGGCTTGATCTCAAGGGGGGCATGTTCGCCCGTGGCGAAATATCCGTGGGGGCAAGCGGGGAGGCTTTGACGGTGCCGCTGGAGGCGCTGCATGCCGGCACGGCCGATGAGCCTTCCTGGGTACTGGTGCTGCGTGATGGAAAGCTGGAAAAGCGCTCGCTGGAAACCGGAAGCCGTGACGAGCGTAACAACCGGATCGTTGTGAGCTCCGGACTTGAGGATGGCGATATCGTGGTGGTGGCACGATTGACGGAAAAGGCGGTGGGGCAGTCAGCCCGCTTGAGTGAATGAGTCCAGAGCGGTCATGAGAACGGGCGCGATGGCTTTGTGAAAATGAAAGTCTTGCGCCGATAAAGATAACGAACCGGAACGATCAGGATCATGTGGCTTACCCGCGTCAGTATCAATAATCCCGTCTTTGCCGCCATGATGATGATGGGGCTAATGGTCTTCGGGCTTTTCGCCTATCGCGACCTGGGTGTCGAGGAGTTTCCCGACATCAATTTCCCCTTTGTCGTGGTGACAACTCCTTATCCGGGCGCTTCACCTGAAGTGGTGGAGTCGGATGTCACGCGCAAACTGGAAGACTCCATCAACACGATTGCTGGTGTGAAGCAGGTTTTTTCCTATTCGTTTGAAGGACGCTCGATGGTTTTCATCGAGTTCTTCCTGGATGTTCCGGTAGCCACGGCCGTACAGGATGTGCGTGACAAGGTGGCAACCGTAAAGGCGGAGTTCCGGGACGAGGTCAAGGACCCCATCATCGAACGCTTCAATCCGTCTGCCATGCCAGTGCTGTCTTATGCCTTCACTTCGGACACACTGAGCCCGCGTGAAATCTCCACGTATGTTGATCAGCGCATCCGCAAGCGTTTCCAGACGGTGACGGGTGTGGGTAAGGTTGACATTATTGGCGCCATCAATCGTGAAATACGTGTGTATGTGAAGCCCGACCAGCTGCGTGCCTACAATGTAGGTGTGGATCAGGTCGTGAACACGCTACGTGCGGAGAATCAGGAGTTGCCAGCGGGATCGGTCAGCTCTGACCAGTCCGAGCTGATTGTCCAGATCAAGGGGCGCCTGGAAAAGCCGGCTGATTTCCGTCGCCTGATCGTGGCCCAGCGTGCAGGTGGCCCGGTTTATCTGGAGCAGGTGGCTGATGTCGTGGATGGTGAGCAGGAGCTTGAGTCCATGGCCTTGGTCAACGGCCGTCGTGCTGTTTCACTCGATGTGGTCAAGACTTCTGATGCCAACACCATCAAAGTGGTGGACGATGCGCGCGAAGTCGCGGAAGAAGTCAGGAAGTCATTGCCACCCGGCATGGAAATGGTGGTTGTGGCCGATAGCTCCAAGTCCATCCGCAATTCCTTGCAGGACGTACAGAAGACACTGATCGAAGGTGCCATCCTCGCTGTTCTCATCGTTTTCCTCTTTCTGGGTTCTTGGCGCTCCACGGTCATTACTGGCCTGACCTTGCCGATTGCACTGCTGGGAACGATTGCCGGTGTCTATTTCTTTGGCTTCACCATCAATCTCATGACATTGATGGCCTTGTCTCTTTGTATCGGTCTCCTCGTCGATGACGCCATCGTCGTGCGTGAAAATATCGTGCGCCACAATGCCATGGGCAAGAACCATCGGGATTCGGCACTGGATGGCACCAAGGAAATCGGCCTTGCCGTTCTGGCCACCACCCTGACTATCGTGGCCGTTTTCCTGCCGGTGGCCTTCATGGGTGGCATCATCGGAAAATTCTTCTTTCAGTTCGGTGTGACCGTCGCCACGGCGGTGTTGTTGTCGATGTTCGTGAGTTTCACCCTGGACCCGATGCTGTCCTCCATCTGGTTCGATCCGGATACGCATGGTCGCAAGAAGACATCCTGGCTGGGCAGGGGGCTGGACTGGTTCTCAGATCGCCTGGAAAAGCTGGGTGATACCTATGTGGACGTGATCGGCTGGGCCCTGCGCCATCGCCGCATTACGCTGGGCATTGCATTTGCGTCATTGGTCGGTGCTTTCATTCTGGCATCACGTATTGGCGGGGAGTTCGTGCCTGAGCCGGATCTTTCCGAGATCAGTGTTCGTTTTGAAGCAGCATCGGGCTCTGCGCTGGAATATACGGAGCAGAAAGTAGAACAGGTAACGAAGATCATCCGTGAATATCCGGAGGTCATCGCCACTTATGCCACCATCAACAGCGGCATGGATACCGGCAAGGAGCGGGCGGGTATCCGCGTGACACTCAAGCCCAAGTCCGAGCGTACGATGAGCCAGAAGCAACTGGTCATCGAGATACGGAATCGCCTGCAGAAGGTGGCAGGAATCAAGATCACATCGGTGGCTGCCGCTGCCGAGTCCGTGAATGGCGGGCAAAAACCCATCATTCTTTCCGTGCAGGGGCCTGATCTTGATGTGCTGCAGAAAATATCGGACGAGATGGTGGAAGGAATGCAGAAGATTCCCGGGCTTGTCGATGTCCGTACTTCATTGACCGACCCCAAGCCGACGCTGGCAGTGGATGTTGATCGTGATCAGGCGGCCAGTCTTGGCTTGTCGGTCGCACAGATAGGCATTGCCTTGCGTCCCTTGCTGGCGGGTGACGATGTCACGACCTGGCAGGATGCACAGGGTGAGAACTACGACGTTACCGTGCAGTTGCCGCGTGCAGAGCGCTATCGTGCTTCTGATCTTGGCAGCATCTATCTTGCCAGTGCCTATACGGATGCGAGTGGAGCACCGAACATGGTGCCGCTGACGCAGGTGGCGGCAATCACGGAGACAACGGGTGCTTCTCAGATCAACCGTCGCAACCTTTTCCGTGAAGTGATGATTGATGCCAATGTGAGCGGGCGTCCTGCCGGTGATATTGGTGCAGACATCAAGCGCTTGCAGGATTCCATGAAGTTGCCGCCGGGCTATCGTTTCCAGACTGAAGGCTCCAACAAGGACATGGAGGAGTCCATTGGCTATGCCGTCACGGCATTGATGATGGCGGTGATTTTCATCTACATGGTGCTGGGATCCCAGTTCAACAGCTTCATCCTGCCGATTTCCATCATGACTTCCTTGCCTTTGTCACTGATCGGCGTGCTGCTGGCCCTGTTTGCCTTTGGCAGCACATTGAATATTTTCTCCATCATCGGTGTGATCATGTTGATGGGGCTGGTGACCAAGAATGCCATTCTGCTGGTGGACTTCATCAAGGTGGCCGTGGCGAATGGCGAGGAACGAACTGCGGCCATCAAGAATGCGGGCCGTACGCGTTTGCGTCCCATCCTGATGACGACTGCCGCCATGATCATGGGCATGGTGCCTCTGGCAATGGGGCTGGGTGACGGTGCCGAGCAGCGTGCGCCCATGGCTCATGCCATCATTGGTGGATTGATCACGTCGACGCTGCTGACCCTGATCGTGGTGCCTGTGGTTTACACCTATCTGGACGATATCCGCATGATTGTCGGTCGCTGGTTCAAGGGCCGGGAGGGAGAGAGCAAATCCTGACAGGCTTCTGTACGAGGGCAAAAAAAATCCCCCGGATTTGCGGGGGATTTTTTTGACGCCGTATCGATTGCAGTGCTATCTGCAACGGTGTTGCCAGTCAGCAGCTACGATCAGGCAGCCTTGCCGGGGAATTGCCAGAGCTTCATGAGCTCATCGCAGGCCTGCACGATCATCTCTTCCGTAATGGGGATTTCGCGCCCCTGCTCATCCAGCAATGCGGCCGCCTGAAACGGATTGCCCTGAAGCAATGCGGAGGACAGGTTGTCATTGGCTTGCATCATTCACCTCACTTGCCGGTAGGCTTGGCTGGGTGGGCATGAAGACAGTCTGCCTGTTCATGCCGCTGGTTGAGTGACCAAGAGTCACTTCGACTGGGTCAGTATAGGGAGCCCTTCCCGGCACGTATCGTGACAGCCCTTGTAATGTGTAACGAACTATGAAACCCATTCCTGATTCTTCTTCTCATCCAGCTGGCAAGCCCATGTTTTCCCTGGGTTTGCTTGTCAATCCGCTTGCTGGTCTTGGGGGAAGTGTTGCTCTGCATGGTAGTGATGGTGTGGCGGCGATTGCGCTTGAGCGTGGCGCGATTCCTCAGGCCGGAGAGCGTGTCCGCCTGGTCATGGAGGCTTTGCTGCCCTGGCGCGACCATTTGCAGGTGCTGACCGCCGGCGGCTCCATGGGTGAAGAACTGGCGCGTGATCTGGGCTTCGAGACAACCGTCGTGCATGAGCCAGGGCCTGCCACCTCTGCCATGGATACAGTGGCAACTGCACGTGCCCTTCTTGCCGCCAGGGTGGACCTATTGCTGTTTGCAGGTGGAGATGGCACGGCGAGGGACATTTGTACGGCAGTGGGTTTGTCACTGCCCGTGCTGGGCATTCCTGCCGGGGTCAAGATGCATTCGGGCGTATTTGCGGTTAGTCCCCGCGGCGCTGCCGAGATTGTCCTGCTCATGCTGCAAGGAGAAATGGTGCTGGTGGCGCCAGCGGAGGTCAGGGACATTGATGAGGCGGCCCTGCGTGAGGGCCGTCTTTCTGCGCGCTGGTATGGCGAACTGCAAGTGCCGTCGGAGCCACGCTATTTGCAGCAGGTCAAATGCAATGGCCGGGAGGTCGAGGCGCTGGTACTGCAGGAGATTGCGGCCGAGGCGCGAGAAGGGCTGGAACCAGACGTGACTTACTTTGTCGGGCCGGGCACGACCACGGCAGCTGTCATGGAGTCGCTGGGCTTGCCCAGTACGCTGATTGGTGTGGATGTGGTGCTCGACGGCCAGTTGCTGGCGGCTGATGCCACGGCGGCCATGCTGGAACACTATGCCGCTACAGGTCCCTGTCGCCTCGTTCTTGCCCCGACAGGGGGGCAGGGTATGTTGTTGGGCCGCGGCAACCAGCAAATCACGCCTGTCGTACTGCGCTCTGTCGGCCGGTCGGGTATGACGGTGCTGGCTACCCATGAAAAGCTCAAGGAGCTAGGTGGGCGCCCTTTACTGATGGACTTACCGGACGAAGGTCTGGCTGCGGAGTTCAGTGGTTTCATCGAGGTGATTACGGGTTACCAGAGCCGTGTGCTATACCGGCTGGCAACTCATGCCTGAAACGATGGCTTCTGCGCGCACTGGAGACAGGAGCTTTGGAGGACTGCACATGACTGCTCGCAGCAAATGGATGATTTATGGCGCCAATGGTTATACCGGCGAACTGATTGCCCGTGAGGCCCGACGGCGCGGCTTGGAACCTGTCCTTGCCGGGCGCCAAGGGGCGAAGGTAGCGGCACTGGCGCAATCTCTGGGTTGTGAGTACAGGGTTTTCGGCCTTGATGACATCCGCCTGTTGGCTTCTCACCTTGCCGACATCCGAGTGGTCCTGCATTGTGCCGGCCCGTTTTCTGCGACCAGTGAGCCCATGGTCGAGGCCTGTCTGCAGGCGGGGGCACATTATCTGGATATCACGGGTGAGATCAGCGTCTTCGAGCATGCTCATTCGCTGGATGCGCGTGCCCGCAAAGCGGGAGTGGTGCTTTGCCCCGGTGTCGGCTTTGACGTGATTCCTACGGACTGTGTGGCTGCGGCCCTGAAGGCAGCCTTGCCCGACGCCAATTATCTGGCATTGGGTTTTGATTCCCGCTCTGGTTTGTCACCCGGCACGGCCAAGACTTCGGTTGAGGGCTTGGGCTTGGGAGGACGTGCGCGTATCGACAATGTCATCCGCAAGGTGCCCATGGCCTGGAAGACAAGACGTATACGTTTTGGCCAGGAAGAAAAATTGGCCATGACCATTCCGTGGGGGGATGTCAGTACGGCGTGGCACAGCACCGGTATTCCGAATATCGAGGTTTACATTCCGGTATCGGAGCGGGTGGTACGAGGTGCACGCTTCAGCAATTATCTGCGGCCTGTTCTCGCACTTTCGCCCGTGCAAGGTTTCATGAAGCGGCGTATTGCCAAGGCCGTGAAAGGGCCGGACGAGGCAGCGCGAGAAAAAATGCCTACAGCCGTTTGGGGCGAGGTCAGCAATGCGGCGGGCCAGAAGAAAACGGCACGTATATCGACAGCGAATGGCTACAGTCTGACCGTGACAGGGTCATTGGCTGTGACTGAATATCTGATGAAGAACGATGTGGCAGGTGGAAGCTACACGCCATCACGCTTGATGGGGCCGGATCTTGTCACCCAGTTGCCCGGCTCCGGGCCCTTGCTGATCGAATAATCTGCAGTTTTCAGGGTGTATCCGGCTGTTATTGCAGCAGGCCCCGCCGGTTGCCTGCCATCAGGATGGCGCCGGTCCTGTTGGCAACCCCGAGTTTGGCAAAAATGTTTTTCAGATGCCATTTCGTGGTCGACAGGGCAATGCCGGTGGATTCACTGATGGCATTGTTGGAGAGGCCCTGCAGCAACAGGTCCAGTATTTCCTGCTCTTTGGCCGTCAGCGTATCCAGAGCGACGGGCGTGGTTTCTTCAGGTCGGCTGATAGATTTGGGCGGTCGGAAAACATCCTGGAAAACGGCAAGATAAATCTCTGGAAGCATGATCTGCTGTCGGGCATGTGCCTGCTTGATGATGTCCACCAGTCCCGGGGCTTCGTCAAACACGATGCGGTTGATGCAGATGAGGCCATGCTCGTTGATCAGTTGTTGCTGCATCTGCAGTGCTCCCCCCGTATCTCCCTGCAAATGACGCATGACAACCATGTTGGCATCAATGATGAGGGCACGGGCCATGGCACCGCTTTTCCGGGCAACAGTCGACAAGATGGAGAGCAGGTGACCGGCTTGCGTGAGCTGACCCTTGTGGCGTAAATAAAGCGCAGCAGCGAGGCCGTAACGCTCCCATCCCTCCTCGTAGCCCCGTTCGGTGTGCCAGGCACCACTGGCAATGCGCTCCTCCAGTTGATGCTGTATGGCAATGCGTTCGATCTGTTCCTTTTGCCCCCGGGCAAGGGCCTGAAGGATTTCCTCGCAGGCAACCTGTCCCATGAAGCGCTCGTAGTTTCCCAACTGGAGGATGCGTTGCAGTTGCGTCAGCAGGCGGCCGGCTCTTGTGTATTCACCCTGTAGCCAGAGTAGCCGCGACAGCGTGAGGTAGGTGGTAACGATGACTTCAGTAGCGCAGGCGGTGTTGACCAGCGGCATGATGTCTTCGCAGAGGCGGCGTGCCACATCCAGACGGTTTTGTTCGTAACGGACAACGGCGAGAGCCAGTGTGGCGTTTATCCATGCGGGATTTTGGGGATTGTTCCGGTAGCGTTCCATGAAGTTTTCAGCACGCTGGATGGCAGATACTGGATTGCCAGTGTTGCGATCGGAAAGAATCAGGATGAGGTCGGCGTAGCTTTCCAGATAGTCGTAGCCGAGCTGACCCAGTACGGCTTTTGCTTTCTGGGCATACAGGTTGGCCTGAACGAAATCGGCATGCAGAAGATGATGGTAGGCCAGCATGGCCAGGCTGAAGGCACGAATGTCATGGTGCTCGCAGGATGCCAGCAATACTTCGTGGTCGGCGTTCAGCAGGAAATCGGTTTCGTGCTGGAAAAGCTGGAGCATGACCTCAAGGAAGGTAGGCGTCGAGTTGTTCACGAAGCGGCCAGTCAGTCCGTTGCTGTGCTCCTTGAGGATATCGAGGTAGTAGCGGGCCTGATTGAAGCGGCGCGAGAAGATGAGAGCACCAATCAGCGGGATGAAGATGTCGCTGTCACCGATGGTTTCATTATCGGAAAGAGAGCCAGCCCAATGGATGATGGCTGGGTAATTGCCGCTGCGCAGCCATTGTGCACAGCCTTCTCGCAGGCATTGCCGGAAGTGCCCGTGATGGCATGCCTGTGCATGCTGCAATGCCATTTCTGTTTCCTGCTCTTTAAGCAGCCATTCGCTGGCAAGCACATGCAAGGTTTCCACACGCTCCGGGATTTCTATGCGTAGCATGGTGACCAGAAAATCCTGGAATAGAGGATGGTAGCGATACCAGCCATGACGATTGCTGACGGGTTGCAGGAACAGACCCTGGGCAGAAATGATGTCGATCAGCCGTGCCGAGTCCTGTCGCTCGAGGACTGCATCACACAAGGGAGCACTGAATTGCCCGAAGGCGGCCGTGGCCAGAACGAAGTCATGCATTGCTGGCATCAGGTCACGCAGCACAACATGGGCGAAATAGTCGACTACTTCAGGTTGCTGGCCGCTGAAGCCGCGTAAGATCTCACGACCACTTCGTGTGGTGGCCAGCAAGGCGATCTTGACGCCTGCCATCCAGCCCTCAGTCAGCTTGAGCAGGTGGCTGATTTCTTCTTCGTTGAGTCGCAGGTCGAGTTGTGCAGCAAGCTCATCTATCTGCTGCTGATTGAGTCTGAGGTCATGAGAGTCGATCAGCAGCAGCCGGTCTTCCAGCTTGAGCCTGCTCAAGGAAAAATCCGGATGAATCCGGCTGGCCACGACGAAATGCACGTGAGGCGGCAACCGCGGCATGAGCAAAGACATTACCTGCTGTATCAGGGGGTGACTGGCATGCTGGAAGTCGTCCAGCAGGACGTACAGTGGTCCTTGCACGGCAGAAAATGCCTGTTCCAGCGATTCGGCCACACTGATGGCCGGCAGTGCTATCTGGGCGCTCAGGTGGTTGTAGGAAACCGTATCGAAATGTGGCACCACCTGGCGTAACACCTTGCTGAGACGCCGGAAGAAATGCACCGGATCGGCATCGCCTGCGTCCAGGGTCAGCAGCACGCTGCGGAGGTTGTTTCGTTGCTGTTGCCATTGCTGGAGCAGGGTGGACTTGCCGGAGCCAGCTGGCGCGAGCAAAAGTGTCAGGGAAAAATCATGGCTGCGGTTCAGCAGGTTCATGAGTTCGTGGCGCTGGATACGGCTGATGGCCACAGTCGATGACGTTCCTGTCATGGGCATTCCTGCGTGCTTGTTATTCTTGTCTGGCGGGCAGTTTGCTGCCTGGGGAATCCTAGCCCAGCCCTGCGATATCTGACACTGCCGTCCATCCTGACCCCCTCCCTTGGGAGGGGGATTGCCCTCTGGGACCGGGAGCATGATCGCCTTCAGGGGTGAAAGCCTGCCCACAGGCAGCAGCTTTTGCCCGGGTACACGGATCTACCTGGAGGCAATAATCATGAGAAGAAACCTTCCGCGGCAATCCTGGGGCATGCTGGCGTGTATTTTCCTGCCAGTCTGGGCATTGGCTGCACCCAGCTTTCCCGAGCAGGAAAAAGTCTGCTCCTATGATGCGGCACGCGAGCTACAGCGTGGTGCGTCGGCACTCAGTTTTCCGCCGCCCGTTGTCAGCAGCATGCTGGTAAACGGTGCGTTGGTTTGGAGTGCTAGCTCGTCAGCCGTGCCGGTAATCAAGCCCGGAGATACGGTGACCTTGCGGGGTACCGGCTTTGGCGCCGGCCCTGACATTGATTTCAGCAAGATCATGATCGGCAACAGTCGCATTCTTGAGACTGATCTCAAGATGTACAACCAGTTGCTGGATATCATTGCTCAGGTCAACTACGAGACCATGATCACTCATAGCACCTGGGGCAAGGATGTCGTGTCGTGGACTGATTCGCAGGTCCAGTTCAAGGTGCCTGTACATGTGAGTAAGGGTCCCATCCGTCTTCAGGTGCAGAAACGGACGGGGTATCTCAATTCCCTGTTGCGGCCGGGGCAACCCCACAACGTGATTGATGCACAGACCAAGCGCATTGCGAATGACCTGGGAATCTTCCGGCATAAATGTGACGTGGTTTCGACGCTGAGTGCGGAAACCAAAGCCATTACCCCAATCGATGTCAGTGTGGTGAACAGTAATTTCAACAATCTTGTGACTCAGGGGAGAAAGATTTTCTGGTCTTACGACTACAACATCGGCCTTGCACACAAGATGCGTAACCTTGATTGGGCCAAGATATTTTCGTACAAGACCACGGACCCCATCACCCGCGAGCCGGCAGACCCCTGGAAGTTGTTTGGCGCCTACAGGACCGTAGCTGGCGAGGTTCCGGTGGAGGCCATCAATGATGTGACCTTCAACCCCTATCCCATGTCCAACCCGATTCCGGGCTTCCTGCTGATCACGCCTCAGAAAACCAGCGGAAAGACCCGGAATACCGGCTGGGTGGGGTACAGGACAGCGGAGTCCAGTCATCCCTACACGGGAAGTGGTGCCTGGGCAGGTTTCAATTGTGCCTCCTGCCATGGTTACCGGATCAGCTATGAAAAATCACCGGGCCAGCAGGTCACCAAGGTATTTCCCGGGTTGCCCAATCCGTTCTGGAGCATGAAGTGGACAGTGCTTGGCGACAAGGTCGGCGCCACGACAGCCACTTTCGAGGGCATTGTTGCCAAGGAAAAAGGGCCCTCCTGGGCACCGGGTGAAATGGATGTCGACAAGACTACTCTGCTGTACTACATGCCGGCCGGTGCAGGGGAACACAATGTCGTGCGCATGGTGGGCGAGGGGAGTGAAACCGACAATGACTATCAGTTTTCTCCCATCGTGATTCCTAATGTCACCAATCATATGCCGATACGCCGCTCGCTTTCGCACACGGAGTCTTATGTCGGCTTTGAGGGGTCGTATATCCACTCCGAAGAACCCGATGGTGCCATGGGCTCCATGCGGGCTGATGACCTCAAGGCGCTCACTGCCTATATGACCGTGCTGGATACGGATGATCGTGACCTGATCAATGCCGGTGTTTATCGCTGGCTTAAGTCAAAAGGCCGGCTGGCAGCCCAGACAGGCAATGGCGGCCTGACCGAGGGCCAGTTCGTGCAGGCTGGCTGGCAGCACTATCCGGGAGTGGCAGCCGCCGTCAGTCAGGGCAAGGCAGCTTTTGACCGTGATTGTGGCAGTTGTCATAACGACAATCTGGGTGCCAATACGAATGAACGGATGTTCCGTCTGGATGAGGTGGGGCGCTTCTTCGCGCCCACGATCTATCAGAAGGACCAACAATCGATACGGGCCGCTTATCTGCGCGCCATGTACTGGGTGCAGTCACGTGGCCTGTTGTCGGACGGTCATGTGCGTAATCTTGAGGATTTGGTCAACCCGGACCGTTGTACCGAGGGAACGGCACTCTATAACCAGTATTACACCCTGCATCCACCGGTACGGCCTGAGCCGGGTTCACCAGATCAACCAACCCCGTGGCCTGATCTCAACCGCAAGGGCGATGTTTTCAGGATTTACCGTAACACCGAATACAGCAGCACTGACCCTTCGACGCAGCGGAACCGTTTCATTGAGCGCCACAAGTATTTCGTCACGGTTCCTTGGGACAGCACCAATTATTATTGGGATTACCAGAAGATGAGGCAGGAGTACGGTCCTGGTGAAATGGGGACGGCACAACCAATCGGTTTGCCAGCTGCTCCGCACCCATGGTGCTCTGCAACTGCAGCAGATATCGAGAATATGGTTCAGTATGTATTGACGAAATAACAAGCGCTTGAGCACGGAGGAGGCCGCCACCTGTGTCAGCAGGTGGCGGCCTTTTTAGTTCAGGGTGCCCTCATTATGGAGAAGTGATGTATTGGTATGGAGTAGGGGAGACAGAAGAATCAAAGATATGGATTTCATATACATGGATCACATATCTGGTTTTCAATGAATTCTCCGCTTCGCAAAGGAAGAGATGACAGAGTGATCAGATAGTTGGGCATATAACACCCAAAAGAAACCCCGCCATTGGCGGGGTTCTTTATATGCCTGAAAGGTGTCAGTTGTCTTCGTGGCGTTGGTGTTTGAAGAAGACACCATTGTCACCGAATGCTGAAACGATCAGGGGGGAGGTCAGTTCCAGTTCTCCGATCTTGACGGCGTTGTTGCGCCGTTGCTGGGCATAACTGCTGTTGAGTGAGGGGATAATGGATGTCTTGATTTCCATGGAGGTGGCGTAGACATCATAGAGCTTGGAGCCAGCACCCAGCGAGGCCAGGTCATGACGGAAATCATGAGGTGTGCTGGCAAACCGTGTCTTCACTTCGGCGCGGGGAACGAAATAGACCTGAGTGGGCGACTTTGGTGATGCCACACGGGTGCCATCCTGACGGGTCTTGGCCATGTCGTTCAGCCTGAGGAGGGTCGGTTTTGTGCTGACTGCCGAGAACAGGAGAGTGGTACCCAGTGTTTCATTAACCTCCGTGGAAACATAATTCGACATTTCGTTGGCGAAGAAATTGTGATTGTTCCCTTGGCCGGACAGGGTATAGAGCGCCGATACGTTTTCAGCGGGCTTTCCGTCAATGAATGCCTTCCAGGCGAGACCGGGTGCAAAGCCGCGATCAGAAGGAAGCCCGGTCACCGATAGGCGCAGCAGGCCATGGTCTGATCCCTGGAAAATTCCCGTATAGCCTGCGGTATTGGCCACAGGAACAAATTTCACCTTTGCCATGGCGCCATGTGCATGGATGGGCTTTTCATAGCCAGGTGGGGCCACATCACTGCGCAACTGTACCTTCTTCCACAAGATGGAGCTGATAAGGCCGCCTACATTGACGGGTTTGAGGTTGGGCATGGTCGTCTGGTACTGCGTGCGCTTGGCACCGTTGACCCACAGGTGATCAGCCTTGGCACTGGCTGGCCAGCTTTCATAGTCGGACACCATATTCAGGCCCCAGGGCTTGAAGGCGTTTTCGACACCAATCAGGCTGAGGGCGAGTTGGGGATTGTGACGCTTGATCACATCCACCATGGTGGTGTTCTCCACCCAGTCCAGGCCTTCAGCGGTATATACCTCGGGACGGTAGTCACGGGTATAGAAGCGGTCTGTCATCAGGCGGCGTGATGCATTCATGATGAATATCTGGAAAGCTGTTTCGCCAAAGGCAAAGCCATCGGGGCGAACCGTTTCAGCAAGTTGTCCTACCAGGGTGTCGATTTTCTCGACATCATTGCCGTAGAGGCGCTTGAGTTGGGCAAGAGTGGCAGCATCCTTGGTCAGGTCTTCGAATTTCGTGATCGGTTTGAGGCCGATCTGGCGGCGGAATTCGTTGTAACGGGGTACGCCACGTTCGCGGTCTCTCAGGACGTCAATGGTGGCGAGGTCAATATTGCCTACCAAGGGTATGGAAAGGTTGCGCAGGAAGTTGGGGTAATTGTTCAGTGTCAGTGAGCCGGGATTGGTGATGCCGAAGGAATACCACAGGCGCTGCGGATTTTCGCTGTTCAGCATGCTTTCGGCATTGCTGTCACGTGTATTCTGCAAAGGAACCGAGCGTGACACCATATTCGAGCCGATGTCATAGATATCGATGTTGTCACGCATCAGGGGATGCATGCGGTATACCGCGACGAATTCTTCCGTCAGTGAATAAGCAACTCCGGCATTGTTGGGATTGGCAGAGCCTACCAGGCCGGCAAGTGCATGATCGAGCGTGGAGCTGCCGACACCGTTCGAAAGATTGGGATCGAAGCCAAGGATGCGCTTGACGAAGGAATCGGTCCTGGCCAGATCTTCCTGCAGCATGCGGACCTCATTCTGGTACTTGTCACGTGGTGCACGTGATCCCAGAAGCCCCCACCAGTTGGCATACATGGCACGCTCCGTGATCGGATTGGCAATCACGGCGGGTGTCCATTCGACAGTATGTATCTTGGCCATCAGGGCGGAATTGATCAGGCGGGCACGGTCATAAATCCACTGATCATTCTGATGGGGATATTTCTGCTTGAGCATGGTGGCAATGGCGTTGTGCTCCTTGGTGAAAATCTGGTGCAGCATGCTCAGCCCCACCCACCAGTTTTCGTTGAAGCCAGTCACGGGCTTACCGCTCAACAGCTCGCGAGGAAGTGTGCCATCCGGGTTAATCGTGAGCTTGCCGTCAACAAAGGATCGGACCTTGTCATTGGTGGCCTTGTTGCTGCCATAAATCTGTGAGCCATCCCACCAGTGTGTGTTGTGATTGCGGTAGGTGGCAGGACGCCCTGCTTCCTGTGGCAGGCGTGTAGGGTCGGGCTGTGTGCGCTGCACGTTCATGTAGCCGGAACCCAGCGGGTCTCCGTTCGGCAGCATTACACGGATGGGGTCGTCCACCTTGTTTGGCCCGTGATCCACCCAGTCGTGAATCATGAACTGTATCCAGGAAGCGGCGATGAAGTTCAGACTGGGAGCTGGTTTGAACTCACCACGAGCCATGAGGCTGTTGCTGACATCTCGTGGGTTGGGTGAAAGCAGGGTGCCTGCTTCGGTTTCCCCATGGGTGAAGGCGGTGTTCACGTTGCGCCCGAAGCGACGATAGACCGATCCCTCTGCCGGGTTCTCGAGGATGTTGCAGGTACCGTCCTCGGTACGGGCTGTCAGGCTGCGTTCATCACAGGTGATGTTTGCGTTGTGACGTGCATAGTCCTCGACATCGAAAAGATTGTTCTTGAAAAGCTCCTGGCGCTCGACGGCAAGTACCAGAAGACCTGTAATGACCCCAATGCTGCCCAGTTTGGTCAATGCTGGCCATGTGACCCATACAGACATGATGTGTCTCCCTGTGTTTTTGGATTTCCATGAGTAGGAGTTGCCGGCTGTGGTCGGCAAGTTGGCGAGTGTAGGGAGGAGGAATGTTTTCCCACCCCCTCCGCAGGGAGGGGAGGGATGGGGAGAAACCGGAAATTTGCGACTGCACGGTTTCCGGGGTTTTATGTCGTCGTGCTGAGGTGGCCGGTGCAGCAGTGACCCAAAGATGGTGAGGGATTTGAAGGGGTGAGTGATCCGGTATCAGATTCAGGGCAATAAAAAACCCCGCATTGCGAGGTTTTTTATTGCAGGAGGCATCTCAGATCTGTTTCGCCTGAAGTGCTGCAATGCGCTTTTCCAGAGGCGGATGGCTCATGAAGAGTGCTGCAAAGCTGAAGCCTTCACGCTTGCCTTCGGTGATGGCGAGCGCCGTCATTTCGGCAGGCATCTGGTCAGGCACTTCATGCTCGGCCTGTAGTCGGCGCAGGGCGTTGATCATGGACTGTTTGCCGGCCAGTTGTGCTCCGGCTTCATCGGCGCGGAATTCGCGCAGGCGCGAGAACCACATGACGATGGTGGAGGCCAGGATGCCCAGCACCAGATCACAGATCATGCTGGTGACGAAGTAGGCAATGCCGGGGCCGTCTTCATTCTTGAAAACCACGCGATCGACGAAGTTGCCGATGATGCGCGAGAAGAACATCACGAAGGTGTTCACCACGCCCTGGATCAGCGAGAGCGTCACCATGTCGCCATTGGCAACGTGGCCGATTTCGTGGCCGAGCACGGCTTTGACTTCATCACGGCTCATGCGCTGCAGGAGGCCGGAGGAAACAGCCACCAGAGCGGCGTTCTTGTTCCAGCCGGTGGCGAAGGCGTTGGACTGGTAGCTCGGGAAGATGCCGACCTCGGGCATCTTGATGCCTGCCTTGTTGGCCAGTTCCTGCACCGTGCTGACCAGCCAGCGTTCTTCTTCGGTGCGCGGGTTTTCAATGATCTGTGTGCCTGTGCTGCGCTTGGCCATCCATTTGGAGATGAACAGCGAGAACAGGGAGCCCACCATGCCGAAGACAAAGCAGAAGATCAGCAGGGATTGCAGGTTCAACTGGTTGCCGGCCATGTGGGTGGAGCCCACGCCGAGAATGCTGAGCACAATACCGGCAATCACGACGACGGCCAGGTTGGTCAGAAGAAAGAGAGCGATGCGTAACATGGGCTGCGGTTCTCCGTTGGTAATGCCGTGGAAATTAGGGACAAGTGCCGCAGATTTCAAGGACTGATTTGTGGGGCTCTTATCAGGCTGACGCGTTTGTCAGCTTCATGAAAGTTTTGGGAAAACAGGAGCTTGCCCGGTTCTTTTTTGTGCGTGGGGTGGCAGAAACAAGGCCGGGAAGCAGTGGTGGCTGCCTCCCGGCAGTTTGTTTGGTCAGGCGGTGCCATGCCGCTGCCGGTAGCCCTCCAGAAAGCGTGCAATGCGGCTGATGGCTTCTTTCAGGTCTTCCTTGTTGGGCAGGAAAACCACACGGAAGTGATCCGGTTTTGGCCAGTTGAAGCCGGTTCCTTGCACCAGCAGGACTTTTTCCGCCTGTAGCAGTTCCAGAATGAAGTCCTGATCGTTTTCTATGGGATAGATGGCCGGGTCCAGGCGAGGGAAGAGGTAGAGCGCTCCCTCGGGCTTTACGCAGCTCACGCCGGGAATGGCATTCAACATGTCCACCGCCAGGTTGCGCTGTTCGTACAGACGTCCGCCCGGCCTGATCAGGTCGTTGATGCTCTGGTAGCCGCCCAGTGCGGTCTGGATGGCATTTTGTGCCGGGACATTGGCGCAAAGGCGCATGGAAGCCAGCATGTCCAGGCCTTCGATGTAGTCCTTGGCAGCAGCCTTGTTGCCGCTGACCATGAGCCAGCCGGAACGGAAACCTGCCACGCGGTAGGACTTGGACAGGCCATTGAAGGTCACGCAGAGCAGGTCGGGCGCCAGCGTGGCCAGGCAGGTGTGCTGGGCATCGTCATAGAGGATCTTGTCATAGATCTCGTCGGCGAAAAGCACGAGCTTGTGCTTGCGGGCCAGCGCGACAATGCCTTCGAGGATGTGCTTGGGGTAGACCGCACCTGTGGGGTTGTTGGGATTGATGATCACGATGCCGCGTGTGCGAGGGGTGATCTTCTTTTCCATGTCCTTAAGGTCCGGGAACCAGCCATTGTTCTCGTCGCAGAGGTAGTGCATGGGCGTGCCGCTGGAGAGGGTGACGGCAGCGGTCCACAGGGGATAGTCGGGAGCGGGAATCAGCATTTCGTCGCCGTTGTCCAGCAAGGCCTGCATGGCCATCACGATCAGCTCGGAAACACCGTTGCCAATGTAGATATCCCCGACATCCACCCCGAACAGCCCTTTTTGCTGGTAGTACTGCATGATGGCCTTGCGGGCAGCAAACAGCCCTTTGGATTCGCAATAACCAATAGAGGAGGGCAGATTGGTGATGACGTCTCCCAAGATTTCCTGGGGTGCCTCGAAGCCGAAGGGGGCTGGGTTGCCGATATTGAGCTTGATGATGCGGTGTCCCTGCTCCTCCATGGCTGTGGCTGCCTTCAGCACTGGGCCGCGGATGTCATAGCAGACGTTTTTCAGCTTGGAGGACTTGGGGATTTCCATGGGGGCAGACTCGCGCTGTGGGGTAGGGGTGACGGGTTGGGGATCGGCCGGTCTGTCCAGCCGGTAGTTCTGCATGTCGATCCGGAGCTGGTCGACAGTTGCCTGGCGTGGGCTGCGCCCTTTCTTGAGTTCACCTACAAAATTGGGGTCCTTGCGGAATATCACGCCAAACTGGGAGGCACTGATGTCGGGATAGTCGGCAAGGAAGTGCTCGACTTGCTCCAGAAGGGGGGCTGACATGCTTTTGGGTTCCCGATAGGGTTTTGGATTGGAAAATAGGCTATTCCCTATTTTTGGGTTTTTCCAGTCCTTTTCCTTCAGGCAAGACTATTTCTCCAAGTCTTGCAGGTGTTCGCCTTGAAGGTTGTGGTTTCACCCCCCATAGGGGTTTGAGGTTGAGGATGTGAGAGGAGCAAAGCCCATGAGCAAGCCCCCGGTGATGAAAACGGATGCGGAGTGGCGTGCCGAGCTCAGTCCGGAGGAGTTCCGCATTTGCCGCGAGAAGGGCACCGAACGGGCCTTTACGGGTGAGTACTATGACGAGCGCCGCAATGGCGTCTATCGCTGCCGCTGCTGCGGGGAGCCTTTGTTCGGTTCTGACACCAAGTACGAGTCTGGATCAGGCTGGCCCAGCTTCTGGCAGCCGGTCACGGAGGATGTCATTGAGGAGAACCGGGATGTCAGCCATGGCATGGTGCGCACGGAGATCGTTTGCCGGCAGTGTGGCTGTCATCTGGGCCATGTATTTCCCGACGGTCCGAGGCCGACCGGTTTGCGCTATTGCGTGAACTCCGCATCGCTTAAGCTCGATACCAGCATTTCCACACCGATACCGACGGATCAAAAAACAAACTGAGGAGAGGCCGATGGCCAGCGTCTACGATTTTTCCGGCAAGACCATCACTGGTGAAGACAAGCCGATTGCCGATTTCAAGGGCAAGGTGCTGCTGATTGTGAATACTGCCAGCAAGTGCGGTTTCACCCCGCAGTTCAAGGGACTGGAAGCGCTGTATGAAAAGTACAAGGATCGCGGTCTGGTGGTGCTGGGTTTTCCCTGCAACCAGTTTTTGAGCCAGGACCCGGGCAGTAATGATGAAATCAGCCAGTTCTGCGAGTTGAACTATGGCGTGACTTTTCCCATGTTTGCCAAGATCGATGTGAATGGCGACAACGCTGACCCCTTGTTCAAGCACCTCACCAGCGCTGCTCCCGGTTTGCTGGGCAGCAAGGCGGTCAAATGGAATTTCACCAAGTTCCTTGCGGACCGCAACGGCCGGGTCATCAGTCGCTATGCGCCGGCCACCAAGCCCGAAGACATTGCTGCCGATATTGAAAGGTTGTTGTGATTGCGGTTGATGCTGTCTTGAAAAGGCCCGCTCATGCGGGCTTTTTCATGCGCGCAACCCTTGGCGAAGAAACCTGAAAAAACCTTGTTTTTCAGGCTTGACGCTATGGAGGGGACCCCCCTAGAATGCGCGCCTCACTTGCCAAGGCAGGTGACCAGACCTGGGGCTATAGCTCAGCTGGGAGAGCGCTACAATGGCATTGTAGAGGTCAGCGGTTCGATCCCGCTTAGCTCCACCAGGTTCTGGCCCCATCGTCTAACGGTTAGGACATCGCCCTTTCACGGCGGTAACCGGGGTTCAAATCCCCGTGGGGTCACCATAAAAAGCAAAAGGCCGGTCGTCATGCGACCGGCCTTTTGTTTTTCCGGATACCTCGTCCTTGAATCGTGCGCACTCACAAAAATCATTTGCCCCTGACCCTGTAGCCGCTACGCTCCAGCAAGCTGCATGCTGATTCAATTCTGACAAGGAGCTTCCATGATTCGTTCCATTGCTTATGCTGCAACTGCCAAAGACGCGCCGCTGGCTCCTTGGCATTTTGAGCGACGTGAGCTCAGGCCCAAGGATGTGCATCTGGAAGTACTGTTTTGTGGTGTTTGTCATTCGGATTTGCATACTGTCAGGAGCGAGTGGGGAACAACGGCATATCCTTGTGTGCCAGGGCATGAAATTGTCGGGCGCGTGGTAGCGGTTGGAGATGAAGTCAGCAGCCTTCGCCCGGGTGAAATTGCAGCGGTTGGCTGCATGGTGGACTCCTGTCGGGTATGCAGCAGTTGTGTCGAAGGCGAGGAGCAGTTTTGCGACCACGGTCCCGTCATGACCTATGCTGGTCGTGACAGGCTAGATGGCAGCATTACCCAGGGCGGCTATGCCAACAATATCGTTGTGGACGAGGCGTTCGTGCTGGCCGTGCCCGCAGGGCTGGACCTTGCAGCGACAGCGCCTTTGTTGTGCGCAGGCATCACGACGTGGTCACCCCTGCAGCACTGGAAGGTGTCGGCAGGACAAAAGGTAGGTGTGGTCGGGTTGGGCGGGCTGGGGCATATGGCTGTCAAGTTTGCCCGTGCCATGGGGGCTCATGTGGTGCTTTTGACGACATCGGAAAGCAAGCGGGAAGATGCATTGCGTCTGGGAGCGCACGAAGTGGTGATTTCCCGGAACCGGGAGGAGATGAAACCGCATCGCAACAGTTTCCATTTCATTCTGGATACGGTGTCGGCACCCCATGACATCAGTGCCTTGCTGGGGCTTTTGCGCCGTGATGCCACGCTTTGCCAATTGGGCCTGCCACCGGCTCCCTTGCCGGTAAACATATTCAGTCTGACTAATCGCCGTCGTCAGTTGGCCGGCTCATTCATCGGCGGGATTGCGGAGACACGGGAAATGCTGGAATTCTGTGCCCGGCATGGCATTGTCAGCGACATTGAGCTGATACCGATACAGCAGATCAACGAAGCCTATGAGCGTCTTGAAAAAGGGGATGTGAAGTACCGCTTCGTCATTGATATGTCCTCCATTCCTGCCTTGCCCTGATTCGGAAGTACTGTCCCGGCAGGTGGGTGGATAAAAAATAGCGGTGTGAACAGCGACAGGGAGAAGGGAATGAAAAAGCTTCGTAGCGTCTTGATTGTGCTGGCACTGGCGGTGGTGCTGGCTGTTGCTGCCGTGTTGGCATATGTGTTGCCACGTCATGCCGTGGTGAACATCAATGGCCATGAGGTCAAACGGGTGGACAGGGACGGGCATGTCGTCGACGGCCGTAATCCTGTTACGGGTGTTACCCGGGATGTTTTCTTCCTCTATGCCTCTGATCCGGTAAAAAAAGAAATCCACGTGTACCGCAATGAAGATACAGGCTTTGGATTCCCTTGGTATTTCAAGTTCGATTCTGCTGAAGTGCAGGGCAGGGCACAGCTGATCGAGGCTGACAATACCGTGCAGGGTGTACGTCCGTATGCGCTGGTGACTTACTACGGCTGGCGCATTCCCATGTTCAGCCTGTTTCCGAATGCAGTGGATGTTCGTACATGGGACAGGCCTGAAACCCCTTTTCCTGTTTTCAATACGGTGTTCCTGTCGCTGCTTGTCTTGTTGATAGTGGTTGTCTGGTGGAGGATCCGGCGCTGGAGGAAGGGAAGGGCTCCAGCGTAAGCGGGATGAGGAAAGGCCGGCCTTCATGCATGGGAGTGCCGGCTTTCAGACACTGAGGAACTCCTGCACGACACTGTCGCTCAACTCATTGATCTTTCCTTCTGCAACCAGTCTTCCTTTTTCCAGGATGTGGAAGTCACTAGCAACCTGGCGCGCAAAGGGGAGTTTCTGCTCCACCAGCAAGACGGTAATTCCCTGATCACGATTCAGGCGTTTGATGACCTCCCCAATCTCCCGGACGATATTGGGCTGTATACCTTCGGTGGGCTCGTCAAGAACAAGAAGCGTTGGCTCAAGGACAAGGGCGCGACCGATTGCAAGTTGCTGTTGCTGACCTCCTGAAAGATCACCTCCGCGTCGCCCCTTCATTTCTTTCAGTACCGGGAACATGGTGTAGATATGCTCGGGAATGTGCCTGAGTTTGTCGCGTCGACCAGCCAGCGAGATTTTCAGGTTCTCCTCTACGGTCAGCATGGGGAATATTTCACGCCCCTGGGGAACATAGCCAATACCGCCACGTGCGCGCATTTCCGTGGAAAAAGAGCTGATGTCCTTGCCATCAAGGCTGACCGTTCCGCTTCTGACCGGCAGCAGACCCATGAGGCATTTCAGCAGCGTGGTCTTGCCGACACCGTTTCTTCCCATGAGGCAGGCACAGGCACCTTTTTCTATGCCGAGACTCAGGTCCCAGAGGATATGGCTCTGTCCGTAGAACTGGTTGATTCCGCTGATCTGCAACATGCTCATTCACCCAGATAGACTTCAACAACGCGTGGATCGTTCTGTATCTGATCCATGGACCCTTCTGCCAGAACACTTCCCTGATGCAGCACTGTGACTTTCTTTGCAATGGAGCGGACAAAGGCCATATCGTGCTCAACAACAATCACGGAGTGTTTTCCGGCCAGTGAAGTGAGCAACTCGGCCGTGCGCTCGGTTTCCTCGCCCGTCATGCCGGCCACCGGCTCGTCCACCAGAAGCACGCGCGGGTTTTGCATGAGCAACATGCCGATTTCCAGCCATTGTTTCTGGCCATGTGAAAGTGAGCCGGCACGTTTCAGATGGAGTGCTTCCAGGCCGATGATGCCCAGCACCTCTTCGATACGGATTTTCTGATCGGCGCTGAGGCGAAAGAAAAGGCTGGCCCATACTCCCTTGTTGGAGGCCATGGCCAGTTCCAGGTTTTCAAAAACCGTCAGGTCCTCGAAGACAGTCGGTTTCTGGAACTTGCGGCCTATGCCGCCCTGTGCGATTTCGTATTCGGACATCTTGAGCAGGTCCAGCGTCTGCCCGAAATAGACTCTCCCCTCATCCGGCCGCGTTTTTCCGGTAATCACATCCATCATGGTGGTCTTGCCGGCACCATTGGGGCCAATGATGCAGCGCAGCTCTCCCTCGTCGATATAGAGCGTGAGATTGTTGAGCGCCTTGAAGCCGTCGAAGCTAACGCTGACGTCCTCCATGTACAGGACTGGCTTGCCAAAGTCTGTGTTGATGTCCAGATGAGTGTGTGGCTCAGGCAGGATGTTGCGCAGTTTGGCCATGCCGAAGCGAGGCAGTTTCTGGAGTACGCTCATGCTTCTTTGTCCTCACTACGGCGCAGTAGTCCGATCAGCCCCTTGGGCAACAAAACGGTTACCAGCACGAACAATGTGCCCAGTGCGAACAGCCAGGCTTCCGGGTAGGCCGAGGTGAACCAGGTCTTGGTGTAGTTCACGGCGAAGGCGCCGGTGATGGCACCGTAGAGCGTGCCGCGTCCGCCCACGGCCACCCAGATGACCTGCTCGATGGAATTGAGCGGCGCGAACTCGCCGGGATTGATGATGCCGACCTGGGGCACGAAGAGCGCGCCGGCCAACCCCGCCAGCATGGCAGAGAAGACGAAGAGCCAGAGCTTGTAGGACTCCACCTTGTAGCCGCAGAAGCGCGCGCGGGATTCCGCGTCGCGGATGGCGGTGACGACGCGGCCGAGACGCGAGGTCACGATGAAGCGGCAAGCGATATAGGCCGTGGCCAGGATGATGACGGTGGCGAGGAAGAGGGCGACGCGCGTACCGTCGGTGGCGATGGGGAAGCCCAGGATGTCCTTGAAGTCGGTGAGCCCGTTGTTGCCGCCGAAGCCCATCTCGTTGCGGAAGAAGGCCAGCATCAGGGCGAAGGTCAGCGCCTGCGTGATGATGGAGAGATAGACGCCGGTCACGCGCGAGCGGAAGGCCAGCCAGCCGAAGACCAGGGCCAGCAGGCCCGGGACCAGCATCATCATGAGCAGGGCGAAGGGGAAGTGCTCGAAGCCGTACCAGTACCAGGGCAGTTCGTTCCAGTTCAGGAAGACCATGAAGTCCGGCAGGTCCGGGTTGCCGTAGACGCCGCGCGTGCCGATCTGGCGCATGAGGTACATGCCCATGCAGTAGCCGCCCAGCGCGAAGAAGACGCCATGGCCCAGCGAGAGGATGCCGCAGTAGCCCCAGATCATGTCAAGCGAGAGTGCGAGCAGGGCGTAGCAGAGGAACTTGCCGAGCAGCGTCACGGAATAGGTGGACATGTGCAGCGGTGAGTCGGCGGGCACGAGCAGGGCGCAGACCGGCACGACCACGGCCAAGAGCGCCAGCAGTGCGAGTATCACCATGCCGCCCTTGTCACTGAGAAAAAGCCGTTGTGTCAGCATGTCACGCCTCCGCGGCCCGGCCTTTCTGCGGGAAGAGACCGCGCGGGCGTTTCTGGATGAAAAGGATGATGAATACCAGCACCAGGATTTTGGCCAGCACCGCGCCGGCGTAGGGTTCCAGGAACTTGTTGAAGATGCCGAGGCCCATGGCGCCGACCAGCGTGCCCCAGAGGTTGCCGGCACCGCCCAGCACCACCACCATGAAGGAATCGATGATGTAGCCCTGGCCGAGGTTGGGGCCGACGTTGGTGAGCTGGGAGAGCGCGACGCCCGCCACGCCGGCGATGCCGGAGCCCAGGCCGAAGGTGAGCGCGTCCACCCAGCTTGCGCGCACGCCCACTGCCCGTGCCATGGCACGGTTCTGCGCGACGGCGCGCAGTTTCAGGCCCAGCGAGGTCCGTTTCATCACCAGCAGGATGATGAAGAAGATCGCCAGCGCGAAGAGCAGGATGGTGAGCCGGTTGTAGGTCAGCGACCACACGGGATTGATTTCCAGCGAGCCGCTCATCCAGGCGGGCGAGGCCACTTCGCGGTTCAGCGGCGAGAAGATGGAACGCACGGCCTGTTGCAGGATGAGGCTGATGCCGAAGGTGGCCAGCAGGGTTTCCAACGGCCGGCCGTAGAGGAAACGGATGACGCCGCGTTCGATGGCTATGCCGACCAGCCCCGAGACGAGGAAGGCGGCCGGGATGGCGAGGATGAGGCTGGCGCCGATGCTGTTCGGCATCAGTTGCTGCATGACGTAGGTGGTGTAGGCGCCCAGCATGATGAGTTCGCCGTGCGCCATGTTGATGACGCCCATCACGCCGAAGGTGATGGCGAGCCCGATGGCGGCCAGCAGCAGCACCGAGCCCAGGCTGAGGCCGAAGAAGAGGTTTTCCAGGAAGCGGTAGAAGGCGAGTTTTTCCTGCAGTGAGGCGAGTGCCTTCGTGGCGGCACTCCTGACATCAAGTGATGCGTCGCTTTCTGCCATGTCGGCCAAGCGGGCACGCACGGCCGGGTAGAGTGAACCGTTAAGGGTTTCTACCGACATCATTCGTACCTTGGCGTCATCACTATGGCTGTCGGCCATGGCCAGAACGATGGAAAGGGCATGGTGTACGTCGGTATCGGTTTCTTTTCCGAGCTGCTGCGTGAGCAGGGGAATCATTGCCGTATCAGGTTCGGAACTGATCAGGCGTCTGGCGGCTGCAAGACGGACATGATCATCACCGGAGTCAAGTTGCAGGCGGGCGATGAGATTGCGCAGCTCGCCACGCAGGGAATTGTTGACAGGAATGCTGTCCATTGTGAGTTCATCAGCTTTGCCGAGCACATCGCCGGTAAGGGCATCCCTGGCATTCCCGTTACTGCCTTCTTCCACGATCACGATGCGCGCCGGGTCGTCCATCGTACTGTTCAGGCGTGTATCCAGCAGGGCAGATAGCAGGGGTAGTGTGCGTTCATCTCCTGATGCCGCCAGTCTTTGCACGATGATGAGTTTTTCCGAGAAATCTGCATCCACCATTGCTGATGCAAGCCCAGGGAAATCTGCTGGCAACTCTGTAGCGACTGCTTCGATCTCATCGCTACTGTCATAGGCATGTGCTTGAGGCAGAGCGGGCAGCATCAGGCAGAGCAGGAGCAGATGGAGGAAAGGTTTGTGCAGGGATGGAAAACTCTGCAAAAGAAAATCACGCATTCGGTTTTTCCTCGTCCCGTCCCTCTCCCCGGCGGGGAGAGGGTGGGAATGTCGCGTTACCGCATTACTTGTAGTTCTGCCCCGAGCACTTCTTGGTGACCTTGTTGTAGTTGCCACACTTCAACGTCACCCAGTCAGCCTCGGTATCCTTGCTGCCGGGCAGGAAGTCGGACCAGGCATCACCCGGTACAAGCCCCTTGGTTTTCCATACCGTGGCGAACTGGCCGTTGGCCTGGATTTCACCGATCAGCACCGGCTTGGTGATGTGGTGGTTGGGCAGCATGGTGGAGACGCCGCCGGTGAGATTGGGCGCAGTGATGCCTGGCAACGCGGCAATGACCTTGTCGGCATCGGTGGATTTGGATTTTTCTACAGCCTTTACCCACATGTTGAAGCCGATGTAGTGCGCTTCCATGGGATCGTTGGTCACGCGCTTGGGATTCTTGGTCCAGGCCTGCCATTTCTTGATGAACTCGCTGTTCACCGGGCTTTTCACGCTCTGGAAGTAGTTCCATGCGGCCAGGTGGCCTACCAGCGGCTTGGTATCGATGCCGGAAAGCTCTTCTTCACCCACGGAGAAAGCCACCACCGGAATCTTGTCGGCAGTGATGCCCTGATTGCCCAGCTCCTTGTAGAAGGGCACGTTGGCATCACCATTGATGGTGGAGACTACGGCAGTCTTCTTGCCGGCCGAGCCGAACTTCTTGACGTTGGCGACAATGCTTTGCCAGTCGGAGTGGCCGAAGGGGGTGTAGTTGATGAGGATGTCCTCGTCCTTCACGCCCTTGGCCTTGAGGTAGGCTTCCAGGATCTTGTTGGTGGTACGCGGATAGACATAGTCCGTACCGGCCAGCACCCAGCGCTTCACCTTGAGGTCGTTCATCAGGTAGTCCACGGCGGGGATGGCCTGCTGATTGGGAGCAGCGCCGGTGTAGAACACATTGCGTGATGATTCTTCACCTTCGTACTGCACCGGGTAGAACAGCACGCTGTTCAGTTCCTCCACCACCGGCAGCACGGATTTGCGCGACACCGAGGTCCAGCAGCCGAAGATCACGGAGACCTTGTCCTTCTGGATCAGCTCGCGTGTCTTTTCCGCGAACAGCGGCCAGTTGGAGGCGGGGTCCACGACCACCGGCTCCAGCTTCTTGCCGAGCAATCCGCCTTTTTTGTTCTGCTCGTCGATCAGCATGAGCATGGTGTCTTTCAGGGTGGTTTCCGAAATCGCCATGGTGCCGGAGAGCGAGTGCAGGATGCCGACCTTGATGGTGTCGGCGGCCTGCGCCGTCATGGCGCCGATGCCGAGGCCGAGTGCAAGTGCGCTGGCCGAAAGTGTTTTCATGAAACGTTTGGTTTTCATTTCAGTAGACTCCTTGTGATCCGGGATTACAGCGTCATCAACTGGACACCGAGACCGATGGTCTTGGTGTCAAAGACGGAAGAATCGGAATAGCTCTTGTCCAGATAGAAAAGGCTGGCCTTGGCGTTGTAGGACTTGATGATGTAGTTGACGTTTAGCTCCAGCGTGTCCTGCTCGAGATCACTTCCACCCAGAACTCCTTCATAGGTGGTCGTGCCGAACTTGCCGAGGAACTGCAGCTTGCCGGGACCCACTGCGGCGGGCAGCAAGTAGGCGCCCAGCAGGTAGTAGCTGTCGCCATCCGCGTAGGCAGCTCCGTTCGGTGAGGGATAACCGCCGAGGCCGTCGTAAACGATGTATTCGCCTTCCAGCGAGAAGGCACCACCATCACCAACCTTCTTTTCCAGCAGGAAGTCGATGTTGGAAGTGGTCTGGTCACCCACGGCATTGGTGGCAAAGGCGAGGGACAGGATGTCCTTGGTGCCGTAGTAGGTTCCACTCAGGTAATAGCCGGGTTCTGCATCCCAGAAGTTGTACTGGATGCGTGCGGCGGCCATGGTCTTGTTGGCATTGGTGCCCAGTGTGGCAGGAATGTCAAAAATACCAGCCGATACTTTCAGTTTTGCATCGGCAAAATCGCCCCAGTAAGCCACGCCGTCAGCGCGCCCGAAGGCGATGAAGGGATAGCCGTCCTGAGTCCCGTCAGTGGCGAAATTCCAGTTATTGGCAAAGTAGGCGCCATAACTGTTGGCACGGTCCGTCGGTGGCAGGAAGCGGCCTGCCCAGATATTGAGTGCGGGGCTGTATTCGAACTGGGCGATGGCGTCTTGAACAGCAACATAGCCTCCAGTTGATGTTGTAGTGCCTGTGTTGAAGTCAGCGCCAGTAACTGCACCGGTTATTTCGCTTGAAAAGCTGAACTTGATGTTTTCGGTGATCTTGCTGTTCAGGTAAATGCTAAGACTGTTGAGTGCAAAGTCATTGACATCGACAGCGGTGGAATCATCCGAACTGGTTGAACTGAAGCTTGCCCGGAGGCTTGCAGTCAGCGTGGTTTCCGGAATCTTGACTTCGACCGCCTGAGCAACACCGCTCACGGCCGCTGCCAGGGCCAGTGGGGCCGCCAGCAGGGTTTTACCCCTCTTGCCTGCAAACTTGATACACATGGTCCATCTCCTTTGACGACCCTGGGAAAACGGGGAGCTGGTCAGTTCTCGCCCGAAGCGACGCTCACGCGCCGTTTTCTTCCCCCCGCCGCTCTTTCCCGAACGGATCGAACGCCCTGTGTGCGAGGTTCCGCAAACCCGGAAATTTCCGGAAAATCATTCGCCCTGAAGCTGGTTACGGGCGCTGTGCAACATATGCAGCGTTATCTTTCGTACTTCGGCCTTGCTCTCTTCGATGTGTGACTTGAGCAGCATCTGGGCTTGGTCGGCACGTCGTTGCAGTACGGCGCGCAGAATTTTTCCATGTTCGATATAAGTGGCTTCCACGCGCGGCTTCTTGGTGAAGTCCAGGCGGCGGATGATGCGGATGCGCTCGGTGATGCCGTGGTGCATCTTGGCCATCTCGCTGTTGCCGGCGGCTTCCACCAGCATTTCGTGGAAGCGCTCGTCCAGCATGGAGACGGTAGAGGCATCGCTGATGCGCTCGGCGGGGGAAACCAGCCAGATGCGCTTGAGATCGTCCAGCAGGGGGGAACTGATTTCCTGCTCGCAGATTTTCCGTACGGCAGCAAGCTCGATGATGATGCGCAGGTCGTAGATTTCCTCGAAGAAGCGGAAATCGAAGGGCTTGACCTGCCAGCCGGAGCGATAGAGCACGTCTACATAGCCTTCGCGTTGCAGGCGGTAGAGCGCCTCGCGCACGGGCGTGCGGCTGGCGGCCATGCGCTCGGCCACCTCGTTCTCGCTGAAACGGTCGCCGGGCAGCAGGTGGAAGTCGAAGATTTCCTCCTTGAGCCGGGCATAGATGCGCTCGGCCAGGTTCTCGCTGTTTTCCTTGCGCTTGCCACCGCGTAGCACGGTGATGTTGGCGGGTTTCTCGCTCATTCTCGTTTCTCGTTTCAGCCCAGGTTTCAGTCCGGGTTCAGCCCAGCTCGATTTCCAGCAGTGCATCGCCGGCCGCGATGGGGCGGCCCTGGCGGCAGTGCAGGGCGCGCACCGTGCCGGACACGGGGGCATGGATGGGGAATTCCATCTTCATGGCTTCCAGGATCACCAGCGGTTCGCCAGCCTCGATGCGGCTGCCGGCTTCCACCAGCAGCTTCCAGACGTTGCCGGAGATGTCGGCAGCAACGAGATGGCCGCCTTCGGCCACGCTGATGCTGATTTCCTCTTCGATGGCCGCGATCACGTCCACGCTGTCCTCGCTCTGCCAGAGCGCGACCTCGCGCTCGAAGGCGGTCTTCTGGCGGGCGCGGAAATCGGCGATGGCCAGCGCGTTCTCGTTCAGCAACCTGTCGTAGCCGGCGAGATCGAAAATTTCTTCCTCGATGCGTATTTGTGTGCGGCCCTCGCGGAAGTCTTCGCGCAACTGCAACAACTCCTCCTCGCTCACCGGGTAGTACTGCACCTGGTCGAAGAACTTGAGCAGCCAGGGTTCGCCCTTGCCGGAAGGCGTGGTGAACTGCGGGTTTTTCAGGAATTTGTTCCAGATGGGCAGGGTGCGGCCGACGAGTTGGTAGCCGCCGGGGGAGTCCATGCCGTAGATGCACATGTAGACGCCGCCGATGCCCACCGTGCCTTCGGCGGTGAAGGTGCGCGCCGGGTTGTACTTGGAGGTCATGAGGCGGTGGCGCGGGTCCACCGGCACGGCACAGGGCGCGCCGAGATAGACATCGCCCAGGCCCAGGATCATGTAGCGGGCGCTGAACACGATGTCGAGTACTTCCTCGCGCGAGGCCAGGCCGTTGATGCGCTGGATGAAATCGACGTTGTTGGGCAGCCAGGGCGCCTTGCCGCGCACGGTTTCCTGGTAGCGCGTGACGGCGCCCAGCGTGGCGGAATCCTCGAAGGCCAGCGGCATGTGCACGACGCGGCTGGCGATTCTCAGCGTCTCCACGTCGGACAGGACCTGTTCCCGTTGCAGCAGGGCAGTGACCAGCGCGGACTGCGTGATGACGCGGCTGTCGTAGTGGATCTGCAGGGAGCGCACGCCGGGCGACAGCTCCAGGATGCCGGGCAGGGGCTCGGCCTTGAGCGATTCCATCAGCGCGTGCACGCGGAAGCGCAGGCGCAGGTCCAGCACATTGGGGCCGTATTCCAGCAGGATGTATTTGTCGCCGGCCTGGCGGTAGGCCACTTCCGGGCGATTGTTTTCAGCAGGCAGGGCGGCGACCACGCATTCGGATACTGTGTCTTCCGGCTTCACTTCCGGGAATGCCGGCAGCGCGGGCAGCGGCGTCAGTCCGGCGATGGCAGCATCCTGCGCCAGTTCCAGCGCGAGGGCGGCATCGAAGCTGATGCGGCGGAAACGGATGCGGTCGCCGGGCTTGACCTGTCCCACCTTCCACAATTCGGCCTTGACAATCGTGGCGAGGCAGACGAAGCCGCCGAGGCTGGGGCCATCGCGCGTGAGTATCACCGGCATGTCGCCGGTGAAGTTGATGGAGCCGACGGCGTATTCGCAGTCGTGGACGTTGGAAGGGTGCAGGCCGGCCTCGCCGCCGTCGGAGCGTGTCCATGAGGGCTTCGGGCCGGTGAGGCGCACGCCGAGGCGGTTGGAGTTGTAGTGCACCTCCCAGGGTGAGGCGAAGAATTCGTCCACGGATGCCTGCGTGAAGAAATCCGGCGCGCCGTGCGGGCCGTAGAGCACGCCGATGTCCCATTCACTGCCATATACGGGAACCAGCGCCGCCGGCGCGGCGGCGGGTTCGTGCACGGGAGCGGGCGTGTTGCAGGCGGCAAGGGCGGGATTGCTGATGGCCAGCATGTCGCCGTTGCGCAGCGTGCGGCCGGCATGGCCGCCGAACTGGCCGAGGGCGAAGGTGGACTTGCTGCCGAGGTAATCCGGCACGTCGATGCCGCCGCGTACCGCGAGATAGCTGCGGCAGCCGCTCTGGCTGCGGGCGGTTTTCAGCACCTGTCCGCCTTTCACGCTGACAGGCTGCCACAGTGGCAGTGGCTCGCCGTCAAGCGTGGCCTGCATGTCGGCACCGGTGAGCGCGATCACCGTGTCGCCGTGAAAGCGCAGGGATGGCCCCTGTATCGTGAATTCCAGTCCCGCCGCCGATTCATGGTTGCCGACGATGCGGTTGGCGAGGCGGAAGGCGTAATCGTCCATGGGGCCGGAAGGCGGCACGCCGATGTCCCAGTAGCCGCTGCGGCCTGGATAGTCCTGCACCGTGGTGTAGGTGCCGGGCTCCAGGATTTCCAGCAGCCGTGGCTTGTACTCGAAGCGTTCGAGGAAACGTGTGGAAAGTTTTGCTTCGCGGAAGGTCGTGCTGCTGATGATCTGGCGCAGGTAGTCGAGGTTGGTGGCGATGCCGTAGAGGCGGGTGGCGTCCAGCGCGGCCTGCAACTTCGCCAGCGCGTCGCTGCGGTTTTCGCCATGCACGATGAGCTTGGCAATCATGGGATCGTAGAAGGGCGAGACTTCCGTGCCGGTGGCGACCCAGCCGTCGATACGCACGCCTTCCGGGAAACCGACTTCCGTCAGCGTGCCCGGCGAGGGCTGGAAATTGCGTACCGGGTCTTCGGCATAGAGGCGCACTTCAATCGCGCAGCCCTGTGGCAGGGGCAGCGTGTCCAGCAGGGGCGGTTCGCCGGCGGCGGTCTGCACCATCCATTCCACGAGGTCCAGTCCCGTCACCATTTCCGTGATGGGGTGCTCGACTTGAAGCCGGGTGTTCACTTCCAGGAAATAGAACTCGTCGCGCGCGGCGTCGTAGATGAATTCCACCGTGCCGGCGGAGGCATAGCCCACGGATTCGCCCAGGCTGACGGCAGCGGCCAGCAGTTTTTCGCGCGTGGCTGCCGGCAGGCCGGGGGCGGGGGTTTCCTCGATCACTTTCTGGTTGCGGCGCTGCACGGAGCAGTCGCGCTCGCCGAGCGCCACCACCTTGCCCCTGCCGTCGCCGAAAATCTGCACTTCCACGTGCCGCGCCTCGTCCACGAAGCGCTCCAGGAAGACGCCGGCATCGTTGAAGAAGCTCTTGCCCAGGCGCTGCACGGACTCATAGGCGGCGACGAGGCCGGCTTCGTCGTTGCAGCGCGACAGGCCGATGCCGCCGCCGCCCGCCGTGCTTTTCAGCATCACGGGGTAGCCGAGTCCGGCGGCAGCGGTTCTCGCCTCGTCGAGGCTGGTCAAAAGCCCCGTGCCCGGCGTCAGTGGCACGCCGGCTTTTTCCGCGAGTTCGCGCGAGGTGTGCTTGAGACCGAAGCGGCGCAACTGGTCGGGGCTGGGGCCGACGAAGACGATGCCGGCGGCGGCGCATTCTTCGGCGAAGCCGGCATTCTCGGAAAGGAAGCCGTAGCCGGGAATGACGGCCTCGGCGCCGGTTTCACGGGCAGCGGCGATGATTTTGTCGCCGCGCAGATAACTTTCGGAAGGCGCGCCTTCGCCGATGCAGACGGCCATGTCGGCGGCGGTCACGTGGGCGCTGTTGCGGTCGGCCTCGGAGTAAACGGCCACGGATTTCACACCCATCTTTTTCAGGGTCCGGGCGATGCGGACGGCTATTTCACCCCGGTTAGCGATAAGAACCTTAGAGAACATGCTTCGTTACTCCCTGGCGATTTGCCTCCGGCTTGCGCGCTGCGCGCACTACCCTGCGCCGAAACTCAGCGTTGCACGCTGAGTTTTCGCCACGGTTCGCAATCAGGACGGTCTTGAACATTTTCCTTGTCCCCTCAAGCCAGGCTGGCGATGTAGGCGCGCCAGCCGCCGAATGTCGTGATGTCTTTGGCGCCTTCCAGTGCCCAGGTTTCGCAGATGAATCCTTTGACCTGACGACTGTCTGCCAGCGTCAGCGTGCCGATACCCAGTGGCGAAGGAATGAGCCCCACGAACGAGCCGAAGTGCCGCAGCGGCATGGCCCACAACTCCACGGCAATGGCTGCGCCTTTTTCGGAGCTGACTTTTAATAGTCCGGGTTTGGGTGGAACGGTGTCCGGCAGTGCGAAGAGCCGGTAAGCGGCGGCGGTTTGCGTGCTCTCCAGCAGGATGGCCTCACGTTCTATGAGTTGTGTGTTCAGTGGCATGCCGCTGAGATGGGCGCCGACAACGGCGACCGTGATCATGTTGCTCATGTCTGGCTTTTCGGCAGGGAGCAGGAATGCCTGTGTACTGGCCAGCGGCTGTTGACTGGCGCCCCGTAGCCACGGATTGGACTGCTGCCAGCGCAGACCGAATGCAGTCAGCGCTGAATCGCGACCAGCACGTGCGGCCAGTGTGATGCCGAAAGGAAGTCCGTCCTGGCGTAACCCGGCGGGCAATGCCAGCGCGCAGAGGTCCAGCAGGTTGACGAAGTTGGTGTAGGTGCCGAGCTGACTGTTCAGCAGCACGGGTTCGTCAGTGACTTCCTGAAGTGTGTAGATGCCGGGTGTGGTCGGCATGAGCAGGCCATCAAGACCCTCCAGCAGGGTTTCAGCGATGCGTGCCAGTTCAGCACGGCGGTATTCCCCCTTGAAGACATCGACCGCGCTCATGTTGCGAGCGCGGTCGATGATCCCGTGCACCACAGGGTTTAGCGCCTCAGGATTCGTTGCTGCCAGTTCATCGATGGCTGCCTGGCGTTCTGCCAGCCAGGGGCCGTCATAAAGCAGTGCTGCCATTTCATGCAGTGCTGAAAAATCTACCGGAATCAGGGTGACGTTCAGCGCATCCAGATGCTGCAGTGCCCACTCCCAGGATTTGCGCGACTGCTGGTCGCCGAACCATTGCGGCGCGGAGGGAATGCCGAAAATGGGTTTGGCCGGGAATGGTGCGGATGAGACGGGGAGTCGGCGTGAGTAGGGATCGGCTGCATCAAATCCTGCGGTGATGCGCATGAGTGCGTCGGCGTCGTCCACGGTCAACGTGAACAGCGACACGCAGTCCAGTGTGCGGCATGCCGGTACGACGCCTTCCGTGCTCAGGAGTCCGCGCGTCGGCTTCAGGCCGACAATGTTGTTGAGGCCGGCTGGTACACGGCCTGAGCCGGCGGTGTCGGTGCCGAGGGCAAACGGCACCAGTCCGCGTGCCACCACCGATGCAGAACCTGAGCTTGAGCCGCCACTGATATAGCGGGTATTGAAGGTGTTGGGCACGGCACCGTAAGGGGAGCGTGTGCCGACGAGTCCGGTGGCAAACTGGTCAAGATTGGTTTTGCCGATAACCACGGCGCCGCTGGCCAGGAGTTTCTGGATGACAGTGGCATCACTGTCGGCCATGCGCGCAAAGGCAGGGCAGGCGCATGTGGTTGGCAGTCCGGCGACATCAATATTGTCTTTGACAGCGAAGGGGATGCCGTAAAGGGGGAGTGCCTGCAAGTCTCCCTGTGCCAACTCCAGTTGCTTCTCCAGTTCGGCCAGACGTACCTGCAATGCCTCCGTGCTGATCAAGGTGATCCAGGCCGGATCATTACTGTCCAGTGATGCCAGCAGAGAGGTCAGGAGCTCTTGGGGCTTCAAGCCGCTGTGATAGGCCTGTTGCCACTCTCCAAGATTCCAGGCTTGCGTGTTCGGCATTGAATCGGTTTCCTGCATTCCGTCTTGTATACAAGTGGGTATTTGCAGGAGCCGTGCCAGCTTTGCTCATGAGTGTTCAAGCCTTAAGCATTACAGAGAAAATTCAGTAACTTGGATGAAGTTCGTTGCCCTCGGACATGGAGATAAAGAGGTTTTTCTTCGATGTGTGCACGCACCATAAGGGGTGCTGTGATAATTGCTGGCGCACTGCTTTGGGTTGGCCGCCGGAAGATGACTTGCAGGACGGCTGCTTTCTGTCGACGGTTAATGGCCCAGCACGGATAATGTGCGGTCTTGATGGCTGCCAGGGCGGCCAGGATTCAGGTTGAAAACAGGGATTTCCCGGAAACACTCATGATCGCTACCTTATTTCCTGCCTGGTTCACGGGTTTGCTGACACTGCTCTCCTTGATGCTGATGATCACCTTCTGGTTCATCGTGATGCTGCCGGGTGTATTGCTGCGCTGTGTGCCGATCTACCGGGTGCAGCGCCTGGCGTCGCGTTATTGTGTCTGGATCGCCCGCAACTGGGTGGGCAGCAATGCCCTCATGTTGCGCCTGCTGCATCCTGTGCGCTGGCAGGTATCCTTTGATGGCGACATGGACCCGCGTCGCAGTTATCTGCTGGTGTCCAACCATCAGTCCTGGGCAGACATTCTGGTGATTTTCGATGTCTTCCACAGGCGTACGCCGTTTGCCCGTTTTTTCCTCAAGCGTGACCTGCTCTATGTGCCTATCGTCGGGCTGGTGTGCTGGGCCATGGATTTTCCTTTCATGACCCGCAAGGCAGGCCGCTCCGATCTGGAAACCACCCGGCGTGCCTGCGAGATATATCGCGAGGTGCCGGTGACGGTAGTGAATTTTCTGGAGGGGACACGCTTTACCGAGGCCAAGCGTGCCGCGACAGGTTCTCCCTATGAACGCCTGCTGCATCCCAAGGCGGGAGGCGTGGCTTATACGCTGAATGCAATGGGCGACCAGTTTGCCGGCATCGTTGATGTCACGATCGAATATTCGCCAAGCGAGAAGGAGCTGGCCTGGAGCTGGCTGAGTGGCCAGCAGGCAGATTTGCGCCTGCATGTGCGAGTGCTGCCGGTACCGGAGCAGCTGCTGGCAGGCGACTACATGCAGGATGCCGCACACCGCGAGGCCGTAAAGACATGGCTGGCGGATCTCTGGGCAGAAAAGAACCAGCGCCTCGTGCAGGGACTCGCCAGCAATGAACGGCTGGGTTACAGGAAGGCCTGATTTTTGCCGATGCCGGCTGCTGTCTTTGCAGCGAGAGTCTTTGTGAAAAAAATTCTGGTCATAGGTTCCGGCGGCAGCGGCAAAAGCACGTTTTCCAGAGTATTGGGCGGGCAACTGGGCATTCCTGTCATCCATATGGATGCGCTGTATTGGCAGCCTGATTGGGTAGAGCCGGAGAAGCCGGACTGGCAGGCGCGGGTGGAGGCGTTCATCCAGCGTGAGCAGTGGGTGATGGACGGGAATTATTCCGGCACGCTGGCGCAGCGTCTTGCCGCCTGCGATACCGCGATCTTTCTGGACCTGCCGAGGCTGCTTTGCCTGTCGCGTGCCATCAGCCGTGGATTCCGCTATCTCGGCCAGACGCGACCGGATATGGCCGAAGGTTGCCCGGAGCAGTTGCCCAGCCTGGAGTTCCTGCGCTGGATATGGAACTACCCGGAACGCAGCCGCCCCAGGGTAGTGGCACTGCTGGAGGCACACCGGCATGAGCGGCGGATCATATTCCTGCGTTCGCGCCGTGAAGTCAGGCAGTTTCTTGCGGAGTTGGATAAAGCCTGAAGCAGGAAATCTTTCAGGTGATTTTCCAAAAAAAATGCCGGCAAGTGCCGGCATTTTTTCACGAGACAGATATCAGAAGCGGTACTGGCCTTTCTGGATGTTCTGGTAAATTTCGTCTGTCAGCGCAACGTATCCGGATGAGCCCGGCAGGCACACGAACAGGTGCTCACCGCTGACCTGGGCCGGATCAAAGCCTTCTTTCTTCAGGTTGTTCTTCTGGTACTTGAAGGTGCCCGTGGTTTCCATGGCCTGCCTGACGCGCAGGAAAACAGGAACGGCATAGGCGGGCAGTTCTGACTTGAGATGGGCATAAAGGCCGGGCAGGTCGAGATCGGCCTCGGCATGGCCTTCATGCGGCGTAATGGCTGCCATGCCGGCGCGGCCATTGGTGTTGGGGATTTCCACGCCATACACCACGGCATCTTGCAGCGTTGGGTGGCCGTTCATGATGTTCTCGACTTCCGTGGTGGACACGTTTTCGCCTTTCCAGCGGAAGGTATCACCGGTGCGGTCCACGAACTGGGCATGACGGAAGCCGATATCACGCACGAGGTCGCCGGTATTGAAATAGCGGTCGCCTTTGGTGAAGACGTCTTTCAGGATGCAGGCATCGTTCTTGGCCGGGTCGGTGTAGCCATCGAACGGGGTTTTCTCCGTGATTTCGCCCACCAGCAGACCGGCTTCGCCTTTCTTTGCCTCAACCATGAAACCGTTCTTGCCGCGTACAGGCTGGTCGGCGTCCTTGTCGTATTTCACGATCTTGTAGGGCAGCGGGCAGAAGCCCACGGTGTTGTCGAAATTGAACAGGTTGGTGAAGCCGATGTTGCCTTCCGAAGAGGCGTACAGCTCCAGCACTTCCTCGATACCGAAACGGTCCTTGAAGGGCTTCCAGATGCCCGGGCGCAAACCGTTGCCAACGATCTTCTTTACAAGGTGATCGCGGTCGTTGGGCTTGGGGGGGAGTTCGTTCAGGTAGCGGCAGAGTTCGCCGACATAGCCGAATGAAGTGGCGCGGTACTTGCGGATGTCATCCCAGAATTCGCGTGCAGAGAACTTGCGACGCATTGCCACACCGGCGCCGCCGGCAATGGCCGAGCCCCAGCACACGCACATGGCGGTGGCGTGGTAGAAGGGCAGGGTCACATAGATCACGTCGGTCTTCTGCAATTGCAGCGTATAGCCGAAGCCGCCGAAAGCCTTCATCCAGCGGCCGTGCGAGAAGATCGCCGCCTTGGGCATGCCGGTGGTGCCGGAGGTGTAAATGTAGAAAAGGCCGTCATGCGGGTAAATCTGGCCGGTGGTTGCCGGGTTGTACACGGGTTGCTCGGCAATTTCTGTGGCCAGGTTGCGGTAACCCTTGGGGGCCTTGCCCGGATTCTTGAACGTGTCGTCGTCGGCAAACCAGAAAAGGTTCTTGTGATCGAATTCGAGATCACCTAGCACTTCGCTGAAGCTCGTGGCCAGTTCTTCACCAACAATGGCCATCTTGGGCTTGACCAGGTTCACGCTGTGCGTGAGTACCTTGCCGCTCTGCGAGGTGTTGAGCATGGCGGAGACCACGCCGATTTTGCCGAGTGCGGTGACGATGGCCAGCAGCTCCGGGCGGTTTTCCACGTAGACGGCGACCACGTCTCCTTTTTGCAGGCCCTGCGCCAGGAAGAAGTGCGCGATGCGGTTGGCCCATTGGTTGAACTGGGTGTAGGTCAGGCGCGTGTCCTTGTAGAGCACTGCGGTGCCATGCGGATTTTCACGCGTGGTTTTTTCTATGGCCCAGCCCAGTCCGACGTTCTTGGTAGGGTCCGTATTGGAGGCGAGCAGCAGGCCTTGCACCATGCGGGGTATCTTGGGTGTAAGCGCGGCAAACTTGCGGGCGAATTCAACAGGCGTGATGACGTCTTGCTTGCTCATTTTTTTGTGTCCTCGGTGGCCCGTGTCTGTGCTGCCGGGTCCCGCTGGCATGTGATTTTTTTCAGGGAGAGAGTGCCGGAACGAGCGTACCCCTTCCGGCAAAATGAGGGCCTAAAGTACCTTCCTGATTGGCCCACTTCAAGCCGAAATTGGGCTTGACATGCAATCTTGTCCGACAATGAAAAGCCTTGTCCCGGAAGCTCTCGAGGCTTGTTTCCCAAGGGAAATGGCCTTGGTCCGGGCAAGGCTTTTCATCACCGGCGTGATGTCACACTTCAGTGATGACCAACTCTGGAACGCACGATCATCGCTCAGCCTTGAAAGTCCTCGTGAGGCCTCGGGCGAACTCAATCCAGGAAAAAATCCCGTTGCAGCTTGTCGGCGTTTTCCGGCTGGCAGGCATAACCCTTGAGTTCGGTGATGCCGACACGGGCGAGGGCCTCCTCGTCCAGCAGCGTGCGGCCGGTCAGCTCGCCACGGGCGGTGACGAGGATGGCATGGGCGGCATCGGCCATGATTTCCGGTTTGCGGCTGACCGCCGCTGCCGCATCACCGCCCAGATTTACTTCCACCGCTGCCGTAGCGATGTAGGTGGCCGGCCACAGGGTATTGCAGGAAATGCCGTAGTCACGGAACTCTTCTGCCATGCCCAGCGTGAGGATGGTCATGCCGTACTTGGAGACGGTGTAGGGCGAGAAGGGCTTCAGCCAGTGTGGCGCCATGTTGATGGGGGGCGACAGGCTGAGGATGTGTGCCTGGTCCGACTTTTTCAGGTAGGGCAGTGCGGCCTGGGCACAGAGGAAGGTGGCGCGGTGGTTCACGTCCTGGATCAGGTCGTATTTCTTGAGCGGGGTGTGTTCCACGCCCATGAGGTTGATGGCGCCGGCATTGTTGACGAGGATGTCGATGCCGCCAAAGTGCTCGGCAGCCTTGGCCAGCGCCTCGCGCACCTGGGCCTCTTCACGCACATCCACCTGCAGGGGCAGGGCATTGCCGCCCGCCGCCTTGATTTCCTCGGCCACGCTGAAGATGGTGCCGGGCAGCTTGGGATGGGGCTCCGCCGACTTGGCGGCAATCACGACATTGGCGCCATCGCGCGCGGCGCGCAGGGCGATGGCGCGGCCGATGCCGCGGCTGCCGCCGGTGATGAAGAGGGTACGGCCCTTGAGTGTGCTCATGGTGGCTCCTTTGCGTTTGGCTGTCGGGTGTGGCGGCACGGCTGTCCGTGCGGTCACTTCTTGTCAGAATAAAAGGCCGCCCCGTGTGACGGAGGCGGCCCCGGGAATGATCAGTCCTGTATCAGCAGCAGTTGCTGGCGCTTTTTCACCTGCTGTTTTTCGCTCACGCTAATACCGGCAATCCGGCCGTCACGGTTGGCCTTGAGTTGGTGCTCGATCTTCATGGCCTCCATCACGGCCAGCGTTTGGCCTTTCTGCACGGTATCGCCTTCCTTTACCAGCAGCGCGACGATGGCGCCGTCCATGGGCGCGCGCAGCAGGCCGTCACCTTCGGCATCGGCCGATGCCGCCGGAGCGTGCGTGATGTCGGCGATGGCGAGATTGCCGCTGGCGCGGTCGAGGTAGAGCGTGTTGCCCTGCCGGGCCCAGGCGACACGGCGGCGAACACCACCGGATTCGTAGAGCAGGGAGCCGTCGCGGGTGTCCAGCACCGTGATGTCATGTGCCTGATCGGCTTCTGTCACGGTCAAGCGCTGGCCCTGTATCCGCACGGACAGGGCATGCACGGTCTCGCCCACCTGCAAGCGCAGCGGCGTGGCGCCGGCGAGGCCCGTGATGAAACCGGCTTCGTGGCTTTCATGAAGGATGAGGGCGGCGGCAATGGCCAGCGACTCGGCATCGGCCCTGGCCGGTTTCAGGCTGGCATCGTCCGCAAAATGGCGATCAATGAAAGCGGTGGAGGTATCGCCACTCACGAAGACCGGATGGCGCAGCAGGCTCACGAGGAACTGCTTGTTGTTGTTCACTCCCAGCAGCACGGAATCTTCCACGGCGCGTGCCAGCAGGCGGGCAGCGTCGGTGCGGGTTTTCCCCCAGGCAATGACCTTGGCCACCATGGGATCGTAATGCGGGCTGATTTCGCCGCCGGTGTACATGCCGTGGTCAATGCGCACGCCGGGCAGGTCGGCGGGAATCCATGACAGGACGGGGCCGGTCTGTGGCAGGAAATTGTTGCCCGGGTCTTCGGCGTAGAAACGCACTTCGATGGCGGCGCCGGTGAGCGTGATGTCGTCCTGGGCCAGCGGCAGCGGCTCGCCATTGGCCACGCGTAACTGCCACTCCACCAGGTCCAGTCCGGTGACCAGTTCGGTGACGGGATGCTCCACCTGCAGGCGGGTGTTCATTTCCAGGAAATAGAAATTGTTGTCGGCGTCCAGCAGGAATTCCACGGTGCCGGCACCAACATAGTCCACGCTTTTCGCGGCGGCGACGGCGGCTTCGCCCATCTTCTGGCGCAGCGCAGCCGTCATGACGGGGCAGGGCGCTTCTTCCACCACTTTCTGGTGGCGACGCTGGATGGAGCAGTCGCGCTCACCGAGATAGACACAGTTGCCGTGCGTGTCGCCAAAGACCTGGATTTCCACGTGGCGCGGGGCGATCACGGCTTTTTCCAGAATGAGTTCGCCCGAGCCGAAGGCGTTCTGCGCTTCGGAGCGTGCCGTGGCGAGTGCCGACGGCAATTCTTCTTTCGTGTGCACCAGACGCATGCCGCGTCCACCGCCGCCAGCGGATGCCTTGACCATCACCGGAAAGCCGATGCGGTTGGCTTCCTTGATGAAGACGGCATCGTTCTGGTCCGCGCCTTCGTAGCCGGGGATGCAGGGCACACCGGCCTCGATCATCTTGATCTTGGACAGGCGCTTGCTGCCCATGAGCTCGATGGCCTTGGGGCGAGGGCCAATGAAGGTGATGCCCTTGCTGGCGCAGGCTTCGGCAAAGGCTTCGTTTTCGGACAGGAAACCGTAGCCTGGATGCACGGCATCCGCGCCAGAGCGGGCACAGGCCTCCAGAATGGCGTCAACGCGCAGATAGGATTCGGACACCTTGGCCGGGCCGATGTTCACGGCCTCGTCCGCGAGTTGCACATGCAGGGCGCTGGCATCGGCATCGGAATAGACCGCGACGGTGCGATAGCCCAGTGCCTTGGCGCTGCGGATGACGCGGCACGCGATTTCGCCACGGTTGGCAATCAGTACTTTGGAAAAAGCCATGCTGGGAATTCCTGTTTACTCGGCGTGTTTTATTCAGCCCACTTGTTTATTCAGCCCATTTGGCCGGACGTTTCTGAACAAAAGCCATCGTGCCTTCCGCCCCTTCGGGGCCGGCCACGGCACGTGCGAACTGCCGGGCGGCATCATCCAGCAGGCCTCCCAGCGGTTCATGGCCCACGCGGTGCAGCAGCGCCTTGGTGACGCGATTGGCATCCGGCGCGCATTTGCGGATTTGCGCCAGCGTATCGGCCAGCGCCGTTTCCAGTGCGGCCGTATCGGCCACCACCTGATGCGCAATACCGAGCCGGGCGGCTTCCTCGCCCTTGAAGCGGGCGCCGATCAGCGACAGGCGACGCGCCTGCGTGAGGCCCACACGCTGCACCACGAAGGGCGCGATCTGCGCGGGAATCACGCCAAGGCCGGTTTCCGGCAAGCCGAACTGCGCGCTTTCCGTGGTGATGGCCACATCCGACACGCAGGCCAGACCAAAACCGCCACCGAGCACGGCACCTTCCAGAAGCGCGATCACCACCTGCGGCGCATGGTCCACCTGTGTGATCAGGTGACCGAAGGCACGGTTGAGTTCGGCATAGGCTTCATCGTTGCCGCTTTCGGCCGCCTTCATGCGCGCACCCGCCATGTCCTTGATGTCGCCGCCGGCACAGAAATGGCCGTTGGCGCCACGCAGGACCACGGCGCGGATATGCGGGCTGTTCTCGATGGCGCTGAACACGGCGCCGAGTTCCTGCGTCATCTGCAGGCTCATGGCGTTGCGCGATTCCGGGCGGTTCAGCGTGACGTGAAGAACGAAGCCGTCTTCACGGAGTTGCAGGGTTTCGGTTTGTGGTAGAGACATTTTCCAACTCCTGTCATTCCCGCGAAGGCGGGAATCCAGAGACTTTTACTTTTGCATCGATGGGGTGAGTCACTGGGCCCCCGCCTGCGCGGGGGCGACAGCAATCATTCCGCCTTTTTCTTCTTGCCCGGAAGGATGTTCATCAGCTTGCAGATGATGCCCAGCATGATTTCGTCGGCACCGCCGCCGATGGAGGCCAGGCGGCCGTCGCGGTAGAGCTGGCCGGCCGGGTTTTCCCACATGAAGCCCATGCCGCCCCAGTACTGCAGGCAGGAGTCGGAGACTTCGCGGATGAGGCGGCCGGCTTTCAGCTTGGCCATGGAGGCCAGCTTGGTGACGTCTTCACCGGCGATATGGGCTTCGCAGGCCTGGTAGACGAGGGCGCGCAGGCACTCGACTTCGGTCTGCAACTCCGCCATGCGGAAATGGATGACCTGGTTGTCGATCAGGGGCTGGCCGAAGGTGGTGCGCTGGCGGCAGTACTCGATGGTGGCGTCGATCACGGCCTGCAGGCCACCGAGGGCATTGCTGGCACCCCAGAGACGCTCTTCCTGGAACTGCATCATCTGCATCATGAAGCCCATGCCTTCGGCGCCGATACGGTAGCGCTGCGGCACACGCACATTGTCGAAGAAGACCTGTGCGGTGTCGGAGGAGCGCATGCCCAGCTTGTCCAGCTTTTCCGAAAAACTGATGCCGGCGGATTTCGCAGGCACCACGATCAGCGATTTGTTGAAGTGCGGTTTGTCGTCGGAGGTATTCGCGAGCAGGCAGAAGAAGTCAGCCTGCGTGGAGTTGGTGATCCACATCTTGGTGCCGCTGATGATGTAGTCGTCACCGTCTTTCTTGGCCGTGGTCTTGATGGCGGCCACGTCGGAGCCGGCATGCGGTTCGGACACGGCAATGGCGGCGACATAATCACCGGCAATGGCCGGTGCCAGGAATTCGCGTTTGATCTCGTCGGAGCCGAAACGGGCGATGGCGGGTGTGGCCATGTCCGTCTGCACGCCGATGGCCAGGGGCACGCCACCGCAACCGGCGCGGCCGATTTCGTCGGACACCACGAGGTTGTAGGAATAATCCAGGCCCATGCCACCGTATTCCACCGGCTTGCAGATGCCGAGCAGCCCCAGGTTGCCCATCTTCTTGAAGAGCTCGTGGGCGGGGAAGGGGCCGTTCTCTTCCCACTCCCGCACATTCGGGTTGATTTCCTTTTCCACAAAGTTGCGGGCGGTACGGCGGAGTTCTTCGTGTTCCTGGGTGAATTTCATGTTGCTCTCCTCGCTGGTGTTTCCGTTCTTTCCCGGCTTGCCGAAGCACACAGGCTTTGGAAAAAAGCCACTTCGACAGGCTCAGGGGGAACGGGGGTCAAAAATCAGAAGCGTGCCACGCCAAAGCTGTTGGGTTGCAGGTCACGAGCCGCGCCTTCTGCAATGGTCTGAAGCAGGAAGACCAGCAGCTTGCGGGAATCGCTGGGGTCGATCAGGCCATCGTCAAAGAGCCGTGAAGTGTTGAAGAGCGCGGTGCTCTGTTCATCCAGTTTCATCGCCGTGCTCTGCTCGATGAAATCCAGCATCTGCGGATTCACCTCGATGCCGGCCTTCTTCTGCTTCTGCTCGGTGACGATGCGCAGCACCTTGCCGGCCTGCGCGCCGCCCATGACGGCCGTGCGCGAATTGGGCCAGGCGAAGATGAAGCGCGGGTCCAGGCCACGGCCGCACATGGCGTAGTTGCCGGCGCCGTAGGAGCCGCCGACCACCAGCGAGATTTTCGGCACGCGGCAGTTGGCCACGGCCTGGATCATCTTGGAGCCGTGCTTGATCACGCCCTGCTGCTCGGATTCCGTACCCACCATGAAGCCGGTGGTGTTGTGCAGAAAGAGGAGCGGGCGCTTGGTCTGGTCGCACATCTGGATGAACTGCGAGGCCTTGGCGGCACCTTGAGGCGTGATGGGGCCGTTGTTGGTGATGATGCCCACCACGAAACCGGCGATGCGCGCCCAGCCACAGACCGTCTGATTGTCGAATTCCGTCTTGAATTCCAGGAAGTCGGAGCCGTCCACGAGACGGGCGATGACTTCCTTCATGTCGAAGGGTTTCTTGGAGTCGGAGGGCACAAGGCCGGGCAGTTCATCCGCCGGGTAAAGCGGTTCCTGATAAGCCGTTTCGGCTTTTGTGGTGGTTTCTTTCCAGTTCAGCATGGCCACGACATCGCGCGCCATGCGGATGGCATCGGCGTCGTTCTCGGCCAGGTATTCGCCGGTGCCGGCGACCTGGGCATGCATTTCACCGCCGCCCAGTTGTTCTTCGGTGGCGACTTCGCCGGTGGCGGCAAACAGCAGGGGCGGGCCGGCCAGGAACATGTGGGAACGCTTGCGCACCAGGATCACGTAATCGGAAAGGCCGGGTTGGTAGGCGCCGCCGGCGGTGGCGTTGCCATGGACGATGGTGACCTGAGGAATGCCGGCCGCCGACAGCCGTGCCTGGTTGGCAAAGCCGCGCGCGCCTTCCACGAAAATCTCGCCCGCGTAATTCAGGTTGGCGCCGCCGCTTTCCACCATGGAGACGACCGGCAGCCGGTTTTCCAGCGCGATTTCCTGAAGACGCAGGGATTTGCGCAGGCCAGCGGGTGAAATCGTGCCGCCCTTGATGGCGCTGTTGCTGGCCGTGACCAGGCAGCGCACGCCGCTCACATAACCGATGCCGGCGATGAGACCGCCACCGGCTTCCGAGCCATCCTTGTCGTCGTGCTGCATGTAGCCCGCGAGGCCGCAGAGCTCGACAAAGGGAGAGCCTGGATCGAGCAGGAGTTGCAGGCGTTCGTGCGGCAGCACCTGGCCGCGCTTGTCGAACTTGGGTTTTTGCTCGTAGGACTTGTCCACCACCTTCTGCTGGATGGCGCGCATCTCGGCCACAGTCCTGGCCAGCGCCTCGGCATTGGCCTTGAACTCGGCGCTCTCGCGCGAGACGGCAGATTCGATCACGGCCATTACTGCGCTCCCTCGGGTTTGGCTTTCTTCAGGACTTCGGGAATGAAGGCGCGGTGGAAGCCGTTGTAGGCCTCGGAGTTCTCGTGGTCCACCAGCGGGAAAATGGGCGTGCCCAGCGAGGCGGCGCCATCAATGCGCACGGTGACGCCGGAAACATAGGCGGCTCCCTGCGAGAGCAAAAAACAGATCACGCTGGAGACTTCGGACTCCGTGCCCATGCGCTTGAGTGGCGCCTTGGTGGCGAGCATGGGAATGACTGTCTTGGCGAAATCGCCCTGGTAGGTGTCCATGCCCGAGGACATGATCCAGCCGGGCGCCACGGCATTCACGCGCACGCCGGACCGGGCCCATTCGATGGCGGCGGTCTTGGTGAGGTTGTCCACGCCGGCGCGCGCCGCGCCCGAGTGGCCCATGCCGGGCATGCCGCCCCACATGTCGGCGGTCATGTTCACGATGGCGCCGCCGTGCGCTTCCATCCACTGCGTGTAGGCCTCGCGCATCATCAGGAAGGTGCCTTGCAGGTTGTTGCGCACCACAGCCTCGAAGCCGTTGGCGGAGATCATGCTGAGCGGCGCCGGGAACTGGCCGCCAGCATTGTTGACGAGGCCGTCGATCCTGCCGAACTCGCTGATGACGGCGGCGATGGTGGCCTTCACGTCTTCTTCCTTGCGGATGTCGCAGACCAGCGTTTTCACCTTGCCGCCGTCCTCGGTGATTTCCCGGGCGACGTTGTCCAGCTTTTCCTGTTTGCGGCCGGTGATCACGATCTGGGCGCCCAGCGCGGCCAGCTCATGGGCCGTGCAGCGGCCGATGCCGGAGCCGCCGCCGGTGACGATGATGACCTTGTCCTTGAAGGCCTCGGGATGGAATTGCGATTGGTATTTCATGAGGGATTCCCTTCCTCTCCCGGCAGGAGAGGAGATGCGTCTGTGGGTCAGTTCAAAAGGTCCGCCGGCACCTTCACCGGCATTTCCAGCAACTGCTGGGCGAAGGCCTTGCCCTGCGGGTCGATCCGCAGGCTGGCGATGCCGCCCCCGCCCAGCGCGTTCGTGAGCAGGAAGTTCAACGCGTTGAAGCCGGGCAGCTCAAAGCGGGTGACCACGCTGTTGTCGCCCTCCAACACATGCGTCATCCATGCCGCCACGGTTTTTTCCGTGAGCGCGGCGCGTATCCAGGGCAGGTAGCGCGCATCGCGCGCGATCACGCCGATATTGGAGGCATTGCCCTTGTCGCCGCTGCGGCCCCAGGCGAGCTTCACCAGCGGCACTTCGATTTCATTGCCTGTGAGCGTGGCGATTTCGCCGGTGGAGGCGGGCGCGGGCAGGGCAGCATTGCTGCCGGCAGGGATGTCCACGCGGCGGCGTTCGCCGTCCAGGTCGATTTCCACGCTGACGTCCGTCTTCTTCACCAGGCAGGACCAGAGCTTGACTACGGGTGAGGCTTTCGGCCTGCCACCGACAATACCGGAGAGGCCGGGTGCCATGCCGGTGGCGGCCTGCGCGATTTCGGAAGCAAAGAAGAGGCAGGCTTCCTTCACCGGATGCGTGACTGCCATTTTTACGATGACTTCGCGGGCATCATGATGGCGCCCATGCGGGCCGTAGGTGGCTTCGGTGCCGAGGATTTCCACGGATTTTCCGGTGAAGCCCGGCGCGCCGCGCATGGCCAGCACGCGTTCGCACTTGGTGAGGATGGCCTCGGCCACGCGCTCGCCTTTTCGCTTGGCGTCCATGCCGCCGATCATGAAGCTCACGGTGACACGGTTGCCGTCCGGGTAGGTGGCGCTGACCTTGTAGCTGTCGGTGGGCGCACGGCCCTGGGCGCCGGTCACCTGCACGCGGTTCTCGCCCACCTGTTCGAGCTTCACCTGTGAGAAGTCCGCCGTCACGTCCGGCAGCAGGTAGGACTGTGGGTCGCCGATTTCATAGACGATCTGCTCGCCCACGGTGGCGGGCGAGACGAGGCCGCCGGTGCCTTCCGGCTTGGTAACGATGAAGCTGGCGTCGGCGCTTACCTCGACAATGGGGAAGCCCATGTTCTCGTAGCCGGGCACGCTCTCCCAATCGGTGAAGTTGCCGCCGGTACATTGTGCACCGCATTCGATGATGTGGCCGGCCAGCGCCGCCTGGCCCAGCTTGTCGTAGTCGTCCGTGGCCCAGCCGAACTCGTGCAGCAGCGGGCCGATGACCACGGCGGAGTCCACCACGCGGCCGGTGATGACGATGTCGGCACCCGCCGCCAGCGCATCGCGGATGGGCACGGCGCCAAGATAGGCGTTCATGCTGGCGAGCGTGGCGGGCATGTCGGTGCCGGAGAACATTTCCTTCGTGCCTGAGTCGCGGAATTCCTGCTGGCGTGGCGAGAGGTCATCGCCCAGCACCACGGCTACCTTGAGGTTGAGGCCGGCGTCCTGGATGACCTTGTTCAGCGCGTCGCGGCAGGCGAGGGGATTCACGCCGCCGGCGTTGCTGACCACCTTGATCTTCTTCTCGGCGATGTCGCGGATGAGCGGGGCCATTACGCGGGTGACGAAGTCGGTGGCGTAGCCGGCCTGCGGGTCTTTCATGCGGGCGGCGGCCATGATGGACATGGTGATTTCGGCCAGGTAGTCGAAGACGAGGTAGTCGATCCTGGCCATTTTCACGAGTTGGAAGGCGGCGGTGTTGGTGTCGCCCCAGAAGCCGGAGGCGCAGCCGATGCGGACGGTGTGTGGCGTATCGGACATGGGGTGGCCTCCCGGATGATGGTTGATGACGGGGCAACGATACGGCGCACGCAAAAACAAAGCAAGCGCTTGGTTTTGTTATTCCGGGAAATCTGGCAGTATGGCCGGAGTGGCCTTTTTATCGTGAATATCTACTTTAAATAATGGCTATAAGATTTTGATTTAATTTGAATTGAGACTTATTGATGGAAGCGATGCAGTCGCTGGACGACATTCCCCACATGGGCGGGCTGGACGACAGTCCGCGCGGCCGTGTGCTGCGGGCGGCGGCCCATCTCTTCTGCTCGCAGGGCTACGAGCGCACCACAGTGCGCGACCTGGCGCGGGTCGTGGGCATCCAGTCCGGCTCCCTGTTCCATCACTTCAAGACCAAGGAAGACATCCTCTATGGCGTCATGGAGGAAGCCATCCGCTACAACCATGCCCGCATGCAGGAAGCCGTGGCCCGGGGCAGCACCCCACGCGAGCGGCTGCGCGGCCTGATCCGCGCTGAGCTGGAATCCATCAACGGGGATACCGGCGATGCCATGTCGGTGCTGGTCTATGAATGGAACGCTTTGTCGGCGGACAACCAGCGGCCGCTCCTGGCCATGCGGGCCGAGTACGAGGCACTCTGGGAGAGCGTGCTGACGGATGCTCGCGAGCAGGGCATGACCACGCAGGACCCCTTCATTGCCCGTCGCCTCATTGGCGGCGCCATCAGCTGGACGCGCATGTGGTACAAGCGCAACGGCCCGCTCTCCCTGGACCAACTGGCGGAAATGGTGCTGGAGATGGCGCTGGGGCGGGCGTAAGCCTCACGTTCCCCACTCCAACAACAAGGGATTTATATACTTGACTCCCTAAAACCGTTTTTAAGCCACTAATCGCGGCGAACGCTACTACATGGCGATGGCGCGCACGGGCTTCTGTGTGAGATTCCTGTGATATATCGGAGAGCAGCTTGTGGCGGCGCGTGACGGCCTCATCTGGCGCGCTATGAGCCAGCAGATCGAGGACGCAGACGTTCGCACTCCGTACTGATACTTAACGTTGGAAATTAGCTGCCCACTTTAGCGGGTCGGCTGGATTGACTTGTTAGCCCCGGCCTGATGGGCATGGAGCTAAACCAATTTAGGCATGCCAAAGACTAAAAATAGAAGCATGCCCACAAAAACCAAAATGGCGACCCAGTTAGGCAAGTGCTTCTTTGATGTGCTCGCATCTATTGGCTTGCGGATAATAGGAGCGCCTTCCTTTGCGGTACGGATGTAGTGATACATACCAGCCAAGAAAAAGAGAAGAAGAAGCGGAAAGAAGATAAAGAGATAGACCTTTGATTCGGTGAGCTCTAGAAAATAGTTAATCCCAAACGCTGCAAGGAAAGCCCAGAATCCTGAGGCGCCGAGAACAAGGCAACATGTTCCAAACCATAGTCTTGCCTTTTCTATTCGATGCATATGAGCCTTCTTTTGTGGCTAACGTTGGAGTTCAGCCTCCCCGGTACGGGGTCATCTGGGACGACTTGTTAGAGCGAGCTGCCAGTATGTGTAGTAACTTTGCAATGAAAAGTAGGCCTGCCGCAATAATTGTTACAGCCGCTTGGATGGCAGCATATGTAGCACCTTGCCCTTCGGAAAAGAAAGCACTCATGCTTTCTCGTTCGCGTGTGGCCCAAATTATCTTCCGGTTCGTGTCGTCGGTTATTTCACCGATCAAGGCTATTTTTTTAGCTCCGTCTTCCGTTGCAATGAGTACAGCCAAGTCTCTCTGGGTGTCCAAAACTGTAAATATAATTTCATTTGAAATCATATCTCTCCAGTTTCTAGAGAGCTCGTCGAACCACGAGCCAAACATCGGATACGTTATTGCCGCAATGAGTAAAAATAGAAGTCCTACCCCTTCGCAATAGTCGGCTATTTTCTTCACGGATATATCTCTGCCTATGCATGCTCTAATGTTGGAGTTAAGGCCGCGGCTGTAAGCCGTCGGCCTTGAACGAGTTGTTAGGCATGGTGCGTATCTGTTCCATCTAAATACTGAACGTGGAACAAGACATACCGTCTCTTGCCGAGATCAAAGTAGAAGCGTATTCGCTGAACACCGACGTTTTTTGACTTTTCATCTGTTTGCAAGAAGGCTATTGCAGCCGAGACGGCACTGAAAATGGCGGCCTCTGAGAAGGACGCGTCCTCATTGGCTCTATCAGGAACAAATAGGAGCTGAACATCCTCGCCAATATTGCCGCGAACGTGCTGCAGCAAGTCAGCCGACGACCCCTTTTCTCTTAATCCTTTAATTAGCTCAATGGCCTTAAGAATTGCAGGTCTGATATTCTCCTTGTACTGAATTTCCCATTCGGGCCTAACGACCAAGACAATAAGCGCAGCAACTAAACTTATTGTCGTTGGGTCAGCAGCTTTCTTGACCCAACGACCGACCAATAGACCAGGAACTTCGTCTAACAAAGAGCGTATATAGGCTTCGTCGTTATAGAGTGGGTATGGGAGATGAACACTTACGTACGGCTTCGGAGCATTTGATGCCAGATGTTCTAATGCAGAGTAACTGAACCCTTTTAGTGCTGAGTCTAAGTCCCCCTTTGTAAGAAAGACATCTGCGATTACATTCCATTCGCTCTCATCCTCAGTGTCTTGAACAACACGAAAGTTCTCAAGATATCCGACTGTTTCTAAGCGCATATCATGCTGTTGATTCAGTGGGCTTCGAGCTGGGAAAGATTTAATTAATTCTTCAAAATATTCCTTCGGGCGACGTTCGCCTTGCGAATCAATTCTTGTGCCAGCGATAATTTGATCTTTGTACGTTGCGCTGCTCATGCCAAGACTTCTCCATGCCTAACGTTGGAAATCAGCCGCCCCGGTACGGGGTCGGCTGCATTGACTTGTTATGCCTTAACTATGCCAACAGCAAGGACAAAATTTCGCATCTCAGTCTCATACTCCATGACTTTCTCCATATCAATGGGGCCTGATAAAGGCTCAATTGTGGGCTCAATTAGTTCTTTTAGCAGAGCTACGACCTCATTAAGCCAGTTGGTGTTGGCTAATGTCGCAGAGAAACTGGCGATGGCTTCCTCTTGTGCTAAGCCTGATGGAAAGAAAGATTCATAGCCATCAAGGGAATATCTTAGAAAAACGCTGAAATTTCCAAGGAGATGCGCAGTTTTTTCATATATTCCTTTATCTGAAATAAAGCAGGCAAGTCCGGCCAAGGCGCTAATATTGTGGCTGGCAGACTTAATTTTTTTGTATGTTAATTCTGCCGCGATATAGGGCTCAGATAAAAATATATGGGCTTTAAGTGCGCACTCAAAGCCCATTAAGAGATCGACAAATGATTTCATTCTTTTGGTTTTTGAATAATCCTCTTTG
>JBBCJX010000018.1:0-294055 GCA_037189985.1 Moraxellaceae bacterium
GGGGGGGCGGGGCCCGCTTTTCCGACAGTCAGCGACCGACCAGCGAGCGCGCAATCACTTCTTTCATGATTTCGCTGGCACCGCCGTAAATGCGCTGGATGCGGGCGTCGACATAGGCGCGGGCCACGGGGTATTCCACCATGTAACCGTAGCCGCCATGCATCTGCAGGCAGGCATCGGTAACACGCCCCTGCAGTTCTGTTGTGGACAGCTTGATCATGGCAGCTGTGGGCACATCCAGCTTGCCTTCCATGTAGCGGTCGATGGACTGGTTGAGGAAGGCCTTGTTGCACTCGATCTCGGTCTTGCACTGGGCCAGGGTGAAGCGTGTGTTCTGCAATTGCGACAGCGGTGCGCCAAAGGCCTTGCGCTCGGTAACGTAGCGGATGGTTTCCTCTAGCACGCCTTCAGAGGCATACACGGCCTGCACGGCGATGTTCAGGCGCTCGCGCGGCAGCTCCTGCATCATGTAAGCAAAACCCTTGCCTTCTTCGCCGAGCAGCGCATCCAGCGGCAGCTTCACGTTGTCGAAGAAAAGCTCGGAGGTGTCTTGCGAGTGCAGGCCGATCTTTTCCAGCTTCTTGCCCTTGGCGAAGCCGGGCAGGGAGGTGTCCACGAGGAAGAGCGACACGCCCTTGGCGCCGGCGGCAGGATCGGTCTTGGCGGCGACGATCACGAGGTCGGCATGCTGGCCGTTGGAGATGAAGGTCTTGGAGCCATTCAGCACGTAGTGGTCGCCCTGCTTCACGGCGCTCGTGCGGATGCCGGCGAGGTCAGAGCCTGCGCCCGGCTCGGTCATGCCGATGGCGCCCACGGCCTCGCCCGAAATCAGTTTGGGCAGCCACTGCTGGCGCTGCGCTTCCGTGCCTATGTGCGCGACGTAGGGTGTGACGATGTCAGAGTGCACGGAGAGTGCCGTACAGAGTGAACAGAAACCGGCCTTGGCAATTTCTTCCAGCACCAGTGCGGAATACTGGTAGGGCACGCCGGCACCGCCATATTCTTCAGCCTGGTCCACGGCGAGGAGGCCGTTCTCGCCCAGCTTGAGCCATGCTTCGCGGGGCATCCAGGATTCCTTTTCCCACTTCTCGTAATGGGGCGCGATTTCCTTTTCGAGGAAGCGCTTGACGTTGTCGCGGAAGAGTTCGAACTCGGCGGGATCGATGACAGGGGCGGTAGAGGCAGTCATGGCAGGGACTCGTTGATCAGGAAAAAACTCGGCGATTGTAAGGGTTAATCACGGCCTTCCCTAGATGATTACCCTTCTCCTGTTTTCCTGACCACGAGGTCTGGGGCATGCTTGGGCGAATATCAGCCAACTCCTGTCCCATGACATTCAACGGTCTGCGCCTCAAAAGCGTTCTTGCCCTCACCTTTGGTCTCATGGCTGCCGTCCTGTCGGCCAGCCTCACCCTGCTGATCGCCCATCACAGCAGCGACAACGAGCGCCGTGCGGTCAGTACGCGTCTGGGCAGCATTGCGGAGGTGACGGCATACGTCTTGGACATCGGCATGTACGAGCGCATGCATGACATCACCATGCTGGCCGAGGCTGATGTCCTGCAGGACCGGCAACGCAACGCGACAGGCCGGAGGCTGCTGGAGTCCTTGCAGGCCGGGCATCCGGAATATGCCTGGCTGGGTGTCATTGATGCCGAGGGACGTGTGCTCTACGGCAGTCATGGCGACCGTGAAGGCGAGGACATGCAGCAGCAGCCCTGGTTCAGCCAGGGGCTGGCCCCGCTTTATCTGGGCGATGTCCACCAGAGTGACTGGCTGCCGCCACTGGAAGGGCCCCACGCTGCCAGTGAGTCCCGGCGCTCCCTGGACATTGCAGCACCCGTCCAGGATGCAGAGGGCAATGTCACGGGCAGGCTGGTGGCTCAGCTTTCCTGGGAGTGGGCGCGCAATATCGAGAGCAGCATGTTGACGCCGGCCCGGCGCCAGGCCGGCATGGAGTTCTTCATTGTCGGGCGTGACGGAAAGTTGCTGCTGGCCCCGCGTGGCAAGGCAGATACCGTTTTGCCGCCGCTGGAGAAACTGGGCGAAGCCTCAACGCTGGTCTGGCCGGATGGCCGCGAATACCTGACCGGGCTGCGTACCGGCAAGGGCTGGGGTGACTTCCCCGGCATGGGCTGGAAAGTGATGGTACGCCAGCCGGTGGACAAGGCCTTTGCCTCGGTATACCAGTTGCAGCGATACATTCTGGGTGCCGGCCTGGTGCTGACCGTGTTCTTTGCCTTGCTGGGCATGGGGCTGGCGTGGTTCCTGAGCCGCCCGCTGACCCGGCTTGCCCGCAATGCCGACCATCTCCGCCAGCATCCGGGCAGCGTGGCCTTGCATGGCGGCGGGATTTTCCGGGAGACGCGGCAGCTCAGCCATTCTTTCGGCCAGCTGCTTGTCGAACTGCAGGACCATCAGGACCAGCTTGCCGGCCTCAACGCCAGTCTGGAGCAGCAGGTGCAGGACCGCACACAGGCAGTCGAGATGGCCAACCGCCACCTGCTGACCCTGCTGGAAGAGCGCGGCAAGCTCATGGAGCAACTGGAGGCTCTGGCGGCGACCGACAGCCTGACGGGCCTGCTCAACCGTCGTGCTTTCCACGAGCGTGCGGAACTGGAATGCAAGCGCTCCCAGCGCCAGCAGTCGCCCCTGACCGCCCTTACTTTCGACATCGACCACTTCAAGCACGTGAACGACAACTACGGACATGATATAGGCGACGAGGCCTTGCGCCAGTGTGCCCGTGCCTGCCGTGAGCAGTTGCGCGAGATCGATTTGCTGGCCCGTTTTGGGGGCGAGGAGTTTGTCATCCTGCTGCCCGAAACCGATATCGAGGCTGGCCGTCAGGTGGCCGAGCGTTTGCGTGAGGCACTTGCCGCGCTACGCATTCCCACATCGCAAGGGGAACTGCGTTTCACCGCCAGTTTTGGCGTTGCCCCGCATGACCCTGCAAATGCCTTGGAGGTCACTTTGCAGCAGGCCGACCAGGCGTTGTATGCAGCCAAGCACAGCGGGCGTAACCGGGTAGTGGTTTTCTTCTGAGCCCCGGTTCCCGGGCTGCAAGCCAGCCGGGCATCCTCTCCGCTAGAATCCCTGCGACTGAACACGGCCCTCTCGGGTCTGTCCCGGAGTGCATGCATGGCCCCCTTTTTTACCTTCCTTCTTGCAGCGATGGCCATTCTTGCCTTGGCATTGCTGTTCCAGGGAGTCATCACCCTGCTGGCGACCTGGCTCGTAACCGGAAGGCGGCCTTTGCTGGGAGCGGTCATCAAGGCCCTGCTGCTTGCCGGGCTGACCTATGGCGTGGCGATAATTCTCGTGCTTTTCCAGCTCTCGTGGCTGGAGGCACAGGACATCCCGCTGCTGTTGTTGGTCGGCATCATCATCCTGCTGCCGGTCCTGGTGTCGGTGTGGATATTTGCGCGCTGCCTGGACATCACGCTCCTGCAGGCCGTGGCCATTGTGCTGCTGGTCAATGCCCTCAATATCGGCTTGGGGCTGCTCAGTCGGCCCTGGATACCCGAGTCGCCAGAGGCGATACCGGAGATGCGGCAGTTCATCTGATGCGGGCCGGAAGCCCTGTTGCCAGTCCGTCTTTCGCCCTGCTGTCGCAAGGGCTACCCTACAGCCCCGCTGAACGCTCCAGTCATTTCGCCCGGTCATGAAAGAATACGTACGCATCACTGAAGTCGGTCTTCGCGACGGCCTGCAGAACCAGTCCCATCCCGTCACTACCGCCGGCAAGCTGCGTCTTGCAGAGGCGCTTGTGGCAGCCGGCCTGCGTCATCTGGAGACAGCCAGCTTCGTACACCCCAAGGCGGTTCCACAGATGGCCGATGCCGCCGAAGTCACAGCGGGTCTGCCCGTGGCCGAGGGTCTGGACTACATGGCGCTGGTGCCCAACCTCAAGGGTTATGAGCGGGCAAAAGCCGCGGGCTACCGCAATGTGGCCGTGGTGATCTCCACCACCGACAGCTTCAACCTGCGTAACCTGAACATGACACTGGCCCAGACCGAAGCGGCCTGTCGTGATGTCATTGCGCAGGCCCGTGCCGACGGCATCAAGGCCCGTGCCTATGTCTCCGGTGCCTTCGGCTGTCCGTATGACGGCGCTGTGGCAGCCAGTGTCGTGCAGGATATTGCGGAGGCGATGCTGGAGGCCGGCGCCACTGACATTGCTGTCTCCGACACCATTGGCGCCGGTAATCCGGCACAGGTGACACGCATACTCCAGCCCCTCATCAAGCGCCATGGCGCCGCGCCTTTCAGCCTGCACCTGCATGACACGCGAGGTACGGCACTGGTGAATGCCTGGGCCGGCATTGAATGCGGCATACGCCATTTCGACGCCAGCATCGGTGGCTTGGGCGGTTGCCCTTTTGCCCCGGGCGCCACCGGCAATGTCGCCACCGAAGACCTGGTGCACCTGTTGCACGCCTCCGGCTTCGAAACCGGTATCGACTTCGACAGGCTTTGTGCTGCCGTTGGTGTAGCCGAAGACATCACGGCCCAGGCTCTGGGGGGCAAAGTCCTGCAATGGCGCCGCTCACAGGAGCGCCGTGCCCGCGAGAAAGCTGCTGCCTGTGCACCCGGCGACCAGCGCGGCTGAGAAGATTTGCCTGATATGTGAACGCCATCTTCCTGTTACGGTTACATGGCGGTACGGGCTGGCGAGGCCTGTGTCTCTGGTCTATACCGGACAATGACCGTGCACACAGGAGGTCTCGTCATGCTGTCGCATACCGTGGTTCTCAAGAACATCGATCCCAAGAGCCTGCACCGGCAAATCATGCAGCTCGAATCCCTGCAACAAGACATGCTTTCCGAAGACAGCCGGGAGGCTGACACGGTCGGCCAGACCGTCAAACTGCTGCACATGATTGAGGAGGAACTGCGCCGGCAGGCGCGCATCATGCATCCCCACTGATCAGACTTCTCGTCGGCAGTATCACAAGCCCGGCAATCATTCTGGGTGCAGCCGGGTTTGTCATGTTCATTTGTTTTTCTCTCAGCGCCTCTTGCTGGCAGAATGCCCTGCCAGCAAGAGGAGACCCCCATGATTTTCCAGACACTGCTTGACCGCCTCAAGAAAGGTGAAGCCGATTTCGAAGACGTGATTGCCTACGTCAACGCCCACTACGAATACACACCGACCCGCTTCACCAATGGCTCGGGTGCCGATGCCGTTGTGAACGAGGCCGGGCAGAATGAAGGCTCCTGCCGCATTTTTGCACTGGCAAAACACAAGGGGCTGTCAGAGGCCGATACCGTGCAGCTTTTCGGGCGCTTCTATCGGGTGGATGTGTTGCAGCATCCGCAAGGAACGGATCACGGCAACATCCGTACCTTCCTGCGGGACGGCTGGGCCGGCATCCGTTTCGAGGCAGAGGCACTTGTTGCTAAAGAGGATTAAGCTGGCAGCACTGTCACAAGGGGAGCTCAGGTATGGGTGCAAATGTTCTATGGTCCTGGCTACACTACCTGTCCATTTTTGTGCTTTTCAGCACGCTGGTGGTCGAGCATTTGCTGTTCAGGCCGAAGCTTGATGTCGATACCGCAAAACGGATTGCTGCGGTTGATGCACTCTACGGGATATCTGCTGCCGCTGTCCTTCTGACCGGTATTGCCCGCATGGTGGTCGAGAAAGGATTTGCGTATTACATGCACCACTGGGCGTTTTATGCGCTTGTCATCCTGTTTGCGATCGTGGGCATCATTTCCATTTATCCGACGGTGGTTTACCTGCGCTGGCGCAAGCAGCTGAAGGAGGGCCAGGCTCCCGTGATTGATGCAGCAACGGCAAGCCGTGTGAAAGTCATCCTGCGGATCGAGCTGGTGCTGGTACTGATAATGCCTTTGCTGGCGGCGTTGATGGCACGAGGCTGAAAAATATTTTCAATTAAATAAGGCATAAAATTTGACGTTGGTTATAGTCAGGAAATTCCGTATGGAATTTAATTAATGATAGAAATCAAAGAAGATTCTAGGGTAATTATATTTGCATTCTTCGTGAGTGTTGCCACCATCTTATTTTTGCTTTGGTTGGGTCTTTTCTCTGGCGGCATGTTAAGAGCTGCTTTTTGGTCAGTCATTTTGTTGGCGATGCTGTCGTTGTTGTTTTTTAGAACTTTTAAGATAAATTTTTTTAAGGATCTCATGCTTTTCATGTACGGAGGCGCTATTGCGCTTCTGCTATTCATTATTTTTGAATAGGTACCATATGAGTGATGTGATTAAGCAAATCCAGTAGTTTTTGACATTAACCTAAGCCGTAATCCAAGCCATCTGAATTCACTGTTTTCCCTGATTCGCATTCCACAAGCTGACACCCAGAAAAATCACCCGCAACTGCTTGGATGCCGTTTCCACCAGCAGGGTATCTTCAGCCGGCCGGCCGGCCGGGAGTTCCAGTACCTGCTCTGTCACCATGACCATGTTGTTGACCACTAGCTGGGCAATCATCTGCAGGTCGGTGCTGGTGACGCGGCGCTCCGGAAAGAGCAGGGCGAGGTCGGTGGCGAGCTCGCTGACGAAGAAGCGCAGTTCGTTGCGTATGGCCAGGCGGGTGCTGGTGGCGCCGGAGAAATACTCGCGGATGGCAAAGCGGAAATAGCGCTCCTGCTCACGTACATAGCGGACATAAAGAGCCATTGAGTTGCGGATGAGCTGTTCGGTGGGCAGCGGCTTGGCGCGGACCTCGCGCATTTGCGCCCGCAGGGTACGGAAGGACTCGTCAACGAGCTCCAGTCCCAGGCTGTCCATGCCACGGAAGTGGCGGTAGAAGGCAGCAGGCACGACCCCGGCCGCCTTGGTGACCTCACGCAGGCTGAGGCTGGAGAAAGTGCGGTCTTCGCCGAGCAGGTCCAGCGAGGCTTCGATCAGGGCCTGGCGGGTGCGGGAACGCCGGGCTTCATGGCTGCTGTCCTCGCCATCTGCCCCATCTTTCCCCTTTTTTTTGTAAACAGCCATTCATCTGCCCTGTCATTGTGAACACCGGATATCTCTGTCCGGAATACTAAATCTATAAAAATCAATGGAGTAACCGCTCATCAGGATTTTAGTGAACACATGTTGACTAAAATCCTGGTCGGATGTTTCATGTGAACACTTGTTCACAGCGCGTATCGCCCCGCGAACGCCAAGGAGCCCGACGATGTTGAACCTCATCGATACTGCCCTCCGCAGCCCGCTGGCCCGCATCCTTGCCTGGCCGCACAGCCCGGAAAGCTACCTCGAATTCCTGGCCCCGGACATCGGTGGCCGTGCCATCAAGGCCACCATCAAGGCCGTGCACCAGGAAACCCCGCGGGCCGTTTCCCTGGTCCTGCAGCCCAACCATCGCTGGAGCGGCCATGTACCGGGGCAGTATGTCAGCCTTACGGTCAGCATCAATGGCCGTCGTCATACCCGTTGCTTCACTGTTTCCCACATTGAGGACGGCTGCCCGGTACTGACGCTGCAGTCGCATGATGCGGGCATCGTCTCCCGCTGGGCCAACGAGACCGTGTGGGTCGGCGACACAGTGGAACTGGGCGCTGCTGCCGGTGACTTCGTCCTCCCCGCCATCCGCCCCGAGCGTTTCCTTTTCGTGGCAGGTGGCAGTGGCATCACGCCGGTTCGTGCCCTTACGGATGTGCTGGTGGCTGAAGGCTACACCGGCCAGGTCGACATCCTCTATTACGTGCCTGCCGAAGTGGACGCGATTTTCCTCGCCCATCTGCGCGCTGTCACGGCGGCCCACGACAATATTCACCTGCACCTGGTGATGACACGTGAAAAGGCAGAAGACGCTGCCCTTCGCGGCCACTTCAGCGAGTTCCATCTCGCCAGTATCGGCGCCGATCTTGCGAAGAGTGCCGCCTACGTCTGTGGTCCGGCTGCCCTGATTGATGCCGTGGAAAGCCACTGGCAGGAAACCGGCCATGCCGGTCGCCTGACCCTCGAGCGTTTCCAGACCGTGAAGGCACCTGCCGCCACCGAAGGCGAAGGTCAGCCGGTGCAGTTCCTGGACAGCGGCGTCACGACCACGGCTCCCGGCCGCACCCTGCTGGAAACTGCAGAAGGCGCTGGCCTTTCTCCCATGTACGGCTGCCGCCAGGGCATCTGCCGTACCTGCACCTGCCGCAAGATGACCGGACAGGTGCGCGACATCCGCACCGGTGAAATCTCTGGCGATGGTGAAGAAGACATTGCCATCTGCGTCAGCGTGCCTGTCACGCCGGTAGCACTGAGCCTCTGAAACCGGACCGTATTTTCCCCTCACCCCAACCCTCTCCCGACGAGAGGGAGCAAGGCAGGAAAGGAGTAGAAACATGAGCAACCTCAACATCAAGACACAGCCGGCCCAGGCCACCACCATCGGTCGCCACCTTACCAAGGCAGAAGTCGACCAGCTCGGCCGCGATCTGGATGCATTGCGCGAACGCATCCGTGCCGACCTTGGCGAGAAGGACGTTGCCCACATCAAGAAGATGATCCGTCTGCAGCGTCGTCTGGAGATCGGTGGCCGTGCCGCCATCTATGCCGGCATTTTCAATCCGCTGGCCTGGGTGGGTGGTGTGGGCGCGCTTGGCGTGGCCAAGATCCTGGACAACATGGAAATCGGCCACAACATCATGCATGGCCAGTACGACTGGACCAACGATCCGGAACTGCGTGGCAAGAAGTTCGACTGGGACACGGCCTGCCCCGGCGACCAGTGGCGTCATTCGCACAACTACATGCATCACACCTATACCAATATCGTGGGCAAGGACCGCGATGTCGGCTACGGCATACTGCGCATGGCCGATGACCAGCCCTGGACGCCGGCCACGCTGTTCCAGCCGGTTTATGCTTTCCTGCTGATGGTCTTCTTCGAGTGGGGCGTGGCTCTGCATGATCTCGAAACGGATCGTATCCGCAAGGGTGAGCGCAGCTGGAAGGAAATGAAGCCGCTAGCCAAGAACATCCTCAAGAAAGGCTGGGGCCAGATACTCAAGGACTACATCGTGTTCCCGTTGCTGGCCGGTCCTTTCTTCCTGCCGGTGCTGGTCGGTAACGTCGTGGCCAACATCATCCGCAACATCTGGGCTTTCACCATCATCTTCTGTGGCCACTTCACTGATGGCGTGGAAATGTTCACGGAAGAGGAAACGCAGAACGAAAGCCGCGGCGAGTGGTATGTGCGTCAGATGCTGGGTTCCAGCAACATCAAGGGTGGTCGCTGGTTCCACATCATGAGTGGGCATCTCAGCCACCAGATCGAACACCATCTCTTCCCGGACATTCCTGCCCACCGCTATTCGGAAATGGGCCCGGAAGTGGAAAGGCTTTGCGAAAAATACGGAATTCCCTACAACACGGGGACACTGGGCGGCCAGTTCGCCACGGTGGTGAAGCGTATTTTCCGTCTTTCCTTGCCGGACTTCCGCCGCGCCGAGACGGCTGCCGCCTGATCAGGGCACCATCCATCCTTCTTGGAGTGCCGCCGGTCTGCATGCAGTGCAGGCCGTCGGCATTATTTTCTGGTCGTCGACCTCCGTAATTTCCACAAGCGATTCACGATTGGGCGATTGCTAGGCTGATCCGGCTCCTTGTCACCGGACCGGCTCATGCTCGTCATCATCAGTGATCTGCATCTCACCGACGGCAGCACCTGCGAAACCATCAATGCCGGTGCTTTCCGTCAATTCGTGCACACGCTTTCCACACAGGCAGAGTCTGCCTGCTGGCGCCGGAAACCGGGCCGTTGCGATGGTGTTTTTGAACCGCTGGAACGCATTGATGTCATCCTGCTGGGAGACATCCTCGATGTCATCCGTTCCGCCCACTGGCTGCGTACGCCGTTCCGCCCCTGGGACAACACGGACAGGCTGGTCAATGATGTCACCACCATCACGCGCGGTATTCTTTCCCGCAATCACGCGGCACTGGCCTGTTTTCGCAACCTGAACGGACAGCTTCCGGTGGTTGCCTCGCACACACTGGAAACGTTCAATATCCCTGTCCATTTCCACTATCTGGTAGGAAACCACGACTGGTTCTATCACCTCCGTGGGACCGGATGGGACGCATTGCGTGGCGAAGTCTGCAATGCCATGGCGCTGGCCAATGATCCCTCCGAGATATTTCCGCATACCCTGCAGGAAAATGCCGGTATTGCTGGTCTTTGCGAGCAGCACCGTGTCTTTCTCCAGCACGGTGACATCTATGATGAAGTCAATTTTCAGGCCAGCAAGGGGCGTGATGCTTCATCGCTGGGCGACGCGATTGTCATCGAGATACTGAACGGGTTTCCCGAGCGCATCCGTCATGAGCTGGATCTTTCCAGTGATCATCCCTTGTATCTGGCATTCAAGGAGTCCGACAACATCCGGCCCATTCTTTCCCTGCCCAACTACTTCACCATGGCCACCGCCCAGTTCGCCACGCCAGCCCAGCAGAAAAAAATACAGCAGCTCTGGACCGAGGCCAGTAACCCGCTCCTTGATCTGCCTTTTGTGCGCAGCCTCGACAAGCCCTGGCAGATGGACACGGTGGATGCCTTGCAGGCCATGTTTGCCTTGCAGCGCAACCTGCCCATGGCCGTTCAAGGCCAGCTTGCCAAGCTTGTAGAGCGATACATCAAGCCCACGACTTACCGCAAGGAAGCCGCTGAAGAGGCTGCCATACGCGAGGGCAGGGCGGATTTTGCCGTTTATGGCCACAGCCATCATGCCGAAATGGTGCCGCTGGCCGTTCGTGAGATCGAAGGTGAAAGGCATGGCCAGTACTACATCAATACGGGCACGTGGCGGCGTGTACATGAGCAGACGCAGAAGCTGCTTACGGGTTTTCCTTTCGTGCACTTCCATGTGATGTCCTATGCATTTTTCTACAAGGGTGACGAGCGCTTTGGACGCCGTCATGAAATGTGGCAGGGAAGTCTTGGGTGAGAAACACCGACAACAAGAAGAAAGGAGAGGCCATGACAGAGCAGACCGATTTCGATGCGATTGTGGTGGGCTCCGGTTTTGGCGGTGCGGTGACCGCCGCGCGGCTGGCGCAGGCCGGATGGAAAATCCTGGTACTGGAGCGCGGCCGTCGCTGGCTACCAAAGATGATGCCTCGCGGCCCGGAAGATGACTGGTTCTTCGATGCCACAAGGCCGCACAAGCAGAACGGCTGGCTGGATTTCCGCTGGTTTGGCGACATGTCCGTGGCGATGGGTGCCGGAGTGGGGGGCGGCTCGCTGATTTACGGCAATGTCTCCATTGTCCCGCCACCGGAAACCTTTGCGCGCCACTGGCCGAAAGAAATCACCTGGGAAAGCCTGCAACCGCACTACCAGACTGTCGGTGAGGTTATGAACGTGCAGGAAATGCCCGATGACCAGGTGCCCTTGCGTTATCACGCCATGAAAAAAGGCGCGGAAACACTTGGAGCTGGCCAGAGTTTCCGGCCTGTGCCACTTGCCGTCACGTTTGACCCGCGCTGGACCAAGAATCAGGAAAACCCCTACGACGATGACAAGTCACACCGCTTCGTCAACGCCCATGGCCGTGAGCAGGGCACCTGCAATCATTGCGGATTCTGTTGCAGTGGCTGTCACCTCAAGGCAAAGAACACGCTGGACCTAAATTACCTTGCCATTGCCGAAGACCATGGCGCCGACATCCGGCCGCTGCATGTCGTCAGCAGCGTCGAGAAAACCGGATCGGGTTACCGTGTTCATGCCGGCGAGATCAGTGAGGGAAAACTTCTGCCAAGAAGTTTCAGTGCGCGCCGCGTCATTCTTTCTGCAGGCTCACTGGGCTCTACCGAAATACTCCTGCGCTCCCGTGACGAGAAAGGTTTTCTCCCGGATGTTTCATCACGCCTGGGTGAGGGCTGGAGCTCCAACGGAGATTTCCTGACGTTCTCCGTGCATAAGGAGAAAATGCTGCCGACACGAGGACCGACAATTTCCTGTGCCATCGATTTCCTGGAAGGCGAAGGCTATGAAGGAGCAAAAATATTTGTCGAAGATGGCGCCCTTGGCGACATTCCCCAAGCCTATGCCACCCGTACCTTACTGGCAGCGCAACGCTGGTTCAGCGCGGGATGGTATGTACGCCTGCTGGGTCGTTTCATCGACTGGGTACGCAAACTGAATACGGCTGAACACACCATTGCCTGGTTTGCCCAGAGCGTGGATGCCTCGAATGGCAGGTTGCGTCTTCAATCTCCCTGGTATGCACCGTGGCGCCGTCGCCTGCATCTGGACTGGGATATCCAGCCTTCGGAAGAAACTTTCAAGAAAGTAAACGAACTGCACAAGAAACTGGCACAGGCCAACAACGCCATCCGTACCATCACCTTGCCTACCTGGACGCTGCTGCGCGATCTCACCACGCCGCATCCCCTGGGTGGATGCCGCATGGCAGCCACAGACAGGGAGGGTGTCGTCGATCACCGTGGTGAGGTCTTCGGTTATCCCGGCCTTTATGTGGCAGACGGCGCCATCATTCCCTATGCGCTGGGTATAAACCCGTCGCGCACGATTGCTGCCCTGGCAGAACGGAATGTTGCCATCATGCTGGAGGAAGCCCGGGGCGGATGAAGGCATGCATCGCGGACCTGCAGGCTTTTCTTTCCGGAAATTGCCCCCATACTGCTGTCGTTGCCAGAAATTCGCAGCCGGAAAAACCGGAAAGGAGAGCCCCATGAGTGAGAAGACCCTGCGCCGTAGCCAGAAGAACCGCATGCTTGCTGGCGTGGTCGGTGGCCTGGCCAATTATTTCGGGTTGGATGCCACCATGCTCCGTATCATCTATGTGCTGGTCTCTTTCTTCAGTGCTGCCTTCCCGGGAATCATTGTCTACCTCATCCTCTGGTTCATCATGCCGCTGGAAGATGGAGGTCTTTCAGACTGACTGGCCTGCTGAAATTTCAACACATTGCCAGCGCAAGCTGTTGCGCTGGCAGCATCCGCCTTGCTGCATCTCGCTTCCCTTCTTCAAACATCACGTTCCTGTACAGCACATATCCCGCTTTTCACGGTAATCACAATGCGGTGGCATGAAAACTGCCAGCCCTGACCTGCGTCACCCTGAGCAGTTTGCCGCTGAACGCGGCAGGATATGCGGCTGTGCTGATAGCAAAAGGTCATATGCAGTTAGTGATTTTTCATTCCAGATAATATCGGTTCGTCACATCGATGGCGGCCTTTAGCATTTAATCTGGAAGCGGTTATCTCCAAGCGAATGTGGCCATGAAGGCCTTTCATGCCAGTGACCCTATCGGCACTGGTGTGCTCGTCTGTCGCGTGAAGTGACTCCTGAAGAGCCAGCTTTCCTTACCTTAAAGGCAATTTGCTGGTTTTCAGCAGGAGATTTTCAAATGGGGAACAGTTTTCCGGTCTTTGATCGTGGCCTTTCCGGGTTGAAGCTGAAAAGCCTGAGTCTTGCCGTAGGCACGGCCTTTCTGTTGGCGCCTGTCTTTGTCAGTGCCGAGGAAAAAACATCTGACCTCAATAGTGAGGTGCATGGTGAGGTTGCGGGTGCTGAAGAGGGCTCTCCAGTCGCAAATTCGGGAGCACCGGCCGGTGAGGCCGACGCGATTGTCCTGAAGAAGGTTACCGTGACTGCCGAGAGGCGAGAGAGCGATCTGCAGAAAACAGCTGTAGCCGTCAGTGCTATTGGCCAGGAGCAACTTCAGGAGCGCCATGTTCAGACCCTGAATGACCTTGCGGGTCAGGCAGCTGGTGTAACCCTGCCGGGGAACTACATCAACCAGTCCTACGTCTTCATCCGTGGCATCGGATCCTCGCGCCCTGCCGGCAATCCTTCTGTAGGTATCTACATCGACGATGTATATCTGGCACGCCAGTTTGCCAATACCTTCATCAACCTGCCGGACATCAAGAGCATAGAAGTACTTCGCGGCCCGCAGGGCCACCTGTATGGCCAGAACATCAGCTCCGGCGCAGTCAAGATCAACAGCCTCACGCCTACCAACAAATCGGAAAGTGTCATCGATCTCCGCCTGGGTAGTAACGGTACGGCTGAAACCAGAAGCTATCTCGCAGGTGCCCTCAAGGAAGATGTCTTGTTGGCAAGTGTTGCTGTCACACATCGCCAGAATGATGGTTATTACTATAACTACACACTGGACAAGGATGTGAACCGGTACGACACAACCTCCGGTCGCGTGAAACTGGTTTACAAACCTACCAGCGCACTGGACATCACGCTGGCCGTGGATGAAACCCGCGACCAGTCCGCCAATGCCACGGCGACGCCGCGGCCAAATGCCGGCGCCGGCATTCCCGTCCTGCCACCCCGTACCACGCTTGCCATCTGGGACACCAGCAGCAACCTGCAAACGGGTGGCCAGGCCCTGACAGTAGCCTACAAGCTGAGCGACGAGCTCACCGTGAAATCCATCTCGGCACATCGCTACATTGACGACGACCAGCCCTGGGTCACCAACGGCCGGCCGGATTTCTCGTCAGCCTTCCGTCAATACATTGACAACGGGCAGTTCTCGCAGGAGTTCCAAATCAGCGGCAACTACCAGAAAACCAACTTCGTGCTCGGCCTGGCATATTTTGACGAAACCTTCGATATCGACAGGCACAGCTCCACCAACAACAACTGGACCATCCTGCAAAGCTATAGCAGTCGTGAAACCGTTGGCCTGTTCGGGCAGGCCACCTGGAAGCCCACGGAAAAACTGGGGCTCACGCTGGGGGGGCGTGCTTCCCGGGAAAGGTATGAGCAGGATGCGCGCTCTTATGCCAGCAATGCCAACCGGGATGTCCTCACCCAGAACTTCCGGGCCGATGGGTACAGCCTGGACGACAGCAGCTTCACACCCAAGATCACCGTCGACTATGCCTGGACACCCAGTGTCTTCAGCTACATCACTGCTTCACAGGGCTTGACCTCGGGCGGATGGAATCCCGCACCGAACAATATTGCGGTTGCCAGCGTGCCGGTGAAGCCCGAGGAAGTGAACGCCTATGAAATAGGCCTCAAGACCACGCTTTGGGATGGCCGGGCACAGGCCAATCTCGCCGTCTTCTACAACGACTACACCAACTACCAGACCAACCTCAACGATGTTGTCATCGGGGGATACTACTTCGGCAGCAACACACCACCGGCCGGTGTCCCGCACGGGGGGAACTCCCTGCTCAGCAATGCCGACCAGGCCCATACCCAGGGCGCTGAACTGGAAGTCAATGCGCGCCTGACACGCGATCTCCAGCTCGGTCTGGTCAGCTCCTTCCTGCAAACCAATTTCGACAACTTCCTGCCTGCAGGCGTGGCTGCCAGCAATACCACTACCGACTTCACCGGCAACGAACTGGCGAATGCGCCACGCTGGAGCCACGGTATCAATGGCAACTATGACCTGCCTGCCACGATTGCAGGTGGCTACCTGCGGCTCAACCTGGCGGCGCGCTACACATCCTCGTATTTCACGGATGCCGGCAACACTAAGGCCCAGAAATCGCCCGCGCAGACCTACGTCGATACCGGCCTCTTCTGGACTAACGAGAGTGGCAGGCTGACTACCTCCCTCACCGTCAAGAATCTGCTGGACGAAACCTACGCTACCTTGCTGAGCAGCAATTCGACTTCCTACAACGCTCCGCGCCAGTGGCTGCTTGGTCTGCGCTACAGCACTTTCTGAGCGAGGAAACAGGAAAATGTCCACTCCAAAAAGACAAGGAAAGCTCCGGCTTGGTATCGGCCTGCAGCAGGGCGGCAACTGGCGTGATCCTGATGCGCGTGCCGATGCTTCGGTGAGCATAGAGGCTTATACGGAGTCGGCGCTGATTGGTGAGTCCGGTCTTTTTGACTTCGGTTTCATCGCGGACTCTGCCTATATCACCAAGGACTCCACGGATCACTTCCTGAGTCGTCTTGAGCCGCTCTCGGCACTGTCGGCGATTTCCGCGCGCACCACCCACATCGGCCTGCTGGGGACGTTCACCACGTCCTACAGCGAGCCCTTCACCACGGCGCGGCAACTAGCTTCGCTGGACAAGATCAGCGGTGGGCGCGCCGGCTGGAATGCCGTCACCTCTGCGTTGGAAGGAGTGGCGCGCAACCACGGTGGCGAGAAGCTGCACGAGCACGCGCTGCGCTACCAGATCGCGCGGGAATACATTGAGGTGGTGAAGGGGCTGTGGGACTCCTGGGAGGACGACGCGTTCCCGCGCAACAAAGAAACCGGCGAATACGTCAACCGCGACAAGATGCACACCCTGAACCACAAGGGTGAATTCTTCTCTGTGCAGGGGCCGCTGAACATGGAGCGCTCGCCACAGAGGCATCCGGTGATCTTCCAGGCTGGCGCCTCCGAGGCCGGGCGCGACCTGGCGGCCCGCTATGCCGAGGGCGTGTTCACCGATTTCGCCAACTCCGGCGACCTGGAGCAGGCCAAGGCGCATTACGCCGATCTCAAGAACCGCGCCCAATCCTACGGCCGCTCGCGTGACGCGATCCTGCTCTTTCCCTCGATCAGCCCCATCATCGCGGACACGCAGGAAGAAGCGAACAACCAGTACGAACAACTCTACAAGTCCATCGATATCCACCATGCCGTGAAATACCTGAGCCGTTATTTCAGTTTCTTCGACTTCTCGCAGTTCCCGCTGGATGAGCCGTTGCCTGACTTGGGCGACATCGGCAACAACAGCTTCCGCTCCACAGCGGAGTACTACAAGAAGATCGCCCGGGAGCAGAACCTCACGCTGCGCCAGCTCGCCCTTCGCGCCAGTGGACCGCGCGGTGATTTCGTGGGCACGCCGGAACAGATTGCCGACAAGATGCAACTTTTCTTCGAGGAATACGCGGTGGATGGCTTCATCGTCGGGGGTGGCCACAAGCGCATGCGCGAATTCATCGCCAAAGTGATTCCCATTCTTCAACAACGTAGCCTGTTCCGCACGGAGTACGAGTCCACCACGCTGCGTGGAAATCTAGGGCTTCCCTTCCCGGAAAATCGCTATGTACAGGCACGGCAGCAGGCAGTGGTGGATGAGGCGTTGCTGGTGGCGCCGTGAAAAATAAAGCCAACGGCCCTTCTGTCATTCCCGCGAAGGCGGGAATCCAGAGCCTTTGCTTCTTTCCCAACGCTAAAGAAGTCGCTGAATTCCCGCCTTCGCGGGAATGACAGTGGTTGATCGGAGGATGTTGACATGAGCAATACAAGCAAACGCCAGCTCAAGCTGGGTGCCCACATTGGTGGCGGTGACTGGAAAAGCCCGGAAAATCCGCTCGACAGTGCCGCCAACATCCATGCCTTTATCGAATCGGCACAGACTGCCGAAGAAGGACTTTTTGATTTCGGTTTCAGAGCGGACTCAGCCTACATCGACAAGCACTCCATCGAAGGCTTCCTGAGCCGCCTTGAGCCCTTGTCAGCACTTTCAGCAGTGGCGGCCGTCACCAAGAACATCGGCCTGCTGTGCACCATGACCACCTCTTACAGCGAGCCGTTCACCACAGCACGGCAACTGGCCTCGCTGGACAAGATCAGCGGTGGTCGCGCGGCATGGAACGTGGTGACGTCTGCGTTGGAAGGCGTTGCGCGCAACCACGGCGGTGAGAGGCTGCATGATCACAGCCTGCGCTACAAGATTGCCGACGAGTACGTGGACGTGGTGAAAGGGCTGTGGGAGTCCTGGGAAGACGATGCGTTCACCCGTGACCGCTCGACCGGCAAGTATGTCGATCGCGAAAAAATGCACACCCTGAACCATAAGGGCGAATTCTTCTCCGTGCAGGGGCCGCTCAATATCGAGCGCTCACCGCAGGGGCATCCGGTGCTGTTCCAGGCCGGTGCCTCCAACGCTGGCCGCGAATTGGCCGCCCGCACCGCCGACGCCATTTTCAGCGGCAGCCTCGATGATGTGGAAAAGGCCCGTGAGTACTACACCGATGTGAAGAAACGGGCGTTGAAGTATGGCCGCAACCCCGACCACATTCTGCTCTTTCCGTCCATCGGTCCTGTCATCGGCGACACCGAGGAAGATGCCCTGCGCCTGGTCGAGGAAGCCAACCAGAACGTGGACATCGACGAGGCCGTGCGTCACCTGGGCCGCTTCTTCAGCAACTACGATTTCTCCATCTACCCACTGGACGAGCCGCTGCCGGAGCTTGGCGACCTCGGCAAGAACAGCTTCCAGACCTGGGCCGAGGAAATCAAGGAAGTCTCACGCCGCGAGCGCCTGACCCTGCGGCAACTGGCGATCCGCTTCTCGCGCCGGCCCGACCGCAAGTTCGTTGGCACGGCGGAGCAGGTGGCAGACAGTCTGCAACATTTCTTCGAGAACCGTACCGTCGATGGCTACATCATCGGCGGCAACCTGCGGCGCTTCGTCGATGAAGTCGTGCCGATCTTGCAGAAGCGCGGCATCTACCGCACCGAATATGAAGCCACCACGCTGCGTGGAAATCTCGGCCTGCCTTTTCCCGTCAACCGTCATGCCTTGCAACAGGAAGCGGAGCCGCAAAGAGAAAGTGTTTTGAGCTGATATTTATTTCCGTCATTCCGGCCTGTACCGGGGCGACGGAGGTGAGCATTAAAAACGTTGCCCTCCGGGCAAACCAATAACCATCTCTTGGAAGAGGAGAAAAAAAACATGAGCGACAACACACGGGTATTGATCCTGCCGGGACGCGGCGACTCTGGCGAGCAACACTGGCAGACACATTGGGAAAGAAAGAATCCCGGCTTCATTCGCGTCAAGCAGCGCGAGTGGAGCAACCCTGATCGTGCCGAATGGGTGGAAACCCTGGACCACGCAATCAACGCCGCGGACACGCCTGTGGTGCTGATTGCGCATTCGCTCTCCGTCAGCCTGGTGGCGCATTGGGCTGCGCTGCACCAGGGGCCGGTGAAAGCCGCCCTGCTGGTGGCGCCCAGCGATGTGGAGGCGGCGAACTATCTGCCCGGCACCACCGGCTTCGCGCCCATTCCGCTGCAAGTGCTGCCTTTTCGCGCTGTGGTGGTAGCCAGCACCAACGACGAACGTGTCACGCCGGAACGCGCGGCATTCTTCGCGAATGCCTGGGGCGCGGAACTGCGTATTGCAGGTGCGTATGGCCACCTCGGTTCGCAGTCCAACCTGGGTGACTGGGAGTACGGTGCCGGCATCCTGCGTGAGTTGCTGGCCGAGGCCGAGGTTGCGGCGGCCTGACGGCGTGCCTTCACCGTGACGATGGATACCCCCTGACATGTGGCAGTACCTGATAAAACGCCTGGGCCTGATGATTCCGACGCTGATCGGCGTACTGACACTCACTTTCGTGGTGACGCAGTTCGTTCCCGGCGGGCCGGTGGATCATGCCTTGGCGCAGCTGCATTCCGAAGGTGCCCGATCGGATGGGGAGGGCGGCAGTGGTGGCAGCGGAGGCGGTTGGAGTTACAGCGGCCGTCAGGGCATCGACGCGAAGCAGGTGGAACAACTGACAGCGCTCTACGGTTTTGACAAGCCGCCACTGGAGCGTTACCTGCAAATGCTCGGCAACTTCATCCGTTTCGAGCTGGGCGACAGCTATTTCCGTAACGAGAGTGTATGGACACTGATCCAGTCCAAGCTCGGCGTTTCCGTCTCGCTGGGCGTGTGGACTTTTTTCCTGACTTATCTGATCTCCGTGCCGCTGGGCGTGGCCAAGGCCGTACGCGCCGGCAGCCGTTTCGATTTCTTCACCAGTATGTTGGTACTGGTCGGTTATGCGCTCCCCGGTTTCGTGCTCGGTGTGCTGCTGATCGTGCTGTTTGGTGGTGGCTCATTCTGGGACATCTTTCCCTTGCGCGGCCTGACCTCGGACAACTGGGATGAGCTGACCCTGGCAGGAAAGGTCTCTGACTACCTGTGGCATATCACCATGCCGGTAATAGCCTCCGTCATCAGCAGCTTTGCCCTGAAAACATTGCTGACCAAGAATACTTTTCTCGATGAAATCAGTCGCCAATACGTGCTGACGGCACGTGCCAAGGGCCTGTCCGAGCGCCGCATCCTGTGGAAGCATGTCTTCCGCAATGCGCTGTTGCCGCTGGTCACGGGCTTCCCGGCCACCTTCATTGCCGCCTTTTTTACCGGCAGCCTGCTTATCGAGACACTGTTCTCTCTTGACGGCCTCGGCCTGCTTTCCTACGAGTCCATCAACAGCCGTGATTATCCGGTGGTGCTGGGCACGCTGTATCTCTTCACCCTGATCGGGCTCTTCACCAAGCTGATTGGCGATGTGGCCTATGTGCTGGTGGACCCACGCATCCGCTTCGACGCGAGAGGCCACTGACATGAGCACGCGCTCCCTCAATCCCTTGCTTGCCGGACGGCATTTGTGGCGGCGTTTTGCGACGAAGAAAGCGTGGCAGCGGCCTCGGCAGCAAGCTACCACCACACCGGTGAAGGAAAAGTCATTGTCACCGGGCCGGCAGTTCTGGTTGCGCTTCAAACATAACCGGGTCGGCTACTGGAGCCTGGTACTTTTCCTTTCGCTGTATGCACTCAGTCTGGCTGGTGAATTGATTTCCAACGATCAACCCTTGCTGGTCCGCTATGAAGGGCAGTGGTACTCCCCGGTATTCCGCGACTATCAGGAAACCGTTTTCGGCGGCAACCTGACAATGACCGCCGATTACAACGACCCTGTCCTGCGTGAGCGCCTGCAGGGTGGTGACAATTTCGCACTCTATCCTCCCAATCCTTATTACTACGACACTCTGGCGTATTACTCGCCGTTGCCCTACCACCCGCATCCGCCCACGCCGGGTCACTGGCTGGGAACGGACATTGCCGGCTATGACATTGCGGCCAAACTGATCTACGGCTTCCGTGTTTCCGTGACCTTCGCGCTGGCGCTCACCATCGCCGGCACGCTGCTTGGCATCGTCATCGGTGCCGTGCAGGGCTATTTCGCCGGCAAGGTGGACATCATCGGCCAGCGCTTCATCGAGGTCTGGAGCTCCATGCCGGAGCTCTACCTGCTCATCATCTTTGCTTCCATATTCGAGCACAGCTTCCTGCTGCTGTTCGTGCTGCTCACATTGTTCGGCTGGATGATGCTCTCGGACTACGTGCGTGCGGAATTCCTCCGTAACCGGCAGCTGGAATACGTGAAGGCGGCGCGTGCGATGGGGTTGTCGCACTGGCAGATCATCTGGCGCCATATCCTCCCGAACAGCCTGACGCCGGTGATTACCTTCCTGCCCTTCCGCATGAGCGCTGCCATCATGGCGCTGGCCAGCCTGGATTTCCTGGGTCTGGGTGTGACGGCTCCTTCACCCAGCCTGGGACACCTGCTGCTGCAGGGCAAAGAAAACCTCACGGCTCCATGGATTGCCGTCTCAGGCTTCGGTGTGCTGGTAATCACGCTGCTGCTGCTGACCTTCATGGGTGATGCGTTGCGCGATGCCTTCGACACGCGCAAGCGGATACCGGAAACCGGAGCCCTGTGATGACACTGACTGCAACCGCGACGTCGTCACCCCTGCTCTCGCTCAAGGGCATTTCCATACAGCTTGGCAACAAGACCGTGGTCGACAGCCTGAATCTGGATATTGGCCAGGGCGAACGCGTGGCACTGGTGGGCGAGTCTGGTTCCGGCAAGACGGTTACCGCGCTTTCCGTGTTGCGCCTGTTGAAAGAAGCGCAGGTCAGTGGACAAATCCTCTTCCGCGGCCAGGACCTGCTGGAGAAATCCGAGGCGGCACTGCGCAATGTCCGTGGCGCGGACATTGCCATGATCTTCCAGGAGCCGATGACGGCGCTTAACCCGCTCTACACCATCGGCAACCAGATCATGGAGACACTGGAGCTGCACGAGAGCCTGCATGGCGCTGCCGCGCGCGACAAAGCCATACGCCTGCTGGCGCGTACCGGCGTGCGCGAGCCCGAGCAGCGTGTGGACAGTTATCCGCACCAGCTTTCCGGCGGTCAGCGCCAACGCGCCATGATTGCCATGGCGCTGGCCTGCCGTCCGCGCCTGCTCATCGCCGACGAGCCCACCACGGCGCTGGACGTGAGCACGCGTGCCCGCATCGTACGCTTGCTGCTGGATCTGCAGGAAGAAGAAAACCGGCGTGGTGACGGTATGGCCATCCTGCTCATCACGCACGATCTCAATCTGGTGCGGCAGTTCGCCCAGCGTGTTGCTGTCATGGAGCACGGCAAGCTGGTGGAGATCGGGGAGACGGCCGAAATTTTCACCACCCCCCGGCATCCCTACACGATACGGCTGCTCAACAGCATTCCCAGGCGGCAGATCGTACCAGTGCCGGAGCCTTCGCCAGTGTTGCTGGAAACGCGACGCCTGCGTGTCACGTTTCCCCGTCGCGTGGCTGGTTGGCGTGGCTGGTTCCGTAGCGACGAGTTCATCGCCCTGGCAGGCGCCGACATCCTGCTGCATGCCGGTGAAACCATCGGCATCGTCGGTGAATCCGGCTCGGGAAAATCCACGCTGGCGCAGGCCATCCTGGGCCTGATTCCTCCTCAGGGTGGCGATCTGGAGTTTGAGGGTACGCCACTGGCAGGTCGACACCGGCGTGATCGGTTGAAATTCCGTGCCCGTCTCCAGGTCGTGTTTCAGGACCCGTTCGGATCTCTCTCGCCACGCCAGACCGTACAACAGATCGTGGGCGAAGGGCTGGCCCTGCATTTTCCCGAGCTTGGCGAGCAGGAGCGCCTTGAGCGCATCGTGGCCGTACTTGCTGAAGTCGGGTTGCCTGCCTCGGCCCTGCATTCCTATCCGCATGAGTTCTCGGGTGGCCAGCGCCAGCGTATTGCCATTGCACGCGCGCTGGTGCTCTCGCCTCGCGTCCTCGTTCTGGATGAGCCGACATCGGCGCTGGATGTTTCCATACAGAACCAGGTGCTGGAGTTGCTGGTCAGCCTGCAAAAGAAATACGGCCTGAGCTATGTGCTCATCAGCCACGATCTCGCCGTGGTTAACGCTCTGGCCCATCGCCTCTATGTGCTCAAGGACGGCGAGATCGTGGAGGCGGGCGAGACAGAAGCTGTCATCGCCGCACCGCGGCACAGCTATACCCGGCAGCTTGTGCAGGCTTCATTGTGAGCATCGTATCTATCATGTTTTTTTATTCAGGCTCCAAAACCCGGAAAAGAGCCGGCTTCGGATTCCACGAAGGTGCACCCCTCGAACCCGTCGTCCCGGCGCAGGCCGGGACCCATGCTGCATTGGAAATATCACCGTCGTATGGGTCCTGGCCTGCGCCGAGACGACGCGAAAAGAGAGATTCATGCCAGCCACTCAGGCATCTGCTGGCCAGTCTCTTTCTGCTGGCCAGTCTTGCTTTCCCGTCAGCTCATGCGGCCCACGCCGTCGCCCAGTTTGGCCAACCCAAATATCCGGCCGGGTTTACTCACTTTGATTACGTGAACCCGGGCGCGCCCAAGGGTGGTCGGCTGGCGCTTTCCGTGGTCAGCCAGAACAGCGGTTTCGACAAGTTCAATCCCTTCAGTCTCAAGGGCCGCGTTGCACCCGGCGCGCTCGAACTTATGTTCGAGACACTAACCACTTACAGCCTGGACGAACTCAATACCCAATACGGCCTGCTGGCCGACGACATCCGCGTGGCACCGGATTTCGGCTCCGCCATCTTCCGTCTCAATGCCCGCGCACGGTTCTCCAACGGTGATCCTGTAACGGCGGAGGACGTACGTCACTCCTGGCAGGTGCTGAGCAGCAAGCAAGCCAGCCCGCGCTTCCAGTCCTATTTTGCAGTCATCAAGGATGTGGTGGTGCTGGATGCGCGCACCGTACGCTTCGAATTCACGCGCAAAGGCCGTGACCTCTCCTTCATCGCTGGTAGCCTCCCCGTGTTCTCGCCGAAATGGGGACTCAGATCCGATGGCACGCGTACGCCTTTCGCTGAGCTGGGCTTGGAGGCACCAATTGCCAGCGGCCCTTACCTGATTGAGCGTAGCAAATCGCAGAGCGTGATTTATCGTCGCAATCCCGACTACTGGGGCAGTGACATTCCCGTGCGCCGCGGCAGTTTCAACTTCGATCGCATCTCTTTCACGCTTTATCAGGACGCACACGCACAGATGGCCGGCCTGCGTGCCGGTGAGTATGACTTCTTCAACGAAGGCCGCATGTTCTATTGGCGCACCATGTATTTCGGCGGCCGCTTCGACAATGGCGAATTGCTCAAGGTTGTGGTGCCGCACAAAGTGCCACCAGCCATGAACGGCTATGTACTCAACCTGCGCCATGAACGCTTTCGGGACTGGCGCGTGCGGGCGGCGCTGAACTATGCCTTCGACTATGAATGGCAGAACGACAGGATTTTCAGCGGCCGCTTCAAGCGCATGAACAGTTATTTTGCCAATACGCCATTGGCTGCCACCGGCTTGCCCCGTCCGGAAGAGCTGGAGCTGCTGAATCCTTACCGGAACGAGTTGTCACCAGAGGTCTTCGGCCCCATGTTCGAGCAACCCGACACGCATGCACCTTCCAGCATGCGCGACAGCTTCGCCAAGGCACTGGCGCTGTTCGCCGAGGCTGGCTGGCACAACCGCGATGGGGTGCTCCGTAATGCCAAAGGGGAGCCCTTCGTGCTGGAAGTTGCCCTGACATCCCGCAAGCAGGGCCCCACCTCTGACGGCATCTACGCCAATATGGAAAAACTGGGGATACAGGTCCGGCGCAAACTTTCCGATACCGCGACCAACCGCCGACGCTTGAACAATTTCGATTTTGATTACACCTCCTTGTCATTGCGTGAATCCCGTTCGCCAGGTGACGAGTTGTGGCGCGTCTTCAACAGCGCCGATGCCGATGTGCCCGGTTCCGAAAACATCATCGGCGTGAAATCCCCCGCCATCGACGCACTGATCAAGAAACTGCTGGATGCCGGCAGCCAGCAGGAACTGGAAACAACGGCACGCGCACTGGATCGTGTGCTTGTGCACGGCCACTACTTCATTCCCTGGCGCTACCTGCCGGATTACTACCTCATCCACCACCACCGCCTGCAACGGCCTGAGCGCTTGCCGGATTTCTACAATCCGCAGGATTGGGCCATCACGACGTGGTGGGAAGATGCGAATGCGAGGCTGGTGCCACCAAAGACGGTGGCACAGCGTGGTGGTGAAGACAGGTAAGTGCGTCATGACCGCACACGCTTTTCTCCCTCTCCTCTGCATGCGGGAGAGGGGGGCCGACAAGACACACAGAGTTCCGACATGAGTTCATACGCAACTTTCCAGCGCGCGCCCGGCGCACCCGAACTGCCGGCCACGCCCTTCCGCTTCATCCTGCATTTTGTGGCGCAACGCCGTTGGTGGTATCTGGCCATCCTGCTGCTGGAAACCGCCCATGCCGCGTGCAGCATCATGATGCCCTACGCACTCAGCAGCATCATCCGTGGGGTGACGCAGGCGGCGGAGGGTGCACAGGCCGTGCTGGCCGCCGTGCAATGGCCGCTGTGGCTCTTCATCGGCTTCTCGCTGGGTGAGGTGGTCTTCAGTCGCATCGCCGGTGGCGTACAGCTCTATGTCTGGCCGGTGCAACGACAGAACGTGGCGCGAGCCATCTACCACTACCTGCAACACCATTCGCACCGTTACATCAACAACAACTTCGCTGGCGCACTCGCACACCGCATCAGCGAAACCTCGCTGGGCGTCAACCAGACGCTGGCCGCGCTGATCACGGATTTCTGGCCCATCACCATCATTCTCGCTGTGTCCATCGTTTTGCTGACAAACGCCCATGTCGGCCTTGGTCTTTTCATCGCGGTCTGGGCCGTGTTCTTCATCGGCCTGTCCTACTGGCTGGCCCGGCGCTGCCAGCCCTATGCCTTCCGTGCCTCGGCGGCGCGCAGCGACACCACCGGCAAGCTGGTGGATTCGGTGACCAACCTGGGCAGCGTGCGCCTCTTTGCCCGCCTGGGTTTCGAGCGTGAGCTGCTGCGTGAGTCCCATCGCCGCGAGCTGACCGTCATCCGGCTTTCCAATATCTACACCGAGCGTGTGCGCTGGTTCCAGTTCCTGGCGGCCGCCATCCTGAAGATAGGCATCCTCGTTGCTTCGCTGCATCTCTGGGCGGCGGGAAAGATCGGCGTGGCGGAATTCGTGCTGGCCACCAGCCTGACGCTGCTGATCATCAACGAGGCGCGCAACCTGAGCCGGCGTTTCCTGGAGTTCTTCGAGTACATAGGCAATGTCGGCAACGGCGTGCACACCATCGTGCAGCCGCATGAACTGGTCGACCAACCGGAGGCGAAACCCCTTGCGCTGAAGAATGGCGACATCCGTTTCAGCGATGTGGATTTCGGCTACCTGCCGGGCGAGCACATCTTCCAGAACTTCAATGTGCATATCCCGGCCGGGCAGCGTGTGGGGCTGGTGGGTTTTTCGGGTTCGGGAAAATCCACCTTCGTCAATCTCATCCTGCGTCTTTACGAGCCACAGTCCGGCCGCATCAGCATCGACGGTCATGACATTCGCGAACTGACGCAAGATGCTTTGCACGCACAGCTCAGCCTGATTCCCCAGGACCCCAGTCTTTTCCACCGCACGCTGCTGGAAAACATCCGCTACGGTCGCCTCGACGCCACGGACGCTGAAGTGGAGGAGGCTGCCCGGCGTGCCCACGCGCACGACTTCATCATCAACATGAAGGACGGCTACCACTCCATGGTGGGCGAGCGCGGCGTGAAGCTGTCGGGCGGCCAGCGCCAGCGCATCGCCATCGCGCGTGTCATCTTGAAGAACGCACCGGTGCTCATCCTGGACGAGGCCACCTCCAGCCTGGACTCCATCACCGAGCAGGCCATCCAGGACACGCTTGATGAGGAAATGCGCGGCAAGACCGTGATCGTGGTGGCGCACCGGCTTTCCACCATCGCGCATCTGGACCGCATTCTGGTCTTCGATCGTGGTCGCATCGTCGAGGACGGTGCGCACGAGGAGCTGCTGCGCCGGCGCGGTGCCTATCACCGGCTGTGGAGCCGGCAGGCCGGCGGCTTTCTGCCGGAAGGCTCGGAGAAAGAGTCTTTGTCGGTGGCCGGCACGGAGGCCGCCTTTGCGGAAGCGGTCACGGCCGATGTCGACATCGACACGCCGGGGGATCGTCACCCGCCGCATCCGGATGATCCCTTGCTGGGGTCGGCGTGACTGATTTGAGAAACACAGAACAACTCCGCCGTTTGTTTTCGTCATTCCGGCGAAGAAAAACCTCAAGGCTCGAAATGCTTGCCATTCAGTACAAAAGACTGAACCCAAACCCTTGGAATCTACCGCCATGAGCAACGTCACCCTCCGCGAACAGCAGGCGGGCATCACCACCATCGACGGCACCATTGATGCCTGGATTTGTCATCCCGCCGGCGAGGGCAGCTGGCCTGCCGTCATCCTGCATACGGACATCCGTGGCGTGCGCGAAGTTTTCCGTGAAATGGGGCGGCACATCGCGGCTGCGGGCTATTTCGTACTGTTGCCCAATCTTTTCTATCGCGTTGCCCGTGAACCGGTACTGGACCCCGGGCTTTCCCTGCAGGATGAGGCCGGCCGTGCGCGTGTTGCAGAGTTGCGTGCGGGCCTGGGTCCGGACGAATTGCGTCGGGATCATGCCGTACTGCTTGGCTGGCTGCCCACGCGGCCACAGGTGATCAGCGGCAGGACGGCTATTGTCGGCTACTGCTTCAGTGGTGCCGTTGCGCTGCAGGCAGCAGCGGATTTTCCCGAACACATCGTTGCCGCTGCTTCCTTCCATGGTGGCCGTCTCGCAACGGATGCGGCGGACAGCCCGCATCGCCGTGCTACCGACATCCGCGCACGCCTGCATTTCGGTCATGCCGAGAACGATGCCTCCATGCCGGAGGACGCCATCACGCTGCTGGAAGAAACGCTGACCCGGGCAGGCGTCACTTTCAGCCAGCGCCGCCATGCTGCACGGCACGGCTTCACCGTCGCTGACAGTGCTGCCTACGACGCTGTTGAGGCCGATCAGCACTGGCAGGACCTGCTGCATCTTCTGGATACCACCCTGCACAACACGCTGGCCATGGCCAACCCCGCAGCTATCGCTGCCTCCCCCCACTGAGGAAGATCATCATGCAATACAACCGACTGGGTAATACCGGCCTCATCGTTTCCCGCCTCGGCATCGGCACCATGACCTTTGGCCTGCAAACCGAGGAAACCACTGCACACGCGATCCTGGACAAGGTCGCCGATGCCGGCGTCACTTTTATCGACACCGCCGATGTTTATCCCATCGGCGGTACGCTGGAGACGGTGGGTCGTACAGAGGAAATCGTCGGCCGCTGGCTCAAGGGCAAACGCGACAACTTCGTGCTCGCCACCAAGGCTGTGGGCAAGGTCGGTACGGCGGCCTGGGACATTGGTGCCTCGCGCAAACACCTGTTCAAGGCTGTGGATGATTCACTGCGCCGCCTGGGCACGGATTACATTGATCTCTACCAGCTGCACTCCGACGACATCAACACACCGCTGGATGAATCGCTGGAAGCGCTCGACGCCATCGTGAAGTCCGGCAAGGTCCGCTACATCGGTGTTTCCAATTTCCTTGCCTACCGTCTTGCCCGCGCGCTGGGCCGCGCCGACGTGCGTCACCTCACGCGTTACGTTTCCGTGCAGCCGCGCTACAGCCTGCTCTTCCGCCAGATCGAGCGTGAACTGCTGCCACTGACACGTGAAGAAGGATTGGGGGTGGTGGTGTACAACCCGCTGGCTGGCGGTTTCCTCAGTGGCAAACACCAGCCCGGCAAGCCCACCGAAGGCACGCGCTTCACGTTGGGCACGGTGGCTGTGCGTTATCAGGAGCGTTACTGGCGTGAACAGGAATTTGCCACGGTGGAAACCCTGAAAACCGTGGTCGCCGACCAGGGCCTGTCATTACCTACCACAGCCATTGCCTGGGTGCTGGCGAATCCTGCGGTCAGCACGGCACTGATCGGTGCCAGCAAACCGGAGCAGCTGACAGAAACACTGGCGGCGGCAGACGTCACGCTGGATGCAGTTTTCAAGCAGCAACTGGATGAGCTGACCCACGAATACCGCTTTGGTGATGCCGTGCGCTAAAACAGCCAGGCTCCCGGAGACTGATGTTTCCGGGAGCATCTGCTTCATGTCTACCCGAACGCTATCCCGTTGCCCGCATATGCTTGGGCGGTTTTCTCGTTTTTCATTCCTGCTGCTGCCACGTAGTGTCGCGCCGCATTGAAAATCATGCGGGATGCGCGCCGGCCGTTCGTCTTGCCGGCGAGGAAAGATGTCCGTGGCATACCGGGGGAAAATCTACGACAGCATCATCGATACCATCGGTGCAACACCCTTGGTAAGGCTGGACAAGCTGGCGGTAGCAGAAGGCGTTGAGGCGCAGATCGTGGGCAAGCTGGAGTTCTTCAATCCGCTGGCCTCGGTCAAGGATCGCCTGGGGTTGGCATTGATTGAAGATGCGGAACGTGCCGGCCGCATCCGTCCGGGCTCGGTCATCGTAGAGCCGACCTCTGGCAATACCGGCATCGCACTGGCCTTCATCGCTGCTGCCAAGGGCTACAAACTCATCCTGTGCATGCCGGAGAGCATGTCCGGAGAGCGCCGCAAGATGCTCCGCTTCCTGGGAGCGAGCCTGGAGCTGACGCCTGCGGGAAAAGGCATGAGCGGGGCAATCGCGCGCGCAGAAGAGTTGCAGAAAGAAATTCCGGGCGCCGTCGTCCTGCAACAATTCGAGAATCCTGCAAACCCGGCCATCCACCGTGACACCACGGCAGAGGAAATCTGGGCAGACACCGGGGGCGAAATAGATATTTTCGTCGCCGGCATAGGAACGGGCGGCACCATTACCGGCGTCGGGGAAGTCCTCAAGCGTTATAAACCTTCCATACAGGTGGTCGGCATAGAGCCCGCCGGCAGCGCTGTTCTCTCCGGTGGCAAGCCGGGGCCGCACGGCATACAGGGAATAGGGTCGGGATTTTTGTCCAGCATCCTTGATCTGAGGCTCATCGACGAGCTGTTCGCCATTACTGATGACGATGCACTCGACACCGCCAAACGTATCGCACGGCTTGAAGGCATTCCTGTCGGCATCAGTTCCGGTGCTGCCATCTCTGCCGCCCTGCAACTCGGAAAGCGCCCGGAAAACAAGGGCAAGCTGATTGTTGCCGTCATTCCCAGTTTTGCCGAGCGTTATCTCTCGACTGCACTTTTCGAGGGCGTTTGAGCATTGCGTGAGCCCAGCGGAAACATCATATCCATATGTAAATTTATCGGTTCTTGGCGGCTATCGGCTTCAGTAATGTTGGCTCCTTATTAGCACGGAATTGTCTGCGGGAGCATGTTGGCATGGCCAGGAACGACACGCGAAAAATACGGCTGGGCATCGGCCTGCAGGGTGGCGGTGGCCACTGGCGTGACCCGGACGTGGCCGATGGCGCCGCTGCCGACATCCGCTCCTACATCGAGTACGCCCGCATCGGCGAAGCGGGGAAATTCGACTTCGGTTTCATTGCCGACTCCTCTTTCATCAGTCATGACTCCACCTGGCCCTTCCTCACCCGTCTGGAACCGGTCACGGCGCTGTCTGCCATTTCCTCCGTCACCACACACCTTGGCCTGATCGGCACCATGACCACGTCGTTCAGCGAGCCCTTCACCACGGCCCGCCAGCTCGCCTCGCTGGACAAGGTCAGCGGCGGCCGTGCCGGCTGGAATGCCGTGACCTCCGCGCTGGAAGGGCTGGGCCGCAACCATGGCCACGACAAGCTGCATGACCACGCCCTGCGCTACCGCATCGCCAATGAATACCTTGAGGTGACGGCGGGTCTCTGGGACTCCTGGGAAGACGATGCCTTCGTGCGTGACCGCGCCAACAACGTCTATGTCGACTTCGACAAGATGCACACGCTGAATCACAAGGGCGAATTCTTTGCCGTGCAGGGCCCGCTCAACATCGAGCGTTCGCCGCAGGGGCGGCCCGTGCAGTTCCAGGCAGGGGCCTCCGAAGCGGGCCGCGACCTCGCCGCTCGCCATGCCGACGGCATCTATTCAAATTTCAGCAACACCGGTGGACTGGAAGGGGCGGCCGAGTTCTACAAGGACATCAAGCGCCGTGCCGTGGCCCATGGACGTGAGCCGGGTGACATCCTGATCTTCCCGTCTTTTGCGCCCATCGTTGGTGACACGCCGGAGCAGGCACGCGAAATTTACGAGCGCGGCAAGCAGTTCATCGACATCGAGCATGCCGTGAAATACCTGGGCCGCTATTTCAATTTCTTTGATTTCTCGCAGTTCCCGCTCGATGAGCCCTTGCCGAAGCTGGGTGAAGAAGTCGGCAAGAACGGCTTCACCGCTTATGCCGAGCACTACAAGAAAATCGCCCGCGAACAGAAGCTGACCTTGCGCCAGCTGGCCTTGATCGCCTCCAGCCCAGCCGACACTTTTGTCGGCACGGCGGAATACATTGCCGACAAGATGCAGGAGGCTTTCGAGTTTCCTGCACTGGACGGCTTTGTCCTGCACGGTACGCACAAGACGGCACGTGCTTTTGTGGAAAAGGTTGTGCCGGTTCTCCAGAAGCGTGGTCTGTTCCGTAATGAGTACGAGAGCACGACCTTCCGCGGCAACCTGGGCCTCCGCTATCCCGTCAACCGTTATGCCGGGGCCCGGGCCGTCGGGAAAGTGGCATGAGTTCAACAGCCTTGTCGCCCGACCGGATCAAAAACCTGACGCCGGAAAAACACCCAAGAAAACTGCGCCTGGGAGCTCATCTGGGGGGGCTGGGTTTGAGCGTGGAGTCCTGGCGCCATCCTGATGCCCGGGCGGACGCCACTTCCAACATCCGGGTTTTCATCGAGACCGCAGAATGGGCGGAGAAAGGAAAGTTTGATTTCGGTTTCATTGCCGATGGCAGCTACGTTGACCGCAAGACCTCACCGTATCTCGTCAGCCGCATCGATCCCGTTGTCGTGCTCTCCGCGGTGGCCACACACACCCGGCACCTGGGTCTGGTGGCAACGATGTCAACCACCTACAGCCAGCCTTACACCACGGCTCGCCAGCTCGCCTCGCTGGACAAGGTCAGCGAGGGTCGCGCGGCCTGGAACCTGGTCACGAGCACGACCGCCGGACACGCGTGGAACCATGGCCACGAGACCATGCCGGAACATGACGAGCGCTATCGCATTGCCCGTGAATACCTGCAGGTGGTGAAAGGGCTGTGGAATTCCTGGGAGGACGATGCCTTCCCGCGTGACAAAGCCAGAGGCCGCTATGTCGACTTCGACAAAATGCACGTGCTGGACCACCACGGCGAATTCTTTTCAGTGAAAGGGCCGCTCAACATGGAGCGCTCACCCCAAGGTCACCCGGTCATTTTCCAGGCCGGTGCCTCCGAGGCCGGCCGTGACTTCGCTGCCCGCGATGCGGATGCCATTTTTTCCGGCGGCGTGGATGACCGTGTCGCTGCCAAAGCCTACTACGATGACATCAAGCGTCGCGCGGTGGCGCATGGCCGCTCGCCGGATGATGTCCTGCTGTTCCCGAACATCACGCCCATCATTGCCGATACGGAAGAAGAGGCGTTGCGCAAATACGAAGAGGTCACCCGCCTCTTTGACATAGACAGGCAAGTTGAAAGCCTCAACCACCTTTTCGACGGCCTGGACCTTTCCAGTCTCCCGCTGGATGCGCCCTTGCCGGACCTGGGTGAGTTGCCTGCGGCGGCTACAACCTCCAGTGCCGAACAGCTCAAGCGCAAGGCCCGTGAAAACCGCTGGACCCTGCGCCAGCTTGCGGAATACGCCGCCAACCAGAACGTCCGTGGTACCAGCGCGCTGTTCGTGGGCACCGCCGAACAGATTGCCGACCGCATGCAGCAGCTGTTCGAGGACGAAGTGGTGGACGGTTTCATTATCCGCTCCTATGCCCCGCCCCGCGGCTTGCCGGAGTTTGTCGAGCGGGTCGTGCCTCTTCTGCAGCAGCGCGGGCTGTTCCGGCGTGAATACGAAAGCACCACGCTGCGCGGCAATCTCGGACTGCGTTATCCCGTCAACCGTTACAGCGACGCCCGACAGGACAACCCATCCCGAACAGAGGAAGCAACGGCGGCTTCCATTTGAAAATCTTCCCCCTGACAGGTGACAGCATGAGTGCTCCCCAACAGCAGAGTGAAAATTCCAAGGTTTCCAACATCGAAGGCCGGCGCTCCCAGGCCCGTAATTTCGCACGCCCTCCCCAGCCGACATTCGCCAGCGTCGAAGAGGAGCGCCTGCATCGCAAGCAGAAGCTGATTGCTGCCTTCCGCATCTTCGGCAAGCGCGGTTATGACGAAGGCGTGATGGGCCACATCTCCGTGCGTGATCCGGAAAACCCCAACCATTTCTGGATCAATCCTTTCGGTGTCGGCTTTGATGTCATCCGCATCCAGGACCTGCACCGTGTCAGCCTGGATGGCGAGCTGATCGAAGGGGAGGGCTACCTGCATCCGGGTGGCGTGCCGCTGCACTCTGCCATTCTTTCCCTGCGGCCCGACATCAACTCCGCCATCCACACGCATTCCATCTATGGTCGTATCTGGACGGCCACAGGCCGCCTGCTGCCACCTGCCACGGCCGAAGCCGCCGTGTTCTACGGCAAGCACGCCATCTACGACAGCTATGCCGGTGGCGAAGGCGACAACCTGGTGCGCGCGCTTGAAGGTAACCGCGCGCTCCTGATGAAGAACCACGGCATCCTGACTGTTGGCGTAACGGTGGATGAGGCCGCCTATCTTTTCATTTCACTGGAAAAAGTCTGCCAGACGCAGATTGCGGCGGAAATCATCAAGGCTGACCAGTTGATCGATGAAGACCGTGCTCGTGCCACGGCAGAGCGCTTCCAGCCCTACAACGGCTGGCTGAATTTCCAGCCGCTGTACCAGAGCATCCTGAAAGAACAGCCGGACATCCTGCTGTAAGGCCTTGCCCCGGAGGCATCGTGAAACACCGCTTCAAGAAAACCCTCGGTCTTTTCGGCATGGCACTGGCCTTGCTGGTGGTTACTGCTCCGGTCACGGCGTTGGCAGAAAAGCCGCCCAAGGAAATCCGCTTTGGCGGCCCCAATGCCTACCAGACAGCCGACTCTGTCTGGGGCTGGGGGCTTCTGGGGGTGGCCCATTCGAAAGGCTGGTTGCAGGAGGAATTTCGCAACGACGATACGCGTCTGCGTTTTCTAAAGCTGAATACCGTGCCCATGGTGGGTGAGGCCCTGGCAGGCAATCGCATCGATTTTGCCGGTCAGGGCGACCTCATTTCCATCTTGGGGCGGGCCGCCGGCGTCAAGACACGCTACATCCTGCCCGTCAGCAAATTCGAGAACGGCTATCTGGTGGTGTCTCCGAAATCTGCCATCAAATCGGTGGCTGACCTGCGTGGCAAACGGGTGGCCTATACCAAGGGCAACTACATCCATCTGCAGGCCATCCGCATTCTTGATGCCCACGGCCTGAGTGAAAAGGATGTACGCCAGACCAATCTTGATGGCTCAACCGGCGTCACCGCACTTTCCACCGGTGATGTCGATGCGGTGTTCGGCGGTCGTGAGTTGCTGGCCGCGCGCGATCAGGGGCTGGCGCGTGTCCTGTATGCAACATTGGGCCGAGACCCCACGTCCACGGCACAGACCGGTCTCATCGTGCGTGACGATTTTGCCACGCGCTATCCGGAAACCACGGCACGCATCGTCAAGGTGCTCGTACGCGCGGCCCAGTGGGCATCGGACCCGGCCAACAAGGATCAGGTTTTTGTTCCCTGGAGTTACAGCAACACACCTTACATGCAGGAGAACTATGGCGACCGTCCCTGGCGCGAGCGCGCCAGCCCGCTGATCGACGGCTTCATTCTTGCCCAGTATCAGGACACGCTGCGGCGCGCCACGGAGCTCAAGCTGTTGCGTGGCACACCCTTCACACTTGAGCAATGGATTGATCGCCGTTTTCTTGATCGCGCCTTGCAGGAACTGAAGCTGGAAAACCACTGGACAGCGCTGGATGCACAGGGCCGCCCCGTTGTCGCGACCGGCAAGAAATAAGTCATGTCCGTTGCCGAGACCGCTGCCAAGGAAAGCATCCTGCCGATACGGGATGCTGACCGGCCCACGACGCCGACCACTCCTCACGGAAGGGAATGGCTGACCCTGCAACCGCTACTGCCCCTGCTGTTGCCGCTGGCCCTGCTCGTGCTGTGGTGGCAGGGCTCTGCCCGCGAGTGGTTGCCACCCCAGTTGCTGCCCCCGCCGGCACTAGTCGCCACGGCATTTGCTGATCTGCTGCGCAGCGGAGAGCTGCAGACCCATCTTGGTGTCAGCCTGATGCGCGTTTTGCAGGGTTTCTTTCTGGGCGGTGGGCTGGGGCTCGCCGTGGGCATGGCCATGGGGCTGTCACGCCGTGTCAGTGACTACCTGCATCCGCTGATCAGCCTCATCGCCTATGTGCCGCTCCTGGGATGGTTGCCGCTGCTGATGATGGTGTTCGGCATTGGCGATGCCCTGCAGATCATCCTCGTTTCCAAGGCAGCTTTTCTCCCGGTCGTGCTCAATACCTTCAATGGCATTCGCAATGTGCCGGCCAGTTATATCGAGGTGGCTCAGAGCTACCAGTTCAACCGGCGACAACTGCTGTGGCGCGTGATCTTGCCCGCTGCCTTTCCCTCCATCTGGAACGGCGTGCGCTATGGCCTGACCAAGACGTGGCTGGCGCTGGTGGTGGTGGAGTTGTTGGCGTCGTCCGCCGGGTTGGGATTCATCATGGTGAACAGCCGCCAGCTCTACCAGCTCGACGTGATGCTGGTCACTGTCGTGGTGATCGGTCTTGTCGGCTTCTCGCTGGACAAGTTGCTGGCGGTCACGGAGTCGCGGGTGTTGCGCTGGCGCAATACGGGGTTCCCATCATGAGCCGCACGATCATGCTGCCCTTGCGGCACAACACGTTTGTTTCCTGGCTGAGCAGCGATACGGCCCGTCGCCTGCGGCGTGGCATCACGCTGCCGGTGCTGCTCCTGGTGAGCTGGTGGGTGGTCTATCACTTCGGTGTCACCAGCTCGAAGCTTTTCGTGCCGCCGGGCAAGGTGCTGGCCACGGCCGGTGAGTTGCTGGCCGACGGCCAGCTTTTCCTCATCCTGGGACAAAGTCTGCTGCGTGATCTCGCGGGCTTCACTTTGGGCTCACTCGCCGGACTGCTGTCGGGTGTGTTGCTGGGCGTTTCTCCACTGGCCGGCCGGTTGGTGACCCCGACACTGAACGGCTTCAAGCAGATCTCGCTCTTTGCCTGGCTGCCCCTGATTTCCATCTGGTTCGGTTATGGCGAAGCCAGCCTGATCTTTTTCATTTCACTGGCCACTTTCTTTCCGGTGGTGCTCAACACCCTGGAGGGAGTGGGGAGCGTGCCCCGCGAACTGATCGAGGTGTCTCGCGTGCTGGGCCTGACGCGATGGCAGGTTTTCACGCGCCTGATCCTGCCGGCGGCACTGCCCTCGATTTTCAACGGCATCTACCTGGCCCTGATCTTCGCCTGGCTGGCGACGCTGGGAGCGGAATACCTGCTGGGCTCCGGCACCGGAGTGGGCGCGCTCCTCAGCGAGGGCCGGGAATACTACCGGATGGATCTGGTGCTGCTGGGCATCGTGCTGGTCGGCAGTGTCGGTTTTGTCTTTGATGCCGGCGCCCGTCGTCTTGAAAAACACCTGCTGAAATGGCGGCACCATTCTCCGCTTGCCACTGAATGAATCCACGGACACGTCTCATGACCCATGCTGCCCGCCTGCAAATCCGCGATCTCAACAAAGCCTTTACGGTGGAGTCGCAGCACCTTCCTGTACTGGAAGCCATCAATCTGGACATCCGTCCTGGTGAGTTCATCAGCATCGTGGGCGCCAGTGGCTGCGGCAAGTCAACGCTGCTGCGGCTCATCGTGGGGCTTGAGAGTGACTACGGCGGCAGCATCCTGCTGGACGGCAAGCCCGTGCAGGGAGCCAGCCGCAACCGCGGCATCGTTTTCCAGGAGCACCGGCTTTTCCCCTGGCTGACGGTGGAGCAGAACGTGGCGCTCAGCCTGCTGAATACGCCGCTCTCTGCCGATGAGAAAAATCGGCAGGTGCAGGAGCACATCCGCCTGGTGCGGCTGGAGGGCTTCGAGAAGGCCTGGCCTTCGCAACTTTCCGGCGGCATGTCACAACGCGTGGCGATCGCGCGGGCACTGGTGGCACGCCCGGAAATTTTGTTGCTGGATGAGCCCTTCGGCGCGCTCGATGCCATGACCCGTAGTCACCTGCAGGATGAATTGCAGGCCATCCTGCAACAGGAAGGCATCACCACGATCATGGTCACGCATGATGTGGAAGAAGCGCTTTATCTCGGTGACCGCGTCGTGATCATGGAGCCGCGCCCGGGCCGCATACGGCGCATCGTCAATGTTCCCCTGTCGCGCCCGCGTGATCGCGGCAGCCATCTTTTTTCCTGCATCAAGGATGAAATCCTGTCGGAATTTTCTGATGAAGAAAGGGTGTCGGAGAAGTGCCTTGCTCCTCTTCAGCCGCCTCCGGTATCTGCCTGGAAATTTGCCTGCTAAGGCTGTCTTCCGAAACGCTGTCCAAGAACCTGCATCATGTCCCTTTTTAAAAGTGCCCCTGACGGGGGCCGCATCCTGCTGGGCTTTCTGGCCCTGAATGCGCTTGCCGGCCTCAGTGTCGGAACCGCCAAGGTGACCTTGTCACTTTTTGCCGTCGAGCTTGAGGCCGATGCTTTCCTCATGGGCCTGATCGCCGGTGCGCAAAGCATAGGCATCCTGCTGCTCAGCCTGCCTGTCGGTGTGCTGGTGGACCAGTACAGTCCGTTGAGGCTTTTCACCATAGGCACTGTCATCACCGGCGTGCTCTACCTGCTCATGCCGCTGGTGGACAATGCCGTGCTGCTCTGCGTTGTCGTGGCAGTCATCAGTGGCTTCATGCCCCTGCGCATCGTTTCCCTGAATACGGTCTTCATGCAGCAGATCAGCCGTGTGGGCGTGGGCATGGCAGGCTGGTTCCGTGGTACGCACATGATCGGCTTTCTGCTGCTGGGCCCGATGCTGGCAGCACTGCTCGCCAACAGCCTGGGATTTGCCGGCAGTTATCTTGTCATCGCTGCCATCTTCTTCCTGCTGCTTCTGCTGGCGCCACGTGTCATGCGCCACTACCAGCCTTCTGCTGCCCATGTGCGGCAGCTCAGTCTTGCCGAGCTGCGTGCCCAGATAGGCTTGCTGAAAACGGATTCCCGCCTGTTGGGCACCAGTGTCAGCGAGTTCTGCGTGCAGGCGGCCAACCAGTATTACGCCTTCTTCATCATCGTCATTGCCATCCAGGGGTTTCGCTTCAGCGCTGCCGATGCCGCCGGCCTGATCTCTGCCCAGGGCGCCAGCTTCGTGCTCACATTGCTGACCATGGGCAAGCCGGCATGGCGGATGGGGCAGCAGCGCTTTCGTCGCTTGGGCTGCATCGTCGTCATTACGGCGCTGGTGCTGCTGGGGTTGGCCTCGGTGGTGCCACTGCTCTGGCTGGGTGCGATCCTGCTCGGCCTTGGCCTCGGCATGCTGCAGATCGTCAACATCTCCGGTTTTGCCGAAGCCGGCTCAAGGCTCGGACAGGGGCGTGTGGCGGGGCTGAATACTTTTTTTGCACCGGCCGGCGGCCTGACCGGCAGCATGGCGGGCGGCTTCATCGGGCATTACTTCGGGTTGCAAACCACCTTTCTTTTCCTGGTGCCGGTTTTCCTGCTTTTCCTTTTGCGTCTGCGTACGGTGAATGTGGCGACAACAGGCACGACAACAAGTGTGAAGGTGGAGGAGGAACTGCCGGGCGAGACAGTGACGAAAACAGGATACGGCATTTGAGGTGCCTGGATTTTTCCTGCCGGTGGAGATGAATATGCGGATAGCGCTTTTGCATTGCAGATAATAGTGCTTCATGTGGCTGCAAGAGCCGCACTAGCATGGATGAACGGAATCCATGCCCATGCCAGAATCTTCCCTGCAAACACTCAAGCCCTTCCTGCGGCCGCATCGGCGTTCCATGGTCATCGCCCTGTTGCTGATGTTCACGGAAGTGCTTGTCGAACTTTCCTATCCCTTGCTGCTGGCGCGTCTTATCGACGAAGGGATCATGCTGAAAGACACCGGAACGGTGCTGTTCTGGGGGCTGCTGATGGTCCTGCTGGCCCTGCTCAGCTTTGTCTGCGGTATCAGCAGTACTTTCTTTGCTTCTGATGCAGGGCAGAGCTGTGCACATGATCTGCGTGCCGCACTTTTCCGGCGCATGAACCGCGCGCCGCTGAGGGTACTTCAGGATTTTCCGACAGCCACGCTGCTGACCCGCCTGACCAGCGACGTGAACCGTATACAGACAGCCGTCTTCATGTGCGTGCGTCTTTACCTGCGCACGCCCTTGCTCATCTGTGGCTCCATCCTGCTGGCACTACTCATCGACTTCGAGCTGGCATTTGTACTGGTGCTGATTGCACCTGTTGTCGGGTTGTTGCTGGCCTGGACACTGGAGCGCGGCATGCGGCTTTTCCGTCTGGCGCAGGAGCAGCTTGACCGTACCACCGGGCTGGTCCGCGAAAACCTCATAGGCATGCCGCTGATCCGTGCCTACAGCCGCCGTGATCACGAGCTTTCGCGCTTTGCAGAAGCCAGTCAGTCTTTCATGCAGCGTACGGCGGCAGCCATGCGGCTTTCGGAAATGATGGTGCCGAGCCTGATCCTGCTGATGAATTTCTGCATCCTTGTCGTGCTCTGGTCAGGCAGCCACAAGATTGCGGCAGAAGGAATCAGCCCGGGCGAAGTTGTTGCCATCCTGAACTATGCCGTCCGCATCATCGGTGAGTTTGCCTATGTGTCCATGATCCTGACCAACCTGAGCATGGCCCGGTCGGCGCTGGGCCGCGCCGCAGAGATACTGGAAAGTGACATCGAGTCCGGAGAAGTGCCTGCAGCAGGCGTGCCTGCTGCATCAACGCCCGTCGGTATCCGTTTCGAGCATGCAGGTTTCCGCTATCCCGGCAGTGCCGCGCCAGTGTTGCATGATCTTTCCTTTGCGGTCGGTGCGGGAGAAACCGTGGTCATTGTCGGCTCGACAGGCTCGGGCAAGACATCGCTTTTGCATCTGCTGATACGTTTCTTCGATCCCAGCACCGGGCGCGTACTGGTGGATGGCCGCGACATCCGGGAGTGGCCTGTCTCCGCCTTGCGCCAGCGCATCGGCTATGTGCCCCAGACGCCCATGCTGGTCTCCGGCAGCATCCGTGACAATTTGCGCTGGGGCCAGCAGGATGCCAGTGACGAGGACATTGTTGCTGCCGCGAAAAGTGCGCAGATACACGACCTGATCCTGAACCTGCCGGAAGGTTACGAAACAAGACTGGACCAGCGCGGCACCAATCTTTCCGGCGGCCAGCGGCAACGCCTGGCCATTGCCCGCGCGCTGGTGCGCCGGCCCGGTCTGCTGTTGCTGGATGATTGTACGAGTGCACTGGACGCGAAGACCGAAGCGCGCCTGCTGGCTGCATTGCGCAAACAGGACTGCACCATCCTGTTTGCAACACAGAAGATTGTCGCTGCCCGTCAGGCTGATGCTGTACTGCTGCTGGAGAACGGCCAGCTCAGTGCTTATGGACACCATGAAGACATGTTGCAGCAATCCGGAACCTATCGTGAGATAGCAGCTTCCCAGGCCCCTGCCGGAGAGCTGCTGCATGCCTGATGCTTCGTCACTGTTCGCACGCTACGGTGCCATGCCGCTGTTGAAAAATCCGGCCACTGCGACTACCGACCGCAGACCGGCAACTGGTGTTAACTGGTGGAAGACACTGCAGCGTATCTGGCAATACCTGGCTCGCTATCGTTTGCGGCTTGCCGTGGTCATTGCCACCGTGCTGGCCAGCGCGGTGTTGATCCTGCTGGCGCCCTGGCTGCTGGGTGTGGCCATAGACGGTCTGCTGATCGATTCACCCACTACTTCGCCGCTGTTGTTGATCATTCTTCTGGCGCTGGTCTATCTGGCGCAACTCGGAACAACGCTGCTGCAAAACCACTGGATGATAGGCATCGCCCAGCGGGCCGTGGCGGCCATACGCCAGGATGTGTTTGCGCGTCTGCATGACTTGCCCATTCCTTATTATTCGGGCCGTAACATCGGCGAGATCACCAGTCGTCTCACCAATGATCTGGACAATGTCGGGCAGACGCTGAGCCAGGCGGTTCTGCGTATCACCACCAGCCTTGTCGTGTTCTTTGGCATGCTGCTCCTGATGTTCTGGCTGAATCCCCTGCTGACACTGGTCAGCCTTGTTGTCGTACCCATGATGTTCTTCGGTCTGCGCTGGATCAGTGCGCGTACGCCGCTGCTGGTGCGGCAGCAGCAGCGCGATATGGGAGATTTTTCAGGTTTTGCCGAGGAAGCTCTGTCGGTGCAGCCCATTACCAAGGCGTTTGCCCGGGAAGAAGAAACACTGGCACGCTTCCTGGAAAAGAATCGCCAGCTTCATGTGTCTTCCTACTGGGCACAGACCTATTCGGGTTTTGTCTCCAAGATCATGTATATCTGCGACAACATGAGCTTCGCCGTCATTCTCGGTGTGGGTGGACTCATGGCGATAAAAGGCATGGTCACCATCGGCATCATCATCACTTTTTCGGAATATGCGCGACAGTTTTCACGGCAACTGAACCAGGTTTCCACGCAGATCAACACTGTGCTGGCTGCCATGGCCGGTGCCGAACGCGCTTTCGAGATACTGGACGAAAAAGAGGAGGATGACGGCCATCTTGAGCTGGAGAAGCTGCATGGCGACATCCGCTTCGAGAACGTGACTTTCCGCTACGGCCCGGGCCGGCCGGTGCTCTCTGGTCTTGACCTGCACATTGCTCCGGGGCAGATGCTGGCATTGGTCGGCTCCACGGGAGCCGGCAAGTCCACGGTCGTGCAACTGGTCACGCGCTTCCATGACGTGGATGAGGGCTGCATACGCATTGATGGCCATGACATCCGTGACATACGCCGTGCCAGCCTGCGTCGCCGCATGGGTTTCGTCCTGCAGGACTCGTTGCTGTTCAACACGACTGTCCGGGAAAACGTGCGCTATGGTCGCCCGGATGCGGATGATGCCGAGGTCGAGAAAGCCTGTCGCCTTGCCAATGCCCACGACTTCATCGCGAAACTGCCGCAGGGCTATGACACGCTCATCCGTCAGGAGAGCAGCGACCTCAGCCATGGCCAGCAGCAGTTGCTGACGATTGCCCGGGCCATCCTCGCCGACCCGGTCATCCTCATCCTCGACGAGGCTACGAGCAGCATCGACACACTGACAGAAATCCGCATACAGCAGGCATTGGCGCGACTGATGAAAGGGCGCAGCTGCCTGGTCATCGCGCACCGCCTCAACACCATACACCGCGCCGATCACATCATCGTGCTGGACCAGGGAAGAGTGGTGGAGCAGGGAACGCATGCAAGCCTGCTGGCACAGCAGGGGATGTACCATAGCCTGTACCGGGAACAATCCCAGTGAGAGAGTGTTGCCGGCAAATGCCGGTACGCAGCTGTTGATGCAAGGTTCAGCAGAGGAGCAACGAGTTCCGATATTCCTTATTCTTTTAAAGGAATAAGAATTAATGATTTAGTAATCCTTGGTTCTCTCAATATCATCACGCTTCCCTCCGGCTTGCCTGTGTTTTCCGGATTCTTGCAAAGGCTGAAGCGCCATGAATTTCCAGCAACTCCGCTCCGTTCGCGAAGCCATCAACAAAGGTTTCAACCTCACCGAGGCCGCCGATGTGCTCTGCACATCGCAGTCCGGCGTGTCGCGCCAGATTCGCGAACTGGAGGAAGAGCTCGGTGTGGAGATTTTTGCCCGTCATGGCAAGCGCCTGATCGGACTGACGCCACCGGGCCATGACATTGCCCGCATCATCGATCGTTTGCTGGTGGAGCGTGCCAACCTCAAGGCCGCAGCGGATGAATACCTTGATTATGAAACCGGGCATCTGGTTGTCGGCACTACCCATGCTCAGGCACGTTATCGCCTGCCAAAAGTGGTGGTAGGTTTCCGCGAATCGTTCCCGCGCGTGAAACTGGCCCTGCATCAGGCGGCTCCTGCACAGATCGTGCAGCTCCTGCGCGAGGGCAAGGTCGATATCGGTTTTGCCACCGAGTCCCTGGCGGGTCAGCCGGACTTCGTGCTGTTCAAGGCCTATACTTGGTCGCATCGCGTCATCGTGCCGGCAGGCCATCCGCTGCTGGACATTGAGAGCCCTTCCCTTCTCGATATCGCCCGTTATCCCATCATCACCTATGAAGAAGGCATGACGGGGCGCGGGCGCATCAACCAGGCTTTCCAGTCCCAGGGTGTCTCACCCAATGTGGTGCTGACGGCCATCGACTCCGATGTGATCAAGACCTATGTAGAGCTGGGGCTCGGCATCGGCATCATGGCCGAGATGGCCTACAACCCGGAGCGTGACCGAGGCCTTGTCTGCCTTGAGCATGACCATCTGATCCCGCCCAATACGGCCAATCTTGCCGTGCGCCGCGGGAGCTTCTTGCGCGGCTATGCCATCGCCTTCATACAGAAAGTGATCCCGCATCTGTCGGCAGAGGAGATCAAGGCAGCGGTGGAAAATGCCCCCGGCCAGGCCGGCATCCTGCAGCCTGTGCCGGCAAGGCCGTTGATCCGGGCTGTTTGATCCCTGTTTTCGCATTCTGGTTATAAATGAATAGCGAATTATTCCTTTTGTGTTTTCCTGTCGTCCTTACACTGGGCGCCCGCCGCTAATGCTGTTTTTACCGGCGATGCCCCCGGAGTTTCCACATGAGAATTTCAGCCATCAGCAAGGAGGCGCCTGATGTTGAAGTCCTGACATTGCCTGACAGCGAGCGTTCTTCACTGTCAGTCCGTGCCAAGGCAGTCGTTTTTTCAGATCCCCGCTCGCAGGCGCTTTGGCGTGAACTCGACAAGGTGGCTCCCAGTGAGGCCAGTGTGCTCATCCTGGGTGAAACCGGGACAGGCAAGGAAATCATCGCCCGCGAACTGCATTCACGCAGCGGCCGCACCGGCCCTTTCATTGCCGTCAATTGTGGCGCATTGACGGAAACGCTGGCAGAGAGCGAGCTTTTCGGTCACGAAGCCGGTTCCTTCACTGGTGCGGCAAAGATGCGTACCGGTTGGTTCGAGGCTGCTGAAGGCGGCACCTTGTTTCTGGATGAAATCGGTGATCTTCCGCTCAGCCTGCAAGTGAAGCTGCTGCGCGTGTTGCAGGAGCGCGAAGTGGTCCGTGTGGGTGGCCGCAAGCCGATTCCCGTGAATGTCCGTTTCGTGTCCGGCACCAATATCGATCTTTCCCAGGCCGTGACGGCCGGCAACTTCCGGCAAGACCTTTTCTACCGGCTCAATGTGGTGCTCTTGCACCTGTTGCCCTTGCGCCAGAGGGCGGGCGACATCATGCCGCTGGTTGACCATTTCCTTGCGCTATATTCACAACGCCTGGGTATTGCACGGCCGGAGCTCAGCAGTGGCGCAAGGCAGGCACTCCTTTCCTATGCATGGCCGGGCAATATCCGAGAGCTGGAAAACGTTGTTCACTACGCTTTGCTGATGTGTGGAAAAGATGACGTTCAGCGTGAGCACCTGCGCTTTTCACAGGACGATGCTCTGCCCCGTGAGGGGGGCAACGACAATGATGCTGCTTCGCTGGGCAGTGCCCTTGAACAGGCTTTTGTGGAAGAGTCTGGAAATGCCTGGCATGTCATTGAACACGAGATCGTGACACGTGCCTTTGCCCATTGCGGCCATAACCAGGTTCAGGCAGCAAGAATGTTGGGAATTTCACGGAACGTCTTGAGGAGTCTCATGGCACGCCATGGTCTGCTGCCGGGGCGTGCGGAAAAAGCGGATATCCGCATGGTTTCCAGCGCATAGGTCATTGATGCTTGCCAGATAAAAAAAGCCCGGCTCATGCCGGGCTTTTTGTTGTCCGCTGTCCGGGGGTGGTCAGTTTGCCGTGGTCAGCACGGATAGTTTGCTGATGCCGGCACGCTCGATCGATGCCATGGTGCGTGCGACGATGCCATAGTTCACGGCTTCGTCAGCCTGCAGATGCAATACCAGTTCGGGGTTGTCTGCCTTGGCGGAGCGCAGGTTGGCCTCCAGCGATTCGGCGGCGACGGCATCCTTGTCGACAAAGATGCTACCGTCATCCTTGATGCTCACGCTGATGGATTTCTTCTGTTCGATAGGCGCCGTTACGTCGGTCTTGGGCAGGTTCACCCGCACGGCATTCGTCAGCAGCGGAGCCGTCACGATGAATACCACCAGCAGTACCAGCATCACGTCCACCAGCGGCGTGATGTTGATCTCGCTCAGTACCTCGTCATTTTCCTGTGTCGAGAAGGCCATCAGGCAAACACCTCTTTCTTGCCGTCCTGCGTATCCTGGATGGAGGCAACCGGGCGTGTCTTGACGCGGAATGAGGCTTTTTGCGCCAGGCTGATGAAGTCGTTGGCAAAGTCGTCCAGATCGGCTGAGGTCAGTTTGAGCCGGCGCACGAAATAGTTGTAGGCCAGCACGGCCGGTACGGCGACGGCAATGCCGACACCGGTGGCAATCAGGGCTTCACCAATCGGGCCGGCGACCACGTCCAGGCTGGCAGATCCGCTTTCACTGATGGCCGTCAGCGCATGCATGATGCCCCATACTGTGCCGAAGAGGCCGATGAAAGGAGAGGTGCTGCCAATGCTGGCCAGCACGGCAAGGCCGCTTTCCAGCGAGCGACGGTCGCGCTGTATCTGCTGGCGCAGATAACGCTCGAGAAGATTCTGGCGGTCGCCACTGTGTTCCAGATCGTGGGCGGTTGTGCCGTCGCCATCACGCACGGCGTTGAAACCGGCACCTGCAAGTCGCGCGATGGGGCCGTCGTGGCTACTGCTCAGTTCGGCCGCCGCACTGAGATCTGCCGCTGTCCAGAACTGGCGGGTGAAGCGCAGGTTCTGGCGCTTGAGGCGGAAATACTGCACGGCTTTCACCACGACCAGCGTCCAGGTGACCACGGAAAAAGCAACCAGCGTCCACAGTACGCCTTCAACAATGAAATCAGTGGAGGAATTGATGACACTCATGACAAAAGGCTCACTTCAACAGGATTAAAAGGGTTCCGTGCCACGGCTCAATTGAGCTTGAAATCAATCGGCACGGAAACATAACCGTCAACCGGCGTACTGCCTCGGCGCGAAGGCACAAAGCGCCAGTTCCGCACGGCTGCTACAGCAGCGTCGTCCAGGATCGGGCGTCCGCTGCTTTTCTCGATGTCGACACGGCCGGCACGGCCACTTGCCAGAACGAAAACCTTGAGCTGTACGGAGCCCTCCCAGCCACGGCGCTGTGCAAGGTCCGGATAGCTTGGTGCGGGATTGCGCAGGTAATCGGCGTAGGCCAGCGGCGGTGTCGTGACAACCGGAGCGGGCGGAGCTTCCCGCGGTGGAGCTTCCTGTACCGTGACAGGCTGTGCTGGCGCGGGTGGCTCGGGAATGACCGCAGGGGCCGGCAGAGGATTGATGGCCTCGGGAGGTGGCGGTGCCTTGGGCTGTACCTGTGGGGGTGTTTCCAGCTTGGGCGGTGGCTCCACGACAGCGGGTGGTGGTGGAGCGAACTCTACCACCATGGGCGGAATTTCCGGTGGTGTTGTCGTCAAGGCCTCCTGCTGTCGCTGCGAGACAAAAAAGAAAAGACCAAGATGCACCACAATGGAGGCTGCAATGATGAGCGATATCTCCCGACGATGCGTCAAGGCCGGGAAGTCCGGCAGGGAGGGACGCATCGCGACGCCTACCCAGGCATTTGCAAGCGTACTGCCGCTCTTGCCGGCAGTGGCTCCAGAATTTTCCCAGTGGGCGCTGACTGCGCTGCCAGCCGTTACGGCATTGCCCATGAGTGTTCTCCTTGTTGACTGACATCGCCCGGCAGGCGTGCCATGTATTGCCTTCGTTGATTCAGGCTCTTGCTGCTACCGGCAAGAGCAACTCACGTGCCATTTCCATGCTGTCGGAGAGAAATCACAAGCCCTTGAGAATGCGGCTTATTTTTCCTGTGATTTTGCTTATCCGGTTTTCCGTTGCCCGTGTTGTAACACCCGGCTCATGTGTTGCTGCTGCAGCAACACATGAGCTTCATGCAACGCGAAGGCGCCCTGTCTGTCGCAATGTCTCCAGTGGCTTGGCATCCAGCCACTGATAGAAATCGAATTCCTTTTTCAGGAAGCCCCACCGCTCCAGGAAATCTGTCAGGCCGTACAGGGCCTCGATGGTCTTTTCGGAAAAATCCGTTTCCAGATGGCGGTGGACATTGTTGCCATAGGCACCGCGAACCCATTTCTCGGAACTGCCTGTTTCCCGGGACAGGTAGGTGATGGCCTCTGCAGGATGATCAAGTGCCCAACGGCCTGCATCGGCCACACGAGCCAGAAACCTCGCGACCAGTTCCGGCTGCGTGTCGAGCAGGGACTGGTCAACGACCAGGGGCCGCAGGGTACCGTTATTGGCCCGCACCAGCGGGTCGGGGTGGCCACCCAGGTCAACAACAACGCGTGCACCCAGAAGGTGTACAAGGTGCAGGCCTACCGGGCCTTGCACGTACAGTGCGTCGATGTCACCGCGCAGCAGTGCGCGTACGCTGGCGCTGTAGAAACCCTGATGTCTGGCGGAAACATCGTCACTGAGAGGAATGACGGCGCTGTCGGCTTCAGGCGTGGTGCCTGACGGAATGTCCACCATTTCAAGCTCGCCATAGCTGATGCCGCCAAGTTCGGCAGCAAGCACGATGCCGCGCAAGGCCGTGGCGCGGTTGAAATCCACCAGATGGTTTTCATGTAGCGGAAGCCCGATGCGTCGCCCTTTCAGGTCGCGTGCGTTGCGGATGCCGGACTCGGGCCGGGTGATGATCACCTGGTATTCGTCTGTCCATGAGAGGCCGATGACGCGCGTTGCTCTCCCCGCAGCGCGTGCCCAGAGTGCCGGTACGCTGTCGCCATGCCAGAACGCGGTCTGTGCAGGATTTTGCAGGTATTCCTGTTCGTTCAGTGAGCGGACCGGAATGTTGTCAGTGGCAAATTCGTCACCGAGCCAGCCCAACTGGGACGCCAGCCCCATTGCGGTCGGTGCTGCGCTGCGTGCATGCCAGAGTGTGTCTGGCTGCTGTCGCTGCGGGTTGCTCATGCGGCCTCCGCTTCCTGTCGTAATGCAGACAGGGCACGTGCCTGGGACGCCACCAAGCGTAGCCGCGCATGCACTTCTTCATTGGCCAGCCTGTAGCCTTCGGCAGATTCCGCATCGCGTACAAAATCAGAGTCGCGCAGGTAGAGGCTGGCAGGGACGGCATGTGTACCAAAGAACCCCAGCAGAGGGCGCAACTGGTGCTCCACGACCAGTGCATGGCGCTCGCTTCCGCCGACGGCTGCGAGAATCACGATCTTCCCCTTGAGCGCCTGCGGATCGAGCAGGTCCAGGAAGTGCTTGAGCAGTCCCGTATAAGAGCCCTTGTAGACTGGCGTGGCGACAACAACGACATCAGCTGCGGCCAGTGCAGCATAGGTATTTGCCAGGAGCGGTGGCAGTTGTGACGGGTCCAGTGTTGTACCCAGCGTGCCTGCGAGTGCGGCAATCGATACCAGAGTTGATTTTTCTACGGGTGAAGCATCCGACAGCAGGTCCAGCAGTTCTCGTGTGAGAACGGTGGTGCGTGACGGGTCGGTAATGCTTCCTGATATTCCAACGATGTTCATGGCGGTGATCCGTTCGTGATTCACAGCGGGCCTATTTCAGGCCGAAAGCCTGCTGGCGCAGCACTTCGGCATTGCGGCCGCGCCCGTGCAATACATCCACGCTGCTCTGGCGCTCTACGGCCTGGCTTGACCAGTCCGGTGTCGGCAGCTCCTGCGAGCGGTAAAAATCGGCAATGTGCCGGTCGTACCCGGAAATCTGTTCGGCCTCGTTTGCACGAGGCAGGTATTTTTCGCGATGCAGTACCACTGATTGCGGCAGGCGCGGTTTGATGGCGGCAGGCTTGTCGGGGTCGGGCTGCCCGATGCATAGGCCAAACACGGGATATACCAGCGGTGGCAGATCCAGTTCGGCAATGACTTCTGCCAGGTTGTTGCGCAGTGCACCGATATAAACGGCACCAAGACCGATGGACTCCAGTGCTGCAACAGCATTTTGTGCTGCAAGCGCGGCATCAATGCTGGCCGTGAGAAGACTGTCGAGGTAGTGCGTGGCCTTGAGCTCGGTATCCCGCAAGTCGGCTTGCCGTTTCACCCGGGAAAGATCGGCCAACCAGACCAGCAGCAGCGGGGCGGTACGGATATGTGCCTGATTGTTGGCAAGTGCCGCGAGCCGTGCACGACGCTCCGGGTCATCAATAACCAGCACGCTCCAGGCTTGCTGGTTGGATGACGTAGCGGCTGATTGTGCAGCTGCCAGCAGCACCTCAAGTGTGCCATCCGGCAGAGCAGCATTCCGGTAGGCGCGGACACTGCGATGTGCCAGCAGGGATTCGATGACAGGGCTCCAGGGCGCAGCCTCGGGTATATCGTGATGCCCGTAGCGGTTTTTCAGGAGTGGAGAGTGGTGGGGCATGTTCGCTTCCGGCAATGGTCTGGCAGTCATGAAGACTGCGCTGCCGAGTATTCTTGGTCAGTGCCGGAGCGAAGAGAAACGTTGATTTTTCAAATGCATTCCCGGTTTCCGGTAGCGGAAGCCGGGGGGAAGTGTCTTATAGCGTGATCATTGCTGCTTATAACGAAAGCAGCTGGTTTCGTGATCATTCACCATGCCTACGCTCTGCATGAAGGCGTAGACGGAGGTCGGTCCGAGAAACTTGAAGCCCCGTTTCTTGAGTGCCTTGGCCATGGCCTCTGAAACCGGGGATGAAGTTTCGGCTTCTTTGTAGCTCTTGAGCTTGTGTACCACAGGCTTGTGATCCATGAAGCTCCAGAGGAAGTCCGAAAGGCTGCCATGCTCTTCCTGTATGGCCAGTGTTGCGATGGCATTGTCGCGGATTGCACGCAGCTTGCCGATATGGCGGATGAGTCCGGTATTCTGGAGTTGTGCTTCCAGTTCCTCGTCCGTCATTTTCGCGACTTTCCTGACATTGAAATTGAAGAATGCCTTGCGGTAGGCCTCGCGCTTTTTCAGCACGGTGATCCACGACAGCCCGGCCTGCTGGCTCTCGAGGCAGAGCTTTTCATAGAGATGACGGTCATCGTGAGATACCACTCCCCACTCTTCGTCGTGGTATTTCACGTACAGCGGATCGGTTCCGCACCAGGGGCAGCGCTTTGGATCTTTCACGGGCATAATCGGGTCTCGCTCTGGCAGGATATTGCAATGCTTCGGTCTGTTTCTCTGTTAATTCGTATGGCGGTGGCGGTCTCTTTGTTTCTGTTGGGGGCCTGTTCCATTGCGACGGATTCCCTGCAAGGCTGGGGGCGAAAAGAAAGCGATAACGCTTCCGCTTTTCTCGTGACTGCAGATGGTCGTGATCTCGTCATCATTGGTGAACGATACCATTATGTCCTGAGCCCGGCCGACCCTGGCATTTTGGCCGTAATTGCTCATGAAAAGCGCGCGCTTTTTTCCATGGTCAACAGCAGCGTCCGGCTTTCTCGCAAGGGCGAGTTGAGCGGTTTCCTGGTGATCGGAGTCAATCCCGGCAGCCTGAGCACCGAGGAAAAAACATGGCTGAAGGCGACCGGCTACCAAGGTACGGATACGCAGTGGCAGCATCTTTTCACAATCAGTGGTCGTGCCTACCGGCCAAATGACAAGTTGCAGGAGCTGCCGGTACCACTCAGCAGAAGCTACCTTCTCTGGCTGAGCATGGAAGAAAGCCGTTGGCAGCAGGCAGTGAAGCTGCCGCTGACGCCAGTCGCCTTTGCTGCCGACATAGGCCTCAATCTGGCCGGTGCTGCACTGCTTGTTCCGGCCTCGCTGGTTCTCTGTACGTATCATGGTGTGCAAGGAGGAGATGGTGGAATCTGTGGTGGCAGCCTTTGATCAATGCCGGTCATTCGTTGATTTGTCTTGGCAGTCCGCAAATTTTTCTTCCATCTGCCGCTGGAAATCCCGATAGGTCTTGCCGAGTTCGGCATCAAAATTCTCATTTGTCACAACCCAGCCTTGCATGCGGTCAAGACGGAAGTGGCGGAAATCGTGGCGCATTTCGCACCAGCCTACCAGTGTCCAGGTACGACCCCAGTAAATGATTGCCAGCGGCCGCAAGGTGCGTTGGCTCTTTTCGCCGTTTTCCTTGGCGTAGTCCACCCGTATCTTGCGCTGCTCGCGCAGTGCACGGCGCAGATCGGCCATGGGTGCAGTGAAGCGTGGATCAATGAAGTAGTCTGGTGCATAGACAGGCACCGTCTCACGGCTGCGTTTCAGGGTGTGAGGGAGAACATCGCCGATTTTGGCGAGTGCGGACTCGGCGGCGGCTTTCAGCTCGGGATCTGTCCATGAGGCCAAAAGGCGAGCGGCAATTTCCAGGGCTTCCAGCTCGCCCTGCGTGAACATCAGTGGTGGCAGGTCGTAGCCCTTGGCCAGTGCATAACCCATGCCGGCTTCGGCCCGCAGGGGAATGCCGCTGGCTGAGAGGTCATCCATGTCGCGATAAATCGTGCGCACGGATACCTCCAGTGTTTCGGAAAGCTCGGCAGCAGTCACCACGGGCTTGCGGCGCAGATGCTCTACGATCTGGAAAAGGCGGTCGGCACGTCTCATGGTTTTTCCAGTAAATTCTTCAGCGCTTCGAGATCGCGACGTATCCAGTCCGCGTCTTCGGAAAATTTTTCATCGCTCATGTCGGGTAGGCGTAAAAGCGTGAGCTGCACATCCGTGCCTTCGCCATGGGCAATTGCGCGCAGGGGCACATAGACCATAATGCCGGGTGCGACCTCTACCCAGTGATCAGCAATGCCGAAAGCATTGGGTGGGCTGAAACGGATTTGCACCGGGCCTTCCGGCCCTGCGGCCAGCCATATTCCATTTTCCTGACGCAATGAGTGCCCGAGACCACTGGCCCAGTCATTCATGTTCAGCGGTTCGGCCAGATAGGCAGTCACTGTCGCCAAAGGTTTGGCGATATGTACCGTGATGACTTGTGACTCGACGGAAGGCATGGCTTCAACCTGCTTCGGGATAATGGATGGGTTCTTCCAGTTGACCTTCATTGCCGAAATAAATGCAGCGCGGCCTGGGGCCGGTGAGCAGGGTTTCATAGCGCTTCACGCCGGCCGCCCGTATGTCCTGCATGAAGCCGGGGTAATCGCTTTCACCGCGCTGGTTGCGGCGTATGGCCGTGAGCGTGGCTTCGGCATTGAAAGGGGCGGTGACAGGCACGCCGGGCTGGCCGGGCAGCTGCACGATGTCGCCGTCGAGGCTGCGGTAGAGGGTGGCACCGCTTCCCACATCCACGGTGTAGGAATGCATGCCCAGACGCAGCAAGGACAGGGCCAGCTCCGGGAAGTTTCGGGCGCGCATGGCGCATTCGCGTATGGCTTCGGCGTTGAACATGAAAATCTCCATGAAGCTAATCAAATCCTGTTTGTGGCGGCCGCGCAGCGGGAGCGAGGCACGGACACGTGCCGGGCCTCGCGTGTAGTGGCCAGCAAGGACGGCTGGCCACTACATAAATCAGCGCGCCGAGTGCAGGCCGACGGTATTGCCCTCGCTGTCGCGGAAGAGGGCAAAGTAGCCGATTTCGGGGGCGATCAGGGTCTTGGGGACGATGATCTCGGCACCCAGACTAGGCAGCCGGTCCAGGGTCTGCTGCAAGTCGGCACCGGCATTCAGATAAGCGATGGTGCCATCCTTGCTGGGACGATTCTCGGCACTCTTCACCAGCGCGCCGGAAACGGCGCCGTCCTGATGGCTGAACACGGCCATTTCCAGGTCAGGCACACCGGAGGGGCAGGGCTGGACGGCGCCTATCTCCAGCCCGAGGGCAGCATTGTAGAACTGGTGGGCACGACGGATGTCGCTGACGGGGATCTCGAACCAGACGGCGACGTGATTAGGGGTGTTGGGGGTGGACATGGTGTTCTCTCCTTGGGCTGGCCTTGACCGCAAGATGCGGTGCTTCCTGGCCGGTGAAAACATCATGCTGGCGGGCTACTGACAGCGTGGTGTCAGTAGTGCTTCGACAGGTTTTGATTCTGGCCCTTCTTGTTTTCCTGTCATCCCGGCGCAGGCCGGGATCCAGTGACTTTCTACATTTTCATCATCCCAAAAGGTCGCTGGGCCCCGGCCTTCGCCGGGGCGACAGCAGCTCAGAGCAGGGTTTGTCACAGGCCCCCGAACGGCGCGGCTTTCCTGCTTCTGGCCCATGCTAAGAGCGGGACCTTGCCGTTATACTCGCCCCCTTTGATTTGCAGCAGGGGAGCCCTACGTGGCTAACGCGATTGCCGCAGGCCTGACCTTCCAGGACCTGATCCTCAAACTCCAGAACTTCTGGGCCAGCCAGGGCTGTGTCGTCATCCAGCCGTACGACATGGAAATGGGTGCCGGCACCTTCCATACCGCCACCTTCCTGCGCGCCATCGGCCCCGAGACCTGGAATGCCGCCTATGTGCAGCCTTCGCGTCGCCCTGCTGACGGCCGCTATGGCGAAAACCCCAATCGCCTGCAGCACTACTACCAGTTCCAGGTGGTGCTCAAGCCTTCTCCCGCCAATATCCAGGACCTCTATCTGCAGTCGCTGCAGATGCTCGGCATCGACACCAAAGTGCACGATGTGCGCTTCGTGGAAGACAACTGGGAATCACCCACGCTGGGTGCCTGGGGTCTGGGCTGGGAAGTCTGGCTGAACGGCATGGAAGTCACGCAGTTCACCTATTTCCAGCAAGTTGGCGGTGTGGAGTGCTATCCCGTTACCGGCGAAATCACTTACGGCCTTGAGCGCCTGTGCATGTATCTGCAGGGCGTGGATTCCGTCTACGATCTGATCTGGGCGGAAGGCGTGCCTGATGCCGATGGCAACAAGCGCCCCGTGACCTATGGCGATGTCTTCCACCAGAACGAAGTGGAGCAGTCCACCTTCAACTTCGAACACGCCAATGTGCCCAAGCTGTTCGAGCTCTTTGATTTCTACGAGAGCGAATCCAATTCCCTGATGGAAAAGCAGCTGCCGCTGCCCGCCTATGAAATGGTGGTGAAGGCCTCACACACCTTCAATCTGCTGGATGCACGCCGCGCCATTTCCGTCACCGAGCGCCAGCGCTACATCCTGCGTGTGCGTGCACTGGCGCGCAATATTGCCCAGAGCTATCTGCAGGCGCGTGCGCGTCTCGGCTTCCCCATGGCAACACCGTCACTGCGTGATGAGGTATTGGCTAAGCTCGCGCAGGAGAACGCAGCATGAGCGCAAAAGATTTTCTGGTAGAGCTGGGCACGGAAGAGCTGCCCCCCAAGGCACTGAAAAGCCTTTCCGAGAATTTCCGCGACGGCATCGTGAAAGGTCTGGCGACTGCCGGCCTCAAGCATGGTGAAGTGAAAGTATTTGCTGCTCCGCGTCGTCTGGCGCTGTTTGTGGCTGGTCTCGCCACTCAGCAGCCGGATCGCACCATTGCTGTGGATGGCCCACCGGTGAAAGCCGCCTTTGATGCTGCCGGCAACCCCACACAGGCCGCACTCGGTTTCGCCAAGAAAAATGGCGTGGATATTTCCGCCATCGACAAGAGCGGCGAGAAGCTACGTTTTGTGAAAGAACAGAAGGGAGAAGCCGCTGCAGCCCTGCTGCCCGGCATCGTCGCGCAATCCCTGAATGATCTGCCCATTCCCAAGCGCATGCGCTGGGGCGCGTCGCGCGTGGAATTCGTGCGCCCGACGCAGTGGCTGGTGATGTTGTTTGATGATGATGTCGTCGACGCTGAAATCCTGGCGCAGAAAGCCGGCCGTGATTCACGTGGCCATCGCTTTCATGCCAATAGCGCTGTTCGTATTTCAGCTCCTGCGAACTATGCCGAAGACTTGCGTGCTGCCCGCGTGCAGGCCAACTTTTCCGAACGCCGTGCCGTGATCCTGGAAAAGGTGCAGGCGCTGGCCGCGAAAGAAAACGGCAAGGCCATCATCCCCGAAGCCCTGCTGGATGAAGTGACGGCACTGGTGGAATGGCCGGTGCCGCTGGTGTGCTCGTTTGAAGAGCGTTTTCTGGCTGTGCCGCAGGAAGCCCTGATTTCCACCATGCAGGACAATCAGAAATATTTCTGCCTGCTGGATGCGAACGGCAAGCTGTTGCCGCGCTTCATCACCGTGGCCAATATCGAAAGCACGAATCCGGAATACATCGTCGCCGGCAACGAGAAGGTGGTGCGCCCGCGCCTCACCGATGCCGAATTCTTCTTCAATCAGGACAAAAAGAGCCCGCTTGAAACGCGTAACGAGCGCTTGAAAAATGTGGTCTTCCAGGCCCAGCTTGGCACCGTGTATGAAAAGGCCGTGCGTGTTTCCAAGCTCGCTGGCGTGATTGCTGCCGCCATAGGCGCCGACAAGGGGCTGGGCGAACGTGCCGGTCTTCTTTCCAAATGCGATCTTGCTACCGAAATGGTCGGCGAATTCCCCGAGCTGCAAGGCGTGGCCGGCTTCTATTACGCCACGCATGACGGTGAGGCACCGGAAGTGGCAAAGGCGCTGGACGAGCAATACCAGCCGCGCTTTGCCGGTGATGCCTTGCCGGCCGGAAAAATCGGCGCGGCCGTTTCCATTGCCGACAAGATTGACACATTGGTCGGTATCTTCGGCATCAACCAGCCTCCCACAGGCTCCAAAGATCCTTTTGCCCTGCGCCGTTCCGCGATTGGTCTGCTGCGCATCATCATAGAGAAGGGTCTGATTCTCGATGTGCAGGCACTGATCAACGGTGCGGTGAAGCAGTACGGCGAAAAGCTGGAGAACAAGAACACGGCCAGCGATGTGTTCGAGTTCCTGCTGGGCCGATACCGTGCCATGTATGAAGAGCAGGGCATCCGGCCTGAAGTTATTGCTGCTGTGCAGGCGCAGCGTCCGGCCCAGCCTTATGACTTCGACCAGCGCGTGAAAGCCGTAGCGCATTTCGCCACGCTGCCGGAGGCTGAAGCACTGGCCGCCGGCAACAAGCGTGTCTCCAATATCCTTGCCAAGGAAAGCGTGCCCGAAGGTGCGGCTGTTAATGCCGGGCTGCTGTCGGAAAATGCCGAGAAGGCCTTGGCTGATGCCGTGGCGAAACTGGAAGGCGAGCTGGCGCCACTGTTTGAAAAGCGCGAATACACACCGGCATTGAACAAGCTGGCTGCACTGCGTCCTCAGGTTGATGCCTTCTTCACCGATGTGATGGTGATGGCGGACGATGCCGCGGTGAAAGCCAACCGTCTGGCCTTGCTGGCGCGTTTGCGTTCGCTCTTCCTGCAAGTGGCGGATATTTCCCTGCTACAAGCCTGATTGGTGCGCCGCCTCAGGCGGCGCACTTTTTTCCTCATGTAACTCGAAAATGCAGTACCGGATGCAGCTCCAAGGAACCGGAAAAACTGTGACTACAGATTCACATCGTCGTCATTATTGAAGGATTGCGTTCGTGCTCGTCATTCATTCGTTGCGCTCGCTACTGTTCTATACCGGTTATGCGATTTCCATGGTGCTGTTCAGCAGTCTGGCCATGCTTGTCAGCCCCTTTTCCCGCCGCATTTCTTTTCGCATCTGTGCTAACTGGTGCCAGGTGGCCGTGGTCTGGGCGCGCATCTGCTGCGGTATCCGTTATGAAATCGTTGGCATGGAAAACATTCCTGAAGGTGGCTGCGTGATTCTGGCCAAACACCAGAGTGCCTGGGAAACCCTGATGGTGCAGTCGCTGTTTTTCCCTGCCGCCACGGTGTTGAAGCGAGAGCTGCTGCGGATTCCCTTTTTCGGTTGGAGCCTGCGGCTTTGCGATCCCATCGCCATAGATCGGGATGACCCGGGAGCGGCACTGAAGGCCGTGGTACGCGAAGGCACCCTGAAGATTGGTGAAGGCCGGCGTGTGGTGATTTTTCCCGAAGGCACGCGCACCTTTCCTGGCGATGAGAATCCTGACTATTCCGTGGGTGGTGCCATGCTGGCCTGCCATGCCAAGGCGCTGGTATTGCCGGTGGCCATCAATTCCGGTGATTGCTGGCCACGCGGCACACTGATCAAGAAACCGGGTCTTGTCCGTGTTGTCATAGGCAAACCGATTGATGCCACGGGCTACAAAGCCAAGGTGCTGAATTCCGAGGTCCGGGACTGGATCGAGGCGCAGATGCGGGAGATCAGCAGCGCTTACCAGAAAACGCCAGCCTGACGGGAAAGCTCTTCCAGCAACAATGGAATGGCTGGACTGAGACCCTTGTCATGGTGAGTGAAAATTTCCCTAGCGTTTGTGTAGTCCCTGCAGATTTAAACGCCAAAGTTGTTGCAGGAGTGGTAAAAAGGCCCTACTTGATCGCCACCCGTTCCGAGAACTGGACATGAGCAGCTCTGCGACCCATATTCCCCGCCGCATCATCCTGGCCATTTTCCTCGGCATCCTGCTCCTGCTGGCTTTCCGCGTCCTGCAACCCTTCCTGATCCCGGTTGGTTGGGCCGGCATCCTTGTTTATGTCACCTGGCCCCTTTACCAGCGCCTGCGCAGCCGTATGGGCAGCCGTCGCACGCTTTCGGCTCTTGTCATGACCATTGCACTTTCGCTGGTCATCATCCTGCCGCTGTTGTGGGTCATGTTCCTGCTGCAAAGCGAGCTGGGAAATGCCTACCACAAGCTCATGCATCATCTTTCCAGCGGCAACCTGAGCCTGCCGCCCGAGTTGCGTGATCTTCCCTGGATAGGTTCGGAAGTGCAGGCCCTGTTCGACCGCCTGAATGCCGATCCTGACGCCATACGTGCCGAGTTCAAGCGCTGGGGCGACTGGTTCGTGAGCCACGCTGGCGGAATTGTTGATGGCGTGGGCCGGAATATTGCCAAACTGGGTCTGGCCATCTTCACGGCTTTCTTCTTCTATCGCGATGGCGAGATTTTCATGACGCAAGTTCGTGCCGTGCTGCGTCAGGTGCTGGACGAACGTGTTGACCACTATCTTGAGGCCATGGGCGCCACGGCTCGTGCCGTTGTATATGGCATCGTACTGACTGCGGCAGCGCAAGGCCTGCTCTCCGGTATCGGTTATGCGGTTGCCGGCGTGAAAAGCCCTGTCTTCTTTGGCGTGATGACCACACTGATCGCCCTGATTCCCTTCGGTACGCCGTTCGCGTGGGGGGGCATCAGCCTGTGGCTGCTGATTGAAGGCCAAACCTGGCCTGCTATCGGCCTCGCGCTCTGGGGCACCTTCGTGGTGAGCTGGGTCGACAACATCATTCGTCCCCTGGTGATTTCCAGTGCTACACGGATTCCTTTCCTGCTAGTCATGTTCGGTGTACTGGGGGGCCTTGCCGCATTCGGCATGATCGGCCTGTTCATCGGTCCAGTAATACTGGCAGTGATGCTGGCCGTTTGGCGCGAATGGCTGGAAGACGCCACACCAAAAACACCAGCTGCTTCACAAGAATCACCATAAACCTATACCGCTGTGCCTGACCTAGCCAAAAGACCTTTGCTAGAATTCTCCTGCATGTCTTGAGGCATGCTTATTTCACGGCCGGACAAACGGAATTATTTCTGTTCCATTATCGTGGAGTCGTCCGGCGACATTCCTGCAACCAGGCAGCGCAGGGAAGGGAAGTACATGCGCTGTGACTATCAGAAGTGACTATTGCTTATGTGTGGTGCCATACAACTCCAGGAAACAAAGGTTTTTTTTCCTCACCCGAATGCACGCCTTCCCATACGAAAGCGTGACGGTGATCTGGAATGGGTGACCTGGGGAAAGCGTCGAGAAGAAATGTGTGCTTTTCCCGAAGGTGGCTGGGCCCGCCTCTCGTCCATCAAGGACGGACGCTGGACACGCCTGAACCCCCGCCCGGTCCAGATCATTGTTGAACGTTTCATGGAAAAGGATGCCGAAGGCCAGCGCTACTGGTTTGATCTGGAAGAGGGCGAATTCATCCAGGGTCTGCTTGCCTTCATTGATGGCGAAGCACGTGTGTATGTGGTGACGCAGGAAGCCGAACCGGAAACCGCGATGATCCATCCCCGTTGGCCTCGCATCCTTTCCTCGGAAGATGTGGAAAGGACAGCCGAAGCTGGTTGAGCAGAAGCAAACAAAAAAGCCCGCAGTGATGCGGGCTTTTTCATGCCGGAAAGGCAGTCATCTTTCCTTGCGGAAATCGCTGGGGGACTGGCCTGTCCAGCGCCGGAAGGCACGAGAGAAATTCGAGACATCGTTGTAACCAAGACGGAAGGCGACTTCGCTGACCGACAGCCCTTCTTCCTGCAGCATCTGCGTAGCCCTTTCACAAAGTACATGGTCCACCAGTGCCCGGAAGTTCCGTCCCTCTTCCTGAAGGCGGCGTTTCAGCGTGCGGGTGGATACATGAAGCGTGTCTGCCACTTCTTCCAGCGTAGGCAGGCTGTCTTGGCTGGCAGCCAGCACCGTGCGCACGCGTGCGGTCAGCACGTCTTCCTTGCTGTTGTTGCGTGCCTTGAGCTCGCGCTCGCAGGCCTCGCGTGCCATGGCGGCGGCATTCGGATCGGCAAGGCGCAACGGCGCCTCCATGAGCGCACGTGGAACACGGATGGCGTATTCGGGCTGGCCATAGAGCACGGGTACGGGCAGATGGGGCGCAAGCGAGGCGTAGTAGTCCGGCGTCGGTCCCTGCATGTGAACCTCCGCTCCGGTCTGCGGCCTGTCCAGTATCTGGCCGGTCATGACCACCAGACCCATGAGCAGCAGTTCCATGATGAAAGGGCGCAGGGGGTCGTTGCGGCCGGGGTAATCGACCTTGATGGTGACGAACTCGGGGCCGGTCTCGGCGCTGAAATGGAAGGCCGGGGCGCGCAGCGTGAAATAGCGCTCCAGTGCCTGCATCACTTCCAGCAGGTTGTTGCTGGAAAGCGCGATCAGGCTGACCGGGCCGTGCAGGGTGACGCGCAAGGCACGGGCATAGGCATAGCCCAGTCCCCGGTGTCCGGCACGGGCATAGGCGTATTCGGTGGCGGCGCGGGTGGGTCCCAGCGGCACCATGCGATCGGGCTCCAGCAACTGCTCGCGGGTCAGGCCCACAAGCCCCAGCAGGTCAGTGCTGGCAATGCCGAAACCTTCGGCAACATCACTCAGCAGCAACAAGTAGATGGCGGGCACACTGGCAGCATGCCGGGAGCTGTTATGGCCTGAATTCACTGTACATGGCCTCATGTCACCCTGATTGCGAGCAGGCCCACACTATACGGACTGACGGGAGGGCAGGGAAAGCCGGCCAGAGAGAAAAGCTGTGCTTGCCAGGCGCGGCAACATGGCCCCCGGCGACCGTGAATTGGCCTGTGGCCACCAGCCCCTTGACGGGTTTTTAGCCATCCTTGCCAGCCTCATGAGGCGTATCAAGGAGTGTCCCGTGAAACTGTTTGCCAAAGGTTCCCGCCAGAAGCCTGCCCATGTGCGCATCAAGCCGCAGCGCATGGGTTTTGATTTCAATCCGGAAGCCGTGCCGCGTTACTGGGCCCACAACGATCCCGTACTGAGTCATTTCCTGAACGCACTGTCCTTGTCTTTTCCCGATGGTGAGCAGTTCTTCGTGGATTCCGTGCGGCATTTCCGCGATGTGGTGAAGGACGAACAGCGCCAGCGCGAGATTTCCGGTTTCATCGGCCAGGAAGCCATGCATTCGCTGGAGCACAAGAGTTTCAATGCCATGCTGGCCGCCCAAGGGTATGAAGCCCTCACCGAAAAAGCGATCGGTGTCGCGAAATACCTCATCAAGATGGGCCAGCGCGAATATTCACCACGCACCCTGCTGGCCATGACAGCGGGCCTGGAACACATCACCGCCATTCTGGCCAATGCGATTCTCAAGAATCCGGAGCTGCTGGAAAAGATGGACGAATCCGTGCGCCCGCTCTGGCTCTGGCATGCCATCGAGGAAACCGAGCACAAGGCCGTGGCCTTTGACCTTTATCAGGATGTGAGCGGTGACTATGCCATGCGCGTACGCGCCTTCCTTTCCGGCTCGCTGGGCCTGGGGATTTTTGCCTCGGTATTCACCTGGCGTTTCCTCAAGCAGGATGGCCTGCACCGCAAGCCCTGGAAGCTGGTGCGTGGGAGCCTGACACTGGGGAAGCTGCTGGCTGAAACGCTCCCTGATTATCTCGATTACCTGCGCCCTAACTTCCACCCCTGGGATGATGACAACAGCGCACTGATCGCTGAGTACAAGGCCATGGTGGAGGCCGCGATTGCACCGCAATACCGCAAGCTGGAAAAAGAAGCGCTGCAAGCGGCCTGATGTAGTGCTCCCCATGAAAAAGCCCGGCACATTGGCCGGGCTTTTTCATTTCTCGAGAGACTATTCCTGTTACTGATACCGCAACGCCTCGATAGGCTTCAGCCGCGCCGCCTTGTTGGCGGGGTAGAAGCCGAAAAAGATGCCAATGCCGGTGGCCACGGTAAAAGCAAGAACGATGGAAGAGAGCGTCACCAGCACCAGCAGCTTGCCGGTGCTGGCTACTGCCACGGCACCGGCCACGCCGATCAATACCCCGATCAGGCAACCTGCCACGGAAATGATCACGGCCTCCAGCAGGAACTGCAGCCGGATGTCGTTGGGCCGGGCGCCGATGGCCATGCGGATGCCGATTTCTCGGGTGCGCTCTGTCACCGACACCAGCATGATGTTCATGATGCCGATGCCGCCCACCAGCAGGGAAATGGAGGCGATAGCGCCCAGCATGAGGGACATGACCGCCGTGGTTTCCGCCGCGGTATTGGCAAGCGCCGTGAGATTCTGCACCGTGAAATCGTCGTCTTGCCCTTCACCGATGCGGTGACGATCGCGCAGCAGGGCCTTGATGCCACTCTCCACCCGCGGCATGGCGGCTTCACTTTCGGCCTGCACCATGATCATGCGCAGGCTGTCGCGGAAACGGGAGCCCTGCAGGCGACGCTGTGCCGTGGTGAGCGGAATGATGATGGTGTCGTCCTGATCGCGGCCATCCAGGCTCTGCCCCTTGCTGCCCAGTACTCCCACGACTTCGAACGGGTTGTTGCGGATGCGGATGGTCTGTCCGATGGGGTCCTGGCCGGCGAACAGGTTTTCGACAATCTGCTTGCCGATCAGGGCCACCTGCGAACCGGTACGCTGTTCGTTTTCATCAAACGCATACCCCTGCACCACGCCCCAGTCACGCAGTGAAAGGTAATCGGCGTTGGTGCCGATGATCTGCGTGTTCCAGTTGTTGGTGCCGTACACCACCTGCTGGTTCATCTGGATGATGGGCGCCATGTAGCGCACCCCGGAGAGTTCCTTGATGGCATTGGCATCGCCCAGGTTCAGGTTCTGCGCCCCCCCGAAACCCGTGCGCACGCCGTTGGCCGATGTCGCCCCCGGCATGATGATGAAAAGGTTCGACCCCATGCTGGCAATGGCGTCACCCACCTGTTTCTGCACGCCGTTGCCGATGGCCAGCATGAGGATCACGGCACCCACACCGATGATCATGCCCAGCATGGTGAGGAAGCTGCGCAGGCGGTTGGCATAAATGGCGGAGATGGCTTCCCGCATCATGGTGAAGAACATCAGTGGGCCTCTCCGTGCAGATGCAGTCCTGCGGCCACGGGGCCGTCGTAAGCAACCTTGCCGTCCACCAAGCGCACGAGACGTTGTGCATAGCCGGCAATGTCCGGTTCATGGGTCACCACCACGAGAGTGATGCCTTCTTCACGGTTGAGCTGCGTGAAAAGTTTCATGATTTCTTCACTGGTGTGCGTATCCAGATTGCCGGTGGGCTCATCGGCCAGAACCAGTGCCGGGCGATTCACAAGCGCGCGGGCAATGGCGACACGTTGCTGCTGGCCGCCGGAAATTTGTGCTGGCAGGGCATCCAGTCTATGGCCGAGACCCACCAGCGAGAGCATTTCGGCGGCACGCGCGCGGCGCTCTTCCGCTTTCACACCGGAGTAAATCAGGGGCAGCGCCACGTTATCTGCCAGCGATGCACGCGGGAGCAGATTGAAGCCCTGGAACACGAAACCGATGAAGCGATTGCGGATGCCGGCCAGTTCAACCGCATCCAGATGCGAGACTTCCTGGCCGTTCAGGCGATAGCTGCCGGCCGTGGGGGTGTCCAGGCAGCCCAGGATGTTCATGAACGTGGACTTGCCGGAGCCGGAAGGCCCCATGATGGCGGCAAACTCGCCACGCTGGATGTTCACATCCAGCCCGGAAAGAATGCGCACCGGGCCGGCACCGGATTCATAATCCTTGATCAGCCCGCTGACCTCGAGAACGGATTCGGTCATGTCGATGCTGTCCGTTACATGCCGAAGCGCATGCCGCGCTGCTGTGTGGCGGAGGCATCACTGCCTTCGGCCACTTCTTCCACGACAACCTGGTCGCCTTCGCGCAACTCCTCCGAGAGCAGCTCCGTATAACGACGGTCCGTGATGCCGGTGCGTACGGAAACCGGATGCAGCTTGCCATCGCGCAGCACATAGACACGACCACTGCTGCTGCGTGAGCCCCCGGTGCCTCCGGCACGGCCGCCGCCTTCCCCGCGTGCCATACGCGGGCCACCTTGGCCTTCCGTGCTTTCGCCGCCGCCTTCGGCACGGCGCTTCTCGCGCCAGGCTGTACGTTCTTCTTCGCTCATGTCACGGCGCGGGCGACGCTCGCCATTGCCATCACTGGCACTGGCATTCTCGCTGCGTGCCTGACGGTTCTGGCTGCCGTCTGCGGATGCTTCGCGTGAGGGGCCTTGTGTGCTAGCCGCCGTCGTTGCGGCTGGCGTTGCTGTTGCGGCGTCTGCCACTTCGGCCACATCGCCCTCATTGGTCGGCCGGAAACGCAAGGCGGTATTGGGAATACGCAACGCGCTTTCACGCTGCTGCACGGCAATGTCGACATAGGCCGTCATGCCCGGCAGCAGTTTTTCATCCGGATTGGCCACCGAAATCACGACGTTGTAGGTCACCACATTGGATTCGGTCTTGGGGTTCAGGCGGATCTGCTTCACCGTGCCGGTGAAACGCTGGCCCGAAAAAGCATCGACACGGAATTTCGCCTGCTGACCGACACGGATCTGGCCGATGTCGGCCTCGGCAAAATACGCATCGATCTGCATTTCGCGCAGATCCTGCGCAATCTTGAACAGCTCCGGCGTGTTGAAGCTCGCGGCCACGGTCTGGCCGGCATCCACGGCGCGCAGCACCACCACGCCGGAAACCGGCGAGCGGATGATGGCGTAACCCAGATTGGCGCTGTCCTTGGCCACCTGGGCACGGGTCTGCGTGACCTTGGCCTGCGCATCCCGCAGGGCCTGGCGCGTCTTGTCCAGTTCCTGCTGTGAGACGAAGCCGTCTTTGGCCAAGGGCTCGATGCGCTCGACATCACTCTCTGCCAGCTTCAGGGCCGACTGCGCGGAGCTGTAGTTGGCCTCGCTCTGCGAAAGCGCGGCGCGCAGCAGCGCATCATCCAGTTGCACCAGCACCTGGCCTTTTTCCACGCGGTCGTTGTAGTCGGCATGAATGGCCGTGATGGTGCCGGAAACCTGCGTGCCCACACTGACCAGCGTGACGGGATTGAGCGTGCCGTTGGCGGAGACGTTCTGCACGATTTCGCCACGGTCCAGCGGCTCACTGCGATAGCGGACCGGCTCGGGGCGTGATGACAGCCAGGCAGACAGGGCCGCCACGACCACCACGATCAGCAGCACAACGACAAAAGCACGGGATTTCCAGAAGGCGGGCAGTTTCATGGAGCAGTTCCGGTTTCAAGAGCGGCGGTATTAAGGACGCCGGAGGCTTTGATAAGGGTGACGCGGGCACGGTGCCAGTTGAAGCGGGTCGCTGCCTCCTGCTGGCGGGCATCGGCCAGGGTGCTTTGAGCATTCAGCACTTCGATCAGGCTGCCGAGGCCGGCCTTGTAACGGGCCAGCGCCGCACGATGAGCTTCACTCGCCGAGGCGACCACGGCCTGGCTGGCCTCCACCGTGGCGGCGGTGGTGCGCACGCCCTGCCAGGCGGTCCAGAGCTCGCTGGAGGCGGACAGGTTCAGGCGTTCGTATTCCAGCATGGCCTGCTCGACCTGCCGTTCGGCAATTTCTTCCTGCGCGCGATAACGGCCCCCGGCGAACAAGGGCACGGAAATCGACACGCCGACACTGCCGGACTCACGGAAATCGGAACCTGAGCCGCTCTGGCGGGAAAGGCCGTCGCTGGCTGAAAGCGATATGGTCGGGCGGTCCTGGGCATTCACGTTGTCACGCGAGGAGCGTGCTGCCTCCACGGTGAGCTTCTGGGCCCGCAGGTCCGGGCGACGTTCGGGCAAGGCCGAGGCCAGCGCTTCGAAAGGCGGGGGCTGCAGATCGGCAGGCAGCGTGGCCGACGGTGCGACCAGCGTCACCGGGGAAGGAGCCGGCAGGCCCAGGGCCTGGGCCACGGTCCCGCGCGCGATTTCGCGCGTGCCGTCACGCTGGATGACACTCAGGCGGGCTTGCGACATGGCGGTACGGGCCTGCAGGACATCTGCCAGCGTCCCGGCACCCACGCGCTGACGGGTTTCGGCAGCCCGCAAGGTTTCCTGTGCCGCCTCCTCGGAAGCCCGGGCCGCGATCAGCGCCTCGTCGGCGGCATACCAGGCGTAATAGGCGTCCACCGCCTGCTGCATGACTTTCTGCGTGGTGTTTTCCTGGGTGGCCTGCACGGCTTCCAGCACCTGTTCGGCCTGGCGCTTGTTGGCGCTGCGGGCACCGAAGTCATACAGCAACCAGCCGGCGGACAGGCGTGCATTCGTGCTGTTGGCAGAGCCATTGTCACCGAAGCTGCGCGTCTGCGAGGCCGAGGCATCCAGCGTGGGGTAATAGGCGGACTTGGCGGACTTGAGGCGGGATTGCTGCAACTGCACGCTGAGCCAGGCCGCGCGGGAATCCGGGTTGCGGCAGAGGGCCTGGGCCACCACGCCGGAAAGGTCCAGCGGCGCATCGGCCGAAGGACAATCCGTTGGCGCAGCCAGCAGCGGCAGGGGCAACAGCAGGGCCGCCAGCGGTAAACGTCTGAAAAATGAGATCGGCATGTGAAGGCAAGCTTGGGCAAAGCGCCCGTCAGGTGGTCGACGCTAGCGTGCCCTTCTGGCAGGGCCGGCACGCCAAAGCCGTCATGAGCATCCGGCGGCGCAGAGTAGCACCCCCTCATGACGGCTTTCCATGCGCGAACTAACGCCCTGTTCCGCCTTCGGTTGACGCCGTTGTCGACATTTTCCCGCCGCGTCCCGCCTTCCAGCGCAGCAACAGGAAAAGCAGCACGGGAATGACCACCAGCGTCAGCACCGTGGCCGCCAGCGTGCCGAAGATCAGTGAAATGGCCAGGCCGCTGAAAAGCGGGTCGGCCAGCATGATGGCGCTGCCCAGGATGATGGCCAGCGCGGTCAGCATGATGGGCCGCAGGCGTACCGCTCCTGCCTCCAGGATGGCTTCACGCAATGGCTGCCCCTGCGCCATGTATTCCTTGACGAAATCGATGATGAGCAAGGAGTTGCGCACCACCACGCCGGCCAGTGCAATCACGCCGACCATGGACGTGGCGGAGAACTGCTGCCCGAGCAGCCAGTGGCCGGGAAACACCCCCACCAGCCCCAGCGGAATCGCCATCATGGCCACGGCCGGCAGGCTGAAGGACTGGTAATAAGCCACCAGCATGAGAAAGATGAACACGAGTGAAATCACCAGCGCGCCGCTCATGTCGCGGTAGACATCCAGCATCTGCCGTTGCGCGCCATCCCAGAACAATTCGTAGCTTGCCAGTACCTCCGGCGCGGGTGCCGTGAAGGATAGGCTGCGCGTCGCCAGCCGGCTGCCATCCGGCAAGGCCATGCCATCCAGACGGCGGTTCATGTCCAATACCGCATACACCGGAGCGATGCGGCCGGTTTCCCCGCCGACATAGGTCACCCGTTCGCCGTTCTTGCGCTGCACCGGGCGGTCCACCTGCGTGGACTCGATGCGCACCAGCTCGGAAAGCGGTACCCGCCTGCCATCGGGGGTGCTCACGAAGGCCCGCGTGAGGTGTGCGACATCCAGCTGGTGCCGGCGCGGCACCAGAAGGCGGATCGGCACGGGCTGGCGCTCTCCCTCTACATGCAGGCGCCCCAGGTATTCGCCGTCCACCAGTTGCCGCAAGGCTTCCGCCACATCTGCCGTACTCACGCCGGAGAGGGCCGCCTTCTCGCGATCCACCCGCAGGCGCTGGCGCGGGACATCGTCGGGCTCGGTATCCATGACCTCCACCACATCCCGCGTCTCGTGGAAAACGGTTTTCACCTGATCGGAGAGGGCCCGCAGCATCGCGGGATCATCGCCATAGATTTCCGCCAGCAGGGTGGCGCGCACGGGCGGTCCGGGCGGGTCTTCCACCAGTTGCACTGTACTGCCGGGGTAGCGCTGCGCGATGGCCAGCACGGCCGGTCGCAGTTCACGCACGATGTCCATGGAGGTGAGCGAGCGCTGGTTTTTCTCGCGCAGGTTGACGCGGATTTCCGCCACATGCGGCCCGGTCTTGCCCGCCGTACCCCGCAGGAGACCGTTGAAATCCGTGACCCCCGACTGCCCCAGCCAGCGCTGGTAGTTGGTCACTTCCGGATGCTCCCTCAGCAAGCGGCCGATCTCGCGCGACAGCTGGTCCGTCTGTTCGATGGTGGCGTATTCCGGCAGGTCGATGCTGATGTTGAACGTGTTCTTGTTGTCCTTGGGCATCATGGACATTTCGACACCAAACCAGTGCTGGGGCTGGTTGATGCCCTCGCCCCTAAGGAATTGCCAGCCGGGTTGCAGCAACGAGGCAAAGAGCAGCAGCACAATGACGACAAAGGCACGACGGCGCTGACGGGAGTCATCGATCAGTGGCGCGAGAAAACGGCGATAGCGCGTGTAGAGCGCAGACGGAGGACGGGGCGCTTCATCGCCGGTTTCTTCATGAGCCTGCGCGGCATGCAGCGGCAACCAGCGATGCGCTGCCCATGGTACGACCGTGTAGGCCACCAGCAAGGAGGCGGCCATGGCCACCGGCACGGTAAAGGCCACCGGAAAGAAATATTCACCGGGCGTGCCGGTTACCACCACCAGGGAGCCGAACACCAGCATCACGGCCAGCGTGGCCAGGTTGGTGGGATTGCCGATTTCGCGCGCTGCCTGCACGGTGGCCCGGCGTTTGTTGCCGAGGCCGGGCGTGCTGTAGTGGCGATGGATGTTTTCGATCACCACGATTGCATCATCCACCAGCAGGCCCAGCGAAAGGATGAGCGCGAACAGCGAGACACGGTTGATGCTCTGGTCAAAGAGGTAGCCCACGCCCAGCGTGAGGGCGAGCACCAGCGGCACCGACATTCCCACGATCAGCGCTTCCTTCAGGCCCAGGAACAATGCCGTGACGAAGAACACGGCGATCACTGCAATCAGCAGGTGCTCGATCAGGCCGTTGACGGTGGCATTGGCGATCCGGCCGTCATTGCGCGTGACCACCAGCTCCACATCGGCAGGCAGGAAATGGCCGCGCATTTTTTCCACGCGGGCCAGCACATCGTCCGCCACGAAGACGGCATTGCTGCCCGGCTGCTTGGCCACGGCCACCGTGACGGCCGGACGCTCCTCGCCCGGGTTCACGGTCTTGCCGGCGGCCCTGCCGTGCGCCAAAAAGGAGAGCGTCGTGCGTTCATCCGCCGGGCCGTCGCGAAGGTCCGCCACATCGGCCAGCGTGATGACACGGCCCTGATGCTGGCCCAGCACCAGCGTGTCCAGCTCCGCCGGCTGCCGCAGGAAGCCGTCCATGAAAATGTCGGTGCCGCGCCCTTCATGCGGCAGGCGGCCCACCGGAGCCGCCACATTGGCGGTCTGCAGGCGGGCGCGCAATTGGTCCAGGCTGATACCGAAAGCCTGCAGGCGATCCGGGTCCAGTTCGATGCGCAACTCGCGGTCACGCCCGCCTTTCACGGTCACGGCCGAGACCTGCGCCAGACTGCGCAGGCTGTCGGCCATGCGGTCGGCCAGTTGCTTGAGGGCGTGATCATCGTAAAGCGAGGAGGCTAGCGTGATCGTGACAATCGGCACGTCATCCACGCTCACGCTGCGCACCAATGGCAGCCCGGCATCGGGCGGCAGTTCCCGGCGCGCCGCGTTGATGCGGTCCTGCAGGCGCACCAGCGCCAGTTCCTGCGATTCCCCCACCTCGAACTGCACCGAGAGCGCCGCGACCGACGCCTGCGCCACCGCATACACATCGTCAACGCCCGGCACCTGCCGGATGGCGGCCTCCAGCGGGCGCAGCAACAAGGCCTCCACTTCCTGCGGCGATGCCCCGGGCAGGGTCACGGTCACTTCGGCGGCGGGTACCACGATGCGAGGATTGTCTTCCCGGGGCGTCTGCAGCAGGGCATGGCTGCCCAGCAGGGCACAGGCCAGCATGAAGGCCAGTGTGAGGCGCGAGGTGACAAAGGCATTGGCGAGCCCGGCGGCCAGTGAAAATCCGGGCCGGGTCATGGCGCGGCATCCGGCGTGATGCGATCGCCTTCCTGCACGGCCGGTGTCACCGCGGCCAGGATGCGCTCGCCGGCCTGCAGGCCCGCCGTCACCTCCACCCGGTCCGCCCATTCGCGTCCCAGGCGCAGCCAGCGGAAGCGGGCCCGCTGCTCGTCGTCCAGCACATAAACCCCGTGCAGGCCGCCATGCTCGGCCAATGCCGGCCGCGGCACCACGGGCACGGCAATTTCACCCAGCGTGAATACGGCGCGGCCGAACATGCCGGCCCGCAGGCCCTGCACATCGTCCAGCGTGATGCGCACGGGATAGGCACGCGTCACGGCATCGCCGGAACTCACGATACGGCTGATCCTGCCGGGGCGGGGAGCCGGCAGGCCATCCAGCATCACCGCCACCGGCTGGCCGTTTTGCAGGCGGCTGACCTGCTGGCCCGGCACCGTGGTTTCAAAGACCAGCTCGCCGCCGGCTTCGAGCACAAGCAGTGGCATGCCGGGGACGGCGAGATCGCCCGGGCGGCGCAGGCGGGCCACCACCTGGCCGTCGATGGGGCTGCGCAAGGTGGCGTACTCCTGCTGGGCACGGGCTGCCGCCAGGGCCGCTTCTGCCTGCCGGACGGACTCGCGGGCACTGCCCGCGCGCAACTGCACCTTGCGGATGTCGCTGTCCGCGACCACGCCTTTTTCAAAGAGGGTCTGGTAACGCCCCGCATCCAGCTCCGCATCCGCCGCTGCCGCGGTGGCCACCTTGAGGGCGGCGTCGGCCTGGCGAATCTGGCTTTCCACGTCGCTGGCCTCCAGCTGGGCCAGTACCTGGCCGGCGCGCACACGGTCCCCTTCCTGCACGGTGATGTCCCGGATATGGCCTGAAAGGCGCGACGCCACTTCAATGCGGCGGTCGGAGACCAGCGTGCCCACGCCGCTGTATTCCAGCGGTGCGCCGGCACCTACCGTCATCACGGGCAGGCTCAGGGTCCGGGTGGCGGGAAGGGTAGCGTCCGGCGGCGTATCACAGCCGGACAGGAGGACCAGTGGCCAGAGCAGCCAGAGCGTTTTTCTTGTTTTCATGGGACTGTCTTCAGGCAGCGGGTTGGAGGCCGTGGCGCAGCAGGCCGATGACATGGCGGGCCAGGGCTTCGGGGTGTTCATGGGGGGGCTGGTAGCCGGGCAGGAAGCGCACGACCTGACGACTTTCGAAGGGGAACACGATGAGACTGAACACCGAGACGGCGAAGCGATGGACATCGCAACCCGGGCAGGCCTGCCCGGCAAGCTCTGCCACGGTGACATAGAAAGGTTGGAAGACCGCCTCGACCAGCTGCTGTGCCCGGGCGGCATCGGTATCCAGGAGCACCCACTGGATCAGGCGTTGCAATTCCTCGTCTGCCGCCAGCAGGGTGCAGACCCGCGTCACGAAAGCCTCAAGCTGGCTCCAGGGCTCGCCCGGCGGCAACTGCTCGGCCAGCACGCTCGCCAGGCGGGTGGTGAAGGCATGGCCGACGGCGGCCAGGTACAGGGCTTCCTTGTCGCGGAAGTGGTAGTAGAGGGCGGCGGGCGTCACCCCCACGCCCTGGGCCACATCACGCATGGACACGCCGGCAAAGCCGGACTGGGCAAAAAGCGGGAGACAGGCCTCCAGGATGCGTTCGTAACCGGCAACCGGCTTGGGGATGCCGGCGCGGGCAGGGCGGCTGGCCATGGCAGTTTCCTTGGGGTCTGGACAGGATTGCCAGGAAACTAAACGAACGTTAAGTAAGGAGCAAGCGCCGTCCGGCCCCCGCGGGCCGCCGTTCATTCACCCAAAAAACCGGCAAAAACGGCAAAGCTGTCAATGTCCGACCCGGCAGCCTCACGTATAAAGCGCACCGTCCCGCCGGCTTCGTCATTTCTGACATGTCCGGCACGTCCCATGGCTGTCCAGAGAAGGTGAAACCATGCCCGCTTACAAGGCTCCGCTGCGCGACATGCGCTTCCTGTTGAACGAGGTCTTCGACTACCCGAAGCATTACAGCAAGCTCTCCAACGGCGGCGAAGCCACGCCGGACATGGTCGAAGCCATCCTCGGCGAGGCGGCCCGCTTCTGCGAGGAAGTCCTGTCCCCGCTCAACCTGTCGGGCGACGAGGAAGGCTGCCACTTCAACAACGGTATCGTCACCACGCCCAAGGGCTTCAAGGAGGCCTACGAGCAGTATGTCGCCGGCGGCTGGCAGGGCCTGTCCCACCCCGTGGAATACGGCGGCCAGGGCATGCCCATGTCGCTGGGCCTCTTCAAATCCGAGATGATGGGCACGGCCAACTGGTCCTTCACCATGTATCCCGGCCTCTCGCTTGGCGCCATGAACACCATCATGCAGCACGCCACGGAAGCCCAGAAGAACGTCTACATGCCGCCGCTGACCGAAGGCCGCTGGACCGGCACCATGTGCCTGACCGAACCGCAGTGCGGCACCGACCTCGGGCAGGTGAAGACCAAGGCCGAGCCGAATCCGGACGGCAGCTATCGCATCACCGGCACCAAGATCTTCATTTCTGCCGGCGAGCACGACCTTGCCGAAAACATCATCCACATCGTGCTGGCCCGCCTGCCGGACGCTCCTCCGGGCACCAAGGGCATCTCGCTCTTCATCGTGCCCAAGTTCAAGGTGAACGCTGACGGTTCACTGGGCGTGCGCAACGGCGTGGCCTGCGGCTCCATCGAACACAAGATGGGCATCAAGGCCTCGGCCACCTGCGTCATCAACATGGATGAGGCCGAAGGCTATCTGATTGCCCAGCCCAACAAGGGTCTGGAAGCCATGTTCACCTTCATGAACACCGCCCGCATCGGCACCGCTGTGCAGGGCATTGCGCATGCCGAACTTTCTTTCCAGGGCGCGCTGGCTTATGCCAAGGAGCGCCGTTCCATGCGCGCGCTCTCCGGCAAGAAAGAGCCGGACAAGATCGCCGACGCCATCATCCACCACGCCGATGTGCGTCGCATGCTGCTCACGCAGAAGGCCGTGGCCGAAGGTGGCCGCGCGATGATCTATTACGCCGCGCAGTACGCCGACCACATGGTGAACGGCATCATCGAAGGCGACCAGAAGAAGTACGAGCACTGGGACGACAAGCTCGGCTTCCTCACGCCCATCCTGAAGGGCTTCCTCACCGAGCTGGGCCTGGAGTCTGCCAACCACGGCATGCAGGTCTTCGGGGGTCATGGCTTCATCAAGGAACACGGCATGGAGCAGATCGCCCGCGACGCGCGCATCTCCACGCTGTACGAAGGCACCACCGGCATCCAGGCGCTGGACCTGCTGGGCCGCAAGGTGCTGCTGCAGACCCGCGGCAAGGTCGTGCGTGACTTCACGGGCAAGATTGCCGCGTTTGCGCGTGATTACCTGACCGACAAGGACATGCGCCCCTTCGCCTGGGAACTGACCAAGATTGCCGCACAGTGGAACTACCTCACCACGCGCATCATGCTCACGGCCCGCAAGGACCGCGATATTGTCAGTTCCGCCAGCCACCATTTCCTGATGTATTCCGGGTACGCCACCATGGCGTATTTCTGGGCCTTGCAGGCGGCTGTCGCCCAGGAAAAGCTGCGCAATGGCGGCGATGAAGAGCCCGCTTTCTACAAGGCCAAGATCCAGACGGCCGAGTTCTACTTTGACCACCTGCTGCCGCGCGCCAAGGGCCACGCCAAGTCCATGATCAAGCCGACCAAGTCGGTGATGCAGATGGATGTGGACAGCTTCGTGTTTGAGTAAAGAAGTTGCCTGCTGCAAAGCAGGCTGAAAAAGGGCTGCATTGCGTGAGTGATGCGGCCCTTTTTATTTCTGGCCTGCTGTAGCTGCTTCAAGAAGCTTCCGGAAGGTATGGATTGCCAGGTTGATATCGGCTTGCGTGTCACCATCCCACTCTTCGACGGATTCCAGTTCTGCCTCCAAACTCCGGATGCGCAAACCTATTTCAGCAATTTCCGCCGGACCGCAGCAGGCGGCCACTTCCTCCCACTTTTTATCCGGTATCCGTTCCTGGAGGGACAGTCCGTTCCGCGCTTCCAGAATGAGTTTTTGCAGGTTACTCATGGTTTTCCTGAAATGTTGTTGGCGCTCTGCGAGGCTGCTGCGTGACAGTGTGCAAGCTTGTAGTTGGCGTGGGGCGTGCTGGTGCGAAAATTTCAGGGTCCCAGTGAAGCTTTTACGGCATCACGCTTCTTGTCCTGCTCTTCTATCAGCTTGTAGGCGACGAAGTATTTGCTGATGTTGACGACATACTGCACGGTCTCTTGCCCGACTTTTTCCGCCACCACACGTTCCACATTGTCGAACCAGACATTCGGGTCCAGCCCGCGGGCGGCAGCTTGCCGGCGCAGGCTGGCAATGCGGGTGGGGCCGGCGTTGTAGGCGGCAAAGCACAGCAACGTACGGTTGACGGGGTCCAGTTTGTCATCGCTGAAATACACTTCTGCCAGATGGTTCATGTACTTCACGCCGGCATGGATGTTGGGTTCCAGCTTGTGGATGTCGCCCACCTTCATTGCGCGCCCCGTAGCCGGCATCACCTGCATGACACCGATGGCACCGGCACGACTCCGGGTTTTCTGCTCCAGGCCGGACTCCTGGAAGCCTTGTGCCGTCAGCATGAGGTGATCGAAGCCGTATTGCTCGCCATAGCGCTTGAAGATGTCCACCATGTTGCGAAAGCGTGCCAGCTCGGTGGGCGCCAGCGCATTGCGCGCCCAGGTGTTGCTGACGAAGTAGCGGCGGGCCAGGACATTGCCGTAGGTGGTGCCGATCTTGTGCTGGTTCACAAAACGGTCCACCAGCGCCTTGAATTTTGGCGTGCCACGGCGCAGTCCGAGTACAAGCGGGCGGTTTTCCACCAGTGGTGCGGCAGTCTCGCTGACGACATCAGGAAAAATTTCCGCCCAGAGGCTGGCACGGAAATCATCCAGAATTGTCTGCTCGATCAGTCCGGCGTTGATCAGTTCCAGAATGTCCTCGTCCGCAAGATGCTCATCAAGGGCTTCGATGGCAGCCGGCTTCATGCCACGTGCCTTGAAGGCACCATTCAGGTCTTCCAGAGTCTCGCGATAGCTGCTGGAAGGGCGCAGATGAAACGTGCGGCCGGAAAGGTCATCCAGTGATGTCACTGCCGGCACGTCCTTGCCACGCACCACGATCTCGTTGCTGCTCTGGTAAAGCGGTGTGGAAAAATCCATGCGCCCTTGCCGTGAAGGCATGATGCGCAGGCCGGCGAAAGCGATGTCGCCCCGGCCTTCTTCCAGATAGGAGATGAGCTTGTCACGCGCCACGGGAATCAGCACCACGCTGACGGGCCGCCGGCCGTGCTTCACATGGCGATTGATGAATTTCTCGAAGTCGCGGGCAGCCTCGTAAGCGATGCCGCGCTGCTGGCCTTTCAGGATGAAATAATCCGTCTTGCTCCAGGAGACGAGGGCGCGCACGGTACGGCGCTCCACCATGCCGTCCAGATCATCACTCTGCGGTTCCAGCAGGCGCGCCGGCAATGCATCCAGCGCAGTGGCCGTGCCACAGAGCAGGAGCATCAGAAGCGGCAGCAGTCTCAGAAGTGTTGTTGGCATGGCACCCTCCCTTGTCCGGTGAGATTAGTCAGGGCCGGAACAGGCGTCGACTACCTCTGCGCCAGCGGCAGGTTTTCAGTACCGATTCGCCAAACCGGTCACACAGGGGGCTGACCATGCTGCCAGGGTTTACTGCCGTTGAGCCATGCAGACGAGAGGCGAACGGCTGCTACACTGCCCCTCTCTTTAAATGTCGCCCGGGAGATCGCTCATGTCGTCCACTGCCATCATTGTTGGTGCTTCACGCGGCATAGGCGCCAGCCTGGCGCGTGAGCTGGCACGTCGCGGAACCCGGCTGGGCCTGCTCGCCCGTAATCAGGAGCAGCTTGGCGAGCTTGCTTCTGCCTTGCGGCAGGAATTCGGTGTACAGGTGGAAACAGCGGCGCTGGACGTTTGCGACAACGATGCCGTGTCACCCGTCCTGCAGGAGATCATGCAGCGTTTTGATCACGTGGACACGGTGGTTGCCAATGCCGGTGTGCTGGGCTGGCGACGTGCCGGTGACGGTAATGTGGCCGAAGATCGCCGCATCATCGAAACCAACCTCATGGGCGCCATCGCCGTAATCGATGCCGCCGTGGCCCGGTTCAAGGCGCAGAAAGGTGGCCATGTCGTCGGTATTTCCTCCATCTCTGCCTATCGCGGCATTCCCGGCAGTGCCGCTTATTCCGCCAGCAAGGCCGCGCTCACCAACTATCTGGATGCGCTGCGCATGGAGCTGGCCAGCAAGAACATTGCCGTGACTGCCGTGCATCCCGGCTTCGTGAAAACGGATATCGGCCCGAACATGGAAAAATATCCCTTCGCTGCCGACCCCGCACAGGTTGCACGCGAAATTGCCGACGGCATCGCCCGGAAAAAGAAAAACCTGATCGTGCCCCGCTTCCCCTGGAGTTTTCTCATGCCCGGCATGCGGCTGATGCCGGACAGCGTGATGAAAAAGATTTTCTGAGTGCTCAAGGCCCGTACCCGCCGCTGCCGCGCATCCACCAACACTCTGGGACACCATCATGCGTGACGATGAAATCAAGGCTGTTTTTGACCAGCAGGCGGCAAGCTATGACGAGCGATGGGCGAAGACGGCGCCTATCCGCGATGCTTTGTACTTCCTGCTTGAAGCGGTATTTGCTGGCCTGCCCGCCAATGCGCGTCTGCTTTGTATAGGGGTGGGTACGGGCGAGGAGCTTTGTCATTTCGCCCGGCGTTTCCCGCAATGGACTTTTGTCGCCGTAGAGCTTTCGGGTGCCATGCTGGATGTCTGCCGTCGCAAGGCGGAACAGGCAGGATTTGAGTCACGTTGCCACTTTCATGAGGGCTATCTGGATACGCTGCCCGGCACGGGAGAGTTTGATGCCGCCACTTGCTTCCTCGTGTCCCAGTTCATGCTGGACAAAGAAGTCCGCTCCGGTTTCTTCAAGAGCATTGCCGATCGCCTCCGGCCAGGAGGCATCCTCGCCAGTTCGGATCTGGCGTCCGACACGGGCTCGCACGAGTACGAAGCGCTGCTCAACATGTGGCTGAACATGATGCTGGCGGCAGGCATTCCTGCTGCCGGGCTGGAGCAGATGCGCGCCGCCTATGCCAGGGATGTCGCCATCCTTCCACCCGGAGAAGTCGCCTCCCTCATCCGGTCCGGTGGTTTTGACGACCCGGTGATGTTCTATCAGACCGGATTGATTCATGCCTGGTTCTCCCGGCGCGCATCTGCTGACGCCCACTGACCATCCCCACCCGGAATCAGGCAAACTTGCCGCCTGATTCCCGATGACTTCCTTGCATATGTCCCTTCCCGCCCCCGACCTCTCTCTTCCCCTGAACCCGCTTGAAACCCTGTTGCTTGCCTCCCGTGAGCGCGGGCAGGGGATTGCCGGCTTGCTGGATGCGCTGGTGGAAAGCGAGGTGGTGATCCTTCTGGACAAGGACCCGGGTGCAGCAGCGGGAACCGACCTGCTGGAGGGCCGGGCTCTGCCGCTGGTGCTCAGCAATCCGGAGGGCTCTCCAGTGCTGGCCGTGTTCTCGGCGGCCGAACGTTCTGTGCCAATGGCCCTGCAGTTCCCGCAATTCGGTTTTGGCCTGCCGGTGGCCTTCCGGGAATTGCTCAAGGTCATCCGCCCGGGGGTGGGGCTGGTGATGAATCCGGGCACGACACTGGGCTTCGAGATGCCGGCTGCCGCTGTCGCCCGACTGCAACAGGAAAGTCTGCTGCCCTGACCGCGTGTCGCTTTTCGGCGACATTAATTTCCCATATAAATCATTGGCTTGTAAATCCGGCAGGGATTCCGTCGCCCCTGCCCGACGCTTTTTCCGGATTTTTGCTGCCTTGGCAGTGCGCCTGTACGGAAAACCCAATTAACTGATTGATATAAAAGGATAAAAGTATCTGGGCACGGGCTTTGCTGAAGAGGGTATGTCTTCTTCAACCGATTCCGATTGCCGATGCTGCGTTCTGCTGTTTCGTCTCCTTCCCCGTCGTCCCTGCTGGGCCGTTTGCTGGCCGGTGCGCTGTTGCTGGGCAGCACGAGCGCTGTGCATGCCTATGGTTTCGAGGATGTTGCCCGGCAGGCCCGTGATCTGGCCGCCAAGCCCTACCAGTCTCCTAAGACAGCACTGCCGGCCGAGCTCCGGGCCCTCAATTACGATCAGTACCGCGACATACGCTTCCGCCCTGACCATGCGCTCTGGCGTAAGGAAGCCCTTCCTTTCGAGCTGATGTTCTTCCATCTGGGCAAGTTCAATACCGAGCCGGTGCACATCAACGAGATCGATGCCAAGGGCAAGGTCCGCAAACTGCCCTTTGACCGGAGCGATTTCGATTACGGCCGTAACAGGCTCTCGCCCAAGAGCTGGGGTGATCTGGGCCATGCCGGTTTCCGCGCCCACTACCCGCTGAACACGACAGCCTACAAGGACGAGCTGGTGGTCTTCCTGGGGGCGAGCTACTTCCGCGCTGTGGGTGCCGGGCAACGCTACGGCCTCTCGGCCCGTGGTCTCGCCATCGATACCGTGGGGGGCAAGGGAGAGGAGTTTCCGCGTTTCACCGAGTTCTGGATCGAAAAGCCGGCAGTGAAGGCGAAGTCGCTGGTCATCCATGCCTTGCTGGACTCACCCCGCGCTGCGGGTGCCTACCGCTTCGAGGTGGTGCCGGGCCAGGACAGCGTGATGAACGTGAAGGCCGAGCTTTATCTGCGTGGCCCTGTGGCCACGCTGGGCCTGGCACCGCTCACCAGCATGTACATGTTTGGCGAGAACCAGCCACACCGCACCGACTTCCGTCCGGAAGTGCACGACTCCGACGGGCTCATGGTTGCCACGGGTGAGGGCGAATGGCTCTGGCGTCCGCTGATCAATCCGGCTGCTCCGCTGGTGACGTCCTTTGCCATGAAGTCGCCCCGCGGCTTCGGCCTCATGCAGCGTGACCGTGAGTTCCGCAACTACGAAGACACCGAAGCCCGTTATGAGCTGCGGCCCAGCGCCTGGGTGACCCCGGTGGGTGACTGGGGTCCGGGCCGCGTGGAACTGGTCCAGCTCCCCACTCCGGACGAAACCAATGACAACGTGGTGGCCTATTGGGTGCCGGAGCGTCTGCCGGCACCGGGCCAGCCCCTGCGCTTTGCCTATCGCCTGGCCTGGCAGGGCGAGGCGCAGCAGCGGCCGCCGGCTTCCTGGGCCACGCAATCACGGGTGGGTCGGGGCTTCCACGAACTCGCCGCCAACGAGCAGCAATACATCATCGATTTCGACGGCCCGGCCCTGAAGAAGCTTGCGGCCAATGCCGACGTGCGCGCCGTGGTTTCGGCCAACGACAACGGCGAGATCGTCGAGAGCAATGCCTATCACAACGAAGTCACCGGCAGCTGGCGTCTTGCGCTGCGGGTGAAACAGCGCCAGGGCAGCCGTCCCGTGGAGTTGCGCGCTTTCCTTCAACACGGCAAAGACACAGTGAGCGAAACATGGACCAGCATCATTCCGGCCCGGTGAACGGATCGGGCCTGGGCCCCAGCATGCCTCTCCACCATCGCGGCAGCATGGTGGCCCGCCCCTGGCAGGGGTTTTCACGCCGTCGGGAGCAGGTAGCAGCGATACCGGAGACCACACCGCAGCCCTGGATGCCGGCAGCCCGTCGGCGCCGGCGTTTGTTGCTGGCACTGGTGGCGGCGAGTACGGCACTGGCGACGGCAGCATTGCTGCACTCGCAATCCGCTGCCGGGCATCCGCTCCTGCAGTCATTGCAGACCGGTCTTTTCGCGCTGCTATTTGCCTGGGTGTCTGCCGGTTTCTTCACGGCCGTGATGGGTTTTGTGGCGGTGCTGCGGGGTGACCGTCACATGCTGTCGCGTGACAGTGCCCTCAAAGGGCCGCTGGACAGCGGCGCCCGCACGGCCCTGATCATGCCCATCTGCAACGAAGATGTACGCACGGTTTTCGCCGGCCTGCGTGCCACCTGTGATTCGCTGGCAGCGACTGATGCGGCCCGCCTCTTTGACATCTACATCCTCTCCGACAGCAGTGATCCCGTGCTGCGCGCCGCCGAACTCGCCGCCTGGTCCGAGCTGCGCACCACGCTCGGCCATGACCGGGTCTTCTATCGCTGGCGCCAGCGCCGTACCCGCCGCAAGGCTGGCAACGTGGCGGATTTCTGCCGTCGCTGGGGTCGCAATTACCGCTACATGGTCGTGCTGGATGCCGACAGCGTCATGAGTGGTGATTGCCTGGCAACACTGGTGCGCCTGATGGAGGCGCACCCCAGCGCCGGCATCCTGCAGACCGTGCCGCAGGCCTCCGGTCACAACACCTTGCATGCGCGTGCGCAGCAGTTCGCCGCCCGTGTGACGGGCCGCCTTTTCAGCATGGGCATGCAGTACTGGCAACTGGGCGAAGCGCATTACTGGGGACACAATGCCATCATCCGCGTGCAGCCTTTCATGCAGCATTGCGCGCTGGCACCGCTGCCCGGCAAGGGCGGCTTGAGTGGCGACATTCTTTCGCACGATTTCGTCGAGGCCGCGCTCATGCGCCGCGCCGGTTATCACGTCTGGCTGGTGCCTGATCTTGCCGGCAGCTACGAACAGCAACCGCCCCACTTGCTCGCGGAGTTGCAGCGTGACCGTCGCTGGTGCCAGGGCAATCTGCAGAATGCGCGTCTGATTGCCGAGCCCGGCCTGCATGCGGCCCATCGCGTCATGTTGCTGACGGGGGCCATGGCATATTTCTCGGCTCCGCTGTGGCTGGCGTACATCGGGCTTGGTCTCTTGCGCTGGCTGCCGGCCGGTGGCGAAGCAGCAACAGCTCTGCCAACGACAGTACTTCTGCTTTGGGCCGGCACACTGGCCATGCTCCTGCTGCCGCGTGTGCTTGGCGTCGTGGCCGTGTGGAAAAAAGGCGAACAACGCTTTTACGGCGGAACGGCGCGGCTGGCGCTCAGCTCCGTACTGGAGGCCTTGCTGTCGGCGCTTCAGGCGCCCTTGCGCATGGTGGCCCACTCCATGTTTGTCGTGGGCGCCCTGACGGGCTGGAAGCTGGAATGGGTGTCGCCTCCGCGTGAAGCCACATCGGTTTCCTGGGCTGAGGCCGCGCGACGTTTTGCACCTGCCACCTTGGTCGTGCTGGCCATCGCTCTGGCGCTGGCCGTCACACAACCTCCTGCGCTGTTCTGGCTGGCACCCGTCGGGTTGCCGTTGCTCTTGGCCATTCCCTTTACGGTCTGGGCCAGCCGCGACGAGATCGGTGCACGCTTGCGTGCACAGCGGTTGTTGCTGATTCCCGAGGAATCCTGGCCGCCTGCGGTTCTGCGCCGCGCGCGCAACAGTGTTGTCACCGTGCCCGCCAACCTGAGCTGGACAGCCATCCTCGCTGACTCGCGTTTCTGCGCCGTGATCAGTGCCGCCATGGGCGAGCGCCACACCTCGCAGGGTGTACGTGGGCAGCGTCGGCGTGACTGGATTGCCGGCCTGTCCGGCACGGATGCGCTGGTGCTCAAGCCCGGCGAGTGCATGCGTTTCTTGAGCGAACCCAACAGCTTGCGGCAATTGCGTGCGGCCACACTTTACGCAGGTGACATGCCTCCGGCCGGCAGTGGTTCACGTGCTGTTGGCATCCGGTGACGGCAGACGGCATAAGAATCGTGAACCGGCTTTAACACCCACCAAGAAGGTGTCGCCCATGTCTTTTTCAATGTCCGGCCGTCGCTGGGAAATCGACGCCCTGCGCGGGTTGATGCTGGTGTTGATGCTGCTGACGCATCTGCCCACCCGGCTGACATCCCCTCTCGGGCAGCCGCTGGGTTTCGTGTCTGCTGCTGAAGGCTTCGTACTGCTCTCTGCCTACATGGCGGGCTTGGTTTACGGAAAGCTCGCCTGGAGCAAAGGCACGGTCGACATGCGTCGTGCTTTCTGGCGTCGTGCCGGTCGCATCTATGGCTGCCAGGTGACCACGCTCCTGTTTCTCTTCACGGTGATCGCCTTCATCGGCCTCAGCCTGAGCCAGCCTGCCGTCACCAATCTCATGTCGTTTTATCTGCAGACACCCGCAGCGGCCGTGGCCAGCAGTCTGCTGCTCATCTATCAACCGCCCTTGCTCGACATTCTTCCGCTCTATGTGTTGTTCATGCTGGTAAGTCCGTGGCTGTTGTCGGTGGCGCGCCGTCATGGCTGGCTTTTCGTGATGAGCCTCAGTGTTGCAGTCTGGCTGCTCACGCAGTTCGGTTTGTCGGAGTGGCTGTATGCAGTGACGGCCGCCGCCTTGTCACTCTCCGTGCCGTATCAGGAGAGCGGAGCCTTCTCGGTCTGGGCCTGGCAACTCATCTGGGTGCTGGGGTTGTGGATGGGTGCCAGTCGTCATGAACCTGCTGCAGTGCCTTTCGTGTTTCCACGCTGGGCACTGCTGCTCGCCGGCATGATTGCGCTGACCGGATTGCTCTGGCGGCATCATGCCGGACAAGTGCCCTTCAGTGGCGAAAACAGTCTCAACCTGCTCTTTGACAAATGGCAGCTCGGTCCGCTGCGGCTGCTCAACCTGTTTGCCTTGCTCATGCTCGTCATACGTTTTGGCGCACCCCTCGCCAACTGGCTGCCGCGTCAGCGCTGGCTGGAAACCATGGGGGCTGCATCGCTGCCCGTGTTCTGCACGCATCTGGCCATCGTGCTTTTGGTGCTGGGTGTGCTGGGGGATGATCTGGAGCGGCCATGGGAGCTGGACCTGCCCGTGCTGCTGGTCAGCCTGGGCTTGCTGTACATGGTCGCCAGCATCAGCCAGCACCGTGACAGAAGAAAGGCAAAGCGCGCTCTACCGCAACCACAATCAACGAGCGCCGATAGCCTGACCCTCATTCCGGAAATTCTGGACAGGCGCTCAGCCTGAAAACCCGCCAGCATCGAGAAAGGCTTTTTCTTCTTCCGTGGAGTTCCTGCCGAAGAGGGCGTTGCGGTGGGGGAAACGACCGAAGCGCTGCACGATGTCGCGGTGCTCGATGGCGTGCGCCAGCCAGGGCTGGCCGATGCGCTGGTTCAATTCAACGGCCAAGTCTTGGTCGGCCATGTTTTCGGCATGGGAAAGCGGCAGGTAAAAGAAGACCCGGAGTCCCTGCTCCACATGACGGTCGAAGCCGGCCGCAATGGCATCATGTGCGAAACGCAGTGCCAGCGCATCCGTGGCATACATGTGCGCACTGCCCCGGAAGGCGTTGCGCGGAAGCTGGTCCAGCAGGATCAGTAGGGCAAGCACACCTTCCGCGCTGTCGGCCCAGTGGTCCAGTTCGCGGCGTGCTGCCGCGACATGCCAATCCAGGAAGCGCTCCCGGAAAGTGGTGTCGAAGGCATCGCTCTTGGCAAACCAGCGTTCGGGTCCGGCTTCTTTCCAGAAGGCGATGACGTCCCCGATTTTCTTGTCGGCATGGAGGCTGGCGTAACTGGCGGATGTCATTTTCATTCTCCTTGCTGGCTTTTTTCCGGAGCATGTCCCGGATGCGTCATGGCAGCATTGCCGTGGATGAGCTCACGGCCCGCATAAATGCCGCCACAGCTTTCCAGCGCAAAGCGCTCGCTGTCGCGACGGCGGACATCGGCAGTGATGATGCCGATCTCGGCCTCATCCACGCCAAGCTCGCGCAGCGCAACCTCCCCCATCTGCATGGCGGACTCGAACGTCTCACGAATCTGGAAGTCGGCACCGGCGCTGATCAACTCTTGGGCATGCTCGCGGTCGTAAGCCCGGGCCAGTATTTTTGTCAGCGGAAATTCGGCCTTGATGCGCTCCGTGATTAGCGAGGCGGCTTTGCGATCATCCACGCAGACCAGCACGGCACGAGCTTCGCCGGCACCGGCGGCATGCAGCACGTCCATGCGCGTGCCGTCACCGTAGTAGACCTTGAAGCCGAAATCGCCCGCATTGCGGATGGATTCGGTATTGGTGTCGATGATCGAGATCGTGCAGCCGCGTGCCAGCACGCTCTGGCTGACAATCTGGCCAAAGCGGCCAAAGCCGATGATGAGCAGGCTGCCGGAAAGGTTGTCTGCGACATCGACACCTTCCAGTGAGGGCGCACTTGCCGGGGTGAGGCTGCGCACGGCAATAACCACCAGCGGGGTGAGCGCCATGGAGAGCACCACCATGGCCGTGAGGTTGGCGTTGACGGTGGTGTCGATCACATTGGCCGAGGCGGCAGCCGCAAACAGTACGAAGGCGAACTCGCCGCCCTGTGCCATGAGTACGGCGCGGTCCAGCGCATCGGCATGTGGTGAACGGGTGAAGCGGGCGACCACATAGATGCCGAGTGACTTGGCAACCATCATGGCAATCACGCCACCGAGAATGAGCCCCCAGTTTTGCGCGACCACGGCCAGGTCCAGTGACATGCCTACGCCCAGGAAGAAAAGCCCGAGCAGGATGCCGCGGAACGGCTCGATGTCCGCCTCCAGTTGATGACGGAATGTGGATTCCGACAGCAGCACGCCCGCCAGGAAGGCGCCCATGGCCATGGAGAGGCCACCCAGTTGCATGAGCAGAGCTGCCCCCAGCACGACCAGCAAGGCGGCGGCGGTCATCACTTCGCGGGCACGGGCATTGGCGAGAATGCGGAAGAAAGGATTGAGCAGCCAGGTGCCGGCGGCGAGCAGCCCGGCCAGCGACGCCAGGGCAATGCCGATAGGCAGCCAGCGCGAGTCGCCACTTTGCTCCACGGCATTGGGCGAGATGAAGGCCACCAGTGCCAGCAGCGGCACGATGAGCAGGTCTTCAAACAGCAGGATGGACACCATGCGCTGGCCGCGCGGCAGGTTGATGTCGCCGCGCTCGCTGAGCAGTTGCATCACGATGGCCGTGGAGGTGAGCACGAAGCCCGAGGCGGCAATGAACGCCACCGGCAAGGAGAAGCCCAGCAGCAGGCCCACACCCATCATGAGCGCCGTGCAGATGCCGATCTGCAGGGCGCCCAGTCCGAATATCTGTCGGCGCAGGCTCCACAGGTGTGAAGGCCGCATCTCCAGTCCTATCACGAAGAGGAACATCACCACGCCGAGCTCGGCCACATGCAGGATGGCGTGGGGGTCGGTAAAGAAGCCGAAGCCGAAGGGGCCGATCACGAGGCCGGCGGCAAGGTAGCCGAGGACCGAGTCCAGTCCCATGCGCTTGAAAAGAGGCACGGCCACGACGGCGGCGCCCAGCAGTACCACTACCTTGACGAGATCGCCTGCGCTGCCTTCCACGGCCATGTTTTCCGTCCTGTTCCTGTCTTATGTGTCTGGGTTTGAAGGCAGCAAAATACCTCATGTGCCCGCGAAATTCCCGGATGGGCTGCACCTGTGCATCTGCTTGGTCCGGCTGGCTTCCTTGGTACTCAGCAGGCGCTCATGCCGGCTCTGCCAACTGCACCAGTTTGATGGGCCGGATGCCCCGCGCTTGTTCAGCTTCGCGCGCAAGGCCAGCCAGGTTGTCTACCAGTATCTCGTAGAGACGAAGGGCGCTGGCCGGCAAGCCTGAGGCCACACGCTGGAAAACGCGGGCGTCCGGGCGGCCTTCCTCCAGTCGTGGATGGCGTTCACGCAGGAAGCCGGCCACCGTGCCGCCCGGCAGGAGGTGCTGTGGCACCGACTCCATGGCCAGCAGGAAGCCCAGCCCCTGCATGTGGTAGCGCTCGCGCGCCGTAGCCAGTTCTCGGGCAACTGATTCATCCACGCCGATGTTCACGGTACGGTCCAGCCCGATCAGCAGGGTTTGCAGTTCCAGCAGTGTGCGCAGCCGGTCCCCTTCGGCGCACAACGCCCGGAGCAGGGCCCAGCCCGCCTCGAAACGCTGCCGCGATTCCCCCGTTAGTGCATCGCCCGCCTGGCGCAGCCGGAAGACGTGCAGGGCCAGCACGCCGTGCAGGCGCTGATGCAGGGGCGTGGTCTGCAGGCAAAGCTCACCGTAGTGTGTCCGCAGGTCGGCGGAGGAAGTGTCCTTCAGGTCCGGCACGCCCAATTGTGCCGGCGACAAGCCAAGGTTCAGCACCAGCAGATAGTGTGGTCGTGCCAGTTCCTCATTCATGGCGCCCTCCCAGTCCCTCACGATTTCCGGCGAGCGTGACCGCAGGCGGTCGATAGCGGCCTGCCAGGAAAGGCCGGTGAGCGAGACGTCCTGTGCGAGGGCCGGGTCCAGCAGCGGGAAGGCGCGGAACTGGCCGTTGAAGTAGACCTTCGTGTTCTCCTGGGTCACGGCGTCATCGCTCTCGAAGGAGATGATGTCTTCCGCGGCGCAAAGCTGGCGTGAGTCGTAGCGAAGCCCGTGCAGGCGATAGAGCGCCGACGTCACCTGCTCGCAGGCGGAATCGAAATGCTGCATCAGCCGGGCAGCGGGGCGGTCATCCAGATAGATGCCGGGCAACGCGCTTTTCTCGGCATTTTCGATACGGTCGAGGTCGGCCGGGTGTGAATCCCAGTAGCGCGTTTCACTCTTCTGCATGTCGCGTTCAATCGCCGCGAGACGGCTGGTATCGAAATCATCGGCATACAACGCCACGGCGGCCGGCAGGTTGCGCAGCAGGCGGCCTTCCTGCCATGCCTCGGCATTGGCGCTGTTGACCTCCGCGAAGGCATAGCTCAGGACACGCAGGCGCACGGCACTGTCACGGAAGCCGGCGCTGCCGGCCAACAGGGCCTCGTACCGGTCGGCATCGAACTCCATCTGCCGCGACAAATGCCGGGAGATACGCAAACTGACATGAAACAGAAGGCGCAGCAGAAGCCGCGTCAACCCGATGACGCCCTGCGCCATCAACACGGTGAGGCTGACGATGCCGCTTTCATCCTCGCTGGCCCATTGACGCAGGCGCTGGTCCCAGGGGTCCTCGCCGTAGGCGCGGTATTCCAGCCAGCGGTTCACCGAATTGATGATGAAGGAGCAGCGCATGCCGACACGCTGTGAGAAATGCCCGAACTCGTGCGCCAGCACGCCGACGAACTGGCGCGCCGTCATACCCGCCACCAGCGGCATGCCGATGGTCAGGACCTTGTGCCCCGTCAGCAGGCTGAACCAGCCGCTGCGGAAATGCACCCAGGCATTCACGTCCCAGGTCAGATGGATTTCCTTGGGTGGTGAAATGCCGATCGCACGGCACAGGGCGCGAATGCCTGTGACCAGTCCTTTCTCGCGCTCGGCATCCAGCTTGACCGGGCGGGGAAGCCGGGGCATGCGGGTAAAGAACGGCTTCAACAGGAAAAAGAGCAGCAGCAAACCTGCCACCAGAGGCACGACATAAAGCAGCAGCATGAGCTTGATGCTGTGTACCGGCAGGGACTGGGGCGCATGCGTGAGGAACCAGAGCCAGCCGGTAGCGGCGGCGGCCACGAGGCCGAGATAAACCAGCGGCATGGCCACGCAGAGCAGCGTGACCACGAGCAGGCTGGCCACGTACAAAGGTGTGGGTCGGGGCGTGGCAAGACGCTGCCGGCTGAGTGCGGCCAGTCCCTGCAAGGCCGAGGGCTGCGGGGGCGATGCTGTGGCGGTGGCTTCCACCACGGCCTCCAGGCCCAGTTTGCCAAGCAGGCGACACAGGCTGTCTGCCTTGTCGCGTGCGAGCTGGCGCTTGACGGTGCGAGGCCCTTTCAGCAGTGCCTTGGCCTGGGCTTCGCCAAGGCGGAAATGCCGGACCAGTTGCGACAGCAGCTCGGCATCGGGTACGGCTTTTAATCGTTTGCCGGTCAGTGAAACCTGCCAGGCGCCTGTCTCCTGCTGCGACATGCTCATCTCCCCGTGAACGGCGCACATGCTCTCAGACTTGCCTGGCAAAATCAGCGGGCACTGATTATTGCGGGGAATGATTATCGTGCTCGTGTCTGTCTGACGCGCTCTTCCTTCTGATGCTCCTGTGACGTAACGGAAAAGCGTTTGACTCCCCCGGAGGGCAGTCTGAGAATCACTCGCATTCATCCCTCCGCTGTTGGCTTGCCGTGCGTCTTTCCGATCTTCCCCGTCATGCTTCCGCCGTCGTGCGTGCTGTCGAAGCCGTGCATGATGCCGACCCCATTGCCCATCGTCTGGAGGAACTGGGTTTTGTACCCGGTGAGACCGTGCGTCTGGTGGCGGTCGGCCCTTTTGGCGCCGATCCGCTGCTGGTGCAGGTGGGTTTTACGCGCTTCGCCCTGCGCCGCAACGAAGCCGCTCGCGTGCTGGTGGATGAGGTGACGGCATGACGGCGAGCACCCTGCGCCTTGCGTTGGTGGGCAATCCCAACTGTGGCAAGACTTCCCTTTTCAACCAGCTCACGGGTGCGCGCCAGAAAGTGGCGAATTACGCCGGCGTCACCGTGGAGCGCAAGGAAGGCAATCTGTTGCTGCCTTCCGGCCGGCCCGTGCAAATTCTGGATCTGCCCGGCGCCTACAGTCTGGATGCCACCAGCCCCGACGAGGCCATCACCCGTGCTGTTTGCCTGGGCGAGCTCCCCGGCGAGGCCGTTCCGGATTTGCTGGTTTGCGTGGCGGATGCCACCAACCTGCGCCTGCATCTGCGCTTTGCCCTGGAAATCCGGCGCTTGGGCCGGCCCATGTTGCTGGTGCTGAACATGATGGACGACGCGCGCCGGCGCGGCATCCGTATCAATACGGAAAAACTGGCAGCACGACTGGGCATGCCCGTGGTGGAAACCGTGGCAGTGAAGCGCAACGGCATCGAGTCGCTGCTGGCGCATCTGGAGGGAGAGTTGCCCGTGCCGAGTGTGCAGGTTGCTCCGGCGGACGTGCATGCCGAAGTGCGTTCGCTGCTGGCCGAGACCGTGATCATGCCGCGCAGCACGGATGCGCGTGATGATGCCCTGGACCGTGTATTCCTGAACCCGGCACTGGGGCTGGTGATTCTCGCCGTGCTCATGTTCCTGGTTTTCCAGGCGGTATTTTCCTGGGCGGAACCTTTCATGGAGTTGATCGAGGCCGGTGTCGTCGGCATCGGTGAAGTGGCGACTGCCCTGCTGCCGGATGGTGTACTCAAGAGCCTGCTGCTGGACGGGATTTTTGCCGGAGTCGGCGGCGTACTCGTTTTCTTGCCGCAAATCCTCATCCTCTTCTTTTTCATCCTGGTGCTGGAGGAGTCCGGCTACCTGCCGCGTGCTGCCTTCCTGCTGGACCGGCTGATGTTCAAGGCCGGGCTCACCGGGCGTGCCTTCATTCCGCTGCTCTCCAGTTTTGCCTGCGCGATTCCCGGCATCATGGCGGCGCGCAGCATCAATGATCCGCGCGATCGCCTGACCACCATCATGGTGGCACCGCTGATGACCTGCTCGGCACGTCTGCCGGTCTACACACTGTTGATTGCTGCCTTCATTCCGTCACAGACCGTGGCGGGGATATTCAACCTGCAAGGTATCATACTGTTTGCACTTTATGCGGCTGGTATCGTGAGTGCACTGGTCGTGGCTTGGGTGATGAAACGTTTCCAGAAGGACAAGAGCGAGCATGCGCTCCTGATGGAGCTGCCCAGTTACCGTCTGCCGGACTGGAAGAGCGTGGGCATCGGGCTTTACGAGCGCGGGCTGATTTTCGTGAAGCGTGTGGGCGGCATCATCCTCGCGCTCACGGTCATACTCTGGTTCCTCGCCAGCTTTCCGGCACCGCCGGAAAACGCCGCCCTGCCACCGATCGACTACAGCCTGGCCGGGCGTCTCGGGCATTTCATCACGCCACTTTTTGCACCGCTGGGGTTTTCCTGGGAAATCTGCATTGCCCTTATTCCCGGCATGGCCGCTCGCGAGGTGGTGGTGGCGGCACTGGGGACGGTGTATGCGCTTTCCGGCAACGAAGATGTGGTTGCTGAGCAACTCAGTTCACTGATTGCGGCACAGTGGTCACTGCCCACGGCGCTTTCCCTGCTGGTGTGGTTTGTCTTTGCACCGCAGTGCCTTTCCACGTTGGCGACAGTGCGTCGCGAAACCGGCTCATGGCGCCATGTCGGCATCATGATGGTTTATCTTTTCGGCTTGGCTTATCTGGCGTCCTTCATCACCTACCAGCTTGCCGGGGCATGGCTGTGAGCGTGCTGCTGCAATATCTGGTGCTGGCCGGCCTGCTGGCCTGGAGCGTGTTTTTTGTCCTGCGCCGGCTCATGCCGGTTCCGCTACGGCATATGCAGGGCCGTCTTGCCGCCGCGGCGGCTGGCAGTGGCTGGCATCGTCTGGCGTCGTGGTTGCAGCCCGGCACGGTACAAAAGGGTTGTGACAGCGGCTGCTCATCTTGTGGCACGGGCTGCGGTGAGGACGGGCAGGACACCCCTATCGTGCAATTGCGCAAATCCGGTCCAGTGTCCGAGCCCCACCAGCACTGACTGGCACCTTGACACAGCCTGTACGGGAAGCCAGCCGGGCTTGCCTTGTCCGGCAGGCGCTTTCCCGGTAAAAACGCTGCATTCTCCGCGCGGTCACGGCTCTCCGTGACCGCCTGTCATTGCAAGGATGACTCCATGAAACGCGTACTCCTGATTGTCGCTTCCGTCCTGGGCGGTTCGCTGGTGCTCGGCGTTCTCGCCATTGCCGCCCTGCTGCTGTTCATTGATCCCAACGACTACAAGGGCGAGATTGCGGCTGTCGTGAAAGAAAAGACCGACATGACGCTGGCCATTGATGATCGTCTGGAATGGACACTGTGGCCCAGCATCGGTGTCAGTCTGGGCAAGACCTCACTGACCGATGCCGATGCCAAAGAGACTCTGGTGGCTGTCGACAAGGCGGCGGTCAGCGTGCAGGTGATGCCTCTCTTTTCCGGGAAGATTGCGATTGATGCCGTCACGCTGGACGGTGCGCGCATCCGCTTCATCCAGCATGCCGATGGCAGTACCAGCTGGGACCGCATGCTGGCCAAGTTGAGCAGCGAGCCTGAAGAAAAATCCGAAAGCGTCGATTTCAACATCAAGAAACTGGATGTGAAAAACACCGCCATCCTCATCAGGGATGAAAAGGAAAATATCGAACGCGAGCTTGAAGAAGTCACGGTTGCCGCCAGCGACATCGGCCTGAAAACACCGTTCCCGCTCAAGCTCGGTTTCACTTTCCGCCAGCAGGATGCCGACGGCAAGACACTGGAGGCCCGCAATATGCTGGACGTCGTCCTGACGCTGGACCAGGACAAGGAGCTTTACCTGCTCGACAAGCTGGCGCTGACCAGTGCCCTGTCCGGCACGCTGCTGCCGGCGCCGGCCGGCGTCGACCTCAAGGCCGACATCCGTGCTGACATGCAGGCACAGCAGGTCGGGATAAAGGGTTTGCAGCTGCAAGCCAACTATCAGGACAAGGAGTTGCGTGCACCGGCCACGGTGGATGTGACGGCCGACATAGAGGCCAATCTGGAAAAGACGCTGGTCGACGTTGAGAGTCTGAAGCTCAAGGCCGAGTGGCCGGATGCAACGCGTCCGCAGAACATCATTGCCAGTCTGGATGCTGCGCTTTCCAGCAACTGGAGCGATGGTGCCGTGGAAGCGAGACATTTCCTGTTGCTGGCGGAAGTGCCGGACAAGGCTTGGCCCAAGCCTGTGCAAGTGTCCTGGGAAGGGCCGTTCAAGGGCAATTGGATGCAAGGCGACCTTGCCATTCCGCAATTCCTGCTCAAGGCTGCCGGTGTGGAGGCCAAGGGCAATCTCACGGCCAGCCTGCCGGCTATTCAGTCCACGGAAGCAGATGTGGCCATCACCAAGGGCATGGCGCTGAGTGGCCATCTTGCAACGGCAGCTTTCAATCCACGCAGCGTCATGGCGTCTCTCGGTATCGAAGCACCCAAGACGGCGGACGCCGCCGTCCTGAAGTCAGCCAGTGTCAGTGCGGCGATACAGGGTGATGAAAAGAAAGTGCTGCTGAAAGACATCCGCCTGAAACTGGATGAATCCACGATCACCGGCGAAGCGGGCATCAGCGATCTGGATTCCTTGCGTCAGTATGCAAGGCTGTCACTGGACAAGCTGAATGCCGATCGTTACCTGCCGCCGGCGTCGGCAACACCAGCCGCAGAGGCGGCCCCGTCTTCCGAAGAAGTCCTGCCGGTGGCCTTGCTGAAAGAGCAGAATCTTGACGTGGTATTTACGGCCGGTTCGCTCAAGGTCATGGATTATCCCGTGACTGCCTTGCGCCTTGCCGTGGCGGCCAGCCAGGGCGTGCTCAATGTCAGTGAACTCAAGGGCACGATCTATAACGGCGGCTTCAGCGTGCCGGTCAATGTCAATGTGCAGGGCGCACAGCCGGTGCTGAAGCTGCAGCCCAAGCTGGAACATATGGAAATCGGCCCGCTGGCACAGAAATTCCTCAAGAAAGACTTGCTAGAGGGCAAGGCCAGCTACACCGGCAACCTGACCCTGCGCGGCAACACTGTGGATGCTTGGATGAAGTCAGTGAGCGGTACCAGCGACTTGAAATTCGAGAATGGCCTCCTGCACGGTGTGAATGCCATGCAGGAAGCTGTCAATGCACTGGGCAAGTACCAAGGTCTACTGGCGCTGACCGGCAAAGATGTTGATGCCATGATCAGCAAGCAGAAGGACACGGAAATCGCCAGCTTTGCTGCCAACAATACGCTCGACGGTGGTGTGCTGAGCAGCAAGGCACTGAATGCCGACCTGAAGAAAGGTAAGGTGAATGGCAGCGGCACTTTCAACCTCGTCACGCAGGAAGTTGACTACAAATTCCAGATGAATCTCGACAAATCCGTGGTGGGTGAAAAAAATGCCGCCTATGCCTTGCCTGTGCAGTGCAAGGGCAGTCTGGCTGGTAATGTCGCTACACTTTGCAAACTGGATTCCAAAGCCATCAGTGACATGGCGCTCAAGGCTGCCACGGCAAAAGGGCTGGAGAAGCTGGGCCTGAAAGGTGATGCCGCCACGCCAGAAGAAGCCGTGAAGCAGCAACTGGAGGAAGGCAAACAGAAGGCCCAGGAAAAGGCCAATGAGAAGATCAATGAAAAACTCAACGAAGGGTTGAACAAGCTCTTCAAGCGCTGATCCTTCCGGCTCTTTCTTGCATTCTTTCTCTGCAAGAGAGAGCCGGATCAGGAAGGGCCTTTCACATAGCCGACGCCAAAAATTGACAACAAAGAAAGCCGCTTTCGATTTCCCTGCTGCCGTCCTTGAGTGGTTCGATGCTCACGGCCGCAAGCATCTTCCCTGGCAAAAGAACACCACACCGTATCGCGTCTGGATTTCCGAGATCATGCTGCAGCAGACGCAGGTGGCAACGGTCATTCCTTATTACGCGCGTTTCATGGAGCGTTTCCCTGACGTGGCAGCACTGGCGGCAGCGCCCACGGATGAGGTGCTGCACCTCTGGACCGGGCTTGGCTATTACGCACGTGCGCGCAACCTGCACAAGGCAGCGCAGCAACTGGTCCGGGATTTTGCTGGCGAATTCCCGGCAACTGTCGACGAGGTGGCTTCCTTGCCCGGGATCGGCGTTTCCACGGCGGGAGCCATCATTTCACTCAGCCGTCGTCAGCGCGCCGTGATTCTGGACGGCAATGTGAAACGGGTGCTCTCCCGGTTTCATGCTGTCAGTGAGACGGGTTCCGCGCAGGAAAAAAAGCTCTGGCTGTTTGCCGATGCGCACACGCCGGAAAAACGGGTCCATCACTACAACCAGGCCATGATGGATCTGGGTGCTACCGTGTGCACCCGCAGCAAGCCCGCCTGCCTGCTCTGCCCTTTGCAGCGTGGTTGCTGCGCGCTGGCCGAAGGTTCTCCGACAGCCTATCCCGTCAAGAAAGCCGGGAAATCCATTCCGGTGAAGTCCACCAGCCTCCTGATTATGGTGAACACAGAAAACGAGGTTCTGCTTGAGCAGCGCCCGCCAGCGGGCATATGGGGAGGTCTCTGGAGTTTCCCCGAATCGGCTGCCGACGATGTGGCCACCCTGAAGCAGGTGCTGAAAAATGATTGGGGCATAAGCCAGATCAAACCGCAGCTTTTGCCGGAGCGGCGACATACCTTCAGCCATTATCACCTGCAGATGCGTCCTGTGCTCTTGCGGGATGTGGCTGCTCTGCAGGTTTCCGGCCGTGCTTCTCGCTGGTGTAGACTCGACGCCCTGCCGGAGCTGGGCTTGCCGGCACCGATAAAGCAAATGCTGGCTGAACTTGCCGATGAGTTTGGCCAGACGAAAAGAGGTGAAAAATGACACGCATGGTGCTCTGCCGGAAACTGCAGAAAGAAGCCGAAGGACTTGCCTTCCCGCCGTTCCCCGGAGAGGTGGGCCAGCAGATTTTCGAAACGGTCTCCAAGGAAGCCTGGCAGCTCTGGCTCAAGGAACAGACCATGATCATCAACGAAAACCGCCTCAACGTGATGGATCCCCAGGCCCAGAAATTCCTGGCCGAGCAGCGCGAGAAATTCCTGGATAACCAGGATTATGAACGGGCAAAGGGCTGGGTGCCCGAGAAGAAATGAAAAGGCATTCGCCGATATAACAATATGAATAATTCTTTCTGTTGCCAGCCCTGACTTTTTGCCAGAGTTGGCAACACGCTTTTATTTCACTGCACGGAAAAAATGACAATGAAAATCGAAACCCTGGCCGTACATGCTGGCTATTCTCCGGATCCTGTCACCAAGGCCGTGGCTGTTCCCATTTACCAGACAGTGGCCTATGCCTTTGACAGTGCCCAGCACGGCGCCGACCTTTTTGACCTCAAGGTGCCGGGCAATATCTACACGCGCATCATGAATCCCACGACGGATGTACTGGAGCAGCGTCTTGCCGCCTTGCATGGCGGCATCGGGGCCCTTGCACTGGCATCAGGACAGGCGGCTGTGACCTATGCCATCCAGACGATTGCCGAGGCGGGCGACAACATAATTTCGACATCGGCGCTGTATGGGGGCACTTACAATCTGTTTGCTCATACGCTGCCACAGTTCGGGATCGAGACGCGTTTTGCGGATTACCGTGATCCAGCCGCTTTCGGCAAGCTCGTTGATGAGCGCACCAAGGCTGTCTATGTCGAAACCATCGGCAATCCGCTGGGCAATATCGTGGACCTTGAAGCGCTGGCCAAGGTGGCCCATGACAACGGTGTTCCGCTGATCGTGGACAACACGGTCGCGTCTCCCTATCTCACGCGTCCCTTCGAGCATGGTGCCGATATCGTGGTGGAATCGCTCACCAAGTATCTGGGTGGCCATGGCAACTCACTCGGTGGCGCCATCATCGACTCCGGAAAGTTCGACTGGAAGGCGAACGCCAAGCGTTTCCGCCGCCTCAATGAGCCGGATGTGTCGTATCACGGCGTGGTATATACCGAAGCACTGGGCGCCGCAGCCTATATCGGTCGCGCACGGGTGGTGCCATTGCGCAATACCGGCGCTGCGATTGCCCCCATCAATGCCTTCCTCATCCTGCAGGGCATTGAAACGCTGGCCCTGCGCATGGACCGCATTGTCGAGAACACACAGAAGGTGGCGCAGCATCTGCAAAAGCATGCCGATGTATTGTGGGTGAACTACGCAGGTTTGCCGGATCATCCGGAGCATGCTTTGGCGAAGAAGTATGTGCGTGGCTCGGCATCAGGCTTGCTGACTTTCGGTCTCAAGGGTGGTCGTGCTGCCGGTGAGAAATTCCTGGATGCGTTGCAGCTCTTCACGCGACTGGTGAATATTGGCGATGTCCGTTCGCTGGCCACGCATCCTGCTTCCACCACGCACCGTCAGTTGTCGCCGGCCGAACTGGAGAAGGCGGGCGTCAAGGAAGAAACCGTGCGCTTGTGCGTTGGTATCGAGCATATCGACGACATTCTTTCGGATATCGATCAGGCATTGGTTGCCAGTCAGAGCTAAGCCGTCTCGGCCCATGAAAAAGCCCGCATCAGCGGGCTTTTTCATGTCAGCGTGAATCAACTTCCGCGACTGGCGCGCTTGCGTTCGTTTTCCGTGAGGTGCTTCTTGCGGATACGGATGCTCTGCGGGGTGACCTCGACCAGTTCATCGTCCTCGATGAACTCCAGAGCCTGTTCCAGCGTCATGCGGATAGGCGGGGACAGTGTCAGGGCTTCGTCGGTGCCCGCAGCGCGGATGTTGGTGAGCTGCTTGGCCTTGGTGGGATTGACCACCATGTCTTCGCCGCGTGCATTCTGCCCGACGATCATGCCCTCGTAGACTTCGGTCTGCGGGCCGATGAAGAGGCGGCCGCGATCCTGCAGCGTGAAAAGGGCATAGGCCAGCGCAGTACCGCCAGTCATGGAGACGAGCACACCGTTGTTGCGCTTTGCCACATCCCCCGATTTAACCGGGCCGTAGTTCTCGAAGCTGGAGGTCATGATGCCCGTGCCGGAGGTCAGCGTGAGGAATTCGGAGCGGAAACCGATGAGCCCGCGCGAAGGCACGATGGCGGTAATGCGCACGCGGCCCTTGCCGTCCAGCACCATGTCGGTCATTTCGCCCTTGCGCAGGCCCATCTGTTCCATGATGGAGCCCTGATGCTGCTCTTCCACATCGAAGATCACGCTTTCGAAGGGCTCCTGCTTCACGCCGTCGATTTCCTTCATGATGACTTCGGGGCGTGACACGCCCAGTTCGTAACCTTCGCGGCGCATGCTTTCGATCAGCACGGAAAGATGCAGTTCGCCACGGCCGGACACCTTGAAGCGGTCGGGCGAGTCGGTGGGTTCGACGCGCAAGGCAACGTTGTGGATCAGTTCCTTTTCCAGGCGATCCTTGATGTTGCGGGAGGTGACGAACTTGCCTTCGCGGCCGGCGAACGGAGAATTGTTCACCTGGAAGGTCATGCTGACGGTGGGTTCGTCCACGGAAAGCGGCGGCAGCGCTTCCACATTCTGCGGGTCGCAGAGCGTGTCGGAAATTTGCAGGCCTTCCATGCCGGTGACGCAGACGATGTCGCCTGCGCCGGCTTCCGGCACTTCGACACGGGTCAGGCCGCTGTAGCCCATGATCTGCAGGATACGGCCGTTACGCTTCTTGCCTTCGCGATCAATGATGGCGACGTTGGTATTGGTCTTGACCTTGCCGCGCGCAATGCGGCCCACGCCGATGACGCCAACATAGCTGTTGTAGTCCAGCGAAGAAATCTGCATCTGGAAAGGGCCGTTCACGTCGGCATCCGGCGGCGACACCTTGTCGACGATGGTTTCAAACAACGGGGTCATGTCGGGAGCAAGCTTGTCGAGCTCGAGACCGGCGATACCGTTGAGGCCGGAGCCGTAGACGATGGGGAAGTCGAGCTGCTCGTCAGTGGCGCCAAGCTTGTCGAAGAGGTCGAAAACCTGGTCGATCACCCAGTCCGGACGCGCGCTGGGGCGGTCCACCTTGTTGATGACGACGATGGGCTTCAAGCCTTGGGCAAATGCCTTCATGGTGACGAAGCGTGTCTGCGGCATGGGGCCGTCGACAGCATCCACCAGCAGCAATACGCAGTCAACCATGGACAGCACGCGCTCCACTTCACCACCGAAGTCGGCGTGGCCCGGGGTGTCGACGATGTTGATGCTGTATTCGGTGCCGCTGCGCTTGTCCAGCCACTTGATGGCTGTGTTCTTGGCCAGAATGGTGATGCCGCGTTCCTTTTCCTGGTCGTTGGAGTCCATCACGCGTTCAATTTCGCCGGCGCGTTCGCCAAGCGTGCCGGATTGCTGCAGGAGCTTGTCGACCAGCGTGGTCTTGCCATGGTCGACGTGGGCGATGATGGCGATGTTGCGGATGTTCTGGATGGACACGGGATGGCACCAGGTTGGCTGAAATTTGCACAGCGAGGCTGCGCGAGGGGCCGGGATTATACCGGAACACGCCCAAACCGCGAGCCTGCGTGAGACTTCACGGTTTTGGGCGGCTTGCCGGACTGCAGCTGTCATGCCTGCCTGCTAGCATCAGGTCAGCCATATGCGTGGCTCTTCATATCCGCTCAAGGAGGAAATCCATGTCGAACCCCCCCGTTAATCCGTATCGTCCCCCTTCCGCTGCCGTGGCCGACATGCCTGTTGGCGGAGCGGCAACCCGCTATGCCGCGCCGGCGGCCCGGGTAGACGCTGGCCGAGGTGCCAGCTGGATAGGCGAAGGCTGGACCCTGTTCAAGGCGGCGCCTGTCATGTGGATCGTGGCGCTGATCCTGCTCTTTGCCATCCAGTTCGTGCTGGGCCTGGTGCCCGTGCTGGGCAGCCTGGCCAGCATGTTGATCGGGCCTTTCTTCATGGTGGGTGTACTGGCATTCGCACAGAGGCTTGCTGATGGCGGCGATGCCGACCTTGGCCAGCTCTTTGTGGGCTTCAAGGAAAAGCAGGGCCCTTTGCTGGCCATCGCCGTACTGTACTTTGTGGCGATAGTGGTCATTTTTGCCGTCTGCGCGGGCGTGGCGTTCGGACTGCTGGGAGGCGCCAGCCTTTTCAGCATGGAGGACCCCGAGCAAGCCATCGGTGCATTGCTGGCCGGTGCTGCCGGCTTGTCCGTGCTCCTGCTCTTCCTGCTGGCCTTTGCCCTGATCCTGCTGGTGGCCGCCGCCTACTGGTTTGCACCGGGTCTGGTGTTCTATGCCGATCTGGGTGCCGTCGAGGCGCTTAAGCAGAGCTTTGCCGGTGTACTGCGCAACTGGCTGCCCTTTCTGGTCTACGGCATCGTCAGTTTTGTGGTGATGATTGCGGGAACGGTTGCCCTGCTGATCGGCTTGCTGGTTGCCCTGCCTGTGCTGATGGCGTCCTACCACTCCAGCTTCAAGGACTTGTTCGGCAAATAAACGCTGATGCTGGGTTGCAGATAAAACAAAGGCCGCTGATGCGGCCTTTGTTTTTTGATGCAGGTTTCAGGGCAAGAGCTTACTTCTTGCGCTGTACCTTGGTGGCTTCGCCGCTGAGGATGGCGATCACGCGACGGTTCTTGGCGCGGCCATCGGCAGTGGCGTTGTCAGCCAGGGGCTGGCTGGAGCCGTAGCCATTGGCGGTCACCTGGCTGGCGGCGATACCAAACTCTTCAACCAGCACGCGGGCCACTGCATCGGCACGCTCCTGAGAGAGCTTGTCGTTCAGTGCTTTCTTGCCGCTGGAGTCGGTGTGACCCTGGATTTCCACGTGGGTGTTGTTGTACTGCTTGATGAAGGCAGCCAGTTCACCGATTTCAGCCTTGTACTCAGCCTTCACCACGGACTTGCCGGAGTCGAAGTTGACAGAAAGCTGCTTGCTGACGGCTTCGGTCAGTGTCTTGGGGCAACCCGTTGTGTCCACCACGATGTTGGTTGCAGTGCCGGGGCACTTGTCGAGGTAGTCAGGCACGCCGTCCTTGTCGCTGTCCAGCGGGCAGCCATCCTGGTTGACCTGGACACCGGCCGGTGTGTTCGGGCACTTGTCCTGGCCATCGGGTACGCCGTCACCGTCAGTGTCGGCGACAACGGCAACCACTTCTTCCACCACCACGACAGCAGCAGGCTCTTCAGCCACCGGCTCCGGCGCTGGCGTGGGCTCGTTCGTCACACGGGAAGAGGCGCCGGAGAACTCCAGGCCGACCAGTGCAAGGATGTCGTTGTTTTCGGTGTTGAAGTTGTAGACGTCACGGACTTCGGTACGCAGGGCAACGTAGTCATTGAAGCGGGTGAATGCACCCAAGGCGGCATTGGCGAAGGTGCCCTTGTCGACATCGGCGCCCGGTGCCTTGAAGTTCTGCTGGCCACCACCGAGGAGGATGTAGGGCGAGAAACGACCTTCGGCATTGAAGGCGTAGTAGCCGTCCAGGCTCACGCGGCTGTCACGGATCTCCGGGCTGCCGGCCACATCGATCTCACTGCGGGTGCGGCCATACAGAGCTTCGATACCGAAGGCAGGTGTAAAACGGTAGCCCAGTCCGAGGGCATAACCGACTTCATCCTTGACTTCAGGAGGATTGGTGCCGAGCTTGTCTTCATCAAAGAAATGGTATGTCGCGAACGGGGTGAAGGTCACCTCGGCATGAGCCACCACTGCCAAAGGGGCCAGCAGCAGGGCAAGTGCGGTACGGGTAAGTTTCATAGGGGCTTCCTCCTGGAAGAGATCCATGTATCGACAGTAGCAAGCCTAGATGTAAAGCCAAGGCTGGCAAGCCTGCAAGATAAGGGCATGAACTACGGAGACTTGCGTCCCATCTCGCATTGGGGGCGAAAGCTAAGGGCGACTTTGTTCAGGGTCAAGATGATTTTGGTGCATGGCCGACGGGGCTGTTTGCCAGAAACCACGAGTCAGGGCCGTGATAAACTGCCTGCCCATCCGGAGATTCTGCATGAGCGACTTTATCCAGCGTTTTCACTTCAGCGACAGTCCGGTGCGCGGAGAGTTCGTGCAACTGGCTGACAGTGTGGAGGCCGTACTGGAGCGGCATGTCTATCCTCCGCGCGTTGCCACCCTTCTTGCCGAGGCGCTGGCTGCCTGTTCCCTGCTTGCCAGCACGCTCAAATTCGAAGGTTCCCTGATCCTGCAGGTGCGTGGTGATGGTCCACTGGAGACACTGATGGTGGAGTGCAATCACCGCCAGGAACTTCGCGGTATTGCACAGGTGGCGGATAGCTGGACAGAGGCTGCTGCTGAGTTGCCGCTCTCCGAGCTTTTTGGCAGCGGGCAGCTTGCCATCACCATCGATCCGGAAAACGGTCAGCGTTACCAGGGTATCGTGCCGCTGGACAGTGACAGTCTTGCCACCTGTCTCGAGCATTATTTCGAGCAGTCGGAGCAGTTGCCGACACGGATATGGCTGGCCGCCAGTGACGAGGCAGCAGCTGGTCTCTTGTTGCAGGTATTGCCGGGACATGACCAAGGAGAGGATGCCGATATCTGGCCCCGCCTCTGCCAGCTCACCGCAACCGTGACGCCGGAAGAAATGCTGGAGCTTTCTTCCTCCGAGCTTCTCTATCGTCTCTACCACGAGGAAACCGTGGAACTGCATACCGCAGAAGCGGCCCGATTTTTCTGCAATTGTTCTCGCGAGCGCACCGAGCAGGTTCTGCTTTCACTGGGAGAGGTGGAATTGCGTGACATCATTGCCGAGCAGGGGGCCATCGACATCAGCTGCCAGTTCTGCAACCAGGACTACCGTTTTGATCCCATCGATGTGGAGCAGCTTCTGCGTGGAGGGTCAGGCGGTTCGCACCAGCTGCATTGAGGGTGGTTTGCCTTGACGAAAAAGAAAAGCCGGCAGGATGCCGGCTTTTTCATGTCTTGCGAGCAAGAGCTTTACGCTTTTCCCGGGCGCTTGTTCAGGGGCAGGGTGATTTTCACGATCAGCCCGCCTTCCGGGTGGTTGTTGATGCTGAGATGGCCGTTATGCATTTTCACGATGCGCGCCACAATGGCCAATCCCAGTCCCGAGCCCAGGGACGTGCGGGCACTTTCTCCGCGTGTGAAAGGCTGCAGGAGCTTTGGCAGTTCGGCTTCGTCAATGCCGGGGCCATGGTCACGCACCAGCAGCACGACCGAGCTTTCTTCAGGATGGTGTGTCGTACTGACATGCAGGGGCGCGCCACCGTAACGCAGGGCATTGCTGATCAGGTTGTCCAGCAGGCGCTTGAGTGACAGGCGCTTCATGGGCATGTCGGGCAGTATCCCGGGCTCGAAGGTGATTTCGCCCTGCGGCGCGAATTGCGCCACGATTTCTGAGATCAGCAGGTTGAGGTTGGCTGTCTCGACGCGCTCATCCGAACCATCGCGCATATAGGCAATGAACTGGTCCAGGATGGCATCCATGTCTTCTATGTCCAGCACCATGCCTTCCGACAGTTCTTTTTCCTTCATCATTTCAGCAGTCAGGCGCAATCGCGTCAGCGGTGTGCGCAAGTCGTGCGATATGCCTGCCAGCATGAAGGCGCGTTCGCGCGCGCCTTGCTGGATTTCATGTGTCATCTGGTTGAAGGCGCGGTTGACCGCACGGATTTCCGTGGGGCCGGTACGCGTGGCCAGCGTGGCGGCATGCTGGCCCTTGCCGACACGCAAGGCCGCAAGTTGCAGACGCTTGAGCGGCCGGTTGAGCTGGCGCACGAGGATAACGATGGCGATCACCGCCAGGATCGGTACACCGATCAGCCAGGCGATGATGATGTAGGGGTTGTACTGGGCAAAGAAGAGCAGGGGCTCACGTATCCACACATCCTTCATGGAGGGGACATTGATCCAGAGCACCGGGTTTGGCTTGAACTTGAAGTAGACATCCACCTGCTCGTTCAGTTCCTGGTTGAGCTGGTTCTGGAAGATGTCGGTGAAGACTTCCACAAAGGGTTTGTCGATCACATTGGGGAAGTGCTGGGGGTCACGCACGATCTCCATGCCGGTCGAGGATTTGACCCACCGCGAGATGTCCATCATCTCCGAGGCGCCGGGTACGGCATGCTCCGCGTCACGCAGTACCTTGATGTGAGCAGCCGTGTAATGTGCATGCTGGCGGAATTCCGGCACGTAAAGATTGGTCCAGAAAAAAATCACGGACAGGTACTGGCTGACCAGCACGACAATCCCGATGACGAGGGTGGTGCGCCAGACGGCAGAGCGGGGCTTCAGGCGGTTGAGCAGTTTGTTGTAGCGAATCACGATGCAGACTCTTTGAAAGCAGTGGCCTGACTTCAGCGTCAGGCTTCTGGAAAACTTGGAACGGCGCAGTGGCTCACGGCGGATCAGCTGTCGCCATCGGGAACGAAGACATAGCCGATGCCCCAGACGGTTTGTATGTAGCGTGACTTGGCCGGATTTTCTTCGACCAGACGCCGCAGGCGTGAAACCTGTACGTCAATAGAGCGCTCCATGGCACCCCACTCTCGCCCGCGTGCAAGATTCATCAGCTTGTCGCGTGTCAGCGGCTCGCGGGGGTGTTGCACCAACGCCTTCAGTACAGCGAATTCGCCGGTAGTGAGCGGCACATCGGTGCCGTCTTTCAGTAACTGTCGGGTGGAGAGGTCCAGTTCCCAAGGGCCGAACTTCACCTTCTCGGCCACCTGCGAGGGAGCGCCGGGCAGTTCGCGCTGCTGGCGGCGCAGCACGGCCTTGATGCGGGCCATCAACTCCTGCGGATTGAAGGGCTTGGGCAGGTAGTCGTCGGCGCCGGCTTCCAGGCCGGAGATGCGGTCGGAGTCCGAGCCCTTGGCCGTGAGCATGATGATGGGCAGGTTGTTGCCGGCTTCACGCAGGCGGCGGCAGATGGCCATGCCGTCTTCGCCGGGCAGCATCAGGTCCAGCACCATGAGGGCGAAAAGCTCGCGGCCCAGCAGGCGGTCCATCTGCACGGCATCGGGCACGGCACGCACGCTGTAGCCTTGGTCTTCCAGGAAGCGTTGCAGCAGGTTGCGCAGGCGCACGTCGTCGTCCACGACCAGGATGCGGGTCTGGCTGCCGTCACTGGCAACGTCGGGCTTGGTGTCGACAGGTGTTTCCATGGTGTCAGGCCGTCGAAAAGGATGCCGCATGGTAAGGGAAGCGGCAGGCAAGTATCCATGGGGCCGGCAAGAGCACCCTCACGGCAGGAACTGCCATGCCAGCCCGGCCAGGGCACAGCCCGCCAGCAGCCTGGGAATGCTGATCCCGAATCGCAACAGCGCCAGCAGGGCCAAAAGGGCGATGGCCAGCGCGGCGAGGTCAGGACTGCCGGCGGGCCTGCCATCCGGCCAGACCGTGTGCAGCGCAAAGAAGAAGGCCAGGTTGAGGATGACGCCGACGACCGCTGCCGTGACGGCGGTCAGCGGGGCCTGTAGCCGCAAGGTTTCATGGGTGGCCTCTACCAGCGGACCGCCTGCCAGGATGAACAGGAATGAAGGCAGGAAGGTAAAGAAGGTGGCAGTCACGGCGGCAACAATGGCCAGTACGGGGCCTTCACCCCAGCCGGCCACAAAGCCCACAAAGGCTACGATCATGATGAGCGGGCCCGGGGTGGCTTCGCCCAGTGCCAGCCCGTCCATCATCTGGGCTGCGCTGAGCCAGCCGTAATGGCCAACAGCAGACTGGAAGACATAGGGCAGCACGGCATAGGCCCCGCCGATGGTCAGCAGGGCGGCTTGTGTGAAGAACAGGGCAATGCGGGAGAGCAGGCCGGGGCCACCTTCGGCCATATAAAGGAGCGCCAGCACCCCACCACCCAGTGCCAGACCGGCCAAGATTACTTGCAGCAAACGCCTGCGGCTGGGGAGGGCATGGGCAGGTGTGGGCGTGTTGTCGTCAATCAGTGCAGGTAGGTGCCTCGCCGTTGTGCCTGCCTGTGTGGAGGTTGTCCGAAAAAGGTCTGGCCGATAATGGCTTGCTATTGCTCCCAGGGCGGCGGCACCCAGCAGGATGGCCGGGAAAGGCAGGTGCAGTACGGTCAGTCCCAAGAAAGCCGATACGGCCAGAGCCCACAGCCAGCCGTTTTTCAGTACTCGCTGGCCGATGCGCCATGCAGCCGCCAGTACGATGGCGACCACCGCAGGTTTGATACCCCAGAGTATGGCGGCCAGTGCCGGCAGATGGCCAAAGGCCAGGTAAAGCCAGGCCAGCCCCATGAGGATGAGCAGCGAGGGCAGCACGAAGAGCAGCCCGGCCATGATGCCGCCCCGGGTGCCGTGCAGGAGCCATCCCATATAGGTGGCGAGTTGCTGTGCCTCAGGTCCGGGCAGGACCATGCAGTAGTTGAGGGCATGCAGGAAACGCTTCTCGGAAATCCAGCGGCGCTTTTCCACCAGTTCGCTGTGCATGATGGCAATCTGCCCGGCCGGGCCGCCAAAGCTGATCCAGCCCAGCTTCCACCAGAAAAGGAGCGCGTCGCGAAAAGGCAGCGGTGAAGGCGAGGACATGGGTACTGTGCTGGCAACATCAGGTGAGATGCACGCTACTACAGGCCGGTGTCACAAACAGCGTTCCAGCATGACCGCTTCATGAATTTCAAGACTGCCGGGCAGGTTGGGTGGCCGATATGATGCCGCCCTTTCGTGGTTGTCAGAGGAGTTGTCGTCATGCAGTCCATCATCCGGACCATTGCCCAGGAACTGAATGCCCGCCCGAGTCAGGTCGAGGCTGCCGTGGGCTTGCTTGATGGCGGTGCCACCGTGCCCTTCATATCGCGCTACCGCAAGGAAGTGACCGAAGGGCTGGACGACACCCAGCTCCGTCACCTTGAGGAGCGTCTGGGCTATCTGCGCGAGATGGAAGACCGCCGCACGGCCATCCTGAAAAGCATCGAGGAACAGGGCAAGCTCACGCCGGAACTGAAAACACAGTTGCTGGAGGCCGACACCAAGGCGCGTCTCGAAGACCTTTATCTTCCCTACAAGCCGCGTCGCGTGACCAAGGGCATGCTGGCCCGCGAGGCCGGCATCGAGCCCTTGGCCGATGCCTTGCTGGCGGACCCCACGCGAGTTCCCGAGACAGAGGCACAGGCCTTCATCAACGTCGAAAAGAACTACGCAGACACCAAAGCCGTGCTGGATGGCGCCAAGCACATCCTCATGGAGCGCTTTGCGGAAAGCGCCGATCTGCTGGCCCGCCTGCGCAGCTTCATGACGGAGCATGCCGAGGTCGTGGCCAAGGTGGTGCCCGGGAAAGAAAACGAAGGCGCCAAGTTCCGTGATTATTTTGATCATCACGAAGCGCTGGGCTCTGTGCCCTCACACCGTGCACTGGCCATGTTCCGTGGACGCAACGAAGGCGTGCTCACGCTGGCGCTGGAAATGCCGGGCCAGGAAGCCGGCCAGCCGCATCCTGCCGAGGGCATGATTGCGGCGCATGCCGGCATCCGTAATGAGGGCCGTCCTGCCGATACATGGCTGCAGGAAGTGGTGCGCTGGACCTGGCGCGTCAAGTTGCTGACGCATCTCGAAAGCGATTTGCTGGGCGATGTGAAGGGCTCGGCTGAAGAAGAAGCCATCAAAGTGTTTGCCCACAACCTGAAAGACCTGCTGATGGCGGCGCCCGCCGGCCCGCGTGCCACCCTGGGGCTGGACCCGGGCCTGCGCACTGGCGTCAAGGTGGCGGTGGTCGACAATACCGGCAAGCTGGTGGACCACGGTGTGATCTTTCCGCACGAGCCGCGCAATGAGTGGGACAAGTCCATCGCCATCCTTGCCGTGCTTTGCGAGCGCCACAAGGTCGATCTGATTGCCATCGGCAACGGTACGGCATCGCGCGAGACGGACAAGCTGGCGGCCGAGCTGATCAAGAAGCACGCTGCCCTCAAGATGACCAAGATTGTTGTCAGCGAAGCCGGTGCTTCCGTGTACTCGGCCTCGGAGCTCGCCGCGCAGGAATTTCCGGATCTGGACGTGTCCTATCGCGGTGCTGTTTCCATTGCCCGCCGCCTGCAGGACCCGCTGGCAGAGCTGGTGAAGATCGACCCGAAATCCATTGGCGTCGGTCAGTACCAGCATGACGTCAACCAGGTGAGGCTTGCCCGTTCGCTGGATGCCGTGGTGGAGGACTGCGTGAACGCCGTGGGCGTGGATGTGAATACGGCTTCCTATGCCCTGCTCGCGCGTATTGCCGGCCTCAACACTACCATTGCCCAGAACATCGTCAGCTACCGTGACAGCAACGGCACGTTCAGGACCAGGGATGAGCTGCGCAAGGTGCCGCGCCTAGGCGAGAAGACCTTCGAGCAGGCCGCCGGCTTCCTGCGTGTCATGAGCGGCGACAATCCGCTGGATGCCAGCGCCGTGCACCCCGAGTCCTATCCCGTCGTGCAGAAGATTGCTGCGCAGTCCGGCAAGGACATTCGCGAGCTGATCGGTGATGCCCGTTTCCTCAAGGCCGTGAATGCCGCCGACTATGTGGACGAAAAATTCGGTCTGCCCACCGTGACCGACATACTGGGTGAGCTGGAAAAACCCGGCCGTGACCCGCGCCCCGAGTTCAAGACAGCCACTTTCCAGGAAGGTGTCACCGAGATACGTGACCTCAAACCCGGCATGGTGCTGGAGGGCGTGGTCACCAATGTCGCCAACTTCGGCGCCTTCGTGGATATCGGCGTGCACCAGGACGGGCTGGTGCACATCTCGGCGCTTTCCACCAAGTTCGTGAAAGACCCCCGCGAGGTGGTGCGTGCCGGCGATGTGGTGAAGGTGAAAGTCATGGAGGTGGATGCCGCCCGCGCCCGCATCGGCCTCACCATGCGCCTTGACGAGACACCTGCTCCCGCCCGCAAGGATGGCGGAAAGCCAGCTGCACGCAGTGACAATGCCGGTAGCAAGCGCAGCTTCGGCGAGCAGCCCGCGGCAAAGACGGGCAGTCTCGGCAGCCTGCTGATGAAGGCCGGTGTCAAGAAGTAGTCGCGTCCCGGTCTTCATGCGGCCTGCCATGGTCTCGTGAAGACCGGTGGCCGGAGAGTGGCGATAGTCCATTCCTCCGGCATCAGCCATGTGGAAATTACGCAGTGGATTGCAGAAATTTACGTGGCCTGAAACACAAAAAATCACTGCCGTTACATCCGGAAAACAAAAACTTCCGCTCATCGGCTTTTTCAGCCGCTCTGTAAATCTCGCCTATCACTTAGTGACGACATGCGTGAGCGCATGTTGCATCCGTGTATGGTGACTATCGCAGCGGGAAAACTCCTGTCTTTGGCCGCACGGATGCATGGATTGCAGACGCGGCAACAAGAAGGAGCTTTCCCATGTACAGCCCCCGCACAAGATCACTCCGGCATGATCAGGCTTCTGTCCTGAACAGGAAATTCACCATCATGGTGGTTCTCCTGCTGATGCTTTTCCCCTTTCTGGCGAAGGCAGATGATGCGGTTCCACCCCATGTCGGTATCACGGGTTTTTATCTGTTTGCCGACGATGACCGTAATGCCAGCAACAAGAACTTCGGCTGGCAGATCAATCCTGGCTGGAATCTGGATGGTAACTGGTGGGTGGAAGGCCATCTTTTTGGCGACGTGATCGACTATGACGACGGTATCACCAGTGATTTCTACCAGTACGGCATCGGTGCGGACCTGCAATATGCCTTTGGCGATCGTAACGAGCTGACACCCTACCTCCTGATCGGGGCAGGTGGCTCCTACAACGACGTGACGCCCAGCCAGTTCGATGGCTGGGATTACTTTGCGAATGTGGGTGTGGGTGTCACCAAGCGCCTGTGGGACATGGAGTCCTTGCGCTGGCGCCTGGAGGCACGTGCTGTCTATGACAATTTCCAGTCAGGATTCCTGGATTACCGTCTTGCGGCCGGCATCGAGCTGGTGCTGGGCAAGCACAAACCGGCATCTGCGCCGGCTCCTGTGGAGGTCAGGGAGAAAGTGGTGACACGGGAAGTGGTACGTGAAGTCCCTGTCGCCATGGTCCAGGACCTGGATTCTGACGGCGATGGTGTTGTCGACAGTCGCGACAAATGCCCGGGTACGCCGCGCGGTGCCAAGGTGGATGGCGATGGGTGCGTGATTGCACAAACACTCACGCTGCGTGATGTCACTTTCGATTTCAATTCTTCCCGTCTTACCCTCAATGGCCAGCGCATCCTGGATACGGTCGTGGCATTCCTGCGGGCCGATCCGAAAGTGGATCTGACCGTTGGTGGCCATACCGACGGCAAGGGCTCGGCTGCCTACAACCTCAAGCTTTCACAGGCGCGGGCAGAGTCTGTGCGTCGCTATCTCGTCGAGAAAGGCGTTAGCGCCAGCCGGCTTGATGCCAAGGGCTATGGCATGGCCCACCCGGTTGCCAGCAATGACACGGAAGAAGGTCGCGAGGCCAACCGGCGTGTCGAGCTGGTCATCAAGAAATCCGGCAAGTAAGGGAGATTGCCATGAGCATCATGAACGCAATGAACGGATTTGCACGCTGTGTCTTGCTGGCACTGCTTGCCTCCACTTTCCTGTCTGCATGCAGTGCCGATGACGTGGAAACAAAGCCGGCACTGATAGACACGGATGGCGATGGTGTTGATGACCGTATCGACAATTGTCCATTGGTGGCTAACCCAGACCAGCAGGATACGGACAAGAATGGCATTGGTGACGTCTGTGAGAATGATTTTGACGGCGATGGCTATAACGATGACATCGATACCTGTCCTTCGTTCCCCAATCCAGACCAGTCCGATACCAGCGGATGTGATCCCGCTGTAGCGGGAGATGATGATGGTGATGGTGTCGCTGGTGATAGAACGGTAGGACCTGACAACTGCCCTGCCATGTACAACCCGGATCAGGCAGACAGCAATGGCGATGGCATCGGTGATGCCTGTGATACGGCGCTGAGCAAGATTTGCGGTACTGAGTTCCGGCCCTTGCTGGATCGTGAAGCCACTCCCTTTGCAAGCGCACGCACGGGTGTGCTGATAACGCTGAGCGAAGTCCTGGACATTACGCATTTGACGGATGATAACGCCACCAATAGTACCAAGATGCGTATTTATGCCGATGTCGGTGGGCTGCTGGGTCGTGCCCATGCTGGCATTCGCCTGAAGGCTATACAGCCAGGCAATCAGGAAGTCGGATTCGTGGTATCCATCCCTGATACGGTGGTTGCCCTTAACCTGCTGACAGGTGTCTCGGTGCAGACAATGAGTGGCGCCCGGGTGATTGAGACTTTCGATGACAACACTCTGTTGAGCCTGCCAATCCTCAGCGGGACAACAGACAAGGGACTGCTGAAGTTCACGCCCACACAGCCATACGATACGGTACGAATCCGGATGGGTGGCGTGGCAAGTGTTCTTGCTTCCCTGAACGTACATGCCAGTTGCAAGGCGTATTAGGAAGTTGCATGTGGCAAGAAAAGGGCGGGATTTCCCCGCCCTTTTCTTTTGGTGAGACTCCCCGGGTTGGTCAGCCAAGGGGCGCTGGTCTGGCCGCTGCCTGCAGCAGGCAATGTTGTGGCAACAGCGTGCCGGCAATCTCCAGACGCAATGTCTTTTCATCCAGTTGGACAAGGTAATGGCCATTGTCGTAACGGTTGTCAGTGCGGCGGGTCAGTGTATGAACCCGGCCATGCATGCCCAGGCGGATGAGTCTGTTGTCCTCGCCATGACTGACTCTCAGTGTCGAGCCGTTTGGGCAAACATAGACGTCCGACGTGTTGGCCGGGCCGGATGCAGGAAGCTGACATGCGCAAAGGCTCAGGCTGGTGGCCAGGAGAGCAAGGCGGTACATGGCATTCTCACGGGGTAACACAGTCAGACCATTCTAGTGTGCTTGCTTGAGAGCCATGGGGGATGGTTGTCCGACTCCTGTCCATTCGGCGGGGCTCAAGCCATCAATCCGCTTTTTTGCTAAGCTCGCCCGCCCGTCCAGAGCAGCCACTCATGAAGCACAAGGCCCATATCCTGCGTGACGAAGGTTCCCGTTTCAGTCGGCACCTGGGTATCCGCTATGTCAGCGTGGAAGACGGCGTTTGTACGGCCGAGGTCGACATGGCGGACTACCTGCAGAATGTCGTAGGCGGCTTTCATGGTGGCGCAGCCTTTGCGCTGGTGGACTGTGCCATGGGCGCCGCGATTTATTCCCTGCTGGACATTGATGAGCTGGCGGCCACGCTGGAGGCCAAGACCAACTATATAAGGCCGGTCCGGGAAGGACTTATCCGCTGCACGGCCCGTGTCATCCATCGCGGCCGCCGCACGGCAGTGCTGGATGCGGAGGTCATGGCCGGAGGCAAGCTCGTCGCCAAGGCCAGCGGCACCTTTGCCATCTGGAAAAACGAAAACACTCCGAGCGCTGCATGATTCCATCCCGCGAATCCTGAGCCCCAAAACGTGAACAAGGAGCCCTTGGTGGATACGACTCTTGCCACTGCCCTCGACTGGCTCGCTCCCGAAACCGCCCTGCTGCAGGGCATGCGCCGCGGCCTTGAAAAAGAATCATTGCGTGTCGATGCCGAAGGCCGGCTGGCGCAAACTCCGCATCATCATTCTTTCGGTTCTGCACTGACCCATCCCTGGATCACCACGGACTATTCCGAATCCCTCATTGAACTCATTACCCCGGCGACGACGTCGATTGCAGAAACGCTGGGCTGGCTGGATGACATACACCGTTTTGTTTACGCATTTCTGGGAGAGGAGCAGCTGTGGGCAAACTCCATGCCCTGTGCGCTCGAAGGTGACGACAGCATTCCGCTTGCACGGTACGGCACGTCCAATATCGGACGCATGAAAACGCTTTATCGCAACGGCCTTGGCGTACGCTACGGACGCCGCATGCAGACGATTGCCGGCATCCATTACAACCTGTCTTTTCCGGATGCTTTCTTCCTGCGCTGGCAGGAGCAGGTTGGCGATACCCGTCCGCTGGCAGAATTCCGTTCTGAAAAATATTTCGGCCTCGTGCGCAACTTCCAGCGACAAAGCTGGATGCTGCTTTATTTGCTGGGCGCAAGCCCGGCCGTGTGTGCCAGCTTTCTGCAGGGGCGTGAGCATCATCTGCAGGAGTGTGGTCGTGGCACCCTTTATCTGCCCAAGGCCACCTCTTTGCGCATGAGTTCGCTGGGCTATCAGAATACGGTGCAGTCCGAGCTGCGGGTTTCCTATAACGGTCTTGACGAGTATGTGCGCGACCTCAATCACGCCATTCGTACGCCTTATCCTCGCTTCGAGGAAATCGGGCTCAAGGATGCCGAGGGCAATTACCGGCAGATCAGTACCAACATCCTGCAGATCGAGAACGAATATTACGGACTGGTGCGGCCCAAGCGCACGACGGAGCGCGGCGAGCGGCCGACAACGGCATTGAGCCGGCGTGGCGTGGAATATGTGGAACTGCGCTGTGTCGACCTGAATCCTTTCAGTGCGCTGGGGATCGATGCGGGCAGCGCACATTTCCTCGAGGTCTTCGCCTTGCACTGCCTGCTGCGTTCGGCCCCGGATTTTGCCGACAGTGAATACAGCTGCCTGCCCCGCAACCAGCAGCAGGTGGTCGAGCAGGGCCGCAACCCGGACCTCGTGATGCGTTTCTGCGGACGTGAGCAGAGCCTGCAAGCCTTGGCGCGCGAGCTCATGGCCGAGCTTGCCGTGGTCGCCCCCCTGCTGGATGACGCCCATGGAACCCGTGAATACAGCCAGGCCATCCTGCGCGAAACCGGCAAGCTGGATGACCCGGACCAGACCTTCTCGGCAACGGTGCTGCGTGGCCTCAAGGAAAACGACTGTTCTTTTATTGAGTTCACCAAGCAGGCGTCGCAGGAGCACGGCAGCCATTTCCGGCAGCGGCCACTGGATGCACGGCGGGCGAACGAATTTGCCGATGCGGCAGTGGCCTCGCACCGGGACCAGGCCAGCCTTGAGGCCGCGGATACACAGCCCTTCCCGGATTTCCTGGCGGCTTATTTTCGCGACTGAGACACGGGAGCTTTCTGAGACTGTCCTGTAAATGCCGGCTTCCTGCCGGCATTTACACAAAGCGCCCTTGAGTCATGCAGCGGCCTCCTCTAGCCTCCTTGCGTCCTGTGGAGTCCCTCATGCCTTATTTGCCTTCCCCGCGCCTTGCCAACCTCGGCATTTTCCTGGCCACGGTCGTGGCCATGCTGTTCGCCCTCTGGTTGCAGCATTACCGTTTTCTGGACCCTTGCCCGCTGTGCATCTTCCAGCGCGTGGCCATGATGTCTATCGGCTTTGTGGCCTTGCTGGCCTTCCTGCATGGCCCCGGCCAGACCGGGCGGCGCATTTATGCAGGCGTCACCCTGCTGGCGGCGGCTGGCGGAGTGGTGGTGGCGGGGCGTCATGTCTGGCTGCAGCATTTGCCGCCGGAAGATGTGCCTGCCTGCGGCCCCGGCCTTGATTACTGGATGGAGACTTTTCCGCTGCGTGACGTGGTCGCCAAGGTGTTCAAGGGCTCGGGCGAGTGTGCGGTAGTGGACTGGACCTTCCTGGGGCTTTCCCTGCCGACGTGGACGCTGCTGGCTTTTGTGGGGCTCGGTGTCGTTGCGCTCTGGCAGTTGCTGCGCCGGGGCTGAAAGACTGCCCCTTCATCCTGGCCGGGTTGCCTTTGTGTCCTGACACGCCTAGCCTGAAAAACCTGCCCGCTTGCCTGCCACGGAGGCTCCCATGCTTGCCCAGTCCGGTCGTGAAGACCAACACCGTCAGGTTGATGCGCTGGTGCGTCGCTGGTTGCAGGAGCGACAGTCCCTCATTGTATTGATGATGGCGCTAGGCGATGAGCAACGCCGTGCCATCGATCCGACACCACTGTCCGAGCGTGTCCAGTCTTTCAGTGAGGCATTGATGGATTATGTCTCGGCGGGCCACTTCGAGGTCTACGACGAGTTGCTGGCCGAGGCCGAGAGCCGTGGCGCCGATCATCTGGCCGAGGGCAAGGCCCTGCTGCAGCGCCTGCAGACCACCACCGATGCCGTGATCCGCTTCAATGACCTGCATGAAGATACCGAAGACACCGCCGATGCTGATTGGCGGGATGGCCTTGCCCATGAGCTGTCCGTGCTGGGCCTGGCGCTGGAGGAGCGTTTCGAGATCGAGGACCGCATGATTGCGCTCTTGCACAAGCAGGGCATCCCGGCCGTTTCATGACGGCTCCCGCCCATAAAAAAACCGGAGCTTGGCTCCGGTTTTTTTATGCCTCGAACAGGCTCACTTCTTCTTTTTGGCAGCTGCCGCAGGCTCGTCGCGCACGGGCTTGTCAATGCTCAGGAGCTCCACTTCGAAAACCAGTACGGAGGAAGGGGGGATGGGACCGGCTCCCTGTTCACCGTAGGCCAGTGCCGGTGGCAGGGTCAGGCGATACTTGGAGCCGACCGGCATCAACTGCAGCCCTTCCACCCAGCCATCAATGACCTGGTCGAGCTGGAAGGAGGCTGGCTCGCCACGCTGTACCGAACTGTCGAAGACAGAGCCGTCTGTCAGCGTGCCGTGATAATGCACCTTCACGATGTCGCTGGGCTTGGGTTTGGCACCGTTGCCTTGGGTCAGGACCTCATACTGCAAACCGGAGGCCGTCGTGGTGACTCCTGCCTTTTTGCCGTTGGCAGCAAGGTACTCCTCAGCCTTCTTCTTGTTGGCAAGTGCTTCCTGCTCGGCCTTCGCCGTGGCCTCGGCCGCGAGCTTCTGCCTGAAGGACTCCAGCACAGCCCTCAGTTCATCTTCCGGGATGGTGGGTTGTTTCTTGGCATAGGCATCGCGGAAGCCGTTGACGTAGGCATCCACATTCAGGGAGTCCAGATGCTGGGCATTGGCCTGGCCAGTGAAATAACCGATGCCGTAGGCGGCTTTGTCTGCTTCGGTCTTGTAGGCAGGAGCTGGTGCCGGCTTGGCGGCCAGGGCGGGCAGGCTTATTGCCAGTGCTGCCACAAGGAGTGTGCGCTTCATGGTGTCTCCGTATTGTTGTGTGCATTCGCCAGCATGTCGGCCGGGAAGAAACGTTCCGGAGGATATGCCAGCCCCCCTGCCTTGGCTATGCATTTCCGTGGAGCGCGTGTGGCATTCATGCACACAAAGCGGGCGCTGTGTTGGTGATGATTCTCCATTTCGTGTGTGCCGGACATGGCGCCGCGATGTCATGTCGATGACGTCCTGCGGTCGGGTTGCAAACGTCATTCGTCATCTGTACGCGCGCCCACTCGCTTTTCACAAACACATCGTTTATTTTTCGCTCACAGTGTCAAAACCACATGAGGATGTGTCCATGCCTGCCGCGAAGAAAAAGGCTGCCAAGCCTGCTGCAAAGACTGCCGCTCCGGCGGTGGAAAAGCTCAAGAAGGATCTGGAGAAGCAAGTGAACGATTTACAGGATCAGCTTCACAAGGCCGTCGAGAAGGCCCAGAAGGAATCCGAGAAGTACATCGACGCCGCCCGCAAGCTCGTCGACAAGGCCGAGTCGAACTACAAGGACCTGCAGAAGAAGTTCGAGGCCCAGGTGGCAAAGGCCGGTGACAAGGACCTGCAGAAACTGGTGAAGGATCGTGCCAAGCAGGCACAGGACGAAGCCAAGGCTGCCCTCAATGCTGCCAAGAAAGATTACGACCAGGCTAAGAAAGCCATCAAGCTGCTGAATGACAAGAGTGCCCTCAAGGCCTATGTGCAAGCCAAGCTGAAGGCCTCTGCCAAGAAGCCCGCTGCCAAACCTGCCGCAAAGCCCGCTGCCAAGAAGGCACCGGCAAAGGCTGCTGCCAAGCCTGCCGCCAGTAAGCCTGTTGCGGCTGCCAAACCTGCGGTTGCAAAGCCGGCTGCTGCCGTGAAGGCCGCTCCCAAGGCCAAGCCAGCCGCTGCCAAGCCGGTCGCCAAACCCGCTGCCAAGCCTGCAGTGAAGCCTGCCGCAAAGCCCGCTGCCAAGCCGGCTCCGAAAAAGCCCATTGCACCCAAGTCGCTGGCCAAGCCCAAGGCCACGGCCAAACCCGCAGCTCCTGCAGCACCGGCTGCCGAAGCCCGCGAAGTGCTGACTCCGCCAGCCGAGTAAGCGCCGGCAATAAAAAACGGGCCTTTACGGCCCGTTTTTTATTGGGCTGCATTCGTCTCGCGCGTACACTCCGCGCCCATGATTACCGTCTCTGCTCTCGCACTCTCACGCAACGGCCGCGAACTCTATCGCGATGCCAGTTTTCTCCTGCATCCCGGCTGGAAAATCGGCCTGACCGGGGCCAACGGCACAGGCAAGTCCACCTTCTTCAGCCTGTTGCTGGGTGAGCTGACGCCGGATGCCGGCCGCCTTGATCGTCCTGCCGTATGGACAGTCGCCCACATGGCCCAGGAAGTTTCCGCTCTGGCCATCAGTGCCCTGGACTATGTGCTGGACGGTGACATCGAGCTGCGCCAGATCGAGAAAGGACTGCTGCTGGCCGAGCAGGAAGAGCGCTACGAAGACCTGGCCAACCTCTACCAGCGCTACGACGAGATTGGCGGTTATACCTCGCGAGCCCGTGCGGCCAAGCTGTTGGCTGGGCTGGGCTTCAGTGAATCCGAACAACAGAAGAACGTCGCCGATTTTTCCGGCGGCTGGCGCATGCGCATCAATCTGGCACAAACCCTGATGTGCCGTTCCGACCTGCTGCTGCTGGACGAGCCCACCAACCACCTTGATCTGGACGCCATCCTCTGGCTGGAAGACTGGCTCAATGCCTATCCCGGCACACTGGTCATGGTCTCGCATGACCGCGACTTCCTTGATGGTGTCGTCGGCCACATCCTGCACGTGGAACAGGGCAGCATCACGCATTACCGCGGCAACTATTCCGCCTTCGAGCGCATGCGTGCCGAGCGTCTGGCGCAACAGCAGCAGGCGTATGAAAAGCAGCAGTCGGATGTGGCCCACCTCACCAAATACATCGACCGCTTCCGCGCGCAGGCCACCAAGGCCCGCCAGGCACAGAGCCGCATCAAGGCGCTGGAGCGCATGACACTGATTGCCCCGGCGCATGTGGATTCGCAGTTCAGCTTCCGTTTCCGCGAGCCCGAGCGCCTGGCCAGCCCGCTGATCCGCATGGATGACGTGGACTGTGGCTATGGCGAGCGCAAGGTGCTGGACAGGGTCAGCTTCTCGCTCACGCCGGATACGCGGCTGGGACTGCTGGGCCCGAATGGTGCCGGCAAGTCCACCCTGATCAAGACGCTGGTGAGCGAGTTGGCGCTTCTTGCAGGCGAGCGCACAGCCTCCGACCACACGCGCATCGGCTACTTTGCGCAGCATCAGGTCGATCACCTGGATCTCAAGGCATCGCCCCTCCTGCAACTCACCCGCATTGCCGGCCGTACCGATGAGCTGACCCTGCGCAAGTTCCTGGGCTCCTTCGGTTTTGGCGGCGAACGTGTCGATACCGTGATCGAGAATTTCTCCGGCGGCGAGAAGGCACGTCTCGCCCTGGCGCTCATTGTCTGGCAGCGCCCCAATGTCCTGCTGCTGGACGAACCAACCAACCATCTTGACCTGGAAATGCGGCATGCGCTGACGCTGGCCATCCAGGAGTACCAGGGGGCGCTGGTCATCGTGTCGCACGAGCGGCATTTGCTGAAAGCCTGTTGCGATGAGTTCCTGCTGGTTGCTGAGGGTCGCGCTCGCCCCTTCGAGGGTGATCTGGACGACTATGCAGACTGGCTGCGTCAGTGGCGTGCGGCACAGGAAGCGCGCGTGGCTGCCGCCAAACCTGACGCAAAGAAAGCGCCCGCTCCGGTGGCAGCGGCCCCGGCGCAGAAGACGACTCCTGTCAGCAAAGAGCTGCGCAAGGCCTTTGAAAAAGCCGAGAAGCAGCTCACCGAACTGCAGCAACGGCAAAAGCAGCTGGAAGAAAAGCTTGCCGAGGCAGGCATTTATGAGCCGGCCCGCAAGGCGGAGCTCGACAAGGTGTTGTCAGAAAAAGCGGATGTGGACCGGCAACTGGTCACGGTGGAAGAGGAGTGGCTACGTTTGTCCGAGGCGCTGGAGGCCGGCGCCTGACACGGCCACTCAAGGCCGTGTTGCGATTTCCAGGTGGGCCAGCCTTGCCATGGCGTCTTCGCGCGAGTCGCCGCACATTTCCGGCTCGGGCCGCAGGCTGCTGCAGAACGCCGGGCGCTCCGGCCGACCAAACAGGCGACAAAGCCCGCCCTCATCCAGTTGTACGCAACGCACTCCGGCCGGCTTGCCGGCGGGCATGCCAGGAATGGGCGAGGTGATCGACGGCGCGATGCAGCAGGCGGCGCAGCCGGCACGACAGGCCAGCATCAGTAGAAATAGGTGCCGGTACCGGCAGCGATCAGTTCGTTTTCCTCGTTGCGCAATTCCATGCGTGTCACCAGCACTTTCTTGCCCACGCGCAGCAGTGTTGCCGTGGCCTCGAAGTGCTGGCCACGACCCGGCTGGAGGTAGTCCACGCGCATGTCGATGGTGCCCAGCTTGGCGAGACGCAGGTTGCGTTCGTCACGCGGTACGTTGTCTTCCTTCATGCGCTGGTAGACGCCGACCACACCCATGAAGCCGCCCACCATGTCGAGTGCGGTGGCGATCACGCCGCCATGCAGGATCTGCTTGAAGGGATTGCCGATGAGGTCCGGCTTCATGTCGAAGCGTGCTTTCACGCCGTCGAAGCCGGCCGCGGTGAGCTGCATGCCGATGAGTTTCACGAAGGGTGTGTTGTCAAAGCCGTCCTTGAGCCTGCCCAGCAGCAGCTTGGCTTTTTCTTCGGGGCTGAGTTCGGGGCGCTGGGCGTGTTCGGACATGACATGCTCGGAGTGTGGAGTGGGCAGCGGCAAGCCTAGCAACCACCCCCGGCGGGGCCAATGACGAAAAAGCCCAGGAAACTGACATAGGGGGCAATCCGGGTCGCCGGGGTCAGGCGAGTTCGAGCACGGCCTTGACCAGCTTGCTGATGCCGGTGGCGGCTTCGCTGATGCGCGCCGGGTACATGTACGCCGGTGTGGTGACAATCTTCTTTGCCTCGTCCACCACGCAATCGGTAACGGCACATTCCACATGCACGCCGCCCGTGGCATCAATGGCCGCCGCCGTGCCGGCATCGTTCCCGATGGTGTAGCGCGTGCCCTTGCCGCCAATCGTGGGTGCCATGGCCGGCGCGATGCAGACCAGGCCGACCGGCTTGCCGGCTTCGTGCACGGTACGGGCGAAGGCCAGCACATCCGGGTTGACTGTCATGTCGCTGCCTTTGAGGGCGAAATCACAGAGGTTCTTGGCCGCGCCGAAGCCGCCGGGAATGATGAGCGCGTCAAAATCGCTGGCATGTGCGTTCTTCAGGTCGATGATCTTGCCACGGGCAAGGCGGGCTGCCTCGGTCAGTACATTGCGGGATTCGGCCGTGGGCTGGCCGGTGAGATGGTTGACCACATGGAGCTGTGCAATGTCCGGTGCCAGGCATTGAACATCGGCGCCCGCTTGGTCCAGTGCCAGCAAGGTCAGCGTGGCCTCGTAGATTTCACTGCCATCGAGGTAGCCACAGCCCGACAGGAGTACGGCGACTTTCTTCATGGTGATGCTCCAGAGGACCCGTTGACGAAGTGACTGTGCAGCTTAGCCCTGTGGCTGCCATGCGTTCAAACCCTGATTCGGCTAAGCTGCGGCAGAGTGTTCCCGGAGTATCCCATGGCTGATTTTGCCTTCACGCGCGCCCCGTTTCCTGCCACCCGCCTGCGCCGTCTGCGCAAGCACGAGTTCACCCGCCGCCTGGTCCGGGAGAATGTGCTGACAGCGGCAGACCTCATTTATCCCGTGTTCGTGATAGAGGGCAATAACCAGCGTGAGGCCATTGCCTCCATGCCCGGCATCGAGCGCCTTTCCATTGATCTTCTGGTCGAGGAGGCCCGTGAACTGGCGGCACTGGGGATTCCTGCGGTTGCGCTTTTCCCGGTGACGCCGCCCGCTGCCAAGTCGTTGGGGGCTGAGGAGGCCTGGAATCCCGAAGGTCTTGCCCAACGTACCGTGCGAGCCTTGAAGGCTGCCGTTCCGGAACTGGGTGTCATTACGGACGTGGCACTGGATCCGTTCACCACGCACGGGCAGGACGGCATCATTGATGCCGAAGGCTATGTACTGAATGACGTCACTACGGCTGCACTGGTGAAGCAGGCGCTTTCACATGCGGATGCCGGCGCGGACATTGTGGCACCTTCCGACATGATGGACGGCCGTATTGCCGCCATTCGCGCGGCGCTGGAAGAAGCCGGGCACGTCAATGTCAGCATCCTGTCCTATGCGGCGAAATATGCCTCCAGCTACTACGGGCCTTTCCGTGATGCGGTGGGCAGTGCGGGCAACCTCAAGGGCGGCAACAAGCATTCCTACCAGATGGACCCGGCCAATCTCGATGAGGCCCTGCATGAGGTGGGACTGGACCTTGCCGAGGGTGCCGACATGGTGATGGTCAAGCCCGGCATGCCTTATCTGGACGTGGTGCGACAGGTGAAGGACACCTTCCGGGCTCCGACCTTCGTTTATCAGGTGAGCGGGGAATATGCCATGCACATGGCCGCCATCCAGAATGGCTGGCTCAAGCGCGACGCCATCATTTTGGAGTCGCTGATGAGTTTCAAGCGTGCCGGGGCTGACGGCATCCTCACTTATTTTGCCAAGGAGGCTGCCCAACTCCTGCGCAAGGCGTCGCTGTAATGAAAGTGTCATCAGGGGCCGGTGCAATATGTCGTCCGACCAAGGAAACACATCATGACGGCGCAAGAAACGGTAACTCCTGTGAGCAACCCCAAGGCTGCCTCTGAACCAGTGGTGGATCTCAACGATCCCGAGTTCTACATCAACCGCGAGCTCAGCATTCTTGCGTTCAACCTGCGCGTGCTGGAGCAGGCGCTGGATGACATGCATCCCCTGCTGGAGCGCCTCGCCTTCCTGCGCATTTTCTCCAGCAATCTCGACGAATTCTTCGAGATCCGCGTGGCGGGACTCAAGCGCCAGCTTTCGCTGGGCCTGGCATCTCCCGGGCCTGACGGACTTCTGCCCAAGGAAGTGCTTTCCCGGATTTCCGAGATTTGCCACGACGCTGTTGATCGCCAGTACCGCATCCTGAATGAAATCCTGCTGCCGGCCCTGGCCCAGGAAAACATCCGCTTCCTCCGGCGTGACGAATGGACGGAGAAGCAAGCCAACTGGGTGAAAAAGTATTTCCGGGAGCAGGTCTATCCTGTCCTTACGCCCATAGGACTTGATCCTGCCCATCCCTTTCCCAAGCTGATCAACAAGAGCCTGAACTTCATTGTTTCCCTGGAAGGGAAGGATGCCTTCGGGCGAGCGCTCAATTTTGCCATCGTGCCGGCGCCCCGCTCACTACCGCGCATGATCCGGTTGCCGGATGAAATTACGGATGCCGGCGACGACTACGTTTTCCTGTCGTCCATCATCCATGAGTATGCCGGCGAGCTTTTCCCGGGGATGACGGTACAGGGCTGCTACCAGTTCCGCCTGACCCGGAATGCCGATCTGGCGCTTGGCGATGTGGAAGCCGATGAAGACCTGGCCGAAGCCATGAAGGACGAGCTTTTCTCAAGGCGTTATGGCGATGCCGTGCGCCTTGAGGTGGCAGACAACTGTCCGCGCCATCTGGTGGACTACCTGTTGCGTAAGTTCGGGCTCAATGAAGAGCTTCTTTATCGCGTCAACGGGCCGGTCAATCTGGTGCGGCTTATCACCGACATAGATCGCCCCCGTCTGCGCTACCTGCCCATGACGCCTGCCGTACCGGACCGTCTGGTACGTGCCAACAATTATTTTGAGGCAATGACCCAGGGCGATGTGCTGCTGAACCACCCTTATGAGTCTTTTGTTCCGGTCATCGACTTTTTGCGACAGTCCGCACGGGACCCGCAGGTGTTGGCCATCAAGCAGACGCTTTACCGGACAGGGAAAAATTCCGAGATCGTCAATCTTCTGGCAGAAGCCGCGCATAACGGCAAGGAAGTCACGGTCATCATCGAGTTGCGCGCCCGCTTTGACGAAGAATCCAACATCGAGGTGGCGGCAAAGCTGCAGGAAGCGGGTGCCATCGTTGTTTACGGCATTGTCGGCTACAAGACGCATGCCAAGATGTTGCTGGTTGTGCGACGTGAAGGCCGCCGGCTGAAGCGCTATGTGCATCTGGGTACCGGCAACTACCACGCCGTGACCAGTCGTCTGTATACGGATTTCTCGCTGCTGACGGCAGACGATGAGCTCTGTGAAGATGTGCACAAGGTCTTTCAGGAACTGACGGGCATGGGCAAGCCTGCCAAGCTCAAGAAGTTGCTGCATGCGCCGTTTACCCTGCATGCCCGCCTCATGGAGCATATCGAACAGGAAGTCCGCAATGCGCAGGAAGGAAAACCTGCCCATGTCATCGCACGCATGAACTCGCTGACTGAAAAGAATCTGATACAGGCACTGTATCGTGCCAGTCAGGCGGGTGTGAAAGTGGATCTGGTCGTGCGCGGCATCTGTTGCCTGCGGCCGGGCGTTGCCGGCGTGTCCGAGAATATCCGGGTGCGGTCGGTAGTTGGCCGGTTTCTGGAACACTCGCGCGTTTACTGGTTCCAGAATGGCGGCGAAGAAATCATCTATTGCGCCAGTGCCGACTGGATGGATCGCAACATGTTCTTTCGTGTGGAAACCTGTTTTCCGATAACTGATCCGGCATTGGCAAAGCGCGTCAAGCAGGATGCACTTCTGGTTTGTCTGGCGGACAATCGCCAAAGCTGGCTGTTGCAGCCGGACGGCAGCTATCGTCAGGCCAGCAGTGAACCGGGAAAGGAAAAGGTGTCGCAGCAAATCCTCATGGAGAAGCTGGCCCAGCATTGAAAATCTGGCAGCAGGAGTGGCTGCCAGGTTTCCAATTGGGATTTATATACTTGAGTCCCTGATTGATTTGTCGTCCCCGCGACAAGCACAGCGCAGAACAGCCGTCAGGCTGGCCCCAAAGGGGCGAGCGAAGCGAGTAACGCGGGGCCCCAGTGACTTTTTTATCCCTGACCTGAAAAAACAGGACTAAAGGCTCTGGGCTCCCGCCTTCGCGGGGGCGACAGTGGTTTAAAAGCCAGGTCAGGGAGTTAAGTATGTAATTCCCTTTCAATTCAGCTGCAGTTGCAGCCCCAGTGCCGCAAATACCTCGGCTTCCCCGGCAAGGTCTTCGCGCGTCAGCGGATGCTTTTCCAGCCAGCCAGCCGGGAAGCCCAGGCCGAAAGACAATCCGTCCGTTTTCAGGCGTATGTCCGGGAGTGCTTCGCGGCTTCGGCTGTGGTGGAGAAGTACGGCAAGGCGCAGCAGTACGCAAAGCCGCAACAGCGTGAGCCCTCCGGTTTCCAGAATGCTGTTGTATTGCTCTGCCTTGATCTTGCGTCTGTGTGACCCGACAAGCAGTGCAAGGCGTGCCTGAGTCTGCTGTGAAAAACCAGGCATGTCGGAATGCTTCAGCAGGTAGGCGCCATGCTTGTGGAAGCTGCTGTGAGAGATGGCGCTGCCGATCTCGTGCGTCAGAGCGGCCCAGCGCAACAGCTCGCCATCTTCTTCATTCAGTACCAGTCTGGCGGCAGCCTGCCCGAAAAGATCGAGCGCCGTTGCAGTGACACGCTCGGCCTGCGCGATGTCGGCACCGTAGCGTGTAGTCATGACCTGTACGCTGTGATCACGCATATCCTGGTGCTGGAAGCGGCCGATCATGTCGTGGAGGACTCCTTCGCGCAGGGCGCCGTCAGAATATTCCATGCTGCTGATGTTCAGGGCCTCAAAGATGGCCAGCAGGATGGCCAGCCCCGCAGGCATGATGGACTTGCGATCCTCTTTCAGGCCCGGAACGTTGATGTCGCTGACATGGCCGTGACGCAGCAACAGCCGTCGCAATTCCAGTAATCCCTTGTAGGAGAGGCCGCCGTCAGTGGCAGTCAGTCCCAGTTGCTGCTGGACCAGTTGTACGGCTTTGATTGTCCCGCTTGCGCCGACAGCTTTGTGCCAGCCTAAGCCGTGATAAGCCGCCTCGATGCTGGCAATTTCCTGGCGTGCGGCTGTGACGGCACGCTCCAGCGCACGGGGAGTGATCACTCCTTCGGGAAAGAAGCGTGCGGTATAACTCACGCAGCCCATGTGCAGGGATTCCGTTGCCAGGGGCTCATGCCCCTGGCCGATGATGAACTCGGTGGAGCCACCACCGATATCCACCACCAGCCGTTGCTCGCTCCCGGCCAGAGTGTGGGAAACACCGAGATAGATAAGGCGTGCCTCTTCCCGTCCTGAAATGATCTCCAGTGGTTGCAGCAGCAGCTTTTCTGCCTTGGCTGCAAAGCTGTCGGCGTTGCGGGCCACACGCAGGGCATTGGTTCCCACGATGCGCAGATGACGTGGAGAGACGCCTTCCAGGTGCTGCGCGAAGCGTGCCAGGCAGGCCAGTGCCTGGGCCTGTACTTCATCCGTCAGGCGTCGCTTTTCATCCAGTCCGGCGCCGAGCTGGACTTTCTCGGAAAGTGTGGTGACCAGCCGCAACTGGTCATGCTCGATACGCGCCACCGCCAAGTGGAAACTGTTGGAGCCCAGGTCAACGGCAGCGATCAGCTCGTTTTCCCGGAGGATCATGGGTCGGGCCATCAGCCCTGCTCCTTTGATGTGGTGACTTGCATAGTGAAAAAAGAGCCCCATAGTAAACCGGTATGATGACAGTCTGACGCCATGCGTCCCCAAAGTCGCAGGCAACTGCTATCATCCGGACCCTCGCCCCGACTCATCCCCCTCTCAGCCCATAACCCAGGAGATTCCGATGGCCAGCGAATTGATCGTGAATGCCACTGATGCCAGCTTCGAGACCGATGTACTCCAGTCCGACTCGCCCGTGCTGGTGGACTACTGGGCGCCGTGGTGCGGTCCCTGCAAGATGGTAGCCCCCATCCTGGACGAGATCGCCGGCGAATATGAGGGCAAGCTGCGGATCGTGAAGGTCAATGTGGACGATAATCCGGGAACGGCTCAGAAGTACGGCGTACGTGGCATCCCGACACTGAGCCTCTTCAAGGGCGGCAGCCTTGAGGCCACCAAGGTGGGTGCCCTCTCCAAGTCGCAGTTGACGGCTTTTCTGGATTCCAATATATAATCCCCTGCGTGGGCTGGCTGCTTCTGTCTGAAGAGTCTGCCCACGCGATTCAACGCACGCCGTCCGGCCTCTCCGGCACGCAGTCCAGAACCCCCGCTTCACTGATTTCCCGACTGCTCCGGAAACTCCAGCGCTGACTGAACAATAGAACCCCAAGGCCTTCCTGGCCCGCGGCCTTGTTGCGTTGCCCTCCCCCTCATTCCTGATCTCACTTTATGAATCTGACTGAACTCAAGAAAAAACCCATTGCCGAACTCATCAAGATCGCTGAAGACATGGGCCTGGAAAACATGGCCCGCAACCGTAAGCAGGATGTCATTTTCGCGATCCTCAAGACCCACGCCCGCAACGGCGAGGAAATCTTTGGCGATGGGGTTCTCGAAATACTGTCCGACGGTTTTGGTTTCCTCCGCTCTTCCGAAGGCTCCTTCCTGGCCGGCCCGGATGACATCTACGTCAGTCCCTCGCAGATTCGCCGCTTCAACCTGCGCACGGGCGACACCATTGCCGGCACCATCCGGCCGCCGAAAGAAGGCGAGCGTTATTTCGCGCTGCTCAAGGTCAACCACATCAACTTTGACGCTCCCGAAAACGCCAAGAGCAAGATCCTGTTTGAAAACCTGACGCCGCTTTTTCCCACCAAGCGTCTGGTGATGGAGCTGGGCAATGGTTCCACGGAAGACCTGTCTGCCCGCGTGATTGATCTCATCGCGCCCATCGGCAAGGGCCAGCGCTCGCTGGTGGTGGCGCCGCCCAAAGCCGGCAAGACCATGTTGCTGCAGAACATTGCGCATTCCATCACACGCAATAATCCCGAAGTTTTCCTGATCGTGCTGCTCATCGACGAGCGTCCGGAAGAAGTGACGGAAATGCAGCGCACTGTGCGCGGCGAAGTGGTGGCTTCCACCTTCGACGAGCCACCCGCGCGCCATGTGCAGGTCGCCGAAATGGTGATCGAAAAGGCCAAGCGCCTGGTCGAGCACAAGAAGGACGTGGTCATCCTGCTGGACTCCATCACCCGTCTTGCCCGTGCCTACAACACCGTGATTCCCAGCTCCGGCAAGGTGCTGACCGGCGGTGTGGATGCCCATGCGCTGGAGCGTCCGAAACGTTTCTTCGGTGCGGCCCGTAATATCGAGGAGGGTGGTTCGCTGACCATCATTGCCACGGCCCTGATCGAAACCGGCTCCAAGATGGACGAAGTCATTTTCGAAGAGTTCAAAGGCACGGGTAACCAGGAAATCAATCTGGATCGCAAGATTGCCGAGAAGCGTGTATTCCCGGCCTTCAACATCAAGAAGTCCGGCACGCGTCGTGAAGAGCGCCTGATGAGCGATGACGACCTCAAGAAGGTCTGGATCCTGCGCAAGCTGCTGCATTCCATGGACGAAATCGCAGCTACAGAGTTCCTGCTCGACAAGATGAAGGAGTCCAAGACCAATGACGAATTCTTCGAGGCGATGAAGCGGAAATAAAGCGCTACCCATGAAAAAGCCCGCTGATGCGGGCTTTTTTGTTTTCAGGGCAGGACTCTGCCGGACATCAGGGCGTTACTACTGGCACGAAATCCACTTTTTCGCGCACGGCGCAATCCGGGCAGGCCCAGTCGTCCGGAATCCGGCTCCAGCGGGTCCCGGCGGGCCAGCCTTCGTGCGGACAACCGGTTTTCTCATCGTAGACATAACCGCAGTCCGGGCACTGGTAGCACTGCAGGGAGACATGGCTGCCCGTTGCGGTGAGCAGGGTGGCCTGAGGTGTTCCCTCTGCACTCCGTGCTTCGCGGCGGGCTTCTTCCTTCAGCAGCTTTTCACGCTTTGAGGGCAGAATGTTGGCCCGGCTGAGGTCGCCCTTGTAGTGCGCGGCCACCAGCGGATCCATCTGGCGGAACCACAGCCAAGGGATGTAGGCCGGGATGAGCATGGAGGCGTAGCCCGAGGGCAATTGCGGGCTGTCTTCGAAGTGCCGCAGGGCCTGGAAGCTGCGCGTGGGATGGGCGTGGTGGTCGGAATGGCGCTGCAGTTGGTAGAGCACGAGGTTGGTGATGATGTGGTTGCTGTTCCAGGAGTGCTCCGGCGAGCAGCGCTCATAGCGTCCGTCCGGGCCTTTCTGGCGCAGGAGCCCGTAATGCTCGATGTAGTTGATCACTTCCAGTAGCGATGCCGCATAAAACGCCTGCAGCAACAGGAAAGGCAGCACGACCCAGCCCAGCCAGAGAGTGAGGCCACCGAAGAGCAGGGCAGTGAGCGCCCAGGCTTGCAGGTTGTCGTTTTCCCAGCTCCATACGCTTTTGCCCTGGCGGGCGAGGCGTTCTCCCTCGATCTTCCAGGCGGAGATCAGGCTGCCGATCATGGTGCGTGGCAGGAAGCGCCAGAAGCTTTCGCCCATTTTGGAACTGGCCGGATCATCCGGTGTGGCCACGTTCTTGTGATGGCCGCGAACATGCTCAGTGTAGAAGTGACCATAGGCGGTAGGGGCCAACGTGAGCTTGGCCATCCAGCGGCCCAGGGTGTCGCGCTTGTGGCTGAGTTCGTGACCGGTGTTGATGGCCAGGCCGTTGATGGCACCCACGCTGAAGATCAGGCCGATGAGCTCCCAGGTGGCGAGGCTGCCGCTGGCCACCAGCCAGGCGGCCCAGATGGTGGTGATGAACTGGGACGGTATGTAGGCATAGACGATGGCGCGGTAGTATTTGTCGGCTTCGAGCTGGGCTACGGCGGTTTCCGGGGGATTGGTCTTGTCGGTCCCTACCAGCCAGTCCATCACCGGCACCAGGACGTAGACGATGAAGGGGCCGCCCCAGGTCCAGATGCCCCAGCCCGTCAGGTTGTAAAGGATGAGGATGAATACGCCCAGCAGTGGAATGAGCGGGCTCAGAAGCCAGAGGTAGCGTTTGGGGTCTTGCCAGGTGGCGGATGCCGTCATTGTATTTGTTGTCATGATGCTCTCCTGTGCCGCTGTGGTCGGCGAACACATCATTGATCAATGTAACAGTCGTAGACATAGGTATTTCACCGGAAAACCGGTGTAAAACACCGATAACCTGTCTTCTTGCGCCGGCTTGCATTGTTAAGATGGCCCCTCTAACTCTAGCTGAGGTCATGCCTTTGCCATGGATACCCTGAGCCAACTGCTGGATGACATCCATCTGGCTGGTGTCGAATTCCGCTACCTGCAGGCCGGCCGTCCCTGGGGATTTGCCTTCCGGGCAGAGGGGCTGGCCAGCTTTCACCTTGTGCTGAGCGGTGCGGCGATGCTGCTCCTGGAGGGAGAGACGCCACTGCGGCTGGAGGCTGGTGACATGGCCATCGTCACCAGCGGCCGCGACCATGAGGTGGTGGACGTGGAAGGGCCTCCCTTGGGTGAGCTTGAGAATCTGGCGGCCAGTGTGCGTGGCCATGGCCTTGAGCCTGTCGTCATCGGAGGTGAGGGAGCACTTGCCAACTTGCTGTCGGCACGCTTCAGCTTCGATGCCGATCTGGCCCGGCCCCTCCTGTCTGCCTTGCCCAGCGTCCTCCTGCTGCGGGGACTCAATGAGCGCCCCCCGGAGTGGCTGCGCATCGGCCTCGAGTTCCTGGCCCAGGAGGGCAATGGCCGGCCCGGGCGGCAGACCATCGTCAACCGGGTGGGGGATATCCTCTTCATCGAGTGTGTGCGGGACTATGTGGAGTCCTTGCCGGCGGGTGCCAACAACTGGCTGTTGGCCTTGCGTGATCCCGCCCTGTCCGCCGTGCTGTCCGCCATCCATCAGGAGCCTGAGCGGCCCTGGACGGTTCCCGAGCTTGCCCGGCTGGCCTGCTTGTCACGTTCGGCGTTTGCAGACCGGTTTGGCAACGTGATGGGAAAGCCGCCCCTGACCTATCTGGTCGAGCACCGCATGCGCCTTGCCGTCTGGCAGTTGCGGCATACGCGACAGCCTGTCTGCCGCATTGCCGAGATGGTGGGTTATGCCTCGGAAACGGCGTTCAGCCAGGCCTTCAAGCGCATCTACGGGAGCTCTCCCTCACGTTTCCGGCAGCAATCCGGGAAATGAACCCTGCCGTCATTCCGGTCATTTCCCGTGATGGCCTGCTAGGCTAGAGTGCACGCAAAGCTTCACCCGCCCCGCCTTCAACGCGCAGGACAATAATGATGACAACGCGTTTTTCGTTTTCTGTTACCGATGAGCTTTTTCATCACCTTGAAAGTGCCGAGGAGCCTTTCGGGCTGCAACTGGATGTGCGTTTCAGTGGGCGGCTGGATGAACAGAAAATGGAGGCAGCGGCTTATGCCGCCATGCAGTTGCACCCCTTGTCATCGGTCCGGCAACGGGCAGCCCAGCCCAGTGACAAGCACTACGAATGGGAGATGGTCGCCCGTGCTGATGAAGACCCGGTACTGGCCGTTGAATGTGGCGACGATGCTGATGTTGCTGCTGCTCGTGACGATTTCTATTCCCGCCGCCTCATGCTCGAAAGCGCCCCACCGTTCCGTATCCTGATTGCCCGTCATCCGGAGGGAGACTGGCTGCTGCTCAAGATGAGCCACTCGGCAACGGATGCCGCTGGCGCCTACCGCTTCCTGATGTCGGTCCTTCGCCACTATGCCGGTGTCGATGACGCCCAGCCTGCGGACATGGATGTGATCAATGCGCGTCATCTGGGGCGTGAGTTGGGCTCCAAGACCATGGCCGAGCGACTCAAGCGTGCCAGCAACCTGCTGGAGTATCTGGTGGACTCCGTGCAGTTGCCTACGCGCATTGCCTCCCATTTCGGCGAGAACAAGGCGGGAGTGGCTTTTGTCTCGCACACGTTCACAGCGGCTGAAACCGAAGCGCTGGACAAGCTGCGACACGGCCGCTCCACGCTGAACGATGTGATTTCAGCCTTGCTGCACCTCACCATCGAGCGCTGGAACAACAGTCGCAATGAGTCAGCGGGCCGCATCACCCTGATGAATGCCATGAATTTCCGGCCGATCACTTGGCGCCAGGACGGTGTCGGGAATTTCTCGCTCTGGGTCAATATAGCCAGCAGCGAGGGAGACCGTCGCAGTTATGAGCGGACGCTCGCTGCCGTGACGGAGCAGAGCCAGAAATTCAAGAGCGATGAGGCAGCCGGGTTGTTGGTGGACCTGCTGGGTCTGGTGCAGGTGTTGCCCAGCGGTTTGCGCAAGGCACTGACAGGACTCATGCCGCTCACCGGCAATTTCGTGGTGGATACGGCAGTGCTCAACAATCTTGGCCGTGTGCCGGACCTGCCTGATCCTGCTGGCAAGGCAGGCCGCATTACTGCCATACGCTTCTCGCCGCCCACCCACATGCCGATGGGTGTTGCCGTAGGCGCGGTCACCCTGCGTGGCGAGCTCACCATCACTTTCCGCTATCGCAGGGCACAGTTCGACAAACATGCTGCCGAGGCATTCCGCCGTACATTCCTTGATCTGGTGGAGGAGCTGCTTGCGGCGGCCTGAGACTGGGCGAATAAAAAAGGGAGTGCCAAGGCACTCCCTTTTTTATGGGAAAGTCAGAGCCTAGAGAAATGTGCGGCGGAATTTGTCCAGCTTCGGTGCCACAACATACTGGCAATATCCCTGTCCTGGATTCTTGGCAAAGAAATTCTGGTGATAATCCTCGGCAGGCCAGAACGTGACCGGTTCGGTGACTATCTCGGTAACTATCGGTTGGGAAAAAGCATTGCTGAGCTTCAAGGTATCCAGCGTTTCCTGAACGACTTTGGCCTGTTCATCACTCTGGCAGAAGATCACCGAACGGTACTGCGTGCCCACATCGTTACCCTGGCGGTTCAGGGTGGTGGGGTCATGCAATGCAAAGAAAATGGCAAGTAGCTGCCGGAAGGAAACTTCACCAGGATCAAAAGTGACTTCCACAACCTCGGCGTGCCCGGTGGCGCCTGTGCATATCTGCTCGTAGCTGGGGTTGGGCCGTGCACCACCCGCATAGCCACTGCTTACACGGGTCACACCTTTCACTTCACGAAAGACGGCATCCAGACACCAGAAGCAGCCGCCGCCAAGAAGTGCCTTTTCAGTTGTCATCAGTTTTCTCCCTGCTTCTGGTCAAGATGCTATGGCGGATTTTCGATGACCATCCATGCCGCCAGACTAGCAAACAGGACAGTATGAGTAATGCTGCGCAGAGATTGGAAAAGCGTAACAGCAGGCCCAGCTCCACGCCGGCCGCGAACTTCATGTTCAGGGTGGCGGCAACGGTGCCTGCAATGACTTCCGACATGCCGCCGACACCGCTGGCCAGTGTCAGGAAATTCAGCAGGAGGCTGCCGCCGGCGAGAAGAATGCTGTCTGTTGCAGACAGGGAGGGAAGGTAGTGGGTGATTGCAATCATGCAGGAGGCCATGAAAGTCATGCTCATTGCCATGGCATACAGCATGCCTTCCCACAGACGTTTTCCTTGGGCCAGTTTTTGGATGACTTCTCTGCCCGGAATCCAGTGAGGGAGGTGGGCCGGCAGGAACAAGCAGATGACGGTTCCTGAAAAAGCCAGGGCCAGCAGCAGACTGCGCAATGCATGTGGCGCAGACATGGCCAGAATGGCCGTCAGCAGCGCCGTGGTGATGGTGGCGAGTCCCGTTGACAGCAGTTTTCCGGCAACCATGTCACGTAATGAAAAATCATGCTTCTTTACCAGGATCGCAATGACGGCAGCGGTTCCTACGGGAAGCCCTCCCAGAGAGTTCCCGACAGACCCCAGCGAGGAAAGCAGCATCGCCTCCTGGATGCTCAATGGTGAAGCAAGAGGCGTGGTGATCCACCGTAGCATGAGTGTGTTGGCAGCAACGGCAAAAAGAGCGGCAAGGGTGGTCAGCAGGAATATGCCGGCATCGAATTGCTTGAAGATGTCGCCATTTCGCCAACCGAGCACGGCAAGGCTTGTGAGGAGCGTAACGCCGATTACGGCACGGGCAAGGCGCAGGCCATGTATTGTTCCGTCAGGATGCCGGGGCAGTATCTTCATTTGCGGCGCTTGGCCGGCGTGCTGCGGCTGCTGCCATCGGCCCGTGGTGGCAGGCCTGTGTGCTGGGTCAGCAGGCGGCCTTTCTGTGGCTTCACTTTCAGTGATACGCCGCCACCTTCGCTGGAATTTTTCTTGCGGGGTGATTTGTAGCTGCCTTCGCCAAGGCCGCCCGGCTGGTTGCGGGGAATGAGCTGGTGCTTGCCATTGCCGATCAGGTCGGCTCGTCCCATTTCCTTCAGGGCCTCGCGCAGCAGCGGCCAGTTGTTCGGGTCGTGATAGCGCAGGAAGGCCTTGTGCAGGCGCCGGCGCTTGTCGCCTTTGACGATGTCCACTTTCTCGCCATTGATGCGTGAGATTTTCTTGAGCGGATTCATGCCGGAATGGTACATCGCGGTGGCGGTTGCCATGGGCGAGGGATAGAAGGTCTGCACCTGGTCTGCACGAAAGCCGTTGCGCTTGAGCCAGAGCGCCAGGTTCATCATGTCCTGGTCGGTGGTGCCGGGGTGGGCCGCAATGAAGTAAGGAATCAGGTACTGCTCTTTGCCGGCTTCTTTCGAGAAGCGCTCGAACATGGCCTTGAATTCGTCATAGGCACCAATGCCGGGTTTCATCATTTTGGAGAGCGGGCCGGCTTCGGTATGTTCGGGGGCGATCTTGAGGTAGCCGCCAACGTGGTGGGTCACCAGTTCCTTCACATATTCCGGCGAGCGCACGGCGAGGTCGTAGCGCAGGCCGGAGCCGATCAGGATTTTTTTCACGCCGGGCATTTTGCGTGCCTTGCGGTAAAGCTCTATCAGTGATGAGTGATCGGTGTTCAGGTTGTCGCAGATGCCGGGGAACACGCAGGAAGGCTTGCGGCAGGCGGCTTCGATCTCGGGCGATTTGCAGGCCAGCCGGTACATGTTGGCGGTGGGGCCGCCCAGGTCAGACACCACGCCGGTAAAGCCAGGCGTTTCGCGCATCTTTTCGATTTCGCCGAGAATGGATTCGTGCGAGCGGTTCTGGATGATGCGGCCTTCGTGCTCGGTGATGGAGCAGAAGGTACAGCCGCCGAAGCAGCCGCGCATGATGTTCACCGAGAAACGGATCATTTCGTAGGCGGGAATGCGGGCACCGCCGTAAGCAGGATGCGGAACCCGTGCATACGGCAGATCGAATACATAATCCATTTCTTCCGTGCTGAGCGGAATGGGTGGTGGATTCAGCCAGATGTCACGGTCGCCGTGACGCTGCACCAGTGCGCGTGCATTGCCGGGATTCGTTTCCAGATGCAGTACGCGGTTGGCGTGGGCATAGCGTACGGGATCCTCTTTCACGCGCTCGAAAGAAGGCAGGCGTATCACGGATTTCTCGCGTGGCGGCAGGCGCAGCTTCATGGCGTTGCTGGGGCGCAGCGTGACCACCTGCGCTCCCTCGCCCCAGCTTTCTCCTTGAGTCACAGGGGGAGAAAAGGCTGCCGTGGTTTTCTGTTTTTCCACTTCGCAGGCGGAAGGATCGGCCGTGTTGATGTAGGGGTTGATCATCTGGTCGATGCGGCCGGGAGCATCGACCTGTGTCGAGTCGATTTCGAACATGCCGTCGGGAGTGTCACGCCGGACGAATGCTGTACCGCGCAGGTCCGTGATGTCCTGGATTTTCTCGCCGCGATTGAGTCGGTGCGCCAGATCGACAATGGCGCGTTCGGCATTGCCGTAGAGAAGGATGTCTGCCTTGGCATCCAGCAGGATGGAGCGGCGTACCTTGTCCTGCCAGTAATCGTAATGGGCGATGCGACGCAGTGATGCTTCGATGCCACCAATCACCAGCGGCACATCCGGATACGCTTCGCGGGCACGTTGTGCGTACACGACACTGGCGCGGTCGGGGCGCTTGCCGCCCTCGTCGTTGGGCGAATAAGCATCGTCCGAACGGATTTTCCGGTCTGCCGTGTAGCGGTTGATCATGGAGTCCATGTTGCCGGCCGTGATGCCCCAGAAAAGCCGGGGCTTGCCAAGCACCTTGAATGGCTCGGCGGACTGCCAGTCAGGCTGGGCGATGATGCCGACGCGATAGCCCTGTGCTTCCAGCAAGCGACCGATGATGGCCATGCCGAAACTGGGGTGGTCGACATAGGCATCGCCCGTGACCACGATGACATCGCAGACATCCCAGCCCAGCTGATCCATCTCTGCCCGTGACATGGGCAGGAAGGGAGCGGGTCCAAGGCATTCTGCCCAGAACTTCTCATGACTGAACAGGGCCGGTGCGGTGGGCACAGGCTGGGCTTTGGCGGACATGGCGACCTCGCGACTGGGCGCGCATTGTAGCGCAGGCGCCGTGTCCCGCAGAGCAGGGCTTTCGTCGGCTTGTGGTGTCGGCATCGAGTGCCCTGGGGTAAACAGGATACTGACGGGTCAAGAAAACAATGCAGTCATGACATCCGTTTCACCCCTTGTAACGCCTCCTTCTCCGGAATCATTGCCTGCCGTCACGCTTGACGAGATCAGGCGCACGCTGGCTGCGCGCATTCTCTGGTGTCCCCTGCCCAGGTCGGTAGCAGCCGGTTTTGCGCGCCGTCGCCTGGAGGAGTTTGCCCTGCTGGCACGGCAGGGTTGGCCACTGTTGCTCATCCTGGTGGTGGGTGTGGGCGTGCTGGGCTGGCAGAACTTTGGCGAGGGAGCGAGTGCCCGTGACAGTCTGGTCTGGTGGCGCGGTATTGCCCTGCAGTTCTGCCTGTTGTCGTCCGCCATCCTGTTGCTGCACCACCCGCGCGTGCTCCCGCATTACCAGCCCCTGATTCTGGTGGTCGGGGCGCTCAACCTGAGCATGGCCGTGACCGGTGCCGTGGTGCTGGACAGTGAGCGTCTGGCCCGCAGCCTGAGTTATGTGGGCATGCTCATCATCACCATACAGGTGCTGGCATTACGCCTTTCCCTTCTGACGGCAGGGATATGCGGCATCCTGGGCATTCTCCTGGGGATTGTCTGGTCATGGCTGGTTTGGGAGCGCTGGCCGGACTGGTCGATGCTGCTCTGGTCAACCACTGGCAGCCTGCTGGTCACACTGTTCGTGGGGGCCATCCTGGAGCGCCAGGAGCGCATCAGCTATCTGCAAGGGTTACTGCTTGCCCACGAGTCGGCCGAGCGCGAGCGGCTCAATCAGGAACTGGACAGGCTTGCCCATCAGGATGTGCTGTCCGGTCTCGCCAACCGCCGCCATTTCAACCTGATGCTGGAGCAGGAGTGGGAGCGCCTGAGTCGTGCCCGCCAGCCCCTTGCTGCACTCTTCATCGATGTCGACCATTTTAAGGCCTACAACGACACCTACGGCCATGCCGCCGGTGACGACTGCCTGGCGGCGATAGGCGCAGTCCTGCTGCAGGCGGCGCGGCGCCCGGGCGATGTGGCGGCCCGTTACGGCGGCGAGGAGTTTGTGTTGCTGCTGCCGGGGGCGGACATCAAGGGCGCCTGCGATGTGGCCAGCCGTATCCTTCACGATATCGATGCGCTGAATATTGCCCACGCGGCATCGTCCGTCAGTGGTCATGTCACCGTCAGCATCGGTCTGGCGGCACAAATCCCGCAGCCGGGTCTTTCCTCCCAGGACCTGCTGGTAGCGGCTGATCAAGCCCTCTATGCGGCCAAGCATGCGGGGCGCCACCGTATCGAGGTGGCAGAAGGGGCAAGTACCGCTACCGTCTAGCTCCATTCCTTCCGTTTGTCAGGCAAGCCCTCCGGGACCCCGCTATCTGTCTGGATATCGTGGTTTTCCGTCATGACTTTTGCCAACCTGCGCGACTTTGACCATACAGTCTCGATCATGACAACGATGACGACCCCGCCGCGTACAGATGTCACTCCTTCCGTGCTGGAAAGCATCCGGCGCATGGTGGCTGATGTGCCGTTTGTCATGGTCTTCCCGGCGGGCCTGGCCCATTCCTTTGCCGGCCAGCGGCAAAAGGAATTCGAGCGCCTGGTTCGCCTGGGGGCGCCGGCCGCCATCATCTTCTGCCTGCTCATCATTGCCTCGGGGCATTTCGGCTTCGGGGGCGAGCTGAGTGGTGAGGCAGGCAGGGTCTGGTGGTGGGTGGCCATCATCAACACTTCACTGGTGGTGCTGGCAGCTTCCAGTCTGCTGTTTGCGGCCTGCCGGCTGAATTACCAGATCGTGATGGGGCTGACCGGCGGCGGCATCATGATCAGCACGATGTTGCTCAGCATCGTGCTGGACAATGCCCGGCTGGCCCAGAGCATGACCTACGTCGTCATGCTGTTGATCACCATTGTGACCCTTGCGCTGCGTCTCAGCGTGCTGACTGCCGCCCTGTCCTGCCTGCTGGGCGGCATTGTCGGGATTATCCTGGCCTGGAGCCTGTACAACTTGCGGCCGGACTGGTGGCAACTGCTGCATTACTACGTCGGCTCCCTGGGTGTCAGCCTCTTTGTGGCGTGGATGCTGGAGCGACAGGAGCGCATCAGTTTCCTGAAGTCGATTCTTCTCGAACATGAGGCGGGTGAACGTGACAGGCTCAATCGGGAGCTTGCCCGCCTTGCGCGGCAGGATGCCCTGACAGGCCTGGCCAACCGCCGCTGCTTTGACGAGCGGCTGGTACAGGAGTGGGAGCGCTCGCAACGAGCTCGCCATGAACTGGCCCTGCTGTTCATCGATGTCGACCATTTCAAGAAATACAACGACAACTACGGGCATTCGGCCGGTGATGACTGCCTGGCGGCGGTAGCGGGCGCGATTGGTGACAGCCTGTTGCGCCCTGCCGATCTGGCATCGCGCTATGGCGGTGAAGAGTTCGTGGTGTTGCTGCCCGAAACCACGCGCGAGGGTGCGCTTGAAGTGGCCGAACGCATTCAGGCGGGCGTGGCAGCATTAAAGATGCCACACGCTGCGTCCTCTACGGCTGACCATGTCACGGTCAGCATCGGCCTCACATCTTGCATACCGGAATCCGGGCTGGCGCAGGCGCTGGTGGACGCTGCCGATTCGGCACTGTACGCAGCCAAGCATGCTGGGCGCAACCGCATCATGAGCGCGCATGAGAGTGAGGCGCTAGCGACATGAGCCTTGTTTCTGCCTGAATGAAAAACGCCGGCAATCAATGCCGGCGTTTTTCATGTGCGGACCTGTCAGAAGCCTGCCAGCGGCAGCAGTGCCTGCACCGTGTCGCCATCCATTCCGACCAGCTTGCCTACCTTGTCAGCGAGCCCGCTCTTGAGGGAATCCAGCGAGTTGTTGCGCAGGGATGTTGCGGCCTTGGCCGCCGTGGATTCCGCGCCACCCAGCTTGCGGCCCAGCTTGCTCTCCACCTTGCTTATGACGTCGTTCTGGCTCAGCGACTGCGTGGCCTGTGGCATCAGCACGCCCAGCGTGGCGGTATCCAGGCCGGTGAACTGGGACACGGTGCCCAGGAACTTGTTCTGCGTGTTGTCGATGAGACTCCGTGTCTGTCCCACGGCTGTACTGACGCTGGCCTTTTCCGTGGTGCTTAGCGCCGTGCCGCGGGCCGACTCCAGTTTGCTCAAGAAGGTGCCGATGGAAGCGGGGCTCACCGCTGCGCCGGTGCCGGACGAAGCGGCCGGTGCCGTGGTCTGGGCCAAAGGGCAGCCTGCCAAGATGGCGGTGAGTGGGAGCAGGACGAGCAGTTTTTTCATGGCGGTAAATCCTTGTTGCGCTGATAGGATGGGCAACCGGTTGGGTGTTCGTGATTGCCCACGGCATGTCTCGGCACAGGGTGCCAGTCACATGCTTTTCGGGAGCGCCGCCATATTAGCAGACGCCTTCTCTCCCGGTGTGCCGTGATGGTGCCCCGCTTGGCATGAACCACCTTCCCGGGAACCTGCAAACAGGAGTCTGCAAGGTGAAGCGGATTTTTCCGGGTCTGGCACCCGCCTTGATCGCACTGGGGCTTATGGCGGTTTTTGCCGGTATGCACTGGCCGTTCTGGGCGAAGAGTTTCTCTTCGGATTTTTCTCCCGCAGCTCGGTTGTCTGCTTCGCTACTGCTGGCCGCTGCTTGTCTGTCGGTGCGACTGGGTATCGAAGGTGCGTTGGGGTGGCGGTTGTCGCTCTGGTTGTCATGGGCTCTCTTCGGGCTGGCCCTGGACGAGCAGTTCCTGCTGCATGAGCGCTGGAAGTATGGTTGCGAGCGCTGGCTTGCTCTATGCACCATGGCCTGGGTGCGCGATTTGCCGGTCTATCTGGTGGCGTTGCTGGGTACGGCGAGTATGGGGATGCTGTTCCGGGCGGTGACCTGTGTGGCTGTCAGGGGGCTCCTCGTCGCCAGTCTGGCGGTGGGGCTGTTCGCGCTTGGCATTGACCTGATGGAATTGTCCGGTGTGCTGGGCATGCTGGAAGAAGGTTTCGAGGTGCTGGCCGAGGCTTTGTTCATCGGAGCGTTGCTGTTGGTGCCGTCGGCACGACGCGCCTGACGGTCATGTGCAAAATGCCGAGTATTCCTGCCCGGCATACCACCAACGCCCGGCCACGTTCAGAAAGAAATAAAGCGTGGGCTCGCCAGTGGTCGCCATCGTGGTTTCCGGCACTTCCATCACGCTCACATCCGCAATGCCATCTTGGTCCAGGTCAAAGGAGTGAACCATTACGTCGGACAGCTTGCGGGGCGGCGTGTCGGAAATGTCGCTTTCAGGGATGGGGGCCTGCTTGCGGCGTGTCAGCACATCGACCTTCTTGGTGGCAGGCAGCGCGGGCAGATAAAGCGCTACCAGCCGGTCAGTCTTGACGCGTGGCCAGCCGGGAAGCAGTTCTCCTGTTTCCAGCGTGGGATAGCCCTCGGCGCAGCCTTCGTCGTAGCTGTATCCACTGCTTTCCGTCCCCGTGACCAGCCTTGCCTCTATCAGGCCACTGCGGGAAATTGCGACCAAGGGAACCGACCTCGCGTAGCGGGACTCGACACCTCCAATATCCCAGATGCCCACCACACCTTGATCGTGATGCCCGACCACCCATTCCGGTTTGCCCACAAAGCGGATGCGGCTGGGCTGGCCCAGCAGGGCGGCAATGGCATCACTGCTACCTTCGCCCCAGACCAGCACGTCGCCATGCTGCCTGAACATTGAGGGCTTGGCGGGCGGCAGCATGGCGGGGGAAAGCCAGCGTTTCAGCCAGTCTGCGTTGCTGCTGTTCCACGGTGGTGTAGGCCCCAGTGAGGCAAAGCTCCGGGCGTCGATGCGATTCACTTCCTGTTCGATGCGCGGCAGCACGTTCTGGCTCAAGCGCCGCTTCATGGCATCGAACTCGGCGATGGGAAAGCGGACGGGTTTTTGGGTTCTTTCCTCCTCGGCTTGCTGCTGGGCGCTCAGGGCGCGGTAATTGAAGTTGGCACCCGCTTGGGTGAAGCGGGCTACGGAAGGCGCCACCCAGAACGCCAGTTTTTCATCGTCGCGGGTACTCTTGTCGGGCCAGCGGGCATAGAGAACTTCCAGCGTCAGCGCTGTCTCGCCCAGCACCGTGCAGGGCACAAAGCCGGCTTCACCGTTTTCCGCCTTGGCTTGACACCAGTCCCCCTTTTTTTCTCCCATGCTGACAATGGTATTGGCCGGCCAGTGCGCCACGACAGCCGTTTTCGTATCCGGCCCGGCCTGCACCGCCTGCCAGGCGGCTTGTACCCAGAGGCTTTTCTCATTGGCGGCCTTTGCCAGCGTGATGGATGACGTAGCGACCACCAGCAGGGGGAGCATGAGGCGCAGCGCAACGGAGGTATTCAATGACATGGCGGCTTCCTTCTGGAACCTGTCTTGCGGCCTGTAAGCCCGCTGCTTCACCGGAATAGCGGTGAGCAGGCCGGTGGCGGCAATTCAGGCAGCGGTGGCTTGTTTTTGATACGACCTGATCATGGCCCACAGCCTGTTGGTGGCATGGCGGAAGGCGCTGCTCAACTGGCTCCAGAGGCTGGTTGCAGGCACCAGCCATTCGCCATTGGTGCTTGCCAACGCAAAAGGAGTGTTGGGGTGACGGGCTTGTCCGGGCCTGATCATGCTGATGGCGATGAAGCCTGAGCCTTCCAGGGCCGTGACCTTGGTGACGATGAATTGCTGGCGTAGCGAGGCCGGCATTGGGGGCAGCTTCTGCGAAGCCATGGCGTAGTCGCCTTCGAAGAAGCGCGCATTGCTGAAGCGAGGCTGGACTATCCATTCGTCGTCTGGCCCCAGATAGCCGAATGGCCCCTGCGGACCAAGTCGTGCGATCGCAAAGCGGTCGTCTTTGCGCTGGATGTCGATGGCGTTGTAGGCGCCCTGGCAGGCACCGTCTGGGTACAGCCGGCAGAGGGCGCCGTTGCTGCGTGTCGCCGTGGCGACTCCTTCGTTGAAGTCAGTGATCTCACTGATGCCCATGAGGGGTCTCCATCTGCCCTGGGTCGAAAGCAGACCGATCATGGCGCCTTCCTGCTCGCTCTCCCAAGCAATGGAGATGCCTTCGCGGAAGGGCCGTATCCTGGAGAAGCGTGGTGGGATTAGCCACTTGCCATCGGTGTTGATGACACCCCATGCCAGCGTGGATGAGTCCGGGTTTTCACTTTCTTCTTCGCCTTCGGCCTTGCTTTTTGTGGGCGGGTTTTCCGGGGCCTCATCTCCGCCAGTGTTCTTTAGTTTCACGGCAGCCAGCCCCAGGCCTTCTGAGAAGTCCTGGGCATCGTCGAACTGCGGAGGAATCACCCACTCGCCTTCAGCATTCTGGAAGCCCCAGCGGCCATCAATGGCAACCGCCTCCAGCAGGGGACGTTCGTCGGGCACGGTGTTTTCTTCCGTGGGTGCCGGTGCCGGTGCCGGTGCCGGTGCCGGGATGGGCATCGCAAGTTCTGCTTCCCTGGCCTTCTGGATCTCGCTGGCATTGAGTGGCGGCAAGACACTGCCCGTCGTATCTACGCGTTGGCAGCCCCCACTGGGCCACTCGCCCATGGGCTCGACGCAGAAGCTCCCATCCGGGTAACGGTGGATATTGCGGTGCAGGGGCTTGATGACCCAGTTGCCCTGGCGGTCTATCAGTCCCCAGCCATTGCTCGTGTAGCCCCACGCGCGCAGCAGTGCCACTTCTTCGGGCGTGCCGTGGGGGCGAGGCGTCAGCCATTGGCCCTTGGCATCAATCAGGCCGGGCAGTCCGTCCGAAGCAATGGCGACCTTGCCGGTAAAGGCTGAGGCCCTGCTGAGGCGGTAGTCCACGAGCAGGCGGCCATCCTTGTCTTGGTATCCGTACTGGCGGTAGCCAGGCGGCGGCGCCTCGGCTTGTAGCGTTGGCAAGGGCATATCGCTGCCGGTTTTCTGGCAGTCAGGGCCGACAGGTTGGCGCAGGTCGGCCAGGCAGGTGCGTGACTCCGTTTGCAGCAGCGCGTGACCGTCATCCTTGCGCAGGATCGTGTGGTAGGCCGGCTTGGCCCACCAGCGTCCCTGTGAGTCCATGATGCCGCAGCGTTGTTCCAGTTTGTCTCTCCACGAGCGTGGCTCATTGCGCAGGTCGCCATAGCCGTCGCAGGCGATATACCGGTCCGGGGCCAGCGCGCTGACGGGGGGGTGGGCGTGGCGTTGCCAGGAGATGTGCACGGGGTCGGCCAGCGTCTTGCCGCTCAGGTCATGGATGGCGTTGTACTGCGAGACATGTGAGGGACCGAGGAAGGTGGTGGCGGAAAGTGCGGCATAGGGCGTCACACCCTCGGGCAGGGGGAGCAGGCCACGCTCGGGTGTCCACAGACGGGAGCCTTCATCGGTTTCCACCACCCATAGGGCACCGTCTGGCGAGTGGTTGGCTTCGCGACCTGGGAGGTAATGAAACACCTTGCCGTCTGTGAGGAAGGAAACGTGATCCCAGCCGGCAGAATGGCTGCCTGGCACTTTGCCGCTGAATCTGACCCAGACCCACTTGCCGATCTGATTGATTGGAGGGGTATGCTGGCTCATGCCTCTCACATCGACCATTGGCGAGTCTTGCAGGGTTTCGCCTTTGCGATTGATGAGTTGCTCGTACCCTTCCAGGTTCACCGCAGCTACAGTGCCAACGAAGGGCGTTGCAGTGAAAAATCGTGGTGGAATTTGCCAACGGCCTTCGCTGTCGACATAACCCCAGAGGTCTCTGGGGTATGGGTCTTCTGCCAGTGAGACTTTCAGCTTGGCGGGAGCCAAGCCCCGGGAAAAAGCACCTAGTTCTGTGGCGGTTGCAGCCACTACTGTTTTTTTTCGGCGTGAACTGGATGCGCTATTTTTCTCCGGCCATGTAAAAACAGGCGGCTCCTGCACGACATGCAGGGTCTGCGTGGCATGGTTCCAGATCATGGGCGGTTGTTTGTCCCGGGCAGGGTTCAGGCTCAACAGCAGCACAGAGTCATCGCCCGGCTCCCGCAGCGAGGGCAAGGCTGAACGCCAGCGCAGGGCTGCCCGGATTTGCTCGGGCGTTGCCTTGGTCATGGCGATGGCATCAAGGTAGGTGGGTATTGTGGTTGCTTTGTCCTTTTGCGCTTGAGCTTCCGCATGGGCGGTGTTGGCGGCGAGATAGGACGGCAGTTTCATGACGATCAATGTCGTGAGCACGGCCACCAAGAAAACAAGCACGACCAGACGTGCCTGACGGTAGGTCAATCGCATTCCTTTGCTCTCCCAGAAAGTTTGGCTAAGCGATGCGTTCTCGTGCTCTCGCACATGCGGCTTTTACCTGCGCCGGTGCGGTGCCGCCGATGTGGTTGCGGGCATTCACGGAGCCTTCCAGTGTGAGCACCCCGAATACATTATCCGTGATGACTCTGGAAAACTGTTGCAACTCGGCCAGCGTCATTTCAGAGAGGTCGCGCCCGCTTTGCACACCGAAGCCTACAGCCTTGCCAACAATTTCATGTGCATCGCGGAAAGCCACACCTTTCTTCACCAGATAGTCGGCAAGGTCGGTCGCCGTGGCAAAACCACGACGGGCTGCTTCACGCATGTTGTCGCGCAGCGGTTCGATGGCGGGCACCATGTCGGCAAAGGCACGAACCGAGCCCAGCACGGTATCGATGGCATCGAAGAGGGGCTCCTTGTCTTCCTGGTTGTCCTTGTTGTAGGCCAGGGGCTGGCCCTTCATCAGGGTGAGCAGGGAAATCAGGTGGCCGAAAACACGGCCGGATTTGCCGCGTACGAGTTCGGGTACATCCGGATTCTTTTTCTGCGGCATGATGCTGGAGCCGGTGCAGAAACGGTCCGGCAGGTTCACGAAACGGAATTGGGCAGAGGCCCAAAGCACTAGCTCTTCGCTGAAGCGAGAGAGGTGCATCATCACCAGTGCTGCGGCCGCCGTGAATTCGATGGCAAAGTCGCGGTCGCTGACGGCATCCAGAGAGTTCTCGGAAACCGTTTCAAAGCCCAGCAATTCGGCGGTATAGGCGCGGTCAATCGGGTAGGTGGTGCCGGCCAGTGCGGCTGAACCCAACGGCATGCGGTTCACGCGCTTGCGCAAATCCGTCAGGCGCTCGTCATCACGCTTCAGGTTTTCGAACCAGGCAAGCAGGTGGTGACCGAAGGTCACGGGCTGTGCCGTCTGCAGGTGCGTGAAGCCGGGCATGATGGTGGCGTGCTCTTTCTCGGCCAGGTCGATGAGGCCGGTGAGCAGGCGTTTCAGTTCGGAGCGGATGGCGTCAATCTCGTCACGCAGGTAAAGGCGCACGTCGGTGGCGACCTGATCATTGCGCGAACGCCCCGTATGCAGCTTCTTGCCGGCGATGCCGATGCGCTCGGTCAGGCGGTGCTCGATATTCATGTGCACGTCTTCAAGGTCAACGCGCCACTCAAAGGAGCCGGCTTCGATTTCAGCCTGTATCTGCGTGAGGCCCTGCACGATGAGGTCGCGCTCTTCGCTTGTGAGCACGCCCACTTTTGCCAGCATGGTGGCGTGGGCGATGGAGCCCATGATGTCGTGACGGTACAGGCGCTTGTCAAAGTTCACGGAGGCGGTGAATTCGGCGACGAAGGCATCGGTGGCTTCGCTGAAGCGGCCACCCCACATGCTGGAAGACGGTTGGCTCATGCAGGACTCAATGGTCAAAATAGTCAAAAGAGGCCGACTTTCGTGAAATCCGGCAGACGGCGGGAATCGGGGGACGGGCCGCATTATACCGGCAAGACAGTCTCTTTGCCCGGCTTGCCGCTCGTCGGGCAAGGTGGCACAGTCCGGTACATGCGCCACAAGAAAAACAACAACCCGGTCACAGAAGCGGGCGCTGACGACTTTTTCCTGCCCGACTTCTGTGCTTCCCAACCCCTGCTGATGCTGGTGATGGCGGCCGAACTGCTGGCCCTTTTGCTGGTGTTGGCCGGGATGGACAAACTCACCCCTTTTCCGTGGGACCGGCTGGCGCTGATTTCCTTTCTGGTGCAATGGATTGCTCTGGTGAGTGCCGCCCTGCTCTGCAATCTCCGCCCTTGGCTGCTGAAGCTGCCGAGTGCCACGGCCGCCGGCCTCTGCTTTGTCGTGGTGGTCGGCATGGTTGCCTTTTTCAGCTGGCTGGCCGCACCGGTGCTGAGCTTTGCCCGCATTGACTACTTCTATGTGGTGACGCCGGAAGACATCCTGCGCAATGTGCTGATCGGCGCCATCATTGCCGGCCTCATCATGCGCTACTTCTATTTGCAGGAGCAGTTGCGCGCGCGCCAGCGTACCGAGCTCACGGCACGCCTGCAGGCTCTGCAGTCCCGCATCCGCCCGCACTTCCTTTTCAACTCCATGAACATCATTGCCAGCCTCATCCATGTCGACCCCGACAAGGCAGAGCAAGTGGTGGAAGACCTGTCCGAGTTGTTTCGGGCCAGCCTCAAGGCGGAGGGCGAGATCGGGCTGGATGAAGAGCTGATGCTTTGCCAGCACTACGTGAACATCGAGACCCAGCGTCTGGGTGACCGTTTGCAGATGGAGTGGCGGCTCAGTGCCGTGCCCGAAGACCTGCGCATTCCGGCGCTGGCCTTGCAGCCTTTGATCGAAAATGCGATCTATCACGGTGTCGAGCCACGCTTCGAGCCCAGCGTGGTCAGGGTGGCTGTGAACTATGACGGCAACACGGTAAGCATCATCATTACCAATCCGGTTGCTCCGGAAGGTGCCAGGAAGGCAAAAGGCAACAACATGGCCGTCGGCAACATCCGCCAGCGCCTGCATGCACATTACGGAGATACGGCCCGCCTGACCACGCATACCGACGGGACCGTCCATACCACCTGTGTTTCCTATCCCCTGCGACTGGAGAGCTGGTCGCAGCCACAGCAGATAAAACAAGAAATAAAAGAACAGGCAGAAGGAGTATGACCATGAAAGTTCTGATCTGTGACGACGAAGCACTGGCCCGTGAGCGCCTGGCCCGCTTCCTTCGGGACATGGACGGCTACGAGATTGTGGGCGAGGCCGAGAACGGCGAGGACGCGCTGCAGCAGGTGGCGGCAACGCAGCCTGATGTCGTGCTGCTCGACCTGCGCATGCCTGTCATGGACGGTCTGGCCTGTGCCGAAAAGCTGGCGCAACTGCCACAGCCGCCGGCCGTCATCTTCTGTACCGCCTACGACGAGCATGCGCTGGCCGCCTTTCAGGTGCAGGCCGTGGGGTATCTGCTGAAACCGGTGCGCAAGGAGCAACTGGTCGAGGTGCTGGGTCGTGCCTCGCGGGTGAACCGTGCCCAGCTCGAGGCAGTGCGTTCCAGTGCGGACGACAGCGTCAACAACGGCCGCAGCCATATCACCGCCAAGACACATCGTGGCATCGAGCTGATTCCCGTGGATGACGTCCGCTACTTCCTGGCAGACCAGAAATACGTGACCGTGCGCCATGGCAAAGGCGAAGTGCTGATCGACGAGACGCTCAAGGACCTGGAGAACGAGTTCGGCGTGCGCTTCATCCGTATCCACCGCAATGCCCTGCTGGCGCTGCACTATCTGGACGGGCTGGAGCTGGTGTCGCCGGGGCAGTACCAGGTGCGTATAAAAGGTATCGAAGAGCGCCTGGTCGTCAGCCGGCGTCACTTGCCGGACCTGCGCGAGACCATGCAAAAGCTCTGAGGGCAGCCTGCTGTCCCTCCTTGCCGCGCTGGATATTTGCCCGGAGGTTCCTTAAAGTCGGCCGACAGCCGCGCCGCTCGTGTTGCATGCCCCGGTCATGGCGGCCCTACAACAAGAAACAAGAACAGCAATAAGAAAGGAGCCTTCCATGAAGCGCCTGCTCGCTGCCAGCACCCTGGCTTTTGCCCTGTCCGGTTGCGCCGTTGCCACGGCCCCCGTGAACGGCCTGCTCTACAGCAACGTCACCGCCCCCGCGCTGGTCACCGGCTCTGCCGACAAGCCGACCAAAGTTGGCCGTGCCTATGCCCGCTCCTTCTTCGGTCTCTACGCCACGGGCGATGCCAGCATCGAGACGGCCGCCAAGAATGGCGGCATCACCAAGATCCATCATGTGGACTACGAAACCCAGAACATCCTGGGTGTCATCGCCGACTTCACCACGGTGGTGTACGGCAACTGAGTCCTGCCGCCCCGGCTACCGCTCTTGCGGGCCGGGGCATTCGTTCTTCTCCAATAATTCCTGATTCCGCTGTTTTACATCGCGGCCGGCTCCTGCTTGCCTGTCTCTCTCCTGCATCGGGTAAACTCGCGGTCTTCCTTCTGCTGTTGCTGCTGTCATGTCTGATTCCCTGCGCATTGCTACCCGCAAATCTCCTCTGGCCCTCTGGCAGGCTGAGCATGTGAAGGCCAGATTGCAGTCCCTGCATAAGGGGCTGCAGGTGGAGCTGGTCACCTTCACCACCCAGGGCGACAAGATTCTTGATACGCCCCTGGCCAAGATCGGCGGCAAGGGCCTGTTCGTGAAGGAGCTGGAGGTGGCTCTGCTGGACGGGCGCGCCGATATTGCCGTGCACTCCATGAAGGATGTGCCCATGGCCTTTCCGGAAGGGCTGGGCCTGGTGGCCATCGGTGAGCGCGAAGACCCGCGCGATGCCTTTGTCTCCAATTCTTTCGAGTCACTGGATGCCTTGCCTCAGGGCGCGGTTGTGGGGACATCCAGCCTGCGCCGGCAATGCCAGTTGCGTCATCACCACCCTGACCTCGTGATCCGTGATTTGCGCGGTAATGTGAACACGCGTCTGGCCAAGCTTGATGCCGGGGAGTACGACGCCTTGATACTTGCCAGTGCCGGTCTCAAGCGCCTGGGTTTCAATCAGCGTATCCGTGCCGACATTGCGCCGGAATATTCCCTGCCGGCCGTGGGGCAGGGAGCGCTGGGCATAGAGGCACGTCTCTCGGACAGCCGCATTGCGGCGCTGGTGGCGCCGCTCAATGATGCCGTCACGGCGGCAAGGGTGACAGCAGAGCGCGCCATGAACCGTCGCCTGCAGGGAGGTTGCCAAGTGCCGATTGCAGGTTTTGCCGAAGTACAGGGCGCGGAGCTGTGGCTGCGCGGACTGGTGGGCAGTGTGAGTGGTCGCGAAATCCTGCGTGATGAAATCCGTGGGCCGGTCGCTGAGGCAGAAGCTTTGGGTGAGGCACTGGCAGACCGATTGCTGGCAGCGGGTGCCGGGCGCTTGCTAGCCGAAGTGCTGGCCTGAGGCGGTCCCGTTTCGGGCATTGTTGCCTGCTTCATGAGTCAGGGATCGTTCATGTCACTGCAAGGTCTCCACATCCTCAATACGCGCCCGCAGCATCAGGCAGCGAGCCTGAGCGCATTGCTGCGGTCAGCAGGCGCCGTTGTCAGCGAGTTGCCCCTGATTGCCATCCGCCCCCGTGCGTTGCTGCCAGAAGAAGAGCGCCTGCTGCTGGACCTGGATCGCTATGACGCTGTCTTTTTCGTGAGTGCCAATGCGGCCCGCTACGGTCTGGATGCCGTTGCGAACAGCTGGCCCCAGTGGCCACATCGCCTGCCGGCTTATGCCGTGGGCGAGGGTACGGCAAGCGTGTTGCGTGAGGCTGGCCTCACCGTGCATCTGCCCTTGCAGGCCGATAGTGAAGGCCTGCTGGCAATGCCGGAATGGCAGTCACCTGCCGGGCAGAAAGTCCTGCTCATGCGCGGCGATGGTGGCCGTGAATTGTTGCGTAACACCTTGCAGTCGCGTGGCGTGGCCGTGGATGTACTGGCGCTTTACCATCGCGACCTGCCTGAAAATGCGGCTCACGATTTTGCCCGGCTTGCCGCACCGGACGTGGTGGTGCTGACCAGCCCGGATGCGTTGCGCCACTGGCAGCAGGTCGCGGGCGAGAGCGCCTTGCTGCCCCTGTGGCTGGTCGTCAGCCCGCGCCTGCGTGTGTTGGCAGAGGCGGCTGGTGCACGTGTTTGCGAGGCGCCCGCTGCCGATGAAAAAAGCCTGCTGGCCGCCTTGAGTGCGTGCTTGGGTTGATTGCGACTGTCGCTTCCTTTTATGTTCGGCAGGCCGTGCTGGCCGCCATCAGGATTTGTTCATGAGTGTTTCCGACAACAAGACAAGCAGCACCCGCATTCCACTGGTCTCGGGTGCAGTGATTGCGGTGCGCAGCCGGCCCTGGCTGGCCTACCTGCTTGCCGCGTTGGCACTGGCTGCCGCCGGCTGGGCATGGCTGGCAGTACTGGATGAGCGCGCACAGTTACGTACCGGCCAGCAAAAACTGGCCACGCTTGAGAACCGTTTTTCCGAAGCCCAGCGCCAGCAGCAGCGTCTGCTTGATGACCTGACCCTGCGCGGTCGCCAGCTTGACGAAGTGGAGGCGCGCCTTGCGCGTTGGGATGAATCCCTGAGTGCCGGCCAGCGCCGCATATGGCTGGTGAACGAAGCCGACCATTACATCCGCCTTGCCCAGCAGCACCTGCTGCTCACGCGTGATCTGGCCGGTGCCCGTACTTTGCTGGATGTGGCTGACAAGCTGCTGGCATCACATGGCGACAGTCATCTGCTGCCACTGCGCGAGGCCTTGGCTCGCGATCGACTGGCACTTTCGGCAGCACTGGGGGTGGATACGGCGGGCGTCTATCTGAGACTGGCAGCGCTGGGTGAACGTGTGGGCGCCCTGAAGCTGGGTATCGCGGCCAGTGATCGTCCCCTGCGGCTGGACAGTGAGGTGCCTGCTCCCGTTGTGCCTGAGAATGCCAGCCTGCTGGATACGGGCTGGGCACGCCTGCGTCAGTTGGTCACCGTGCGCCGTCACGACCAACCCGTGCAGGCCGTCTTGGGTGAGGCGGGCCAGGCGCTGGTGCGCGAGGCCCTGAGACTTGACCTGGCGCAGGCACAACTGGCGCTGCTGCGTGCCGAGCCGGCAGTGTATGTGGCCAGCCTGCGGGCAGCGCAGGAGCGGTTGGGGCGCCATTTCCAGCTGTTGCCGCGAGCCGAACTCGACACCCTGAAGCAGGAACTGGACGGGCTGATCGCCGTGGACATCCGGCCCGCCCTGCCGGACCTGGCTGCCTCCATCCGGGCACTGGATGCCCTGTCTGCCCATGAAGCACGTGCCCCCGCTGCCTTGCCGGGGAAGGCGCCATGAAGCGTTATCTGCTGTTCTTCCTCATCCTGCTGGTGCTTGGCGCCGGCCTTGGTGTCTGGTTGTTGCGTGACCCGGGCTATGTGCTCGTGAGCCGGGGCTTCACCTCCATCGAGATGAGCCTGTGGCTGGCAGTTCTGGGCTGGCTGGTCAGCCTGGTGGTGGCCATGTTGCTGATCAGTCTCCTGTTCCAGGTGCTCGGCATGGGCGAATGGTGGGCGCGCTGGCAGGGCTTGCGGCGCCAGGGCAGCAGTGCCAAGGCCTTGCAGGAGGGAAGCCTGGCACTGGAACTGGGTGACTGGAAGCGGGCCGAGCGTTTGCTTTTCAATGCGGCGCGGTTGTCGCCACAACCCCTGCCGGCCTATCTCGCCGCTGCTCGCGCGGCCGCCCGTGGGCAGGCCTTTGATCGGGCCGACCAGTATCTGCTGCTGGCAGAGGAGCAGGGCAATCGTCTGGCGGTTGGCCTGGCCCGTGCCCGTCTTCTGCTTGAAGGGGGGCGCTGGGAGCAGGCCAGCATCCTGCTGGCACGCCTGCAGGACAGCCATCGCAAGGACGACCATATTCTGCTGCTACGGATAGAAGCCCTGATCCGCTTGCAGAAATGGGGCGAGCTTTCCGAGCTCCTGCCCACCCTGCAGAAATTGCCCGAGGGTGAACAGGGACGTTTCGAGGCACTGGAAAAGCATGCCCACCGCGAGGTCATGCGCTGGGTCGCCCTTGCCGGCGGTCGCGTCGACCGGCCCTATGCCATCAAAAAATTGCGCAAATACTGGGAAGGCTTGCCGCGGCGCCTGCGCAACGATGCCGAGTTGATAGCCGTGTATGCGGATGAACTAGTGCGTGTGGGCGGGGACGACGAGGCCGAAGCCCTGCTTGCCGAGGCCCTACCCCAGCAATGGACCAATGCCGGCATCGAGGTCTATGGGCGGGCACGTAGCACACGGCCTGACCAGGCATTGGCCCGGGCACAGGCGTGGAAGATGGCGCATCCGCACAACCCCGCACTCTTGCTGGCACTGGGCCGTTTGCAGCTCCAGAACCGGCACTGGCAGGAGGCCCGTGACTATTTCGAGGCATCGCTCGCCCTGCACCAGTCCCCGGAGGCGCATGCCGAGTTGATACGCCTGCTGGCACGTCTTGATGAAGGTGAGGCTGGCCGGCAGGTGGTGGAAAGCATGGCGACACAGAACACGCGCCTGCCGGACCTGCCCTTGCCTTGATGGATGGCATGGGTCTGCCTCTGACAGGCGGCCCGGCAAAGACAGGCCCGGCTTGCTAGGCTGGCGACATAAGAAAAAGAAAAAACGCCAGCACGGAGCCAGGCATGAAAGAAAACCCCGCACGACCCTGTGCCGTAGAGGTCGAGTCTGGCCAGACGTATTGGTGGTGCCGATGCGGCCGCAGCCAGAGCCAGCCTTTCTGCGACGGCTCGCACAAGGGCTCGGAGATCACACCTTTGAAGTACGAGGCCCGCAGCACCCGCATTGTCTGGTTCTGCGGCTGCAAGCAGACGGCGCAGGCGCCACTGTGCGACGGTGCCCACAAGAGCCTCTGAGCCTGCGCGCAAGCCCCTGATTTTCTGCCCGATTGCTGCTTTTGCGCCTTGACGACCCTGTAGGCCGCGGGTTTAATACGCGCCTCATTCGGCCCGGTAGCTCAGTTGGTAGAGCAGCGGATTGAAAATCCGCGTGTCCCCAGTTCGATTCTGGGCTGGGCCACCATCTTGTTGTCCTCTCAAATGCCAGCAACCCCTTGCTGGCATTTGTGTTTTTGCCTTCCCTGCAAGTAAAAAGCCTGACTTTTCTCTAGACACGCGGATTGAGAAATCCGCGTTTCCGGGGCATTTCCGGTGGTTGCCTCTACTGTATGCGAGCACTATAAGTTGGTTGGCTGTTTTTTGGTCAAATGCGGCAAAAAAGGCTCACGAAGCCGCTGTGAAACAGGCAAAATCCTTCCGTTCTGAGCTGCCTTTCCCTACCACGCTCCGGCCTGAGGTCTCAGCGTTGAATCATATGTCACTTGCCCAGTTCGCCCATGAAAATGGCAAGGCCTTTGTGGCCAAGTTGAGCCGAGAAGAGCAAAAAAGCCTTGGCCAGTTCATGACGCCGTATCCCATAGCGGAATTCATGGCCCGCCGCTCAGTTACTGGTATCGCCGGTGGTCTTGTACGGGTGCTTGAGCCATCTGCGGGGGCGGGGGTGTTGGCAGCTGCCGTTATTGAGCAGCTATTGTCCTTGCCAGAGAAGCCAAGCGGTATAGAGCTAACCCTGTGTGAGATAGATGCGCGTCTACAGCCGTGTCTCAAGGCATTGGCATCTAAGCTACGAGCAACTGCAAAGCAGCACGGGGTATCGCTTTCGTGCTCCATCGTCATGGGGGATTTCTTGCTGTCCTCTTTGGCCCGCTCGGCTGAGCCGAAATTTGATATCTGCATAGCAAACCCGCCCTATTTCAAGCTTAACAAGGCTGATCCTCGAGCTATTGCGCATAGCTATGCTGTCTATGGGCAGCCAAACATATATGGCCTTTTTCAGGCCGCCTGTGCGGGATTGCTGGCTCCGGGGGGGAGCTGGTGCTTTATTACGCCTCGGTCGTGGATGAATGGAGCCTATTTTTCTGCTGTCCGACGGCACTTATTGCAGTATCTGCATATTGATGCCCTGCACTTGTTTGAAAGTCGGCAAGATCATTTTTATGAAGACACAATTCTTCAAGAGGCTGTAATTGCATGGGCGACTGCTCATGCCCCGCAGTCTGGCCAGATTGCTTTTAGTACAAGCAATGGGGTTGCGGACCTGCAAGATGCTGAGCTTTTTGCTGTTCCGTCTGCGCAGGTTATTGGTGCTGACCATCTGCGAATGATCTCTGTTCCAGTTGCGGCCGGAGCAGATCAGGCTGGTGATGTGTTTGCTGAATGGACAGACACACTAGCAACTCTAGGCTTGAAGGTTTCTACAGGACCTGTCGTAGCCTTTCGCTCACGCGATTTCATTAGAGAAAAGCATCAGAAAGGCTGCGTTCCATTGCTCTGGATGCAGCACGTCACAAGGGCTGGGGTTAGGTGGCCCATTCAAAAGAAGCAGGAGCACATCCAGTCCTCAGCACTGACTGCTTGGATGCTTCTCCCGAATGGTTGCTATGTGGTCATGCGTCGCTTTAGCCCGAAGGAAGATATTCGGCGTGTCACATCCGCTCCCTATCTGGGTGTTTTTAAAGGGAAATTCATAGGCCTAGAGAATCATCTCAACTACATACATCGCCCGGGGGGGGCGATGGGGCGGGATGAGGTCGTAGGGGTGTCTGCCTTTATGAACAGTACTCTTGTTGACGGCTACTTCCGCGCTGTATCTGGGAATACCCAAGTTAATGCGACAGAGCTGCGGAAGTTGCACTTTCCCCCGTTGGCTAAGTTGGTGGCTATAGGCAAGAAACTGCCTGATTCCGCCTCTTTAGAGCAGATAGACAAAGCTGTAGCGCAGGTGCTCAAACTCTCTCAGATACTGCCTTCAGCGGCATCAGGATAAGAGAAAGCACTGTAGAGCTGATCGTAAATTTCAATAGTTGCAGATGTGCAGCTTAATGCAGTAGGCTTAACTTATTGCCCAATGAGTTTGGCTCAATGCATCCATTCCCCCCATACATTCCTGTCGATGCTGTTCAGCATCGGCTCACATCAATATTCCCTGACTCATTCCCTGATCGGACCATTTTGGTAAGCCAAATGGCTGCGCGGGCAATTTTTGTGGCGATCTATGGCGGATTTATTGACGGAACTAATAGGTACTTTAGGCCCTCAACTGTCATTCGCTTCAGCAATGAGCAAGCAGAGTTAAGCCAAGATTCAGACCGCTGGGCATGGGTTTCTGTGTGCCAAACGGCTGGATATAAGCCATCAAGTTCATGGTATGCCGACAATACTCGTGAGCCTCTTCGAGATGATTTAATCCGAAACAGGGCTATTCCGATTGGCATTATTCGCAAGAAAGAAGGGGTTGCCCCTACGTCGCCTGCACCGATTTACTGCCTATCTAGGGATTTTTCTGAGCTTTTTGATCCCAATCTGGGCGGTGATGCCCTTGAGCAAGCAATAGCTGCATGGAGAGAGCAGCATTTAGATCCCATGGTGTTGCGTAGAATGAAAATTCTTGCCGCCGGCATTGAAGAGAGGATGGGGCAAGTTCGGGTAAGTTTGCCTGAGACTGGGATTGAGCTAAGACTAGCCCCTGGGGAGGCCTCCACTATTACGAGAGATGTTTGTCAGGAATTGGTTGCAAGGATTATGCGTAGGCCAGTAATTACGCATGTCAGTATTTCTGATCAAAAAATATTTCCCGAGCTAGCGCGTGCAGCTAATGCAGTTGGGTTAGACATACTGCCTTCTGCTGAATTGCCAGACGTTGTTGCAGTTGATATTGGCCATAAGGATAAAAAGCTGCGTCTTGCTTTTATTGAGGTGGTTTTCTCTGACGGTCCTGTCACAGAGCTAAGAAAACAAGCTCTCATGAAAATTGCCAATGATGCGGGGGTCCCTGATGGGAATGTACAGTTCATTACCGCATTTGAAGATCGTAATGCACCAGCCTTCAAGAAACGTTTCAGTGAACTTGCGATTGGGTCACTGGTTTGGTTCAGAAGTGAGCCCGACATGCTGATCAGAATTGAATCTTTGGCTACTGAAGCGGATTAGGAGGCCTAAAATGACGGAAGAGGAAAAGAAGGCATGGCGCAGCATGGCGTACTCAGTGATTGAGCGGGTTGCTAGGGAGAATAAGGAGTTCACGCCTGACGCCATATGGCTTGCCGGCTTGCCGAAGCCCGATGATGCTAGGATGCTAGGTGGAGTAATGCGTCGAGCTAAAAAAGATGGGTTAATAGCGAAAACAGGTAGGGTGCAGCCGACCTCTCAGCCCGAAAGCCATGGAACAGATGTTACTGTCTGGCGATCGCTAATATACGGGCGGTGACAATATGACTTTTTTAGGGGCTTGGTTTTAATGCCCCGTTTTCCTTGATGGGGAAAACGGGGCATTAGTTTAGAACTCTTCGACAACTGTAACCGTGCGACGACATGATTTTGTCAACTTTAGATCTTTTAGGTGTTGGCTGTTGGTGTCAATCACGCGGTCTTCAAACGCTTCCTCAATAAGGCTTTCAAATGACTGCTTTTTCCACTGCGGTCTCTCAGAAATCCTCTCAATTCTTGCGCGATAGCACTTGTTATCCGAATCACTCTCAACTGTGATCCAGTGCTTTTGGGCTTTCGGGACAATCTCCATCATCGACCAATACCAGTTATCGTGTCCTTCGCCACGCGGGTATGTAATGGGAAGAAAGAAGGTGCGACCTGATTTCAATACACCTTCATATAGGCTGGCGTGCCAAAGTCCGGGAATGCGTGCATTGGTCTTTACGATATCGGCATTAACCAAATGCCAGCGGCTATCCTTTAGAATAATAAGAATATTTTCTGCATGTCGGCTGCTATCTGCATGAAGCCGAAAAGCTTCGCCTTTCGGGATATAGACTGACGGATTTTGGTTAATATCATCTGGCAATAGCGTATAGCTTTGCAGTGAAAATTCCTTGTTTTTCATTTCATGCCTCCTGATTCTGATGCGATTCCAGCACGTCAGGGAGCCGCTTCTGAATCCACTTCTCTACATACGACTCGCAGTATCTGATCGAGCCACCAAGACAGATATGGTCGGGAATTTGCTCAAAGTCTTTTGCGGCTCTGAGGCGTTCAATAGTGCTGACGGAGAGGTTCAGGCGCTTTGCCAGCCATTCAGTTGTTTTGAGTGTTGGAAATAGTGAATCAATTGCTTCGGCCATTTTTCTAGCCTCCAGATTTAGATGGCGTGCCGACTGAGTGGCACGAGCTGTCACTAGCGACAGGCTATTACCTTGTTCTGTCCTGGATGGCTGAAATGGGCCCTTTTTTGTCTGCCTTGGCTGTGAGTGCGGGAGAGGCTTACGAGTGGCTGCTATGGCATCCCAATTGGGTGGGCGTGCGGGAGGCGAAGTGGCGACACTCTGTGAGTGTTACTCGCTCTGGCCTCGGCGTTGGAGCTTGAGGAGCCCTGTAATGAGCTCGCCCACCACGGCTTGGTGATGAGGGGTGAGCTTGTGAAGGCGGGAGATGACTGACAGCAGGGCGGGGTCATCTGCCAGGGTGGCTGATGTATCCCCTTCTGCTTGCGCCCAGATAGCGGATACCCGCACGCCCAAGGCAGCCGCAATGTCTACCAAGAGGTCGTGGCTGGGCTTTTGGAGCCCTCTTTCCACGCGGGAGAGGTTGCTGGGGTCGGAGTTCACCTCATTGGCGAGCTTCTCCAGCGTTTGACCTCTGTTTTCGCGTAGCTGACGTATCACTGTTCCAACGTTCATGAACTGGATTGTCTGGGCAGACCTGCGTCTAGCGCCAAGCGTCCTGCGCCAATTATAATTGGCGTATAACGCCAAATCATGTGGCTTCGGGCGCACGGGGGTGCGTCTCGGACTTAGCTAAGGAGGGGGGTAATGGGGAAGGTAATGGGTGCGGTAGTGCTTTCGTTGGGGTTGGCCGTGGTGGTCAGTTCGATTACGGGTGCGAATTATTGGGTGTGCTTTCTTGGCGGACTCGTCGCGTTCTCTATGGCTAAGTGAGGAGGGGCAGTCAGTGAAAGAAGGCAAAAAGGTTGGCACCCTCCTGGGTTTGGGCATTTTCCTCATGCCATATATTTTTCTGTGGCCGCTTCTCCGAGGCGACTACCGCACGAGGGACAAGCTGTTTGGGGTGTTGTGGCTAACGACCCTAATTGCTGCCGTTGTTGTTGGCTCAGCTCAGTCTCCCCACACACAGTCTGAGCCCAGCCCGGTTGTGCAGACTCATGAACGAGGACTCAAAGATGGCCTGATTTCATATCAAAGCAGGTGGGAGCCCATTTACAAGAAATTTTCTGGAAAGTGGGCTCAGGACAAAAATGCAGCCTCTGATTTTTCCTTTGAGTTCAAAAATAACGAGGCATATGCACACTTTTTGATAAAGAGGGATGGATTGCCTCAAGAGATTGTCCTGCCCGTTATGGACGATGATTGCAAAGAAAAAGAGACTGGCTACGGTCTGATTGGAGACTCTGACCAGAAGATAGGGCTAGAGCTTGTGCAGTATCAGAGAGGGGCCTACTTCTATCAGGCGGTTTGCCATGACTATGGGAGTGCAAGTGGGCATATCTTTGTTAAAGACTCGATGAAAGCCCTCACTGCTTATACTTGCCGTGAAAAGGAGTGCAGAAATAGCACAAGCTATATCGACGTGAGTGAGGAAAGACATTACGTCGAAGAGGAGCGTGTAGCTCCGAGCTATGAAGATGAGCCACCTGCCGCTCCGGCAAGTGATCCGCTGGTTGAGTCTCAGCCTGCTGATTAGGTGCTGAGTGGGTCACCACTGGTTGGCGGAACGGAGATGCATCAATAAAACGCCATTCCGGCTTTCAGGAATGACGTACCTTCGATTGCAGGTGTCTTGGTGCATGCTCTCTAAGAGGGGGTTTTTGAGGCAATGGTGTCATAGGGGCGCAAGTCGGCAGTGTAAGGTGCTATATGCGCCCTATTGACTAAGCTGCAATGTTCATTGACTATCATTTTCGCGGGGTATGCTTTTAGCTAGATGCCCATCAAAAAGCCATTCTGTCAGCGTAAGAATGGTATCTGCGGTACCTACTAATCTTTCCTTTTCCCCCTCTACTAAAATTCTCCCGCCGGTAAGACCGGTATCTGCACGAAATAGAGTGTCTTGAACGGTACTGCCTTGAGCGGTGCTTATTGCGATTGATTTCTGTCGGAGTCAGGGTGGCAAAGAGGCCTTCTTTGGCTGGTGGGTTCGTGATTTTCTGTTCGTGCCAAATTACAAGGGTATGTCGTGATATTCATTAGGGTCAGGTTAAGGGAAGAGAGCTCCGCTATTAGCCAGCGGGGACTACAAGCAATCCTGTGCATATTTGAGCATCAGATGAAGGTTCTTGCTGATGAAGCTGTATTTTCTATGCAGCCCGGCCTTCGTGCCAAACGTCGTTCTCGTTATGAGTGGACTCAGCCAATTTCGGATTTTGAGTTCATAGCTATGATTGACTATGAAAGTAAGTATGCTGACGCAATTGCTGGCCATATATCCGAGGGGTTAAGGAGTCCGCATATAGATATAGTTTCTGTTTTGAGCTCTCTTAGGTTGTCTGAAATATGTTTTTCCCTTGGAGACGGAGATATTCAGTTTATGGAAGTTGCTATACGGTATGCCTCTATAGCCGAGTACATGGGGCGGCTGATCTTTCCCTCAGGCTGCTTGGTGACAAGCAATGATGGGGCAATTTTCAATATTTAAAACGACAGATCGTTCAGGTAATAAAAAATTAATCGCTAATATATAATTTTTAAGGCTATCGCGGATGCCCATCTTGTCGGTGAAGGCTGGCATGATAATTTCTGATTGGAGCACTTGTGATGTGTCAATGCAGTACGCCGAATATTGCCGGTGTCATTTGTGGTTTTGCCCGAGCCATCCCTGATGGTCGTGCACAGCAGCTTGCCAATGTGTGTGATGCTTTCTCGGAAGAGAGAGATGTTGTTGAAAAGCTGAAATCGCTAGCGATACTGGCGCTTATGATTTCGCACTAATCAATTGTCAATAGCAAAAGCCCCATGCCCGAAAGGACATGGGGCTTTTTTATGCCTGAGAGGTATGTCATGAAGTCGAAAGAAAGCAGTGCAACGAATGAGGTCGGCGAGTTGTTACTCGTCAAGCAAGTGTCCTGTAACAAAATCAGTGGTCGTGCCCAAGGTATGCTGCACTACCGCATCCTGCGCGCGGTGGAAACTGGTGCTGTGTATGTGGCCATCACGGGGAATGACTCGGCGGGCTATTTCAGTCGCGAACTCGTGCCAGTGTTGGTGATTGAGCAGTGTTTGGCTTCGCTGCTGCGTATCGGAAAACCATTCCCGTCTAGCAAACTCAAGTCGGCCTTCACAGGACGGTCTTCCAACAATGCCAGCTTCCTTGCGGCCATCCTTCGGAATGAAGGGCTGCTGGCAGCCGTGAAGGACAGTGAGTCTTTGAGTATCGGGAAAGATGACCTGACGACGTGGCATGGCCGGATGCAGTCGGCGGAGGGAACTCCGCTGCCGGCTCCGGCAGGGCAGGCCAAGGAGGCGCCACCACCGTCTGAGGCGACTGTTCCCGAGAAGAAGCCCCGGGGCGGCAAGGCACACAAGGAGAGGGCTGCTGTCACGGATGAGTCCGCTAAAGGTCAGGTGGAGGTGGCTGGTGCTGACCATCAAGACGGAGGCTGATGTAGCCAGGATTTCTCACCCCCTCATGCGTCAGGTAGTGGAGGCAAGCCTCTCCCGAATACTGGCAGACCATCCGGGCTTCTATGAACCGGCTGGGCATGGCTGGTTCATGGTGCTGGAGGACTCTTCTGAGCTGGATGAGACATCCGCACTGCATGGGCAGTTTTCTGTCAGGCAGATCATTCGGGGGCAGGGCTTTGAGTGGATGGGGCGTTACGCCGATTTCATCGAGCTGGTGGTTGCCCTGAATGACAGCGAGGCCGTGGCGGTCTACGTCCCGTTGGCGTTGTTGCAGGACGCCGACTTGATGGCGGTGATAGCTGTTGCTGGAGTGCCTGCATAGGGGCTGGCTTTGTCGGCCCCTTCCCAGCCGTTTCCCCTCCTTTCTATCTATGAGCCTGTGTCATGAGTGAAGTGCCAGAACGGTTTTCACTGGGGCAGGTTGTCGCTTCTCCCGCCGCCATGTCCTTACTGCGCACCAACGGCATCTATCCCAACAGTCTGCTTTCCCGGCATGTCCGTGGTGACTGGGGGGAGACTGATGCTGGTGACATCCATGCCAATGAGATGGCGCTACATCATGGCGGTCGGCTGCTGTCTGTCTACGCGGTGGGTGGCGCTGCCGTGTGGGTCATTACCGAAGCTGACCGCAGCGTGACGACGATACTGCTGCCTAGTGACTACTGAAACCACCAGAAATGCACCGGAAGGGGAGTGTCTTGTCTACGGGCTCCTCTTTCGGCGCGTTTTCCTGCCAGCTCTGCCATGCCTCTATGAGTGGCTATCCCCGAAAAGCCCTTATTGAGACGCGGATACACAAGACCCGACACCTGAATCAGGGAACTTTCCTTGTGCATTCGCACATCTCGGTTTTCCCCGGGAATTTCCCAGTCTTGCCAAAAGCGTCTTCCGCCAAATTCTTGAACAAAACAATAGGGCGTTTGCTGTCAGTCCATTCCGTCAGGAATGGGGGATGGCAAATGCACTGTCATCCACATTTGTGAGTAAACAATCGTGACAATCAATGAATCAAAGCGATTCCGCTTTACCAAGAAGGCCGTCGATGCCATCAAGCCCTATGACGGGAAGGGTGGCTCTCGGGATGCCGAATATACCGACACAGAGGTTCCCGGACTCAAGTTGTGTGTCACCAAAGCGGGCCGAAAGTCGTTTCTGCTTCGCTATACCATCAACGATAAGAAGCTTTCGATGAAGCTAGGCGACTACGGTGTCCTCGACGTCGATGAAGCCCGAAAGCGTGCGCAGGAAGCAAGGAGAAAGATTCTGGATGGAATTGATCCCAAGCCTCTCAAGGTTGCCGTCAATGATGTTCCGAATTTCCGTGAGTTTGTAACGCGAGACTACCTTCCTCACGCCCGCCTTAAAAAAGACTCGTACGATGACGATGAATCAAAATTCAGGAACCACCTGAACGACTGGTTCGGCGACATGAAGATGCCAGACATCAATAGCCGGAGTATTCAGGCCTACCTTAGGTACTTGCTAGAAGATAAAAATCTGGCGCCAGCAACCGTAAATCGCCATCAGTCCCTGCTGTCCGTGATTTTCAAGATGGCGATTCTTTACGAAGTAGTAGAGAAGAATCCATGCTCAGGTATTGATATGCAAGAAGAGAACAACACTATCGAGCGTTACCTAAGCTTGGATGAGCTGAAGCGCCTCTTGGCGGCTATGGATGCTGTGGGCGATGAAGCAGAACAGAATCGAACTGCTGTCAATGTCCTAAAGTTTCTTCTCCTGACGGGAACTCGTCGGGAAGAGGCCCTCAAAGCAAGGTGGAGTGAAATAAACCTGAAAAAGAGGACGTGGCATCTTCCAGATACAAAAAATGGAAAGCCAAGGACTGTCTCTCTTAGCAAGGAGGCTCATGACCTGTTGTCGGGTATCGATCCAGTTGATGGTTGTGAATATGTTTTTGTAAATCCAGAAACAAATAAGCGTCTTGATAATCCTTGGAAGGCGTTCAATCGTCTCAAGGCCAAGGCCGGGATTGAAAATTTCCGTATTCATGACCTTCGTCACTCCTATGCGTCATTTGCTGTCAATAACAATGTTGACCTATTTCAGGTGTCCAAGCTGCTAGGGCATCGCAGTATAAAATCCACGCAGAGATATGCCCATCTGGCAGACGAAACGCTGCGAAAGGCGACTGATGTAGTGGGTAGCTATGTAAAAGACGCTAAGACAACTATCGACGAAACCAACACGGGGGTGGCTTAAGCCACCCCTTTTTTTTGCCTAGGAAAAATTATGGAAAAGAATATTACGTTGAACCCCGATGAATTCATAAGCGACCATATTTCTGATGTGTCGGCGGGTCTAACCCTAATAAACGCAGGTACGGGAACCGGCAAGACAACATTTGTTCTTGATCACCTCGCAAAAAGGCCTGGAAGGCTTGTGCTTATGGTGGTTCCTCTGGTGGCGCAGATAACACAGCTCTCTGCAATTTACAGAGGAAGGGATGATATTGCGTTTATATCAGGAGCAAGAAGGGAGAATTTCGGCGACCTATCTGGGAAAAATGTCGTGTGCACATACGACATGCTTCTTGCTGTACGTAGAGGCCTCAGAAAAGACAGTGAAGGATATCTTCTTGTGGTAGACGAGGTTCATAAGCTGTACTCGGCAGGTAGTTACAGAAGTAAGGCAATTAGGCCGATTTTGGCGGCCATAAAAGGCCGAAATAAATTTTCCGGCTGTCTTATGCTCACTGCTACGTACACGCAACATATGGCTAGGTTGGCTGATTGGATTCCGGATACCGAATATATTGTAACGAAGACGGGAGACCTGCCTAGGTCGCTTACGGTCATGGCATATATGGAGCCATCACCAGAAAACTGGCTAGCTAGCGTTCTTTCTCGCTTAGTGAAGCGTCCAGTTCTTGGTGGTAGATGCCAAGGTGTTGTTCTTGTTCGTTTGAATAACTGTGATCGTATAGATGCTTCGGCAATGTTGATTGAGAATTATGGCTACAAGTGTATGAAGGTCATGCGGTCAGTTTCTGGAAGAAGTGGTGTAAAAGAAATGCTGGAGGCACAAGCTATCCCTCCTGATGTTGATGTGGTTCTAACTACTTCGATTCTTGATGAAGCAATAAATTTCAATAATAAGGAAGGTGATGTTGATTCGGTTCATATTGTTGATGGATCAGTTCATCCAGAAGAAATTGTTCAGTTCTTGGGGAGACTAAGAAAAATAAGTCCGCCAGCTTTCATTCATTTGAATAAGGACAATAAATTTATCCAGCCGCTGGATGGATTTGAAAATAATAAGCTGGGTGGTTCAGCTTGGCTGAGGTACGAATATACGCGACAAATTGCTAGTTGCTGTAAAACTATTATTCAGCTAACAAGGAAGCTTGATCCAGAGTCTGATATTGAAAAATTTTCGTGTGATCAAAATTTAACTATGCGAAGGCATGTTGGAGTTGATCTTGTTGATGTTGAATCTGATGGCGATAATGTTAAGTGTTTCATAAATATCCCGGCCATTCTGTCAGCTGCTTATAGGGCTGACTTGAGCTCATCGTATGATTCCTATGACATGCTCTGTATGCGTCTTAAAGGGCTATTGCCGTCAATTTCAATTTCTCTTGATGTCATTAAAGAAAGTGTTGATATGAAGAATATGATGGATGGCTTTAAGAAAATTAGAGAAGAAAAATACCGGAATACTGTTTCGAGTATTATGGATGGAATTAATGAAATTTACATGCGGTCAGATTGTAGGTCGTTGAAGGAGTATGCAGAACATCTAGAATCGTCTGATGATAAGACCCATCATGAGAATGGCCTTATTTTTTCTGGCGGTGAGAGAGGAAAGGTTTTTCAAGCTGCGATTAAGTTGGCCCAAGTTCTGGTTGAGCCTGATGACATAAAGGAGGTTCTTTCGGATAGGAAGAACTACGAAGTCATTAAGAGAGATGATGGGTTTTCCGACGAGGTGGAGGCCAGGATTAGCGAAGCGCTCAAAATCCACTGCTTGAGCCGTGGGAATCATTTCGCGCTTGGTATTAAGCTATCGCCAGAAGACTGCGAAGGGATATGCAGGCGAGGTTTTCTGAAGGCAAAAAAAAGATTCCCGGCTATATGGGATGCTATTAGTGATCGCCGTAATCTCTGCCGGACGTTTATGCTGAACAAGAATGGCAAGTTGGTGGTTAACAAGACCAAGGCAATCTCCCTGATTGCCTCAATCGCCACCTGCGATGACAAAAACTCGCATAAGCCAGAAAAGCGCTATCTCTTGGTTCATGGTCTGCGTCCTATGGGGCTACGTTTCCACCGGCTTGAGCCGCTCAAGCCAGAGGAGTTGCGTGACCTCCATGCGTCATGTCTGGATCTTGAAACTGAGTTTGCTGACGTAGCCTGACCCATAGCCCCCAACCTTTGCAGAGGTTGGGGGCTATTTCTATGTTGATAGCGCGTAGTCAGTGCTATGGGCCTTGGAGCGTGCTACCTAGGCCATGCTGGGGTAGGGGCCTTTTTTTTAGCTGGGGTATCCGCGCTTATATCTAGGGAGGGGTACATTTCTTCACGAATTTGCTTAATGCAGGCTTTATCTGGGGTTTAAGCGTCGAATACTGCGCTCTTGCGGCGGCCTTTCTGATGGCCGTCAGGCGCACCAGCTCGGCTATCTGGGTTTATATCGGGCGAGGAGTCCATTTCTTCAGAAGATTGTTTTGCGTGCTTTTCCAAGGCTTAGGTGCTGAATTAGCTTGGTTCATGCTGGTTTTTCTAGCGGCCATCTGTCGATCCGCCTAGCATATGCGCAATGATGAAGGTAGGCCTTGATGCTCTCTTTGATGGGCGGCTGAGAGTTGGGCTAGGCCTATATTTTGGATAAATAGTGAGTCCCTGATAAAAAAAGGGGCTTCATTTTGACTGACATTATTCTACAAAGAGCTTTTAGCTCTGGTGGAATACAAACAAATCAGGAATGGAATGCATGGCTGCTTCGGCTGACAGTGAAATTCTCTCTCTTAGTACGCGAGTTTCTGAGGAGCTTCTGGGTGTTGAGGAAGAGCCTGAAGAGCAGGGGCTTATAATCGAGAAGCCATTTGATCCAGATCTAATCAAAGTTACTACTGAAAAGAAAACTATTGATCTGATTGTGAGGCGTATAAGGCACTCTGAAATTGATCTTGCTCCTGAGTTTCAACGAAGGGCACGACTTTGGCATCCCCATAGAAAGAGTCAGCTTATTGAGTCGCTTCTGCTCAAAATTCCTTTGCCTGTTTTTTATGTTGCGGCAGATAAGGAAGATAATTGGGCTGTTGTAGATGGCTTGCAGAGAATAACTACTATCTATGACTTCATTGACGGCCAATTTCCATTGGCGGGATTGGAATATCTGAAGCCCTTGGAGGGCCAGACATTTGGTGTCTTGGATAGATCGCTAAAAAGAAGAATTGAGGAGACGGAGCTCGTGATTAATGTGATCCAGCCCGGCACTCCCGAAGAAGTAATGATAAATATCTTCAAGCGAATAAATACGGGCGGGATACCGCTTAATGGTCAGGAGGTTCGGAATGCCTTGCACAAGGGGCCTGTCCGTGAGTTTCTACAGAGGCTTGCGGGATCAATGTCTTTTAGTCTTGCAACAGACGGCAGTATTAAAGATGAGCGAATGGATGGCCAGGAAATGGCTCTTAGGTTTTTAGCATTCAAAATTTCTGGATGGCAAAATTATAAGGTCAATAATTTAGATGCCTTTTTGAATGATGCAATGGCTTTAGTTAATTCGATGTCTGACTCAGACAGAGATGCTCTCGAATATAGCTTCAATAGAGCTATGCGCGCTGCGCACGGCATTTTTGGGAAGTCCGCATTCAGAAAGGTTAGGCCTGATCGGAGGAGTCCAATTAGTAAGCCGCTTTTTGAGGCGTGGAGCGTAAACTTGGCAAGGTGTAGTGATAAAGAGATCGATATTCTTGTCGACAAAAAAGATGAGGTTGTTGAAGAGCTAAATGATGCATTGAGCTTTGATGCTGACTTTGCAATTTCTGTTTCATATTCAACGGGTGTTCCTAAAAGGGTTCACAAGCGATTTGATGAAATTGAAGAGATAATATTGAGAATGCTTTCATGATAACAAGTATTGGACTTGAGAACTTTAAGTGCTTCTCTGCTACAGATTTGAGTTGCTCTCCTTTAACTTTGCTTGCGGGTCTTAATGGGTCGGGGAAGAGTAGTGTTATTCAGAGTCTGATTTTATTGAGGCAAGCTTTTATTCAGGGGCGTCTCCAAGAGGGCTATATATCAGCGGCAGGAGAACTTCTTGATCTCGGCTCTATGTATGAAGTACTTCATGAGAATGCGGTTGAGGAAATTATTGGTATAACAATAAAAGAAAGTGCGCATGTCAATCATGTGAAGTTTCGGTTCCATGTTGTAAGGGGAAGCGAGGCATATGCAGTTTCTGTAAATGAAATGATCAATGGGCTTGGCGCGCTACTAGGCAAGGAGGATTGTGCAGTTCTCTTCCGTCAGCCGCCCCATGACAAGGTGACTATCCCATATTTTCATTATCTGAATGCGGAAAGAAATGGCCCTCGAAAATTTCTGCCAATCGGTTTTGCTAAGTCGGAGATCATTGAAATTGGTGCGCATGGCGAGTTTGTGCTTCAGTTTCTTGATGCGTGGCAAGACAAAATTGTGCTGGCTGAGTCTGATGCAAGGTTGGTCTCTGGCAATAGTTATAGATTGAGAGATCAGCTTTCCATATGGCTTGAGGAAATTAGTCCGGGTGTTCAATTGTCACTGAAGTCTGTCCCTGATGCCGATCTTATGATTGGCGGCTTTTCTTTCGGAGAGGCAGGAATGGTGCGTAGTCGTGACTATAGGGCAACTAACGTTGCATTTGGACTTAGTTATGTTTTGCCAGTAATTACAGCCTTGCTTGCTACTCCTGCTGGAGGGTTAGTGCTGATTGAGAATCCAGAGGCGCATATGCATCCTCGAGGGCAAACTAAACTTGGAGAGCTTTGTGCAAGAGCTGCAGCAGCAGGAGTTCAGGTTGTTATTGAAACTCACTCCGATCACGTTATGGATGGCGTGAGAATCGCAATTCGAGAAAAGTTGCTTGCGTCAACAGATGCGGTTTTCCATTACTTCAAGCGCGCTGCTGGAAAGTCAGAGATTTTAACGCCAAGAATTGACGCAGAAGGCCGTCTTAGTGAGTGGCCTGATGGCTTCTTTGATCAGCATAGACGGAACTCTGCTCGACTGATTAAGCCAAGAAATGGATTGGTATGAATAGCTATCTTTTTAATAGTGCATCCGTGGCTAGTCCTTACTCTGATGAGGCTCTTGCTAGGCAGCATCTTAAGGAAATGTTAGATGGGCTGGGCGTTATTGATGATGCCAGCAAGGGGGCCTTGCCAACTTTAAGAGTGGCGAAATGTCCGTGGGAGGTGGAGGTATATAAGGCAGTTGATCTGAGTACGTCTTTGTCGATGGGGGCGCTTGCAGAAAGCTTCTATGAAACAAATGACTATGAATACGCTAGATATTTTTCCGCTCTTAGTTGCATGTTTCCAGAGTCGAACGCTGTCGATGATATTGCTCTTGAAGGTGCGCTAAGGCTGCTAGATGAAATGCCCGAAATCCGTTGCGAAGAAAATCTTATGGCAATTCAGCTCGCAGGATCCGATGCATTAATCTGCGCTGTATCTGATTTTGTACTTGTAAGTATGTTGAGTGACCAGTGCTGGGACTTCTTTCGCGCTGATTTCTTTTCAAATGAGATTGGGTACGGCTTTTTCCACGCTGCAAATGCGCGTCATGCCAATGAAATTGTTGGTCACTTAAATAGGGCGGAGCGGGCGGAAATTACGCAATCTACGCTTATGGATCATGTGGATGATGTGTTCCCTAATATCAAATTTGGTAACGATGTTGGGGGGCAGATTCCTAGGTTTCCGCCAAACATTTTCCGCCTTATGCTGACTAGGCTGGATGAATTAAATGCAATGGGGGGGCTATGGTTAAATATGGAGGGGCCAATTCCAGATCCTAGACGCTGCATTGTAGATGAGTCGGATGCGACGATGGATAATTATGGAAGTTATAGAAGGTTTCACGGGCATGACGGAGTTATAAGGACCTTCAGGAAACATATCTGGATTGATAAGGGGAACAGGATACATTTGTATCTTCATGAAGATGCTAAGACGGTTGAGGTTGGCTACATTGGCAAGCATCTGCCTACTGTTACATTCGGCTTGTAAGGTCATGCTGTGCCGAGACTTCGTCTTGCGAGGCAAAAGTCTTTATCTATGCATATTTCTTCTGCGTAAGAGTCTGCCAAGGTTACGGGATGTGAGCGCAACAAGGCTACTTATTTCCGAACAGGATGGAGGCCTCTTCCGCGCTGAGTCCAGATGTCCGTGCTAGACGCTCGAGCTCTTGGCGGGCTATCTCATGGCGCTTTGTGCGTATTAATAGCTCTTTCTTTGCTTGTACTAGGAGCTCTTCAAGCTCAGTAATGCTCAAGGCGTTCAAGTCCGACATGAAGGTATTCTCTTGCCTAGCTTGGCAGTTTAAGGGGCAAATAGCCTGCTTATGCAGCAATTTACCGGTGCTTTAGGTCTGGTCTAGGTCGTGGGCAGTGGGGGCTTGATGTGTTGTTCTTTGTCCTCCCTGCTCATGGCTGAGCGATAGTTTTCTGCTTTTCCCATGCTGTGTCTCTTTGTTGATCGCATCTAAGTTCGGCATGGGGGCGGTGGTAGCCGAGCTGAATGTGTTCTGTCTGTGTGTGGGGGCTTTCGGTTAAGCAATCATACTGCTCCCGGGCCGTTCTTCTGTTCCGAGGCTACCCACGCTCATCTCTGGGGAGGGGTACATTTCTCACGGGCCTTCTAGCGCACGCTTTAATCTGGGGTTTAAGCGTCGAATACGGTGCTCTTACTGGTGGTTGTCAGGCGCCCCGCCTAACTGAGTGGGCATTTCGCACTTTTTCCATGTTGCGCCTCTCTGCTGATCGCATCGAAGCGCGGCATGGGAAAGGTGGGAAATGGCCCGAAGGGGGGGGGCTCTGCCTAGGTAGGGGTGAGGAGAGTTTTCTGGTGGCTTTCCTTGGCAAACTGGTCTTGGTGAGGGGGGAGTTCGCTTAAGAAAACATCCTACTGGCCGGGTTCCCCCTGCTCTTTGGCTCGAGGAGGCATACATCTGCGCCATGGTTTGTGTGTGTGCTGTATAGATCGGCGAGCGAAGGAGGGCTGCTGCCAAGTGAGGAGATGGCGCCTATGGGGCGCTATGCCAACGGCTCTCCGGTGCGCCTCCGGTGAGGTTGGTTGTGATTGCTTCGCTGCATCCTGGTATCGGCATGCGGGAGACAGTGCTAACTGATTGATGCGTTTATGAGGCTGCTTTCCGGTTCTGCTCATTGCAGCCTCCGGTTCCGGTGCTCCTGCGGTTTTTCATGGATGTACGATGATGCTGGGTGCTGGATGTGTCCCTTTGCTTTTGTCCGGCTTTTCATTAGAACGCCGGCCGCTTTGATGAAGGCTGTTAAATTCACTAACCGACTGATATATATTAATATTTCAGCGTTGGCAGTGAGCGTTCTTCGTTTTGAAAATCCGCGTGTCGCCAGTTCGATTCTGGCCTGGGCCACCACGCATTCCGCATCAAAAAAACGCCAGCATCTCCTGCTGGCGTTTTTCTTTCCGAATCTCTTGGCTTTCTGCTTTTTCTCCCTGCCGCAGTACGCGTGGCCCGTGATTCTGCTGTCGGCAAAATCCGGTTTCAGCCCTGACCAAAAGAATCAGATCTGGCAAAGCCGTGGTACAGGTGCCTGGAAAAACCAGAAGAGAACAGGTGTGCGGCAGTACAAGTGTGAAAGCGGGTAAGGCAAAGCGGGGTTGCCAGTAGCGAGGGCTTTTCAGCAGTGCCCGGGCCTAGCGTTCTCCGAAGAGAATGGCAGCTTCTTCCGGACTGAGCCCGGATGAGCGTGCCGCTTTTTCCATGTCCAGGCGTACGGATTCAAATCGCCGGTTTCGTATCATGATTTCTTTTTTCGCCTGGGCGATGAGGTCCTGCAACTCCTCAATGCTTAATGCGTCCAGCTCTTGCATGGTTTCTCCCCGAGAGGGCCAGTGTCTGCCTGTACGATAATTCTAGCGGGATTATTGCGGATGGCGCGTACGGGATGCCTAGGATGGGCATCTGATAATGGCTTGCCTGTGTATTTCTAACAAAAACGTCGGTCAAAAGCCGGCGTTTTCTTACTGCTGTGTTCGTTGGCCCTTTATACCCCTCTTTCACGGAATTGTGTGGGCGACAGGTCAAACCAGCGCCGGCAGGCGCGAAAGAAAGCGCCCTGATCAGAAAACCCCAGCAGGCCGGCAATCCGGGGCAGGGGGCAAAGCGTGCTCCTGAGATAATGGCGAGCGAGTTCCTGTCGGGTCTGGTCGCGCAACTCCTGAAAGTTAGTGCCCTCCTCATGCAGTCGCCGGCGCAATGTGCGCTCACTCATGCACAGGCCACCTGCCACGCTTTCCAGACTGGGATGCCCGGCTTCATCAAGTTGTCGTGCGATTTCGCTGCGTACGCGAAGCGGAGTGCACTGGTGCTGCAGGCGCTCCAGTCGCTCGCTGGCCAGCCGTTCATGCAGTTCGCTGAGTTGGGGGTCGGCAGAAGGCAGAGGCAGGGCGGTGTCAGCAGCAGAGAACAGGATGGAGTAGCGGGGAGCATCAAACAGCAAGGGAGCACCCTGCATCAGGGTGGTATGGGCGCTGGTGCTCTTGGGTTGCGCATAAGCAAATTCGGCAGACAGGGGTTGGATGTCGATGTCCACCAGCCAGCGGCAGATACGCATCAGTACGGCAAAGCTGTAGTCGGCACGTGCGCGGGGCAAAGGCGAGGCATACCAGGGCGAGAACACCAGCCGGCTGCCTTCCTTTTCTTCCAGCAGGTGTACGACACGGGTTCCGTTCACCAGCGACATGAAGCGGGCGAGCTGGCCCAGCGCATGGTGCAGGCTGGGGCTGGACATGACGACATAGCTGATTACGTCCAGGCCATTGGGGTGGCTGGTACTGGCGGCCGACAGGCCGATGTCGGGATTTCCGCTATCCCGGACGGCAAGCTCCCAGAGCTTGCTGACATGCTCGTGGGGGAAGCGGTTGTCGTTGTTACGCAGTTCCGACGGCGAAATGCCTGCTTCGCGAAGAAGGCTGTCGGCATGCAGTCCATTGGCGCTTAGGGCATCCGCAATCCCGCGGACCCAGAAAGAGGCAATGGTGATCATGGCTATGCCCGTAACAGGAGTCGTCTTCAGGGTAATCCGGGGAGCGGCATGGGCCTGTCGCGCCCGTGTAAATGGCCTGCCGGGACACAAAACCGGCCGGATGGCCGCTTCACGCCAATAGACTGGCCGGTCTGTTCAGTGAAGTCGAAAAGGACGACTTCTAGCATCGCCGCATGACGGAGAAAGAGCAGCCGCCCCGGGGACATCCACTGAACCGTTCCGGGACACCGGGTTGCTCACGAGGCGCTTCCGGCCTTGGTCATGTCGGGTTCAAAACAACAACAACCTTCAGGAGACACAGCATGCGAGCTGGCATTTTCTTCGCACTGGCCCTGCCCCTGTTGCTTGCAGCATGCAGCGAAGGCAGCAATGACAACTCCCTCAAACAGACCTTCACCGCGGTGAAAACGGTAGGCGACAGCCTTGCCGGTAGCGGTGACAGCAATGGTGGCGCACGAGCGGGCGTGAAATCCGATGATCCCACCAGGCCCTTGCCGCTGTGGAATGACCGTATTGCCGCCATTTATGGCCTGACGCAGTGCTCACCGTATCTTGTAGACCCGGACTGCACCAACTATGCCGTGGGCGGGGCAGTGATCAACCGATACAGCAATGGCAATACGACAGAAAGCTCGATTACCAAGCAGTTGCATGACATGGCGGCCAAGGGCTTTGCGGCGAGTGACCTGTTGCTGGCTATTGGGGGAGGCAATGATGCGGCGGACCTTTTCACGAACTATCTGACGCTGGCCCAGAACCCGACAGGTTTCGTGACCCAGATGAAGAGCTTGCTGGATCCTACACTGGTGGACAGCTACCTGGTCCAGGGAGCTACAGGGAGTGCAACACTGGGTTATCTCTACATGACGGCCTTGGCGAACTTCTTTGCGGACACCATCACCGAGCAGGCCCTGGATAACGGTGTAACGCATGCTGTTGTCGTCAACATGCCCAATGTGGCTCTCACGCCCAAGCTGAGAATCGCGCTGGACCAACTGGAGGGAGCCAGCCAGATCGACCATGCCACGCGCCTGCAACTGGAGGCCATGGTGGCGGGCTGGGTGAGCCAGTACAACAGCCAGCTTGCCAGTCGTTTTGCGGCAGACAAGCGTGTTGTCGTGGCTGACTTCGGCAAGTCCTTGACAGATCTCGTGGCTGACCCTGCCCAATATGCCTTTACCAATGCGGTGGACCCGGCCTGCAGCGCCTTGGCCGCCGGTCTGGCCTGTACCGACACCAATCTTTCGGCCACCACGCCGCCGGCAGGCGCCACCGGTGGTGCCAACTGGTGGAAAACCTATGCCTTCAGTGACGAATTCCATCCCACGCCCGAGGGCTTCAAGCTGTTGGCCCGGCGCGTGACCATCAGCATGGCGCAGGCCGGCTGGCTGTAAGGGGACAGAAAAATGAAAAATATATTCAAGTACAGCGCACTGCTTGCCTCGACTTTCCTGGCCACTGCATTTACGCCACTGGTACATGCCGAGGCTGCCGGGAGCTGGCTGGTCAAAGCCGGCGCCATGTCCATCCGCCCGGATGTGAAAAGTGGCGATCTTTCGGCACCCAGCCTGCCGGGAACCACGGTTGATGTTTCCCACGACACACAGTTCGGCGGTGGCATCACTTACATGATCACGGATAACTGGGCGGTGGAAATTCCGGTCGCCACGCCTTTCACCTTTGATCTGGAAGGAACCGGTGCTGTGCAAGGGGTCGGCAAGGTGGGGGAGGTCAAGGCCCTGCCCCTGACGGTCTTTGGCCAGTATCGCTTCTTGCCACCGGAGTCCCGCTTCCACCCCTATGTGGGATTAGGCCTGACCTATGCCTACTTCTACGATGAGGTGGGCAACGGCTCGCTGACGGCCATCACTGATCCGGGCGGGCCGGGCACAACGCTATCCGTGGACTCCAAGCTGGCCCTGACACCACAGTTGGGTGTGACCCTAGCCCTGACGGAGCGCGTGTTTGCCGAGGCCATGGTGGCCAAAACCTTCCTCAAGACCACTACCAGCATGAGCTCTGGTCAAAAGATCGAGACCACGCTGGACCCGCTCACGGTGGGCGTCTATCTGGGATACCGCTTCTGATCCCGACTGTTTGGCAAAAAAGCCCGGCAAGCCGGGCTTTTTTGTGCCCGACTTTTATCATTTCAGGACAGAGGTCTGGCCCATGATGATTTTGATCTTGCCATTGGACACTGTAAGAATCCGGTCATCCCTGATGGGGGCCTGAGGCAGGTATCCCGTCGGTTGCAGTGGGTTTGCCCGGTATGGGCAGTTTCAGCCACAACAAGAAAACCCGGAGAGATCATGACCCAGCGTCATCAGATCAAGCCCCGTCGCGTGCAGTTCGACTTCAAGGACTCTCCCCTGCACTGGATCCCGGACGATCCCTTTGCTACCCACCTGATCAACGGTATCAACCTGCTGTTGCCCGCTGGCGAGCTGTGGTTCTGCCGCGTCTACAACAAGGCCCTGCCGCTGGTAACCGACCCTGTCCTCCGTGCCGAGGTACAGGGCTTCATCCGCCAGGAAGCCATCCATTCCCGCATGCATTCCCAGGCCGAGACCTTTCTGAATGACCATGGCATGGAGACGGACGAATACCGTACCCATGTGGAGTGGGTGTTCGAGCAGGTGCTGGGCGAGGCTCCCTTTGGCATCAGCGCCCTGCAGCGCCGCTTTCTGGAAAAGCACTGGCTGGTGCTGCGCGTGGGCCTGATTGCTGGCATCGAGCATTTCACAGGTGCGCTGGGGCAGTGGTGCATGGACAACAAGAGCTGGGACAAGGCTGATCCGACCATGGCCGACCTTTTCCGCTGGCATCTGGCCGAGGAAGTCGAGCACCGTACAGTGGCCTTTGACCTGTTCGAACATCTCTGCAAGACCCAGCTTGGTTTCTATGTCAGCCGGCAGGTGATCATGGCGGCGGTTTTCCCGCTGTTCCTGCACTTCCTCGCAGGCGGTGCCCGCTCGCTCGCGAGTCAGGACAAGGACCGCTACTCGTTGTGGTTGGGGCAGCAGGGGCTGCTGCGTCTCTTGCTGGAACTGGAGCGTACGGGCCGCCGTACCGAGAACGTGCCGACTTTTTCCTACCTGCTGGCAGCAACAGTCCGCTGGCTCTCGCCAACGTTCCATCCTGTCACCGAAGGCAATACCGAGCAGGCCCTGGCCTATCTGGCCCGCTCCCCCGCCGCGCGTGCCGCCGAGGAACGGGCGGCGCAGATGGCGCACTGAGACGAGAGCGCCAGCGACAAGCTGGCGTTTTTGTTTTCTCCCCCTGTGCTTCTCAGTCTGGCCGGAGGCTGGCCCAGGCTGCCTTGGCGAAGGCTTCCCGAAGTTTTTCCGGGGAGGTCTTGCGCCGGCCCTCCAGCCACTGCCGGGCATAGTCGTGTACCGGCCCTGCCACCAGTGAAGGGAAAACTTCCCGGACCTCAGGCGACAGCCTTTGTGTTTCAGGCAGTGCCAGCAACCGTGTCATCCAGCGTTGGCTGGAGGCCCGGGTCTCGGCGTTGAAGGCTTCTTCACGGTTGGCCTGTTTCAGCACCATGCGGTGGTTGAAGATGAAGCGTGCCCAGTCCGGGTTCGCCACTATCCAGTCCACATTGGCGTGCACGATGGCCTTTACCGCATCTTCCAGCGTGGTGGATGTTTCTAGCCGCTCTTCCATGAAAGCCCGGAAATCCTGCAGGCCTTGCACATAGACCTCGGCGGCGATTCCTTCCTTGTTGCCGAAGCGGTGGTACAGGCTGCCCACGCTGGCACCTGATGCCTCCCTGATCATGTCTATCGTGGTGGCTTCCACGCCATGCCGGGAGAAGCAGGCCAGAGCTGCCTCAATGATGGCCCGTTGCCGGGCGCTTGACTGTTCTCTCATGGTTAGAATATTTTTCTAGAACTTGGTTCCTGGTGACAGGATGGTGCAGGAATTCTCCGGTCTCATCCAGCCAGTACCCGCCTTCCTCACCGATTACTTTCCCCGGAGCTTCCCGTGAACCTGCTTGAAATGACCGGCCTGCAAATCATGCAGGCATTTGCCCAAGGGCTTTTCCCCGCTCCCGGCATTGCCAAGACCATGCCCATGGCACCGGAGGCCGTTGAGAAAGGGCGTGTAGTCTTCACGGCCACGGCCAATGAAACCCATACCAATCCCCTGGGGGGCGTGCATGGCGGCTTCGCGGCAACAGTACTGGACTCGGTCACGGGCTGTGCCACCCACACTGTGCTCGAGGCGGGCGTCAGTTACGGCACCATCGAACTGAACGTGAAGATGTGCAAACCCATTCCCTTCAACAAGACCCTGCGTGCAGAAGGCCGGGTCATCAATGCCACCAGCCGGCTGGTGATTTCGGAGGGAGACATCCGTGACGAAAACGGCGTGCTCTACGCCTTCGCCACGGCGACCTGCATGATCCTGAAATCAGCCTGACCCACCGTACCTCGCCATTCGCCAGGGAGATCGCCATGACAACGGAAAAGACCGCCTGCATCCTGTGCTCACGCAATTGTGGCCTGGTGGTAGAAACGGAGAACGGCAATTTCACCCGTGTCCGCGGTGATGATGATCATCCGGTGTCCAAGGGTTACATCTGCCAGAAAGCCGCACGGCTGGCGTATTACCAGAATCATGGCGACCGCCTGCAGCATCCCTTGAAGCGGCAGGCGGACGGCAGCTTTGTCCGCGTGAGCTGGGACGAGGCACTGGACGACATTGCCTCGCGCCTCTTGGCCATCCGTGCCCGGCACGGGGGTAATGCCTATGCCTCCGTAGGAGGCGGTGGTCAGGGCAATCATCTTGGCGGCGCCTACAGTGGCCAGATTCGTGCTGCCATGGGCAGTCACTTCAGCTACACGGCACTGGGTCAGGAAAAGACCGGGGATTTCTGGGTGAACGGCAGGTTGTTCGGCAGCCAGCAATGCCATACCACCGAAGATGTCGAGCACTCCGATTATGTGCTTTTCATCGGTTGCAATCCTTTCCAGGCACACGGCATTCCCAATGCGCGTGATGTGCTGCGTGAAATCAAGAAAGACCCCGGGCGCACCATGGTGGTGGTGGATCCGCGTCGCTCTGAAACCGCACGCCAGGCTGATATCCATCTCCAGCTCCGGCCGGGCACGGATGCTTTCCTCATGAGTGCCATGCTTGCCATTATCGTGCGCGATGGTTTGCATGACTGCGATTTTCTTGCAGCGCATTGCAAGGGTTTTGACGAGATAGAAAAAATCCTGCGCAGCATCCCCATCGAAGCCTATGTGGCACGGGCAGACGTGCCACTCGCTGATGTCGAAAAAGTGGCCCACGGTTATGCAAAGGCACGGGCCGGCTGCCTGCGTATCGATCTTGGCATTCAGCACACATTGCATACCACGCTGAACGGCTACCTGGAAAAGCTGCTGTATCTGGTCACGGGGCATTTCGGCAAGCCCGGTGGCAACAATCTGCACACCTTCATGGTGCCCGTCATTGGCAATACGGATGAGCGCAAGCCGCGCTTCAAGCGTACGGCACATCACAAGATGTTCCCGATTGCCGGCATCTATCCGCCCAACATCCTGCCGGACGAAATCCTGCATGAAGGCGAAGACAGGGTGCGAGCCGTCTTTGTCGATAGCGCTAATCCGGCGCTGACATACGCGGACACGGCAGCCTATGAAAAAGCTTTTTCCTCACTGGAGCTGTTGGTCGTGGTGGACGTGGCCATGACGGAAACGGCCCGGCTGGCACATTATGTGTTGCCGGCGGCATCGCAGTTCGAGAAATGGGAAGCCACGGGCTTCAATCTGGAGTTTCCGGCGAATTTCTTTCACTTGCGTCACCCCTTGTTCCCGCCGCAGGGAGACGCCCTGCCGGAACCGGAAATCTATACGCGCCTGCTGGAGAAGATGGGAGAAATACCGGCACAGTTTCCCTGGCTTGCGCGTGTGGCACGTCACGAGCCGCGTGCGACCGGGCATGCTGCTTTCCTGTCGGCGTTGGCAGCGACACTGCTTGCACGGAAGTCGTGGGGAAAATATGCGGCTTCCATTGTTTATCGCACACTGGGCAAGGCACTTCCGGAAGGTGCCGCCGCTGCGGCCGTATTGTTTCCCCTGTCATTGATGTATGCCCAGAAGCATACGGCAGCGGTGCGCCGTGCCGGACACAGCGGCAACAGGCTGACTCTGGGAGCTGCCCTGTTCCGGGCCATCCTGGAAAAACGGGAAGGCGTCATCATCAGCCGGCATGAATTCCGGGATACATGGAGCATGATCCGGCATGAAGACCGTCGCATTCATCTTGTCGTTCCCGAAATGTTGCAGGAGTGGCAGGCCCTTGCCACAGAAGAAGATCCCGGCAAGGATTTTCCCTTCATCCTGCTGGCGGGCGAGCGCCGCAGCTATAACGCCAACCAGATCTATCGCGATCCCGCCTGGCGAAAAGTGGACCCACATGGTGCACTGCGCATGCATCCGGAGGATGCCGGCGCACTGGATCTGGCCGAGGGTGATCATGCCTTTTGCGAGTCGGCCCGAGGAATGCTGGACGTGGTAGTGGAACTGGATGAAAGCCTGCGCCGTGGCGTGGTGTCACTGCCCCATGGCTACGGCATGCGCTATCAGGGTGGTGATCCTGTCGGACCACAACTCAACCGCCTCACATCCTCAGCACATTGCGATCCTTTGTCGCGTACGCCGTATCACAAATACGTGCCGGTGCATGTGCGGAAACCAGAGCCTCTTCCCCGGCAAGTCTCAGCCTGAAGCTGCCACGGCAAGACCGCTCTTCTCGGGCAATCATCTCTCCTTGCTCCTTGCAGGCCTGGCTGTTGTCAGGTCTGGCGCTACGAGTGCTTCTATCTTTCTGGCCAATTTAGGAACCCTGCATGTCCTCTCCGGAGACCGGATGGATTCCCGGGCAGGTGCAATATCGTCTGGCCGCTGGTCGGCGACAGCCGGTATTCAATCCGCGGCTGGCAGCACAGCAATGACATGCAGTGAAAACAAAAAAATCCAGCCAGGAAGAAAGACATGAAAAGCATGAATGCAAGAAGGAATCCGCATGAGGGCATGAGGGAGTGGTTGCAAAGGATACGGCAGGCACTCGTTGTGATGATGGTGTTGGTGGCAGGGCCGGTGCTGGCGGATGCACCCAATTTCCAGTCAGGCTTTGGCATCAATGTGCAGGGCAGTCGCTGGATCACCAACCGGACACTGGAAGTCGACATTTCTACGGGCGTGATTGCTCCACAGGCTGTTAATGGCCGTCATCAGATACGTATCACGTTGCCGTCCGGGTACTTCGCAAACTCCGGTGTACGCTACCCGGTTCTTTATCTGCTGCATGGTGGAGCAGGCGGACATTCCAGCCAGTGGACAACGGGCGGAGGCGCTGTCGAGCCGATCACCAACGGCAAGCCGGTCATCACTGTCATGCCGGATGGCGGCAAGGTGGGCTGGTATACCAACTGGGTGAACACTTCAGCCGGTGCGCAGTCCTGGGAGCATTTCCATCTTTATCAGCTGCTGCCCTGGGTGGACGCCAACCTGCGCACGATTGCGCGCAAGGAAGGGCGTGCAATCGCCGGTCTTTCCATGGGTGGTTTCGGTGCCATTCATTATGCACAGCAGCGTCCGGATCTTTTCGCCTATGCCGCGAGCTTCTCCGGCGCATTGAATCTGGGAGATGCCGGCATACGCTCCGTGGTGACCGAACAGACGGCACAGAATTTCATGCCCGTTGACGGGCCCTTTGGCTGGCCATTCTGGCCACTGGATGGTGTCTGGAATGCCAAGAATCCTATCGGTCGTGCCAATACATTGCGCAGCGTTCAGGTAGCACTTTATGCCGGTTCGGGCATCCATGATGCTGATGTGCTGGAGCGTACGGTGGGATGGTCGACACACCTGATGCATCAGTCGCTCGATAACGCCCGCATTCCACATTTTTACTGGATGTATGGTCGCCCGGGAGCCTCGGTTCCCTTTGGTTGCGATGGAGGCCATAACTTCAGTTGCTGGAATTTCGCCCTGAATGATGTGCTCCCGAAAATGATGAATGTGCTCTGGCATCCCTGAGGCTTGAAGCTTCAGCCTGAAAGGGCATGAGCCTGACGATTTATTGCGCGAGGCTGTACGGGCACTGCCGGCCTGTACAGCCTGTTTTTTTCAGGGTTTCCAGCGTCTCACCTGCGTCTTCAGGAAATCCTGCAACCCTCATTCTCCTTGTCTGCTGCCGCGGCCATTTTCGGTACATGAAATGACCTCTATTGAAACCTGAAGCTGGCTCCTGAGGTGTCAATATGAATTTCCCTTTCCCGTCCTGAGGGCGGGCCAGTCCCTACACAACAAGAAGAAACGGGGTCTGTATGAATACAAAATCCCGGCGTACTGGCTCTGATCTCCCCCGGATTTTTTTGACCTCCATTCTGGCGGCCTCCCTGATGTTTGCTGCCGTTCCGGCGACTGCCCTGAACGAAATGACAGAGAGCGACATGGATTTGGTAACGGGAACGGGGCTGATGCTTCCCCTGCAGGACATTCATGTCCTCATGCATCCCAACAGTTTTGTCGAGCTGACAGGTGCGGCAGTCACGGGCACAACCTTGCGTCGTGGTGATGTGCGCTATTACGGCATCTCGTTTTCCCGCGGAGCCACCCATGACAATGTGGCGCACGGTGATTCGACATGGAACAGCAATACACGTGACTGGATGGGAAATGCCTGCACGGGGGGAACCTACGGACTGGGTTGTCCCATCAGTGCAGACGGCATCGTCAATCTTTCCACCTTCGATAATCCCTACGTACTGCGGACATTCAATTACAACAGGCTGGGTCCGGCGGGAGCGGTGCTCAATGACCAGACCGTGCTCGAGTTGCTGGGGCCTTCCAATACGGATCCCTTCCGGTTTGCTTTCTGGGGAGAGATCGAAGCGGGCCGCAATGGCAGCACACCCGGAGACATCCTGAAAAGCCAGAGCATCATTGTCGGGCGGCCAGCGTCACGCCTGAAGCCACCTTCGGTGCCGGGAAGCGGCGGAACGGACTGGGTGCTGAATCCCTACCGCGGCATGACGATGCGTCTTTTCCAGAACCGTGCCGATACTTCGCTTGGCATGACGAATGCCATACGCATGGCCGGCAATTACCGCTTCAGCGTCAACCAGACGGCGCTCTCCAATACAGCGGCACATCAGGTTCCGACGTTCACGGACATGGAGGGCCTGTATTTCCGCAATGTGAATTCCTATTTGCCGCTGGGCCAGCTCCATTACCAGTCCATCATCATGGATGACACCCAGCCAGGCAGCACAGGTAGCAGTACCTCCAACAGCAACTTTGTCATTGAGCTGACGCGTATTCCCAATGTCGCGGCACTTTACAATGACTATTACAGCTTCAATCCGCGCTGCGCAGCAGCGTTTCCCGTTGTCTGCGGCTATGACCGCGGCAATGCCAATGGTACCGAGCCTTACCCTGACCGTTATTACGAAACACACGGATACGTAGAGTGGGGCAGCAAATTTCCCGTCAATACGGAGAACAATGGTTACGGCGGATCAGGTGTTCATACCGTTAGGTATTCGGGAGCAGGCGGAACGACGCGCGCCAATGTGCTGGCTGAGGGCGGGATAGGATTTGCCTCCCGCGACCCGGCAGCCACATGGTCTGTTCGTGACAACCAGAACAACAATGCGTCAACCCTGAGGAATGTGGATGCGATCAGCCTGGGCTCTGCCCGTGTCGAAGGCTTGCTGATCAACCATCTCAGGGCCGTCACGCTGGGGGCCAATTGACATGGCCACCCGCCACGAAAAATTGCTTGCAGCATTTCTTCTGCTTCTCCATCCGACCATGAGCGTCGCCCAGTCACTTCTGACTCTGGAGGATGGCGATCTTTCAGCGGTTTCAGGTCAGCACGGGATAGCAATCGACATCGAATACCGCCTGAATTCCGATGCCAGTGGCAATGCCCTTTCCACCGGTTTTGGCAATTGCCAGAACACACACCTTTGCAATATCGCGATTCACTCCAATGCAAGAGACAGTGCCGGAGGAGAGTGGCTTGTCCTCAAGGACGTATACATGTCCTACAAGGTCAATGATCTGAAGCTGGATGGCGTTTTTACGCCTAATGTCGGAACGGATTATGCCGACCCTTCACGCTTCTTTGACAGTACGAGCACGACCTGTCTTTTGAACGGGCAGGCAGCTTCTTCTTCGTGTGCCACGGCGGTCCGCAACCGACCCATCCTACAGTTTTCATTTCCGGACAACAGCGGATTCACGGCTGATATCGAGTTTCACCAGCATATCGGCCGGGCTGCACTCCAGTACGGTGAAACGGGGCCCAGCACCGACAATGGAAAATCATTCCTCGGTGTTCTTGTCAGCGACTCCAGGCCGGGGCAACTCAGGTCCCAGGTCGATATAGGCGGCCGTGCCTTTCTTTCCGGCTTCTAGCGCAGGGCAGCAGAGTGTCAAGCAAAATGAAAAGAATACTGACAATGGTTTTTCTTGTGGTGGCTGCCAGCGGGGCTAAGGCCACGACGATGCTGCCCCTGCAGGACAATGAGCTTTCCGGAATACATGGCCAGGCACTTTTCGTGGCTGACCACATTGTCGGAAGCGGTGCCGGTGCCGGTTTCGAATACACCCGGGTAGGTCTTGATATCGACCTTTTCACCAATATCAACATCAACAAGCTCCAGCTCGGCTGTGGCGGCTTTAATGAGTCCATCAGGACAGGCTGTGATGTCGATCTTGATTTTGTTTCCCTCATGGGGCGCAGCGGTGACAACCCGGCCGGTGTCGGCAGCGACTTCCTCATGAAGCGGCCTTACATAGAGATTGCAACCACCGGCAACACGGCCGCTACGCGGGAAGTGGTTGGCATCAAGATAGGCGCGCAACAGGCAGATGGCTACATGAGCATCGGCCGCCATTACCCGAATGGCCAATACAACTATGAGCGGGGAGGAACTTGCCAGAGCGGCGGGGGAGATGCGGCGCGTATCGCCTGTCATTCCGGGATCAACATGATCAGCGGCAACATGAGCATACGCGTACAGGGCCATGCCATCGGTTGTGGTTATCTTCTGGTTTCCCTTCCATTTACTCCCTGCAATCTGGGGACAGGTGGCACGGTAGGTAATCCGGCTTCCTGGGGAACGGTGGCGACGTTTGACAATGTCATCAGTGTCAGTGGCTCACGCCTTAATGAAACCAATATATCGATGGCGGCAACCTCGTTCATCGGCATTCCTGTTGATGCGCATGTTCAGGAAGACCTTCGCTTCATTCATGGCATGGTCATGGAAAACACGCCGGATTTCTTCCTGTCTTTCCAGCGCCAGAAAGTGAGTTATCCGAATTATGCCAAGACCGGTTACAGCCCGGAGGCAAATGCCGGTTGGTGGATGAATGTGCCTATGCTGAAGATGATGGGACTGGTAACGAATGTTGGCACGATACCTTTGCTGACCACGGTGCTGCTGGGTCTTGAAAACCGTCATCTTGATTTTGGCCAGAGGCCGGCACAGAACTGTCTTGGTTCCAGCATGTTTTGTTGAGCATCAGATGATGGGCAACGTAATCGGGGTCGGGATAATGAAATCAGGAAAGGCCCGTTATGGCCGGGCCGTGCATCATTCGTTGATGCCGGCACTGCTTGCTGTTGCAGCATTTCCCTGTGCCGCCTTCACGCCGCTTTCCGAAGACGAGCTGCAGCATGTTCATGCCCAGGATGGCTTGGTGGTGGATCTGACCTCGGCCTCCGCCGGCATTACGGCGACGCAATTGCAGTGGCAACTTGATCAGGGAGTGGATGAGGCTGCACTGCGCCTTGACGGCATCTCGCTGATGGCAGTGGATACGGTTGGTAATGCCGGCGGTGCTACCCAACTCCAGAGCATCCTGGATGTGGGTAGCAACGGTGCGGGACAGCCTGTCATTGCCCTGGATGTTGCCATGTCCCGGGCACGGCTGCGCATTGGCGATCTTCGTCACGACGGTTACTCCTCTCGCAGCTATGGCACATTGAGGCTGGATTCCGAGAACCGGTTTTCGTTGCACAGCAGGGGTGGAATTTTCAGTGATACGGATGACACCTGGCTGAGGGCGGAAATCCGTGACGGCAAAATGTTCTATGAGCCTTTGTGGTCCGGCCATCCCTATCTGACGCAGAACAATTTCAATGCCTTGTGGGAAATGCCTGCCGGCAAGCTCACCATAGACAGTGCCGGCCTGAGGTTGTCGACAGTGGGAACGGTCTCGCCACTGGTCAACATCCTTCTGGACTTTGATCTGCTCTTCAAGTTCCCGGTCCACTATCCGGGAGAAGCATTCATCGTAACGGCGAATGATCGGCCGCTTCTGCATTTCGGCTGGATGGGAAGTCTGAAGAATGTCGAACTGTCGCTGAAACCGGGTGGCAGCTGGAAGAGCTATGACAAGAATACCCGCACACAGGGCATATGGCTGACCTCAGCCTGGGATTTTGTCAGCCGGGCAGAGGCCATCAACACTTTCGGTGATGCCGGAAAGGAATACCGATGGCAGTTGGGTGAGGCGGCTGCGGGTGGCGCGGATCGCAGCCGTGTGAATTTCGAGTTGGGCGACTGGGTGACCTGGGGAGGCAATCCGCATGCGCACGACTTTCCGCTGATTGCGCTGGATGTGGTCAATGCCGGGCAAGGGCCGGGAGGCCTGTGCTGGGGGCGATCGCAGCACAGTGCAAGCTGTGCATCAGGCAGTCAGCTTGTCGATCTGGCCATAGGGACGGTGGAAAATTTCAACACGGATGTGAATCGCACAGGCGACAAGGCGATAACCATGCTGGTACGTGAAGGCAACCTCATGGCGTTTTCACGCAAGGTCAGGTTGCTGGAAACCAGTGCGACGGGTGTCACTACCGAGCCCGCCAGTTATAACTGGGGCCTGATATACACACTGGCCAACGTGGATGCCAATGTTTACCTCTATGCAGGTGGCAGCGAAGGGGATGTTGGTGGCGGTAGCCGTGACCGCGGCATCATGGCGGACATCATGCTGATGTCGCAGACATTTGCGAACGGCTGCAATACGGCCATCAGCAACTGCTCTCAAGGATCAAACTGGAACCGCGGCTCCCATCTCATGATTGCGGATACGGACATCAACAAGAACAACATCACGGGTGAGGTGCGTGATGCCATGGGCATCGGCCTGGTCAACAGCAGTTTTCTGTTGCTGGCCAACGATACCCGGCTGTGGTTGAAACAGGCCTGGGATGTCAACGGTGATCCTTGGCTGGGTGGTGTGGACATGTTGTCGCCGCGTGCGCGCATCAACATCAAGGCCACTTTTGGCGGAGGCATTCTCCCGCCATTCGATCCTGTCCTGGGGCAGGAGCTTGTCGAGATAAGCCACGTCAACATCAATATCGAGGGTCTGGTCAATCATCGCCTCTCGCCTGCTGCAGCCTCTGCGACCGAGGGCCAGAATTTTCTTGGCTTCAGTGCGGCGATACGCCTCATGGATACGGATATCGCTAATTTTTCGGAAAGCCTGGCGGCGGATGCCAGTGATGACGGGAGTTTCATTGCCGTCAGCCAGCCCAGTGATCCGTCGGCAGAGTTCCGCCTGGCACGCATGACGGGGGACATTGCCATCGTCAACGGCATCGTCGACCTGCGTGGCAGTACCGAGGATCCGGACGGCAAGACCAAGCTGAGAATCGCCAATACCGTGCAGATTGGCGCAGCAGCGGCAGCACGCATGAGTGATGCTGTTTCCGGTTCTGCTCTTCCTGCTTACGGTTCCGGCTCCAGTGCCGCCGGTCGTCAGTTGGACATAGGGCGAGTCGAATTCAATGACCGGCCTCTGGGACGCATCGTCATTCCCAATGCCCAGATGTACGGCTCTTTCACGCTTAAACCGCAGTAATACGATCCCCCGGCAGTTTTTCCCGAAATGACGAATTTGCCGTGCTGACCTGATACCTCGCCATCAGGGACAACCGGAAAGCCGGCATCTTTGCGAGCATGGCCCTGTCTTCGGGGCCTGTGCCGGACAAATAAGGAAGGAGTGGTGCGTCAGCACTGCCGTTTTCAGGGAGAAATGAAATGAAGTTTGCAGCCATGTCGCGGGTGCTTGCCGTATTCCTTGCACCACTTTTCCTGTTGCTGTCAGGCAGAGCACAAGCGCAGCTCTTCTGCGTGTTTGACCCCATGGGAACACAGGGGCAGGTTTATTCCATTGCCCGGGATTACCAGTTCGTGGCCAGGACCTGGGGTGTGAAAATCGAGCTCAAGGCTTACACGGATGAGCGCGTCGCTGCCGAGGATTTCAAGGCAGGCCAGTGCGATGGTGTGGCCATCACAGGATTGCGTGCACGCCAGTTCAATGCATTCACGGGCAGCATAGATGCGGTAGGCGCCATTCCCGATTACACCACCATGCGCAAGGTGATCGAGCTCATGGCGTCACCCAAGCTTGCGCCTTACATGGTGAGTGGCATTTACGAGGTAGCGGGGATTGTTCCCATCGGCGCTGCCTATCCCTTCGTCAATGATCGCCGTATCAATACGCTGGACAAGGCTGCCGGCAAGAAAGTGGCCGTGATGGACTGGGACAAGACACAGGCCATTCTGGTGAGGCAGATCGGTGCGCAGCCGGTGGCTTCAGACATCACGAATTTTGCAGGCAAGTTCAATAACGGGCAGGTAGACATTGTCGTGGCTCCCATCATTGTCTATCAGCCGCTTGAGCTGTATCGCGGTCTGGGCACAAAAGGAGGCATTGCCCGGTTTCCCGTTGTGCAGTTGACGGGCCAGGTATTGATCCGCCATGAAAGATTCCCGCCCGATTTCGGCCAGCGTGCACGCGAGTATGCGTTGGGCCAGCTCACACGTGCTTTCGGGATGATCCGCAATGAAGAAAGGGCAGTGGATCCGGCACACTGGATGAACGTACCGCTAGGGGACCGTCCGGGTTATACCAAGCTCATGCGCGAGTCGCGCATAGAGCTGACTAAGGAGGGCTTCTACGACAAGCGCATGATGGGGATTCTCAAGCGCCTGCGCTGCAAGCAGGCGCCTGACGAAGCCGAGTGCTCACTGACGGATGAGTGACCTGCGCATCAGGCGTCGGTGGTTTTCTGCCGCTTTGCGACGGCACTCAGATAGTTGTTCATCAACTGCATGAAAATTTCATAGGGCCAGGCGAACTTGCGCTGGAACCAGTGGCCGAAGGCAATGTCGAAGGAGGTGTAGACCATGTAGCGGTTGGCCTTGATGCCCTTGAGGATGGCGGCTGCGGCCTTCTCCGGCGTCACGGCATGTTTCTGGAAGCGCTGCGTGAGTTTCTGCATTTCTGCGTGCTCGCGGTCTATGCCCACGATTTCAATCGTTCTCACGAGCCCGGTATCCACGCCGCCGGGGCAAACCAGGCTGACACCAATGTCGTGCTGCTTGAGATCGAAACGCAGCACTTCCGAAATGCCGCGCAAACCGAATTTGCTGGCACTGTAGGCGGCGTGCCAAGGGAGGCCGAACAGCCCTGCGGCCGATGACACGTTTACCAGATGGCCACCCTTGCCAGCCCGGATCATTTCCGGGATGAAGGTTTCCATCACGTGGATGGGGCCCATGAGGTTCACGTCTATCAGTTTGCGCCAGTGCCGGTGCTCGAGTTTGTCGATGGTGCCCCAGGTGGACACGCCGGCAATGTTCATCACGACATCCAGGCTGCCGTGAGCCGCATGGATGTCCCGAGCGAACTCGCTGACGGCCTCGAAGCTGGCAATGTCCAGCGCCCTGCAGAAAGATACCTGTCCCCCGCTGGTCCTTATCTGTTCTGCCACGGCCTCAAGCTGGGCAGCATTGATGTCTGTCAGGAACAGTTCCGCACCTTCCGCAGCGGCGGCAACTGCCGTCGCCCTGCCAATGCCGCTGGCGGCGCCGGTGATGAGACATTTCTTGTGTTCCAGGCTGGTGATGGGCATGGAGGTTCCTTGGATGTGGTGGCCGCCTGCCGGCAGCGCATGGAAAAGTGGCGCAGGCTTGCAATGGTGGTCGTCACTGCGGCGGGAGGATAGTTACAAAATGGGCCATGTGCCGTTTCCAAAGCGGCCACGCCCTTCGGGGTGGCATATTCTGTGACAAGATGCTTCCCATGGGCTGCCAGCTCGTTTCAATTGCAGAGGCAGGAATGCCATGTCGACATTGGTCAGCAATCCGGCACTGGGATGGATATCCGTGCGCCATCTCCAGCACATCATTGCCCGGGGCGAGGCAGCGGGACTGCCCATGAACGAGCTGATGGACGAAGTCAGCCTGTCCCGGGCCACCCTGGCGGATGCGGATGGCCTGGTGCCGCTCACCGCCGTTGAAGCCATGCTCGCCGTGATTTCACGCCGCTATGCCGACCCTTTGATGGGCCTGCATCTAGCTGCGGATATACAGCCTGCCACTTTCGGTGCCATCGGCTATGTTTTCCAGTCATGCACCACCCTGGCGGATGCCCTGGATGTGGTGGTGCGCTACAACGGCCTGCTCAGCAACATCGGCAAGACTTCCCTGCTTTTCGGACCGGGGACGGTCGAGGTTTGCTGGGAGTGTTCTGCGGGAGGCAGCGCTTTCCGGCGACATGCCACGGAATATGTCCTGGGAGCTTTCGTGGTGGTGGCACGCCTGCTGGTGGCTGATGAGGGCGATGCCCTACGGTCCGTGAATTTTGCGCACGGCCGGCCGGATGATGCCGACCGAGTGCGGGAATATTTTTCGTTTTTCCGCTGTCCTGTGCATTTTGGTCGTGAACGGGCGTCGGTGGTTCTTCCGGCCAGTGCCATGAAGGCACGCCTGCGCCATGGTGACGCGTTCATCAAGGACCTGCTGGAGCAACATGCGCAGAATCTCCTGCGCCAGCGCGAACATGAAACATCGCTGGCTGACGAGGTCCGGCATCTGATCGAGGCCATGATTCTCGATGACATTCCCACCAAGGACATGGTGGCGCAGCAACTGGGCATCAGTGGCCGCAGCCTGCATCGCAAGTTGCAGAATGCGGGCAGCAGTTACCGGGAAATACTGGATGAAGTGAGGCTGGGCATTGCGCACCGGCGTTTGCGCGAGAGCACGGACTCCATCAATGAAATTGCGGAGCACCTTGGTTTCAGTTCCCATCAGGCTTTCCTGCGCTGGTTCAAGCAGGTGACGGGAAAGACGCCGGGCGAGTACCGCAAGGAAAAAGAGGCAGGCTGATGGCAAAAGACAGTCTTGAACCCGCATCCGGATGGGCTGGTCACGGGCGCTTGCGCCTGCCGCCACCTCCGCCCTCTGACCGCGGCATGCTCTTCCGGGGGATGTCGCTTTTCACCCGTTTCTTTGGCCGTGGCGAAATGCCGGACATCATCACGGTGCTCAACATCAATCCCCGTCTGTTCTGGGCCTGGTTATTCTTTGCCTCGCGCCTGATGCCCTTTGGTCGCTTGCCAGCCGATGTACGCGAGAAAATCATCCTGCGCACGGGCTGGAACTGCCGCAGCCGTTACGAGTGGGGCCAGCATGTGGAGATTGCTCTTTCTGTAGGAGTGAGTGACGAGGACATCCTGCGTGTTTCGGAAGGCCCCTGGGCATGGAGCGAGCCGCATGACAGGGCCTTGATGCTGGCTTGTGACGAGGTTTTCCGTGACAAGTGCATTTCCGAGGCAACCTGGCAAATACTGGAAAAAACCTACAGCAAGCCCTTGCTGATCGAGATCGTCATCCTGATCGGGCATTACGAAATGATTGCCGGATTTCTCAACAGTGCGGGCCTGGAGCTGGAGCCGCCCATCGAAGCTGCACTGCAGGCTTTTCACCTGCGCATCGGCCGTTAGGGATGCCTTGAACGGTATTCTGCCAAGTCTTCGCCGGAGTGATGAAAGCAGGGGTTTGAGCAGGCTCTTAGTCCCCTGTCGGGGATATGCGGAATTCCCGCACCACGTCCAGCTTGCGCAATTTCTCTGAAAGTGCGCGGGTATTGCTCTGTCGGCGGCTGCGAATAACCATGCGGTACTCGAAGGCGCCGCCCGTGGTAACGCGATAGCTCATGTTGGCAATGCTGAATCCTTCCGAAGTCAGCAATGCCCGCAGTTCGTCTTCCGGCATCACATGCTGGCGATCAAAGCACACATAGTGATGTGCGTAGGAGTGGGCCGGCATGCGACCTTCTATGATGTGAAAGGCTGCCAGCACGCCCAGCGTGACGAGGGTGGCCAGCAACGCCGGAAAATAGAACCCTACCCCCAGCAGAATGCCGATGGCTGCCGTGATCCATATCGAGGCCGCCGTGGTCAGGCCGCGTACGCTGAAGCCTTCCTTGAAGATTACGCCGGCACCCAGAAAGCCGATGCCGGTCATGATTCCTTGCGCCATGCGGGTGGGATCGGTACGTACGGTCTCCAGCGGAATGCCGGGCAGCCATTGCCATTGGTAATAGGTCACCAGCATCAGCAGGCTTGATGCTAGGCAGACAAGGGTGTGGGTCCGGAAACCGGCCGGGCGGCCGTGATAGCTGCGCTCGAGCCCGATAGCTCCTCCGGCCGCCACTGCAGCCAGAAGATGTGTGGTGATGGTGACATATTCGGCATCCATGAATGCTTCCTGCGGGAATGGCGGATGCATAAAGATTCGCGCCGGCCTTGTTGCCTTGTCCAGACGAGTTGCTTCTATGGTTATGCCGGCTTCCGTAGCAGTCTCTTCATGATTTTTGCAATGCAGGCGGGTTTTTCGGACGCGAAACCACAGCGGGTGGTGCATGCTCTCGAGTGCGAGCGAACACACCCGGGGTGATTTTCAGGCTTGCATTCGTCGTGTAATCTGCTTTGCTGCACGCCTGTGAGTTCATCACGAAAATCTATTGCCAGTTTGGTTCTGGAAGTGCCCCGAAGAGGGTACGCATGTCTTAGGGGTAGTCATGTCCAAGTATTCCGTCACCTGTGCCGCCATGAATGAAAAGGATGTCGCGCTCATCAAGTCCTTGCTCGGTATCGTGGGGCGCGGCCAGGGTGCTGAATGGAGCTATGTCGAAGGTCCGGATGCCGATGTCGTCATCGTTGATACCGAAGAGCGCAGCGGCATGACCGCCCTGAAGTCGGGCAAGTCGCGCGCCATGGTGGCCTATGCCTCGCCGGACAAGACACTCATCCCCAACACCTTTGCCCTGACCAAGCCAGCCCGTGCCCGTGATCTCATGGAGGTGCTGGCAGCCATACAGCGTCGGCTGGAAACCTCGTCCCCGGCCTGAGGACGATGGCTGCCGCGGCAAGTGTGCGCGGCCCGGCGCTCTGGATGTGAACCCGGCTACCCCCGGAATGGGGATGCTGTCACAAAATGCAAAACCATGACAAAAAGCGTCAGTTTTGCGGTTCCCTTACCCGGCCTGCTCCCTAGAATGACCTCGGTGGTTCTGTTTTCGAGGTCGCTGTCATGTCATACCCCCTTTCCCGTCGTGTTGTGCTTGGCCTTGTATTGGGCTTGGGCGGGCTGATGTCCGGCTGTGGTACGGAGAAGATGGCAGCACAGGCCCCGGTAACCCCGGCGGCACCGGTTATACGGGATGGCAGCCTGATGTCTCCGGGCCGTCCGCAGATCGCGCGCCTCCCGGAGGCTGTCGTGCCGGGTACGCAGGAGGTCACCTGGAACATGTGGTGGGGCGAGAACGGCCGCAAATGGACCGTCTATGTGAATGGCGTCAAGGCGTCAGCTGGCGAGCTGTCTTCAGCCACGCCCAATGCCCAGCAGGCCACGGCCGAGCTTCCCCTGCAGGAGCCCGGCAGCTATGAAATCAAGGTGGCGCTCTGCAACGATCATGGCTGCTCGGAAAGCGAGCCGGCCATCCTGAATGTGGCGGCAGGTTGAGCGACGGCTAGCGGCGTTCGTAGACCACAAAGCTGTAATCCAGCCCGGCAGGTTCGTAATGATGGGGCTGGCGCCCGATCTCTTGCCACGCACTCTTGTCCCAGTCAGGGAAAAAGGCATCCCCACTGACGCTTTTGGCGACCTCTGTCAGGTAGAGGCGGTCGGCCTGGGGCAGCGCTTGCGCATAGATCTGCGCACCACCGATCACGACGATTTCCTCGTCACCGGCAATATGGGCAACCGCCAGGGCTACGGTCACGGCTTCTTCCAGCGAATGCACGATCCTGACGCCTTCCGGTGCGATATAGCTGGCATTGCGCGTGATCACGATATTGGTGCGGTTGGGCAGCGGCCGACCCAAAGAGTCGAAGGTGGAGCGTCCCATGATCACCGGCTTGCCGCTGGTAACGGCCTTGAAGTACTTGAGGTCGTCAGGCAGGTACCACGGCAGCTTGTTGTCTACGCCGATGCAGCCATTCTCGGCAACAGCTGCAATCAGCGAGAGGCGAGGCTTCTTGTCATTCGTCATGTCGGTCGCCAGCAGTTCATGGGTGGCCTGGGTTTCGGTACGGGCACCTTAAGCCCGGGCTACACGGCCACCGGTGCCTTGATATGTGGATGGTGTTCGTAGTTCTCCAGCGTGAAATCTTCGAAAACAAAATCAAAGATGTTCTTCACTTCGGGATTGAGGCGCATCACCGGCAGGGGCAAGGGTACACGTGACAGCTGCAGGTCCGCCTGCTCCAGATGATTGCTGTAGAGGTGGCAGTCACCGCCTGTCCAGACAAAATCCCCCGGTTCCAGATTGCAGGCCTGCGCCACCATCATAGTCAGCAAGGCATAGCTGGCAATGTTGAACGGCACGCCCAGGAAAATATCGGCACTGCGCTGGTAGAGCTGGCAGGAAAGTTTGCCATCGGCCACATAGAACTGGAAAAAGGCATGGCAAGGAGGCAGTGCCATGTTCTGTATCTCGCCCACGTTCCAGGCAGAAACAATCAGGCGCCGCGAATCCGGTGTATTTTTTATCTGCTCGATCACCTGGGTGACCTGGTCGATGTGGCGGCCATCGGCTGCCGGCCAGGAGCGCCACTGGTAGCCGTAAACCGGGCCGAGGTTGCCCTCGGCATCAGCCCATTCGTCCCAGATGGAAACACCGTTTTCCTTGAGATAGGAAATGTTGGTGTCACCTTTCAGGAACCACAGCAGTTCGTGGATGATGGACTTGAGATGCAGCTTTTTGGTGGTCAGCGCCGGAAAGCCTTCAGCCAGGTTGAAACGCATCTGGTAACCGAAGACGGACCACGTGCCGGTGCCGGTACGGTCGGACTTGAAGGTGCCGTGTTCGCGCACGTGACGCATGAAGTCGAGATACTGTTTCATCGTGCACGCACTCCGGGCAGTTCTTTGCGGTAGGCCACCAGCAGCAGGATAAATCCGCCAATGATCATGGGTGTGGTGAGTATCTGGCCCATGGTCATCCAGTCAAAAAGGATGAAACCTTTGTCAGCATCCGGCTGGCGGAAAAACTCCACGATGAAGCGTGCCAGTCCGTAACCGATCAGGAAGACCGAAGCGACTGCCATGCGCGGCCGAGGCCGGCGCGAGAACCACCACAGCACGACGAACAGCAAAATGCCTTCCAGCGCAGCTTCATAAAGTTGCGAGGGGTGGCGTGGCAGCATGTCCACATGCGGGAAAATCATCGCAAACGGGTAGTCCGGATTTTCCACCGGCCGGCCCCAGAGTTCGCCACCGATGAAGTTCCCTATACGGCCGAAGAAAATTCCCGGCGGTACCAGCGGCGCCACGAAGTCCATCACGTCCAGCCAGTTCTTCTTGTACTGCCAGGAAAAGAAGGCCATGGCCACGAGCACGCCGAGCAGGCCGCCGTGAAAGCTCATGCCACCTTCCCAGACCTGAAGTGCCCAGAGCGGATCGTCCAGGAAGCGGTGAAAGCCGTAGAACAGCACATAGCCCAAGCGGCCACCGAGGATCACCCCCAGGGCCACGTAGAAGACCATGTCGGAAACCATGTCGGCCGTCCACTGGCTGCCCGGCTTGCGCGTGCGCAGCAGGGCCAGGCCGTAACCGGCGGCAAAGCCGAACAGGTACATGAGGCCGTACCAGTGCACGGCCAGAGGGCCAAGCTGGACGGCGATGGGGCTGATTTGCGGATAAACTAGCACGGACGATTCCTTGTAACGGCAAGCCGGTCGACGGCGGAATGTGCGCCTGGGTCATGGCACCGGGGCAGGGCGACAAGCCCGGCATTCTCCCATGGCCGGCGTCCGGGATGAACCGTCCTTTAATCCTTCTGGTGTTTCCGATGTGTCTCATTGCCTTGGCCTGGCAGGCTCACCCCGAATTTCCCCTCATTGTTGCCGCCAATCGTGACGAATTTTACGGGCGCCCCGCCCTGCCTGCCCGCTTCTGGGAGGATGCGCCATCCGTGCTGGCCGGGCGTGACCTGGAGGCCGGGGGAACCTGGCTGGGGGTGACGCGGCAGGGGCGCTTTGCCGCCCTGACCAATTACCGTGAACCGGGCGCTGCAAAGGGGATGAGGTCGCGGGGACTGTTGGTCAGCCGCTTTCTGGAGGGCCACGATACGCCGCATGACCATGCGCAAACCGTGGCCGCAGAAGGCAGTGAATACAGCGGTTTCAGCCTGTTGCTGGGAACACCGGACAGCCTGGTGGCCGTCAGCAACCGTGGTCTGGCGCCCACCCGCATGGCTCCCGGCATCCATGGCCTCAGCAATCATTTGCTGGATACCCCCTGGCCCAAGGTGGAAAAGGCCAAGGCCGGACTGGCGGCGGCACTCCATGCCCCTGTCATGGAGGAGGCCTTGCTGGGCATGCTTGCCGATGCCGAACCGGCAGCGGAGCCCCGCCTTCCGGATACCGGGGTGGGACTGGCCATGGAGCGCCTGCTCTCACCTCTCTTCATCCGGTCTTCCGGCTATGGCACCCGTGTTTCCACGGTGCTGCAACTCGGGGCCCGTACCCGTTTCCTCGAGCAGACCTTTGACCAGGGCGAGCCCGGCGAATGCTCCCGCTTTGCCTTTGACCTGATGCGCACATGAATGCCAAGCCGTTGCCCGCGAGTTTTTACCGGCGCGATACCACTGTCGTGGCGCAGGAGTTGCTGGGCATGCGTCTTTGCCGGCGCCTGCCGGATGGGCAACTGCTGTCGGGACTCATCGTCGAGACCGAGGCCTACCTCGGCGTGGAGGACGCTGCTTGCCACAGCGCGGGCGGACGCCGCACCGCACGCACGGAAACCATGTATGCCGACGGTGGCGTGGCTTATGTGTATTTCATCTACGGCATGCATCACTGCTTCAACGTCGTGACGCGCCACCGCGACCAGCCGGAGGCCGTATTGGTCCGGGCCTTGGCACCCGAGCAGGGGCATGCGCTGTGGCAGGAGCGTTTTCCCAGGCTCAAGCCTGTGCAATGGCTGAGCGGTCCAGGGAGGTTGTGCCGGGCCATGCAGATCGACAGGACGCATGACGCACTGTCGTTGCAATCGGATGTGTTGTGGCTGGAAGAGGCGCAGGCAGTGAGAGCGGAGGATCGCGTGGCGGCGCCGCGTGTGGGCGTGGACTATGCGGGAGAGGCGGCGCTTTGGCCGCTGCGGTTTTTCGTGAAAGCGGAAAAATCGGTTTCCCGGCGCTGATCGTTGTCCGGGCACTCGGAAGGCCCTAGGGCGATTCCTGTCGTATGCAGTTGTGCCCGGCAGCCCTGGCTTCATTGAGGGCGGCTTCAGCCGCATCAAGCAATTGCTGCATGCTGCGTGAGTCGCCGTCGCTGCTGCCGGCAATACCAATGCTCACACTCAGGGGAACAGGCCTGCCAGCTGCCAGGATTTCCACTTCGCTGAACTCCTGCCGTATGCGCTCCGCACTGTGCCGGGCCGAGTCCGGTGTGCTGTCTGCCAGCACGATGCAGAATTTTTCGCTGTCATGGCGGCCGACCAGATCCACATCCCGAACGTTGTTGCGCAGGATTTTTCCGAACTGTCTCAGGGCCTCATCGCCCGTCAGATGGCCGAAGTCATCGTTGATGCGCTTGAGGTGGTCTATGCCCAGCATCATGACGGTCAGAGGGCGCCACAAGCGTTGTGACAGCGCCCAGTCGCGCTCAGCCATGTCCTTGAAGTTGCGATGGTTGCGCACACCGGTCAGCAGGTCGTTGCTGGTGAGTGAGGCAAGATCGTAGTAAGTCAGCGCATTCTGCGTCAGCAGGTAGGCAATGCCGGCACCGATAAGGGCAAAGAAATTGCCGAGGAAATTCAGTACCTGGACTGTCGTGGGCTCGAAGATCAGGGTCGCTCCGCTTTCGAAGAAAACGGAATGGATGCCACGGGTGAACGAGGTGATGAGGACGATGCCGTAGAAGATCTGCATCAGCAGGCGGGCACTGCGGGTGTAGGGAGCGGCATCGTGGGGCAGGCGGGTGGCGTGCAGCATGGCAAAGACCAGCAGCACCAGCGCCATGGAGACGACGCCGATGCGGTAGCGCACGGCCACGTCGTAAGTGACGAGGAAATGGAACAGGACAGCATAGCCGGCCGCAATGGCGAGCATGACGGAAGTCTTGCAGGGCTTCTGCATGAGCAGGCGGTAAGCCGTCAGGAACAGCAGGAAGCCCCACATCAGCAGGATGTTGCCCAGCGTGGCGGAAACATACAGCGGGATGACATCGCGCAGCCCCACCAGCGCCAGTCCGCCGGCGGCAAGAATGCTGCCGGCTGCCCATTGCATGGCGCTGCGCCGGCGGTCCCCGGTCGGGACATTGAGCACGAGTACGCAAAGCCCTGCCATCAGGGAAGACAGCATGAGCAGGAAGTACATCGTGCGCAGGTCAAGCGCGAGAGCAGTCATTGCATTCAACCGTTATCAGGGCGCCACGCTCATTTCTTGCCGGGGCGGATGAGGTCCATCAGCCCCAGGTCTTCCAGTTCGAACTCGACCAGGCTGCGGATCACGGCAGCATTGTCCACTTGCATGACCTGTTCCAGCAGGGCCTGTGCCTGGTCGCGTGGAACGTTGCAGATGGTTTTCCGGATCTTCAGCAGGTTGCTGGCGCTCATGGAGAGGGAATCAAATCCCATCGCCATGAGCAGCATGGCAGTCCCCGGGTCGCCAGCCATTTCGCCGCAGATGCCGACAGGCTTGCCTGCCTTGTGTACCTCATTCACCACGACCTGCAGGGCGCGCAGCACGGAGGGGTGATAGGAGGTATAGATGTCGGCGACTCGTGCATTGTTGCGGTCCACGGCCAGCATGTATTGCGTGAGGTCATTGGAGCCGACTGACACGAAGTCGACCAACTGCACCATGTCGCCGATCTGGAACACGGCAGCAGGCACTTCCACCATCACGCCGATACGCGGCATGGTGATGGGTACGCCTTCTTCTTCCTGGACTTCCATCATCGCGCGATGGATGAGGTGCAGCGCCTCTTCCACCTCGAACACGGAAGAGATCATGGGCAGGAGGATCTGCAGGTTGTCCAGGCCGATGGCCGCCTTGAGCATGGCGCGGATCTGCACCATGAAGATTTCGGGGTGGTCCAGCGTGATGCGTATGCCACGCCAGCCCAGCGCAGGATTGTCTTCCTTGATGGGAAAGTAGGGCAGGTCCTTGTCGCCACCGATGTCCAGCGTGCGCATGGTGACGGGGCGCGGCGCAAAGGCTTCGAGCTGCTGGCGATAGATCGTGCGCTGTTCCTCCTCGCCGGGGAAGTGTTCGCGCAGCATGAAGGGAATTTCCGAGCGATAGAGGCCCACGCCTTCGGCGCCCCTGTCCTTGGCGCGCGCCACGTCGGCCATGAGGCCGGTGTTCACGTACAGCGCGATGCGATGGCCGTCGGGCGTTTCCGCTGGTCTGTCGCGGTAAGCATCCAGGCCGGCGACCAGTTGCTGCTCTTCCTTGATGATGTCCTTGTAGCGCGAACGCAACTGCCGCGAAGGTTGCACGTAGACCTTGCCCTGATAGGCGTCCACGATCATCTCGGTGTCGTCGAGTTGCGTTACCGGCAGGTCGGAAACACCCAGCACGGTGGGAATGCCAAGGGCACGCGCCACGATGGCCATATGCGAGTTGGCGGCACCCGCCACAGTGACGATGCCGCCGATTTTTTCCAGGGGCGTTTCCACCAGCATGGCCGTCGTGATTTCTTCGCCGATCAGGATGGAGTGCTCGGGGAATTCCCGCATGCCGGCATCGTCCTGTTTCTGCAGATGAGCCAGTATGCGCAGGCCGAGATCACGCACGTCGGTCATGCGCTCACGCAGGTAAGGGTCTTCCATGGCCGCGAAGGCTTGCATATGCGCTTCAATGACTTCGCGCAGGGCGCCCTGCGCCCAGTTGCCGGCGTGGATGCGGTCTTCCAGTTCCACCAGCAGGGCATCGTCGTCCAGCATGCGCAGGTAGGCGTCGAAGAGTGCGCGCTCTTCGCTCATCAGCGAGCCGGCCATTTTCTGTTCGAGTGCGCGCATGTCGGCGCGCACGGCTTCGATGGCGTTGTGAAGCTGTTCTATTTCCCCTTCGACATCCTCGGCCACGCGGTCCGGAACGGAATCGATGTCCGCCGGCGGATACATGACGATGGCGCGACCCAGCACGATGCCGGTGGCACCGGCAATGCCGTGAAACATGCGTGTTGCATTGGCGCGTGGCGGAGCGCGCATGGTTTCAAAGGCACCCACGGCCTTGGCATGGGCCACCACGCCTGACAACTGGGCGGAAAGCGTGACGAGGAAGGCTTCTTCCGATTCGTCGAACTTGCGTTTGTCGCGCTGCTGTACGACCAGCACGCCCAGCACCTTGCGCCGGTGCATGATGGGAACGCCGAGGAAGGAGTTGTATTTCTCTTCGCCGGTTTCGGGCAGGTAATGGTATTTGGGGTGGGCAGCGGCATTGTCGAGATTGATGGGCTCCTCGCGCGCGCCGCAGAGACCGACCAGGCCTTCGTTGGCGGCCAGAGACACCACGCCGATGGATTCGGGATTGAGACCTTCGGTGGCCATGAGGACATAGCGGCCAGTCTTGTCATCCACCAGATAGACGGAGCAGACCTCGGTGCCCATGGTGTCGCGCACGCTGGTGACCATGGTGTCCAGCGCTGCCGTGAAGTTCGGCGCGGAGTCCACGTCCTGTACGATCTTGCGCAACTTTTCCAGCATCAGCATGGGGTGTTCCGGGCGGCAAAGCCGTGTGATGTCGCAATGTCAGATTAATGATGCAGTAATTCTTGTTTCAGCGTAGTGGCAGGCGTGGCGCCAGTTCTGTCAGGGCGCGCCGGTAGACCTCGCGCTTGAAGGCCACGACCTGGTTGAGCGGATACCAGTAGCTCACCCAGCGCCAGCCGTCGAACTCGGGCGAGGGCGTGCGGTTGAGCGTGACCCGCTCATCCTGCGAGAGCATTTGCAGCAGGAACCATTTCTGCTTCTGGCCGATGCAGACCGGGCTGTTGTCGTGACGCACGAAGCGCCGCGGCAGGCGGTAGCGCAACCAGTTGCGCGTACTGGCGATGATTTTCACGTCGCGCCGTTCCAGGCCGACCTCCTCCCAGAGCTCACGGTACATTGCCTGCTCGGGAGACTCGTTCTGGGTGATCCCGCCCTGCGGGAACTGCCAGGCGTCATGGCCCGAGCGGCGCGCCCAGAGGACCTGGCCGGCGGTATTGGCGAGGATGATGCCCACGTTGGGGCGGAAGCCATCGGCGTCGATCACGGCGGCGTCTCAAGAAGTGCGTTCAAGTGCTTGTTTTATAAATACTCTAGAGGGGTGGGCCGGGGCAAGCGCCAAGGCCGGATTTTTCGTCATGAAGCCGTTATCATGCCGCCTTTTCCCGGCCCGGAGCCTGCCATGACCCTTGCCATCTTTGATCTCGACAATACCCTGCTGGCAGGCGACTCCGACCATGCCTGGGGCGAATTCCTCGTCGAGCGCGGGCTGGTGGACGGCGCCTGGTACAAAGCCGAGAACGACCGCTTCTATGCAGACTATTGCCGGGGCGAGCTGGACATCATCGCCTACAGCGAGTTCGTCTTTGCCGTGCTGGTGAGGGAGGAGCCGGAAACGCTGGCCGTCTGGCATCGTGACTTCATGCAGGGCTGGGTGAGCCGGATGATCCTGCCCAAGGGGCGCGATCTGCTGCAGAAACACCGCGATGCCGGGCATCGGCTCCTCATCATTACGGCGACGAACCGCTTCATTACTGCACCCATCGCCGCCGAACTTGGTGTGAACGATCTCATCGCGACCGAGCCGGAAATGATTGCCGGCCGTTATACCGGCAAGGTTGCCGGCACGCCCTGCTACCAGCACGGGAAGATCGAGCGACTGGAGCAGTGGCTGGCCGAGACGGGAGAGTCTGCCGAAGGCTGCTGGTTCTATTCCGACTCTCGCAACGACATTCCCCTGCTGGAATATGCTACCCATCCCGTCGCCGTCGACCCCGACGAGCCCCTGCGTACCCACGCGGCTTCCAATAGCTGGCCGGTGCTTTCCCTGCGCTGATTATTCTTTCCCTTGCTGCGGTGGCAGGACGCCACCGGGTTTCCCGGCTACAGTCCGTGGGGACAGAAACAAGCGCAAGGAGCCCTCCATGAAGCAAGCCACCTGGCTGCTGCCTTTTCTTCTGATCACGGCGACCCCGGTCGTGGCCGATGTCCTCCTTGGTGCCCAGGTGGGTCGCCAGTCCCTTGAGACGCGTCAGACTGCTCCCGGTGTGGATGTGTCCGACACGGTTACCACCGATACCGCACTCGGCATCATCGTGGGCGTTGGCAGCCCCGGTGGAGGCAGTCGCATTACCGGTGAATACGGCAGCTTCCAGATCGGCAGTCGAGTCGATCTCGGTCTTTTCAATCTGGGTTATGTGCAAATGTTCCCCGCCGCCGAATTGGGCAGTGATTTGCGGCTGCGCCCTTTTCTGGGTGCTGAGCTGGGTTATGGCTGGCTGAAAGTGGATGCCGTCAGTCCCTACAGCAACGGCCGTGACAGTGGTCCTTTGGTGGGAGCCCGCGCTGGCCTCAACCTCGTCATTACGGAACGTGCCGAACTTGAATTCGGCCTGCGCTACAGCCGGGTCGGGCTGGATGCAGAGTTGCAGGGACCGGGCACGGCCCATTACGAAGTGGAAAGCAACAGAGGCTGGTGGATCGGCTTCAATGTCGGTCTTTGACAGTGTCAATGCAGGGGATGCATGTGAACAGTTTCCTGAATAAAAAAATCCGGTGGCTCGCTGTTCTTGCAGCCGCGCTGATGGTGGCTGCTTGCAGCAAGCGCCCTGCTGAGACGGCAGACACCATTTACGTTGGCGGGCCGATTCTGACCATGGCAGGTGACAGCACGCAGTATGTCGAGGCCCTCGCCGTCAAAGAAGGAAAAATTCTCTTTGTCGGCAGCAAGGACAAGGCAATGGCTTTGCGCGCGAAAAGCAGTCGACTGGTTGATCTCGGCGGCAAGATGCTGTTGCCCGGTTTCATTGATGCACATGGGCACGCCTGGATGACAGGGTTCCAGAAGCTTTCTGCCAATCTGCTTCCACCTCCCGACGGAGAGGGCAAGGATGTTGCAGCGCTGGTGGCCCAGCTCAAGGACTGGAAAAGCCGGAATGGCGTGATCATGCAGAAGACAGGCTGGATCATCGGTTTTGGTTACGATGATTCGCAGCTGGCGGAAAAGCGTCATCCCACAGCGGCCGAGCTTGATCAGGTTGCCACGGACATGCCGGTACTCATCATCCACCAGTCCAGCCATCTTGCGGTGATGAACCACAAGGCGCTGGAGCTTGCCGGCATCGGCCCTGGCAGCAAGGACCCGGCGGGTGGCGTGATCCGCCGTGAAGCCGATGGGCGTACACCCAACGGCGTGCTTGAAGAGATGGCTTTTTTTGCGCCGGTGTTCGCTGTGCTGGGTGCATACGACAAAGAGACAAACGAGAAAATTGCTCTGGCAGGAGCGGATTTCTACAGCCAGTTTGGTTACACCACGGCACAGGAAGGCCGGGCTGGAAAAGACATGGTGGAAACTTGGCAGCGGCTGGCCAGTACCGGGAAACTGAAAATTGATGTTGCTGCATATCCTGACCTCCAGGCTGATCAGGAATTCATGAAGAACACGGGTACCAGCCGCATTTACGACCGGCATTTTCGTGTTGCCGGTATCAAGCTGAGCCTGGACGGCTCTCCTCAGGGCAAGACAGCCTGGCTATCCGAGCCGTACAAGCATCCGCCGGCAGGCCAGCCAAAGGATTACCGGGGCTATCCCGCCATCCCGGATGCGGATGACCGACAGGCTCTGGTTGATCTTGCCTTTGAAAAGGACTGGCAGGTTTTGGCGCACACCAACGGTGATGCGGCCTCGGATGCCCTGATCGATGCCGTGGAAAAGGCAACGGAAAAATATGGCAAGAAAGATCGTCGCACCGTGATGATCCATGCCCAGACGGTACGAGAGGATCAGCTTGATCGCATGAAAACGCTTGGCATGATCCCGTCTTTTTTCTCCCTGCATACGTTTTACTGGGGCGATTGGCACCGGGATGAAATATTGGGCAAGGAGCGGGCTTACCGTATCTCTCCGACAGTGTCGGCACTGAAACGCGGCATGTGGTTTACGGAGCATCATGATGCTCCTGTAGCGTTACCCAGCAGCATCATGATCCTTCACACGACGGTGAATCGCACGAGTCGCAGCGGTGACGTGATCGGGCCGGAGCAGCGTGTATCGCCCTATATCGCCCTGAAGTCCATTACAGACTGGGCGGCCAGACAGTATTTTGAGGAAAACGAAAAAGGAACGCTGGCCGCCGGGAAGCTGGCCGACCTTGTCATTCTGGATCGCAATCCCCTGACGGTGAAACCGGAAACCATCAAGGACATTCGTGTCCTGGAGACGATCAAGGAAGGAAAAACGGTCTACAGCGCAAAGTAACGGCTTTCTTTGGGTTCAATTGATGAGAAAGGCAAGAGTGCGGGCCAAGGGAAAAGTTGCGGTACGGGATGACAGCAGAGTGCTTGGCTGGTCCGTACTCGTCAGTGTGATGTTTCTTGGCGGGCTGATATTGGCAGGATGGTTGAACCATATGCCGATGGCTTTTTCGTGGTGGTATCTCGGATGCAGCGCTGTTCTCTTTCTCGTGTATGCGAGGGACAAATCTGCTGCCCGGAACGGTGCCTGGCGTACCTCTGAAGGAAAATTACATTTCCTGGCGCTGCTCGGGGGATGGCCGGGCGCGTTACTTGCCCAGCAATTTTTGAGGCACAAGTCATGCAAGCAATCCTTCCGGGCGGTTTTCTGGGCGACGGTGTTCCTGAATCTTGGCCTGCTCGCTGTGTGGCTGTCGCCTTACAGCGCAGGTGTGAGAGAGGGGATGCTGTCCTTCCTGTCGTCGAGACTTATCTGAAGTAGGCCGCCACACAAACCCCGATCACTGTCACCAGCAGCACATGCCTCAGGGTTTCGTGCTTTGCCTTTATGGCGAACTTCACGGACACATGAACCCCGATCAGGGTGCCGATCGAGATGATGAGGCCCGGTATCCAGAGCACTTGGCCACGTAGCGCAAAGACCGTCAACGCGACGGCACCGAAGATCGCGGTGCAGACCAGCTTGAGGGCATTGGCGGCGACCAGGTTGTAGCGCAGAACACCTACCAGTCCCGCCAGCAGCAGGAAGCCCACACCGCCCTGAATGAAGCCGCCATAAAGGCCCGCGCCGAAAAGGGCGGCCCAGCCGGCCTTGCTTTCTGCGAGGCGCAACGGCTGGACGCCGGCCTCGGGTGTCATCACGGAGGGCTTGAACAGCATCAGCAGGGCCATGGCGACCATGGTGGTGAGCAGGAGCGGCTTGAGTAGCGCCACCGGCATCCATGAGGCGGCGACGGAGCCGATCAGCGAACCGGAGAGTGTGGGCAGTAAAAGCGGGATGATGGCGCGGGTATCCAGCACGTCATGCTGGTGGAAACCGCGTACGCCTTCCAGAGACTGGATGGCAACGCTGACGCGGTTGGTGCCGTTGGCCAGGTCGGCCGGGATGCCCATGAAAAGCAGGGCCGCCAGCGTGAAGAGTCCGCCACCGCCCGCGATGGTGTTGATGAAGCCGGCGGCAATGCCCGAGGTGAGCAGCAAGGCAGCGTGGAACAGATCAATGGACATGGGCGACGGCTCTCCGGTGGCGGGGCGTGCATCGCCGGGCCGGGCGCGATGGTAGGGGATGCTGGTGCAGAGAGCTTCCCGGTTTATCGGTACAGAAGCAGGAAATGGAGGAATTACAGCATTGTGGTCGTGAGTGCATGCCTCACGATCTCGGCGACACTTCCTCACGAACGGCAACTGGCCCTAGACTCGCCCCTCTCCGGCAGACTCAAAAAACGACAAGACCGTGTACACACTGCTGCTTAATGGATGGATGTTCCTGGGGGTTGCCTTGCCACTGCTGTTTGCCGTGGCGCACTGGCTGGCACCACGCCCTTCCTCACCCTGGCTGCTCGCGCTTTACCTGACGCTGGCCGTGATACAGCTCACCTGGCTGGCCATCTGGCGTGGCGTGATCGGGGATGCGCCTTTCCTGCTGTTCTTCTGCATGCCTTTTCTTTTTCTGGTGGGCCCTTTGGGCTGGCTGCATGCCCGCCGCCTGCGTGGCGTGCCGGAAGGTCCACGTTTGGCCCTGCATTTCCTGCCTGCCCTACTGGTGCTGGGATATGCGCTCTTCGCATTTGGCGCCTGGCAGCCCGGACAGGTGTTGCGCCAGCCCTGGTGGCTGGTAGCGGCCTCGGGCTCGGGGGCGCTCTATATGCTCGCGGTCTTCCGGCCGATTGCGCGCATGCGCCTGCCCGGGCGTTTGCGGCTGGAGCGCTGGCTGGTGCTGGCCTTTGCGCTGATCGGGCTGGCTGTGGGGGGGGCCGCCTTGCTGGGCGCCATGCTGAATGCCGCCTTTGATGCTGTTTACCTGATACTGATTCCCTTGCTGCTGATGGTGCTGTTCCTGCTGGAGGCGCGCTATCCCGCCCTCATGGCCGTGGTCAGCGAGGCCGCTGAGGCGGCCGAAGCCGATCGCTATCGCCGCTCCACCCTGACCCATGTGGATGTAGATCGGGCCACTGCAGGGCTGGCCCGGCTGATGGACGAAGAACACCTTTACCAGAATGAAGAGCTCAGCCTGCCCAGTCTGGCAGAAGCGGTCGGGCTGACAGCCCACCAACTTTCCGAGTTGTTGAACGAGCGCCTGGGGATGAGTTTCAGCCTCTATCTCAAGGAGCGGCGCGTCGCGGCGGCCTGCAAGCGCCTCTTGGCCGAGCCGGACGAGGCCATCCTGGATGTGGGGCTGGCCGTCGGCTTCAGTTCTTCCTCCGCCTTCTATGCCGCCTTCCGGGAGATTACCGGCAAGGCGCCGGGCCAGTATCGCCGCGAATTGCTGCCCCAGGCTCCGCAAAGATAAGTCTGGAAGCAGCCAAGTCATTGATTTTCATGTGCTCGTCGGATTCATGGTGAGGGCGGCGGAATCAGGAAGAACGAAGGCTGACCGGGTGGTATCAAGACAGTGTTCCGGCCATCCTGCCTGCCACTGACTTGAGGGAGCTCCCATCATGCAAAGCCTGCCCGGCGTCCCCACCGAAGGCATCCACCACATCGCCTTCGGGACCAAGTGCACCCGCGCCACCTACGAGTTCTATCACCAGAAGCTCGGCATGCCGCTGATCCATGTCGAGAACCACCGCCTCAAGAAGGGCTATTTCCGCCATTTCTTCTTCGACATGGGCGCGGGTCAGGCACTCGGCTTCTTCGAGATCAACAATGTCGGCGAGAACGCCGAATACCGCACGGACCCCTCCACGGGCCTTGGCATGCCCATCTGGGTCAACCATGTTTCCTTCCGTATGGCCGACAAGGCTTCATGGGATGCCTTCCGCGACCGCCTCAAGGAGCAGGGCGTGATGATGGTGGGCGAGACCGACCACGACTTCTGCCACAGCCTCTACGTGATCGACCCCAACATGCTGATGATCGAATTTACCTATGACACGGACGAGGAAAAGTTCGGCATGACCCAGGAAGATGCCTACAAGGCCCTCTTCGACACGCCGGCCGAAGACATTCCCGAAGACGCCTACAAGGGCGCCCGCAATCCCAAGGTCAAGCTCTACATCTGATGTGCCGTCATTCCGGCGCAGGCCGGAATCCATGCTGCGGTGAAAGCATCACTGTCGTATGGGTCCCGGCCTGCGCCGGGACGACGATATTCAGGACAGCGACAGGCGCGAAACAACCACTACCAGCTTCCCGAGAAAAACCATGATCCTCATTTCCAAAGCCTACTGGCTCGGCATGCCCTTCAACTACAAGGGTGAGCTCCCCGCCGGCACCGAACAGCGCCCGGTCCACCTGCAGTCGCCCGACATGCGCTGGGTCAGCGGGCTGTACTACACCCCGCAGGACAAGGCCAAACGCATCAAACTGGGCGTGCTTGTCATGCATCCGCGCGCAGACTTCACGCGCCATTACTGCATTCCCGGCTTCGTGGCGGCAGGTGCTTCCGTGCTGGGTCTCACCACGCGCTGCCTGAACAACGACGCCACGGCCATCCACGAAGACCTGATTCTGGATGTGGCTGCCGGCGTGCAGTACCTGCGCGAACAGGGCGCCGAAAAAGTCGTGCTGTTCGGTAACTCCGGAGGCGGTGCGCTCTTCGCGTTTTACCAGGCCGAGGCTGAAAAGGCGGTGGGGCAGCGCATTGCGCAGGACCCGTCCGGCAAGCCGACCAAGCTCAACATGGCCACCATGATCCCGGCCGACGGCATCATCGCGGTAAGTGCACATCCGGGCGAAGGTCATGTGCTCATGAGCTGTATCGATCCTGCTGTGGTGGACGAGCGTGATCCGCTGGCCAGCAACCCCGATATCGACATGTACAACCCCGCCAACGGTTTCAAGGCACCGCCAGAAGCCAGCAGCTACAGCCCCGAGTTCATCCAGAAATTCCGTGCCGCACAGCGTGCGCGTGTGCAGCGCCTTGACGACCAGGCGCGCGCACTGATTGCCGATGCAAGGCAGAGCGAAGAAGCCTACAAGAACAGCAAGGACGCACTCGATTTCGCGGCGCGCCAGTCGCTGGGGCGTCGTGCTGCTTTCGAGCAGGTGCTCACGGTTTATCGCACCATGGCCAATCCCAATTACACCGATCCGACACTGGACCCCAGCCGACGCACTTATGGCTCGCTGTTTTCCGAGCGCCCTGACCTGATGAATTTCCAGTTCATCGGTTTCGGCCGCATCGTGACCGCGGCAGCGTGGCTTTCCACCTGGTCGGGACTGTCGTCGAATGCCGATTTCGCCGGCAATATTGCACAGACACAGGTGCCGGTCCTGATCGTGAATGCGTTGCGCGACAAAGAAATCTATCCGGCAGATGCAGCTGCCATGTGGAATGCCGTCAAATCACCTGACCGGACTTTTCTGGAGCAGGATGCCGAGCATTATTTCGAGCCAGCCTTCGGTGAGAAAACGGCTCCGGATGTTGATCGTCTGATGGAGAAAGTCGTGCCGTGGGCGCTGGAGCGTTTCGCGGGGTGAACTGATCATCCGGTTACAGCGTTAATGCGACTTTTATCTATCACTGTCATTCCCGCCTACGCGGGAATGACAGTGAGACAAGGGAGCCAAGTAGGTAATTCCCATGCAGACGGAAATATTCAGACCCTGAAGGTCTTTTTGTCCGTCACGATCATGTCCAACCTTACATCCCAGTCCGCCACTGGCAGTGCTTCCACCTGCTGGCAGGCATGTGCAACGCCAACCAGAAAAGGGCGGCAATGCCTAGCATGGCGCTTGAAGGACAGCGTGCGATCATAAAATCCGCCCCCCATGCCAAGGCGATTGCCTTCAGCATCAAACCCGGTCAGCGGCAGCAGGACGGCATCCATGGCATGAGCTGGCAGCTGTGCTCGGCCCTGCGGCTCCGGGATGCCGAAACGGTTCCTGGCTAGCGCCTTGCCGGCATGCCAGCGCGAGAATTTCAGCGTGCTTGCAGGAAAAGCCTGCAGCACCGGCAGAAAGAATTCATGTCGTGAAAAGTGCCGGAGTTGTTTCAGGCAGCGCGGATCGATTTCGCCATCAACCGGCCAGTAAAGCGCGATGCGTCGAGATTTCTGCAGTAACGGCAATGTTGCCAGCCGACGGGCAAGTGATCTGGAAGCTTCTTTTTTCTGGTGCCGCGAAAGCGAACGCCTGCGCTTGCGCAACTCGCGGCGCAACACTTGGCGATCAAGAGGAAGTGCTGGAGAGGGCATGAAAAGAGTGTGTTCTCCGAAGTGCCGCTGTCGATCTTGACCCTTGAACCCAGAGGTTCAAGGGGGAAGCCCGGTCGCTGTATCAGGCTTTCCGTCGGGCGGACATGCACACAACAGATACGCGAACTTCCCGGGGTAATGATATCGGCTCAGGGGATTGGACCGACTGGCCAACACTTCAGGGAACACGCCTGCAGTATAGCAAGGCAGGCGCTGGCGGGAACCGGCAAATGATGAAGGGTTTGTTGCAGGGATGTGTGTCCTGTCTGCCTGTTCAGGTGTCCTGCGCCTGGTAGTGGTCCAGCGTCTTTTCTATCTTGCTGATGAGCTTGGCCAGTTCAGCCTTGGAGTCGGACTGCGAGTCCATGTGGCGTGAGGCATTGAGCAGCTCGTGCGTGATGTTGAGTGCCGCGATCACGGCAATGCGCTCCAGGCCGATGACCTTGCCGCCCCCGCGGATGTCGCGCATCTTGCGATCCAGGTACTGCGCGGAAGAGCGCAGGCTCTCCTGCTCGTTCTCGGGGCAGTTGATGCGGTAGGACTTGTCCAGGATGAAAACTTCGAGCGTGCTTGTTTCGGAGCTCATGGGTGTTCCGGGTGCCGGTGGCGGAGAGAGTTCATTGCTGTATCACTCCTGTGCCTCAAGGGCCTTGAGACGCAGGATGATGGCTTCGACACGGGCCTTCGCCAGTTCGTTCTTGCGCTGCAATTCGTCACGCTCAGCCAGAAGGCTGGTTTCCAGGGAGCGCAGCTTCTTGTTTTCCGCCATGAGGCGTGAAGACAGCTCGGTCAGGCTGTCGATGCGGGCGCTCAGGGTCTTGATGTCATTGTCGAGCATGGGCAAGGGCCGGGCTGGTGAGTCGCGCAAGGATGGCCGAAGGACGGCATAGGGGGGTACTATAGTTTTTCATTTCATCAAGGGTCAATCGGACACCAGCCATGCATCCTCCTGCCTCTGTTCCCGGCCTCGACGATCTGGCCCTCACCCTTGAAGGCCTGGGTGCCGGCTGTTCGGCTTCCGAGCTGCACGGCGTGTTGACCGGGCTGCTGGCGGGCGGTGCGCGCCTCAACCGCAGTGCCCTACAAAAAGTGCTGGAAACCCACGCTGATACTGATCGCGCCCTGGATGACGGTGCCACGGCCTCGCTCTGGCAGTTGCAGCTCCAGACCCTGGAAGACCTGGGCGACAGCGAACTGGTGTTTGCGCCCCTGTTGCCCGATGACGACGATGACCTCGCCCTGCGTGTGGCGGCACTCTCCGACTGGTGCCAGGGCTTTCTGGTGGGATTCGGCACGGCGGTGCGCCCCAGCGACACCCGCGTGCATGGCGAATCCGTGCGCGAGACCCTGCAGGACATCGTGCATGTCTCCAGCGTGGATGCCACGGCCCAGAGCAATGACGAGGGTGACGAGTCGGCCTATGCCGAGCTTTACGAATTCGTGCGCATGGCGGTGATCCACCTGTTCGAGGAAATGTCGCCGCCCGAAGAGCAGCACAGCCACGACGAAGCCGACCCTGACAGCCCCACCCTGCACTGAAGACCCTCATGTCCCTGCTGCCCGCCACCGAATTTGCCCGCCGCCGCCAGGCACTCATGAACATGATGGGCCCCGGCTCCATTGCCATCCTGCCTGCGGCACCGCATTACCGACGCAACCGCGATACCGAGTATCGCTACCGCCAGGACAGTGACTTCTACTATCTCTCCGGCTTTCCTGAGCCCGAGGCAGTGATCTGCCTTATTCCCGGTCGGCCACAAGGCGAGTTCGTGCTGTTCTGCCGCGAGCGTGACCGCGAAATGGAAATCTGGAATGGCTATCGTGCCGGCCCCGAGGGTGCGGTCAGCGATTTCGGGGCCAGCGATGCGTTCCCTATCGGAGATATCGACGACATCATTCCCGGGCTGATCGAAGGCCGCGAACGCGTTTTCGTTTCCATGGGAGCGCAGCCCCTGTTCGATCAGCGCCTCATGGGTTGGGTCAACTCCATACGCGCCAAGTCACGCGCCGGTCTGCATGCGCCGGGCGAGTTCCTGATGCTGGATCACCTGCTGCATGACCTGCGTCTTTTCAAGTCCGGAGAAGAACTCAAGATCATGCGCCGGGCGGCAGGCATTTCTGCTCGGGCCCATGTCCGTGCCATGCAGGTTTCCCGTCCCGGCATGAGCGAATACGAGCTCGAGGCCGAGATCATGCACGAGTTCCTGAAGAATGGCTGTGCGGCGCCGGCGTACAACAGCATCGTGGGTTCCGGTGCCAATGCCTGCATCCTGCATTACGTGGAAAACAACCGTGTCATGCAGGACGGTGAGCTGGTGCTGATCGATGCCGGTGGCGAACTGGACCACTATGCCTCCGACATCACGCGCACCTTCCCGGTGAACGGCAAATTTTCGCCGGAGCAGAAAGCCATCTACCAGCTTGTGCTGGACTCGCAGTTTGCTGCCATCGACAGCGTGAAGCCAGGTGCGCACTGGAATACGCCGCATGAGGCAGTGGTAGATGTCTTGACGGACGGTCTGTTGAGCCTGGGTCTGCTCAAGGGCAGCAAGGCCGAATGCCTGGAAAAAGAAAGCTATCGCCAGTTCTTCATGCACCGCACTGGCCACTGGCTGGGCATGGATGTGCATGATGTGGGCGACTACAAGGTGGACAGCCAGTGGCGCCTGCTGGAGCCCGGCATGGTGATGACCGTGGAGCCCGGGCTCTATATCGCACCGGACTGCGAAACCGTGGATCCGAAATGGCGGGGCATCGGTGTACGTATTGAGGATGATGTACTGGTGACGAAAACCGGTAGTGAAGTCATGACACATGCCGTGCCCAAGACCGTGGCAGATATTGAATCACTGATGCAGCGATGATGTTTTTCTCTGCAGGTACGAACTTGTTCGTACCTGCAGGCAAGAGAGTTTCAGGGCGTGCTGCTGATGGCCTGGGAGGAGATGCTACAAAAGCTGTCGATGCTCTCTTCACGATCACCGTTCCTGAGAGCGGCCCGGCATTCGAAGAAGTTGCGGTAGCTTTGTACCTGCAGGCGGTTGTCCGTAGTGCGAACGAGATAGAACTGATTCTGGGGGACGCCGCGCTGCCAGTAGGCAAGGCGCTGCTCTCCTTCCACGCAGCGGTAGTCCACCTTGTAGGAAACCCCTTTCAGCGTTTTCAGGTAATACCGGCTGAAATGCTGCCAGCCTGATGTGAGGCCCGCATTGCGTTCAGCCTCGCAGGCCTCCATGGAAGTGATGGCCTGGTGGCGGAAGAAAACGACCTGGGTCAGGTCGGTGCCTGTCAGCTTGATGCGCACCACGAGGTAGATGAATGATTTGCTGGCTTCTGCTTCGGCGGAGTTTTCCTCCGGAGTTCCGGCAACGGCATCAATGGCGGACTCCGGTGTGCTTGCAGGTTCTTCTGCACTGACCTTTCCGGTCAGAAGAAAGAAGGAAAGCAGCAGACAGGACAGGACAGTAATACGTTGCATCATGATGTTCACTCGGAGCGATTGCCGGGGATTATACGGAGTCAGGGGCGCCTGGCGACAAAGGCAGTGTGATGAGTGGCAGGATTTCGGGGAAGAGTGCGGTGAGCGGGCAAGTGCAGGTGCTTAAGAAGGATGCAGACGTGTTGATCGTCGGCGGCGGCATGGTGGGTGTGACGCTGGCACTCCTCTTGGCACGTGAGCCAGCCTTGCGCATCACACTGGTGGAGGCCATCACCCTGCCGGCACTGGTTCCCGGTGAAGCGCTGCCCTACCGCCCGAGTTTCGATGCGCGCAACACGGCGCTTTCCCGTCGTACCGTAGCCACGTATCAGGAGCTGGGCCTTTGGGACGAGTTGCAAGGCCATGCCACGCCCATTCACCAGATACATGTGTCCGAGCGCGGTCATTTCGGCATGGCAAGACTGGTGGCTGAAGAAGAAAAGGTGGAAAGCTTCGGGCAGGTCATCGAAAACGCTTGGCTGGGGCTGGTCCTGCTGAAGGCTTTGCGGGCCTGCAGCAATGTGACGGTGTTGGACGGTGTACGCCTGACCGGGATCAGGCAGGAGAGCCTGCACATCACGGCTTGTCTCGAAGGAAGTGCCGGTACCTTCGAATTGTCCGCGCCTTTGCTGGTGGCGGCAGATGGTGCGCAATCTGTGTCCCGCGATCTGCTGGGCGTAAGTGCGGAAACCCGTCCCTATGATCAGGTGGCGCTGGTGACGACTGTGGCGACGCATCTGCCGCATCAGAACATTGCCTATGAGCGCTTTACCGAAAGCGGGCCACTTGCCCTGCTGCCGCTGCCGGAAGAGCGCAGGTCGGTGGTCTGGACATTGCCGCTGGGGCAGGAGAAGGCGCTGATCGATTGCAGCGATGAAGAGTTCCTTTCGCGCTTGCAGGAGGCCTTCGGGCGACGTGCCGGCCGTTTTGTCAAAACCGCGAAACGCTTTGCTTATCCCCTAGCGCTGACGGTTGCACACACACAGGCTTTGCCGCGTGCCGTCATTCTGGGAAATGCTGCACACAGCCTGCATCCCGTCGCAGGCCAGGGCTTCAATCTCTGCCTGCGCGACTGCCTTGCCTTGGTACAGCGCCTGCGCCGTGCCTGGCAGGAAGGCAGCGACTTGGGTGATTTTGCCCTGCTCAAGGAATACCAGTCGGTGCGTGAAGAGGACCAGCGCAATGTCATTCGTTTTTCCGACGGTATCGTGCGTGGATTCTCCAATTCCGTTCCCGGCCTGACGCTGGCGCGCAATATTGGCCTGGTGACATTCGATTTGCTGCCGGCTGCCAAGCAGACGCTGGCCCGTTATGCCATGGGGTTGAACCAGTAATGGAGCTCATTGCAGTGGCCACTGTGTGGCGTATGAGAAGAGAGCCTGCATGAAAACAGTGGACATCGTCATTGTCGGAGCAGGCATGGTGGGGTCGCTGCTGGCGGCTCTGTTGCGTGATTCCGGTCTGCGCATTTTGTTGCTGGAGCGGATGGCTGTGTCTGCTCCTGAAAAGGAAGATGCCTTTGAGCCACGCGTGTCGGCTTTGACGCGCGCCTCTGAAAATCTCCTTCGCCATGTGGGTGCTTGGCCGGATATAGAAAGCCAGCGCTTTTGTCCTTACACCGACATGAAAGCCTGGGATGCCGATGGCAGTGGCCGCGTGCAGTTCGCTGCTGCCGAACTGGGCGAAAGCCATCTGGGTATTTTGCTTGAAAACCGCCTTCTGCAGTGGGCACTGACCCGTGCTGCCACGCAGTCTTCCAGTGTCGAATTACACTGCCCTGCGCAACTGGTTGCCCTGGAGCGCTTGCCAGAGCAATGGCAGTTGACGCTGGCAGATGGCGAGCAGATTGGCGCGGCTCTGGTGGTGGCGGCAGATGGTGCCCAATCCGCCGTTCGCCAGCTCACTGGCATACCGGTATCGGAAACGGATTATGGGCAGCGCGCCATCGTCACCACGGTGCGTACGGAGCTGCCTCACCAGAAAACAGCATGGCAACGTTTCATGGCCACAGGCCCTCTCGCTTTCCTTCCTCTGCAAACGGCTGGTGGAGACATGCACCACTCCTCCATTGTCTGGTCACAGGATGAGAAGGAGGCTGAGCGCCTGTTGTCACTGAGCGATGAGGATTTTTGCCGTGAGCTGGGGTTTGCTTTCGAGCACACGCTCGGCAAGGTACTGGGCTGTGACCGGCGTTTCAGTTTTCCCTTGCGTGCCCAGCATGCCAAAGATTATGCGCGGGATGGCCTGGCACTGATCGGCGATGCGGCCCATGCCATTCACCCGCTGGCAGGGCAGGGCGTCAATCTGGGGTTGCTGGATGCGGCGGTGCTGGCCGAAGAGATTCTGCGTGCGCGTGAGCGCGGGATTTCCTGGTCCGGTATCGAGACACTGTCCCGCTATTCGCGCCGCCGCCGCGCGCACAACTCCCTCATCCTGAACAGCATGACCGGCTTTCGCAGGCTCTTTGCTAGTCACAATCCGCTCTTGGTAGTGGCCCGCAATCTGGGCTTGAATGCCACGAACAGGCTCCTGCCGTTGAAGCAGGAATTTGCCCGTGTCGCGATGGGGCTGGCCGGCGACCTGCCTGCGGCGGCACGACAGGCTGATTGATACATAGGCTTGTCTGCGGTAGTGATGTGAAAGCCGGTTTCAGTCAGGGAGGCAATGATGGAAAAAACATTTAGTCGAGAGCCGTTGGTTCTGCTTGCTCTGACTGCGGCCGCCCTGCTGGTTTCCTTCACCCACCCCGCAGACATGCTCACCTGGTGGATGGAGACACTTCCCGTATTCATCGCCATTCCCCTGCTGCTTTATACGGCGCGCTCCTTTCCCCTGACACCGCTGCTTTACCGGCTGATTTTCCTGCATGCACTCATCCTCATACTGGGTGCGCATTACACCTATGCGGAAGTGCCGCTGGGTTACTGGATGCAGGATTGGTTCGGTTTCGAGCGCAATCATTACGACCGCATCGGTCATTTCATGCAGGGTTTCGGGCCGGCCATCCTGGCCCGGGAAATCCTCTTGCGCAAACAGGTGGTCAAAGGCGGCTGGCTGGTGCTGTTTGTCTTGTCCGTCTGTCTGGCCTTCAGCGCCTGCTACGAGTTCATTGAGTGGTTTGCCGCCATCGTGAACGATCAGGCCGCCGAATCTTTCCTGGGAACGCAGGGCGATGTCTGGGATACGCAGTGGGACATGCTGCTCTGCCTGATCGGCGCTGCCACGGCGCTGCTTACCCTGTCCCGTCTGCATGACAGGCAGTTGGGGTTGTCTCCATCCTGAGTCTTTTGCCGGGTCATCGTTAACGCCGGCGCAACAGTCTGTTCCGCGAAACCGGATTTATCTTCCGGCATGGCCACCTATCATGAGGGCCATATCGTGAGCCCATTCTGGGACGCACCAAGGAGCAAGTCATGGCAAAGGTTCTGGTTCTCTATTACTCCGCCTATGGGCATATCGAAAAAATGGCGGAAGCCGTGGCGGAAGGCGCGCGTGAAGCTGGCGCCACCGTAGAAATCAAGCGTGTACCCGAGCTGGTCCCCGAGGAAATTGCCCGCAACTCCCATTTCAAGCTGGACCAGCAGGCCCCGGTGGCCAAGATTGCCGATCTGGAAAACTACGACGCCATCATCATCGGCACCGGTACCCGCTTTGGCCGCATTTCCTCGCAGATGGCCAGCTTTCTGGACCAGGCCGGTGGCCTCTGGGCCCGCGGCGCCCTTAACGGCAAGGTCGGTTCGGCCTTCGTCTCCACCGCCACCCAGCATGGCGGCCAGGAAACCACCCTGTTTTCCCTGATCACCAACATGCTGCACTTCGGTCTGGTCGTGGTCGGCCTGCCCTACAGCTTCCCCGGCCAGATGGACAACAGCCAGATCACCGGCGGCAGCCCCTACGGCGCCACCACCATCGCCAATGGTGACGGTAGCCGCCAGCCCAGCGAAAACGAGCTGGCCGGTGCCCGCTTCCAGGGTCGGCATGTGGCGGAAGTCGCGGCCAAGCTGCACGGCTAAGCCAACCCCGCAGGAAAGGCCCCAGCCGATTGGTCCGGTGCCTGCGGCGTAGCACGTTTCCACCGCGAAAGCGGTGGAAACGTCATAAAGCGGCTTTCATGGCTGCCGGGTCGCTCCCTCCATAGAGCCCGCCCCTCTCTCCGTGTAAAATGCCCGGCTTTGCGCCTGGCCTCATTTCCGCCTGGTGCCGTATCCGGAATGCACCATGGGCCGCCAGACCGCGCTTTATCCTGAACATCTTGCCCTCAAGGCCCGTATTGTCGACTTCGGCGGTTGGGACATGCCTGTCCAGTACGATTCCGTGCTGGAGGAGCACCACTCCGTACGCCGCCATGCCGGCATGTTCGACGTTTCCCACATGACCTTTCTGGATCTGGAAGGCCCGGATGCGGAAGCCTGGCTGCGCAAGTTGCTGGCCAATGACGTGGCCCGTCTCAAGACGCCCGGCAAGGCCATTTATTCCGCCATGCTGCGCGAAGATGGCGGCGTTATCGATGACCTGATTGTCTACCATCCCACCGAGACAACACCCGGCCGCTGGCGCGTGGTGGTGAACTGCGGCACGCGCGAAAAAGATCTCGCCTGGATGCAGGCACAGGCCGCGAGCTTCCGCATCGTGCTGCGCGAGCGCGAAGACCTGGCCATGATTGCCGTGCAGGGGCCCGAGGCACGCGCCATTGTGGCTGGCGTGAGACCCGGGCTGAAAAGCCTTGTCGGGAGTCTGGAGGTTTTTCAGGGCGCAGAAGCGGGAGAGTGGTTCGTTGCCCGCACGGGATATACCGGCGAAGACGGTGTGGAAGTCCTGCTGCCCGGTGATGAAGCCCCTGCCTTCTGGCGCGACCTGCTGGCTGCCGGCGTGAAGCCCTGTGGGCTTGGCGCACGCGACACCCTGCGCCTTGAAGCGGGCATGAATCTTTACGGCAACGATATGGATGAATCGGTGTCGCCGCTGGTGGCCAACATGGCCTGGACGATTGCCTGGGGTTCTGACGAATTGCCGCACGACTTCATTGGCAAGGCCGCGCTTGAGAAGCAGAAAGCTGAAGGCATAAAGCAGCGTCTGGTGGGCCTGATCCTGGAAGAAAAGGGCGTGCTGCGTGCCCACATGAAGGTGATCACGCCTGAAGGCGAGGGTGAAACAACCTCCGGCACTTTCTCGCCGACGCTGGAACGTGCGATTGCCTTTGCCCGTATTCCCGCGGGTAGCTCGGATCACGCCGAAGTGGAAATCCGTGGCAAGCGCTTGCCGGTGCGTATTGTGCGTGCGCCCTTCGTGCGTAACGGCAAAGCGCTGTATTGAGTGAGTATGTTGCTTGCCCTGCGGGGCGAGCGATGAATAGTCCGTTGTACCGGTCCTGGCGAGCCACGGACCATGCAAGAAACCTGGATTAACGTTAACGGCAATCGCCCGAGGCCAGCATCATGAGCAAAACGCCCGCTGAACTGAAATACGCATCAAGCCACGAATGGGTTCGTGTGGAAGGCGATGTCGCCACTGTCGGCATCACCGACCATGCGCAGGACGCACTGGGTGATCTGGTGTATGTCGAACTCCCCGAAGTGGGAGACACCGTCAATGCTGGTGATGAGGCCGGCGTGGTGGAGTCCGTGAAGGCAGCTTCCGACATCTATGCTCCCGTCTCCGGTGAAATCATTGCCGTGAACGAAGCGCTGACAGATTCGCCCGAGATCGTGAACAGCGATCCTTATCACGATGGCTGGATGTACAAGATCCGCCTGAGTGACGAAGCCGAGCTGGAAGACTTGCTGTCTGCCGAAGATTACGAAGCAGAAGTGGCTGCCGCTGGCCACTGATCCACGCTGCTCCGGTTTTCATGCAGGAGTGACCTGAGTGGAAAGGAGCGGGTAGCCACTCCTTTCCCTTGCTTCATCCTGACAATTTTTCTTGTGTGAAATATTCCCATGCCATTCATTCCCCATACTGACGATGATGTCCGCAAGATGCTGGACGCCATCGGAGCCTCTGCCATTGAAGACCTCTTCGATGAAATTCCGGTGCACCTGCGCGGCAACGCCCTGTCCGGCATTCCCGAGGGGCTCTCCGAAATGGAAGTCACGCGAGTCATGCGCGAGCGTGCAAAGTCCGACGAAGCCGAACTTTGCTTCATCGGTGCCGGTGCCTACGAGCACCACATTCCGGCAGCAGTATGGGAGCTGGCTTCGCGTGGCGAGTTCCTGACGGCTTACACGCCCTACCAGGCGGAAGCCTCGCAGGGCACGCTGCAGGTGATCTACGAATTCCAGTCCATGATGGCCAGCATCACGGGCATGGATGTCTGCAACGCCTCCGTTTATGACGGCGCATCGGGTTTGGCCGAGGCCGTGCTCATGGCCGTGCGTGCCAACAAGAAATCGAAATCCCGGCGCATACTGGTGCCGCGCTCGGTCAATCCGCTTTACCGTACGGCGCTCAAGGCGATTGTCGGCATGCAGGGCATCGAGATTGTCGAGGTGGATTTCAGCAAATCCGGCGGGCATGTCGAAATTGCCGCGCTGGCGCAGCATGAAGGCGAAGATTTCACGGCACTGGTGGTTCCCCAGCCCAATTTCTTTGGTGTGCTGGAAGAGGCTGATGCCCTCACCGATTGGGCGCATGCGCAGGGCATGCTGGTGATTGCCTGCGTGAATCCCATGGCACTGGCCGTGTTTGCACCGCCCGGCGAGTGGGGCGAAACAGGCGCTGACATCGTGGTTGGCGAGGGTCAGCCTTTCGGTATTCCCCTGTCATCCGGCGGCCCCTACGTGGGCTTTCTCTGCTGCAAGATGGAGTTTGTCCGCCAGATGCCGGGCCGCTTGATCGGCCGTACCGTGGATCTCGAAGGCAAGCCGGGTTTTGCACTGACTTTGCAGGCACGCGAGCAGCATATCCGGCGTGCCAAGGCGACTTCCAACATCTGCACCAACCAGGGTCTTGCCATGACGGCAGCGACCATTTACGTCAGCTTGCTGGGCGCTGAAGGTCTTGAGCGCGTAGCGCTGGCCTCGCACGAAAACATACGGGAACTGGCACAGGCCACGAGCAAAATCGGTGGCATAGAGCGCGTGTTCAGTCGCCCGGTATTCCACGAAAAAGTGCTGCGCCTGCCCAAGGCAGTCGCGCCGGTCCTGGCCCATATGGCAGCCAATGGTGTGCTGGGCGGCTATGACCTGTCCGCGGACTATCCGGAGCTGGGCAATGCCCTGGTGGTCTGCACCACGGAAACCAAGTCGGCGGACGACATCACCCGTTATGTAGCCGCGCTCGATAGCGCCCTGCGCGAGGCTTGAAAGAAATGACTCTGATTTTCGAACGTTCTGCCAAAGGCCGTCATGCGCATTCGCAGGCACCGCGTCGTCGTGCTGAGCTGACCGATATCCCAGACGCACTGCGTCGCAAGCAGCGTCCCCTCCTGCCGGAAGTGTCTGAACTGCAGGTCGTACGCCATTACACCAATCTCTCGCGCAAGAATTTCTCCATCGACACGCAGTTCTACCCGCTGGGCTCCTGCACGATGAAGTACAACCCGCGCGGTGCCCACAAGGCGGCGATGTTGCCGGGCTTTCTCGCCCGCCATCCGCTGGCACCGGTATCGCACTCGCAGGGTTATATCGCCTGTCTTTACGATCTTCAGGAAGTGCTGAAGGAGGTGACCGGCATGAAGGGTGTGTCGCTCACGCCCGCTGCCGGTGCCCAGGGAGAGTTTGCCGGTGTTGCGATGATTCGCGCCTATCACGAGGCACGCGAAGACCATGCCCGCACGGAGATGCTGATTCCGGCGGCCGCACACGGCACAAATCCCGCGACGGCGGTCATGTGCGGCTACAAGGTGCGCGAGATTCCCGTGCTGGCCAATGGCGACGTTGATCTGGCTGCACTGAAAGAAGCAGTCGGTCCACAGACGGCTGGTCTCATGATGACCAACCCTTCCACCTGCGGCGTGTTCGAGCAGCAGATCGAAGCAATTGCCAGGACCGTGCACGAAGCCGGCGGCCTGCTGTATTACGACGGTGCCAACCTCAACGCCATCCTTGGCAAGGTGCGCCCCGGCGACATGGGTTTCGACGTGCTGCACATGAACCTGCACAAGACCTTTGCCACCCCGCATGGCGGCGGTGGTCCCGGTGCCGGCCCTGTCGGTGTGGGCGAGCGCCTGCTGCCTTTCCTCCCGACACCGATTGCTGGTAAGAAAGATGACGGCTCGTATTACTGGATAGGCCCGGATGAGTTGCCGCAAACCATCGGCCGCCTCTCTGCATTCATGGGTAATGCCGGTGTGCTGTTGCGTGCCTACTATTACGGCCGTGCACTGGGTCGGGATGGTCTGCACCGTGTTGGCGAATATTCCACGCTGAATGCCAACTACATGATGGCCAGGCTGGAGGCGGAAGGTTTCCAGCTTGCCTATCCCGAGCGTCGTGCCTCGCACGAATTCATCATCACCTTTGCGAAAGAAGCCAGGGAGCTGGGTGTGACAGCGATGGATTTCGCCAAGCGCCTGCTGGATTACGGTTTCCATTCGCCCACTACTTACTTCCCGCTGTTGGTGCCGGAATGCTGGCTGATCGAGCCGACAGAAACGGAAAGTGTCGACGAGCTGGATGCCTTTGTGGATGCGCTGGTGAAAATCCGTGAAGAAGCCCGCAGCAACCCTGATCTTGTAAAGGGAGCCCCGCATACACAGCCGGTGCGTCGTCTTGATGATGTGCGTGCTGCACGTGAACTGGATTTGAAGTGGCAGCCTGTTGCTGAGTGATGCTATCCCCTCTTCTCTTAATCGGGGAGAGGGTTGGTGTGAGGAGCGGCCTGTGATTGGTGCGAAGGCTTTTTGCATTTTTCGGTGGGAAGATCGCTTCCTGCTGTCGGAAGGCCATGATCCTGCCAAGGATGAAAGTTTCCTGAGGCCGCTGGGAGGCAGCATTGAGTTTGGCGAATCTTCGGAAGCCGCTGTTGTTCGCGAGCTGAAAGAGGAAATCGGTGCTGATCTGGAAAATGTCCGGCTACTTGGCGTGCTGGAAAGCCGTTTCGTATTTGATGGCCAGCCAGGTCATGAAATTGTGTTTGTCTATGAGGCGGAGCTGGTCAACCAGCAACACTACGCTCAGGATTCTTTTTTTGGCGTGGAGTCCGATGGCAAGCCTTTCCCTGTTCGCTGGATATCACGCGAAGAATTGCAGGGTAACCAGCGACCGCTCTACCCCCATGGCCTTTTGGCCATGCTCTGAACTGCTGACGGATTACCTGTATGTCTCTGCCCGTTCTCAAGCTGAAACCCAACGAAGATCGCCGCCTGCGTGAAGGCCATCTCTGGATTTACTCCAACGAAGTCGATGTAGCCGCCACACCTTTGCAGTCTTTTCTTGCCGGTGACCAGGCTCGCGTCGAGGACAGCAAGGGCAAGTTTCTTGGCATTGCCACTGTCAGCCCGAATGCATTGATCTGTGCACGGCTCGTGAGCCGTGACGAAAAATATCCCTTGAACAAATCCTTGCTGGTGCATCGCCTGCAGGTGGCATTGTCCCTGCGCGAAATGCTCTATGACGAGCCGTATTACCGTCTTGTCTATGGTGATGGTGATTTCCTGCCGGGCCTGGTGATTGATCGCTTTGGTGATGTCTGTGTGGTGCAGATTTCCAGTGCCGGCATGGAGCGCATCAAGGCCGATATTGTGGCAGCACTGGAAAAAGTGCTTTCTCCCACCGGCATCCTGTTCAAGAACGACGGCAAGATGCGCGAAGTGGAAGGGTTGCCATCTTATGTTGAAGTGGCAGCAGGTGAGGTGCCGGAAGAGGTGCCTTTGCTGGAGAACGGTGTGAAGTTCCTGGCGCCGGTGCAGGGAGGGCAGAAGACAGGCTGGTTCTTCGATCACCGCGAGAGCCGCGGCGCACTGGCACGCTTCGTCAAAGGAAAGCGTGTGCTGGATGTCTTTTCCTATGCCGGTGGCTGGGGGGTGCAGGCGGCAGCGATGGGTGCCAACGAAGTAGTTTGCGTCGACGCCTCGGCATCGGCTCTTGAGCTTGTTGCCCGCAATGCAGCGCTCAATGGCGTCCAGGACAAGGTCAGAACCTTACAGGGCGACGCGTTTGATGTGCTCGCTTCACTGAAGCAGTCAGGCGAGAAGTTCGATGTGATCGTGCTTGATCCGCCGGCATTCATTGCCCGGCGCAAGGACCACAAGAACGGTCTGGGAGCGTATCGCCGTGCCAACGAACTGGCAATGCGGCTACTGGGCAAGGAAGGCGGGTTGTTGGTATCCGCCTCCTGCTCACTGCATCTCAGTCGTCCGGAGCTGGTGGATGTGGTTCGTGCCAGTGCGCGTCATATTGACCGTTCGGCGCAGATCATCCACCACGGCCATCAGGGCGGCGACCACCCCATTCATCCCGCTATTCCTGAAACGGCTTACCTGAAAGCGGTTTTTGCGCGCATCTTGCCCGCCTGATTTTCCTTCTTGGAAATATCAGCCCAGGAACAAGTGGTAGGCAGGATTCTCGCTTTCCTCCTGGAAGGGATAGCCAATGGCCTTCAGTGACTCCAGCAATTCCTTGTGCGGACGTCCGTCCAGTTGCAGGCCGACCAGTACGCGGCCGTAAGCAGCACCATGATTGCGGTAATGGAACAGGGAAATGTTCCAGCGCGCATCAATCCGGGTGAGGAAATTCATCAGCGCCCCGGGGCGCTCCGGGAACTCAAAGCGGAACAGGCGCTCGTCTTTCAGGCCTGCATGGCCACCAACCAGATGGCGGATATGCAGCTTGGCCATTTCATCGTCAGAAAGATCGAGTGCGGCATAGCCTTTCTTGTCCAGCAGTGACTTGAGGTCGCGACGCTCTTCTTCACCGCCGCGCAATTGCAGCCCGACAAAGACATGGGCATCCCGGGCGTCGGCATAGCGGTAGTTGAACTCGGTGATGTTGCGCTTGCCGAGAGCCTGGCAGAATGCCTTGAAGGCGCCTGCTTTCTCGGGCAACGTGACGGCGAAAACTCCCTCGCGCTTTTCGCCGATTTCCGTACGCTCCGAAATGTGGCGGAGGCGGTCAAAATTCATGTTGGCGCCAGAATCGATGGCGATGAGCGTGCGGCCTTCGCACTTCTCGCGCGCCACGTATTTCTTCAGCCCGGCCAGTGCCAGTGCTCCTGCGGGTTCGGCGATGGAGCGGGTGTCGTCGAAGATGTCCTTGATGGCGGCACAGATCTCGTCCGTGCTGGCCGTGATGACTTCATCCACATGATCCTTGAGGACCTTGAAGGTTTCGGCACCGATCTGCGAGACAGCGACGCCATCGGCAAACAGGCCGACATGATCCAGCGTCACCCGTTTCCGCGCTTTCATGGCGGCAGCCAGGCAGGCGGCATCTTCCGGTTCCACGGCGATCACTTTCACTTCGGGGCGCACGTATTTCACGTAGGCCGCCACACCGGCGGCCAGACCGCCACCGCCCACCGGAACGAAGATGGCATCAATGGGGCCGTTGTGCTGGCGCAGTATTTCCATGGCAATGGTGCCCTGGCCTGCAATCACGTCGGGGTCGTCATAGGCATGCACGTAGGTGTAGCCCTTTTCTTCCGCCAGTTTCAGCGCGTGGGCATAGGCTTCATCGTAAGAGTCGCCGGCCAGTACAGCGTGCCCCCCCAGGCTCTTGACGGCATTGACCTTGATGTCGGGTGTGGTCTGGGGCATCACGATCACGCCCTTGATGCCGAGTTCGCGCGCCGCCAGTGCCACGCCCTGGGCATGATTGCCGGCGGAAGCGCAGATCACGCCTTTCTGCTGCTGCTCTGCAGAGAGATGGACAATCTTGTTGTAGGCGCCACGCAGCTTGAAGGAGAACACGGGCTGCAGGTCTTCGCGCTTGAGCAGTACCCGGTTTTTCAGCCGTCGGCTGATGGCACGCGCTTCATCCAGCGGTGACTCCACCGCCACATCGTAGACACGGGCGCGCAGGATTTTCTTGACGTAGCTTTGTAGCAATGGACTTTCCGGCATGACAGCGGGCTTTGGCAGATTGAAGAGGGGATGTTACCAGTAGTGGCCGGCTTTTGTGGGGGCGCTGGGGGCAAGGTGCTTGGCGTACCGCTCCAGGCTGTTCCCGGTGCCGGCTGGCGTATAATCCGCGCCTTGTCCTTATCGCCGGAGACTGTCATGGACCAGAATGCCCTCAAGAAAGCCGTGGCTGAAGCCGCCATTGCCCATGTCGAGCGGGGCGAGGTCCTGGGCGTGGGAACCGGTTCCACCGCCAATTTCTTCATCGACGCCCTGGCGCCCCTGCGCGACGACATTCCCGGTGCCGTGGCCAGCTCACAGGCCACGGCAGACCGCCTGCGCAAGATCGGCATTGAGGTGCTGGACCTCAACATGGTGGGCAGCATCAGTGTCTATGTAGACGGGGCTGATGAAATCAACGCGGCCCTTGAAATGATCAAGGGCGGGGGGGCTGCACTGACGCGTGAAAAGATCGTGGCGGCCGTGGCCAAGAAATTCGTCTGTATCTGTGACGGCAGCAAGAAAGTGGATCGCCTGGGAGCGTTCCCGTTGCCGGTGGAGGTCATTCCCATGGCGCGATCCTACGTGGCGCGTGAGCTGGTGAAACTGGGCGGCAACCCGGTCTATCGCGACGGGACTGTGACCGATAACGGCAATGTCATTCTGGATGTGTGGAATCTCCCGATTGATGTGCCGCGCCAGACCGAAGAGCGCATCAACAATATCGTGGGTGTGGTCACCAACGGCCTGTTTGCGCTGCGGCCGGCTGATGTGTTGCTGCTGGGAACGGCAGATGGCGTGAAGACACTACGGGCCGGCTGACCACGGCTCGCCCTGTTAGCTCACGGCGTTAGCGTGGCGATGGCCTGCCAGATATTGTGGCGTGCCTGCACTTCCTGGCTGTCGTGGAAAATGTCCAGGCAGTAGATGCGTGGCTTGGCCAGGAAAAAGCGCAGCAGCTCGGTGCGGCGCTGCTGGTAAACCGGCAGGGGAACCCACGAGTACTCCTGCCGTATCTCTTGCTCGAACTTTGCAAAACGCTCTGGCGATGACCCGAGGATGGAAAGATCGATATCCACCATCAGTTGATGGGTCTCGCCCTCTGGAGAATCACCGTGGCTGGTTTCCATGATGAGCGAATGCACAAGGCTGCAGCATTCCTGATTCACGCCTGCTCCCTGAAGAAAGCGGATAGCCCAGTCGGCACTCTTAGCTTCATTGTCATGGCGAGTGGGTTCATAAACCGCATCGTGATACCAGAGAGCGGCGGCTACCGCTGCATGGCCTTCGAATTCCTGCTGTGACATCGCCCAGTCCAGCTTATGCAAGCATTCATTGATGTGCCGGGCGGTGTGATAGGCGCGCTGCTTTTCGGCGTAGGCCGTGTCAAGGTGCGTGAATTCCTCGCTATCAGGCGCAATACCCAGCATGTCGCAGAGCTTGTTCCAGCGCTGTGCATCGAGAGGCATGTCAGGCTCCAGAATATGCAGTTGTACAATGGTCGTTCAGACTTTCTGTCCGGGCAAGGTCCATCCGGCGAGGGATGTCGATCCTTTTGTCACCACAAATGCTGACAAGCCGGTGCTCTCACCTATGGTGCCCTTGACTGAACCGCCCATCAGCTATGTGGCGTGGATTTCATCCTCAATGTCCCGGCCTGGAAGGCTGGGGCCTTTCCAGCCAAGACATCGAGGACGAAAACATGAGCCAGTGCAGCTTGTTCGGAGTGGAGAGCTACCAGCAGGCCCGGAAGCCGGTGAAGGGCAGAGCCTGCCACCGCCTCCAGTTGAACCTGTTCGGACTGGTGAAGAAGGCGATCACGGCCGTAAAGAGAGCCTTCAATCGTGGCGAACGCTACTACGTGGCGCGCACGGGCTTCTGTGTGCGGTTCCTGCGCTACATCGGAGAGAAGCAGCCTATGGCAGACACGTGATGGCCTAATCTGGCGCGCCACGCGCCAGCAGATCAAGGACGCAGACGTTCGCACTCTGTACTGATACTTAACGCCTTTCTTCAGCGGCAAAATCATGCTGGCGTGGCTTTTGTGCCTTTTGCAAAAGGCATGACAGCATGATTTTGTCCGTCTGGAAGAATTTGTTAGGAGTTTTCATGCTTGAAATATTGCCGTGACAATTGAAATTGTAATGGCAATGATCGACAAGATGACGGCAACTTGCGTATCAGCGGTAGACCTTGCGCCGCTGATCAGTTTGTCGATGAATGCGAGCACTCTGAAACCTTCATTGATGTGTTCGGTCAGGGAGGGCTTAAGCTGCATGTATTCCGCCAGCAGGCCAGTCTTGTCCGCAATCTGCACGTCCTTGAACATTTCATCAGGCAAATGCCACTTTTTATAAATGCGCATGAACGAAGACATATGCTCCGCATAACGGCTCTCCATGCCCTCCAACTTTTTACGCGTAAGAGATTCAAAAAAACCTACCTTATAGCTTGCAACTTCTTCGGCAAAGGTTTGCAAAGCTGTGACAGTCGGATTGAGCTCATCCTTGAAGTACGAGAGTACTATTGCAGTACCTGGCCCAACTGGTGATGCTCCGTTGCTCACGCTGAAACTCCTAACAGTTAATAAGCGGACGCAAGGACCCGCATACTAATAACGATTCGTGAGGCTTAAGCGGACCTAACCTCTTGAGCTGCATGAGCATGTTATATCGTGCGTCCGCATATTAATAAATGGATAGGCGACAGCACACTTCGGGAAATACGTAGGATTACTGGCAGGCGGCTAGTTCAGTAGGGCAACTGCTGCTGCCACCTTGGCAGGGGCTAAGTGAGCATAGCGCTCAGTCTGGGTTATGGAGGCATGGCCCAGCAGATCCCGGACGACATACAGATCCACGCCAGCCATCACCAGCCAACTGGCACAGGTATGCCGCAGATCATGGATGCGGAAGTCATCGATATCTGTCTATCAGCCGAGCTGGGCTCAGGTACACCAGAGGGATGGTTATGACTACATATGAGGGCGGCGGCATTGAGTGCCAGCGCCCGTTTAACTACTTCACGAGGATGGACACTAGCCGAGTCTATGGTGCCGATAAAAAGCTCCTCATAGGCAAGGACGCCATGTTGGCTGTCCAGGAATATGCATGAGAAGACCTCTCTATCTCGGGCGCATAGCTTGGCTTGCAGGAAGCTCCTAGTGATCGTTGGACTGCTGAGGTAGTTGGACCGCTGAAACCGGTCCTCCAGTAATCTTGAGGTGATAGTCAGCAGCTCATCTAGTGTCACTGGAGCTGTTAGCTGGTACATCCCGTTGGATGTCTCCAGCATATTCACGCCAGTAGAAGAATAGGTAGAAGTTTGGTATTTCAAGAGGGGTTTGCTCCATTTCGTTGGTGGACGAGATGCGCAGGAGCAAGAGGGGTGGGGGCAGATTCAGACCTGCCCCCTAATAAACTAACGGACTCCAGGCACCTCCTGGAGCGCGGTCAATAATCTCTAATAAGGGAATAGCCTCAATGGAAGAGCTCAAGGTTAGTCTTGAATACTGTTATGGAATCAAAAAACTAGATTACGACTTTGATTTCAAGACCTCTCCGAGGTACTCGATATATGCCCCAAACGGTTTCATGAAGACATCTCTATCAAAATGCTTCATGGACCTGAGTCGGAATTCGGAAACAAAGGATAAAGTGTTTCCAGAAAGAGCCTCAAAAAGAGCCATTAAAGATGAGGCTGGTGTGGATGTTTCCAGTGAAAACGTATTTGTCATTGAGCCATATAATGCGTCTTTCTCATCAGAGAAGGTTTCGCTGTTATTGGTAAATAAGGTCCTCAAGGATGAGTATGAGAAGGCTCTTTCGAAAATTGATGAAAAGAGAAGTTCGCTAATTGGGAAGTTAAAGCAGCTAACAGGATTGACTGGAAGATCAAATACGCCGGAATCAGAAATACTGAAGTGCTTTGGTGGCGACTCAATTCTTGAGGCGCTAGATGGGATGGAGTCGGATATCCCAATGACCGAAGATAAGCGGCTAAGCGGTTTGGTATATAGTGAAATTTTTAACGATAAGACACTGTCATTCCTGGAGTCTGGAAATATTAAGGCAGAGCTACTCGACTATATCCAGAAGTATGACGACCTCATCGAGAAGTCTCCAATTCTGAGCAAGAGCTTCAATCATTATCATGCAAAAGTTGTTCAGAAGAATCTTGCCGATAATGGATTCTTCTCGGCCAATCATTCAGTAAATTTATTTAATGGACAAACAAAAGAAGAGATTTCGTCAGCCGACCAACTAGAGCAGAAAATTGAAGATGAGAAGAAAAGAATATTGGCTGACGATGGGCTTCAGAAGAAATTTGAAGAAATAGATAAGAAACTTAAAAATGATGATCTCAGAAAGTTCAGGGATTACCTGTTTGATAATAAAGACATTGTTGCTGAGCTAGCTGATTACGAGAAGTTCAGGAGAAATATTCTTCTGTCATACCTAGTAAATCAAATAGGGCCATATAAGGAATTTACTTCAGAGTACAGGGCCGGCAAAAGTATTATTGAAAAAGTAATAAGTGCTGCAGAGAAGGAAAAGACTGATTGGGAGAAGGTGGTTGAAGTATTCAACTCAAGGTTCACTGTGCCATTCAAGATTGAAATAAAGAATCAGGGTGATGTGATTCTTAAAAATGCAGCCCCATTTGTTGCTTTCACATTTGTGGATTCGGAAAATTCAAATTCAATTCCACGAGATGAGCTTCTATCGGTGCTTAGCCAAGGAGAGCGCCGGGCACTTTATATTCTAGATATCTTATTTGAGCTAAATGTTAGAATTAAAAATGGAACTAAGACTTTGCTCATAGTTGATGATATAGCCGACTCTTTTGACTACAAGAATAAGTACTCGATAGTTGAGTATCTTAAGGAAGTATCAGCTTCTCATAATTTCAGATGCATTTTCATGACGCATAATTTCGACTTCCACAGAACAATTAGTGGAAGGTTAGATATTAAGCGAGATAAGAGACTATTTGCTGCCAGGAATGACGGCAACATAACTCTCACTCAGGAGAAGTATCACTCTCCATTTGAGTTCTGGAAGAACAATATAGATAGGTCGAGATTTACGATTTCAGCAATTCCATTTGTGCGTAATCTTGCAGAGTACTGCGGCTGGCAAGATGAGTACCTGAAGCTAACTTCATTGCTTCATATAAAAAACGATAGCCACACAATTACCGTTAAGGATCTTGAGGTAATTTACTCGGCCATCCTTAAAGACAAGGCTGCGCTTGTCCTGCCAGACCACGGGAAGTCTGTCATTGATCTTGTATTTCAAGAGGCGGATTTGATCATTCCTGAGGCTGATGCTTCGGCAGAATTGGAAAGCAAGATTATTCTTTCGATAGCGATTCGGCTTAAGGCAGAAATATTCATGATAGGAAAAATAGTCGATAAGGCGTTTGTTGGGGCAATAACAAAAAATCAGACACAGAAACTCTTTGAGAGATTTCAGAGTGATTTTCCTCAGGAAAGGGATGCGCTCATGTTGCTTGGGCAAGTTAATTTGATGACCCCAGAGAACATACATATAAATTCATTTATGTATGAGCCAATCCTTGATCTAGGAATAGGCGACCTTAAGCGGCTTTATACAGATGTAAAGTCGATGACTAAGTGAAGTGAATGTGATGTCAATAGCAGAGATGCAATGGGATAGGTATTTTACTCCGCCGAAGTTGTTTGGCCGAGAGGCGGAGCTCTCAATACTGAAGCACATGATGCTGGATCAAGAGGCCGGCATTGTTAACATTCATGGCTCTATTGGGTTTGGGAAGACGTCGCTGGCTAGGGCATTTGCGCACGATAATCGGGAGAGCTTTCCTGGTGGGGCATACTATGTCAGTGCTGAGGATGGTGGTTCCTTGGAAGAAAAAATATCGAGGAGGGTGAGTAATCCCTCTAGCAGATATCTGATCATCGTAGATGGTCTTCTAGAAGGAAATTTTCTGCCAGAGGTGATGTCTATCAGAAGACTAAGGCCCTCTGCATCTTTGCTACTGATATCGCTGTCACGCATAGGTGAGGAAATTGGAATTCCATCATTGGCCATTTCTGGTCTAAAGAGCGACGGCTTTACCTCTCTAGTGTTGAGCATGCTTGGAAATGGCTATGACCCGCTCTTAGCCGCCAAATTATTTCAGGACCTTTCTGGGAGTCCGCTGGCGCTGCGTTTCTTCGCTGATGTAATAGTGGAGAGGAGCTCGACAATTGAGAGCCTATCAGAAGATGTTCGGCTTTATAGATTTCCAACTTTATTGGATGCAAACGGAAAGCCTTACAGGACTGACTCTTCAGAAGAGATAGAGATAATTTCTGAGGTCAGAGCATTTACTGATGAGGTGCTCAGAAGTTTGCGGGATCATCCTAATGATATATACGAGCTATCTCCTCGTCGCTTTGAGGAGTTGATGGCTGAACTTTTGAATAGGCAGGGCTTTGATGTAACTCTGACACCGGCATCGAAGGATGGCGGAAAGGATATATATGTTGCTCAAAAGTCGGCATTAGGAACTTTTACATTTATTGTGGAATGCAAAAAATATGCTCCCACTAATAAGGTAGGGGTACGCCTAATAAGAGAGCTTGGTGGTGTTGTGAGTTCAGAGAGGTTTACTGCTGGAATCCTTGCGACCACATCATTCTTTACTAAAGGTGCAGTGGAATATCAGAAGCTGGTGCCTAATCAGATTGGTCTGCATGACTATTATGGCATTCGAAAAATGCTGGAGGACAGTGTTAAGTAGGGTTTGGAAAGAGTCGCAATTGCGACTCTTTGGCCATCCATTTCTAGATGGAACAAATCTTATTGAAAGAAACAATACTCTTGTTCTTTGTGAATATCGGAAATCGGCTAACAACATAGTGTCGAATTTCACTTACTCCAAGATGCGTCGTGAGGAGCTCCTGGCGAGCAACCTCCTTCAAGATTGCTCCCCTGTAATATCGGTCTAGCGATTTGTTGTAACGAATAAACTTTCTCCTGTCATGGCTCATCAGGCTCAGATCTATAAAATTATTCTTGCACTGAAAGTTAGGTAGCGGATGCGCTTGTCGTCGTACTCAGCGAGTTTCTTGAGGCGGCCTAGTGGGCTGTTCTCAAGAAGTCCCAGCTCGACAGCTTGAGTGAGGACGCTACGGAGCGCATTAAGGATACGGTTAACGGTGGCAGGTTTAAGGCCTCTATGGAGTTCTTGAAGTCGCCACTTTTCTACCCGCTGCTTAGTGATGTCTAGCATCAACAAGCTTCCCCAGCTGGAGAAGTACTTGTCGAGGACCATGAGGGTATGGTCTCCAGACTTACGGTTCTTCTTCACCCACGGTCTGTAATGGGCAGCAATGAAGCCGTTTAGGGTTTCAACTTCGGCTTTCTTGGATTGCTGGGCTATGGCCTGTTTGTCAGCCTGGGGGTCATCGCCATTAGCTACGCTACCTGCGTGGCGCTTGGCGAGTTCCTTGGCCTGTACAAGGGTGACAGGGCCGTATTTGCCGAGCTTGATCCGTTTACGGGTTCCCTCGGAGGTCCGGTAAGACAGGTAGAACGTCATGCAGCCGGAGGGCTGGACCCGGACCAAAAAGCCCGGCAAGGTGTCATCAATCAGCTCAAATGGCTTTTCGGCTGGGCTAATCGACTTCAGCAGTTTCTCAGTGAGTTTGGTTTTCATGTGGTGGTTCCGGTAGCACTGCCACTGGGTCTACAACAGCAGGTGAAAGCTACTCGGCGTCACACATGCGTCTCATGGAAGGAAGCGACCATACCTGATCGATTCTTTCCATGAGAAACCTCTAGGACTGTGATAAGGGCGCTGCGGTCAGCCCGTAAGTCCACGGTAAGTCCAAGCGAAATACCTTTCGGTACTTGCTCAGTACCCGTAGATACACGAGCTGGGCAGGGCTAGGCCAATGGCTGGCCATAGCTACCCTTAGGATTCAGGGGCTTACAGGGTACAGAGGAGTAAGGAGATGGCGCGCCAGGCGGGATTCGAACCCACGACCCCTGCCTTCGGAGGGCAGTACTCTATCCAGCTGAGCTACTGGCGCTTGAGGGATTGCTGCACTTGCCGCCGTGGGCGACAAGGCGGGCAATCATACTGGCCGTGTCGGGGAGCGTCCATGCCGGGGGCCTGATAATTGGGAGTTTCCCCCCCGGATTCCGGCTTTTGACCCAATGATTTTGCGGGTATACTGCGCCCCGCTTTGAGGTGGTCTGCCACCTTTCAACAACAGTTTGTCATGCTTACACCTGCCGAGGTTGCCGTGAAGAAGATCTCCCTGTTGCTGGCCGTTCTCGGGCTCAGCGTTGCTGGTTCCGCCCTGGCTGCCAAGTCCACCAAGGATGTCTCTCCTTACGCACTGGGCGAACGCGGCGTCTATACGCAGCGCGCCACCATCGAGCGCATTACGCCGGTGGGCAAGGTCTGTGTGGAAGGCAAGGAATGTGAAGGCGTGGTGGCAACGGCTGCGGCCTCTTCTGCAGGCGGTGAGCCCCGTGCCGGCGATGTGGTCTACAAGGCCAGTTGCTCTGCCTGCCACGACAGCGGTGCTGCCGGTGCTCCCAAGCACGGCGACAAGGGTGCCTGGGGTGGCCGTATCGCCAAGGGCAAGCCCACGCTCTACAAGCATGCCATCCAGGGTTTCAACGCCATGCCGCCCAAGGGCATGTGCATGACCTGCTCGGATGACGAAATCAAGGCAGCGGTGGATTACCTGATCAAGTAAGGTCTTCACGGTTGCAGAAAAAAGGGAGCCCAGGCTCCCTTTTTTCATGGGCGCGTTTTGATGGGGTTGGTACGGGGAAAAGTAGGTCAGGCGCTTTGGGGAAGGTCAGCAAAGAGGTCGGGGAGTGGGGGAAGACCATGCCGTGCCCGCGCGCGTTGGCAGAATTCGTCACCGGCCTCTACCTGGTGGCAGGGCGAAGGGCGCTGCGGGTAGATACGGCAGCTTACGGCTTGCCCGACCTCCCCTTCGAGCGCGATACAGCGGGGTGAATAGGTATCGGTTCCCTTCATGCAGCGTGTCATGGGGCCCTGCGGATGCGTCAGCCCGACCGGAACCGTGCCCTGTGGTGCGGCAGTGGTTTCTGCCCAGTAAAAGGTCACCCTATAGGCGCTACAGCAGGCACCACAATGCTGGCAAGGACTGGAGTCGCCCATGGTTCACACAGGAGTTGGAACGGCCGGGATCGGCCGCTGCCATTTCTAATCCTGCGCTACCCGGGCTGACAAGAGGGTGTCAGGTTTTTTTCAGTTCGGCGCCATGGACACGGTTCACCCACCAGCCAAAGGCAGCAGCAGTGAAGAACATGATGATGCTGTAGATGGCGGCGGGGATGGCCATTTCCGTGTTGTTGAGCAGGAAAGGGCTGAGTGCCAGCGCAATGGCCAGCGTGCCGTTATGGATGCCGATTTCCATGCCGATGGCGATTGCCTGCCGCGGACTGAGCTTGAGCAGCAACGGCACGAAATAGCCGACTGCCAGGCTGACCAGATTGAAGGTGAGGGCAGCCAGGCCGACCACTGGCGCATACGCCGCCACCGTTTGCCAGTCCTTGACCAGTGCCAGCACGATGATGAGCAGGAGAAAGAGGGCGGAGATGATTTTCACCGGCTTCTGCATGTGCTCGGCAAAGCCCGGAAAGCGGCGGCGCAAGGCCATGCCGATGGCCACGGGCCCGAGTACGATGGCGAAAACCTGCAAGACCTTGCCGAATTGCAGGGGCAGGGTTTTGTCGCCCTCCATGAAGTAAGCCAGCGACAGGTTGACGATCAGCGGCATGGTCAGGATGGCGATGACCGAGCTCACTGCCGTGAGTGTGATGTTGAGTGCCACGTCGCCATGTGCGAGATGGCTGTAAAGGTTGGCGGAGGTGCCACCGGGGGAGGCCGCCAGCAGCATCATGCCGACCGCCAGCGCCGGTGCCAGGCCAAAGCCCTTGGCAATGAAGAAGCAGGCCACGGGCAGCAGGAGCACCTGGCAGGCCAGCCCGACGAGTACCGGCTTGGGAAAACGCACGACGCGTGTGAAGTCGGCCACGGTCAGTGACAGGCCGAGCCCCAGCATGATGATGCCGAGGGCGGCGGGGAGGAAGATCGTCAGCAGGGAGTTGGCGGCCATTCTTCTTGTTCTCCGGGGGGGGGCGTCCCCGGATTCTCCCGGAGGGCCGGGCCTGTAGTACAGAGGCTGCGGCATTATTCGTGCGCCGGCGCACGCAGCCGCTTCAGTCGGTCTTCTGCAGGCGTGCCAGCATCTTGATGAATTCAAGTGCCAATTTCTGGTTGGCAGGAGTGAGTTCGGAGAAGCGGCGCTGTACCTGCTGCACGGATTTCCCGTAGCTGGCCGGCACCTCATTGATGCCCCGTGTTTCCAACTCGACGTAGAGTGAGCTGACGGTAACGCCCAGTGCACGGGCAATGCTTTGCAGCAGCGGAGCCGAAGGCTGCTGCGTGTCGCGCTCTATGCGCGAGAGGTTGCCAGGATCGGTGCCGGCTTCCAGTGCCACCGTCTCCAGCGTGAGGCCGCGTTCCAGGCGGCGTTTCTTCAACAGGTCGCCGATTGTCATGGCGACGATTCTCTTGAGCCGCCATCAGCACCGCAAAGCAAATACGCAATGTATGATATATAATGTTGCGTATTTGCAAGTTTGCTTGGTTGTTTGGAAACTCAGCCGGCCCTGCCGGAGAGAGCTGGGCAGGGAGGCAGGCTTGCTGCTTCATGCGTGAGGTGCAGTGGGGTTCCAGGGAGGAGATGCATGAAAGAGGTTGTGATCGTGCCAACGAAGGTCATCGTGATGGCTGACGAGTTGCACATGTATGCATGGAGTGACCAGGGAGAGTGCCTGGGGCATAGCGGGCTCAAGATGGTGGCGCAGTGCTTCCAGGAGCATCCGCAGCTTTCCGAGATGGTGGACGTCGAGTACGAGCTCTGGGACTGGACATTGACGCGGCCGGCGACAGCCTCTGTGGCCGAACGGGACTGGCAGGACTTTCACTTGCAGGGCCTGATCCTGGCGCGTCGCCTGGCGGACCTGCTGCGTCCTCTGGCGGTTCAGGTGCATTACCGCTGTAACCCGGCAGATGCTTCGTTTCCACACCTGAACATGGGGCCGCTGTAGGCGGACTTATTTCAGCAAGTCTTTAAGGCCGGCCAGATGCGCCTGCCCCAAGGCCTTTTTTTCTTCCGTGCTGCGGTTGCTGTTGCGGCCTTCCCATTCCAGATCGTCCTTGGGCAGCTCTTCCAGAAAGCGGCTGGGCGTGGTCGGCATGTTCTCGCCGCCGGTCTTGCGGCGCCCGGCCAGTGTCAGCGTCAGGGTTTTCTTGGCGCGGGTGATGCCCACATACATCAGCCGCCGTTCTTCCTCGATGGTGTCGGCCTCGATGCTGTTGCGATGCGGCAGCAGGTCCTCTTCCAGTCCCATCATGTAGACATGCGGAAACTCCAGACCCTTGGCGGCGTGCAGGGTCATGAGCTGCACACGGTCCAGGTCCTCTTCCTCTGCCTGCTGCTCCAGCAGGTCCATGAGTACGAGTTTGCGGATGACGTTTTCGATGTTCTTGTCGTCCTCGTCGTCTTGTTTGTCAGCCATCTTCTGGATGCTGGCCAGAAAGCTCTGCACGTTCTCGATGCGCTTTTCAGCCGCGGCCGGTGTGCCTGAGCTGTCACGCAGGTGATCGTCGTAGCTGATGTCGACCAGCATCTGCCGTATGGCATTCAGGCTCTCGCCATCAATGACCTCGCGTGCCGTGCTTGCCAGCCACTGCGAGAAATCCTGGAGATGGCCCAGTTGCCGGTCGCTGAGGTGCAGTCCCAGACCCATTTCATCGCAGGCGGCCAGCATGGAGCAGCCGCGCTGCTGGGCATAGCTGCCGAGTTTTTCCAGCGTGGCCGGGCCGATCTCGCGTTTTGGCGTGTTGACGATGCGCAGGAAGGCGTTGTCGTCGTCCGGGTTGATGATGAGCCGCAGATAGGCCATCACGTCCTTGATTTCGGCACGCGAGAAAAAGGACTGGCCACCGGAGACCTTGTAGGGAATCTGCAGCTCGCGCAGCTTGGTTTCCACCAGGCGGGACTGGAAGTTGCCCCGGTAGAGCACGGCGTAATCGCGGAAGTCACGGCGCTGCATCATCTTGTGGTTGAGGATGTCGGTGGCTACGCGCTCGGCTTCGGCGTCTTCGTTGCCGCAGGTCAGTACGCGTATGGCATCGCCCATGCCGAGCTGGCTCCACAACTGCTTTTCGAAAACATGGGGATTGTTGGCGATGACGGCGTTGGCTGCCTTGAGGATGCGCGCCGTGGAGCGGTAGTTCTGCTCCAGCTTGACCACTGTGAGGCCGGGAAAATCCTTGGTCAGTTCCACCATGTTTTCCGGGCGCGCGCCACGCCAGGCATAGATGGACTGGTCATCGTCCCCAACTGCGGTCAGCGCACCCCGCGAGCCGACCAGCAGCTTGACCAGCAGATACTGCGCCGAGTTCGTGTCCTGGTATTCGTCCACCAGCAGGTAGTGGATGCGGTTCTGCCATTTTTCGCGCAGTTCCTTGTTGTCGCGAAAGGCGACCGTGGGCAGCAGGATGAGATCGTCGAAGTCCACCGCGTTGTAGGCACGGAGATGGCGGTTGTAGACCTCGTAGATTTTTGCGGCCAGCAGTTCGCCATCGTTCTCTGCGCGTGACATGGCTTCTTCAGGCGAGATCAGGTCGTTCTTGAAGGAGGAGACAAGGTTGCGGATGAGGTCGATCTTGTCGCTGGCATTTTCCTGGTGCAGCAGTTCGCCGATCAGGCTGCGCGAATCTTCGGCATCAAAAATGGAGAAGCCGCTCTTGAGCCCGAAATGTGTCATCTCGCGGCGCAGGATGTTGAGGCCGAGATTGTGGAAGGTGGAGACGGTCAGGCCGCGTGCTTCCGGCCCCTGCACCAGCTTGCCGGCACGCTCCTTCATTTCCCGGGCGGCCTTGTTGGTGAAGGTCACGGCCACGATTTTTGCTGCAGGGATGCCGCACTCCTGGATGAGGTAGGCAATCTTGCGCGTGATGACCGAGGTCTTTCCCGAGCCGGCGCCGGCCAGCACGAGCAAGGGACCGCTGATATGGCGGACGGCTTCATACTGGCGAGGGTTGAGATCGTTCACGGCAGCTCGGATGGTGGCAAAGTGACTGTAATCAGTGGCTGCGACAATCGGTCGCAACGGGCAGTGGATTGGCGGCTTGTAGAATGCCCATGCCGGCATGCTCCTGAGAACTGCATGCTGGCACGTTAGCGGAATGGCGTGGTGCCCCTGTTTCCGACCGCAGGACAGGGGTGCCTGTCCGGACGCGCGATTCTACGGGCCGGTCACAGACCGGACAATTCTTGACGTACCGGGTTTTGCCCCTGTCATGTTTTCCCAACGGTTTTGTCAGGGCGGGCAGGCAAAAAAACGGCGCCAGGGAGGGTGATCCCGGCGCCGCCAAATGAACTTCTTTTCTGCCTTGCTTGTTGAGGACTCGGTACACCAGCGATCAGCAGGTGCTCAAAACAGCTGTCAGGCCGCTTTCTTCACGGCATGTTCATCAAGTGCCAGCTCTTTCTTCCATTTTTCCAGCAAGGCCCGTGTATCGCTCTGCCAGGGATGAAAGTCCCGGCGGTAGTACTCGAAGTAGGCAGGAATCATCTGCCGGAACCAGCCCTTGCGGCCCCACAGGCGGTTGACGCCCTTGAGCCACTGGGTCGGCTTGAAGAGTTCGCCGTCCTCGTACAGCAGGCGTGTCTGGAAACGTGCCTGATTGAAGACGAACATGCCGGTGGTGATGGCCATGGTGCGCACGCGCATCCAGTAGTCGCCCACCTGCTCCTGATAGACGTCGAAGGCCACGCCTTTGTGTTCGTTTTCTTCCACGGCATGCCAGAGCCAGAGACGCACCATGGCCGGGTCCATGTTCTCGAACATTTCCGGCTCGGTGAGGAAGCCTTCGGCCATGATGGCGGTGAAATGCTCCAGCGCGCAGGTGATGGCGAGCTGGCGTTCGGCTGACAGGTTCTGCTTGATGAACTCGATGCGGCTGCCTATCTCGTTCTCGATGGACTCGAGATCGATATTGTGGGCGCGGGCATAGTGGTTGTAGCTGTCATGCTCCTTGGCATGCATCGCTTCCTGGCCGATGAAGGCGCTGACCTGCTGCTTGAGCTCCGGGTCCCGGATGCTGTCGCGGTAATGCCTGACGCTTTCCACGAAAAAACGCTCGCCTACCGGGAAGGTGGCCGAGAGCGCGTTCAGCATGTGCGTGAGGAAGGGACTGTTGTCCGCCCAGTAACGCGGCACTTCGCTGAAGTCGAAATCCATGCGGCGTACGGTGATGCTGCTACTGGCGGGTTTGGCCTTGAGGCGTGACAGGGCACTCATGCTGGCGCCTCCAGCAATTCCGGCTTGTTCAGCATGGCGGCCAGTTTCTTGAGGCCCCGCATGCGCAGGGAACTGCTGTCGCGCTGGCTGGGATGGAAGTCGCGCTTGTAATAGGACATGTAGGCGGGGCCCAGCTTGCGCAGGAAACCGGGGTTGCCCATCAGCCAGTTGAAGCCTTTGCGGATGGCTTTCCAGTCGGCCTTGTCCGGCATTTCGGAGCGCAACTGGAAGTAATGGAAGATCGTGAAGCCCGTGAACTCAAGCGTGCTGATGGCCATTTCACTGGCACGAATCCAGTAATCACCCACCTGCTCCTGATAGACATCAAAGGCAACCGACTTGTGCTCGGCTTCTTCCACGGCATGCCAGAGCCAGAGGGGCAACATGCGTTCGTCCATGCCCTTCAGGAAGTCCGGATGTTCGAGGATGGTTTCGGCCAGCATGGCGGTGAAATGTTCTAGCGCACAGGTCTTGGCGAGCTGGCGCTCGGGCGAGAGGTGTTTGGCTTGCCAGCGCACGCCGTCGTAAACGAATTTTTCCACCTTCTTGGTGGGTACGCCTTTCTCTTGCATGAGCGCGTTGAAAATTTCGTGCTCGTTGCCGTGATGCGCTTCCTGGCCGATGAAGCCTTTCACTTCCTCTTTCAGTTTCTCGCTGCGCAGGGTGGGCTGGTAGTGGCGTACGGAGCGCACGAAGAAGCGTTCGCCTTCCGGGAAAGTGCAGGAAAGGGCGGTGAGCAGGATGGACTTGAACTGGTTGTTGTCGAACCAGTAGACGGGAAGCGTGGGATCGAACTCGAAATCCATGCGGCGCGGCTGGATGTCGCTCTTGTTCAAGCGCTTCACGACTTTCTTGCCGTTGTCCGGTGCGGCGTTGACCTTGGCGTTCATGGCAGGCTCCTGTGACCAATGACCCTGAGTATTCCCCCTTGATGGCTGCATGGTCAGGGTTGGCGATGCCAAGTTCTTGTCAGGGAGGGCCAAGGTTGTTTTTGCCTGTCCCGGATCGCCTATAAAAAAGGCCGGCTTCAAGCCGGCCTTTTGACACGGGGATCAGGACTCAGCCCTGAATACCCAGCATTTCCTTGTACTTCGCTTCCAGTGCTTCGCTGTCATGGTCTTCCGGGTGGAAGCCGGGGCGGAAGTAGTCGAAGAGGTCGGGTATGACTTCGGTCAGGAAGCCCTTGCGACCGAAGAGGCCGACCAGGCCCAGCTTCCAGGACTTGAAGTTGAACAGGTGCCCGTCTTTCGCCATCAGGCGTATTTGCTGGTCAGCGACCACGGCGGCGAGGATGACCATGGCCACGACCATGGCGCCGGCGCGGGTACCGTAGGCCTTGCCGTAGAGGCGCACGTACGCATCAAAGCACACAGACTTGTGCTCGGATTCCTCGACGGCGTGCCACAGCCACATCTTGCGCATGGTCGGGTCGTTCATGCGCTCGTTCCAGTCGGTCCGCACCATGAGCTGCTTGGCGATGGTGGCGGTGAAGTGTTCCAGCGCGCAGGTCACGGCGAGTTGTTGCTTGTGGGAGAGAATCTTGTGGCCGAGCTTGAGCAGCTTGCCGACGCGGCGGTGGAAGTAGTCCACATCCACGCCGTGGGCGGTGGCGTAGTCATTGAAGACCTTGTGCTCCTTGGAGTGCATGGCTTCCTGGCCGATGAAGGCGCTGATTTCCTTCTGCATGACCGGATCCTGGATCTGGTCGCGGATGTTGCGCATGGAAGTCACGAAGAAGAACTCGCCTTCCGGGAAGAGCGAGGACAGGTTGCTCAGGAAGTGCGTCAGGAAGGGGTCGTCATGGAACCAGTACTTGGGGACGTCGGCGAAGCCGAAATCCATGCGGCGGACAGGGAAGCTGGCCTTGATCTGGGCTTGGGCGGTCATGCGATGGCTCCTGTGTGAGTCAGTGGCTGTCGGGTGGCCGTGACCTCGGGGGTCGTTTGCGGCTAGGATTCCGGTCGCTCACCGGACAGCGTTTCGACACGTCCTTCTATTTCTTCGTTGAATGTGTCATTGGACGATGTAAGTATTGCCAGCGTTGCCTTGTGTCTACTAGGTCATTTCAGGCCAAAAAGACGAGGGAGCGGTTAATCGGGGCCAGTTTCAATGTCCACTGCCGATCTGCACCAGCCAGCCATTCCCATCAATTACGCCCGCCAACTGGTGGAGCTGTGTGGTCGCTGGCATGTGGCTCCCGAAGAGCTCATGGCTGATACCGCATTGGCCCGGCTGGATCCGGCTTCCACGGATGCCCGCCTCTCGCCGCTGGAATTCAATCTCCTGGTGGACCGTGCACTACGCCTGACTGGCGAGCCCGCGTTGGGCTACCACTTTGGCCTGCAGACCAAACTCTCGGCACATGGTTTTCTCGGTTATGCGGTAATGACCAGCGCCACCTTGCGCGAGGCCATACAGCTCACTGAAAAATTCTTCTCCACGCGCAGCGGGGCGCTGGTCCTGAGCTTTTTCAGGGAAGACGGCATGGCGGTGTTGCAGATTGACAGTACCGTGGACATCAAGCCTCCCTTTGCCTTTCCTTTCGAGAGCCTGCTGGTCGGTCTTTGCCATGCAGGCGCCTACATCACGGGTGAAAGCAGCATGGATGCGGAAATCTGGATCGATTTTCCGGAGCCCGGCTATTACGCCGCTTTCGCCCATCTGCTGCCCTGTCCGCTGCGTTATGGCAAGAACGTGAACCAGCTTCGTTTCCCGGAGGCGTTGCTGGATCGTCCTTTGCTGATGGCGGATGTCACGGCATCCCAGCTTGCCCGCGAGCAGTGCGAACGGGAACTGGTGGCACTTTCCAGCCAGCCGCTGGTGTCCCGCGTCAAAGCCCTGCTGAGCGAGAACCTGGCGGACATGCCTGACCTGGATACCGTGGCTGGGCGTTGCTGCATGTCGGCGCGCAGCCTCAAGCGCAAGCTGGCCGAGCACGGCGTGAGCTTTTCGGAACTGGTGGCGGCCATGCGCCGTGACGAGGCCTGTGTGCTTCTCACCGAGGGGCGGCTCAGCGTCGAGCAGATTGCCCTGCGGCTGGGTTACCGTGATCCCGCCAACTTCACTCGCGCCTTCAAGGCCTGGACCGGTGAAACCCCCCGCCAGTACCGTGACCAGAGCCGTGCCGGCCTGCGTCGTCCCTGAGCTGCTTCCGGCTGTGACCGTATTCGCCGTCTGATCGGCCCTTTATACCGGTTTGGCCGGAATCGTCATTGGCGGCATAATCCTGCCCCTTCCTTTTGTTTCATCCGCTCTGGAGTGCTCCATGACCGGCGTTACGCTGAGCCGTTATCTTGTTGAAAAGCAGCGTGCCAATCCTGCTGTTACGCATGATCTCCGCTTGCTGGTGGAAAACGTGGCCAGTGCCTGCAAGGCCATCGGCGTGGCCATCGGCAAGGGTGCCATCGCGGGCGTGCTGGGTGGTGCCGGTACTGACAACGTCCAGGGCGAAGCACAGAAAAAACTTGATGTGCTGTCCAACGACATTCTGATCCGCTCCAAGCAGGCCAACGGCACACTGGCGGCCATGGCGTCCGAGGAAATGGACGAGATTTATCCCATTCCTGCCGAGTATCCGCGCGGTGATTACCTGCTGCTGTTTGATCCTTTGGATGGCTCTTCCAATATTGATGTGAACATATCGGTCGGCACCATTTTCTCCGTGCTGAAAAAGCAGGGCGGGCAGGAAGCGGTTACCGAGGATTTCCTGCAGCCTGGTACGGCGCAGGTGTGTGCCGGTTATGCCGTGTATGGCCCTTCAACCTTGCTGGTGCTGACGCTGGGTGACGGTGTGGACTGCTTTACGCTGGATCGTGAGCAGGGCGAGTTCGTGCTGACACAGGCTCAGATGCGGATTCCGGAAGATACCAAGGAATTCGCCATCAACATGTCCAATCAGCGTTTCTGGGAGCCCCCGGTGCAGCGCTATGTGGAAGAGCTGTTGATGGGAACAACCGGCCCGCGTGAAAAAGATTTCAACATGCGCTGGGTTGCTTCCATGGTGGCCGATGTGCATCGCATCCTGACACGGGGCGGTGTTTTCCTGTATCCGCTGGACATCAAGACGCGCGAGCAGGGTGGCAAGCTGCGCCTGATGTATGAAGCCAACCCCATGGCCCTCTTGGTGGAGCAGGCAGGTGGCGCCGCGACGACGGGCCGTGACCGCATTCTTTCCGTCACTCCGGAAAAGCTGCACCAGCGTGTGCCGGTGGTATTGGGCTCACGCAACGAAGTGGAGCGTGTGACGCAATACCACTACGAATGACGGTTCGCACCGAATACCGACAATAACGAAAAATTTCATCAGCCATTCAGACCTGACTTCATGCCCGACATCAATAATTTTCTCCCCGACGCGGAGCGCGCCTACGTTAACCTGATGATGGGTGTCGTGGGCCGTGGCCTCGTATCCGCCAGCCAGGTGGACGACGTCATCCGCCGTGAAACCTCGGCTTTTCCTGTCGGCTTTGTCCTGCAAATGAAGGTGATGCCCGCGGGCCCTGCCTTCACGGCAGAAGTGCAGGCAGACGGCACGCTGAAGCTGCTCAAGGATTTTGCCGGCAAGCCCGACCTGTGTGCGCGCTTCAAGCACACCTCGCATGCCTTTCTTGTGCTGTCTTTCCAGGAAGGCACGGCACGCGCTTTTGCCAATGACCGCCTTTATGTCGATGGCGATGTCTCACAGGCGATACGTCTTGTGCGCTGCCTGACACGCATGGAAGTGCTGATCCTGCCCAAGATGGTGGCCGAGCGTGCTGTCAAACGCTATCCGGACATCGGCGCCGGCGAAAAACTGAATCTGGCGGCGCGCATTTATGGTCGCGTCGTTACCAATCTGCTGAAAGGGGAATGAAGGAAATGGCCAAGCCGTATTACGAGTTTTTCTGCCCGGTAAAAGTGGTAGCCGGTCACAAGGCGCTGGAGCACATCCCTTTCGAGCTCTCTACCCTGCAGGCGACCCGCCCGCTCATCATCACCGACAAGGGTGTGGTGGCCGTGGGCCTGCTCAAGCATATCGAAGCAGCGTTTGCCGGAACCGATGCCGTGATTGCTGCTGTGTTCGATGATGTGCCGCCGGACAGCAGCATGCAGACCGTGCGTGCTGCCGCCGCGGCTTATCGTGCGGCTAATTGTGATGCCATCGTTGCCGTGGGCGGCGGCTCCGTGATTGATACCTGCAAGGCCGTGAACATTCTTGTATCCGAAGGCAGCGATGATCTTTACGCCTTCTCCGGCGCGCACAACCTCAAGCGTCCGCTGAAGCCGTTGTTCGTGGTGCCGACCACAGCCGGCACGGGCTCGGAAACCACCGCAGCTGCCGTGATTTCCGATACCGACAAGGGAGTGAAAGTTCCCTTCATGTCGTATTTCCTGATGCCGAATGCCGCCATCCTTGATCCGCGCATGACGCTGACACTGCCGCCGCACATCACGGCAATGACGGCCATGGATGCCATGACGCATGCCGTCGAATCCTTCACCTGCCTGGCCGCCAATCCCATCAGCGACGCTTACGCCAGCGCCGCCATTCGCAAGATCAGCGAAAACCTGCTCAAGGTGATGGACAACCCGGCCGATGCCGATGCGCGTCTGGAGCTGGCTCAGGCCTCCACCATGGCCGGTATTGCCTTCTCCAATGCCATGGTCGGGCTGGTACATTCGCTGGGTCATTCCGTGGGCGCGGTATGCCACTTGCCGCATGGCCTCTGCATGAACCTCTTCCTGCCCTATGTGCTGGAGTACAACAAGGATGTGAGCGGCGAGCGCATCGGCGAGTTGTTGCTGCCGCTGGCGGGGGCGGATGTCTATTCCACGACGCCCCGGGCCGAGAGGGCGGCGGTGGCCATTGCTACCATCCGCAAGTTGCGCGATGAGCTCTTCGACCGCTGCAAGCTGCCGCGCACACTCAAGGAAACCGGCAAGGTGCAGGAGAGCCAGCTTGAGCAGATCGCCAGTCTGGCCATCAATGACGGCTCCATTATCTTCAACCCCAAGGAAGCCGACCAAGGTGAAATCCTGGCCATTCTGAAGCGCGCCTGGGCCTGAAGACTGCCGCTGAGGTAAATGAAAAGGCCGCCCCAAGGGCGGCCTTTTCATTTACACAACATGCAGCTCGTCGGCATGGCCGTTAATGAAGCGCTCCAGCACAGGTTTTGGCCGCTTGAGCAGTTTTCAGGCACCGGGTTTCTTGCGTAAGGTTGGGCCTCGTTCATTTTTCCGGGTTTGCCAGGCAAGGCGTTTGACCCCTCCCATCGGAGTCCACGTCATGCGTCTTGTGCAAGACCTAGTGCTGTTTGCCTGCCTCATTGCCCTGCTGGGCAGCCATGCCTCCACCGACTTCAGTACCCCTCTCCTCAGCCTCTGGCATCACGTCAGCCACAGCCTGGGCGGCCTCTTGATCTGAGATGTTGCCGCTTCGTGGCAGATCACGGCTACATATGAGCGGATTTGCCAATTTTAATGGAACTTCCCGGGCTTGCTGTGCAAATGCGACGTAGTAGCGTTGGCGTTCTTCCTGAACGCTTCGGCTGCGTTCCGATGCGCTGGTCAAAACAAAAATAAAGAAGTGGAGGTTCCCCATGTCGTCCTGGCGTCTCTTGTTGTGGCTGCTGGTCTTTTCCCTGTGCGGCTGCTCCAGCATCAAGCCCGTCACGGGGGCGGCCGTCGGCTTCAAGGAGCTGGATGTCTGGGTGGCTGAAGGTGATGTAGAGATCAAGGGTGATGCTGGCCGGCAGAAGATGAATTTCACCTGGACCCAGCGCGGGGACAGTTTCACGCTGCATCTGCGCGATGCGGACGAGCGTGTCTATTACGCCATCCGATACCAGGGCCAGCCCGGCAGCATCGTGGCGGATGGTCCCTGGGTGAAGGCCGGAACCGGCAAGGGACCGGACATGGCGGTAGAGCGCTTCCGCGCCGTCCTGCCGGTTTCCTGGCTTTCCTCCTGGCTGCTGGGGCAGAAAGCCTCTGCGGAGGCCAGTGTCGAGAAAGGCAAACATGGTGAGCTGACCCGGGTCAGTGAAGGCGGCTGGAAGGTCAGCTTTGACAAGTACATGCTGGTCGAGGACTACCGCCTGCCCGAAGAAATCGACATCCAGGGCAATGGTACTCGCGTGAAGTTCAAGGTCCTGCGCGCAGAGACCGCCTATGTGGACGGCTGTTGCGAAGACGGACCCACCAAGACGGCTGTGGCAGAAGAAAGCGCCGTGCCGGAAGAGCAGGCGCCTTCCTGGGCCTCGCTGGATGATGCCGAACGCAAGCAGCAGGAAGAGCCCGTGCCTCTCTGGGTCAGCGACGAGGCTTTCCGCAAGCAACTCCTCAAGCTCCACGGCAAGATTCCCGACCCCAAGGCAGGACTCTTCGGGCCCTCCTCGATGATGTGGAAGGTCGGCAAGTATGTCGCGCCGCCGGGACTGGGTGCCGGGCGTGCCCTGCTGCTGCAGACGGCGCATCCCTGGGTCACGATAGGCATCGATGAGCACTCCATGACGCGGGACAACCCGCTGGAGCGTGCCCGCCGGACTTTCAGCAACATCCTGGCCATGGTGTACGGCAGCCTTCCGCAGGCCATGGCGGCTGCCGACCGGGTGCGCCGCGCGCATGACGGCATCCAGGGCGACATGAAATACGATGCCGGCGCCTTCAAGAAAGGCTCCGAATATCGCGCCAACGAGATCAACGCCATGATCTGGGTGCATGCCACCCTCTGGGAAACCATGGTGACCATGTACGAGAAGGTCGAGCGCCCCCTGAGTGATGACGAGAAGGAGCGCTTCTATCAGGAGACCAAGCTCTTCGCGATGCTCTTCGGTATCCCGGAAGAGGCCTTGCCCAAGGACTGGAACGATTTCATGGCCTACAACCGCGCCATGTGGGACAGCCCGCAACTGACGGTCACGCCGGCTACCAAGGAGCTGGCGGACTACCTCTTCAAGCCCAAGAACATCCTGCTCATTCCCGCCATGTCCATACAGAAGACCTTTACGGCGGCCAACATGCCGGAGCGCCTGCGCAAGGAGTACGGCATGAGCTATGGCTGGATACGCAAGGCCAACTACAAGACCCTGCTGTTTGCCGCCCGCATCACCGACCGCCTGCTGCCGGGCAGCCTGCGCTACAACCCGGCCTATCACCAGGCCATGGCACGGCTGGAAGGCAAGGAGGCCGGCTTCATCCCGCGGACGCTGCTCAAGATCGGCCTGGGGCGCGAAAAACTGGTCAATTGAGTCAGTACAAATTCACTTGACTTGGGGGCATCGGACGAGAATCATTTGCTCCGCATGCCCCACAGGCTGAATACACGCCTGCCAGTCCTAGCTCTCGCCAGTACTCCGGTTCCGTTTCCCTGTTCAGGTTTCATGCACTACCGGGCACGCTATTGTGCTCAACATCAACTTGTTTGCAGGTAAATGAAAATGGCAACGGGTACCGTCAAGTGGTTCAACGACACCAAGGGCTATGGCTTCATCAAGCAGGATGACGGTGGAGAAGACCTCTTCGCCCATTTCTCCGAGATCAAGGCCGATGGCTTCCGTTCACTCGCAGAAGGCCAGAAGGTCTCCTTCGACGTGACCATGGGTCAGAAAGGCAAGCAGGCTGCCAACATCAAGCCCATCTGAGGCGTGATGGCTGCTGCGAGGCGGCAAGCATCTGCAAAAAAGCCCGGCTCATGCCGGGCTTTTTCATGGGCGATCATCGGCCGTTTGATGCGTATCAAGCCTGGTCAGGCATCCGGGGCTAGTCTTGGGAGCGAGGGCCAAGGCAACATCCCGCCTTGCGACATAACAAGAAACAATGACACGGCTGAAGCCAGAGGGAGTGCTCATGAATACCCAGACAGCTGTCGCGGGACCTGTCCCCGTCGAGATTCGCAAGGTTGGCATCTTCCGTTCCTTCCAGTGGCTGCGCGATGGCTGGCATGACCTGGCGGCACATCCGGTACCGAGTCTCATGTACGGCGCGGTGGTTGCTGTGCTGGGGTGGCTCCTGCTGAGTCTGGTCGAGATATGGCCACAGTTCATCATGACGGCGGTCAGCGGCTTCTTCCTGCTGGCTCCGCTGATTGCTGCCGGCGTCTATGAGCTCTCGCGGGCGCGGGCAGAAGGGCGCGTGCTGGGCTTTTCCGAGTCGGTAGCGGGTTTGCGGCGCAACGCCGGCACCATTGCGGATTTCGGCGTCGTGCTGGTGCTGGTGACGATTGCGTGGGAGCGCCTGGCCGCCATCCTGCTTGCCCTTTCATACGGCGGCGAAATGGATAACGCGCGCGAGTTCGTGCGTGAGGTGTTTTTCTCGGGGCAATACACCACGGTGCTTCTGGTCTGGGGTGTGGCGGGCTTCCTGATTGCGTCGCTGGTATTCGCTGTCACGGCCGTTGGCATGCCCTTCGTGATCGATCGCAATGCCGATGTGGTGACAGCTATGGCGACCAGCCTGCGAGCTGTCCTGAAAAACCTGCCGGCCATGACGGTCTGGGCCGCGCTGATCGTGAGCCTGACAGCACTGGGCATGGCAACGGCCATGGTCGGGCTGGTATTGGTCATGCCCTTGCTGGGCCATGCCACATGGCGCGCCTACAAGGACATCGTGGGCTAAGGGATATTCGTTAATGGCAGTAGCAGTGCCCCAAGAAAAAGCCGGCTTTACGCCGGCTTTTTCTTGGGGAAAGAAAGCTGCTTCAGGGGGCGCGATTCACACATGGGAAAGGCGGGCAGCTTTTGCAGAATACTTCTGCCGGCCCAGACGACGCTTGCCGCTGCCGGCATGGCCTTGTCCGCCATCCTGTTGCCGTTTTGCTTTTCCGGATTTGCTGCCAAAACTGTTTTCCAGTCGCTGCCGCACATTTTCCAGTGTGCGGCCGGCACGGCTCTCCCTGAGTCCGGTGATGGCACTGGATGTCTTTTCCTTGGCGATTTCACGTCCCAGTTCCATGGACGTCAGTGCTATTTTCTTGAGTCGATTGATGATGCTGATTTGAGCTGCCATATGACTGCCTCCTGCGTAATGCTTGTCCAGCGTGCTGCCATGAGGGCAACACGAACGGGGATTATCGCGCAATCGGGCAAGCGCATGGGTTTCAGTTCTGTGACGTGATGTTTCCTGATTCTGCCTGCCTGGCCCTGAGAAGTGCCTGACGGGCCTGCTTTTTCTCTGCATGATTGATCAGCGGGCGTGCCGGCCACAGTAATCGCCATGTCATCAGGCAGGCGCCTTTCAATGTCAGGCGCCGATAACCCTCCACCACGCCAGCGGCATACCAGCCTTTCTCGACCAGTTCGTTGGCCTCGCGCAGCAGGAATTTTTCGATGGCAGGAAATTCCTTGCCGACGGGAAAGGGGCGTGGTGAGGACTCCACGGGAAGATGGCGAGTGATGCTGCGCGCGGCTTCGAGCAATTCTTTCAGGTCGTGGATGTGTGGAAACCGGAAGCTGCGCTTGTGACGTGATGGCGGAAAAACGCCAATGAAAGCCAGGTTACTCACATTGGTGACCGAGTCGTCGGCATGGTGCTGCGTGAATTCGGTGTAGGTCAATTCACGAGAGCCTCCCTTGGCGGTGACAAGCGAGGCCAGCATGCCGTTGTTGTCCCGGTAGAGGCTGAAGAATGTCTGGCTGTGGCTCATGGCCATGGAGGACGAGCCGGCATAGGAGAAACCCAGCGACTGCAAGGCTGCATGCATGGCCTGGAATTCCGCCGTGCGCTTTTCCAGGAAATCAGGATCGTCGATGCGGCTGAAGTGGAAGGACGCCGGCGAGCGCTGCAGCCGCCACACCAGCAGTGGTCCGGCCAGGTACATGAAGGTGAAGAACATCAGCGAGAAGCTGACAGCCCACTTGAGGGCCGTGGTCAGGACATCCATCGCGTTTCCTGTGGCAGGGCATGAGAGTGCCGGCATTCTTGAAGCCGTCACGGGCCCTGTCAAATCAGGGAAAGCCGGGGTGCTTGACTTGCGGCCGAGACCTGTCAGGATTGCGCCTGCATGCCGCACAGGCAGAAATGTTCTTGTCAGTTCTCGCTCTTGCCAGTACTCCAGTTCCTTATTTCCCCTGTACAGCCCAATGCACTCCCGGGCATCTGCCCTTCTCAGTTTTCAGGTATACGAATAATGGCAACAGGTACGGTAAAGTGGTTCAACGACGCCAAGGGCTTTGGCTTTATCACTCAGGATGATGGCGGTGAAGACCTTTTCGCGCATTTCTCCGAAATCAAGGCTGACGGTTTCCGCTCACTCGCAGAAGGCCAGAAGGTCTCCTTCGACGTGACCACCGGTCAGAAGGGAAAGCAGGCAGCCAACATCAAGCCCCTCTGAGCGCTTGATTCTGTCTGAACAAAAAGCCCGGCTCATGCCGGGCTTTTTCATGGGCGCATGAAACTGCGTATCAGGCATCATGTGGCATCTGCAGTGCTGACGAGAGGGGCATGATGAAGCGATGGAATATGCCTTGGTGGGGATGGCTCCTGCCGGCGCTGATCATACTGGTTGTTGTGGGCATGCGATGGTGGCCCGCCGGTGTGTCCGGCTTCAGCCTGCTCAAGGCACACCATGGCGAGCTTGTTGCCTGGGTGTCGGCTGCCCCTTTGTTGGCTGCCGGCAGTTTCTTTGTGGTCTTTGTGCTGGCCACTTCCCTGTCGATCCCGGTAGCCACCCTGCTGACGCTGTTGGCGGGCTCGCTCTTCGGCTTTACGGAAGCACTGCTGCTGGTGTCCTTTGCCAGTACTGCCGGCGCCACGCTGGCCATGCTGTTTTCGCGTTACTTCTTTCGTGAGCCTGTAGAGCAGCGCTGGCCACGTTGGGTGTCTGCCATCAACCGGGGGCTGGAGCGGGACGGTGACTTCTACCTACTGGCCCTGCGTCTTGCGCCGACTCCTCCCTACTTTGTCGTGAACCTGCTGATGGGGCTGACCCGGCTGCCGGCCTGGCGGTTTTTCCTGGTCAGTCAGATAGGCATGCTGCCCCTGGACGTGGTGTTCGTGAATGCTGGCCGGACACTGGCAACACTGGACTCTCCCGAAGACATTCTGGATGCCGGCACGCTCGCGGCCCTCATGCTGGCAGGATTGCTGCCGCTGGTGTTGCGCAAGCTGATGCGTCCGCCTGCGGAGATCAGTTCTCGCTGACAGGGCTCAGCTGTGGCTGGAGATGCCGGGCAGGTAAAGGCGGATGCGCGTGCCTTCCCCGGGTTTGCTGTCCACTTCGATATGGCCACCGGCGTGATGGATGATCTGCTGCACGATGGCCAGGCCAAGGCCGGTGCCGCTGTCGCCTTTCGTGGTGAAGAAAGGCTCGAACATGAGTTCCTGTGTGCTGATGTCCATGCCGCAGCCGGTATCGGCCACTTCGATCACGACATGCTGGCCTTCGTCTGCATGCGGCGCTGCCGTATAAAGCCTTATCAAGACACTTCCCTTGTCCGGCATGGCGTCCCTTGCATTGACGACCAGATTCAGCACCGCCCGTTCGATCTGTGCCGGATCAATGAAGACACGGCAGAGGTCATGTGCAAGGTCCATCTCCAGTGCGACACGTCCGCCGGCTGCCATAGCCAGCAGGCTGCGGTAGTTCAGCAATACCTGCTCCAGATCGGCCACGACCGGACGACAGGGCAACTCCTGGCTGAGTGTCAGCAACTCCTGTGTCAGCTCGGTGCCATGCTCCACGGCATGCAGCAGTTCGCGGCTGTAGCCTTGCAGCTTTTCGTTGTCGGGTGCTGTGCTTGCCATCAGTTCGGCATAACCAGTCACCGCACCCAGCAGGTTGCGGAAGTCGTGGGCCATGCCTGCTGCCAGCCGACCCATGGTGCCGGCGCGCTGCAATTCCATGACATGCGACTGGACACTGCCCAGCGTGCTTTCTGCCTGCAGGCGCTGTGACTCGACATGAAGGCGGGCAATGATGTCGGCAACATTAGCGGCAAACTCACAGTCTGCCGTAGTCCACTGTCGCGGCTCGCCGATGTGCTCGTGGCAGACAATGCCGGCAATGCGACCGTTAGCATATATCGGGGCATCCAGCATGGAAGTGATGCCCAACGGATCGAAATAGGCAGCACGAAACTCTTCGACGATGACATCGTTGCGCACATCCGTTACGGCAATCACACGCCGTGCCGACATGGCCCGGAAGTAATTAGGGAAATCCTGCGCATAAAGCACGCTGCCCTCAAAGACATCGCGCGTGTGGGGCTGATAGAGGAATTCGCAACGGATGGAGCGGTTGTCTGCGGACAGCAGCCATATGCTGAGGCGGGCGACATCCACGGTTTCCGCCACAATCGCTGCCAGTGCCCGCACGGCATTACGTAAGGGACGGTCGCGGGCAACGCTGATGCGCGCAAGCTGGATGCGTGCCGCCTCATGACGCAAGGCCACACTGGAAAAGGAGCCGTTGTCCTGTTGCATGCCTGTCATACCTGCCTCCTGCCTGTTGACGGGCACTCCGGAACCGCGGGAGCGCAGGGCCAGTATATGAGGCGGGCAAGGTCAGGAAGACTGCTGTCTGGCGGCAGACGCGTCGTTCATCCTGCTTATCCTGCCTGTCATCGCCGCCGGACGATGAGCGGATGCAAAAGGCTGGTCTGAGGGGAGAGCGGTTGTCAGAGGTGTTGCTCCACCCACTGCCGGAATTGTGTGGCGGGAAGAGCGCCGGAGAGGCGCGCGATCTCGCGGCCCTGCCTGAAGATGGCCAGGGTGGGAATGCTGCGGATGGCAAAGCGCTGGGCCAGTGCGGGCTCGGCTTCGGTATCCACTTTTGCCAGGCGCACACGGGGTTCGAGAAGGGAGGCGGATTGCTGGAAGGTGGGGGCAAATTGCCGGCAGGGGCCACACCACGGTGCCCAGAAATCCACGACGACAGGCAGGTCTCCGCCGATATGGGCATCCAGGTTGGCGGCACCAAGCGTTACAGGCTCTGCCACGAAAAGCATCTGCTTGCAGGCACCACACTTGCCGCCTTCGCTCAGTCGTTCCACCGGCACGCGGTTGCGGCGATGACAATGTGGGCAGGCGATCAGTAGGGGAGTATTCACGGGGAGTAATGGCTCAGGTTGCCGGACAGGCAGGAGATAAGGCCTTGCCCAGCAAACTGCAAGGCCCGCGAAAATGCTTGCAGGTATTTCTTTAGGGCAGCGTGTTGGAGGGGCCTCAGGGTTCCTTGCCCCGTACATCGTTTTCGCCTTGCTCTCCATGGCGTTGCGATGGGCCGGGAGCCGGATTCTCAACATACTGGTTGATGGTCATGTTGCCGTTCATTTCGCTCAGCTTCTGGAAGAAATCTTTCTTTTCTGTGCCTTGAAGGTCGGGGTGCCTTTCCAGGAAAGCACGGATTTCCTGACGTGCCTGTTCCCGGCTGCGTCCGTAGCGCTCTTGCAGGACCCCAAGCAGGTGATCGTGGCCTGCCTGGGCTTTTTGCACGTCATTGTCGGTGAGCTCGGCCCAGGTCGAGCGTGCGCTTGCCATGAGTTGTTTCCACTGTCCTGAGAGCGTGTCGCTGTTCATGATGGGCTCCCTATCCCTGCTGCGAGGCAGGCTCCTGTGGCGGGCGCAGCGGGCTTGTGCCCGCTGCGGATTTGCTCCGGCGTGTCAGCGGTCACGCTGGGGTTGGCGATCCTGGGGGCGCTCGCGCTCGTCTTCCTGTTCTTGCCGACGGCGTGGGGTTTCTTCTTCAGCCATGATGATTCTCTTTTCCATGATTTGCCTGCAGGATTGCAGAGCCTTCAGCATGGCGGAGTGGCGCAGGCGGAATCCAGAAGGACTTTGGAGGAGAAGTTGAAGAGAGGTGTTTCATTGTGAAATGAAAGCGGTATTTTCCGTAATCCGCTTTGGAGACTGCTCTTGCAGCCTGACGTGACACGTCAGGCGTTTCCTCAAGCTCCTCAGAAAATGCCTGCCTGAAGCGGCTGGTCTTTTTTCAGGCCCCAGCCATCAGCGCGCAGCGCTCTCGGGTTTTCGCAGGGCTGTGCCAGCAGCGTCAGAGTATAGAAAACGTCACGACCCAGACAGATTTCGTAAATCAGGGTGTGCTCGCCGGCATCAAGACGGATGCCGGTAGTGTGTTCGTCCACGGGTGAAGCGAGCACGAGCTCTGCACTCTCCAGCAGGGAGAGTGGTACGCACAAAGTACGCTGGGCACGCTTGTCGGCAGAAAAGCGCAAGGGCTGGCGAATAATCACGTCAGCCCCGAACTCTTCGTCGGACAAGGGATCCAGCATCAACAGGCCGGGAAGGATGAGGACGCCCTGTGCCTGGTTGCCGGGCCCCCAGGTACATTCCTCATCGCTGAACTCGCGTGTGCTGACAATGAGGAGGCTCTGGCTGATGGCGAGATCGATCTTGCGTTCCATGGAGAGAGGCTCGGGAAAATGGAGGCGCAACGATAGCGGAGCATCCCCTCATCGGCCAGTGCTTTGCCATGTTCGCCGTGTGTGTCGAGCGAGACCTCCATGTCGCGCCTTGGTTTCCCGCTCCTGTTCTTGGGTGGTCACATTCCAAAGCGGCAAAGCGCACGATATCAGCTGGCCTATTTTCTCTTCCGGAAAGAGCGGGAAAAGCCGGGTATGGGTTTGCCCGCTCTGTATATCAGCGGTGCTGTTTCCCTTACGACTTCAGCGCAGAAATGTCCGCCCCGAAATTGATGTGGAAGGGCAATCCGTCGATGACCAGTGCCGGCACGGATTTCACGCCCGCTTTCTCTGCCTCCGCCAAGCGGCCGGGTGTGTTGCCCAAGTGAACGATTTCCACATTGAAGCGAGCCGGGTCCAACGCCCTGGCGACCTGTTGCTCTGCCTCGATACAGACGGGGCAGCCGGCATGGTAGAAAATGGCAGTGCTTTTCATGATGATTCCTCCGCTTGATGCACTCTGTAAGGGCTTGCGCGGCATCGCTACGCAGGGCCATGCTCTCGCCTCAATGCCGCGCTGACCAGCAGGCACAAAGCGGTGCATTACTTACTTTCTGGTGTGGATTGATGAATCCAAAAGGAAAAAATATTCCGGCCGAGGCGGGGCACTATCGCTGCCTGGAAGATGTGATCGGCTGCAAGTGGTCGGTGAGCGTGCTCATGGCTGCCGCTGATGGCATTACCCGCCCCGGTGCCATGGAGCGCCATATCCCGGCGATTTCCACCAAGGTGCTGAATGAAAGGCTGCGCAAGCTCACGGCTTACGGCCTGCTGCGGCAGGAGCGCTTTCCCGAGGTGCCTCCGCGCACCGAATACCATCTCACGGATTTTGGTGCGCAGGTTACGGCGCTAGTACAGCAGTTGCGTAGCCTGGATACTGCCAACAACTCTGCGTGAGTTTTTTAGTGAGGGACAACACCTTTCACGGCGTGTGCGCGGGCCGTACAAGCAATCCGGCCATCCGGCAGGGTGTGCAGCTTTTCGCGCATTTCGACTTGTAGCTCCCGGGCAAGATCAGGCGGCAGCTCACCAAGGGCCTTGCTGGCACTTGGTGCACCGAGTGCGGTTGTCCAGTAGTCGTCAAAGTCGGCGAAGTGGCGTTCCACGGTGATGGCCCGTGTTTCAATCTCGACCAGACCCGCTCCCTGCCAGAGCGCGTGCAGGTTCTGCAGCTCCGATGCTTCCGGGCTTGGCGGCGTGGGAATCGCGATGCCACGACGGCGCAAAGCATCGAGCAGAGAGGTATAGGGAAAACCGCCACCCGAGAGATCCCAGGCATAGGCCGACACGCTGCCACCAGGGCGTACCACCCGCGCCATTTCAGCCACGCCCTTTGCAGGGTCCGGCACGAAGAAAATCACCAGTGGCATCACCGCCGCATCTAGGCTGCTGTCCGGGAAGGGCAGAGCCATGGCATCGCCTTGATGAAAATTCACGTCGCTCAGCAGAGGCTGTGCTTTGGCGTAGGCTAGTTGCTCGATGGAAGGGTCCAGCCCGTCCACGGCACCAGGCGCGTAATGTGTGATCAGCAGTTCCGTGAAGGCTCCGTTGCCACAGCCCACGTCCAGCCAGTGTGCACCTGCAGGCGGTGCCAGCCAGTCGAGAAAAGTCACTCCCGCAATGCGGCTCCAGCTACCCATATAGCGTTCGTAGGTGGCTCCGTTGTTGAAGCGGATGGTGGGAGTGGTCGTCATGGCGGTGTCTCGTGCAGGGAGTTCTGCGCGATTCTAGGTGACTTTGATGACGTGTGATGAAGATATGCGCCTTTCATCAATATTACTGTTGCCAGCGTTGCCAGCCCAGGCTTCGGCCATCCACCCGTTCTTGACCCAGCAGTGAATGCTTGAGTGGGTCAATCCCCCTGTGTCTTATCCTGGCGATGCCGTGACATGATTGTAATCCATGGCAAAGAAAAAGCAGGGTAAGCGGGAGGGAATAAAGGCGGCATGAAGACGGTTTCCCACGCGAGGTGGGTGAGGAATTGACGATGATGATTTATTCGGAGAAAAGTCACGATGCGCAAAAAATCTGTAGTGGTGTTGAGTCAATGGAAGGGTCGCTTGTGTAGGTGAGGCGTATCCATCCTGTACTTGCTGAGTGACGTAGGGCGCAAGCTTGTTAGTCTTTGGATTTCTGGGTTGCCTTAATTAGGTTTGCAAGATCAGATAATCCCTCAAAGGCATGGGGAGTCTTCTCATGGTTGGCGACGATCCCACTAAATATTAAGCTCTCAAATTTTGAGAAATCGGATTTGCTTTCTGACTTAAATTTTGTGAACTCTTTGATGAACTTGGCGGATGCAATTTTTACGTCAATCTGGAGTATTTGTGCCTCAACAGATTTAAAGTGATTGTACGTTGTTCTTGCGAAAAAAATTAGCAATAGCTCAACTCCAATAAATGGAATCCCTGATAGAATAAATCTCTCTATATCGATTTTAGATGGCAAAGAAAGAATTTCGGCGTTGTGGAATATTAAGCTGACCGGAATAATAATAGTTGTTAAGGCTAATATAGCTAGGGTTGCTAAGGTGTATTTAGACTCGGTTGCTTTTGATTTTCTAAAGACTTCGTAAGAAGCAGCAAGAGCCTCTATGCTAAGGCCAATTTTATGTTTCTCAATGATTTGGGCGTAGTGATCAGAGAGGTCTTTTGCGGACTCTATTTGATCATGCCATTCGTCATTAAATGATTTTGCATCATTTAATGACTCTCGCATCTTTCGAGTTGCTTCTTCTGTTTTCCCAAGTAATTCTGTTGATAAGCTGTCCTCAAGCTCGTTTGGTATTCTAATTAAAAGATGATGAAAGTAGGCGTAAATTTGTGAGTTGACAATGTCAAATGATATTGTTCCTAGGAATATTAGTGATATTTTTGATGATAGTTCTTGGTTTATCTCCAAAGAAAAATCAAATTTTTCTGCTTCCATGATGTAAATCAGTGCCAGGATTCGAGAAGCCAATAATATGGGCCTGTCAGTTTCACCGGCGTCAATTGCTCCGATCAAGGTTTGAATTTGAGTCTTTAGTGTTTTCGAGCGCGATGCGGATTGACTCTTTAGCAGAGTTTCAAGAGAGCGAACAAAAATGTTTGCTGAATACTCTGCTACTACTTTAATTAAGGTTTCTTTCAGCGAAGGTTTGCTTTCAGCTTGAAGGTTCTCAATGCTTCCTGATGCAATAACAATTAGTCTATCAAAGTGTGCTTTTTCCATAATGAATGCGGCGCCAGATTGGCGCCGCATACCTCCGTAAGTGATTAACCACCAATCTTCTTGTACTTGATTCGGTGCGGTCTCGCCTCCGCCCCTAGCTTCTTCTTCCGGTACTCCTCAAACTCGGAATAGTTGCCGTCATACCACTCCACCTCATCCCCATCAAAGGACAGGATGTGTGTGCAGATACGGTCCAGGAACCAGCGATCATGGCTCACGCACATGACCACGCCGGGGAAGGTGGTGATGGCTTCTTCCAGGGCGCGAAGGGTTTCCACATCCAGATCGTTGGAGGGTTCGTCGAGGAGGATGACGTTGGCGCCGGCGGAAAGAATCTTTGCCAGCTGCAAACGGTTGCGTTCACCACCGGAGAGTTCGCCCACGCGCTTCTGCTGGTCGGAACCCTTGAAGTTGAAGCGGCCGATGTAGGCACGTGAAGGCATTTCGTAGTCGCCGACCTTCATGATGTCGAGGCCGCCGGAAACTTCTTCCCAGACGGTCTTCTTGTCATCCAGCGTGTCGCGAATCTGGCCGACGTAGGCGACCCTCACGCTGTCGCCCACCACCACTTCGCCGGTATCGGGTTTCTGTTCGCCGGTGATCATGCGGAAGAGCGTGGTCTTGCCGGCGCCGTTGGGGCCGACGATGCCGACGATGGCGCCCTTGGGCACGGTGAAGTTGAGGTTTTCATACAGCAGGCGGTCGCCGAAGCTCTTGGAAATGTTCTTCACGTCGACAACGAGATCACCGAGGCGCTCGCCGGGCGGAATATAGATTTCCTGGGTTTCGGCGCGCTTCTGGAATTCCTTGCTGGCGAGTTCGTCGTAAGCGGCCATACGCGCCTTGCTCTTGCTCTGGCGGCCCTTGGCGTTCTGGCGTACCCATTCCAGTTCACGCTTGAGCGCCTTGGCATGGGCTTCTTCCTGTTTCTGTTCGGTTTCGAGGCGGGCGGTTTTCTGCTCCAGCCAGCTCGAATAGTTGCCCTGCCAGGGAATGCCGTGGCCGCGGTCGAGTTCGAGGATCCACTCGGCGACGTTGTCGAGGAAGTAGCGGTCGTGGGTGATGGCGACGATGGTGCCGGGGAAGTCTTTCAGGAAGCGTTCCAGCCAGGCGACGGATTCAGCGTCGAGGTGGTTGGTGGGTTCGTCGAGCAGCAGCATGTCGGGCTTGCTGAGCAGCAGGCGGCAAAGCGCGACGCGGCGGCGTTCGCCGCCGGAAAGCTTGGTGACATCGGCATCCCAGGCGGGCAGGCGCAGGGCGTCGGCGGCCTGTTCGAGCTGGTTGTCGAGGTTGTGCGCGTCCCAGGCCTGGATGATGCCTTCGAGCTTTTCCTGTTCGGCGGCGAGCTTGTCGAAGTCGGCGCCTTCCTCGGCGTATTCCGCGAATACTTCGTCCAGGCGCTTCAGGGCATCCAGCGCTTCACGCACGCCGTCTTCCACATTGCCGCGCACGTCCTTGGCGGGGTCAAGGGGGGGCTCCTGCTGCAGGTAGCCGATCTTGGTGCCGGCCTGGGCACGGGCTTCACCCTGAATGTCTGTGTCTACACCCGCCATGATGCGCAGCAGCGTGGACTTGCCGGCGCCGTTCAGGCCCAGCACGCCGATCTTGGCGCCGGGGAAGAAGGACAGGGAAATGTCCTTGAGGATTTCGCGTTTGGGAGGAACCAGCTTGGAAACGCGGTTCATGGTGTAGATGTACTGGGCCATTCTGGATGCTACCTGCAATGAATCAGGCCCCGGGCGATGATGCCCAAGGCGGGGAAAGTCCGGGGATATAAAGTAAAAAAGCCGTAAGGAAACGGCCGGTGGGCGGCAAGTATACCGGCTTGCCGCAGTACGGCCATGCCGAGTGGCAAAATATGCCGGCAGTATGGTGCTTTGTGCAATTGTGTTCCGGCTCACAGATTGGCTATAACGGACACGCTCATGCCTGCCTCTGTGTCGGCGGGAAGCCGTCAGTCACTGCCACTGACCCATAACAACAATAATCCGGGGATTCCCCATGTTTGTTCCTCGTGCGCTTTCTCACGCCCTGCCTTCGTTTGTGTTGAAACCTCTGGCAGGTTGCCTCCTTTTTCTTTCCCTGTCCGCTCATGCAGCCACTTATGAGGTCTATAACGAGGCTGATCTGGCGGCTGCCATCCTTGCCGTGAATGCGTCGGTGGGTGCCAACTTTATCGAGTTCAAGAGCAACATCACGCTCTCCGCAGCGCTGCCACCCATTACCGGCACCGTCACCATCAAGGGCAACGGCAAGACCTTGTCGGGTGATACCGATGGTGACGGCGTTGGTGATGTGCAGTTGCTTGTGGTCGGCTCCAACTCTGCCCCGGGCACCAGCATTCTGGTGCAGATCAGCGGGCTCACGCTGGAAAAGGGCCTGGCGGTGGGAGCCGATGGTAGCGGCGGTGGTGATGGCGCCAATGGCACGGGCGGTGCCTTGCAGATCAACAGCAATGCTGATGTCGTGCTCAAGGACGTGAAAATCCGCGACAGTGGCGCCGTTGGTGGCAATGGTGACGCCACGGACGGCAGTGGCGGGGATGCACTGGGCGGCGGGATTTATGTGGCGGCAGGCGGGCGCCTTTCCATGAGTGGTACGGCAGACCCTAATGGTGATCCGCTGGCAGCGGTTGCCAATCTGGGGGTCGGTGGTCTTCAGGGTGGGCAGGGCCAAGGGACGGGGAGCAATGGCGGGGAGGCTGGTAGCGGCCTTTTCCTGGATGGCTCGGGCAACCTTCGCCTTTCCACCAACCCCAATACGGTACTGAAGCTGGAGGGCGGCATCAGCGATGGTGCCGGCGCGGGCGTAGGCACGGGCACCTGGAACCTCCTGCTGGAAGGGGGCGGTGGCGCTCCTACGGATACCACCGACCCCACGGCTGACCTCAATTTCGGCACCATCGTGCTGGGCGGCACCAATACCTATAGCGGCGACACCTATATCAGCGACGTGAACGTTGGCGTGAGCAGCATGGGAGCGCTGGGTGCAGGAGGAGTGGTAGCGCTGGACAACGGCGGTCTGGTTGTGGCCGCTGGAGTAGATGTGAATCGGGAACTGGTACTGGCCAGTGGCGGTGGCCGTATTGGTGTGTTCAGTGGCGAAGCCATATTGAGTGGCGATGTCACCGGCACCGGCGACCTGATGAAGGTAGGCGAAGGTGATCTTGCCCTCTTGGGCAACAGCAATTTCAACGGCGACTGGCGGGTGCGTCAGGGCGCCCTGGTACTGGATGACGACAGCCGGCTGGGCTCCCAGCCCAATCTCATCCTGGATGGCGGCGGATTACGTTTTTCCGATGACGTGGCCGGCTTGCGCGGTTTCAGGCTGACCACGCGCGGGGGCTATATCGACAGCGATGGCCATGATGCCGGGTTGGGTGGGCAGATCACGGGCTGGGACGGTCTTACGAATGTCACCCTGACCTTTCGCGACACCACCGGCGGTGGCTCCACTACATTGGCAGACGGTTTCAGCAACGGCACCGGCCACAGCCATGTTGAATCCGGTACGGTGATTGGCAATATCGCCACCGGCAACCTGACGGTGGATGCCGGCGCGACCTATCGCCTGGGCGCGATGGATCGCGAAATCAGCGCGCTATTGGGAGAGGGCCAGGTTGAAACGGGCGCCAGCAACCTGACGATCAACCTGAAATACGATATCGAAAATGATACGGCACCGTCGTTTGCCGGCAGCATTTCCGGTAATGGCGCCGTCACGATCAGCAACTCGCTTTCCACCTTCGTCTGGTCGCCGGCTGCTACGGAACTGGTCGACATGTCCCTGTTTCGCATCCAGGAACTGACGGGCACCAATACTCATACGGGCGGTACCACGGTGACTTCCGGTGCGCTCTTGCGCATTACGGACGAAAGCAGCCTGGGCAGCGGTGCCCTGACGCTGAACAACGGTGCACTGGAAGTACCCGCCGGCACCCTGTCGCGGGACATCAATCTTGCCGGCGGCGTCGGTATCCTCCAGACCACAGGCGACGTGGATTTCCAGGGGCACCTGATTGGCAGCGCAGACTTCCTCAAGGTCGGCATCGGTACGCTTACGCTGCACAACGCCAGTGCCGGCATGACGGGCGATACCGTGGTCATGGGCGGCGGCAGTTATGTGGCACTCGCGGATGTTGGTGCGCTGGGTACCGGTGAGCTGATCCTGTCCCAGGGCGGTGGCCTGCGCCTTCTGGCGGATACGGCCGACCTGCGCCCCATCCAGATTTCCAGCGGCATTGGCGTGATCGACACCGGTGCCTTCACGGTGCAGTCCTCGGGCAACATCACCTCCGGTCTGGGGTCGATGGTCATGCCTGCACGCCTGCGCAAGGAAGGCAGTGGTGATCTCGTGCTCACGGGCAGTGTCACGCTGAATGGGGGTCTGGAAATAGCTGAAGGTGACGTGCAGCTCGGCACGGGCGGCAATACGGGCTCCTTCAGCAGCACAGGCATCTGTATTCCTATCCTGGGGGGGTGCACACCAGCGGACATCAGTATTGCCTCCGGTGCCCGATTGGTGGTCAACCGCAGCGGCACACTGACGCTAAGCGATCCCATCGTGGGTGAGGGCCAGGTCGTGAAGACCGGTTCAGGCCTGCTCAATCTGACCGGCAGCAATTCCTTTACCGGCGGCCTCGTTGTCCAGCAGGGTTTTGTCACGGGCAACAGTGATGCAGCCTATGGGGGCGGCAGCATCCTGCTGGATGGTGGCGGCCTGCAACTGGCCAGTGACCTCTATCGCGCCGTCGAGCTCGGCGCCAACCATGGCAGCCTGCAGGTGACTACCGGCAATACCTACCGTTTTGGCGGACAGCTTCTGGGTGCCGGCGATCTCACCAAGACGGGTGCAGGCACTCTTATCTACACCGGTGTGGCCGACCAGACCGGCATGTTGCGGGTGGCTGAAGGCACGCTGCAGGTCGGCGAGGGTTATGTCGGCACATTGCTGGGCAATGTGGATGTCGCCACTGGCGCCGAGCTGGTTTTTGGCCGTGATGACCTGACGCAGTACCAGGGCGTGGTGTCTGGCGGAGGTGATGTCGTCAAGCGTGGCATCGGTGAGTTGGTGCTGACGGGCGATCATCTTTTCACCGGGGATCTGATGATCGAGAACGGCAACGTCCGCCTGGGTTATGGCGGCACGACAGGCAGCCTGGCGGGTGGCGCCAACCTCTTTGCCGGCGCGCAGTTGCTCGTGGACCACAGCGGTAACACGGAAATCAGTGGCAGCCTTTCCGGTAGCGGGACCTTGCGTCAGGTCGGCGTGGGCCAGCTCCGCCTGCCCGGCGACAGCTCCGCGTTTACCGGCAACACGGCCGTTGAAAACGGCAGCTTGCGCGTGGACGGAGTCCTGGGCGGTGATGTCAGCCTTTCTTACGGCACCAGCTTGCAAGGCGTTGGCAGCATCCTTGGCAACCTCACGCTGGCCGATGGCGCACGCTTCACGCCCGGCAATTCCTTCGGCACCTTCAATATCGGCGGCAACCTCCAGATGAACAGCGGCAGCCTGCTGCTCATCGAGATCGACGAGTTGGGCTCCCACGACGAAGTCGTCGTTCAGGGCAGCGCTGCGCTGGCAGGTACCTTGCGCATCATGCCGCAGGCCGGCACCTACATTGCCGGCTGCTGCAACTACACCATCCTCCGGGCGGCGGGTGGTCTGAACGGCACGGAGTTTGACCAGGTCAGCAATGACCTGGCTTTCCTCAATACCTCCGTCACTTATCTTGCCGATCGCGTGAATGTTTCTTTCGCACGCAGTGGCAGCGGCTTTGGTTCGATATCCAGCCTGACCTGGAACCAGCAGCAGGTATCGAATGCGCTGGATGGCATCGAGGCGGTTGATCCCGTCAATCCCCTGGTACAGCTTGTGACGCCGTTGACGGCGGCCGAGGCGCGCGCTGCCTATGACAGCATGAGTGGTGACTCACTGCTGGCGCAGGCCAATGTCGCAGCCCGTGTTTCACGTCGCTTCAATCATGTGTTGTCGGCACGCAGCAGTCGCCTGGGTCTGGCCTCACGTGGTGGCAGTCCGGAGTCCATGGAGAAGAGCCTCGCCGCCGTGCGTGCTGGCCTTATGCCGGAGGCTCCGGCTGCGTTTGCCGGTGGAGTGAATCCGCAGCATTACGATGGCCCCACCTCCAAAGTGGAAGGCTTGTGGCTGGAAGCTGGCAGCTTCCGGCTTTCGGAAGACAGTGACGCCATGATAGGCAGTGCCGCCAGCACGCTGGGCGGGCAATTGCTGGCACTGGGCGTGGACGGCTACTGGACGGACGGCTTCATCCTCGGTTTCGGTGTGGGCCATCTGCAGGCTGACCTGGGTTTTGACAATCGCCAGAGTGATGGCGATGTCAGCGGCATGTTTGCCGGCACCTACGGGCGCTGGGAGAGCCGTACCGGCTGGCACTACAAGGGTGCTCTGGCGCTGGGCAAGCAGGACACGGACCAGAAGCGCACCGTCACTGTCGGTGGCAATACGTCCACTGCCATGTCCAGCTCGGGCGTGACCAACGTCAGCCTGGAGTTCGAGGCTGGTATCGCACTGCATGTGGGCAATTACGGCATGCGCCCCTATGCCGTTGCCGATGTGCAATATCTCAAGCGTGATGCCATCGAAGAAACCGGCAATGGCCCGGCGAACCTTGTCGTGGATGCAGCAACGGATGTGCTGGGCGAGTTTGGCGTGGGCGTGGAATTCTCGCGGCCATGGCTGACGAACGGGGCGCGCTGGGCACAGATACAGACAGGCGCTGCCCTGCTGCTTCCCTTTGGCGATACAGAGCGCGCGCAGACCGTTCGCTTCAACGGCACGAGCAACAGCTACACCGTCAAGGCAACGCCTGACGACAGCGCCACGCTGCAACTCACGCTGGGTGGCGAATGGTATTTCACACCGTCACTGGCACTGTGGGGCGGGTATGAAGGCCGCATCAGTGGCAACTCGCAAGAACACAATGGCGTGATCAGCGTCCAGTACAGGTGGTGATGAAATGAAACGTTCGATGTTGGTGGTTGCCATCGCCTTGCCTGTCCTGTTGTCTGCCTGCAGTCTGATGAAAGTGTCCAGCCGCGTGCCCGGTTACCTGACCACGCCTGGTGGCGAATTGTTGCTGAGCCAGGACGGGCAGTGCTGGCGTACGGCTGAGTGGCGGCCGGCACTGGCCATCAAGCAGTGCGATCCCGAGGTGGTGAAGGCGCGCGAAGCCGAAAGACTGGCCGAAGAAGAAAAGCTGGAAGAAAAGGCAGAAGAAGTTGCCGAAGAGAAAGGTCCCCGCGCCGGCAGGGAGCATATCGGCTACATTTTCGTGCCCGAGGACGAAGCGGCGATTGCTGCCGGAGCGGCGGGTACGGCAGGCAAGGCGGCAGAGGAGCGTACCGAAGTCACGTTTGCTCCACTGACCCTCAACAGCGACACCTCCTTCCGCTTTGGTGATGACCGACTGACACCGGACGGCCGTGATGCCGTCATCGAAATGGCCAGTCTGCTCAAGATGCGCAAGGTGCAGGACCTCAAGCTCACTGTCATCGGACACACCGATCGTGTGGGTGATGCCAAGGCGAACATGGATCTTTCGCGTCGTCGCGCCGCCACCGTCAAGGCGGCATTCGTGGCAGAAGGCATTCCGGCCGCAGCCATCGAGACCGGTGGCATGGGAGCCACCATGCCCGTCACGAACCTTGAAGACTGCCCGAACGATCTGGTGAAGTGCGAACTGATCGACTGCCTGCGCCCTGACCGTCGTGTGGAGATCAAGGCACGCGGCAAGATCGAAAACGGTTCGCGCAGTGTTCCGCGTGGCGGCAGCATCGAGTTGATGCCGCAGAAGAAACCCCTGCCCCGCACCGCGGCACAGCGGGAAGAGGCCCGGGCCATCTGCACCGGCTGAGTTTTTTCAGGCGCCCTGCTGGTGGTGGAAGTGAAGAAAGCAGCGAAAGTGGAAAAAACAGGAGGACTTCATCATGAAAGCAACTGTTCCCACTTTCTGCCGTATCTGTGAGCCTTCCTGCGGTCTGCTGGCGGATGTGGAAGACGGCAGGCTGCAGCGTCTTCTTCCTGATCGCGAGCATCCGGTCACCAAGGGCTTTGCCTGCCACAAGGGGCTGGGCTTTGATGCCATCCATCATGATCCTGACCGCCTCAATGTGCCGCTCAAGCGAGTGAGTGGCAGGCATGAGGCGGGTGTCTTTCAGGATGTTTCATGGGACGAGGCCATTGCGGATGTCGCTGCGGCCTTACAGCGTGTACAGCAGGACTACGGACACGATGCCGTGGCGGGTTACATCGGCAATCCCACAGCATTCAATGCGCTGGGCACCCAGGCCCTCACATCATTTTTCATGCAGCTGGGCTGCCGGCGCATTTTCAATTCCGGCACTCAGGACTGCTCCAACAAGTTTGCCGGCAGCGAAGCAGTGTATGGCACGAGTACGCTGCATCCCGTCCCCGATCTTGCCAATACGCGCTATGCCCTGATCTTTGGCGAGAACCCCAAGGTCTCGCACATGAGCTTTGTGTCCATGGCCGACCCCATGGGGCAATTGCGTCAGGCCAGAAAGAACGGCGCTGTCATCCGCTTTGTGAATCCTCGCCGCATCGAGTCCTCGACACCGGCGACTGGCGATGTCTTGCAGATACGTCCGGACACGGACCTTTATTTCATGGCAGCACTGCTGCATGAGATGGATGCCGCAGGCCTGTTTGACGAAACCGTCATTGCCGTACACGGAACACGCATCGAGGGCCTGCGGCAATTCATTGCACCTTACAGCGCCGAGGCTGTGGCAGAGGTGGTCGGTATCGCGGCAGGGACCATACGCAATGTTGCCCGCGAATTCGCTACAGCCGATTCCGCCTGCGCGCACATGAGTACCGGCGTGAACATGGGGAGGCAGGGCACGCTCTGCTACTGGTTGTTGCAGATGCTCTCTTTCGTGACGGGAAACCTGGACCGGGCCGGTGGCAATCTCTATTCGCTAGGTTTTTATCCGGCCGCCAGGGCCGGCAAGACCAATACCGACAATGTTTTCTTCCCCAGCGAGTTCGGTGAACTGCGCCATGTGCGTGGCGCCATGCCCGGCAACCTGCTGGCCGACATGATCGATTCGGAAAACAACCCCATTCGCGCGCTGGTTGTACTTGCCGGTAATCCCGTGCTTTCCATGGGGGGAGAGGAAAAGCTGCGCAAGGCATTCGGCAAGCTTGAGCTTATTGTCGTGCTCGACATTTTCCGTAACGCAACCGGTGAAATGGCTGATTATCTCTTGCCTTGCACCGACATGCTGGAGCGCCGCGACATCAATATCTGTGGCCTGGGCATGCAGTACGAGCCCTTTGTCCAGTACACCGACGCGGTGGTTCCGGCCAAGGCAGGGCGCAAGGAAGAGTGGTGGATACTGGGCCGGCTGGAGCAGGCCATGGGCTTCAATTCCGTTTTTGCGGAAAGCGAAACCCCGGACGTCTTTGCGCGCCTCAACAAGATGCTGCGCCATAACGATCTTTCGATAGAAAAGGTCCGGGCCGCGCCGCAACAGACAGTGCCTTTGCCGGCGCTGGCATCCGGCCGCTTCTACACGGACTGGATACAGACCGAAGACCGGCGCGTGGATTGTTGCCCTCCGATATTTGCAGAGGCCATTGCCCGTGCCGACACGTTGTTCCGCGAGCTTGCTGACGAGCCGTCAGGCCAGCTCAAGCTGATCAGCCTGCGCACCAACTACATGCAGAACAGCTGGTATCACAACGTGCCGGCCTTGAAACGCAAGAACCAGCAGACCAATCCTCTGCATGTTGCTCCGGAAGATGCCCGGAGGCTGGGGCTGGCAAACGGCGATACCGTGCAGGTGGAGAATGACTGGGGCAAGGTGGAGGCCGAAGTGTGGCTGGACGACACCCTGCGCGAAGGCGTGGTGGCCATGACGCACGGCTGGGGCAACCGGCGTACACCGGGCCTGCGCGTGGCCAACCGCTATCCCGGCAGCAATGTGAATGCGCTCTTGCCCACTGGTCCCGGCAGCTACGAAAAACTCAGCAACCAGGCACACATGACCGGCATCCCGGTGCGCCTGCAGCGCATTGCGGGAGTGCGTGACCGCCTGACTTGAAAGCTGCTTCTACAAAAAGTTCAGAGCGCCTGTGTCACGGGCAATCCAGAATCTCATCCAGCGCCAGAAACAGGAAGACTTCCCGATTGGGTGCGCGGTAGCAGCCCAGCGCGCCGAGGTGCGCCACTGCCATGGCGGCCAGCTCCCAGGACATCACCTCGTCCACTGAAAATTCACCTTCCTCGCTGAAAAGATCGTATCCGGTTTTCTCAAAAAGACTGCGCAAGCGGTCAGCACGCCCACGCCAAGGCTGCTCAATTTTGTCGTTGGCCCAGGCCCATTTCCAGCTGTCACGGTTTTGCGCAAACGTGCCGATGGGTGTGGTGGCAAAACGATGCTGATGCCGGCCCGACTCGTCCAGGAAGTCCAGATAGCCTTCGTGATGGTCCAGCTTCCAGCGGCCCATGCGGCTCAGGCCGTACTGCTTTTCCAGTTCGGCCTGTTTTTTTTCCAGCGCGCTGGTGCTGAAGCTGAGGAAATCCTCGAACTCGTCTTCGTTCATGATGGGGCACCTCCAGAGGCGGCGATTCTAGCCTGAATCAGCCTCTTGGAGACCCGCTCGGGTTGTGAGCAACGAAGCCCGACATGATGTTGGGCTTCGGCTATTGCTTGCTGTCGTCAGGCGGCCAGTGCCTCGCGATTGCGGAACTCTTCCAGCAATTCGCCATTTTCGCCGAAAAGGCGTTCGCGCCAGAGTTGTTCCAGTGCCGCGGTGTCTTGCTGGTCAGGATGGAAGTTGCGACGCATGAAAGCCGGCATGTGGGGCAAGATGCTGCTGATGAAGCCCTTGTGGCCGAAAAGCTCGCGCAGGCCACGGCGGTGTTCGCGCAGGTTGAAGCGGTCTTTGTCTTTTGCCACGAGCCAGGCCCAACTGAACAGGATGCTGGGTAGCAGCGCCGCGCCGACATAGAGCCCGGCCAGCTTGCGTTCACGTTGTGTGCCGTGAACGGTGTCGAAGACATCGTAGGCCACGGCCTTGTGTTCCAGTTCTTCCAGGGCATGCCAGTACCAGAGCTTGAGCATTTCCGGGTCGGAGGTTTTCTGGAAGCGGTCATCAGTGAGCCATTGTTCGGCAAGATGTGCGGTGAAGTGTTCCATGAGCGTGGTGCAGGCCAGTTGCTGGCGCGGCGACAGGTATTCCAGCAGGCCCAAGCTGAGCTTGATCATGCGCTCGGGCATGGCCACATCCAGTCCGCGCTCGGTGAAGAAGGCGTTGAGGCGTTCATGCTCGCGACCGTGCAGGGCTTCCTGTCCCATGAAACCGGCCACTTTGGCTTTGAGCACCGGGTCCTTGATGTCATTACGGAAGTGGCGCACAGACTCCATGAAGAAGCGCTCACCCGGGGGGAAGATGCCGGAAAAGACCACGAACATGCTGCTTGCCAGCAGGTTGTTGTTGAAGAAGGGGTGACGGGCGCTGCCATGCGCAGGGCTGAACTCCATTTGCCGGGGAGGGATACCCACGGTGGCGCCAATGGGTCGACGACTGCTGCTGGGCTTGCTCATGGCGCTCTCCGTTTGTCTGCCGGGTGGAGGGTCTTGACCGGCTGGTATCTGGATGGAAAGCTATTCCGAGTTATTACTCGGATTCAACTCGGTTTTCGGACGTTCGTGCCATGCCCCGTACCCCTCGTCAGAAGCGTTCCCTGGCTACCGTGGATGCCATCATCCAGGCCGGTTTTCTGGCGGTGGCCGAGTCTGGCCCGGCTGGCGCAACCACCAACCGCATTGCCGAGCTGGCCGGCATAGGTGTGGGCTCGCTTTATGAGTACTTCCGCAACAAGGAGGAGATTTACGCGGCCATGCAGCAGCGTGCCGTGGCGGATGCCGCAGCAGCCATTGCACCCTTGCTGAATGAAGTGGTGCAGATGGACATCCGCTCTGCCGTGAAAGCCTTGTTCATACGGTTCGAGGCTTTCCTGCGGGAAAACGACGGCCAGTATCTCAAATATGCGCAAAATACCCTGAGCGTGAGCCCGGGCCTGCAGCTGGATCCGCTGATACGGCTGCTGCAGGAGCTGGTGATGCGCTACGCCATGCAGCATCCTCGGTACCTGCATCTGGCCGATATTCCGGTGATGAGCTACATCCTGATCAATGGCGGCATCTTCATCGTGCTGCGCCATCTTTCCGATCCCAATCCGCCCATCGGCTTTGCCGAGCTGGCCGATGGTCTGGCTGACATGGCCAGCCGTTATGCCAGTGGTGATCGCCAGATGCCGGGAGACTTACCGGGGTCCTGAGGCCCTTTTTGCATGAGCCCGGCTCATGCCGGGCGGCGGCCCTTTTCACCTGCCAAATCCTGGCGAATCCGCTAGAATGCGCGCCTTCCCGCCCGACCCCCGGCCCGCCTTTCTGGCTGGCCCCCCGACCTTTTGAGGTTCGTGATGTTCAGCAAAGACGTGACGCTTGCCACTTTTGACCCGGAACTGGCCAAGGCCATTGCCCAGGAAGACGCCCGCCAGGAAGCGCATATCGAGCTCATCGCCTCCGAGAACTACTGCTCCCCGGCCGTCATGGAGGCCCAGGGCAGCAAGCTCACCAACAAATACGCCGAAGGCTATCCGGGCAAGCGCTACTACGGCGGCTGCGAATACGTGGACATCGTCGAGCAGTTGGCCATCGACCGCGCCAAGCAGCTTTTCGGTGCTGATTACGCCAACGTGCAGCCGCATGCCGGCTCCCAGGCCAACGGTGCTGTCTTCCTGGCTCTGCTGAATGCCGGTGACACCGTGCTGGGCATGAGCCTGGCCCACGGCGGCCACCTGACCCACGGCGCCAAGGTCAACTTCTCCGGCAAGAGCTACAACGCCATTCAGTACGGCCTGAACGTGGAAACCGGCGAAATCGACTACGAAGAAGTCGAGCGTCTGGCTCTGGAGCACAAGCCCCGCATGATCGTGGCCGGCTTCTCGGCTTACTCCCGCGTGGTGGACTGGCAGCGTTTCCGCGAGATCGCCGACAAGGTCGGTGCCTACCTGATGGTGGACATGGCCCACGTGGCCGGCCTCGTGGCCGCTGGCGTTTATCCCAGCCCGGTGAAGATTGCCGACGTGACCACGACGACTACCCACAAGACCCTGCGCGGCCCGCGTTCCGGCCTGATCCTGGCCCGTGCCAACGAAGAGATCGAAAAGAAGCTGCAGAGCGCCGTGTTCCCCGGTATCCAGGGCGGCCCGCTGGAGCATGTGATTGCCGCCAAGGCCGTGGCCTTCAAGGAAGCCATGAGCCCGGATTTCGTCAGCTACCAGAAGCAGGTGGTGAAGAATGCCCAGGCCATGGCCAAGGTGCTGATCGGTCGTGGCTACGACATCGTTTCCGGCGGTACGGACAACCACCTCTTCCTGCTTTCCCTGATCAAGCAGGACGTGACCGGCAAGGACGTGGATGCCTGGCTGGGTCAGGCCGGCATCACCGTGAACAAGAATGCCGTTCCCAATGACCCGCGCTCGCCCTTCGTGACCTCGGGTATCCGTATCGGTACGCCCGCCGTGACCACCCGTGGCTTCGGTGAGGCTGAGTGCGTGGAGTTGGCTGGCTGGATTGCGGACGTGATCGACAGCCGTGGCGATGCAGGCGTGATCGCGAAGACTGCGGAGAAGGTGAAGGCGGTCTGCGCCAAGTTCCCGGTGTACGCTGCCTGAGTCATGATCTCTTGCCCCCGCATGTGCGGGGGCACAGTGCCGCAGGCATCCTTGTACTTGTAAGGGATGCTGGAAAGGCGCTAGGTTCCCGCCTTCGCGGGAACGACAATCGGGGGATTTCCTCCATGAATGCACTGTTGTTGCCGAAACACAGGAAGGTTCTTTAGAGGTTTCTTATGCACTGCCCCTTCTGCAGCGCCGATGACACCAAGGTCATCGATTCCCGCCTCGTCGCCGAAGGCGACCAGGTTCGCCGTCGCCGCGAGTGCACCTCCTGTGGCGAGCGCTTTACCACCTTCGAAACCGCCGAACTTGTCCTGCCCCGCGTCATCAAGTCCGACGGCGTGCGCCAGCCGTTCGATGACGAAAAGCTGCGCGCCGGCATGATGCATGCCCTCCAGAAACGGCCTGTTTCCATCGAGAAAATTGACGAAGCCACCCTGCGCATCCTGCACCGGCTGCGTGCCACGGGTGAGCGCGAGGTGAAGTCGCGTCTTGTCGGCGAGCTTGTCATGGATGAGCTCAAGAAGCTGGATTCCGTCGCCTATGTGCGTTTCGCCTCGGTCTATCGCAGCTTCCAGGACATCAGCGAGTTCCGTACGGAAATCGAAAAGCTTGAGCGTGACAAGACGCCATGACCCAGGCTCCGGATGACATCCGTCACATGAGCGAAGCCCTGCGCCTGGCGCGTCAGGGCCGCTTCACGACACAGCCCAACCCGCGTGTGGGCTGTGTAATCGTGAAAGACGGTGTTGTCGTGGGTGAAGGTTTCCATGCGCGTGCGGGTGGCCCGCATGCGGAAGTAGTGGCGCTGAAGCAGGCCGGTTATCGTGCCTACGGGGCTACGGTCTATGTGACGCTGGAGCCCTGTGCGCATCACGGGCGTACCCCGCCCTGTGCCAACGAACTGGTGATTGCGGGTGTAAAGCGTGTGGTGGCTGCCACGCTGGATGCCAATCCGCAGGTGGCAGGCAAAGGCATGCAGATTCTGGCAGAGGCCGGCATTGAAACCCGTGTCGGTGTGCTGGCAGAAGAAGCGACGGCACTCAACGCGGGTTTCCTGCGGCGCATCAGCGGCGGCCGGCCTTGGGTGCGCCTGAAAATGGCGAGCAGCCTCGATGGCCGCACGGCCATGGCCAGTGGCGAATCGAAATGGATTACCGGGCCGGATGCGCGCCGCGACGTGCAGAAATGGCGTGCCATGAGTTCGGCCATCATCAGCGGTATCGGCACGGTGCTGGCGGATGATCCGGAACTCGGCGTGCGGCCCGGTGACTGGACCGAATGGCATCATGGCGATGTGGTGCCGCCCTGGCGGGTCATACTGGACACGGATTTTCGTACACCGGTCAATGCACGCCTTTTCAGGAGTCCGGGCCGCATCATCATTGCGGGTTCCCGCGAGCAGCCGGAGAGGCAGGCGGCGCTGCTTGCAGCGGGTGCTGAAACCTGGCTTGTACCGGGCGTGGACGGCATTGATATCGCTGCCCTTCTGCAACGTCTGGCAGAAGAAGGTGCGAACGAAATACTGGTGGAGGCGGGGGCCAATGTTGCCGGTGCCTTCGCTCGAGCCGGCCTGGTAGACGAGTACATTTTCTACATGGCGCCGGTGTTGCTGGGCAGTTCGGCGCGGCCACTCCTGGAGTGGCCCATTGGCAGCATGCGTGACCAGCGAAAACTGGCTGTTACGGACACCCGTATGGTAGGCGGAGACATCCGCTTCATTGCGAAACCGAAATGATGGACTGCCATTCCCGACTTCACGGGAATGGCACCGACTGGTGAAGAAATGTTTACAGGCATCATTGAAGCCACAGGCCATATACGAGCCATAGAGCCGCGGGGCGGCGATGTACGTCTGCATGTCGCAACGGGCAAGCTGGACCTGTCGGACGTGAAGCTGGGCGACTCCATTGCCACCAACGGCGTCTGCCTGACAGCCGTGGCACTGCCCGGTGATGGTTTCGTGGCCGACGTGTCTACGGAAACGCTGACGCGCTCTACGCTCAAAGGACTGAAAACCGGTGCACTGGTGAATCTTGAAAAAGCCATGCAGCCAAAGTCCCGTTTTGGCGGACATATCGTCAGCGGTCATGTGGATGGCATTGGTGAAGTGATTCGCCGCGAAGTGTCGGCGCGTGCCGTGCTTTTTACTGTGCGTGCGCCTGATGAGCTGGCCAGATACATTGCCGAGAAAGGCTCCATCACCACCGATGGCATCAGTCTCACGGTGAACGGCCTGCGCGGAGCGGAATTCGATCTCACCATCGTGCCGCATACGGTGCAGGAAACGAATATCAGTACCTGGCAGCCGGGAACGCAGATCAACTTGGAAGTTGACGTGATCGCACGTTATCTGGAGCGTCTCCTGCTGGGAGACAAGGCAGCGGATGCTGGAGCAAGCGGTATCAGCATGGCTTTTCTGGCTGAAAACGGTTTTCTGAAGTGAGTCACTGAAATGGCACTGAACACGATTGAAGAGCTGATTGAAGACATCCGTCTCGGGCGCATGGTCATTCTCATGGATGATGAAGATCGTGAGAACGAAGGCGATCTCGTCATGGCTGCCACACACTGCCGGCCTGAAGACATCAATTTCATGATCAAGTATGCGCGCGGCCTTGTCTGCATGCCCATGACGCGTGAGCGTTGCGAGACGCTCAAGCTGCCGCTGATGGTGCAGCGCAACGGCTCGGGTTATGGCACCAAATTCACGGTATCCATCGAGGCAGCAACAGGTGTGTCCACCGGTATTTCGGCGGCAGACCGTGCTCGTACCGTGCAGGCTGCTGTGGCGCGTGATGCCAAGGCAGCCGACATCGTGCAGCCGGGTCATATCTTTCCGTTGATGGGCGAGCCTGGTGGGGTGTTACGCCGTGCCGGTCATACAGAGGCAGCCTGTGATCTTTCGCGCCTGGCGGGTCTTGAGCCGGCGGGTGTGATCTGCGAAATAATGAACGACGACGGCAGCATGTCACGCAGGCCCGATCTCGAAAAATTTGCGGCCGAGCATGGCATCAAGATCGGCACCATTGCCGATCTCATCCACTACCGCATGATGAACGAGCAGACCGTCGAAGCCCTTGAGGTGAGGTCGCTGCCCACGGAGTACGGCGAGTTCAAGCTCCATGTTTATCGTGATGCAGTTGGGCACGACGTACACGTCGCTCTGGTCAAGGGAGAAATCACGCCGGAGGTGGTGCCGACGGTTCGCGTGCATGCGGTCAATCCGCTGCGTGACCTGCTGCATGCGCAGTACAACGGTCGCCTTGGCTGGAACCTGCAGAAGAGCCTCAAGGAAATCTCTGCCTCCAAGGTTGGCGTTATCGTGCTGCTTGGGCAGGACTATGTGTCGGCAGACATGATCGGGCATATCCAGGAGTTCTTCGGGCAGCGTGTGCGCAACAGCGAGCACTCCGGTATGTACCAGACCATCGGTACCGGCTCTCAGATATTGCGTGACCTTGGCGTAACTCGCATGCGTCTCCTGAGTTCGCCCATGAAGTTCAACGCGCTCTCCGGTTTCGGCCTGGAGATCGTGGAATACGTGACGACCGAATAACCTTTAACGCAGGCATTGAAAGGAAAAAGACATGAGCAAGATCAAGTATGTGGAAGGCAGTTTTACCCAGGCTGATGGCAAGTACGCCATTGCAGTTGCCCGCTTCAACAGCTTCGTGGTGGAGTCATTGCTGGACGGCGCCATCGACACGCTGAAGCGCCATGGCGTGAAGGAAGAAAACATCACCGTGGTGCGCGTGCCTGGTGCCTGGGAACTGCCGCTGGTGGCGAAGAAACTGGCCGAAAAGAAAACCTTTGATGCCATCATTGGCCTGGGTGCTGTGATCCGTGGCGGCACCCCCCACTTCGATTTTGTCTGCAACGAAGCAGCGAAAGGCCTGGGTGCTGTCGGCCTGGAGTTCGGCCTGCCGGTGATCTTCGGTGTGCTGACGACAGACTCCATCGAGCAGGCAATAGAGCGCTCGGGCACCAAGGCTGGCAACAAGGGCGCAGATGCTGCGCTGGGCGCCATCGAGATGGTTTCCGTCATCAAGGCACTGGGCTGATTCGTGAGCGGAAACATGAGCATAAAACCGGCGGCGCGTCGCAAGGCACGCCGCTTCGCCATGCAGGCGTTGTACGAGTGGTCGATCTCGCAGAATCCCATGTTCGAGATCGAGGCCCGCTATCGTGTCGAGAACGACATGCACAAAGTTGACCTCGACTATTTCCATGAGCTCATCCATGAAATCGTCAAGCGCCATGAGCTGATCGATGATGCCTTCATGGCACATCTCGACCGCAAGTTCCATGAGCTTGACCATGTCGAGCGTGCCATCCTGCGCATTGGCACCTATGAGCTTTTGCATCGTGTTGATGTGCCCTACAAGGTGGTCATCAACGAAGGTATCGAGCTGGCCAAGGATTTTGGTGCCACGGAATCCCACAGGTATGTGAACGGCATCCTTGATGAAGTGGCCAAGCAGCACCGCAAGATAGAAAGGCCTGCTACCTGACTGCCACTCTCCCGTGAGTGTGGGAGTGGCAGGGGAAAGATTCATGAACCAGCGCGGCGAATTCGATCTCATTCGTGAATTTTTCACTCGTCCCGGTGTGGATCCTTCGGTCCGTCTCGGAATCGGTGACGACGCTGCGCTGCTGGCACTGTCTGCCGGCGGCGAGCTGGTGGTGACTACGGACACGCTGGTCAGCGGACGGCACTTTCCCGAGAACGCAAAGCCTTTCGACATCGGCTGGAAGTCACTGGCCGTCAACCTTTCCGACCTGGCTGCCATGGGCGCAAATGCCCGCTGGGTGACGCTGGCACTCACACTGCCCTCAAGCGACGAAGAATTCCTGCGTAAATTTTCCCGCGGCTTTTTTGCGCTGGCCGACGAGAGCGGCGTCAGCCTGGTAGGCGGGGACACCACGCGTGGTCCTCTCAGCATTACGGTCACTGCCATGGGCTCGCTGCCAGCCGGTAGCGCCTTGCGTCGTGATGGTGCTAAAGCGGGTGATGATCTCTATGTATCCGGCCCGCTGGGTGATGCGGGCCTCGGGTTGCGGCTGGTGCTGGAGCAGTGGCCGGATGAACTGGCGCAGGAGCACGCCGATGCGGTGCTTGCCCGGCTGCATCGTCCGGTTCCCCGTCTGGCCCTGGGTCTGGCTTTGCGTGGTGTGGCTTCTGCCTGTCTGGATGTGTCGGACGGCCTTGCCCAGGATCTCGGGCATCTGCTTTCGGCATCGGGCGTGGGCGCGGAGCTGGCGCTGGAGTCATTGCCGCGTAGCGTGGCCCTCGCCGCCATTGATCCGGCCTTTGCCGACATCCTTGCACTGACCAGTGGCGACGACTATGAGTTGCTGTTCACGGCGCCGCCTGCGGCGCGTCAGGTACTCTCGGCGCTGGAGTGTCAGCGTATCGGCCACATCTGTACTGAGCCGGGCCTGCGCTTCCTGCGTGAAGGCGTGCCCGTCAGCATGCCGGTGGCGGGCTTCACGCATTTCTGAGAACCTGCCGGCAACATGTTTGTCCGTCACTTTTTACGGGCCTCTTTTCCGAACCACCCCTGAGTCATTGAAAACAAAACACCGGCATGAACAGCCCCCGTTTGTCTGACCCCTTGCAACTGCTGGCCTTCGGCTTTGGCAGCGGCCTTTTGCCCAAGGCGCCCGGTACCTGGGGCTCCCTGACGGCCCTGGCGTTTTTCCCCTTGCTCGCCATGCTGCCTTTCTGGGCTTATGTGCTGGCTGTCGTGCTGGCAGCACTGGCTGGCATCGCCATCTGCGCCCATGCCGCAAAAGCGCTGGATGTGCATGATGACGGACGCATCGTCTGGGACGAGTTTGTGGGCCAGTGGATTGCCTTGCTGCCGCTGGCACCCCTGCTGACGCTTGATGCTCCCGGCGTACTCTGGGTGTTGCTGGGTTTCGGTCTCTTCCGCCTGTTTGACGTGTGGAAGCCCTGGCCTATCAGTTGGCTGGACAGGCATGTGCATGGCGGGCTTGGCATCATGGTGGATGATCTCGTCGCCGGTCTTTTTGCCGCGGCTGTACTGTGGCTGGCCGTATGGAGCGTATTGCTGTGGTAAGGCCCCGCCTGAGGTTTCTCTGTCTCGCCATTCTGCTGCTGCCCCTGTCGCTGGCGGCGGCTCCCGCCCGTGTGCCTCATGTTGCCGTGATCGGGCTGATCGGTAGCAAGGCCATCCTGCGTATTGACGGTCATCAGGTCATGCTGGGGCGGGGGGAAAGCCAAGGGGATGTCACTTTGCTGGATATCGGGAAAGCCGAGGCCCTGCTCAATGTGGGCGGCCGGGAGCTTCGTCTCGGCATGGGCATGGATACCGGCGGGATTGTGGCTCGGGAGGGTGGCCCGAGTGTGGAGATCGTCATGAACGGCAGAGGCCAGTTCCTGACCAATGGCATGGTCAACGGGCGTGTCGTGGAGTTCCTGGTGGATACTGGCGCCAATACCGTGTCCATGACGGCCGACGATGCCCGTTCCCTGGGAATTGATTACCGGCTGGATGGCCAGGAGGGGCGCACCATGACGGCTGGCGGGGTGGTCAGGTCCTGGAATGTCACACTCAAAAGCGTGCAGATCGGCCCGATTGCCGTACGTAATGTAGAGGCCTCGATCCGCGAGGCTCCCAGTTTCGGCCCCATCCTTTTGGGCATGACTTTCCTCAGTCGCGTGGACATACAGCACGAGCGTAACCGCCTGCGCCTCACCGCCCGCTGACGGCCCCTGCCGGTCGCCGTGCCGTGGCCGGATTGCTACAATCGCCGGCCCCTCAAGCCCGGAGTCCTCCGTGTCTGTTGTCTTTGTTGCTTCCTCCCGTCTGCCCACCCGCTTTGGCGATTTCATGATCCATGCCTTTGAGGATCCGCAGACACACAAGGAACATGTTGCCCTGTCCATGGGGACGGTCGGTGACGGAGAGCCGGTGCTCATGCGCGTGCACTCCGAGTGTCTGACAGGTGACGGTTTTGGCAGCCTGCGCTGTGACTGCGGTCCCCAGCTTGATGCCGCGATGCAGAAAGTTGCGGCGGCAGGCCGCGGCGTGATTCTTTACCTGCGTCAGGAAGGTCGTGGCATCGGCCTGCTGAACAAGGTGCGTGCCTATCATTTGCAGGATCAGGGTGCCGATACGGTGGAGGCCAATGAGCAGCTCGGCTTTGCGCCAGACCTGCGCGAATACTCCATGTGTGAGGACATGCTCACGCATCTGGGCGTGAAATCCGTCCGTCTCATGACGAACAATCCGCGCAAGGTGGCGGCGCTGGAGGCACATGGTATCGACGTGATCGAGCGCGTGCCGCTGATGACGGGGCGTAATCCACACAACGAACATTATCTCGACACCAAGCAGGGCAAGATGGGCCATATGCTTGGCGAATGAAAAATGAAACTGTGGGGGCGGCTTTAATCGCGATGGCTTACTTCCGAAAAAGCTATCGCGACTGAAACCGTTTCTACAGAAGTAGTTGCCTGCAGATTTTCACCACCCCATACGCTGCCGGAGCTTCCATCCCGCCCACAGCCCGGCCATGGAGAGCACCAGAAAAACCCAGCCGGAAACTGCTGCTGCCATGATGCCTGAGAGCAGTACGCCAACGGTGCAACCCAAGGCCACCATGGCACCCCAACCCATCAACAGGCCACCTGCAAAAAGACGAAGGCTTTCCCGCAGTGCCGGAAAGCGTGGCTGAAAATCGCCAGCGGGAAGTGCTGCTGCAAAAGCGCCTGCGATCAGTGCCAGTACGAACACGCCATTGCGTGACAGCAGGGTTTCCTTGACCACCGTTGCACAACCGCGGAATCCGTCCAGCCCTTCCAGTCGCAGCGGGAACCCGGGGAGGCCGGCGCCGGCCGTGCGCGCAATGCTGCCCAGTTCGGCGGTCACACCCAGAGGCGCGATGCGCAGATAAGCGATCGTACCCAGCATGCCGATCAGTATGCCTCCCACATAGGTGGGCCAGCGCTGGCCGAAAATGGCTTCGGCCGTGCTACCGGGTGCAGTGACGGTCTTTCTTCGTGAAAATTTGAGCAGGAATACGGCAAGCAAGGCCAGCAGTGCAAGTTGCAGCAACAGTGAGCCGCCATAGCCAAGATGATGTGGCAGCCATGGTACGGCAGCCTCTTGCATCCAGCGCAGGTAAAGAAAATTCCAGCTGTAAAATCCCGACACAAAACCCGCCAACGCACCCAGCAACGCAATCGGTGCTCCCAAGGCTCCTTCACCCAATCGATAAAACTGTGCGCTGATGCAGGAGCCTGCCAGCGCCATGCCGAAACCGAAAGCCAGTGCCCCCAATACCAGTGCCGGACTGACCGGGCCGATATGTGCACCCGGTGGCAGGCGGCCGGGAACAGCCTCGGGCATGAAGGCGCCGAATACGGCGTGATAACCCAGAGTACCCACGGCAAGTGCTGCCAGCAGGCCCAGGAGGCCGTTGGCTTCGCGGCGCTCCAGGAAATCCCGTGTGATGCAGTAAAAGCAGAAACGTGAGCGTTGCAGGACAATACCGAAAATGGCGCCGCTCAATAATGAAAATGACAACAGCGGATCAGGTCCTGCAGAAGAAAGCCACCAGGCTGCAACCCCCAGCAAGATCAGGACAGACACGGAGAGTCCCCATTGCCAGGGACGTGGTTGCCAGGCAGGAAGTGTGCTGGTGCTCATACAGGAATCCGGTGCTTGTGTGCGTGACAGAAAATGATGATGCGCGATTGAAAGCGGCAGGCAAAGAAAAAAGGGGCCTTGGCCCCTTTTTTCATCCACGCTTTATTTGCACGGCAGGTAGAGCGCTTATTTGCCGCCCCACACGGTGCCGGCCACGTTCACGATGGGAACACCAACGGAATTACCGTATTCCGTCCAAGAGCCGTCGTAGTTGCTGACCTTGTAACCGAGGATTTTGGTGAGGGCGAACCAGGTGTGGCTGGAGCGCTCACCAATGCGGCAGTAGACGATGATGGGCTTGCTGCCGTCGATGCCGACATCGGCATAGATTTTCTTCAGTTCGGCTGCCGGCTTGAAGGTGCCGTCTTCTGCCACGGCGCGGCTCCAGGGCACGTTCACGGCACCCGGCACATGGCCGGCACGCACGGCGAGTTCGTCGAAGCCTGCCGGGGCAAAGATCTTGCCGGCATATTCATCCGGTGAGCGGATGTCGATCAGGCCGGCATTGCTGCGCTTTTCAGCAACGGCAACCACGTCAGCCAGGCGGGCACGCAGCTTCCAGTTGGGTTCGCCGATCTTGATATTTCCGGCAGCATAGGTTGCGGCTACGGGAGAGAGAGTGCGCTTTTCGGCTTCCCACTTCTTGCGGCCGCCATCCAGCAGTTTCACGTTCTTGACCTGATAGACGTCGAATATCCAGGCACCCCAGGCAGCAAACCAGTTGTTGGTGTCGCCATAGAGCACCACGGTGGTGTCACTGGAAACGCCAGCCTTGCGCAGTAACTGCTCAAAGCGGTCCTTGGCCACGATATCGCGCTTCACGGTGTCGACGAGGTCGGTATGCCAGTCCAGATTCACGGCGCCTGGAATATGGCCGCGCTCGAACAGGCCGGGATTGACGCTGACTTCAAGCACGCGGACTTTCGGGTTGTTCAGGTTCTTTTCCAGCCAGTCCGTATTGACCAGAAAATCACTGGCCAGCGCGGGCAGTGCTAGCAGCGTGCCCAGCAGCGCAGCGGCAGCCCGGGCAGAAAGCTTGGTGAGACTCATGGGTAGTGCTCCTTAAGATCGGCAGTTTGCGCAGCCATCCTAGGCGGCGATTCAAATAACAAAAAAGAATGTTTGTTCATAAATTTATTACTTAATTGCTGGTTGCTATAGGCGGTAACCGGATCAGGTCAGGACTTGCAGGGCGGATGGCCATAGGCGGCAAGTCATATTCGAAAAGTGGCTATAAATATGCTTATTAATTTCTTTTTAAAGATCAGGGCTGCTCGTATCGTCGCCTGACCATAAAGGGATGAAAGTGCGGATTCACCACTTTCTCTCCATGTTTTGCGAGGAATTCACCATGTCAGCAGCCCGGCATCTTGCCACTCCGGTGGCCGCTTCAAACCCTCTTCCCGATCACCCGGTTCTGGCCCATGCGCGTGAACAGGCGGCGGCCGACGGGCTGTCCTATGCTGGAGGCCTGAGCCCCCAGGAGGCTTGGGCACTTTTCTCCAGTGGCCAGGCGCGACTGGTCGATGTCCGTACCGCCGAGGAGCGCAAGTTCGTGGGACTGGTGGCGGATTCCCTGCATGTGGCCTGGGCCACCGGCACATCGCTGACACGCAATCCGCGCTTTGTGCGCGAGCTTGAGGCCAAGGTGTCGCACGACGATGTGCTGCTGTTTCTCTGCCGCAGTGGCAAGCGCTCCGCGCTGGCGGCAGAAGCGGCGGCTCGTGCCGGCTTCGTGAATGCCTTCAATGTGCTGGAAGGCTTCGAAGGCGAACTCAATGCCCGTCAGCAGCGTGGTGAAACAGGTGGCTGGCGTCATGCCGGCCTGCCCTGGACACAGGACTGAATCGTGAATGCGAGTGTCGATGCCATTTTTTCACAGGACGGCGTAACGAAGTGGGATCTCGGTCCCGTGGTATCGGACCTGCGCGAGGTGCGCGCGCGCTGGCGTGAACCGCAGGGCCGGAACCGTGATTCCGGCGGACGCGAGCTGCCTTCGCGCGAGGCCTTGCGCGAAGTGGTCAGGCAGCTTTGTGGTGCCCTTTTTCCCATGCGGCTGGGGCCTGCCGAACTGCGTCAGGAAAGCGAGGACTATTACGTCGGTCACACGCTGGACAGTGCGCTGACCTCCTTGTTGCAGCAGGTGCAGCTCGAGCTGCGCTATGTGGCACGCCACAATCATCCCGGCCCCGCTGCCATAGAGCCGCAGGCCGTGACGCTGGTGCGGGATTTTGCGGCCGTGCTGCCAGAGCTGCGTGCCCTGCTGGATACGGATGTGCTGGCGGCCTATCACGGCGATCCGGCTGCGCGCAGTGTCGACGAAGTCCTGCTCTGCTATCCCGGCATCGTGGCCATCATCCATCATCGTCTGGCACATGAACTCTACACGCGTGGCGTGCCCTTGCTGGCGCGCATCGTGGCGGAAATCGCGCACTCGGAAACCGGTATCGACATTCATCCCGGTGCGCGTATCGGCAGCGGATTCTTCATCGATCACGGCACCGGCGTCGTCATTGGTGAAACAGCTGTCATCGGCAATCGTGTGCGTCTCTATCAGGCTGTGACACTGGGTGCCAAGCGCTTCACTACGGATGAAGACGGGCATCTTGAAAAGGGGCAGCCACGTCATCCCATCGTCGAAGACGATGTCGTCATTTATGCGGGAGCCACGGTGCTCGGCCGCATCACCATTGGCCGCGGCTCCACGATTGGCGGCAATGTCTGGCTGACGCGCAGCGTGCCACCCGGCAGCAACATCACGCAGGCCAAGACACAGAACGAGCCCGGCCACGGCGGTGCGCCCGCATGAACCAGATCAGCAACCGCTTCGGCCTGATCGTGCGCCGGCATCGCGAGCAACGGCGGTGGTCCCAGGAAGTGCTGGCCGATGCAGCAGGCCTCAACCGTTCCTATCTGGGCGAGGTGGAGCGTGGCGATGCCATGCCGTCCTTGGCCACCATTGCCAAGCTGGCACAAGCGCTAGGCATCTCGCTGTCCGAGTTGATGGCGGATTGCGAGCTTTCGGAATCGCCGGCTTCTGTATCGCTGGGACACGGTTGATGGCTATAGCAGGTTGAGCCTTTCTTAGAAGAAACGGAAATTAGCTTATCGCTTTTTCACATAACCAATCGGCAAGGAAATCTTTGCGCCTGGCAGGCGGATGTTCGCTGCCAGCAAGAGACATCCTGGTCTTTTGGCTTGTCCTTTTGCTGTTGCCACTCAAGGAGTCCCGTCCATGGCCGAGAACCAGAGCGCACAACTGGCGCTGGGTGATAATGCCGCCCGCCAGTTGGCCAATGCCACCAAAACCGTTCCCCAGCTTTCCACCATCACGCCGCGCTGGCTTGTGCACCTGCTGCAATGGTTGCCGGTGGAAGCAGGCATCTATCGCCTGAACAGGGTCAAGAATCCGCTGGATGTGCAGGTGACATGCGGTGATCGCGACGAAGCGGAATTGCCGCAGACTTTTGTCGATTACGAAGAGAATCCCCGCGAATATTTCCTGAATGCGGTGAGCACGGTGCTGGACGTGCACACGCGCGTTTCGGACCTGTACAGCAGCCCGCATGACCAGATCAAGGAGCAGCTCCGTCTCACCATCGAGACCATCAAGGAGCGCCAGGAAAGCGAGCTCATCAACAACCCGGAATACGGTCTTCTGGCCAGCGTCGCGGATTCGCAGCGCATTTCCACGCTGACCGGCGCACCGACACCGGATGATCTGGATGACCTGATCGGAAAGGTCTGGAAAGAGCCCGGCTTCTTCCTGACGCATCCCTTGGCCATTGCCGCCTTCGGCCGCGAGTGCACACGCCGTGGCGTGCCACCACCCACGGTCAGCCTTTTCGGTTCGCAGTTCCTGACCTGGCGCGGTCTGCCGCTGATTCCCTCGGACAAGGTTCCGGTCGTCGACGGCAAGACCAGCATCCTGCTGATCCGTGTGGGCGAGAAGCGTCAGGGCGTGGTCGGTTTGTTCCAGCCCGGTCTTGCCGGTGAACAAAGCCCCGGTCTTTCCGTGCGTTTCATGGGCATCAGCCGCAACGCCATCGCCTCGTACCTGATTTCGCTGTACTGCTCGCTGGCGGTACTGACGGAAGATGCGCTCGCGGTTCTCGAGGACGTGGAGATTGGCAAGTACCATGACTATCCCGACACCTACAAGTAATGGCGTAAGCGGGCTGGCGCCTGCCGTGCCGGGATTGCCGGATGAATCCACGCTGGCCGCACTGGCCAACGCGTTTTTTTCGGCGCTTCCCGGTGATGCGCCGTCTCTTCCGGCTTCTTTCCCGCTGACGGTCCCCCACTCCGCGCCGCAAGCGCCTGAGCCCGTGATCTCTCTTGGTTCGCGTGCACCAGCATTGCTGCCTGCCTCGACAACGCAGGCAGGTGTGCCGGATACCCTGGGCGAGAGTGCTCCGGGTGCCGGTCGTGCAGGAGGCGGAGCGTTGGGAGTGCCGGAAGCCTATGCCGCTGCGTTGCCGCAGTCGGCGATACCGGATTTTCCGGCAACTCCGCTGGGCACGCCGCCTTCCTCACCGTTCTACTTTCTCGGCGAGGCCAGTGCTTATCCTTCGTCGGCACCGCTGGATATCGAACTGCCAGCGGATGATCGTGTAACGGCACAGTCGTTTGGTTTGCCGGGAGCAGAGTCGCTGCTGGGATTGCTGGGCGGTATTGATGCTGGCGCACAGAAACCTTCTGCCGGTGCTACTGCACCTGCGGCGGGGAATTTCTATTTCCTGGACCCGATACAGCCGCAGGTGATCTCTTTTTCTGATGAGAGGGCCATTCCGCAGGTGCAAGCTGGTGCCCATCCGGCTTTTGACGTGCAGGCGATTCGCCGGGACTTTCCGATTCTTGCCGAGCGCGTGAATGGTCACCAACTGATCTGGTTGGACAATGCCGCCACCACGCACAAGCCCAAGGCTGTCATCGACCGCATCAGTTATTTCTACGAGCACGAGAACTCCAACATCCATCGTGCTGCACACGAGCTGGCAGCACGGGCGACCGATGCATATGAAGGTGCCCGCAACAAGGTGGCACGTTTCATCGGTGCGGCCTCAGTGGATGAAATCGTTTTCGTTCGTGGCGCTACCGAAGCCATCAACCTGATTGCCAAGAGCTGGGGTGCGCAGAATATTGGCGAGGGTGACGAGATTGTCGTCTCGAACTTGGAGCATCACGCCAACATTGTTCCCTGGCAGCAGCTTGCGGCAGCCAAGGGAGCGAAATTGCGCGTGATCCCGGTGGACGATACCGGCCAGATACTGCTGGATGAATATCGTCGCCTGCTCAATGACCGCACGAAGATTGTTGCCGTCACCCAGGTTTCCAATGCGCTGGGCACGGTCACGCCCATCAAGGAAATCGTGGAGATGGCGCATGGTGTCGGTGCCAAGGCACTGGTCGATGGTGCGCAGTCCGTGTCGCACATGCGGGTTGACGTACAGGCCATTGATGCTGATTTCTTCGTGTTCTCCGGACACAAGATTTTCGGCCCGACCGGCATCGGTGTGGTCTACGGAAAGAAAGCGATACTGGAGTCCATGCCGCCCTGGCAGGGCGGTGGCAACATGATTGCCGACGTGACCTTCGAGCGTACCTTGTACCACGGTGCTCCGGCACGCTTCGAGGCGGGCACCGGCAATATTGCAGATGCTGTCGGTCTGGGGGCAGCGCTGGATTATGTCGAGCGTGTGGGCATCGAGAACATCGCCCGCTACGAGCATGACCTCTTGGTGTATGCCACGCAGGCGCTGCAGTCAGTGCCCGGTTTGCGTTTGATCGGAACGGCGGCCAACAAAGCCAGTGTGCTGTCCTTCGTGCTGGCGGGTTACCGGACCGCGGAAGTTGGGCGCGCGCTGAACAGCGAGGGGATTGCCGTGCGCTCGGGACATCACTGCGCGCAGCCCATACTACGGCGCTTTGGTGTCGAGGCGACAGTCAGGCCTTCGCTGGCTTTCTACAACACCTGTGAGGAAGTCGACAAGCTGCTGTCGGTATTGCGGCGGCTGGTGGCAGCAAAGCGGTGATGTGCTTCTGGTGATCTTGTTGAATGAAAAAGCCCCGTTATCGGGGCTTTTTCATGTGGATGCTCTTTGGATGTTGGTGGCTTACTGATGAAGCCGCTGGCGTATGGAGGCCTCGATGCCGGCAGCATCCAGACCGCATTCGGCAAGCATTTCGGCCGGGGAAGCGTGCTCGATGAAGCTGTCGGGAATACCTAGGTTGAGGGTGGCAACAGTGAGACCTGCGCTGGCGAGGAACTCGTTAACGGCCGAGCCTGCGCCACCCATGATGGCGTGCTCTTCAACGGTCACCAGCAGTTCGTGAGTACTTGCCAGTTCGCGGATGAGGTTTTCGTCCAGCGGCTTTACAAAGCGCATGTCGACAACGCTGGCATCGAGTTTTTCGGCGGCTGCCAGGGCAGGCGCCAGGCTAACGCCGAAGGCCAGGATGGCGATTTTTTTGCCGCTGCGTTTTTTCAGGCCCTGCCCGATGGGCAGCATGGTCATGCTTTTCTGGATGGTGGCGCCAATCCCGGTACCACGCGGATAGCGCACGGCCGCCGGGCCTTTGTACTCATAGGCTGTGTACAGCATCTGCCGGCACTCGTTCTCGTCTGAAGGTGCCATGATCACGATGTTGGGCACCGTGCGCATGAAGGCGTAATCGTAGGCGCCTGCATGCGTGGGGCCATCCTCGCCGACGAGGCCGGCACGGTCGATGCCGAAAGTCACGTCGAGATTCTGCAGTGCGATGTCGTGGACGAGCTGGTCGTAGGCACGCTGCAGGAACGTGGAATAAATTGCCACCACGGGCTTCAGCCCTTCGCAGGCCATGCCGGCCGCCAGTGTGAGTGAATGCTGCTCGGCGATGGCGACGTCGTGGTAGCGGCCGGGGAACTGTTGCGCGAATTTCACCATGCCGGAGCCTTCGCACATGGCGGGTGTGATGCCGACACAGCGCGCGTCGCTGGCGGCCATGTCGCAGAGCCAGTCGCCGAAGACATCCGAAAATTTCAGTTTCTTCACGGCGGGCTTGTCACTCTTGCGTTCGGCGGCGGGAGCGATCTTGGTGATGGCGTGGTAGCCGATGGGGTCGGCCTCAGCGGGTGCGAAGCCCTTGCCCTTGGTGGTGTACACATGCAGCAACTGCGGGCCCGGTGCGTCGCGCAGGTTGGAGATGGTCTCAATCAGGGCATCGAGGTCGTGGCCATCGATGGGGCCGACATAGTTGAAGCCGATACTTTCAAAGAGTGCACCCGGTGAGTTCACGAGATGCTTCATGCTTTCTTCGGCGCGGCGCGTGAAATTCAGCGTGGCCGGCATGGCGGAGAGCACGCGCTTGCCGCCTTCGCGCAGGGCGATATAGGTCTTGCTGGCCCAGATGCGCGCAAAATAATTGGAGAGCCCGCCCACGTTCTTGGAAATCGACATGCCATTGTCATTGAGGATGACGAGCATGTCGGTACCCTGGTGCGCCGCATCGTTGAGGGCCTCGAAGGCCATGCCGGCGGTGAGCGCGCCGTCGCCGATGATGGCGCAGACTTTGCGGTTGTTGCCGCTCATGCGTGCGCCCACGGCCATGCCGAGCGCGGCGGAAATCGAAGTGGAAGAGTGGCCGACACCGAAGGTGTCGTATTCGGACTCCTCGCGGCGGGGAAAGGCGGCGAGGCCGTCCTTCTGGCGCATGGTGAGCATGCGTTCCTTGCGCCCGGTGAGGATTTTGTGCGGATAGGTCTGATGGCCCACGTCCCAGACGAGGCGATCAGCGGGCGTGTTGTAAACGTAGTGCAGGGCAATGGTGAGTTCGATGACACCGAGGCCTGCCCCGAAATGTCCGCCAGTCTGGCCGGTGCACCAGAGCAGGTATTCGCGCAGCTCGTGGGCAAGCTCCGGTAGTGCCTCGGGGGGCAGTTCGCGCAGCTTGTCCGGGGTGGGCACCTGATCCAGCAGCGGGGTGTCGGGACGTTGGCTTGGAATCTCGGTGAACATCAACGGCGTCCTGGCAGAAGGCCGGGGATTATAGCGTGATGCAGGCTCTGTAGGAGCAACTGTCCCTGCCGGCGGCGATCCTGATAGGCCACCGTCATGGCTCAGTGGTCGCGTGCCACCAGAAAAGCCGCCAGCGCGCGCAGGGGGTTGGCAGCATCGCCCAGCGGGGCCAGGGCAGCTACCGCTTCGTCATGCAGATCGATGGCCAGTGCCTGGGCGGCGTCCAGCCCGAGCAGGGCGGGGTAGGTGGATTTGGCGCGGGCAATGTCGGAGCCGGCACGTTTCCCGATCTTGTGGGTGTCACCGATCACGTCCAGTACATCGTCGTGAACCTGGAAGGCCAGGCCAAGGCGGTCGGCAAAGGTATCCAGCGCAGCATGGGTGGGCTGGTCGGCGCCGCCGGCAATGGCGGCCAGCGTGACGGAGGCCCGGATCAGGGCGCCGGTCTTGTGGCGGTGCACATGTTCAAGGGCGGCCAGGTCAAGCTGCTTGCCCTCCGCCTCGATATCCAGCGCCTGGCCTACGGCCATGTCGACGGAGGCTGTGCTGAGCAGGGCAACCTGCGCACTCAGACGCTCGGGGCTGAGCGGGCTCTGTATCAGCGCCAGGAAGGCGAGTGTTTGCAGGGTGTCGCCGGCAAGCAGGGCAGTGGCTTCGTCAAAGGCCTTGTGCGTGGTGGGCTGGCCACGGCGCAGGTCGTCGTCGTCCATGCAGGGGAGGTCGTCGTGGACCAGCGAATAGCAGTGTATGAGTTCTACCGCCATGGCAGCCGGCTCGACGGACTCCAGTGGCAGGTCAAGTGCCCGTGCCGTGCCGTAGCAGAGTGCAGGGCGTACCCGTTTGCCGCCGTTCATCACGGCATAGCGCATGGCACCCGAGAGGCGCACTGCGGCCGCGTTCTGCACGGTGAGAAAGCGGTCCAGCACGAGTGGAATGCGGCTTTGTGCGAGGCTTAGCAGTGAGTCAGGCATCGTCATCGCTGTCGAAATCATGGTATTCGACAGAGCCATCGGCTTTTTCCAGCAGAAGCTGCACTTTCTGTTCGGCTTCGGTCAGCGCCTGCTGGCATTCCCGGGTGAGCCGAATACCGGCTTCGAAGGATTTGAGGGCGTCTTCCAGGCTGAGTTCGCCGCTTTCGAGCAGGTGTACCTGCTGCTCCAGGTCGGCAAGTGCCTTTTCAAAATCGACAGCTTTGGGTTTGCGGGCCATGGGAGAGCCGGGGGAAATGCAGGGAGTGGCGAACAGTAGCTTCGTGCCTGCCGGGGGTCAACGCCAGGCTCATGGAGTGGGGTGCCCGACGTGAAAAACGCCGGCATATGCCGGCGTTTTGCGATCCCCGAGAGAGAAAGAGGCTTACTTGGCCGACTTGGTGGCCTCTTCCTTCTTGGCTTCTTCTTTCTTGGCGGTGTGGTGCTTGGTTTCCTTGCCGGTCTTCACGGCGGCATCAGCGGTGGCTGCTGCTGCGGGTGCAACGGGCTTGGGGGCGGGCGTGGCTTCGGCAGCCATGACGAGGCCGGTGATGGAAGCAAGGACAACAGCAGCCAGGGTATGAGTCAGTTTCATGGTGCAACTCCTGTATCGGATTGAGGCCCCGTAGCTCGGGGCGGGGTTCATCCGGGACGGTGCCCGGCGGGAACAGGCTCAGATTGCACCGTGCGGGATTACCGGTGTCTGGGGGAATCATTACGGTTTATTAAGGTTGCCTTCTTCAGTGGGCGAGAGCGGTTCGGCGTGGTAGAGGGGCAGGATGATCACGACGCGAAGCCCGGGGTTAGCATCTTCCAGATAGATCCTGCCGCCGTGATGTCGGGTGATGGCGCGCACCAGTGAGAGGCCGAGCCCGTTGCCGGGCGAGCCGCGGTGGCTTTCCAACCGCACGAAGCGGTCGAAGACGCGTTGCCGCTCCGCAGCCGGAATGCCGGGGCCGTCGTCGCTTATGCAGAGGCGCGCATGCTTGTCCTGTGTGGTCAGGATGACATTGATGCAGGCGCCGGCCGGGGCGTACTTGATGGCATTGTCCAGCAGGTTGACCAGAAGCTGGAAAAGTTGGTCGCGATCGCCGGGCACCATGAGGTTTTCCGTGTGTGTCTCCAAAGCCTGCTGCTGGTTGTCGGCCAATGCTTCGAACAGTTCCACGGCATCCTGCACGAGGGCGGCCATGTCCACTGGTGCGATCGGCTGTCGTGTGTCGGCCTCGACCCGGGCAAGCCTCATCATGGCCTGGAAGGTGGCCAGCAGTTGGTCGGCCTCGGACAGTGCTGCCTCCACCGGGGCTTGTGTGGCCGGACTGTCACGGCTTGCCAGGCGGGCGCTTTCCAGTTGGGTTTTCAGCCGCGTGAGTGGTGTGCGCAGGTCATGGGCAATGGCATCCGTGGCATGGGCGATGCCACCCACGAGGTCCTGGATGCGCGTAAACATGGCATTCAGGGCTTGGGCTAGGCGGTCGAAACTGTCTCCGCTGGCATTGGGGGTGACGCGGGCATCCAGTTCGCCGTCAGCGAAGCGGCGGGCGACGGCGAGCGGGGCTGCCAGTGCATGGGCAATGGCGCGGCTGGTAAGCCAGGCCAGCAGCGCCGCCAGCAACAGGACGAGCAAGAGGCCGATACCCAGCTCCTGTTTCATGGCGGTGTACAGGGTTTCCCTCTCCCAGGCGATATGACCGACCAGAAGGCGGCTGCCATCGGGGAAGAACTCGACATAGGCCAAAGCTGGCCGTTGCCCTTCCGGGGTCAAGAGCAGGAAGTCATGCCAGCCTCGCTTGGTCATGATGGAAACGGGGACATCGGTTCCGGCGGGAACGCGCTTTTCCTTATGAGTGGTATGCAGAACATAAAAAGCATCGCGATAGGTATTGGCAGTGCGGTCTTCGAGCGCACCTTCCAGTCCGTACAAGCCATCCTCGGCATACCAGTCCCGCAGGTCGGCCAGATCCCGTTCCACGCTCCGCTGCATGGTGGCTTCGCTGATGTTCTTGAGGGTGAAGTAGCCGACACTGCCCAAGGCCAGGAAGGTCAGCAGGAAAGCGGCGGCTTGGGCGAGGGCCAGCCGTAACAGGGGCGAGCGCCAGCGTGCCGGAGTCATCTCATGCCGTCCCCAGCCGGTAGCCCGCCCCCCGCACTGTGTGCAGCAGAGGCTCGGCATGGTCACGGTCAATCTTTTGGCGTAGCCGGGAGATGTGAACGTCGATCACATTGGTCTGCGGGTCGAAGTGGTAGTCCCATACGGCCTCCAGCAGCATGGTCCGGGTCACGACCTGGTCGGCATGGCGCATCAGGTATTCCAGCAGCCGGAATTCGCGTGGCTGCAGGTCAATGGCCAGGCCGGCCCGTTGCACGGTACGCCGCAAGCGGTCCATGACAAGGTCGGCCACCACGAGGCGGGTCTGCTCGTGTGACGTTTCGGCGGGGCAGCGCAGCAGTACCTCCAGTCGCGCCAGCAGTTCGGCAAAGGCAAACGGTTTCACCAGATAATCGTCGGCGCCCTGGCGCAAGCCGTCCACACGATGCTCCACATCGGCCAGTGAGCTCAGCAGCAATACCGGTGTCTGCCGGCCAGAAGCACGCAGCATGCGCAGTATGTCCAGGCCGTCGAGCCCGGGCAGCATGCGGTCTAGCACGATGGCGTCCACGGCTTCGCCGGTGGCGAGGAAGAGGCCGTCACGGCCGTCGTGTGCCACCAGTACGCTGTAGCTGGCTTCCTTGAGTCCCTTTTGCAGGTAGTCGGCAATCTGCTGGTCGTCTTCAATGATGAGGATGCGCATGTCGCTACTGTCCGCCTCTGGGATTTCAGCAGTCTAGCGCCAACCGGACCGGAGGCTGCATTACACTTTCTTCATCCATTGCATCTGCAATGGATGCCCGCCGGGGCTTTGCGAAGGCGTGTGCATTGGATAGGGTAAGCACGATGCTGCGCAGGTGCAGAGAGAGGATATGATGAAATTCAAACTGCCTGCCGTGGTTGAGCGCTGGAATGCGCATCCCCTGCTTGCCACTTGGGATGATGTGCTGGCAGCCTGGAAGGCTCGCGACAAGAGTCGCATGCACAGCCTGCTCTTCGGCCTGGAAACGGACGCAGGCCATCACTTTGCTGTCCTGCTCATGCTGTTCATCACCACGTCCGTGCTGGTGGTGATGCTGGACTCCGTCATCATCGGCAGTGCTCCGCGTCTGCACATCTTTCTCGTTGTTCTGGAATGGGCTTTCACGCTGCTGTTCACGGCTGAATATGCCCTGCGTCTTTGGTGCTCGCCACGTCCCATGCGCTATGCACGCAGCTTTTTCGGAATGGTGGATCTGCTGGCCGTGGTGCCGACGTATCTGGCTCTTTTCCTGGGAGGGGCACACTCCCTGCTCATGATCAGGCTACTGCGCATGTTGCGCATCTTCCGCATCCTGCGCATGTCAGAGTACTGGAGCGAGGGTAATCTGCTTTTGCGCAGTCTCTATGCAGCACGCCGGAAAATCCTGGTGTTCCTGTTCACGGTTTTTGTGGCGGCCACTATCTTCGGTGCACTCATGTATGCAGTAGAAGGTCCGGAGCATGGCTTCACCAGCATTCCCCGAGGTGTCTACTGGGCCATCATCACCATTACCACGGTGGGCTTTGGTGATGTGGTACCACAGACGGCACTGGGGCAGGCCATTGCATCACTGGTCATGTTGGTGGGTTATTCCGTGATTGCCGTTCCCACGGGGATTTTTACTTCGGAAGTGCTCGAAGAGCTGCGTCGCCAGCGCATGACAAAGAGCTGCCCGGCCTGCCAGGTGGCCGATCATGAAAACGATGCGAATTTTTGCCGGCATTGTGGCGAGGGCCTGGGCAAATAGCTGCTGCTGTTGATGTTTGTGCCCGGGATTGTCTGCGGCGTGTAACAGCAGCCCGTGCTGGCGGCAAGTGACGAGGACTGTGTTATATACCTTTACCCAAGCGATATGTTGGCTTGCAACGGGCGAACATGTCCCCCATATGGCAATGGCAAAGAGAACGTACGACGAGGAAGTGGATTGATGACGAGACAGGCTGATCTGGATCGGGTGAAGAAAGAATGCGAAGTGCTGGTACGCAAGCGGGCGCTGGTTTCAGCGGGCGCTGCCGTGATACCGGTGCCTTTTCTGGACGTTGTGGTGGATGCAGGCATCCTCATGCAGCTCATACCGGAAATCAGTCAGCGTTTTGGCTTGGAGACAAAAGCCATCGAGCAGATGGACCCGCAGCGCCGTGAAAAGGTCTGGCGCCAGATTCGCCAGCGTGGCAGCCAGTTGCTGGGCATCGTGGTGACGCGTGCCATTGTGCGCCAGAGCTTCACGGGATTTGCGGGCCGCATACTGACCCGGCAGGTGACCAAGTTCATTCCCTTGGGCGGGCAACTGATTGCAGCCGGCCTGGGATATTTCGTGCTACGGCAGATTGCCTACAAACACATCGAGGACTGCCACGCGGTGGCCAGTGCTGCCGCCTGATACGCTTTCAGCATTCTGGAAAAAACCGGCCTCATGGCCGGTTTTTGTTTGTTCCGTGTTTCATGCATTTGGCCGGCTCGACATGGATGAGTATGTCGCTGTCGGAAAATTCCTGACGTATTCCGGCCTCCAGCTCGTCACAGAGCGCGTGCGAATGCTGTACTTCCCATGTGCCCGGGACCAGCAGGTTGAACTCCACGAAGCGGCGGTTGCCCGCCTTGCGGGTGCGCAGTGCCGAGTACATTGTGTCGGCAGGCAGGGTGGCTGCCAGTCGCGCCTGTATCCGGTTGAACTCCTGCGGCGGCAGCTGCATGTCCATGAGGCCGTCAACTGACCGCTTCATGAGATTCACGCCCGTGCGCACGATGTTGATGGCCACGGCCAGCGCAATCAGGGGGTCCAGCCACCATGCCGCCGGAAAGAGCAGCAGCAGGCCAAGTGCCAGCAACAGGCCCAGCGAGGTCCATACATCCGTGAGCAGGTGCTGCGCGTCGGCTTCAACAGCCAGGCTGCCCTCTGCCCGTGCAACACGTAACAACCAGATGGCTGCCGCCGCATTGACTCCAGTTGCTGTCAGGGCGAGCAGCAGGCCGGTGTCGAGTTGCGCAAGCGGGTGTGGCGCAATGAAGCCTTGAATGGCCTGCCAGGCAATGGTGAGTGCGGCAATGAGGATCATCATGCCTTCGGCCCCGCTGGCGAAATATTCTGCCTTTTCATGGCCGAAGGGATGATCGTCGTCCGCCGGGCGTGCTGCCAGCCCTAGCAGGATGAAGCCAAGCAGCGCTGCTGCCAGATTGACGAGTGATTCCAGTGCATCCGACAGCAGACCGACGGAGCCTGTCATGTGCCAGGCAGAAAACTTCAATGCCATCGTCACGAGAGCGGCAGCGACGGATACCAGCATGGCGCGCTGCACACGAGAACGGATTGTCAGCAGTTCACGCATGATGCGTCCTGATTGAGCCTTGGAGAATACTGCAAAAAAGACGGCCCCAGTCATGGGGCCGTCGCTTGAGCGTCAGATCGGCTTGGAGCCGTAATTGCTGACTGGTTTCTGTGGAGGGTCGGCCGTGACATCCGGTGGAATCTCCTGAACCTTGCCACCCCGCGCCAGAAAACGCTCCATCTCTTCTTCGAGCTGGCGGCGCATGGCTTCCTTGCTGGAGACTGTCAGTGTTTCGGCTTCATCAATGTCGGTGCGGGAGGCGGCTGGCGCATTTTCTCCACTGGCAGCAGCATCAACAGGGCCGTCGTCATCGCCCTCTTCTTCTACTTCGTCGTCAACGGGATCAGCGGTTTCATCCACTTCATCGTAGTCATCATTGGCCATGATGTTTTGCCCCTTGAATATAACTGCTGAATAAACCGGAATCCTGCGTAGCCGGCATTCGGCTTGCCCTGTGGAGCGCAGGATGACAACTCATGCGGCCCATGTATAGAACAAGACTCATGATTTGTCAGTGCTGATTTTCAGTACTTGTCGCCTGCTTTTCCAGCCTTGAGTTGAGTCGTACGGCTGTGCTAGTGCACCAAGACTTGCACACTCAAGGAAATTCAAATGGATGCGAGACTTTTTGCAGGTGTTATCGAAATGAGGGGGCTTATCGGCTGCCGATGAAGTTGCGAATGTTGGCGACGGTTGAGTCCAGCAACCGCTGTCTGGCGCCACGACTCACCCAGGCACAATGAGGTGTGATCACCAGGTTGGGAATGCTGGCTGCGAGCAGGGGGTGGTCAGGTGGTGGTGGTTCGACAGAGAGCACATCCAGTGCGGCTCCCCCCAGATGGCCGCTCTTGAGCGCAGCCAGCAGCGCTGGCTCGTCCACCAGCCCGCCGCGTGCCGTATTCACGAGCAGCGCCCCGGGTTTCATGAGGGCAAGCGTGCGGCTGTTGATGATTTTTTCCGTGTGTTCGGAGAGCAGGGCATGCAACGAGATGACGTCGGCACGTTGCAATACCTCTGTCAGTGGCAAGCGCCCCTCTTGCTCCTTCCCATGGCCTTCCGCGACCAGTACCGACATGCCAAAGGCGCGGGCAAGCCGGGCTACGGCCTGCCCCAGCTCTCCGTAACCGATAATGCCCAGGGTCGCGCCGTCCAGGTCCAGCACTGGGTAATCCATGAGGCAGAAGACAGGGCTCGCTGACCAGCGCCCGCTCACGGCATCCCGGGTACTGTCCGGCAGGCGGTTGGCGAGGGCGAGCATCAGCGCCAGCGTGTGCTGGGCCACTGCCCGTGTGCCGTAGCCGTTGACGTTGGCTACGGTGATGCCGGCTGCTGCTGCCGCTTCGCGATCAATATTGTTGGTGCCGGTGGCCGTGACGGCGATGAGCTCCAGCTGCGGGCAGGCCGCGATGACAGCGGCATCAAGCACGACCTTGTTGGTAATGGCGATCCGCGCACCTTGCAGGCGAACTGCAGTGTCTTCCGGTGCTGTAGCGTCGTGCAGGACTACCTCCACGGGCAGGTCGTGGAGGCCGGAGATATCGAGGTCTCCGGGTTTGAGACTGGCAAAATCCAGGAAGACGGCGCGTGTCATGAGCAATACTCTGCAAGTGCCTGTTCTATTTCCCGGACACGGGCGTCACGAGTTTTGTCATCCACAAAAATGCGCTCGCCGTTTTTCCCTTCATCATAAATGCGGCGGCCTTCAATTTCTTGAAGGTACTTCCGATGTTTCAGGCATTCTTGCTGATGCTTTGCCCTGTCGGCGGCTGCACGCCGGCTTTGTGCTTCCCGCTCTTCGTCCTCCTTGCGCAGGATGTCGGCAAGGCGGCGCTGCCGCTCCTTGCGTGCCTGGCTGTCATCAGGGGAACTGCTGGTAGTGTCCGAGGCGGGCGCCGGTTTTTGCGGGAGGGTACGGACTTGGGTGCCGACAGGTTTGAGGTCGCTGTAATGCACGCGGCCCTGCTCGTCTTTCCATTGGTAAAGCTCGGCACTGGCCGGTACTGCCAGGGTGGCGAGCAAAAACAGGAAGGAAATTCTCATGATGTCTCCGGCGTTTTCCGGAAAACAGGAGGCAGAAAAAACGGGCGGCCCGAAAGCCGCCCGTCGTGATCACTGCAGGGTTTCGCTTTCAGTCTGTGCAGGCTTTTGTTCCTGGCGCTGGCGCTGTGCTTCTGCAAACACGGCGTCAAAATTTACCGGGGCCAGCAGAAGCTGCGGGAAGCTGCCACGTGTGACGACATCGGAAACGGTTTCGCGCGCATAGGGGAAAAGAAGGTTGGGGCAGTAGGCGCCCAGCAACTGGCCCAGTTGTGCTTCTGGCACACCGTCAATCAGGAAGATGCCGGCCTGCTTTACCTCGACGAGGAAGGCTGTTGCATTGTCGTTCTTGACCGTGACGGTAAGTGACAGCACGACTTCGAAGTTCTTGCCGTCTTCCAGACGGTTGGCCTGGGTGGAGAGGTCTACATTCACTTCCGGCTGCCAGGCGGCCAGGAAAACCTTGGGAGCATTGGGTGCTTCGAAGGAAAGGTCTTTGACGTAAATGCGTTGCAGGGCGAACTGGCCTTGTTGCTGTTGTTGTTCTGACATGAAGAAACTTCCTGGTTGTACGTAAATGAAATGGCTGGTCCCGTCACGGGACTGGCGGTGATAGTTCAGGCGGCAAGCAGGGCATCCAGTTTGCCGGCCCGTTCCAGTGCATAGAGCTCGTCACAGCCGCCGACATGGGCGTCATTGATGAATATCTGGGGCACCGTGCGCTGGCGGGTTCTCTCCACCAGCGCCATGCGTTCGGCGGCATCGTGGCTGACATCCACTTCGCGGTAAGCCACGCCTTTCTGCTTGAGCAGGTGCTTGGCGCGCACGCAGTAAGGGCAGACCAGTGTGGTGTAGATGACAACTTCGGCCATGATTGCCTCCTTCACGGTTTCCGGCCGGAAACCGAACTTCTTGCTGCCTTCTTTGCTACTTCTTGACCAGAGGCAGCGACTGGCTTTTCCAGTTGCTGATGCCGCCTTCGAGCTTGTAGACGCTGGTGAGACCGGCTGCCTTGAGCTTTTGCCCGGCGGCGCCTGCCACCTGTCCCAGGTTGCACACGATCACAATGGGGCGCGTCAGGTCTTTTTTCAATTGCTCGATATGGTCGGGCAGCTTGGCAAGGGGAATGTTTTCGCTGCCGGTGATGTGGCCGGTACGGAATTCGGCGGTATCGCGCACGTCGATGAGGCGGGCATTTTCCTTGTTGACCAACTGGGACAGCCCTTGCGGGCTCACGCCCTTGCCGCCACGGGCCATTTCATTGACAAGGAAGGCGATGACGATGGCAACAAAGCTGCCGGCCAGAATGTAGTGGTTGAGCAGAAATTCGAGAAAACGATCCATGAGCAGGCTGCAGGCTTGAGAAAACGGGCCGGCAGTATACCCCGGCCGGGCGGCCGTGGCAGGCATCGAAGGGTTTTGTAGGGGAAGTGAGGGAATGAGGGAGGTGGCCCCGCCG
>JBBCJX010000019.1:0-4015 GCA_037189985.1 Moraxellaceae bacterium
GCGCGTTTGGACGTCGGGCTTGCCCGACGGGCCCGGAGGGCCGAGCCCCACGATGGGGCGAGCAAAGTAGGTCATCGCCAGGCTCTTAACCTAGTAAAAAGCCCGTCCCCGTGACGGGCTTTTTATTGCGTGAAATTTGAAGCGTGGAGCTATGGAGCTTTCCCTGCGAGGGGGGACTGCTTGGGGCGAAATGGCGAGGTTCAGGATAGGCCAAAGCTCTGTATCGTGGTCTTGTTCCTCTTGCCTCTTCGTGAGAGTGTGCCGCCAGGAGGACAGCATGCATCTGATACGGTTATTGGCTGACGGTGAGTTTCATTCTGGCGAAGAGTTGGGTGAGGCGCTTGGTATCAGTCGTGCTGCTGTCTGGAAGCAGTTGGCCGTATGGCGCAAGAAGGGCCTGCATCTCGATGTTGTACAGGGAAAAGGCTATCGGCTGGCAAAAGCGATTGAGTGGTGGTCGGCAGAAAAACTGAAGGGATTTTTGAGTGCAGAGGCTTTGGCTTTGCTATGTACTCTCAGGATTGAGGAAAGAGTTGTTTCGACCAATGACGAGGTCATGGCTTTGATGCGTCAGTCTGTGGTCCCGGGGGTTGTCTGTCTTGCCGAAGAGCAAACAATGGGGCGAGGCAGGCGTGGTAGGGAATGGCTGTCCCCCATTGGCGGTAATTTCTATGGATCATTGGGCTGGGTGTTTCCTGCGGGTGTATCGGTAGTGGAAGGGCTCAGCCTTGCTGTGGGTGTTGCTGTTGTCAGGGCACTGCAGCGGTATGGTGTTAGTGGCGTTGGCCTGAAGTGGCCGAATGACATCATGATTGGGCAGGAGAAGTTGGGGGGTGTCTTGATTGAACTGCAAGCGGAGTCTGATGGACCTTGCCTTGTTGTAGTTGGTCTTGGCCTTAACCTTCATCTTCCTGATAGTGCTTATGAAGCTCTTGATCGTCCCGTAACTGATTTGTCGAGGCATCTGGGGCGGCCAGTGGAAAGAAACAGGCTGGGAGCCCTGCTGCTGGATGAGTTGCTGGTCTTGTTGAGTAATTACCCTGAAAGTGGTTTTGCGGCCTGTCATAAAGAGTGGCTTGAGTTGGATGTCTTGAATGGTGCGCAAGTCGAGGTGAGCGGGCTTGATCGGCCTGTGGAGGGGGTGGCGAGAGGGGTTGATACCTACGGAGCTCTCAGGGTGGAGACCGTGGCTGGCAGTGTGATGCTCCATGGTGGGGAAGTGTCTTTAAGGAAGTCGACGCAGTGAGCTACACGCTCTACTTTGACATAGGCAATAGCCGTATAAAGCTCTGGCGCTGTCATGATGATGATGTGCTGGAGGGCATGGCGTTGCCGCATTACGGAGCTCCGGGAACTGTCCTGTCTTCACTACCCCCATCGTTTGCCGATATGCCTTTGGCTGTAAAAGGTGCCTGTGTGCTTGATGAGGCAGCCAAGGATAGTTTTGCCAAAGGCTGTCGAGATAAGTGGGGGATCGTTCCCGAGTTTGCCCAGAGCAGTTCATGTCATGCTGGGGTTACCAATGCTTATGCATCATGCCCGGAAAGCTTGGGTGTTGATCGCTGGCTGGGTCTCCTGGCGGCGAGGCGACTGGGGAAAGATGTATGTGTGGTGGATTGTGGTAGTGCCATCACCCTTGATGTCTTGCGTGCAAGTGGTCGCCATGAGGGGGGATACATACTTCCCGGCCTGGATATGATGGCCAGGGCGCTTTTGCAGGAAACCGGGCGAGTGCGTTTTGAGGAAGTGGGGCCGCCAAGTGTTTTGCTAGGCAAGAATACGGCAGAGGCTGTGACCCATGGGGTGCTGGCGTCGGTAGTTGCCTTGATAGAGGCTCTGGTGCGGGAGCGTCAGCTGGCCCTGATTCTCACCGGCGGGGATAGCCCAGTGGTTGGTAGCCTTCTATCGTGTCCAAAAGTATTTGAGCCTGAGTTATTGCTGCATGGATTGCAGCGCTATTTTGCCGATACTGGTATAAACCCGGATTGATGCGCCTCTGTAGGCGCTTGGTGCTGAGGAACAGCGCATGCCTTGGATATTTCTTTGCCTCATGCTTGCCAATGCCGTTTATTTCGGCTGGAAGTTCATGGAGGGTACGCAACCACAGGCCCGCCCGGTGATGACGGAGGTCGAGCAGCAAGGCGAGCGTCTTTTGCTGCTGAGTGAGAGGCCGGAGCTTGTTGTTCCACCGGCGCCTGAGCCTGTGGAAGAGCAGGGTGAGGCAGTGGTTGCTGTGCCTGCGGCGGCAATCAAGCAGTGCTTCAATGTGGGGCCTTTTGTCTCCGATGCGGCTGTGCAGAAATGGGTTGAGCCGATAAAGGCGAAGAAGGTCTCTGCCCGGATCGACAAGCGTAAGGTTGACGTCAAGGATTACTGGGTTTTCGTGCCTGCATTCACTAACCGTGAGAAGGCGGAAGAGCGGCTGCGGGATCTGAAAAGCCGAGGTATTGATGGCTTTATCGTCAAGGATGGCGTTTTCATCAATGCTATCTCGCTGAATCATTTCTCCCGCAAGGAACTGGCACAGGCTTTTCTGCAAAAAATGCAGGAGGCGGGGGTGTCTGTCGAGTATCGGGAAATCAATCAGCCAGGCATTGAACGCTGGGTTTACCTTATGCCGGGAGGCTCGAAGGCTGATCTGAGGGCCATTATTGACGGTCAACTGATCAAGCAGGATGAGCTGAAGCGTGAAAATGCTGCCTGCGAGGAGTGATTTGCATTGTCTGGGCGGATGAAGTTGCTTAGAATCCGCGCCCTTAGCCGGTATAGCTCAGTTGGTAGAGCAACTGACTTGTAATCAGTAGGTCGTGAGTTCGAGTCCCACTGCCGGCACCATTCCCCTGATGCAGCCCTTCTGCCGGACCTCCATGGTTTGGTGATCGGGTTGTTTTTTCCTTGGTTTCCTGGTGATTGCGGACTCCGTATCCGATACATGGAGTCCTGTCGGGAAAACCCACTGCAAGCAGTTGGAATTTTAGGAGATTTGGCCGGATGGCTTGTTGACAAGCCATGTGCCGGTGTTGAGAATGTGCACCCTCGCGTGGGTGGGGTTCCCGAGCGGTCAAAGGGATCAGACTGTAAATCTGACGGCTCAGCCTTCGAAGGTTCGAATCCTTCCCCCACCACCATCTGCTTTGCAGGCGGTGATGCCTAGCGAAACGCGGGTATGGTTTAGTGGTAGAACCTCAGCCTTCCAAGCTGATGGTGCGGGTTCGATTCCCGCTACCCGCTCCAGAAAGTGCTTGTTTGTCAGGTGCTTGTGGGTTTAAGGCTCATATAGCTCAGTCGGTAGAGCACTTCCTTGGTAAGGAAGAGGTCACCGGTTCAAATCCGGTTATGAGCTCCATATATAGTGCGGGTGGCCGTTTGTGCGGTCGCCCGTGTTCGTTTGTCGATGTTTTGAAAAACCGGGCAACTCAGCCGTGAGGGAGTGGTTACGATGGCAAAAGCAAAATTTGAACGTAACAAGCCGCACGTAAACGTGGGCACGATTGGTCACGTTGACCATGGCAAGACGACGCTGACCGCAGCGATCGCTACCACCTGCGCCAAGCTGTTCGGTGGCGAAGCCAAGGGCTACGACCAGATCGACTCCGCTCCCGAAGAAAAGGCACGCGGTATCACCATCAACACCGCTCACGTGGAATACGACAGCCCCACGCGCCACTACGCGCATGTGGACTGCCCCGGCCACGCCGACTACGTGAAGAACATGATCACCGGTGCTGCCCAGATGGATGGCGCCATCCTGGTCTGCTCCGCTGCTGACGGCCCCATGCCGCAGACCCGTGAGCACATCCTGCTGTCCCGCCAGGTGGGCGTTCCCTTCATCGTCGTGTTCCTGAACAAGTGCGACATGGTTGATGACGAAGAACTGCTGGAACTGGTGGAAATGGAAGTTCGCGAACTTCTGAATACCTACAAGTTCCCCGGTGACGACACCCCGATCATCCGTGGTTCCGCTCTCGAAGCCCTGAACGGTGCCGACAGCCAGTACGGCGTGCCCGCCATCGTC
>JBBCJX010000020.1:0-317371 GCA_037189985.1 Moraxellaceae bacterium
GCATAATGCGCGGCCTTTGGCCTGACCAGGCTGCGTATATGTGTACATGGATGTGTACAAACCAGAAGATGACAGCATGACAAACACTCAAATCGCCAGTGAAGTCGCGGCTCGTAGGACTTTTGCGATTATTTCCCACCCTGACGCCGGCAAGACCACTATCACGGAAAAACTGCTGCTCTGGGGCAAGGCCATCCAGATTGCAGGTACGGTGAAGTCGCGTAAATCAGATCGCCACGCCACTTCCGACTGGATGGAAATGGAAAAGCAGCGCGGCATTTCCATTACCACCTCGGTCATGCAGTTTCCCTACAAGGACTGCACGGTGAATCTTCTGGACACTCCCGGTCACGAGGACTTCTCGGAAGATACCTACCGCACGCTGACTGCCGTTGATTCAGCGCTCATGGTCATCGATGGCGCCAAGGGCGTGGAAGAGCGCACCATCAAGCTCATGGATGTGTGTCGCATGCGCGACACTCCCATCATTTCTTTCGTCAACAAGATGGACCGCGAGATTCGCGAACCTATCGAGTTACTGGATGAAATCGAGAGTGTGCTCAGGATCAAGTGCGCGCCGGTCACCTGGCCCATCGGCATGGGGCGTGATTTCAAGGGTGTATACCACCTGCTGGAAAATCGTATCTATGTTTACCAGCAAGGTCATGGTTCAACGATTGTGCCTGACCGGATTATTGATGGTCTGGAGAGTCCCGAGCTGGACGATGTGCTGGGCGAGGATGCCACTGCGCTGCGTGAAGGGCTGGAGCTGGTGCTGGGTGCAAGCCACGAATTCAACCTCGAGGAATTTCTGGCCGGCAGGCTGACACCGGTATTTTTCGGAACAGCATTGGGGAACTTCGGGGTAAACCACATTCTCAATGGCTTTGTTGACTGGGCTCCCTGTCCGCCGGACCGCAAGGCGGCCGAGCGCGTGGTGAAGGCAGCCGAGGAGAAGTTCTCCGGCTTTGTCTTCAAGATACAGGCAAACATGGACCCCAAGCATCGGGACCGTATCGCTTTCCTGCGTATCTGCTCGGGCCGTTATGAAAAAGGCTTGAAAATGAAACATGTACGCATTGGCAAGGATGTCCGCATTGCCGATGCACTCACTTTCCTGGCGGGCGAGCGCGAGCATCTGGAGCAGGCTTGGTCAGGAGACATCATCGGTCTGCACAACCACGGTACCATCCAGATCGGTGATACTTTTACCGAGGGCGAGGACCTGCATTTTCTGGGTATTCCCCATTTTGCTCCCGAGCTTTTCCGCCGTGTCCGGCTGCGTGACCCGCTCAAGAGCAAGCAGTTGCAGAAGGGGCTCAAGGAGCTGTCGGAGGAGGGTGCGACACAGGTTTTCATGCCACAGATCAGCAACGATCTCATCCTTGGTGCAGTCGGTGTCCTGCAGTTTGATGTGGTGGCCTTCCGCCTCAAGGAGGAATACAAGGTCGAATGCGTATACGAGCCTGTCAATGTGGCTACCGTGCGGTGGGTACATTGTGATGACGAGAAGAAGTTCACGGAGTTCAAGAAGAAGGCGCATGACCAGTTGTCACTGGATGGCGGGGGGCATCTGACCTACCTCGCCCCCAGCCGGGTCAATCTGCAACTCATGAAGGAGCGTTATCCGGACATCAGTTTCCGCGAGACGCGGGAACACTGAGCACCTTCGGGTGCCGGAGGAATACCATGCGTTTTTCTGCAGTTCTTGCTGTTTTGCTTGTGGCGTTACTGACGGCTTGCCAGAAGAAAGAGGAGCCTGAGGCTCAGGCGGCGGCAGAGCCGGCGCCGCCTGCACCTGTCGTGGTACAGGAGTTCCTTCCGTTGACAACCGAAACAGTGACATGGGAGCGACGGCAGCCGAAATGCAAAGGCGGCCAGTGTGCCAGTGTGACTGTCGATGTTGTGCGCTTCCCCGGTAATCCAGAGCTTTCGGCATTGATTGAGCAAGAACTGGTTGGCCTGATTCAGGGTCCACTTAACCAGGGTGAGCTGACTCTCGACGATTATGCTGCCGGATTCCTGGCGCGAGCAGACAAACGCAGTACCGCCAACCTGACAGCAAGGCTGTTGCGCCAGACCGGTGCGCTGGTCGTCATCCGCCTGGATACCAATCTGTATACCGGTGGGGCTCACGGTATTCCTGTCACTGCCTTCCTTAACTATGACCGTCATCTCAATCGCAGGCTGTTGCTGGACGATGTGGTCCAGGATGGCCGTCGCCCGGCATTGGCAGATCTGGCTCGCAAGGCCCATGAGGTATGGCTGATGGAAAACGGCTTTACCGACAGTGCTTTTGCCCAGCAGTGGCCATTTGTGGAAACCGATAACTTCGCTTTGGGCAGCCAGGGCCTGGTTCTGGCCTACAACGTTTATGCTTTGGCTCCTTATTCAGCCGGGCAGCCCGAGTTGCTGCTGCCTTACGCCGGGTTACAGGGGATTTTGCGCCCTGAGTGGATATTCGCCTCGCCATGAGTCTTATCGACACTCATTGCCATTTTGATGTCAGCGATTTTGATGCCGACAGGCATGAAGTGGCAGCACGTACGGTGGCAGCGGGGGTGGATACCGTTCTGGTTCCGGGCTACGTGGCGAGCGAATGGGACAAGCTCTTCCAGGTTTGCGACTCCATTTCCGCTCCCCGTCTGTTGGCTGCGCCCGGCTTGCATCCTTGCCACATCGCACACCACTTGCCGGAACATGTCGACTTGCTGGAGCAATGGTTGCGGCGTCGCCCGGATATTGTGGCCGTGGGGGAAATCGGTCTGGATTATTTCCTCACGGAGCTGAAAGCGCCCGAGGCAAAGAATAAGCAGGAAGAATTCTTCCGGGCCCAGTTAGGCCTGGCGGCGGAATACGGAAAACCTGTCATCCTGCATGTGCGCAAGGCACATCACGATGTCATCCGCATACTGCACGAAATGAAGTTCAGGGAAGGCGGTATTGTCCATGCCTTTTCCGGTGGCATAGAAGAGGCCAGACATCTGGTTCGCATGGGATTCCGTCTGGGTATTGGCGGGCCGCTGACCTATGACCAGTCAAAACGCTTGCGAAGCGTTGTGGTGGATATGCCCCTGGCGGCACTCGTGCTGGAAACGGATGCCCCGGACATGATTCCTCAGCCTCATCGTCAGCCTGGCTCCGGGCGTACGCGTAATTCTCCAGAGTATTTGCCTTCTGTGGCAGAAGAGATGGCGGTTCTGAAAAATCTGCCACTTGACGTAGTCATGGCATCGACCCGTGCACAAAGTCTTGCAGCCTTGCATCTGGCAGCCTGAACAGGAGAGGAAGAACATGGCGGCTTATGTGTTTGCGCAGACAGTCCTGATGGCGGTGTGGGTGGCTGCCGTTTTGCAACTTATGTCGGCAGCCAAGGCTCGTTATCCGCATATGTCACGTTCGGGGGTGCTGGCGGCCTTGCTGATACTGGCATCTGCCGGCTGGCTGGTGCTGGCCATGCTGTCCTGGCAGATACTGCCTCCTTCCCGGTTGAGCCTGGGCTGGTCACGCGAAATGCTGGAATCAGTGCAGACCGCTGCTGGCGTGATGACCTTTGGGGTGGCGGCTGCCGGTTTCTGGTATGCCGTCAGGCGATTGCTGCCTTTGCCTGCCGTGAAAGTACCGGTGCGACTCAGTTCCGGCGTAAAGACGAAAGCAAAACGGCGACCATGAGTCGCCGTTTTCTTGTGTGCTGCGGTTCAGGGCCGCAGCTTTTCATAGGCCTCCAGCAGTTTGTCTGTGATCTGTTCGTTATATCGGCCAACGATGAAAGGCACATTGTCCTGATTGAAGTTGATGAAGGAGTTACGCACGAACACCCATTTGGTGGTGATCTCCTTCAGTGTGGCGCTGATCTGCGCATTGCGCTGGTAATGGCGACTCAATTGTTCAAGCTGGCTGGAGAACTTGTGCGCCAACTGGTCTATCTCCACTTGCGGGCCCTGGCTGGCAACGATGGCGCCACCAAAGTAGTCAGCAGACTTGCGCAGGTAGGCAGAGGTCATCACCTGCATCAGCACATACTGGTCGTAGAGCATGTCTGCCATCTTGTCGGGGGCAACATTGTTGGCTGCACGTTCTTCCGTGCTTAGTGTGCGCAACGTTTGGGTCAGTGTGTTCAGGGCGGCATCAATGGCGTTGATGCTGGCATTGTCGGCCACGCCTTCTTCCGTAAAGGTTGCTGTCGTCAGGCGGCGCTTCAGCATGCCCCATTGTGTTGCCACATTGCTGCGTCCCACTTGCTGTACAACGGCATCGCCTGTACCCAGCAGGCTTTGCATTTTTTTGTATTGCTGCGGGTCACGGTTGAGCACGCTGTAGAGATAAAAGGCCGTTGCTGCTTTGTAGCTGAGGGTTTCCAGATGCTGGAGTGTATGTATCCCCTGCGACTGAGGACTTGCTGCGGTAGCGGGAGCCGCGACTGCCGGGCTGCCGGCAAGCAGGGCGAAGTGAAGAGGGCAGATCAGGAAAGCGATCAGGAGCCTGCGCATTGTTATTGGCCTTTATGCAGGGGGTGACCACTCCTTATTAACACAGGCCGCATAGGACGAATAGTGTGAACAAAATCACCCTTTTGCAGGGGGCTCTTTTTCCCGATAGGCGGGATAGCTTTCTGTCGGGCTGAGCGTGACCGGGTATTCATGACCTGGAAGCCCGATTTTCGTGTCGCTGATATTCAACTCACTGCCCTCCACCACGCCTTCGCCAAAGCGGTAGAGCGGGGAGTAGAGCCCTTGTCGGGCCTGCTCGTGATAGGTGTTTCTCGAGTCTTCACTGCTTTCGCAGCGCTGTTGCCATGCCGTGATGGCTCCCTGACCGTGTTTGTTGAGCAACATTTGCAGGGTGTGCTGCGGGCTCAGCAACAGGGCGCTGGCGTTGTTGCCGCCAAATCCTTTGGAGTTGATGAAGCAGCCAGCCATGCCTGTTGTCCCGCATTCGACATGTGACTGCGAGAAGCGCAGGTGTTGCCTGTGCACGTCGTGGGCAATTTCGTCCAGCGTGAAAATGCCCGGAACAAAACCTTCTGACCAGACACCCAATGCAGCCATGAACTGGTCGCCGGCTGCTGCGCCCAGCGAGTGCCCCACATAGCACTTGATGGAGGAAACCAGCCACTGCTCGATACCGAATGCCCCGGCAATGCTGTCAAAGACATGGGATTCGGTGACGCGGTTCTGGGGTGTACCCGTGCCATGGGCCTGCACATAGGTGTGCTCGCGCATGGTTTTCTCGCCCAGGATGTCGCGAGCCAGCGCAACGGCCTTGCCCAAGCTGAAGTAGTTGCCGATGCCGGGCGCCGATATGGATTTCTTGTAACCATCGGCGTGTACGAATACACCGGGGACGCTGCCATGCACGGGCAGGCCGAGCTCAAGGGCCAGGTCGTCGCTGGTCAACACAATGAATTGTGCTGACTCTGCAATGGTAAAGCCGGCGTTATAGCCAAAGGGCCGGGTGGCACGTGTATTGTCGACTCGCTGCAGACCCTTGGCACTGTCCAGCTCCAGCAGCTTTGCGTCTTCGCCGAGGGCACCCATGGCGCGATAGCCCTCCATGACCTCCGGCAGGACGGGGGCTTCGGTGGCGCCGATCAGGGCAAAATCGACGCGGCCATCACGTATGTCGGTAACGGCTCTTTCCAGGTTGTAGAGAAACGTGGCGCAGGCGCCAAGGATGCCGGCAGTGGCACCGACACTGCCCAGAATGTAGGCATTGATGAAGTCGGCAGGCATTTCCGCAAATCCGAGCGGGCATTGTTTTGCGGTGTTGCGTTTGCCCTGCCAGAGGGACTTCATCATCCCGCCTGTGCCGTAGTCATCAAGCTGGCCGTGAGCGGAAGAGGCATAGACCGCCACGCGATCCGGTGCGACCTTGCGGCGCATGGTGTCCCAGGGAATGCCTGTGGAGTGCAGCGCATCGCTGGCACCGAAGACAGTGAGCTGCAGTGCCCGTGGATGATGCCGCGACGGGTAGTAGGCGGCCGGATCGAAGCCTGTCGGAAGCTGTCCCGCGCTGCTGACACTAAAGGGTTGTGTGTCGGGAACCAGTATCTCCATGCCCTCACGGACCGTGACGCTGACCTCGGTGTCGGAAATGACCTGCACCGACCAGTGTGAGGGGATTTGACGGGGCAGGTCACGTTTGCGCAGGCGAAAGGACAAAGCCTCTGCATTCAGGTGCATGCGCTGGTGCAGGGGCATGGCGCTGACATCGAAATACTGGGGCTCAATGCGGCGCATCAAGGTATGCCGGCGGATGGTGGCCTCATGTTCTTGCACCAGCGAGCTTGCATCGGCAGCCTCCAGGCGCATCAGGCGGCCGAGCTGGGCGAGGGTGTCATGGGTGTTCTGGCGAGAGAGTGCGTCCAGTACCAGGCGGCGGTAGCCTTGGTGAAAGGAAGAGCGGCCGGCAGCATTGATGCCTCCGAAGCCGACAACAACCGGAAGTCGAGACACTCTTTTCTCCTGTGCGGGATAAGTCACTGGGCCAGGCGTATGGCGCTGTTCTGACGCTCTTTTTAGTGTTTGGCGAGAGCGTGACCGGGCGGCCATTCTATCGGCGACCTTGTTTGCAGGCCAGTCAGGTGCTGATCAAAACACGGCTTGTGAGGCGTGGAAAGTGCAACAGGCTGTTGCGGATGTTTTCTGGGTGGAAGGTGTTCGCCATCAAAAAAGCCGGCGTGTGCCGGCTTTTTTGATGCTGCAAAGCCTCAGGGGCGCAGTGCTTTCTTGTCGAGCTTGCCAACAGGCGTCAGCGGCAAGGCATCAAGGAAGTGCACATGCTTGGGCACCTTGTAAGCCGCCATGTGTTCGCGGCAAAAAGCCATAACCTTTTCCCGAAGGGTGTCATGGTTTTCGCCCTTGGCTTCCGGCTTCAACTGGATATAGAGATTGACGATGTCATTGCCAGGGCGCTTCTCGTCCGGGTGACCAATGACGGCGGATAGCTCGATGAAGTCGAGCTCGGCCAGCTTGCCTTCAACCTCCACAGAGAACACCTTGTAGCCGCCGACGATGAGCATGTCCTTGGAGCGGTCACAGATCGTGATGTAGCCCTCTTCGTCCATGCGGGCGATGTCGCCGGTGTAGATCCAGGTGGAGCCTTCGAATTCACGCAGGGTTTTTGCAGTGGCCTCCGGCAGGTTGAGGTAACCCTTGGTCACCTGCGGGCCACGGGCAATCAGTTCGCCGGGTTCGCCAATCGGCATTTCGCGGGTGCCGGTCTCGGCATCCACGATTTTCAGATGTGTACCCACGGCCGGAATGCCGACAGTACCTATCTTTGGTCGTGTCGGCGGATTGGCGGTCAGCAGAGGGCTGGTTTCCGTCATGCCGTAAACCTCGGCCAGCTTGCCCTTCCCGATCACTGCTTCCAGTTGATGAATCATCTCGGGCGGGAAGGGCGCTGCGCCGGACATGGCCATTTTCAGGCGTGAGAAATCAATCTTCCTGAACTCGGGGCTTTCGCAAAGCATCTGGTAGAGCGTGGGGACGTTTGCCAGGAAGGTAGGCGGATGCTTCTGCATGGCCTTGCAGAACATGTCGACGTTGCGCGGATCAGGAATCACAAGGATACGACTGGCTTTTTGCAGGCCCAGCAGGGCCAGTGAGAGGCCTGCCATGTGGAAATACGGAAAGGCGGCGGCCAAGGTGTCCTCGCCCGGGCTGTAATTGGCGAAGGCTTCGCACTGGCGGGCGTTGGAAAACATGTTGCCCATGGTCATCTCGGCACCCTTGGGTTTGCCGGTGGTGCCGCCGGTGTACTGGATATAGATGGTGTCTGGCAGCGACAGGGGGGTATAGACCCGGCTATCCGGCGACTCCTTGAGCGCATTGAGATAGTCGACCACCTTGGCATGTTTCATGGTCGCCAGTTCGACCTTGGGCACTTTCTTCAGGGTATAGGCCAGCCATTTTTTCCAGCCCGGCAGGAAGTCGATGGGGCCGGATACCAGCACTGCTTTCAGGCTGGGCACCTTGCCGTCGATGGGGGCAATGGCGTTGTTGAACAGTTGGTCCAAGGTCACGATGACCTTGATGCCGGCATCATTGATCTGATGAATCACTTCGGAAGGGGTCAGCAGCGGCGATACGCCGGAGATGGCGGCGCCCACCTTGGCGGCGGCAACGAGGCCAATCAGGTATTGCGGTGTGTTGGGCAGGTGCATGCCGATGACGTCACCTTTCTGGATACCCAGTTTCTTGAGCAGATTGGCCATGCGGTTTGCCAGTCTGTCGAGCTCGGCATAGGTGAGGGTGGTGCCCAGGTATTCGGCGGCGGCACTACTTCCCAGGCTTTTGGCATGTGCCTCGACATAGTCGGCTAGGGATTTTTCCTCAACCGTGGCCAGTTCGGAACTGATGCCGCAGGCTTCATAAATGGCGTGCCAGGGGCCGGGCTTGATATCAACGACTGCGTTCATGGGCAACATCCTGAAGGGTATGTATATGAATGATTGGTCACGGTGTGCGATTGAATCATGACAAATGCCCGTATTCCAGAACCTATTAGTCATTTCTGAGGAATGAAAAAGGCCGCATATAGCGGCCTTTTTCGCAGGTATTGGGCTCAGATCAGCTCAATGGCCATCGCGGTGGCCTCGCCTCCCCCGATGCAGAGGGCTGCAACGCCTTTCTTGCCTCCCTGCTGACGCAAGGCATGGATCAGCGTCAGGATGATGCGTGAACCCGTGGAGCCGATCGGGTGGCCCAGTGCACAGGCGCCACCGTACACATTGACCTTTTCATGAGGGATGTTGTGCTTTTGCATGGCGGCCATGGTCACCATGGCAAAAGCTTCATTGATCTCGTACAGGTCAACGTCTTCCACTTTCCAGCCTGTCTTGTTGAACAGGTTGGTCAGGGCACCAATAGGGGCAATAGTGAACTCGCTGGGGTGCTGGGATTGCGTGGCATGGCCTGCAATCCGGGCCAGCGGGGTCAGGCCGCGTGCCTTGGCGGTGGATTCGCGCATCAGTACCAAGGCAGAAGCGCCATCAGAAATGGAGCTGGCATTGGCTGCGGTAATCGTCCCTTCTTTGGAGAAGGCCGGCTTCAAGGTGGGGATCTTGTCGACATTGGCGTTCCCGGGTTGCTCGTCCGTGTCGACCAGCACCTCGCCTTTGCGTGTCTGTACGGGAACCGGCACGATTTCTGCCTTGAAATAGCCATTGGCAATGGCGGACTGGGCGCGCTTCAGGGATTCAATGGCAAAGGCATCCATGTCGGCACGGGTCAGGCCGAGCTTGTCGGCGGTGTCCTGTGCAAAGGAGCCCATGAGGCGGCCTGTTTTGGCGTCTTCCAGGCCGTCCAGAAACATGTGGTCCTTTATTTCACCGTGCCCCATGCGATAACCGGCACGGGCTTTGGGCAGAACATAAGGGGCGTTGCTCATGGACTCCATGCCCCCGGCAACCATGATGTCATTACTGCCGGCAGCAATCAGGTCATGAGCCAGCATGGTGGCTTTCATGCCGGATCCACAGAGTTTGTTGATGGTCGTGCAGCCTGCGGCCACAGGCAGGCCGGCATCCAGGGCCGCCTGGCGAGCTGGTCCCTGCTTGAGGCCGGCCGGCAGCACGCAGCCGAGGATGACCTCCTGGATATCCTCGGGTTGCAGGCCGGCCCGCTTGACCGCCTCACGAATGGCCACTGCGCCCAGTTCCGGGGCAGTTACAGGGCTCAGCGCGCCCTGAAAGCCCCCCATGGGGGTGCGGGCACCGTTGACGATGACGACTGGATCATGGCTCATGGAATGGCTCCGACTATGCTGGTGAGGCTGCCGATGAAGTGGGCATGTAACAAAGGGCGCGCAGTATATCGGGATGACGGCTTGTTGTCCTTGCGGGCAAGCAAGTTCGGCGTGACTGGCTCCTTGGGCGGTGTTAGGATGCGGCGTCCCAAAGTCAGGGTTGGCCGGCTTTTCGCATGGAGTCGGTGGAGTGGTAACGGGCTGGTCTGATTGATTGAAGGAAGGAATGGATAACATGAAGAAGCTGGCACTTTTGTCTGCTGCAGTCACTGTCATTGCCTCACAGGCCGCAGTTGCAGCGGTTGCGCTGGATCCACAGGCTGTGGATGCGGAACCTTTCCGCTTCATTCCTACCTTGGTGGTGGAGGCCAAGCAGGACAGCAACATTTATACGTCATCGGCCAACGAGGTCTCGTCGGCGATCCTCTTGGTTTCTCCTACCTTTGATCTGGTAGCACAAGACCGGAATAATGCTTATGCCCTGCGCTATGGCATTCGTGCTGGCTTTTACGGCGAAAGCAACAACAATTATGTGGATCACCTGTTTAGCTTGAATGGGCATGTCGAACCTAATGACCGGTTTCGTTTTGACCTCGGTGCTTCGTACAATTTCCTGCATGATGACTTGGGTACGGGCAGCACTGAAAATGCCCCTCTAAAGTGCTCCCCGCCAACTGTGACAGTTTGCCTTGAAAGCAGTGATCCTGATGAATACAAGGTTGCTGGTCTGAAGGGCGGTTTTGAGTATGGCGCCAAAGAGGCAGCAGGCCAGATAGGGTTCTCTACCAGCTATAACCAGAAGCGCTATGATTTGGCAGCCGTGGCGGTAGACCGTGACCTTGATACATTGAACACGCAGCTTGAGTTCCGTTTCCGGGTGATGCCGAAGACACGCATGTTGCTGGATCTGGAATACAACAAGGGCGATTACGAGAATGCTGTGACGGCTGCCAACTCGGACTACACCGAGAAGAACTACCTGCTGGGTGTAGCGTGGGAAAGTACGGCCAGTACAACGGGTAAGGTCCGCGTTGGTAACAGCAAGCGCGAAAAGCCCAACTCCAGCAAGACAAAAGCCACATGGGACATTGGTGTGGAGTGGTCGCCGCTGGAGCGTGACAATTTCTCCTTCAATGCCTCCAAACGTTTTCAGGATGGCAATAATGCCACCACTATTGATGCTGGCAATTACTCAGTCAGCTGGAGTCATGACTGGCTGGCCCGCCTTCAGTCCAAGTTGAGCCTTGGCCTGCTGCAGGAGGATTATCAGGGTATTACGCGGAGTGACGATACCCGGAGCTTCGGAGCAGCGCTCAACTACCAGATGCGTCGCTGGCTGGTGCTCGGTGGTGGTGTTGCGCTCAAGGATCGTGACTCCTCCCTCAGCCAGTATGACTACGACCGCACCGTGTTCTCCCTGAACGCACAAATCAGTCTGTAAAACCTTTGGTGTATGCATGCGGCGTCTGTGGCTGGTTATGGGCTGTTGTGTTTGCTTGGGGGCTTTTTCTCCGGCTGAAGCGGGTTTGTGGGACAGGATATTCGGCACTCCTGAGCGGAGCAGCATAGCTAGCGGCCTGGATTTGGCGGTTGATACTGTGCCTCCTTTGAGTGAGGCACCTACGGCATCGCCAGCAACTGTTATCGCTCCCATACTTTCGGCGGCATCTGATTACAAGATGGGGCCGGGAGATCGCTTGATGGTAACGGTCTTTAATGAGAAAGACCTGTCAGTTGATACCCGCCTCAGCGATGCTGGAACTCTTTCATTTCCTTTACTCGGCGAAATTCGCGCTCAAGGCATGACTATTGGCATGCTGCAGGACTATCTGACTGAGCAACTGCGAGGCAGCTATCTGGTTAATCCGCAGGTTTATGTCAGCATTCTTGAGTACCGGCAGTTTTTTGTGAATGGTGAGGTAAGCAAGCCGGGAGGCTTGCCCTTTCAGCCTGGTCTGACTGTGCGCAAGGCGATTGCCTTGGCGGGTGGGTTCACTGCCAGGGCATCCCACACCAAGATTTTCATCATCCAAGAAGATGATCCATTCGGACGTCCTCGCCCTGTCACGCTTGATGCCATCTTGCGTCCGGGTGACATCCTCACCGTCGAACAAAGCTTTTTCTGATCTCTGGTCTGCCATGGAAAACAATGCCTTAACCTCTCCTCAGGCAGCTGATCAGGAGATGGAAATCGATCTACGCCAGTATTGGCGCATCATTAACCGCTACAAATGGGGCATTCTCGGACTGGCCTTTGCCATTACGGTATTGGCTACCCTGATCGTCTTCAGCATTGAGCCTGTTTATCGAGGTAGTGCGACGCTGCTGATCGAACAGAAACAGGCCAAAGTGGTCACTATTCAAGAAGTGTATGACCTGGATGGTGGAAACAAAGAGTATTTGCAAACACAGTTCGAAATTCTCAAGTCACGTGAGCTTGCGACGCGAGTCGTGCAAGAGTTGAAGCTGGAGGAGCATCCTGAGTTTGCGCCAAAAGAAGAGGCTGGCTTCAGTATCGACTGGCGCAGTTGGTTGCCAGTCGGGCATGTAGAAAATCCATTGCCGACCGAAGAGCAGAAGCTTGCCCGCGTTGTCGATATTTTCATGGGCCAGCTTTTTATCGAGCCCGTGCGTAACACTCAACTGGTCAAGATCAGTTTCGAGTCGCTCGACCCAAAGCTTGCTGCCAAGGTAAGTAACACGCTGGCGCAGGCTTACATTGACAGTCAGATGGAAGCTCGCATTGCCATGACAGAGCAGGCAGCCAACTGGCTGACCCAGCGCTTGGGTTCTTTGAAGGCGGCGCTTGAGCTTTCTGAGCAGAAGCTACAGGGTTATCGCGAAAAAAATGACATCGTGGAGACTGGTAGCAGCGAAGGCATTGCGGGCGGCATACTGGCATTGAATGCAAGGCAGTTGCAGGATATTACGGAGCGTGTCATCGCTGCACAGTTCAAGCTTTCCGGTATCAGCCAGCGTTATGGCCCCAAGCATCCTGCTTACCAACAGGCTGAGCTTGATCTGGCAGAGGCGCAGTTGGCTATGCAGGCTGCTCGTCAAAATGCCATGCAAGTTACCCGTAAAGAGTTTGGCTTACAGGAGCTTTTACGTGAGGTGCAAACCAATCGTAATCTCTACGACACGTTTTTTACCCGTATCAAAGAAGCTAATGAAACACGTCAGCTTGAAACACCAAATGCTCGTGTCATCGATCCTGCAGTAGTGCCTCGAATCCCGGTCAAGCCGAAAAAAAGTTTGACCATGGCGTTGGCCTTTGTTTTGAGTCTCATGCTGGGGACCATGCTCGCATTTTTGCTGGATTATCTGGACAGCACTTTCAAGGGGGCCGATGACGTTGAGGCCCGCTTGGGTGTTCCTATGCTGGGCTTGCTGCCCATCGTGCGCCGCAAGCAGGAAAATGTGGTTGGCAGGCCACTGTTCCTGGAGAGTGATCAGCAGGGCTTTGCCGAGGCTGTTCGTACTGTTCGTACTGGCGTTGTGCTTTCCGGCTTGGATACGGATCACCAAATCGTTGTTGTGACATCCAGTGTTCCGGGTGAAGGCAAAACGACCAGCTCAATCAATCTTGCTTTGGCCATGGGCCAAATGGAAAAGGTTCTGCTCATCGATGCCGATATGCGTCGCCCGACGATTGCCAAGAGCCTGGGTATTCCAGGTTCTAGCCCAGGCCTTTCCAATCTGGTGGCTGGCACTTCTGAGGCCGCTCAATGCATTCATCATCATGACGAAGGCAATATCGATATTTTACCGGCTGGCCTGATTCCTCCCAATCCGTTGGAGTTGTTGTCGTCAAAGCGCTTCAAGGACGCTCTGCTTCAGCTTGCCGAGCAATATGACCGTATCGTGATTGATTCGGCCCCTACCTTGGCGGTGAGTGATGCCCTTGTACTGGCGACCCTCGCCAATGCCGTCATTTATGTAGTGAAGTCTGACTCCACAGCCTTCCATAGTGCGCGCAGTGGTATCCAGAAGCTACAGAGGGTCAATGCGCCGTTGACAGGGGTCGTGCTGAATCAGGTCAACCTGACCAAGGCCAGCAAGTACGGCAGCTATTACGGTTATTATGATTATTACGGCTATAAGGCCAAAGAAACTCCGTGATAGACCTGCATTGCCATCTTTTGCCCGGCGTCGACGATGGCCCGGATACGATGGATGAAGCGTTGGCTCTTTGCAGTCACGCCGTTGCTGCCGGTATTACACACAGTGTGGTGACACCGCATGTGCACCCTGGCCGCTATGCAAATGATGCCCGTTCTATTGCTCTCTCTGCTGCTGCTTTGCAGGAGCGTTTGCGTCAGGAAAATATTCCCCTTCATTTAAGCTTCTCCGGTGAGGTGCGCATCTCGCCGGAAATTCTTCCCATGGTGACGGCTGGCCTGATTCCCTTCCACGGAGAGTGGGACGGGCGCAAGGTAATGCTGCTGGAGTTTCCACACAGTCATATCCTGCCGGGCAGCGACAAGTTGATACGCTGGCTTCTGCAGCGAAATATTGTTCCGCTGATTGCTCATCCGGAGCGCAACAAGGATGTCATGAGGGATATTTCCCGCTTGCACGAGTTTGTGCAGGCAGGATGTCTCTTTCAGGTGACAGCAGGATCCTTGGTAGGTCGCTTTGGTGAGGTGGCCGAGCAGCGAGCCTGTGAAATAGTGGAAGCGGGTTGGGCAACTGTGCTGGCCAGTGATGCCCACAACCTGCGCTCACGTCCTCCGGAGCTTGCTGATGGGGTGGCGGTGGCTGCATCTATTATTGGCGAAGTAGCCGCCAGCATGCTGGTGCGGGAGAACCCTTGGCGTATTGTCGGCAAGCGTTTTGAGGTGGTTGATGCCCATTGATCGACGTCGACAAGTCTGGTTCTGGTGGGCTGCAACGATCATGGCCTTGTTGTTTGCTCTCGGATCTTTAGCGTGGGTGGTCGCTGACATTTCTGCATTCCGGGCTCGGTCCTGGGTAGAGACCTGGGAAAACCTGGTGCTGCAATCTGCGAGAAAGGGGGTGTATTACGAGCCTGCTGACAAGGACTGGGTATCGGCACAGCAGGCTGCTGCCCTGGCTGTAAGGTTGGCCCCTTTCAGTGCGGACTACCGTGAGGCTTTGGCGCGTGTAAACGCTTCCCGCTATCCCATGGCAAATGATGCGGATGAGCGGGCAATGCCTTTTCTGGAGGAGGCGGCTACCCAATACCGGTTGGCCATCCGTATGAGGCCGACGTGGCCTCATACCTATGTCTCGCTTGCCCATGTCTTGCGGCGTATGGGCAGGCTGGATGAGGAGTACGAGACCAGCATGCGCCAGGCCTTGCACTACGGTCCTTGGGAGCCTGCTGTATTGATGAGGGTGGTGGATATCAATGTCGACATTCTGCCGCAGTTGGCTAGTTCTACGCGGCAACTGGTGCTGGAGACATTGGTCCGTGCACAAGGCTGGACCAGTGATGCCGAAGGACGGCGAATCCCGTATGGCGATCAATTGTGGGCAAGAGTCGTGGCTCGCCGCAAGCAAATGCTGGTCTGCAGCTGGTTGCCGATGACTGATGCCCGGATTCGGGAGCGGTGTACGGTGCCCTCGAAGTAAGAGTTCTGTGGCTTGTCAGGCCCCGCAACACTTCTTGAATTTCTGACCGCTTCCACAGGGGCAAGGGTCGTTCCGCCCGATTTTGTTGCTATTGATGACCGGAGTGGGCTTCTCTGTAGGGCCGCTAGCGAGCACCTGTCCGTCCTGAAAGAACCAGATACCTTCATGTTTGATGAAGGCTGATCTTTCATGGTGTTGCTGGGCGACACCCTGCAGACGATAGCGTGCAATGAACTCCACCTCACCCCGGCTGTCCGTTTCCTGGCCTTGACGCGTATCCACGATCTCCAGGCTTTCCCATTCCGCCTGTTCCGCCCAGGCACGCATGGCTGTCTCATCACTGTCGCTACGGCTGGCGGGCAGGGTGGATGCCATGATGAAGTCGATATTGCGGGTGACATAGGCACTGTAGCGTGCGCGCATCAAGGCTTCGGCTGTGGCGGCGGGGTGGGTGGAGCTTAGGATGGGGGTGCAGCAGGAGGATTCATCCTGGCCTGAGCTGCAGTGGCAAAGCGGCATGAAGGGTTTTCCCGGCAGTCAGTGGTGAAGCCAATAAAAAAGGGGTGCCAAGGCACCCCTTTTTTTGCATCAGTCCCGTAAAGGGGCTAATTACTGTGCCGGAGCAGCTTCGGCAGGAGCAGCTTCAGCAGCAGGAGCGGCTTCAGCAGCAGGGGCAGCAGCTTCAGCGGCAGGAGCTTCGGCAACCGGAGCAACTTCAACAGCAGGAGCTTCGGCAGCAGGGGCTTCAACGGCTTCTTCTTTCTTTGCACAGCCAGCGATGGCCAGGGCAGCAACGATAGCAGCGGAAACGGCGATCTTCTTGATTTGCATGATGTCTCTCTCAGGGTTGCGTGTTTGACGACTGTGCTAAATGTATCGGGGGGTGCTCACTGGCATTTCCATGCCTGTAAAACACCCAGATTACCTAGCATCCAACTAATCGGCGCGCAGATATTAGCATCGGGATTTTGCCTTTGCATCACTTTTGTTAGACAGTTTTTCCCTGAAAATGCCTGCATTTTCAGGGCGTGCGGTGGCAGGGGCACGATGGACAGGACTGGAGGTCAACGGGACTGCTCTGGGTCGGCAAAAACGGCACCCGAGACTCCCTTCTTGTACTGGCGGGCCCGGAATAGCGCCGCGTTGATATTGATCAGTATCTGGTCAATGGCAACCGGCCGGTTGGGAATGACAGCCAAGCCGATATGTACATAGGCCGGGAGGTCTTTTTGCTTGGCCCAGATATCGAATTGCTGCTGCATGTCGAAGGCAATGATTTCGGCATCCTTGTTGGTGGTGTCTACCAGCAGGAATGCAAACTCGTTGCCGCCATAGTGCACGGCAACATCGCAACCCCGAAGGCGCTGGTCAGCAATACTGGCAAATTGCTTCAGCAGGTACTGATTGATGGATTTCCCGAGGCGTTTGCCCTTGCGCCGGGTGATTTCTATTTCAGCGAACATGACCACCATGGGTGTCATGTTGCGCTGGTGATAAGGCAACAGGTATTTCGCTGCTTCGTAAAAGGTCCAGCGATTGCCGAGTCCGGTCAAGGGATCTGTTTCGGTGACGCGTGCTGCGCGCAGGCGCAGGCTTTCGGCATGGGCAGAAAGAATAAGTGTGGCAGAGGCAGAGATCAGGGCAAAGAGTGTGATGGCTGCAAAATATATGTCGTAGGGCTTTTCCAGCAGTTCCTGCCGGATAATCAGGGTGCCGACAATAAGCAGCATGAAACTGCCGAAAACCGCTGTAAATGACTTGAAGCGGTGCTGGGCAACGGCCAGTGCAAGTGCGGCTCCTGCCAGCAACAGGGTGGGAGGCAAGGGTGCAGGGTCGTTGAGCAGAACGCACAGCATGGCAATGATGTCGAGCGCAGTGATGGTGTGCAGCAACAAGGCATTGGCCCGATTGAGAATGATGGACAGCCAGAGCAGGCTTTGTGCGGCGACGTAGAGGATGACGCCGATCATGAAGATGTTGTAACTGACGAGCACCAGCCGCGCAGGAACAAAGAATGCATAGGCCAGTATGAGTGCTGCCAGTGTGATGCGGAGCACGAGATGCCACTGTGGCAGATGCAGTTCGTGGAAGCGTTCGGGGGAAACGGGTTGGATGTTGTCGGGCAGCAGGGTGCTCATGAGTATCCGTGGTCTGTGTTCTTTTGTGGGTGCCCAGCCGGACGGCAGGCACAGGTGGGGCTTGGCAATCCTAGCAACCGTCCTGTGAAATGAGAAGGACCTGCTCCGGCAAGGTCATCATGGAATGCAGGCTCTTGCACAGGAGTGGTAAGGTGTAGGCCTCAATGACACTGACTGCAAGGGACGCCATGTAATGCGATGGACTGGCCTGTGTCTTCTGATGGCGGGATTGTTGTACAGCTGTCTCGCGCTGGTTGCCGCACCTGTATCGGCAAGCGACGTCCTGCGCCTTGAGGGTGACAGGTTGTCTCTGGTTCCGCATGCAGCCTTCTGGCGGGATGCAGACCGCCGCCAAGGCATTGAGTCTGTCAGCCAGCATCCGGAATGGTTCCAGCCGACGCCGGCCTATGCCAACTGGGGCTTTGATCCTGAGGCGGCCTACTGGTTCCGTGTTCTTCTTCACAACCCTGCTGCGACCAGCCAGCAGCGCATCCTCCTGCTGGATTTCCCGCTTCTGGATCATGTCGAACTGTATGTGCCTGACGGAAAAGGCGGTTTCCTGCGCTCTGTCACCGGTGATACCGAGCCCTGGCATGGCAGGCCCCTGCAGATACGGCAGTTAGCCTTGCCTCTGGAAGTCCCGCCTGTGGCTACGCTGCCTGTCTTCGTGCGTATCGAGTCATCCAGCAACATCATTTTTCCCGCGAGTCTCCATACGCCTGAATCCTTCTGGGCGGATACCAGTCGCGTGCAGTTATGGCAGGGGATTTTCTATGGAGCCATGCTGCTGCTGACGGCCTACAGCTTTTTTGTTTACCTGATTGCGCGTGAAAAGGTTTTCCTCCATTACGGGCTCTCCCTGCTTCCCACCACAGCTTATCTTTTTTGCATAGACGGATTCTTCTTTCAGGTCTTTCCCGTTGCCGGCTTCTGGCAAAACCTTTCCCTCTCCTATTTCATCGGCCTGGCTGACCTGCTTTATCTTGGTTTTGCCTTGTCGTACTTCAAGCTGCCTGCCTCGTCTTTCTGGTACCGGGGGACACGAGCCCTGATGCTGGCCTGTCTGCTGGGTCTGCTGCTGCTTCCTGTGGCGGGGCCCAGTACGGGGGCAGTGGCTGTTCTCCTGCTAGGAGTCGTGGTGGGTGTATGGATTCTTTGCATGGGTCTGTCGGAGCTTTCGAAGAGTTTCAGCGTCGCCCTGTTTTTCGTGTTGGGCTGGAGCATTTTCCTCGTCAACGCCGTTGCAGCAGCGCTGGCCTCCTTTGCCCTGATTCCGCTGCTGGAGTCTTTCATTCTGGGTATCAAGCTGGCGTTGCTGTGCTCGGTTGTTCTCCTGTTCATGGGCCTGGGGCTTCAGTTGCGCCAGCTCAAGCGAGCTGAGGTGGCCAGTCGCGAGCAGGCGATGCGCGCAGAAGCGCAAAGCCAGGCCAAAAGCCAGTTCCTGGCCATGATGAGTCATGAAATACGTACTCCCATGAACGGTGTGCTGGGCATGGCGGAGTTGCTCAAGACCACAGGGCTAAATGCGGAGCAGGCCCGTATCCTTGCCACCATGGAGTCTTCCGGGAGTGCACTGCTGGAGGTGATCAATGACGTGCTTGATCACACCAAGATGGAAGCAGGGCATATGCAACTGGAACTGGCGCCCCTGGATCTGGATACGCTGCTGGAGGAGTGCCTGGACCTGTTCAAAGCACGCATCTACAAGCAGCAATTGACCCTGCTCTGCTCCATCGCTCCTGATGTGCCTACCGAGGTCATGGGCGATACCTTGCGTATACGGCAAATCATTACCAACCTGCTGTCCAATGCAGTCAAGTTCACGGCGCATGGCGGTATCGAGGTGCGGGTGACGGCCAGGCCGCAAGAGACTGATGGTCTCGTGCTTGTCATTGCCGTCCACGATACGGGTATAGGAATTGCTCTGGAGCAGCACGAACGTGTTTTTGACAATTTTGTGCAGGCTGATGTTTCCACGGCCCGGCAGTATGGTGGCACCGGCCTGGGTTTAAGCATCAGTCGGGAGCTTTGTCAGCTCATGGGTGGGGATTTGCTGGTGGACAGCGAGCCAGGGCGGGGTTCGGTTTTCATGGCGTCGATGAAGCTGGGCCGTATCAGTCAGGCACGCGAGCGTGCCTTATGGCCTGCCGGCGAGCCTGTACGCCTGTTGCTGGTCGAAGGAGACAGTCGCTTCAATGAAGTCATGGTGACGGAGGCGTGTGCACCGGGCCTTGAAGTGGAGAGCGTGACGGAAGGAGAAGCTGCCCTGCAGCGCCTGCATGAGGCAGCTGAGGCGGGAAGGCCATTTTCGCTGGTTGCGACAGCGCTCCAGTTGCCGGACATGAATGGCCTGACCCTGCATGGCCGCATCGCGGCAGACTCCAGCCTGCAACCATGCCAGACCCTGCTTTTCTCGCTGCCGCAGGTGCAGCCGAATCCCGGTGTGCTCATGCATGCCGGGGTGGCGCATGCCTTCCTCCGGCCGGTATTTGCCCGCGAGTTGCGACAAGCGGCTCTGGCGTTGCGTTATCAGCCCAGTGAAGCGCATTCGTCATCGCGCTCAGAGGCTCCGCAATATCCCGGCCTGCATGTGCTGGTAGCGGAAGACAACCTCACCAACCAGGTGGTCATCGAGGGTTTGCTGCGACGTTTCGGAGCCACTGTTGAACTGGTGGATAACGGCGAGCAGGCACTGGCTGCATGGCACCGCGCCCGGCAGTCATTCGGCCTGATACTCATGGATTGCGAGATGCCCGTGATGGACGGCTATATCGCTACACGTGAAATCCGGCGGCGTGAGGTGGTTGGCAGGCGCCAGCGGGTTCCCATTGTCGCCATCAGCGCCCATGTCACGCAGCATCATGTGGACAACTGTTATGCCGCCGGAATGGATGACCATATTGCCAAGCCCCTGACGCTGAAAGTGCTGGCCGAGAAGCTTGCACAGTGGTCACCGGTGCCGGCCTCGTCGTAATATTCGTGACCTTTTGGTCACTTTTTCGGTTCATCAGGAAGCCTTCGGTGAATACAGCTACCCGTGCCAGCTCTGCCTCCGATCCCCATGCCCCCTTGCGTGATGATGTCCGTCTGCTCGGCAGCTTGCTGGGCGACACCCTTCGCGAGCAGGAAGGACAGGCTTTCTTTGACAAGGTGGAGCATATCCGCCGTCTGGGAAAGCAGGCGCGTGATGGTGACACTGATGCCCGCAACGAGCTGACACGCGTGCTCTCGGGACTGGCGGATGACGAGCTGTTGCCTGTCAGCCGGGCTTTCACGCAGTTCCTGAACCTTGCCAATATTGCCGAGCAATATCATCGCGTGCGCCGTCGCCGGGCTCACCAGCGGCGCAGTGACGAGCCGCCCCAGCAGGGTTCGGTGCGCGAGCTGTTCGCCCGTCTTTCGCAAAAGAACATTGCAGCTTCCACATTGCTGGATGCCGTGGCCGAGCTGGATATCGAGTTGGTCCTGACTGCCCATCCCACCGAGGTCAGCCGCCGGACGCTGATACAGAAATACGATGACATCGCCGACTCCCTGGAGCGTCTGGATCACAGTGACCTGACGCCGGTGGAGCGAGGGCAGGAATTGGCCGCCTTGCGGCGCCACGTCATTTCCGCCTGGCATACGGATGAAATCCGCCAGGCTCGCCCCACGCCCGTGGATGAAGCCAAGTGGGGATTCACGGCCATCGAGCAAACCCTCTGGAAAGCGGTCCCTGATTTTCTCAGGGAGTTCGATACAGCGCTTTTTGCCGCCACCGGTGAGCATCTTGCCGTGGAAAAGTCTCCGGTGCGCTTTGCCTCATGGATGGGCGGCGACCGTGACGGTAATCCCAATGTCACGCATGCAGTCACACGAGAAGTGCTTCTCCTGGCACGCTGGATGGCGGCTGATCTTTTCTGGCGGGATGTGGATGCACTGCGCGCCGATCTTTCCATGGAAGACTGCAATGCCGCCTTGCGCGTGCGCGTCGGACGTGAAAGCCGTGAACCTTATCGCGACCTGTTGCGTGAAGTTCGTCACCGCCTGGCCCTGACGCGGGCTTGGGCGGATGCTGCCCTGCATGACGAAGCGGCTGACGACACGGGAATCTTCCGGCATTCCAGCGAACTGATGGAGCCACTGCGGCTTTGTTACGACTCCCTTTGCGAGTCCGGCTTGCGGGAAATTGCCAACGGCCCTTTGCTGGACCTCCTGCGCCGGGTTGCCTGTTTTGGTGTCGAGCTCCTGAAGCTGGACATACGCCAGGATGCCACCCGTCATGTCGAGGCACTGGATGCCATCACGACATACCTGAAACTGGGCTCTTACAGCGGATGGAGCGAGCAGCAGCGTCAGGATTTCCTGCTGCAAGAGTTGCAGAATCCCCGCCCCTTGCTGCCTGCGCACCCTCATCTGGACGCCACTGCTGCATTGCAATCACCGGAGGTGCAGGAGGTGCTGGCGACCTTCCGCGTGCTTGCCCGGCAGCATACGGACTCTCTCGGTGCCTATGTCATTTCCATGGCGGAGTCTCCCAGTGATGTGCTGGCCGTCATGCTGCTGCAGAAAGAGGCAGAAATGCCCCGGCTGCTTCGCGTAGTGCCTCTATTCGAAACCCTGGCAGACCTGGATGGAGCGGCTGCCTGCATTGATGCTCTGCTGTCCATTCCCTGGTATCGGCAAGCCATCGGTGGCCATCAGGAGGTCATGATCGGTTATTCCGACTCAGCCAAGGATGCTGGTTTCCTCACGGCCAACTGGGCGCAGTACCGGGCGCAGGAAGCGCTGACAGAAGTGGCCCGCAAGCATGGTGTACGGCTCACGCTTTTCCACGGACGTGGCGGCTCCATCAGCCGCGGTGGTGCGCCTACCCATCAGGCATTGCTGTCGCAACCGCCAGGCTCCGTGCAAGGTTCCATCCGTGTGACCGAGCAGGGGGAAATGATCCGTTTCAAGTTCGGCATGAAGGGCATCGCCATCCGCAATCTTGATCTTTATGCATCGGCAACGCTGGAGGCCAGCCTCTTGCCGCCACCGGCACCGCGGCCGGAGTGGCGTGCGCTCATGAACGAAATGACACAGACCTCCCTCGCGGTGTATCGCGAGACTGTGCGTGACATGCCTGATTTCGTGCGCTACCTGCGCACGGTCACGCCCGAAACGGAATTGCAGATGTTGCCGTTGGGCTCTCGCCCGGCCAAGCGTAAACCCAGCGGTGGCGTGGAGTCCTTGCGCGCCATTCCCTGGGTGTTTGCCTGGACACAGGTGCGCCTGATGTTGCCGGCTTGGCTGGGTACCGGGCGTGCCCTTAATACGGCCATGGACAAGGGAGGAGAGGCGCTGATCCGCGAGATGGAGCGGGAGTGGCCCTATTTCCATGCTGTACTCGACATGCTGGAAATGGTGCTGGCAAAGGCAGATGCGGCCATTGTGGCTTATTACGAGGATCGCCTCGCCGGTGATGACGAGGCCTTGCGTGTGCTGGGTACCGAGCTGCGGCGACGCTTGCAGATTGCCGTGGGAGCCTTGCAGCGCATCCATCAGGGCCGCGCTTTATTGGAGAACAATCCGGTATTGCGGCGATCAATCAACGTGCGCACGCCCTATATCGAGCCCTTGCACATGCTGCAGGCGGAAATCATGCATCGCCGTCGTCAGGCTGGTGATCAGGATAAGTCCTTTGATCATGCGTTGATGGTGACGATTGCTGGTATTGCTGCCGGTCTGCGCAATACAGGCTGATCGGCTGTGTCATATTTCTGATCAAGAAACACGCGGTTTTAATTCCTTTAGTGAATTTCTGGATCAGTATTTGTTCCTAAGAAATTTACCTGCCGCTTGGTATCGTTTCCCTGCACAAGCCTTTGCTGTTGCAAGACAGCAGAGGCATTTTTTTGTCAGGGGCCAGCATGAGTTCAAGCAGTACGAATTTGCCATCAGGCGACAGCAGGCAGAGCCTGGTGGTTGCCACGACCCATACACAGGCACGCTACGCACTGGTGGCGGCCGTCATGAGTTTTCGCCAGCGTTTTCCGCGAGTGCGGCTGGTGATCAAGCAGGCCGATGCCGATGTTGTCGCCGACATGGTGGCCAGAGGTGAGGCTGATGTCGGTGTTGCCTCCGAGGCCTTGGCCCTGCACGAGGGGCTGGATATTTTCGAAGTCTATCGCTGGAACCATCTGGTGGTGGTGCCGCATGGCCACCCCTTGGCCCGCAAGCAGTCCGTCACGCTGGGCGAGTTGAGCCGGTATCCCTTGGTCATGATGGAGCAGGGCATTGCCGGCAGGGCTTCCATTGACCGTGCTTTCAGGTCGGCCGGTTTTCTTGTGGACATTTTGCTGGATGCACGCGACTCCGATGTCATCAAGACCTATGTGGAGGCGGGGCTTGGAGTTGGCATCATTCCCAGCATTGCCTATGAGGTGACCAAGGATTACGGGCTGGTCACGCTGGCTGCCGGCCACCTGTTCGGTGAGCATACGGCCAAGGTGGGATTGCGCCGCAGTGCCTATGTCCGTCATCACGTCACGGAATTTGTGCGCTTGCTGGTGCCGCATTACCAGCCAAGGCAACTGGAGCCTGATCCTGCCTGAGTGCTGAGGGCTGCCACGTCCGGGCTGTCTTCAAACCTTCACGATTCCGTCATGTCTCTTGCACATGGCCTGCCGAATATGGCGGCCATGAACAGAAGACATGAGGAAGGAAAGATGCAGGCACAGGCCCTGGATCGGTATGAAGCAAATGTGGCGGTCATGCCCGTGCCGGCACCCGCTAGGCTCAAGCCCCGGCTGGAGGCCCGCTTCGTGCGGAGCGCCTCGGAGTTGCGCGACGCACAGCGTCTGCGTGCCGAAGTGTTCGGGCAGGAGTACGGTGTCCGTTTCGACAGTACGGGCGGCCTTGACCAGGATCACTTCGACGAGTGGTGCGAGCATGTCAATGTCTACGACATGGCCAACAACCTGCTCATTGCCACGACCCGTCTCCTGACGCGGGAAAAAGCGCGTCTGGCCGGCAGTTTCTACTCGGCCCATGAATTCGACATGACAGCACTGGAAAGCCTGCCCGGCCGTGTGCTGGAGATCGGCCGCACCTGCGTGCATCCTGACTATCGCTCCGGTGCTGCCATCACCGTACTCTGGTCGGCCTTGGCGGATTACCTGATCAGCCAGGATTTCAGTTACCTGCTGGGTTGCGCTAGCATCAGCCTGCGGGACGGCGGACACAATTTTGCGGCCATCATGCCGGAGTTGCGTGAGCAGCATTTTGTGGATTCAGCGCTGCGCGTGATCCCGCACCGCGGCCTGTCGATAGACGCGCCGGTGGGCACCGTCAAAGCCAGCCTGCCACCGTTGCTGAAGGCCTATCTGCGCATGGGCTGCAAGATCGGCGGTGAAGCCTGCTGGGACCCGGAGTTCCACTGTGCCGATGTCTTCGTGCTGCTGGATGTGTCGGCGCTGGCCGGCCGCTATGCGCAGCGCTTCCTGAAGGCCGGCTGATGTTCGCGGATGCTCTGGACGAGATCGCCATCGCCGCGCTCAAGCAAAGGCGCAATTCGGTGGCATCACAACAAAAAGATTCGTTTGCCGTCAGGCTCAGGCTCTATTCCCGGTTTTTCCTGCTGGGCATCCACTTGCTCATGGGTGCTGTGCTCGCCGTGTTCTGCGGTGCGGCCTTTGTGCAGTACCGGTGTTACCAGCAGCCGGTCATCCGCTGGTGGCATCGCCGCTTCTGCAACATCCTCAATCTGGATATCCGCGTAGAAGGCACACCGGCACCCGGTCATGCCATGTGGGTGTCCAACCATATTTCCTGGCTGGACATTCCGGTGCTGGGATCTCATTTCCCCGTGTATTTCCTGTCCAAGGCAGAAGTGGCGGAGTGGCCTGTGGTCGGTTGGCTGGCGCGTGTGGCTGGTACGCTGTTCATCCGTCGCGGTTCCGGTGATGCCGGGCAGGTGACGACGCAGCTTGCCACGCATCTGAGAGAAGGCCGCAACGTGCTTTTCTTTCCGGAGGGCACCACCACGGACGGGCATCGCCTCAAGCGTTTCTTCCACAAGCTGTTTGCGGCAGCGGTGGAAGCAGAGGTCCCCATCCAGCCGGTGCTTGTGTCGTACTGCACTGAAGACGACGAGCTGCACCCTCATGCCCCCTTTGTCGGTGACGACGAATTCCTCTCTCATGCCATCGACCTTCTCAAGGGCAACCGCATTGTGGTGAATGTGCAGGTGCTGCCGCTGGAGCCACTGGCCGGGCGCGACGCACGCAGTCTGGCGAGGGATGTCGAGGCAAAAATGAGCGATGCCTTGAGGACACTGCACCAAGCCGACTGAGAGTCTGCATTTTCAGACAGTGGCAAGTGCCTGCTGCAAGAAACGCAGGGCATTCCGGAAAAGCGGATGCCACTGCGCCGGGCTGGCGGGGCTGTGCAGGGGATGCCAGAAAAAGCGGAACGCATGCCCGCCATCATCTTCGGCATGATGTATCCAGCTTTCGGCAAGCGGAGCGGCTGGAATGCATTCCACGAAAGACCAAACCTGCCCTTGAAAGCCTGATGTCCACAGGCCCAGGCTTCTGCCGGGTACAGCCACCGTGATACCGGATTCTTCTGCCAGTTCGCGCAGAGCTGCCTGTACCACGGTTTCGCCCGGCTCAATGCTTCCCTTGACGAGTTGCAGGCCGGCGAGCGGATGTTCGAACGCCAGCAACTGCAGGCCGCCTTCAGTGAAACGGGAAACGACCGGACATGCTTTATTCGGTGTCACGGACAATCCGCCTTTTCAGTCAAACGTGCGCGGGATTGCTCAGCCCGGTGCGGTTGCTTCATCGCTGCCGTAACTGGTCGAACTCCACTGGATCATGCGCGGAGAACAGGGTGACCTGATCGCTCTTGCCGAGTGCCAGCTCACGCAACCGCTCAAGATTGTAGATGCGGTGTTTTTTCTCGGTTTGCACAAGCTTTTCGAAAATCGCTATTCCGGCAGGCATGCTGGGTACGCTTTCCATCTGGCCGTGATGGAAGTAGGCATCGCCGGCATGCAGCAGCCAGCCTTTCTCACTGCGCACGGCAACGCCGCAATGACCGCGGGTATGTCCACGCAACGGCACCAGTACGATGTCATCGCCCAGTCCGGGAATCGGTTGCAGGCCGTCAAAACCGAACCAGGAGTCGCTGCCTGTTTCGTGCTTCACCCAGCGCGGGCTGTGTGCCCACTGCGAGGGCAGGTAGCGGGCACGGCTGCGCCAATCGGGATTCATGGCGGCATCGAACTCCGCCTTGAAAACGTGGACCTGTGCCTTGGGGAAATCCGGCAGGCCGCTGGCGTGATCCAGATCCAGATGGGTGACGATGATGTGGCGCACGTCATCGGCGGTGAAGCCGAGCTTTTCAACCTGGGCAATGGCGGTTTCGTGATGGTCCAGCCGGGGGCGTGTGAGGCTGATGAAAGGCGTGCCGAGTCGCTTGGGTGTGCGGATGTCCAGTGTGCCGATGCCGGTATCCACCAGCACTAGGCCATCTTTCGGTGTTTCGATCAGCAGTACGTGGCAAACCATGCGTGCAGGTTCCAGCCAGCCTGCTTTCCTGCCAGAGCTGTCGCTGCCGTTGATGAGGCGGGCACAGACAGGGCACATGGTGCCGCAATTGATGTGATGAGCGCGCAAGCCCATGTTGTTTCTCCCTTTGCCGTCTTGTGGCAGTGATCAGGTGGCGATGATGTGAGTCGGGTCAGTTGTCGCTGGTGTCGCGACCGAAGAAAGCGCCGAGTCTGGCCCGCATGGCGTCATCCAGTGCGCAGCGGATGAAGCGGCCATCGCGCTGCACACTGATGAGGCCGGCGTCGACCAGTTCCTTGGTGTGATGCGAAATGGTGGGGGCGCCGATATCCAGGCTGTCGATCAGGTGCGAGAGCCCGCAGGTTTTCATTTCGGTCTGGTGCTGGCGCAGGACTTCCAGGTAAATCGCCAGGCGGTTGGGGTTGGACAGGGCCTTGAAGGCCCGTGCCAGCTTTTCCAGATCCTGGCTCGCACGACTGCGTATCACGAATTCTTCTCCTGGCGGACCATCGGTCATGGCGCATGGCCATCATGCCGGGCATTCTGACATACATTGATAGTTTGACAAGTATCGAATAGTTGCTTAGTTTGCCGGGACTCAACCGGCCGGTCGGCCATTTGCGGAGATCGTGATGACACAGAATCTTTCCCCCGCCCAGGTACTGGCACAGTCCTTCACCCTGCCCAATGGTTCCGTCGTCAAGAACCGCATTTTCAAGTCTGCCATGAGCGAAGGCCTGGGTACGGCCGACAACCGTGTCACCCAAGGGCTGGTGAACCTGTATGAGCGCTGGGCAGAAGGCGGCAGCGGTATTCTGGTGACTGGTAACGTGATGGTGGACCGCCGTGCGCTGGGCGAGCCCGGCAACGTGGTGCTGGAGGATGAGCGCGACCTCGACATGCTGCGTGCATGGGCAAAGGCGGGTACCAAAAACGGCGCGCAGCTCTGGATGCAGATCAACCATCCCGGCAAGCAGGTCATGCGTACGCTGAACCCGACATCGGTGGCACCATCGGCCATTCCTTTTGGCAAGGATCTGGCGCCTTTCTTTGCAACACCACGTGCCCTGACAGAAGCTGAAATCGAAGACATCATCCAGCGCTTCGGCCATGCCGCTGCGATTGCCAAGAAAGCCGGTTTTTCCGGTGTACAGATTCACGGGGCTCATGGCTATCTCGTGAGCCAGTTCCTTTCCGGGCATCACAACCAGCGTACTGACCGCTGGGGCGGCAATCCGGAAAACCGTCGCCGCTTCGTGCTGGAAGTGTTCCGTGAAATGCGGGCACAGACGGGAAAATCCTTTCCGGTGGCCATCAAGCTCAATTCGGCGGATTTCCAGAAAGGTGGATTCACCGAGGAGGAGTCGCTGAACGTGATACGTGCGCTTGGCGAAGCCGGCGTGGACCAGGTGGAAATTTCCGGCGGTACTTACGAGGCGCCCGTCATGGCAGGCAAGAAAAACTCCTTTGTGAAGGAGTCGACGCGCCGGCGTGAAGCCTATTTTCTGGAGTTCGCGGAAAAGGCTCGTGCGGCCGTCAAGACGCCGCTGGTTGTCACCGGCGGCTTCCGTTCTGCATCCGGCATGGCGGAGGCCATCAGCAGCGGTGCGGTGGATTTTGTCGGTGTGGCACGTTCACTGGCGATCGAGCCGGATTTGCCCAGCCGTCTTCTGGCCGGCAAGGAAGCACGCCATGAGGTCAAGCCGATCAGCACGGGTGTGCCCATGGTCGACAAGATGGCGATGATGGAAGTCACCTGGTATTCACGCCAACTGCATCGCATGGCGCGTGGCCGTTTGCCCAAGCCGAATGAATCCGGCTTGTGGTCGCTGGTGGCGACACTGGCAGAAAATGGCTGGGGCACCATCAAGACACGTCGCATGCGTGCCTGAGACTCAGGCAGTAATGTATCGGCGGGAGCCGTATCAGCCATTGCCTTGTGCATAGCGCTGATACGGCTCCCGTTGTTGTTTTGGCTGCCGTGTCGTTCGGGGTTTACTGGTCCAGCGAGCGTCGTCCTGCCCAGTCTCTTGCAAATTGCGAGGCGGTACGGCCGGAGCGATTGCCTCGCGTGAGCGCCCATTGCAAGGCTGCCGTGCGTGTCTGCTCGTCCAGCACCAGCCCGTGCTTGCCCAGCCACACGGCCACTGCACCGAGATAATCGTCCTGGCTGTTGGGATAGAAAGTTAGCCAGAGGCCAAAACGGTCGGAGAGGGAAACCTTGTCCTCCACGGATTCTCCCGGATGCAGTTCCCCGTTGTCCGTGTAATGTGCCTGCTGGTTTTCCCTGTGGAACTCCGGCAGCAGGTGGCGGCGGTTGCTGGTGGCGTAGATCAGCACATTGTTGGCGCCTGCATGAAGGCTGCCGTCCAGCGTGGTCTTGAGCGCGCGATAGCTTGCGTCGTCGTCGCTGAAAGAAAGGTCGTCGCAATAGACGATGAAGCGTTCCTGGCGGGCATGCAGTTGCTCGACGATTTCCGGCAGTTCGTGCAGCAGGTGTTTGTCCACTTCCACCACACGCAGCCCCTCTGCGCTGAATTCGTTCAGAAGCGCTTTTACCAGCGAGGATTTGCCGGTGCCGCGACTGCCGGTGAGCAGCACGTTGTTGGCGGGCAGGCCTTTCACGAACTGTTCTGTGTTGCGTGAAATCTCGGCTTTCTGGCGGTCTATGTTCTTGAGGTCGTCCAGGCGTATGGGGCTCAGGTCCCGGACGGTTTCCAGCCAGCCGCCATGTGGATGGGCGCGCCAGCGGAAGGCCAGCCCGTTGTCGAAATCCGGTGCGGGTGGCGTGGCGGGCAGGGCGGATTGCAGGGTCGAAATCAGGCGTTGCAGTTCGGCAACGAGGGCAGGGCTGTCGTTCATGGTGTCTCCCTCTGCGCGGGCCGTGTCATTCCATCCCGGTGCAGAGTGTTCCGGGGGTGCATGCAGATTTTTCTTAGCCTGCTGACAGATACGTTCCATTGCAAGATTCTGCAGCGATGTTTGACTGTATTCAGGCAAGGCAAAGGGTCGGGATTGGAGTCCGTCTGGTTTATCCTTGGCAGGATTCGCCAGGGAGACATACATGACCGCGCAAACCGGCATCCTGCCACCAACATCCCCGCATGCCCGTTTTCTGGTTGTAAGGCGTCGCGGCTTGCCGCTCGAGACGCTGAAGACCGCACTGCAAACCTTTGCCGTGACGCGCCGCCGCCTGCAGACCCAAGCACCGGACGCCCATCTGGTGACCTCGGTCGGTTTTGGCCCGGACCTCTGGCGGGACCTGCAGGGGCGCCTGCCCGACGGTTTTCATGCCCTGTCGCCGCTGGAGGGAAAATTCTCCATGCCGGCAGAAGAAGCGGACCTGCTGGTACATGTACACAGTGACCGGGCTGACCTGTGCTTTGCACTGGTTCAGGAGCTGATGGTGGCTCTTGGCGGTCTTGTGGATGTGCTGGAGGAAGTTACCGGCTTCCGCTATTTCGACAGCCGCGATCTGACGGGTTTTATCGACGGCACGGAGAATCCGCAATTGCCGGAGGCCCGCGCAGAGACGGCACTGATTGCCGAGGGTGAATATGCCGATGGCGGTTTTGCCTTTGCCCAGCGCTATGTCCATCACCTTGACAAATGGCATCGCCTCAAGGTGGATGCACAGGAACAAGTGATGGGTCGGACCAAGCTGGAAAGCATCGAGCTGGATGACGATGCAAAACCGGAAAATGCCCATATCGCCCGCGCCGTGATCGAAGAGGATGGCGAAGAGCTGGAAATCCTGCGGCACAGCCTGCCCTATGGCGATGCTGCCGGTGAGCAGGGTTTGTTCTTTATTGCTTATACCCGTGATCTTTCCATCATCGACCGCATGCTGGCGCGCATGTACGGGACTACGGATGATGGACAGAGTGATCGCCTGCTGAACTTTGTCACACCCGTGGGGGGCGCCTACTTCTTCTTGCCTTCGGAAGAGATGTGGCGGGACGTGATTGGCGAAGCGTGAGGCTTGCGAGCACTGTCGTCACCCCGGCGCAGGCCGGGGTCCATGCGGCGATGATATTGCCGATGCCGAATGGGCTATTCGCTATGCTCACCCCTTCGGGGCCAGCCTACGGCTGTTCTGCGCTTTGCTTGTCCGGCCTGCGCCGGGACGACGAAGTCCTCGTCAGAGGTATAGTGCAGCCACGCTCTGATTTCTGTTAGGAGCGCACTTCCACTTTGCCGGCCAGCCACATGGCCAGCAGTGTCATGCCCATTGCGCCATAACCGACAATGTCGAAATGCAGCAGACGGCCATTGCCGCCGTCTGCCAGCACCAGTGTCGGCCAGAAGGCTGCCAGACTGGAGGCCAGCTGTTGCAGTGCGGCATTCATGCTGAGGAAGCGTCCGCGCAAGGCGGGTGAGCTGGCGGCGGTCACCAGTGCCAGTGTGGGGATGATGCGGCCGGAAATCAGCACCATGAAAAGCGTGCTCACGACCAGCACCAGCGGCAGTGCGAGCGGTGGCAGATGCGTGAGCAGGAAAAGCGGAATGAGTGACAGCCCGCCGATGACATGAACGGTGCGTGCCTTGCCGATGCGGTCAGCAAGGCGCCCGATCAGTGGTGCCGTGAAGAGCGTGGCCAGTCCGCCACAGAAATAGATCAGCGAGAGATGTTTTTCGGCCAGCCCGACATTGCCGACCATGTAGGGGCTGATGAAAGGGATCACGCTGAAGCCTGCCAGCATCATGCAGGCAATCAGTGCAAAGGCGCGCCAGTGGTTGCCTTCGCTGAACACGGCATGAAGCGTACCGCGAACGGCAATCGGGCCTTTGTCGCGGGCAGGCAGGGAGGGCAGGATGCGCCATGCGGCCAGCGCCAGGATCATGCCGGTTCCTGCCACAAAGAAGAACGGTGTACGCCAACTCCAATGGCTGGCGATGTAGATGCCAAGCGGCACGCCAGCCACTGCGGCCAAGGAGAAAGCCGCCATGACCTTTCCCGTGGCGGCGCCACGCCGCGCTTCGGGTATGCAGTCGCCAAGATACGCCAGCACGTTCGCACTCAATATGCCGCCAAAGCATCCGGCCAGCAGGCGCGCCAGCATCAGGGTATGAAAGTCGCGGGCAAAACCGCAGGCCAGTGTGGCCAGCAGGAAGCCGGTAAAAATCACCAGCAGCATGCGGCGGCGGTCAAAGCGGTCGATGACGAAGGCGCAGGCAAAGCCGGCGATACCTGCGCTGAAGGTATAAGCCGCTACCAGAAATCCGAACTGCGACGACGTGATGTCCAGCAACCGCATCAGTTGGGGGCCGAGCGGCATCAGGATCATGAAGTCGACAATGTGGCAGAACTGCATTCCCGCCAGCAGCAGGACAAGGTTTCTTTCGTGAGCAGGTGACAGGGTTTGTGCGGTCATGATCATGAGGTGTGCTGGCGGGGAGAGGGCTCTTGGCGGCATCAATGTTGTGCGGGATTGCCAAAAGGGTGCGGCACCCTAGCACCCGCCCCGATTTAACAGAAGCTGGCGTGATTGGCACAGGGATTGCTCAAGTTCCTGAATAGATGATTCAGGATGGCGGCAATGCTCAGGATTCTGCTGGTCAATGATCGCGACAGCCAGCTCGGGCCTTTGCGTACTGCGCTGGTGCAGGGAGGCCACCAGGTTCTGGCAGAGCTTTCCTCGGCAACGGTGACCCCGCACACCGTTGCCAGCATGCACCCCGACGTAGTGATGATAGATACCGGATCACCGGGCAGGCGCGTGCTGGAGGGAATGCCTACGCTGACGCGTATTGCCCCCACGGATGACGGCATGGCGGCACCTCTGCCGGCGGTGCATGTGCTTGAGCAGCCCGGCATGTCCGCTTATGCCGCAGCAGGTGTGGATGCCATGGTGCTGGAGTCGGTGCTGGTCACTTCGGCAGCAGTCATGCAGGACGCTGATCAGGATGATGACAGGCTTATCGGGCGAGCCCTTGCGTTGCTCATGCAGCTGCGGCATTTCAGCGAGGCTGATGCGCGGGAAGCATTGCGACGCATGGCGCGTGACCGCCAGATTTCTTTGCGACAGGTTGCCGAGAAACTTCTTTCCATGAATGACCTGCTTGCCTGAATCAACGCTTTCCTCAATCCGGCGCCTGATGGCGCCGTTTTTTTTCTCTCGTGGTGCGTTCTTGTGCCGCCGTGCACTGTGATCTGTCGTGTGCGAGTGTTCCAGGCTTGGTATTGGTTGGCAGAGAGCTGTGAAAACAGCGGGTTATGGCGTTGAAGATGCGGCTGGCACAGAGCTTGCTGAATGTCCGGTGTGAGTTCGCGTGCTTCCTGTGTGTTCTGGCAGCGAACTCAAGCTTCTCCTGTGTCGTGCATGGACACCTCCGGGTCGGGAGACCCCGTTCGGTGTCACACTCCCGGAGCATTGCTCCGGCGAGGATGAGGGCGTCTTGCGGCTTTGCCGCAGGCGCCCTTTTTTTATGCCGGCAACCGGTGTTGCACGGCTGTGATAGGCATCATTTTCCTATGCCGGGTGCTGCTGGCAACTTCAGAAGCAGCTCATCAATGGCCTTCTGCAGGCTTTCTTCGTTCAGTGGCTTGCCCAGGTTGACGTCATTTGACAGAGAGCCACGCCAGACCAGCTTGTTGCTTTTGGCATCATGGATGTCCAGCAGCAGGGTGCCCTCGTGATAGGTGATGGTGCGAGTCACGATGTCGGGTGGGCCGTAGTAGCCCCAGCTGTAAACCGTGTCGCACCCCCTGCGGGGTCCGCAGACGACATGGGTACGCGGCGGGAACACGGGTTCACGTACCTGCTGGGTCTGCTTTTGCAGGCCGACATGGTAGTGCACCAGCCAGTCGGCCTGCTCGGCGCCACTTTCCTTGTAGCCGCGTCGGGTGAGGCCGGTGTCAATGGCGCGCTTGATCTTGCCGGTGATGATGTCGTTGTTGATACGGGTGTCATTCTCGCCGGGAATGCTGTCAGTGGCTTTGCCCCAGGCATAGTGGCTGTTGCCCGGCAGTCCTGCGGTCGAGTCCTGTTCCACCAGCATGTGCGGCCCGCAGCCCCCGAGCAGCAGGGTGCCTAGCAGCAGGAGGATTCTTGTAGGCTGGGACATGAGCGGCTCCTTGGATATGCCGGCCTTGCTTGGCAGGCCGGGACTGCCATCATACGCGCATGTCCCTATCCTCATCTTTTTCTCGTCTGTTTCCTTTGCTGTCGGCTTTTGTGCTGGCCGGCTGCCAGAGTGCGGGCTATTACACGCAAGCGGTGCAGGGGCAGGCGGCACTGCTGCTGAAGCGGCAGCCGATTGATCGTCTCGTGGCTGACCCCGGTATTGACCCGGTCTTGCGCCAGCGCCTGGAGACAGTACAGCGCATACGGCAGTTTGCGGCTACCGAGCTGGGCCTGCCCGCACGCAAGCAGTATGCGAGCTATGTCGAGCTTGGCCGTGAATATCCGGTGTGGTCCGTGGTGGCAGCTCCCGAGCTTTCCCTTCGCCCGAAAACCTGGTGCTACTGGTTTGTTGGCTGCCTGAGTTATCGCGGGTTTTTCCGGGAAGATGCCGCGACCCGTTATGCGCGGGAGCTGGAAAGACAGGGATACGAAGTGGAGCTGAGCGGTATCCCGGCCTATTCCACGCTGGGCTGGTTCCGCGATCCGGTGCTGTCCAGCTTCATAAAGTGGCCCGAGGCTGATCTTGCCGAGCTGGTTTTCCACGAGCTGACACACCAGCTTCTCTTTGTTCCTGGTGACACGACATTCAACGAAAGCCTGGCAGTGACGCTGGCCGAAGAAGGCCTGCGACGCTACAGCGAGAAATATCCCCAGGACCTCGAAAAGCGTGCGCAGGTCAAACAGCGTCGCCGGGAGTTCGTGCAGCTTGTACTGGGGCACCGTCAGCAATTGCAGGCCGTTTTTGCGGGCTCCGGCAGCCCGGATGAAAAGCGCCAGGCCAAGGCAGCCGTATATGAGGCACTGCAGGCGGCGTATGTCCTGCAAAAATCCTTGTGGGGCGGCTATGCCGGATATGACAGCTGGTTTGCCGGCGTCAACAATGCAAGGCTCAACAGTGTGGGCACTTATTATGATCAGGTGCCTGCCCTGCAGCAGTTGCTCGTGCAGCAGGGGCGTGATCTCTCTCGTTTTGTCGAGGCCTGCAGGGAGCTTGCCCGTCTTGATATCGCTACCCGCCGTCTGCGCCTGCAGGAACTGGTGGCTTCTTCTTCATTACCTGTGGTCGATACCTTGCCATGAATATCGTGACTTTTTCCCAGAAGCGCCCGGCGCTGGCCTTCAGTGATTATCTGCGCAGCTTGGGCATGCCCAACCGCCTTGAAGAAAATGGAGAAGGCTTTGCCATCGTGCTGGACGATGCCAGCCAGGCAGAGCGTGCAATGGCAGAGGCGCAGTCCTTTGTCGCCAATCCGGAGGATCCGCGTTACTGGCAGGCATCCTGGCAGACCGGCAAGGTACAGAAAGAGGCGGTCTACCAAGCGGATACGGAGGGGGAGAGTGGTGGGGCCTGGTGGCAGCGTGGCGGGATGCTGACACGTACCGTGGCCGTGCTGTGTCTGCTCGTGTATGCCGCTTTGTGGTTTGGGGGTGAGGATGTGTTCCGGGCCTTGAGCTATCCATCTGCAATCAGTGTCGACGCGGTTCAGGGGCAATGGTGGCGGCTGCTGACGCCGGCCTTCCTGCACTTTGGTCTTTTGCACATTGCCTTCAACCTGCTGTGGTGGTGGGAGCTGGGCGGCTTGGTGGAGCGCGAGCAGTCAGCCGGGCGTTTGCTTGGGTTGACACTGGTGATTGCCCTTGTCAGCAACGGTGTGCAGTTCCTGAGTTATGGCAGCAACTTCGGTGGCCTGTCGGCTGTGGTCTATGGCTTGCTGGGGTATCTCTGGATTTACCCCTATGCCGACCCCGCCGCGACTTTCCGTCTGCGTGGCGTGATCGTGGTCTTCATGCTGGGCTGGCTGGCATTGGGTTATACCGGCATCTTTGATCCCATCTTCGGCAATATTTCCAACGACGGGCACCTTTCCGGCCTGTTGGTCGGTGTCGCGCTGGCATTGCTACTGGGCTTGGTCAACCGTCAGCGTCATGCCTGAGCGCTGGTTGCATGCCTTCTGCCTTTGGCAAGGCTAGAAAATTACGACCCGATGTTTAATTGCGACTAATTCTCATTTGTGATCAAATGTCGCCCCTCTGGTCAACCGCAAGCCGGTAGGGGCGTTTCATGGCCTTCCGTAACCTGCCCGCCATTCCTGTCGAGAGTCTGAATGAGTGCCATGGCACCTTCCGAAAGCAAGGCTGACCCTCAGCGCCGTGCTTTCTGGCTGAAAACCCTGCACCAGTGGCACTGGATCAGTTCGGCGCTGTGCCTGATCGGCATGCTGCTGTTCGCTGCCACGGGGATCACGTTGAACCATGCCGGCCAGATCGAGGCCCGCCCTGTGGTGGTGACCAAGTCGGCGGAACTGCCTGCCGGGCTGTTGCCGGCACTGCGTGAGGACCGGGCGGCTGATGCGCCTTTGCCTGCAGCACTGGTTGAGTGGCTGGAAAAGGAGTTGTCCATTCATGTGCAGGGAAGGGTGCCAGAGTGGTCGGACGGCGAGGTTTATGTCGGTCTGCCGCGGCCGGGTGGAGATGCCTGGGTGAGTGTGGATACCGCAACCGGTGCGGTGAGCTACGAAAGTACCGATCGTGGCTGGGTGTCCTGGTTCAATGATTTGCACAAGGGGCGCAACACGGGCGCTGCCTGGACCTGGTTCATTGATGTTTTCGCCGTGGCCTGTTTCGTGTTCTGCCTGAGCGGGTTGCTTTTGTTGCAACTGCACGGTGGCAACCGCCCTGCGACCTGGCCCGTTGTGGGGCTGGGGCTGGTGGTGCCGCTCATACTGATACTGCTTTTCATTCATTGATCGGGAGTTTTTTCATGCGCTTCATGGTTCCTGTCCTGCTGACCGGCCTTCTGGCTGCCCCTGTACTGGCTGCTGACCTTGCCGTGACGGTAGAGGTTCCCCGTCTGGAAGTGGCCGAGTACCACAAGCCGTATGTGGCTGTCTGGATCGAGCGTGAAGATGCGACTGTCGCCGCCAATCTGGCGGTCTGGTACGACGTAAAAATGAAGAACGACGAAGGCCAGAAGTGGCTCAAGGACATGCGCCTGTGGTGGCGCCGTGCCGGCCGTGACCTGCAGATGCCGGTGGATGGCGTAAGCGGAGCCACGCGCGCCCCCGGCAGCCATACCCTGAGCTTCAGTGCCGGCAAGGCACCGCTCGGCGATCTGGCACCGGGCAAGTACAAGCTGGTGGTCGAAGCCTCCCGTGAAGTCGGTGGCCGTGAAGTGGTCGACTTGTCTTTCCAGTGGCCCCCCAAGAAAGCTGAAAAGCTCTCTGCCAAAGGCAGCACCGAGCTTGGTGCCATTGGTCTCGAACTCAAACCCTGATCGTTTTCCGCAATCAAGCAATGTCAAAAGTGAAAGGAGAAAACCCGATGACCTCTTCCCTCAGGATGGCTGCACTCGGCCTGCTGATGACCCTGCCCATGGCTGCCGAAGCGCACCGCAGCTGGATCATTCCCAGTTCTACCGTGCTGTCGAGCAACGGCCCCTGGGTCACCTTTGATGCAGCAGTTTCCAATGACATTTTCCACGCTGATCACAATGCCCTGCGCATTGACGGCCTCAAGGTGCTGACACCGACTGGTGGCGAAGTGGCACCCCAGAATGTGTTTACCGGCAAGTTCCGCACAGTGTTCGACCTTCAGTTGACTGAAGCGGGTACCTGGAAGATTTTCACGGCCAGCAGCGGCCTGACGGCACGTTGGGAAGAGGGTGGTCAGCGCAAGTCCTGGCCGCCCCGTGGCGTGGCACCGACGGCAGAAGGTTTTGCCAAGGAAGTTCCCAAGAAGGCCGACAAGCTGGAAATCACCCAGTCTTCGCGTCGTCTGGAAACCTTTGTTACGGCCGGCAAGCCCAATGACGTGGCATTGAAGCCGACCAACGTGGGTCTGGAGTTGGTGCCAGTCACACATCCCAACGATCTGGTTGCCAGTGAAAAAGCCGAGTTCCGTTTCCTGATCGATGGCAAGCCGGCGGTTGGTGTTGAAGTGGAAATCGTCCCGGGTGGCCGCCGCTATCGTGACTCTGAAGAGGCGATCGAGCTCAAGTCCGACAAGGACGGCAAGATCACTGTGAACTGGCCGCGCGCCAGCCTGTACTGGCTGGAGGCTTCCTACGAGGACGACAAGGCTCCGAAGCCTGCCACCAAGCGCACCGGCCGTTATGTCGCCACGTTTGAAGTCCTGCCCTGAGCCGAGTGGCCAGCCCTGCATGCTGCAGGACTGGCCTGTTTTCTGCTGATGTCTTTCCCGAGAGCCTGATGGCTGCCCCCCGTTTCCCGCTGGCCCTGACGGGCAATTTTTTCCTGTTTGCCCTGCTGGCGGGGTTGGCGGCGTTCTTCGCGGACATCCAGAGTGCTGACATGCTGTGGGTGATGCCTCCTTCCTCACGGTTGTCGCTGGCCGTGCTGGTGCTGCTGGCCTATGCCGGCTTCTGCCTGCTGCTGGCTTTCTTGCGTAGCTGGCGGGAGGGGCGTATCGAGCGTGCGGCCCAGGCATTGCTGGTGGGTGGTGGCAAGCCCTGGCTGGTTGCCTATGCCAGCCAGACCGGTTTTGCCGAGCAACTGGCCTGGCAAACGGCAGATGCCTTGCAACGGGCAAGCCTGCCCGTACGGCTGTTGCCCTTGGCCAAGGTGGATGCCGATGTATTGGCTGGCTCGGAGCGTGCTCTGTTCCTAGCCAGTACCACTGGCGAGGGCGACGCGCCTGATACGGTGGCGGGTTTCATGCGTCGTGTCATGGCTGAATCCCTGCCCTTGTGGTCCTTGCAATACGGCTTGCTGGCGCTCGGCGATCGTGGCTATGACAAGTTCTGTGCCTTTGGCCGCAGCCTGGACGACTGGTTGCGACACCAAGGTGCGCAAGCCCTGTTTGACCGCGTCGAGGTCGACAATGGCGATGCCGGTGCTCTGCGTCACTGGCAGCATCATCTGTCCGTGCTGACCGGCAATACGGATTTGCCAGACTGGAGTGCGCCTGGCTACGAGCCTTGGCAGTTGCTGGAGCGCCGTTGCGTTAACCCCGGTAGTCAGGGGGCACCTGTATTCCATGTTGCTCTCACGCCCATGTCGGGTTCGCGCTCATGGCGCCCCGGCGACATCGCCGAGGTAGGGCCATGCAATGCCGATGCCGATGTACAGCGTTTCCTTGATGGCCTTGGCCTGGACGGTGCTGCCATCGGGCCATCCGGAGAAAGCCTGCAGCGCTCTCTTGCCCGTTTGACCCTGCCCCATGATGAAGCCGGCATAAACGCACTTGCAGGCCTCCCGGTTCCGGCTTTGCTGGAGACTCTCAAACCGCTCCCTCATCGTGAGTATTCCATTGCCTCCATTCCCGAGGACGGACGTGTCGAACTGTTGCTGCGTCAGATGCGTCAGCCTGATGGCCGCCTGGGCGTAGGCTCCGGCTGGCTGACGGAGAATGCTCCCCTGCAGGGCGAGGTGGCTCTGCGCATCCGCGAAAACCGCGGCTTTCACCCTCCTGTGCCGGAAATACCCCTGATCCTGATCGGCAACGGTACGGGACTGGCAGGTTTGCGTGCCCATCTCAAGGCGCGCTCATTGGCGAGCCAGACTCGTAACTGGCTGCTTTTTGGCGAGCGCAACGAGGCATCGGACTTCTTCTATCGTGAGGAAATCCTGAGTTGGCAGCAGAGCGGGTTATTGGAGCGTCTGGACCTGGCGTTTTCACGGGACCAGGCCGAGCGCATTTACGTTCAGGATCGCCTGCGCATGGCTGCTGATTCCCTGAGGGACTGGGTTGCCGCTGGAGCGGCCATTTATGTCTGTGGCAGCCTCGCTGGCATGGCGCCGGCCGTGGCTGCCGTCCTTGCCGACGTGCTGGGTGAAGGGTTGCTTGAGCAAATGGCGGAGGATGGCCGTTACCGACGCGACGTCTACTAAGGCCTTGCGGTCTTTACTGAGTGTCTTGCCTCTGCCCTTGTCATGAAGGCAGTATCCAGCTTATCCAAGCATGGCCTCACTGGCCGTAGCATCCTTATGCTCGGCCCGCATTGTCTGGCATGCTTCAAGTCCTTGATAAATAAGGAAGCATCAAGGAAAAAGTCTTCTATAGTGATCATTGAACGTCATTGCTGGCGTCGCTTTGCCGCGCAGCTTCAGGAAGCCTGAATTGCCCCCTCATGACGATTTGAAAGCGGATGAACCAGGAGATCGCCTGCTGGACGAGGCGATGGGCTGGCTGCTGGCTTTGCGGGATGCTCCGGATGACATGCAGCGCCGCGCCGAACATGAGCAGTGGCTGGCTGCCGATAGCCGCCATGTGAAGGCTTGGGAGCGTGCCGAACAGGTCTGGGTGCTTGCCGGTCAAACTCCCTTGGCTCCTGTACAAGTTTCCGAGCCGCCTCAAGCTGCCCCTGTCATCACCCCCCGCCGCAAGCCCCCGCATCGCCAGCGTTGGCTGGCCGCAAGCATGACCGTGGCCGCCATGGTGCTGGTGACGATCATGGCGCCTTCGCTCTGGCTTTCCTGGCAGTCTGACTACCAAAGCAGCCGTGCCGAGATACGGCAACTGAGACTTGATGATGGCAGCCTGATGACTGTCGGTGCAGACAGTGCCATCCGTGTCAGTTTTTCCGAAGAAGGCCGTGAGATACGAATACTGAAAGGCCAGGCTTTTTTCGATGTGGCAGAGGATGAGCGTCCCTTCAGCGTCATGGCCGGTGATGTACGTATTACTGACATCGGAACTGCTTTTGATGTTGTCCTTAGCAGCGACAATATTTCCGTGGCGGTAGAAAACGGGGAAGTGGCCATAGCGGCTCCCGGGCAATCCGTGGTTTCCCTGCTCCCCGGGCAGCGTGCCCGGCTTGACCGTAATGCCTATTTTGTTCATCAGGACGAGATTCCGCCCTCTTTGGTAGCCGCATGGCGACACGGCCAATTATTGGTGGAAAACCAGCGGATTGAAGATGTGGTGGAGCAGTTGCGTCCTTATGCGCGTGGCATGATTGTCCTGCGCGACAGTGCCTTGGCGAACCAGCGTGTGACCGGAAGCTATTCGCTCAAGGATCCTGCTGCTGCACTGCGGGCAATCGTCCAGCCCTGGCAGGGGCGCGTGACCGAGGTGTCGCCCTGGTTGCTGTTGGTATCTTCCTCCTGAGTTTCTGATTTTTCCTGCCAGCATATGGCCGGATGAATGTGTCTCCACGGATTTTGCTGCATGAAGCAGTAAAAAATGGCAGGGTTGCCGGAGCTTGCCCTGCCGTGATGGCAGGAAGAACAATGATTTTGAAAAGGCCCGGCCCGGATGCTCCCGGTTATTTACCCAGCAAGATGCAACTCTGCTTCTGTATCCGCTCTGGAAAAGCTTATTGCATGCATTGTCCGCGCAAGGGCAATCATTCTTCTTTTCTCAGCTCTCGTTACCGTTCTGCCTGCTCAAGCCTCTGAGACTGCGGACAAACGTATCCGCTTTGATATTCCCTCTCTTCCGCTTGCCTCGGCACTCGCATTGTTCAGTGTGCAATCCGGAGAGCAGGTCAGTGCCAGTGCCGATCTTGTTCAAGGCATACGATCCACTGGCTTGGTGGGTGAGTATCTGCCCGAGGAAGCTTTGCGCCAGTTGCTGAACGGCGCTGACCTTGATTTTGACCGTAATGCCGACGGTGCTTTTGCATTGCGTCGTGCCGATGTCGTCATGTCTGCCATTACCGTCTCTGCAAGAGCTGTCAGTGAAAGTGTTTATGACGTACCTGCCGGGACGAGTGCGGTTTCACGGAGCGATATCGAGCGCACAGCGCCTCGTCATGCCTCGGAAATCCTTCAGGGAGTTCCCGGCACTTCCACCGTTACCAACGAGCAGGTGCCCGGGGTCGCCATCAGCATTCGAGGCCTCAAGGATTTTGGCCGGGTGAACATGAATATCGACGGCATGCGCCAGAACTACCAGCGCAGCGGTTACCAGCAGCGTAACGGGGAAATGTTCTTTGATCCTGAGTTGCTGGGTGGTGTGGAGATCAGCAAAGGACCACAGGCTGTGCTGGGAAGTGCCGGTGTGACAGGTGGCATTGCCACGCTGCGGACGCTGGAGTCAGCCGACATCCTGTCTGATGGAGCAAGCAGCGGGTTGAGGCTGAGAGGAACTGCCGGGCTTGGCCAGTATGCCAACGGAGTCCTGCCATCGGGCAGCGTGGCGGTAGCCAGCCGCGGTGATCAAGGCGAACTGCTGGCTGCCTACAGCCGCAAGCGTTCAGATGCGTATCGGCCCGGACGTCATGGCAAGGCGTTCAATGATGGCTTCGACTTCCCCGTCAACATTGTCAACCTGACAGATCAGGATCAGGACTCCCTGCTTTTCAAAAGCCGTTGGCGGTTCCTGTCCGAGCATAGCCTTCAGTTCACGGCGACAGGCATTCGCGCCGACTATGCAGAATCCATGCTGCAGGACCGTGATGCTGCTTATGCACGTTATGTGGCATGCAATCCCATGCCTGCGATGAATGATCCGCTGTACGTGTACTGCCGTGACTATGGTCTTACTGCCTATGATCCTGACTCAGCTTATCCGGTGTCCCGTTTCAATGAAGTAAGGTCGGCCAGCTACAGCCTGGATCATGTCTGGCAACCGCTGGACAACCCGGATACGGAACTGGCTACCAAGCTTTATTACGTCACGACGGAAAATCGCAGCCGAGCGGTCAGCGATATTGAAAGCCAGCGGTTGACGCGGACAGATACCGTCGGGGTATCCGTGAACCGCTCTGGCCGCCATGAACTCTTCGGCAGCCTGCCGGCAAGTTGGCTGCTGGGGACGGAGGCTTTTCTGGACCGTGCGCTTCCCAGCGTCGAAAGCGGCACACTTACGCCGGGCCAGCAGTCAGCCATCAATGGCTCCACCCCGCGCGGGAACCGCTTGCTGGCCAATGTTTTCACGCAGTTCAGTCTGGAGGCCCGGCCATGGCTTACGGTGACACCCGGCCTGCGCTACGAGCTTTATCGTCTCTGGGGCACTACCGGTTTCGAGGCCTATGACGAAAGCAACAACAACCAGCGTCTCTGGGAGTATTCACGGATAGATGTTGACCACTTTGACTGGCGGCTATTGCCCTCACTTGGGGCGGTACTGGGGCCGTGGGCTGATGTCCGCTTTTTCGCGAATGCAGCGATGGGTTGGCGTCCGCCAGCCATTACGGAGGTCCTGATAACAGAGGGTGATGCTGGAGCGATGCAGTCAGTACAGTATTTCCCCAATTATCGCCTCAAGCCTGAAGAAACAGTCAGCTTTGAACTCGGCATGAGCTTGAAAAAATTTGGCCTCATGAGGCCAGCAGATGTATTGGGGCTCAAGGTAACCGGCTTTCATCATGAGACCGATCACTACATTCAAATGGATTCCATGATCGGTGTGCCCGGCAGCCAGTATGTGAGTGTGTTGAACGGGATGTTTGTGAATGGCGTAACTCCCATGAGCATGAAGGGGCTGGAAGTTGACATGACTTATGACGCCGGAAGCCATTTCTTAAGGCTGGGTCTTACACGGATGGAGCGCGACTTTACATTTCGTCACCTTGCATTTCCGCTGGGGGGTGCCGTGGGTTCCAACTCGGCAAATTTGAATCAGAGTATGGTGGATGGATCGGGTTTTTACATGCCAGCACCTCCTCGCTATAACGGAAGACTAAGCCCGGGCTTCCGTTTCATGGATCAAAGTGGTGAAAGTGGTGTGGTCTTGGCGTGTGCTTCAGAGGCGGGTCATGCATATACGCAAGCAGTGACTGAGGAGCAAAGGAGCTTTTGTGTGGTGGATGCTTTTCTGGAGTATCAAGTATCGAATGTGGCGGGCTTTTCGATAAGCATGAAAAACATCTTTGATCGGCAATACGCGCAGGCGATGGGAGATAGTTATGTACGTACCTATGCTCCAGGTCGGTCTATGATGTTAGCTGTTGAGATACGCCTGTAAAGATGGTTTTTCAGGCTTTTGGATTGGAGTGGTTGAGGAAAGCTTGGGCAAGCTTTCTTGCGGTCATGGATAAGGAGATTCAAATAACGAAGAAATAAAAAATAGGGGAAATATCATGGCAATTGAAATTACCTATGGCGCCTCTTATCTCAGGAGCAATGGTCTCAAGGCATACCTGACGCTTTACGATAGTTGTTACACGCAGGCAAATTATCCCGCTAATAATGCCGGCTTCAGTACATTCAATAATAATGATGTCGTCATCAATGGCGTTACTTACAGCAAAGCTTACGCTGATCTGCAGTATGCTGGTAGCACCAAGAAATCCGGCAATACCACAGCCTTTTTGGCAGAGGCCAAAAGTACTGGCGGTATTGGTCAGCTTGTCTATTCGCTATTACAGACGCCAACCCGGACTCTTTTCGGAGACCTGGATGTCATCAAGCTGGGAGAAAGTCTCTCTGCAAGTGGTTCCGGATTCGTTTTGGGCACCACTTTCGTGACGATCAGCAATCTCATGAGCGTACTCAACCGCGGGCTGAATGGTTCGGGCTGGCCCGTGTCCTGGAATTCCGGTAGTGGAAATCCTTTTGATCTTGGCCCCAACGATGTCCACAACATCATCTATGGCCTGATGGCGGGAGGAGGTGGCAACGCCAGTACTGCGGGCTTGCGTCACTACTTCGAGCAGTTGGGAGTGGTCTACAACGGGAGCTCGTCCAATGAGGTGTTCGATGGCTTCAGCAACAATGATGTCTTCAGGATCGGTACTGGCAAGGACAAGATATTTAGCTTTGGTAGCAGTTCCATCGTGAATCTTTCCCAGTACAGCTTTACAGGGGTTTCCTCACCCAGCGATCTGTTCAGCGAAGGGTATGCCTACTTCTCTAGTGGGAAATGGACGATTGAAGATGATAATGGCAATGAGGTACTGATTACCCTCCGTCCTGGTGCTACCTTTGGCGCATCCAATATCACTTTGTAAGTGGTTGTGTCCTACCGTTGCCGGTTGGTTTATCCTCCGCCGGTAACGGAATCTACTATCCTGAGGTTGATAACGTGCGGCCTCTCAACTTTGCCCTTCTGGTGACTTGCCTAGCCTCTACGACTGTAGCTGCTACGGTCGCGTCACCACGTGTTTCCCTTATTCATCATTTTGATGATGTTCAATCCACTGGCCATGCTGGCCAAGGCCAGCATGGCTTGGTATGGGGTTTGGACGGGCGCTTGTATGGAGTGTCCGCTCAAGTTGCGGACCATGCTTATCCCGTTGGGCGCTGGAGCTTGGCTTTATCTCAGGAGAAAAGACAGCTATTGGCGGGTACAAGCAGTTTTTATGCTAACAGTGGTCGCAGCATTGTCAGAAGCAGCCGTGGTGTCTTCTATGCTGCTGCCTTTCACCAACATCTCTGTCCATTCGATGATTGGAGCACTGGTCAGCGTGTAATCAGGCTGGGTGGACTCTATCGCTTCTCGACAGCTAGTTCGCCAGTCATGGTGTCTCTGCCATTTTTGTCAGATGGGACACTGGACTGCCCGCAGGGTAGCCTTGCCATAGACGATAGCGATGCTGTGTATGCACTCGACAGTGGTGCAGGGCGTAAGCGCCTTAAGGAAGAAGAAGCTCCCTTGGCAGTGCAAGCAGGTGGATTATGGCGTCTCTCCGCAGACGAGAAGCAGTTTTCTAGGGTGAGGCTGTTTGATCGTGATAGAGAGGGCGATGTACCTGTTGCGGTAATTGCGTCATCGGACGGCTGGTTGTATGGCCTGAATGCTGAAGGTGGGCCGCCACGTCTGAGTGACGGTGCCGCAACTCAAGGTACCATTTACCGCGTCAGACCTGATGGTAGTGGATTCAAGGTGCTGCATGGTTTTGTCGGCTCTGAGCAAGGCGCCCTAAGTCTTGCCGCGATGTCGTCATTGGTTGATGGTGGAGATGGCTATCTTTATGGCAGTACCTTTGCTTCCCGAGCAAATCAGGTGGCTATTGTCTATCGTGTCAAGAAGGATGGCAGTGAATTCCGCCAGCTCCATCGCTTTAACAATACTGCTAATCAAGATGGTCTCAGGGCTGGTTCGAGTCTCGTGTTGGCGCCGGATGGAAATATCTACGGCACGACGTCGGGAGGCGGGCAATACGGGAATGGTACGGTTTTTCGGATCGCGCTCTTAGGTATCAGTGAGTCATCAGGCGGCTTTGAAAAAGTGTTTTCCTTCCAGGGAGCCGAACAAGGATATTCACCCTCCGGGTTGATCCTCGGCCTGGATGGCAGGCTTTACGGTATGGCGGAAGGCGGTGAGCATGACGAGGGACTGATCTTCAGCATTGAGGTCGAACATGCCAAACCTATGCTCAAGGCATTTGTGGCTTCGAGCCCGCAAGTCGTGTTTGGTGCCTCCGGGGATTTGTCCACCAGTACCTTGTCGTGGAATGCCGACAATGCTGTTGCTTGTGAAGCAAGCGGCGACTGGAGCGGCAGCCAGCCGGCAGCGGGCGAGGTTGAAATCGTGCCGACACGCGCTGGTTCCAATACCTATTCATTGGCTTGCCGTAATGACACAGGTGAAACTGTAGAGCGTGCCTTGGCCATTACGGCCATTCCCGCTGTGGAGATCAGGACTTTCTCCATTTCAGCTGCAACCGTGACGCTGGGAGGTAGCCTGCAAGTGGAGTGGGCGGCAGACAACGCAGCGGGCTGCAGTTTTTCGGGTGTGCCTATGGGGAGTCCTGCGCCCGAGGGTGTTAGTGGTAACCAGCCCACACCACCGCTCACAGCAGTTGGTGACTACACTCTTACTCTGACGTGTGAAGGCGAGGGCGGTGATTACGCCTCGGCAAGCCGTTCTGTCAGCGTGCGCGAATCAACTTATGACGGGAGCAGCATCCAGTCCAGTACGGGAGCATTTTCGCCCTTGCTGCTGGTGCTTGCCGGTTTGCTGGCTGGTGTGCGGTATGCCCGTAACTGGCTGCTCTGCTCCCGGCCATAACGTCGTCTGTCTCTTCCTCCTTAATAGTTGATAACGGGTAGCAAGGCCTTATTACCCGTTGCATGGGCAGGCCCGCCCTGAATTTTTTTCATTCTCTCCCTGTCAAAAAACCGTTCTCGTTCGTCTTAGAAGGGAAGCCCCTCTTTTCTTCTGATGGCCTATCAGACCGGAGCAGTACGAATGAACAGTGTTTCCTCTCCCGAATCCACCACGGAAAGCCAGGGCAGCCGCAGTGCCCGACTGAGCCAGGCAACGGATGCCTTGCACGAGCACCTGCATACGGTGGTCTCGGCGGCCCGTCCTTTTGAAAGCCGTGAGCGCTTTGGTATCTGGGTGGCAGTGCAGTACCGCTTCCAGCGCGAAATCGAACCGCTTTACCGCCTGCCTGCCCTGGAGCAGTGGCTGCCGGAGCTGGCGGCACGCAGTCGTGAGAATGCGGCAGTGGCTGATCTTGCCGATCTGGGCGTGCCGGTGCCTGAAGTGGAAGCCGGCCGGCTGGCAGGGCTGACGCCGGTCCAGGCCTTGGGCTGGCTGTTCGTTTCCGAAGGCTCGACGCTGGGCGCTGCCATCCTTTTCAAGAAGGCGCAGGGGCTGGGGCTGGACGAGAATTTTGGTGCCCGCCATCTGGCAGCGGCGCCGGAAGGGCGTGCCCGTCACTGGAAGCAGTTTGTGAGTGTGGTGGATACGTTGGACCTGAGCGCCGAGCAGGAACTGGAACTGCAGGATGCGGCACTGTCCGCCTTCCGCCGCTTTGACGAATTGCTGCGCAGTGCCTATGCCCTTGGCTGAGACGGTGTGACAGGAGAAGCAATATGTCTTTGCAAAGGGAAATCCTGAAGGCGAGCGGCGTACGTGTGACGCTGCTGCGCGTCAAGGTCTTGCAAGCCTTGCAGTTGGCCTGTGAAAAGGGGGTGTCCCCTTCGCTGTCGGCCTTGCAGGACCGCCTGATTGCCACCGGCAATCCCGTGGCCCGGGGTCCGTTGCGGCAGGTGCTGTGCAAGCTGGAGTCTGCCGGCCTGCTGGTGCGCCGGGGTGACGAGGGTTGGTCGCTGGCACCGCTGCTGACACGTCGTCCCTGAGCGTTTTTCCGTGGCGGGTTTTGTGCCTGCCGTGTCCTGTTTGCGGAAGTGATGGCGCCAGCATGGCGGTCAATCCTGATTCGTGTTTCATTAGGAATCTTCCGCAGGCAGGCATCCCCACCCGCATATTCATTCCGTCATCATCGAGGATGTTGTGATGCTGCCTGTTCGTTTGTTCCTGCGCCGCTGCTTGCCGGTGCTGCTGCTCATTTCCCTGTTGCCTGCGCATGCGGCCGAAGCGCCGCGTGTGGTCTCCGTTGGGGGCGGCGTCACCGAAATCGTGTATGCACTGGGTGCCGAATCCCTTTTGGTTGGCAGTGATACCAGCAGTGTCTGGCCGGAGGAGGTGAAGCAGCTTCCCCGTGTGGGTTACCAGCGCACGCTCTCGGCAGAAGGCGTGTTGTCCCTGCGCCCCACTGTCCTGCTCGCCAGTCACGAGGCCGGGCCGCCCAATGTGCTGGCACAGTTGCAGGGAGCCGGGGTGCGCGTTGTGCGTGTGGAGGGTGATTACACCTTTGCCGGCCTGCAGGAACGCATCCGTGTAGTCAGTTCCGCGGTGGGTGCCGTGGCCAAGGGACAGGAGCTGAATGCCCGGCTGGCGGGAGAGTGGAGTGCCGTCCAGCAGCGTGTCACTTCCAGTCCTTTGCGCAACACACAGGGCAAGCCATTGCGGGTGGCGTTCATCATGTCGCATGGCAGCACCACGATGGCGGGTGGACGTGACAGCGGTGCCGACGCCATGCTGGCCATGGCGGGCGCCAGCAATGCCTTCGGCCAGTCTTTCAGCGACTACAAGCCTTTCTCGGCAGAGTCACTGGTGGCTGCTGCTCCTGACGTCATCGTCACCACACGCATGACTGCTGCCACAGAAGAAGGGCGGCGTGAATTTGTCGCTACTGTTCCGGGTGTGGCGCTGACACCGGCCGGCAAAGCCGGACGCATTGTGGCCGTGGATATCGTGCAGTTCCTGGGTTTCGGCCCACGCCTTCCCGCTGCCGTGGATGCGTTGCACAAAGCGTTGCTGCCATGACCTGCCGGCAAGCCGGAAGGATGGTTAACGCGGGGCGTTCGGAGAGCAGGGTCAGATGGTGAAACCGTCGTCGTCCCCCGGCCTGCCGGCGGGGCGTCTTCCTGCCGGACTGTTGCTGCCCCTGCTGGCAGTGCTGTTGCTGCTCATGATGCTGCTGGCAGCAGGTCGCGGTGCCTATGCCATCGACAGCACGGCTGTCATTGCCATCCTCCTGGACCGGCTGGGTCTGGAGGTTGGGGCGTTTGAACAACAGCAGGCTGCTGTGCTCTGGAGTATTCGCCTGCCGCGCGTCTTGCTCGCGGCTGTTGTCGGTGCTGGCCTGGGCATGGCAGGTGCTGCCTTGCAGGGGCTCTTCCGCAATCCTCTGGCTGATCCCGGACTGGTCGGCGTCTCCAGTGGGGCGGCGCTGGCCGTCGCGCTCACCATCGTTTTCGGCAATGTCATGTGGTCGGGGGCAGCCGTGCTCGGGATATGGCTATTGCCGTTGGCGGCTTTCTCGGGAGCGGCACTGGCAGCCTGGCTTGTCTACCGTATCGGGCGGACAGGACAGAGCGTGTCCGTTGCCGCCATGTTGCTGGCAGGCATTGCCATCAATGCACTGGCGGTGGCGCTGATTGGCCTGGCCAGTTATCTCGCCACGGATGAGCAACTGCGCAATCTCACCTTCTGGAGCCTGGGTAGCCTCTCTGCTGCAAGTTGGCAGGTGACGGGCCTCGTTGCAGGTGGCGTGAGCATCGCCCTGCTGACGCTGTGGCGCTTGGGCAAAGGCCTGAATGCCCTGGCTCTGGGCGAGGCTGAGGCGCGACACCTGGGGGTTGCCGTGGAGCGGCTCAAACGCCTGGCCATCCTGGCTACGGCATTGGCCGTGGGGGCCAGCGTGGCCTTCTGCGGCATGATTGGTTTCATCGGCCTGGTGGCGCCGCATTGTGTGCGCCTTCTGGCGGGGCCAGATGCCCGTATCGTGCTGCCGGGAGCGGCTCTGCTGGGGGCCATACTGACCGTCAGTGCCGATCTCGTGGCGCGCACGCTGGCGGCGCCGGCGGAGATTCCCATCGGTGTACTGACAGCATTGCTGGGGGCTCCTTTCTTCCTGGCATTGCTGCTGCGTGCCCGTGATCGCCTCATGGCGGAGGCCTGATGGCGATTTCCGAGACGGTTCTTCTGGCCCGTGGGCTGCATCTGGCCCGGGGCAAGGGCAAGTCCCGCCGCCCTGTACTCAATGCCGTGGATTGCGAAGTTCAGGCCGGGCAAGTCCTCATGCTCATCGGTCCCAACGGCGCAGGCAAATCCACCTTGCTCTCGGTGCTGGCTGGCGATTTGCCGCCGGATGCCGGCGAAACCCTGCTTGCTGGCAAGGAGCTCTCGGCATGGAAGCTGGACGAGCTTGCGCGGCACCGTGCCATGCTGCGACAGCACTCACGGCTGACGCTGGACTTTACGGTGGAAGAAGTGGTGCATCTGGGGTGCATGGCGCGCCAGGCAACGCTTGAGGAGAGCCGCCGCATCGTGCAGGAAGCCATGCACCTCACGGGTGTGGCAGGGTTTTCACAGCGACTGGTGCCTTCGCTTTCCGGTGGCGAGCAGGCCCGCACGCATCTTGCCCGGGTACTCGCACAACTGTGGCCCTCTGCTGATGAGCAGGGGCCGCGCCTACTTTTGCTGGATGAGCCCTGCGCCAGCCTGGACCCGCATTACCAGCATCAGGTCTGCGCCGTGATACGCGAGTTTGCTGCACGCACGGGTGCGGCTGTGATCGTTACCATGCACGACATGAACTTGGCAGCACAGTACGCTGATCGCATTCTGGTGCTGCTGGAAGGGCGTTGCATGGTGGAGGGCACCCCTGCTGATGTGCTGACTACCGCTTTCGTGCAGCAGTGCTTCGGTGTGGATGCCAGTCGGCTGGAGAGCCGAGGCATGCTGTTGCTGGCAACGCAGGCTCTTCCCGTTCAGCGTCCGTAATAGTCTTTCTGGCCGCTGTAATGCCGACAGAATTTGTGGCTGCAGGGTGTGATCTGCTGTCGTATCTGCACGCAGGGAATGAAGGCATCGGCCGTGGCTGTCAGAGGCAATGCAGCAACGCTGCCCATCATGACCAAGGCCTGTCGGCGAGTTATCCCGCACTCGCATCCTTCTGGCGCGGCAGCGGAATTGGTGGCAAGAGGTGATCGGGATCTGTCGGGATCGAATTGTGGGTCGAACGGATCTTGTTGCTTGTATTGAGTCATGCCCTTTCTTCCCGCAGTTTTTTCAGCAAAAGCTTGGCTGCCTCTTCGCCGGATGCAATGGCACCTTCCATGCACACCAAGTCCACCGGGTTGCGCACCCAGTCGCCTGCCAGGAACAGATTGTGAAACGGCGTAAGGTTGCCGGGCCGAAAGCGTTGCACTCCGGGCTCGCAGTCAAAAAGCCGGGCATGATCTGCCACATTCCGGTGAATCTCTATATCCGTGATACCGGCTTGACGAATGTCGCCAAAGCCTTTGATGCGTGAAAAATTGTCCAGCGTGAAATCCGTGATCTGCTGGTCGGTCCATTTCTCAAAGCCACGTTCCTGCCCGACAAAAGCCAGCGCGGCGCCTACCTCAGGATTGTCTCGGTGGATACGCCAGTAGGGTTTCATGTTTGTGCAGATACCCAGCGGTGCAGGAAGGCCGAATACCGGGCCGGGAAATTCACCCACCGGCTTTTTCGTAAGCACTGTCATGGAAATGGTGGCGGCGCTACGCAAATTCCTGATGCGGCCAAAATAGTCGGAGTACCACCAGGCGGTGTCGCTGGCATTCATCTGGCAGAACACGGCGTTGGGGATGGTGGAAATCACATGGTCGAAGTCATCAATCACGCGGCGCGTTTCATCAATGACGGCCATGGGTTTGCGTTGCCAGCCGTGATTGCCGTGCCCATGGCCTGCCGGGTCAGGTTGGGCGACTTCGATTCCACTGATGTGGCGCCCCTGATACTGCCAGTTGAGCGCCTTTGTATGGGGAATGATTTCTCCGCCAAGACTCCGGATGTAGTTCCCGATAGGGTTCCAGACAGCCGTGCCGTAGTCATCCGGCAGCACGTATTGCATGGCATTCTTCAGGCTGAGTCCACCCATCAGACGAATGCTTTGGAGGATATGGTAGGCACTGATTTCGCCCGGATAGTTGAAGTAAGCCTCGCGGAAAAAGCGGAATAACGGCAGGTTGCGGGCAAGGTGTGGGCGCAGTCCGCGTTCGATGCACCAGGCCGTAAAGCATTGGTCGTCATAACGGGACAGGTCGCCGCCTGCACCCTTGGCAATCAGGAGGGCCTCGGTCATCACCCTGTCGACATTGAGTCTTTCAACCGGGCTCAGCATGGGCAGTGTCAGGAACTGCTTGATGACGGACAGCGATGACTCCCCGCCAATGGTGAAGAGGTTGTGATTCACAGGGTCATGCATATGACTCTGGCCCTGCATGCTGATCAGGGTTTTCCCGGTATCGATACCGGCACGTTGCATCAGGCTGATCATGCGGCTGTAAAAGCCCACGATCATGTGCCAGCCGTGTTCGTAGCTACGCCCGTCAGGGCGTTTGAAGGCAGCGGCTTTTCCACCAAGCTGGTGTCCCATGTGCAACACGCGAACATGCAGGTTTTTATCGTGTTCGAGCAAATATGCCGCTGCCGCCAACCCGGCAGGGCCGGCACCGATCACCAGAATGCGAGGTTTCATGGCCGGTATGCTCAAAACGCAAAACCGAGACCGAGCATGGCAGCGGTCCGGTTTTGCGAGCCCAGCAAACCTGCTACTTCTGCGCGGGCAAAAGCACGCTCCAGCTCCAGTTGCAGATACCAGAAGCTGTTCAGATGAATGGTGATGAAGCCTCCCACGGCCACTTCCGGACCGATACTGCTGTCATCTTTCAGCGTATCCACGACAAGTGCGCCAGCTTCCAGATACGGACCAAGGTCCACCCGGCGGTACGGCGACAGATGCAGTGCCGTTCCGACACGGGCTGATGAAAAACGATGATTCAGGGAGTCAAGATCGTTTTCCAGAAGGTCCTGAAAACCGGAGATACGCACAGAGCCGAACTCGTGCAACATGAACTCCAGCGAGACTTTTCCACCCAGATAGATGTTCCGGGAGCTGTTGTTGCCATGGGTCAGGGCGCCCATCACGGTCAGGCGGGTTTGCCCGCGTGCCGTACCGATTTCGGTGGCGGGCAGAAGTTCGCGGTCCATGGCGAACGGGTCTTCGGGATAGCGGGTGTCTGCAAAAACGCAAGAAGCGTTCAGTAGTAACGCAGCCGCCAAGGCAGAAAGTTGCCGGGGCCTGGAAAAGGAAGAGAAACGCATTTTTTATTTTCCTTGCGTGCAGGGCGCAGGTATTGCTTGAACCAGTATTCCTTGATGTCGTGAATGAAGATCTTCATGGGTCCATGAAATCGGTTGCCTGGACTGGAGTCAGGACAGCCGGCCTCGTGCCCCCAAACGTACCCTCAAAGAATGGGGCTGTATAGCGGCGTACGGAGGCTGTCTTCATGCCGTAAAAATGAAAAGCCCTGCATTAGCAGGGCTTTCGGGTGATCCGGCATTCATGATGTGCATGCGGGAGCATGCTTGTGGTGCGCCAGAAAGGACTTGAACCTTCACGCCTTGCGGCACTGGAACCTAAATCCAGCGTGTCTACCAATTCCACCACTGGCGCAGGGCCGCGACTATAGCCGTACCGTTATGACCGGGCAATGCTTCAGCGCAAGTCACTGTCCGTGGTGGGGATGTGGGCGGTGCTGGCGGCAGCACGGCGGGCGGCGCGCAAAAAATCCTTTTCGTAATAGGCCGAGGCGAGCTGGTGCAGGTCGGCGTTCAGCTTCTCGCGCAGTTGTGCCAGTGTGAGCGGGCTGTGGTCCAGCCGGCAAACACCGAACTCACCCAGGTCCTGCATCTGCTTGGCCGTGGATTTCAGCAGGGCATAGAGCATGGCCCAGTCGTTGCCGTCTGTGCGGTGCGGAATCCGGTAGAAGGCCAGCCTTTCACGCAACAGAGCGGCATCATCGATCCGGAAGCTGCCGGGAAGCACTTGGTCAAGCAAGGCATCGAGGCGTTGCCAGATCAGGCGTTTTTCAGCATCGGAGTAGCGGTTCCAGTCGATGACCTCATGCAGGTAGCGGCGGCAGCCGCGACAAACCGTGTCACCGTAGGTGGTGGAGCAAATGCCGACACAGGGCGTGGGAACCTTTTCAAACAACATGGCGGGCCGGTGAGAGGGAGAGGGTGCCTACCTTAGCAGATGGCGGAGGTGGCATGACGGATGATGCAAGGCTTCCTGTTATGGGTTTGACCGGCTGGCCCGATTCTGCGACAAAGGCGCGATTTTCACAGGGATATTCCGGAAGCCTCCTCATGCAAGACCTCTATCCTCTTATCAAGCACATCCACATGGGTGCCGTACTCGCCAGTGGCGGCTTCTTCCTGCTGCGCGGACTCTGGATGATGCAGGAGTCCAGCCTGCTTGCCAGCAAGTTCTCGCGCATCGTGCCGCACCTCATTGATACCGTCTTGCTGGTTTCAGCGATTGTGCTGGTGGTACTGCTCGGGGGCTTGCCGGTGTGGGTGCAGGTAAAGATTGTTGCCCTCTTTGTCTACATCTTCTTGGGCGTCCTCGCCTTCCGTCTGGCCAAGGGCTATGGTGCGCGCGTGCTCAGCTTCTTCCTGGCCTTGACCGTGTTTGCCTTCATCCTCAGTGTGGCCATCAGCAAGAATCCCAAGGGTTTCCTGCACGTGCTCTTTTGAACCGGGATTTGTCGTATCCGGGTAACACGTGCTTTCATGGCCGTCATTGTTTTGTTACAAATCGCGCTCCGGGCCAGCCCCGTTTCCGGGAGGGGGCTATACCTCCCGTTCCACTACAAGGAGATTCACCATGCGTAGCTTGATCATTTCTGCCCTGGCGGGCGCCGTTGCCCTGGGGGGCGTGACCCTGTCAGGCTGCTCCACCAACGCTTACACCGGCGAACAGCAGGCCAGCAAGACGGCTTGGGGCGCAGGTATCGGCGCTGCCGTGGGCGCCGCCGCTGGCGCTGCCACCGGTGACAATGCCAAGGATCGTCGCGAGCGTGCCCTCAAGGGTGCGGCTATCGGTGGCGTGACGGGCGGTGGTGTAGGTGCCTACATGGACTATCAGGAAAAGAAACTGCGTGAGCGCCTGGCCGGTGTTGGCGTTGGCATCAGCAAGGACAAGGAAACAGGCACAATCACCCTGATCATGCCGGGCAACATCACGTTCCCGACAGCCCAGAGCAGTGTGCGTGCTGACTTCTACCCGGTACTGGATGCCGTGGCTGACGTGCTGAAGGAATACAACAAGACCACGCTGACCGTGTCGGGCCATACCGACAACGTGGGTCGTGACGACTACAACCTCAAGCTGTCCCAGGATCGCGCCAATTCCGTGTCGCAGTACCTGATCAGCCGTGGTGTGGCGGGTGGCCGTGTCAATTCCGTGGGCTATGGCAAGTCGCAGCCCGTGGCTGACAACTCCACTGAAAACGGCCGTGCACAGAACCGCCGCGTGGAAATCCGCATCAACCCGCCTGCTTCCGTCTGAGTCGGGTTTGAATGAAAAAACGGGCTCAGGCCCGTTTTTTTATGGGTGATCCGGAGGAGCTCAGTGGCTGCTGCCGGGTTGCAGCCCCTCCAGCACGGCCTGGATTTTCTGCAAGGCCAGCTCGATTTCTGCCCGGCTGATCACCAGCGGTGGCGTCAGCCTGACCACATTGCCATGAGCGTCCTTGCTGAGTGCGCCCTGTTTCATCAGCGCACGACAGAAGTCTGCTGCCGTGCCCCAGCCTTCGGCCAGTTCCATGCCTATGAAAAGCCCCTTGCCCCGGACTTCGCGAATGGCGGGGTGCTTCAGCTCTTTCAGCCTGTCCAGGAAATAGAGGCCCAGATCACGGCTACGCTCCGGCAGGTTTTCTTCCACCAGCACATCCAGAGCCTCCAGCCCCACGCGGGCGGCCAGTGCATTACCGCCGAAGGTGGAGCCATGGTCCCCGGGCCCGAACACCGCCATCACATCCTCGCGCGCCAGAAACAGGGAAACCGGCAGCAGGCCACCACCCAGTGCCTTGCCCAGCATCAGGCCGTCGGGGCGCACGTTTTCGTGCTGGCAGGCGAGCAGGGCGCCGGTGCGGCCCAGTCCGGTCTGTATTTCGTCTGCCAGCAGCAGGATGCCGCGCTCTTTGCAGAGGGCGGCGACATCGCCCAGCCAGCCTGCCGGTGGGATGTTCATACCGCCTTCGCCCTGCATGGGTTCCAGCAACAGGGCTGCCGTGTAGGGGCCAATGGCTTTTTCCAGCGCGCGCAGGTCACCAAAGGGGATGCGCCCGAAGCCGGGTGTGGCAGGCCCGAATCCCTCACGGTATTGCGGCACGCTGGAGAAGCCGACCAGTGTGGTCGTGCGGCCATGAAAGTTGTTTTCCATGACCAGGATTTCGGCTTGGCCTTCCGGGATGCCGTGTACGGCACTGGCCCATTTGCGCGCGGCCTTGATGGCGGTTTCGACGGCTTCGGCGCCGGTGTTCATGGGTAGTGCACGGTCCATGCCGGTAAGCTCACAGGCCCGCGCCAGGAAGGGGCCCAGCCATTCTGAGTGAAAGGCCCGGGATGTCACGGCCAGTTTGCCTGCCTGCTCGCGAAGTGCTGCCACAAGGCGGGGATGGGAGTGGCCGTGGCTGACGGCGGAATAGGCGCCCATCAGGTCCAGATAGCGCCGGCCACGCTTGTCCCAGAGCCATACACCTTCACCCTGTACCAGTTCGACAGGCAGCGATTCGTAGTTGTGGGCACCGTAATGCTCTTCGAGCACGCTGGCTGAGGGGGACGGGACGGAGGTGGGTGTCGTGGCAAACATACAGACTCCTTGCCGTGAGGCATTGTCGGTGCGACAGCACTTGGGCGTTTGCCAAGGCTAAAGCCGAGGTGAGGGCTTTGCCGTGGACTGGCTAACGCTTTGTGACCAGTGCCGTCAGCAGTGTGGGCAGCAGGCGGCGTGTGTGCCCCTGTGGGTCCCGGCGCGGGTTCAGCTCCACTACCTCAAGACCGCGCAGGCGGTGCTTGGAGGGTTGCTTGCGTAGCAACAGCGCCAGTTGGCGAGGGTTGAGGCCGCGCTCTTCCGGCACGCTTACGCCGGGTGCCAGCATGGGGTCCAGCGCATCCAGATCCAGGCTGACGCCAAAGCCGCCGGGAGCGGCAGCTACCCGGCGCCAGGCTTCTGCGAGCACAACGCCCAGGCCGCGCCGGGTAATGTCGTCACGGGTATAGAAGCGTACCCCTAGCCTTGCCAGCCGCTGAGGCTCCCCTTCTTCATAACTGCGTGCGCCGATAACGGCGCAAAAGCGCGGATCGATGGCCCTGTGTCCGGCGAGTGAGGTCAGGGCCTTGTCTCCCTCCCCCAGCAGTACCGCCAGCGGCATGCCATGCAGGCGGCCGGTTTCAGATGTGTCAGGCGTGTGCGAGTCCAGATGAGCATCTATCCAGAGCAGGCCAAGGGGCTGCAACCCGGTGGTATTGATGCCTGACCATGTGCCAATGGCGCAGGAGTGGTCGCCGCCGATGACCACAGGTAACTGGCCGCCTGCGCGCAGGCGCCGTACCCGCCGCATCAGGCGCCGCGCATTTGCCGCCAGTTGCCGGGTTCCCTCCGGCCAGCGCAGGGCACGGGCACTGGCTTCGCGTACGGTGCCTGTCCAGCGGACCTTGTGGCGTATCTGTCGGCGCCAGCGCGGGAACTCATGGATGTGAAAGGCAGCGGGGCCGTGCCGGCAGCCGGGATGGGCACCACCTGCCGAAAATGCGGCCCCCAGCAGGGCGATTTGCATGGCGTTCTCCTTGTCTGGATGAGCCTAGCGCATATTGCCGGGGGCTTGGGGTAGTGGTTTGGCAACCAACGGTATCAAGAGGCGGGAGGTTAAGGGGTTGCCTTGTATGTCTGCTGGAGTGTCATCACTCCGGTCTTTGCCTGTTCCACGCTTCAGGTGGTGTGACCAGGCCTTTAAAGCTGCAGGACGAGTTTGAGGCCGGCAATGAGGAGCAGGCCACCCAGCATGCGGCGTATGGCCTGTGCCGAAAGCCAGAGCCGGCCGTAACGGGAGCCTATCGCCCCTCCGGCAACAGCGGCCAGCAGGTAGGCGGGAAGCTCTGTTGGTACATTCCTGAGCTGCGGAGCATGGCCGACAAGCGCTGCCAGGGAGTTGGCCAGGATGAAGACCGAGCAGATGGCGGTGGCAGTTTCCGGCCTGGCCCAGCGGAAATGGAGCAGGAGCGGGGCCAGCAGGACACCACCTCCCATGCCGGTCAGTCCGGACACCAGACCTATCATGCTCCCTGCCAGAGCGGCGGCAGGCCAGCCGGGCTGGCGGACGAGATTTCCCTCGTCGTGGGGGCGGAAAAAGAGCGGCAGTGCAGCAAGGGCAAGCAGGCCACCCAACAGTAAATCAAAGAGGGACGAAGGCAGCGTCAGGTAGCCACCCAGTACTGCGGCCGGCAGGGCAGACAGCATGAAAGGCCGCAGCAGCGGCCATGAGAAGTGGGGTGAGCGCAGGAAGTGCAGCGAGACAATGGCGGATACGCAAGCATTGAGCAGGATGGCGCTGGGCTTGATGCTGGCCGGGGCAAAGCCGGCCAAGGCCATGGCAGCGATGAATCCGGAAGCACCCGCCTGGCCGACACAGGCATAGAGCATGGCAATCAGTGCCAGTGCGGCACAAAGTGCATAGAAAACCGGGTCGGCTGGCAGCATCTTCTGCTGTCAGGCAAAGGGTTTTTTCGGGGGTTCGGATTTGCGCAGCATGCGGTAAATCGGTGCGAGCTCATCCGGAGAGCTGATGTTCATGCCAAGATCGCGGAGGATGCCGTCACCAATGCTGAATATGAAGCCATGCACGGAAAGTGGCTGGCCGCGCTTCCAGGCGCTCTGCACGATGGTGGTGTGGCAGACGTTGGTGACCTGTTCGACCACGTTCAGCTCGCAGAGAAGGTCCAGACGCTGCTGGTCGTCCAGTCCGTCGAACTCTTTTTCATAAAGACGGTAAATGTCCTTGATGTGGCGCAGCCAGTTGTCGATCAGGCCGAACTCGCGGTTGTTGAGGGCGGCTTGTATCCCGCCGCAGCCGTAATGACCCGTCACCAGTATGTGCTTCACCTTAAGCACCTCCACGGCGTACTGCAGTACCGAGAGGCAGTTCATGTCGGTATGGATGACGAGGTTGGCCACGTTGCGGTGCACGAAGACTTCGCCTGGCAGCAGGCCCATGATCTCGTTGGCGGGTACGCGTGAGTCTGCACAGCCTATCCAGAGGAATTCGGGGCTTTGCTGTTCCGCCAGTTTCCGGAAGAAGTCCGGGTCCTTGTCCTTGATCTGTTCGGACCAGGCACGGTTGTTGCGGAACAGGTTATCCAGCATGGCGGCATCCTTCGTGAAAACGCGGGGCAGTATCGCACAGCCTCTGGCAGCCTGTTATCGCGGCAGTTGTTACAAGGCTTTCCCGCCGGGGATGCCCCGCCGTGTGATGTGGTGGCGGATATGCCCTTGCCCTTGCCCCGGTCTTTCGGGGTATCCTTCGGCACGGGCATTCCGGCCCCGGTCTTCCCCAGAGGGGCAGACCCAAAAACAAGAAGAACGGAGTAAGTGAACATGTGGCAGCTCAAGGCCCTGTTCGGTATGACTCTGGCGCTGGCGCTGGCAGCCTGCTCCAATCCTCAATACCTGTTGCATCCCACCAGCAACCCCGCCGCTGCGAAGACGCGACAGGGGCTGGACAGCATCATCGATACCACCACACTCAAGCCGCTGGCCTGGGGTACTTTCCTGTCTCCGCCCAAGGGAGCTTTCTTCAAGCCCCTGCTGACCACCGACTCCCGTAACGCCTTGGTGTACGTGTATCGCTCGCGCTCCAACTGGAGTGATGCCGAAATACAGGCCCCGGGTTTCTTCGTGAACGGTGAGTTCATTTCCGGCCTCAAGAGCGGCAGCTATTTCTGGTTCGAGGTGCCTTCGAGTACCTACAACTTCACGGCAAAGCGCCCGCTGGCCGTGGTGTATCTCCAGACCATTTTCGAGGTGGACGTGCTCTTTGAGGGTGGCAAGAGCTATTACTTCCGCTACGACGAAGACAATCCCGGCCCCAAGAAGCTGGTGAAGGGCAGCCCGCTGACCGTGATTGGCCCGCTGCAGCAATTGCCTGAAGCCCAGGCCCTGTCCGAAATTGCCCAGACCCGATCCATGGGAGTTGGCCGTGTGCTGTATGCCGATCGTCAGCCGCAGTGGTCGCCGTTCGAGCTGTATACCGAAGCACAGCCGGTAGAGGCCGCCCGACTGGACGCGCTGACCCGTGCACCGACCCAGGTGCGTACCGACGAAGAAATCCAGGCCGAGCAGATGGATGAGCACGGCAATGTCCGTGCACGTGCCGGTGCAAGCACCTGGTGGAATCCGACTACTTGGTGGTGACGGTATCCGCCGGAAAATCCGGATAAAGAAAACGGGGCCTTGTGCCCCGTTTTCTTTGGGGACTCCCTGGCTTGTCGCCGTGCCGCGCCATCCGCTACTGTCACCGGCAATTCCCGGCATGGAAACGACATGACTTCTTCCCGCATGCAATGGCAGCAACTGCTTTCCACTCAGCGTTTCAAGGTCAAGAGCGGCATGATCGTGCGCAGCGATGCCATTGCCCGGAGTGATATCGACACGGGCCTGCGCAACGACTTCCACATCGATCACGACCGGCTGGTGTTTTCCACGGCCTTCCGCCGGCTGGCCCGCAAGACGCAAGTGCATCCTCTCGCCGTCAACGACCACATCCACAACCGTCTCACGCATTCACTGGAGGTTGCCAGTGTCGGCCGTAGCCTGGGCAACCGTGTCGGCCTCATGCTCCAGCAGCAGGGCTTGTTGCCGGCCGACAATCATCCCACCGATATCGGTGCCATTGTTCAGGTCGCCTGTCTTGCGCATGACATCGGCAATCCACCTTTCGGGCACACGGGTGAAGATGCACTTCGTACCTGGTTCGCGGACCCGGCAAATGCCTCTTATCTGGCGCCTCTGAATCCGGGCGAGCGCCTGGACGTGCAGACTTATGAGGGAAATGCCCATGGCCTGCGCATGGTGGCCAGCCTGGAGATGTACTACGGCGAAGGCGGCATGCGCCTGACAGCAGCCAGCATGGGGGCACTGGTGAAGTATCCGTGGACTGCCGCGGCCGAGCCGGTGCCTGAAAACAGGAAGCGCAAGGGAAAATTCAATATCTACACGGCCGAGCGCGACTACTACGCCGTGGTGGCTGCAGAGCTGGGTCTGCTGCCCTTGGGTGAAGACCGCTGGGCGCGACATCCGCTGTCCTATCTCATGGAGGCGGCTGACGATATCTGCTATGCCATTCTTGATCTGGAGGATGCCGTGGAAATCGGCATCCTCTCGGTGGAGGAGTTCGAGGCCGTGGTCCACCCGGTACTGGAGCCGGAAAAGCTGCGCTCTCCCCAGGGAGTGGAGCGACGCAACGCGGATGTCATTCGCCGTTATTGTGCCGCCATGCGCGGCATGGTTATCGGCAAATGCGTCGAGGAGTTTGCGATCACTTTCATGCGTCATCACGGCAGTATCCTGGAGGGTGGTCTGCCTGCCCCCAGCAAGGATTTGCTCGACCTTGTCAGTGGTGAGATTTCCAGCCTTCTCAAAGGCGCCAAAGATTTGGCCAGCGAGCGTGTCTACCGTCACCGCAGCAAGGTAGTGAAAGAGGTTGCGGCTTATCCCTGCCTTAAACTCTTGCTGGATGCACTGATTCCGGATGCCTATTCCTTTTGCAGTGGCACACCCCTCACCACCCGCCAGAAAACCCAGCTCGCCCTGCTGGAGCGACCGCTGGTGCAAGGCGAGAGTCATTACTCTGCCTATATGAAAGTGCTGGATTATGTGGGTGGCATGACCGACAACTATGCGGCAACGCTGGCCAGTGAAATTTCAGGTGTGGGCATTTCCTGAGCTGATGTGCCTGCTGAGGGAGTAAACAAAAAACGCGGCAGAGCCGCGTTTTTTGATGATACGAGCACTCAGTTTGCTTCGCTTTCTTCCCGCTTGGCCGCCAGCATTGCCTGCCAGTGCCGGATACTGACTCGCAGGGGTGGGCTGGGCTCGCCATGTGCCAGGGGCACCAGAATGGTTTTGGGATCGGCACGCTTGCCGTCCTGCGTGAAGACCATGCGTGCGCAAGCCGTGGCGTAGAGCTCGCCTTCGGCATGGAACTGGTGACGGATGTAGTAATAGCGTGCATCCCAGCCCAGCACCTGGGTGGTGATGGTGAAGCGCTGGAAGGGCAGCAGGGACTTGAGGTAGCTGATTTCGATATTGGCGACGAGGAAATTGCCCCGGCGGCGGAACACGGAAAAGATACCGGTGCGGATGCTGTGCTCCAGGCGGGCCGCATCCAGGAAGTTCAGGTAACGGGCATTGTTCATGTGCCAGTTGAGGTCCAGGTCACGCAGGCGGACGCGATGGCGGGTCGTCACGGGGGCCAGCACATCCTTTGTGGGGTACAGATCCCATTTGAAAACCAGTGTGAACAGAAAGCGGAAAAAGGCAGCCATGAGGCGCTCCGTGGCGTCGGTCTGGGCCGCCTTGTAACGGGCAGTGACCTGTCCGTCAAGCCGACTGACAAGCCCCGGGTGCGGTGTTATGCTGCTGCCCCGACTCACTAGTCGCCCTTTAAATTCCCGTATTTCTGAAGGAAGTCAGCATGGATCTTTCCAACAAGGTTGCCATTGTCACCGGCGGTGCCTCCGGTCTCGGTCTGGCCACGGTTGAGGCTTATCTCGCCAAGGGTGCCAAGGTCGCCATTTTTGATCTGAACGAAGAGCAGGGCCAGAAGGCCGCTGAAAAGCTGGGCGCCAATGCCCTGTTCGTGAAGGTGAACGTGGCTGACGAAGCCTCCGTGCAGGCCGGCATCGACGCCGTGGTGGCCAAGTTCGGTGCCGTGCACGTTGCCGTGAACTGTGCCGGCATCGGCTCAGCCCAGCGTACCGTGGGCAAGAACGGCCCGCACTCCCTGGACGTGTTCAACAAGGTCATTGCTGTGAATCTGGTTGGCACCTTCAATGTCACTCGTCTGGCTGCCGTGGCCATGCAGAAAAACGAAGGACTGACCGACAACGAGCGTGGCGTGGTCATCAACACGGCCTCCGTTGCCGCCTTTGACGGCCAGATCGGCCAGGTGGCCTACTCGGCCTCCAAGGGTGCCGTGGTCGGCATGACCCTGCCGATTGCCCGTGACCTGGCTTCTATCGGCGTGCGTTGCGTCACCATCGCCCCGGGCATCTTCAATACCCCGCTGATGAATGCCGCACCGGATACCGTCAAGCTGCCGCTGATTGAAATGACGCAGTTCCCCAAGCGTCTCGGCCTGCCGGAAGAATATGCAAAGCTGGCTGTGCACATTGTTGAAAACACCTTCATCAATGGCGAAACCATCCGTATCGACGGCTCCATCCGCATGGCGCCGAAGTGATCACAGAAGTTGCGTGTTGTGTGTAATGAAAAAGCCCGGCGATGCCGGGCTTTTTCTTGAGCAGGACTTCATTCGTCTCTGACGATTTCGGTGGTGCGCCGGAAATCCAGCTCAATGTCGCGCATGCGGAAGGGATACGTGCCTTTCTTGCGATCATCGAAGTAGTAATACAGCGTGCGCTTGATCGTGGGGAAGGCTATTTCGTCCCAGGGAATTTCTTCTTCGGTGAATAGCCGGCATTCCAGGCTTTCCTCTCCGACACCAAAGACGCCGTCTTGCAGTTCGGCACGGAACATCAGGTAGACCTGATTGATGTGGCGGATGTTGAAAAGCGCGTAGAGCTCGCCGATGGCTACGGGAGCGGCGGCTTCCTCGAAGGTTTCGCGGGCGGCGGCCTCGGGGGTGGTCTCACCGTTTTCCATGAAGCCGGCGGGGAGGGTCCAGAAGCCGCGCCGGGGTTCGATGGCGCGGCGGCAGAGCAGGACCTTGTCTTCCCATACCGGCAGGCAGCCACAGACCACTTTGGGATTCTGGTAATGCACGGTCTGGCAGTTTTCGCAGACATAGCGCAGGCGGGTATCCCCTTCGGGGATCTTGTGCACGACATGCTGGCCGCACTGGCTGCAGAAATTCATGAGGGGGTCTCGGGGGCGTGGCCGGTTGAGCAGAGGCCGCAGTATAGGGCCCTGTCGTCCGTGCCTGAAAGGTACAGGCTCCGGGCCTGTACATGCTTTTCGGGGTTCTCCCTTGGGCTTGTCCCTGCGAGTGGGTACACTCCGGCTCATGCCCGACAACAAGAATATCCTGATACTGCCCCAACTCAGGGACCGGCTACTCCATTACCGACCTTCACCTGACCAGGTGGATGCTGCCGTACTGATTCCGGTGACCGATACCCCGACGCCCGAGATCATCCTCACGCGCCGGGCCACCCACATGACCTCGCATGCAGGTGAGGTTGCCTTTCCTGGCGGCAAGCGGGACTCCACCGATACTTCCATCGTTGCCACCGCCTTGCGTGAAAGCCGGGAAGAGATCGGTCTGGCGGCTGATCACGTGGAAATCATTGGTGAAATGAATACCTTTGTCTCACGTGTGGGACTGCGGGTGCAGCCCTTCGTGGGCATGGTGCCGGGGGATGTGCCGCTGGTGGCCAATCCGGACGAGATAGAAAGCATATTCCGGGTGCCGGTGGAGTACTTCCTGAACGAGAAACCGGTCTATACGCACAAGTTCCGTTTCCGTGATCAGGAGTTCACTGTCCCCAGCTTCAATTACGGGGAATACGTGATCTGGGGCCTGACCGCTTTCATGATCGTTGACCTCATGAAGCGCGTTTACGATCACGACATCGAGTTCCAGTGGCCATCCTCCATCATCGCGCCGCCGCCTTCCCGCTGAAGCGCCTGTTTCCCGTCAGAGGTTTCCCCCATGCGTTATGCCCTCGGCGACCGCCGTATCGAAACCCGTGGTGATTTCTTCATCGCCGACTCTGCCGACGTGATCGGTTCCGTGGTGCTGGAGAACAACGCCAGTGTCTGGTTCAACGCCGTGGTGCGCGGCGACTGCGACCTCATCACCATCGGCGAGAATTCCAACGTGCAGGATGGCAGCGTGCTCCATGCCGACATCGGCGTGCCGCTCACCATCGGCCGCAACGTGACGGTGGGGCACAAGGTCATGCTGCACGGCTGCACCATCGGCGACAACTCGCTCATCGGTATCAACGCCGTCATCCTGAATGGTGCGAAGATCGGCCGCTATTGCATCATCGGCGCCAACACGCTGATCCCGGAAGGCAAGGAAATCCCGGATTTCTCGCTGGTGATGGGCAGCCCCGGCAAGGTGGTGCGCGAGATCGGCGACGCCCAGAAGATGATGCTGGAAATGAGCGCGCTGCATTACGTGGAGAACTTCAAACGCTTCAAGCGTGAGCTGAAGCGCGAAGACTGACGGGCCTGGCCGGTTGCCGGCAACCAGGATGACAACAATAACGAGGCTGTGATGCCCCTGAAACGAATCGCGCTGTTCCTGCTCGGGCTTGTCGCCCTGCTGCCTTCGACACCCCTCTGGGCCAAGGTGCCGGCCTGGACCCTGGCGCCCTGGGAAAATCCCGCGCCACGCTTCAATGAGCTCGGGCTTTCACCCGTGGAATTGGCGCGGGCCGTGGACCGCCGTCTCATGGTCTTCGCCCATCCGGTGCGCGACATCACGATTCCGGGCGCGAAAGGTCCGCGGCATTTTACCGGCGCGCGCTTTGTGTCCTCCGTCTCGCGAGTGGACTTGCCGGTGCAGACGCTGCGCCGCCGCATGCAGGATTTCACCGACTACCGCACCTTGTTTCCCATGCTTTCGCAGTCCGACGTGCTGGCGCTGGATGGCCGTCATGTCGTGGCGCGCTATCGTTTGGAGATTCCTCTGCCGGCGCTGGCCAACATCGCCATCGACGTGCGCATCAAGCACAAGCTGGAGGAAGACGGCGGCATTTCTGCTCTGCTCATCGACGGCAAGGCCGAATCCCTGCTGGCCATGCTGGGCGGGGTATCGGACGAGCTGGCCGACCAGCCGGTGGTGGTGCGCTGGGAGTTCATCCCCCTGAACGCCCAGCAGAGTCTCCTGGTGATGACCTACTGGGACCGTGTGCAGCTCAAGAGTTTCTTTGCCCGCAAGATCATGCAGGACTACCCGGAGCTGGACACCGTACGGCCTTATGTCGTGGCAGCCGGGGCTTCGGAGGCCATCCACCGCATGTTCCTTGCACCCCTGCGCGAACGTCGCGATCTGCCGCCGCCCGGCCGGACCAGCCTGGGCGCCTTGAACGACTGGGTGGAAAAATTCTCGCCGCATGGACCGGTGGCCATCATCGAGCCGGAGCTGGCGCCCGTGACCGAGGGCAAGGCACCGCTGCGCTATGCCACGGTGGCCTACCGCATCAATGCTGCACCCCATGAGAGCCGGGCGCTGGCCACGCACTACCAGCGTTTGGTGGAGCCGCAGAAAGAGTTGAAGAAGATCACCGTGAAGCCACGCGAAACGGGCGCTGACCTGGGGCTGGATATCCGCATCGCCATCCTCGTGATCCGCTTCGGGCTGGAACTGAATGTGGCAACAACCTGGGATTCCGCCGACCGCCTCAGTTTCCGCCGCACGGCCGGGCAACTGGCGCGGCTCTGGGGCGCGAGCGAGTGGCATCCCCTGGAGGATGGCCGGCAGACCCTGATGATGGTGTCGGTGGGCCATGAGTTGGGCGAGGAGGCTCCTTTCATCCTGCGCATGGCCCACCGCATCACCGAACGCATTCCCTATGCCGACACGCTGGGGATGATGGTCGTGCAGATGGTGGCTATGGAGCGCATGCAGTCCTGGGTGGGGCAGCAGGCATCACGCTAGCTTGCCGGCCTTGCCCACGCCCCGGACAATGCACGCCATTCCGTTTTCGATTGCTGGTGCCTTTCATGACTGATTCCGCGCGTACCCTGGGGACTCCCTTTTCTGCCACGGCCACCCGTGTCCTCTTCTGTGGCGCGGGCGAGCTGGGCCGCGAAGTGGTGATCGAGCTCAAGCGCCTGGGTTGCGAAGTCATCGCCGTGGACCGCTATGCCAATGCGCCCGGCATGCAGGTGGCCGACCGCAGCCATGTCATCGACATGCTGGACGGCGCGGCCCTGCGGCGGGTGATCGAGCTTGAAAAGCCGCATCTCGTAGTGCCGGAAATCGAGGCCATCGCCACAGAGGAACTTGTGTTGCTGGAGGCCGAGGGCTTCAAGGTGGTGCCTACGGCCAGGGCAGCACGGCTCACCATGCATCGTGAGGGCATACGGCGCCTGGCGGCCGAGGAGCTTGGGCTGGCAACCTCCCCGTATTTCTTTGCCGATGATTTCGACACGTTTGCCTCTTCTGCCCGCAAGCTGGGTTTTCCCAATGTGGTCAAGCCCGTCATGTCCTCCTCCGGCAAGGGGCAGAGTGTCATGCGCAGCGAGGCCGACCTCCGGACAGCCTGGGATTATGCGCAGGCGGGTGGTCGTGCCGGCGCTGGTCGCGTGATCGTGGAAGGCTTCATTGATTTTGATTACGAGATCACGCTGCTGACGCTGCGTCATGCCGGTGGCACGAGTTTCTGTGCGCCGATTGGCCATCTGCAGGTTGACGGCGACTATCGTGAATCCTGGCAACCACAGCCCATGTCGGAAAAGGCGCTTGCGGCCTCGCAGGACATGGCGGCCAAGGTGACGGAGGCATTGGGAGGCTGGGGCATCTTTGGTGTCGAGCTTTTCGTGAAAGGTGATGAAGTCTGGTTCAGCGAGGTATCACCGCGCCCCCATGATACGGGCCTTGTCACCCTGATTTCCCAGAGTCTCTCCGAGTTTGCCCTGCATGCCCGGGCCATCCTGGGCTTGCCGGTGCCGGTGATACGCCAGCATGGTGCCGCCGCTTCATGTGCCCTGCTGGTGGAGGGGGATTCTTCGGAAATGAGTTTCGGCAATCTGGCTGCTGCACTGGCAGAGGCTGACACCGATCTCAAGCTGTTCGGCAAGCCGGAAGTGCGGGGATCGCGCCGTCTGGGTGTGGGCCTGGCCTTGGGTGAGGATGTTGATGCCGCGCGTGCAAAGGCACGCGGTGTCGTGGCGGCAATCCGTGTCGGCTTGTAAACGCCGATAGGCGGAGAAGCCATGCGTCATGGGCGCAGGCTAGTCTTGAGAAAAATTGGCGGAGGATGGCAATGAGTACACTGCGAGCCCGCGATGTTCTGGATCAGGCCCAGGGTTTCCATGCCCGCCTGGCCAGTCATTTTGCCAGCCTGGGCAGTACGGCCGAGAACGAGCGTGCTCGCCTCCTTTTTTCCTGGCTGAGTCAGCATGAAGAAAAAATTTCCCATTTCCTGCACCGTTATCTTGGCGATGCGCCGGCAAGCCTTCTGGATGCCTGGCTGCAGAATGTGCCGGAAGAGCATGCACTCAGCCACTGCACATTGATCGACTTGAGTCCGGGAGCGGATGCGAACGAAATCATCAGTGCTTCGCGGCATTATGACGACTACCTGATGCGCCTGTATGTCGGCATGCGTGATCAGGCAACACGGAGTGATGTGCGCGAGATGTTTGACAGCCTCATCAAGATGGAAGATGCCGAAAGGCACCGTATCTCCATGAACCTGCAGACCCTTTACGACTGGTAACCGCTCAGGCTGTAGTGGCAGATGCAGCCTGTGTCCGCATCACGCGGGCTGCCTTTACGGCATGGTCGCGTATCTGCAGCACCTCGATCAGATAGTTGCCGACCCGCATCGACAGGGCGGATTCCGGGATGGTTTCCAGTGTTTCCAGTATCAGGCCGTTGAGTGTCTTGGCTCCCTCCGTGGGAAGCTGCCATTGCAGTTGCCGGTTGATGTCGCGAATGTTCGCGCTGCCTTCGATCAGCCATGAGCCGTCTGCTTGGGGCTGTATCTCGGCGTGGTTGCCGCTGGCGTCGGTCGTGAACTCCCCCACGATTTCTTCCAGGATGGCCTCCAGGGTCACGATGCCCTGCACATCGCCGTATTCATCCACGACCAGGCCAAAACGCCGTTTCAGTTTCTGGAACTGCAGCAACTGTGTGGGCAGGGCCGTACCCTCCGGAACGAAATAAGGCTCGCGCACGTACTGGAGGATTTCAGCCCGGGTCAGCCCCGGCTTGCCGATGAAGCGTGTGCTGTTGCGTATGTGCAGGATGCCGATGCAGTCGTTCAGCTCTCCCCGGTAAACAGGGAGCCGTGTGTGCTGGGTGCGGCGCAGTTGTTCGATGATGTCATCGATGTCGTCTTCGATATTGATGCCCTGGACTTCTCCCCGGGGCACCATCACGTCGTTGACGGTGATGTTGTCCAGTTCCATGACACCCAGCAGCATGCGCTGGTTCTGCGGGGGCAGGAAAACATCATCCCCGAGATGACGCAGGTCGGCCGTGTTGAGGCTGTGCTTCCCGGGTTTCACGATCTGGAAGCGGAAGAACAGGTTGGTGGCGATGTTGACCACCCTGATCAGGGGCTGCATGAGGCGCGTCAGGCCGGAAAGCAGGAAAGCGGCAACGGGGGCGATACGTTCTGGGTGATTGGCGCCGAAGGTGCGCGGGCCGGCTTCGGCAAAGACGAGTGTGACAAAGGCCAAGAGGCCGGCGGTGAGGATGACGCCGGCACTGCCTGCCAGCTTGAGGCCGAGCAGGGTGGCCACTGTGGCAGCGGCGATATTGCCGACATGGCTGCCGATGCGGATAAGGCCGATCAGGCGGTCAGGGTGCGCAAGCAGCTTCAGGATGCGACGCGAACTGCGGTGGCCCGCCTGTGCCTGTTGTCGCAAGCGATGGCGATTGAGGGCCAGGATGCCGGTCTCGGCACTGGCCATGAAGCCGGACAGGGCGATGAACACCAGCAGCAGGGAAAGCAGGAAGCCGAGGGAGTGCTCGTCCACACATGAGCCCAAGTCAAAGCAGGACTTCGGGTTGTATCGGCTGCTGCCGGCAGCGTCAACCGGTGACGGACTGCTTGAGGATGAGCTCCAGTACTACCTTGCTGCCGTAGAAGCCCACCACCAGCAGGGCAAAGCCCCAGAGGGTGAACCGGATGGCCGTGGCTCCGCGCCAGCCCAGCCAGTGCCTGCCGCCGAGCAGTACGGCAAATACGGTCCAGGCTGCCAACGTCAGCACGGTTTTGTGCGCTACGTGCTGTGCGAACAGGTTTTGCAGGGTGAGAAAGCCCGTCAGGATGGCCAGCGACAGCAGGACAAAGCCCACGGCAATCAGGTCGAACAGCAGCCGCTCCATGGTTTGCAGAGGAGGCAGGATGTTGATCAGCCCGCGCTTGTGCTGGCGCAACTGCCGGTCCTGGACCGCCAGGAGAATGGCCTGGGCAGCTGCAATGGTGAGCACACTGTAGGCCAGTATGGAGAGCAGGATGTGGGATTCCGCTCCTCGGCTCAGGGAGTTCTGGAGCACATACGGCGCCTCTACGAAGAGCGACAGCAGGATGCCCAGCGCAGCCAGAGGAAACGCCCCAAGGGCAAGGCTCACGACAGGTTGGTACAGGCTCATGCCGATGGCCAGTGTCGCGATCAGCCAGCCGACCAGAGACACCATGTGGAAGAGGCCCAGATCCAGGCCACCCGGCTGGTAGATGGCAGCATGCACTGACAGCAGATGCAGGGGCAGGGCCAGTGCACCCAGTGCCAGGATGACAGTGGGCTCGGGTTTTTGCCGGCGGGAAAGCTGTCGCGCCAGCAGGATGCTGGCTGTCAGGTAGAGCAGAACGGCCGCCAGGCCGGCCAGAGTGGCATTCATGACACGGAATTCCTTGTAGCAAAGCCAGGAGGGCTGAGTGGCGGCGGCTTCCAGAGGTATTGGCGCGAGATGGCCGCAGTGTCGCACAAGGTTTTCGGGTTTTGAAGGCGAGCCCCTATAATCCCGGCCCTGTCTCTGCCCACCCGGATATGCCTCATGTTTGACAACCTTACCGACCGCCTCAGTCACAGCCTGCGCAATGTCACCGGCTCCGGTCGCCTCAACGAGGACAATATCAAGGACACCCTGCGCGAAGTGCGCATGGCACTGCTGGAGGCCGATGTTGCCTTGCCGGTGGTGAAGGATTTCATCGAGCGCATCCGCGAAAAAGCACTGGGTCAGGAGGTGATGAAGGCGCTGTCACCCGGTCAGGCCTTCGTCAAGATCGTGCACGACGAGCTTGTGCATCTCATGGGCCAGAGCAATGAGTCGCTCAATCTTTCCGCAGCACCACCCGTGGTCATTCTCATGGCTGGCCTGCAAGGTGCGGGCAAGACCACCACGGTAGGCAAGCTCGCCCGTTTCCTGAAAGAACGTGAAAAGAAAAAGGTGTTGGTGGCATCGGCCGACGTTTACCGGCCCGCCGCCATCAAGCAGCTGGAAACCGTTGCCGGCGATGTCGGTGCGATCTTCTTTCCGTCCTCGACCGAGCAGAAGCCGATTGATATTGCGCGCGGAGCCATTGCCGAAGGCAAGCTCAAGTTTGCCGATGTCGTGATCATCGACACCGCCGGCCGCCTGCATGTCGACGATGAGATGATGGGCGAAATCAAGGCTCTGCATGCCGCCATCAATCCGGTGGAAACGCTGTTCGTGGTCGATGCCATGACCGGCCAGGACGCCGCGAATACGGCGAAAGCCTTCAACGAGGCACTGCCCCTCACCGGCGTCATCCTTACCAAGACCGATGGCGATGCGCGTGGTGGCGCTGCGCTCTCCGTGCGCATGCTCACCGGCAAGCCCATCAAGTTCCTCGGTATCGGTGAAAAGAGCGATGCCCTTGAGCCCTTTCATCCTGACCGTGTGGCGTCGCGCATCCTGGGCATGGGCGACGTGCTCTCGCTGGTGGAAGAGGTCGAACGCAAGATCGACAAGGAAAAGGCCGACAAGCTCGCCAACAAGCTCAAGAAAGGCAAGGGCTTCGATCTTCAGGACATGCTGGACCAGTTCCAGCAGATGAAGAACCTTGGCGGCATGGGCGGCTTGCTCGACAAGTTGCCTGGCATGAACTCTGCCTCCGTGCAGCAGGCTCTGGCCGGTGGTGCGCCCGAGCGTGAAATCAAAAAGATGGAAGCCATCATCCTTTCCATGACGCCTGCCGAACGCCGCAAGCCCGATCTCATCAACGGCTCGCGCAAGCGCCGCATTGCCAACGGCTCCGGCACCCAGATCCAGGACGTGAACCGCGTGCTCAAGCAGCATGGCCAGATGGAGAAGATGATGAAAAAAATGTCATCACCCTCCGGCATGATGAAGATGATGCGCGGCATGCAGGGAATGATGGGAGGCGGTGGCGGCATGCCACCCGGCATGGGCGGCCCCGGTGGCGGGTTACCCGGTCCCGGCGGCATTGGTTTGCCGCCGGGCTTCAAGAAGAAATGAGTCATACGGTGCAGGCATATTTTTTTATGTACCTGAGTTTTTGATGAGTAATACCTAAAAGGAGAGGGTTCATGATTCGCAACTGGCTGGCTGCTCTGGCTCTTTTGATGTTTGTATCTCCCGTGATGGCACAGGACGCTGCGCCATCCGGTGCAAAGGATGCCATTACCACCCGTGTTTTCTTTGATGTTGCCATTGGTGGCGAGGATGCCGGTCGCATCGTAATGGGCTTGTACGGCAATGCCGTGCCCAAGACCGTGGAGAATTTTCGTGCGCTGGCCACGGGTGAAAAGGGCAAGGGCCTGGCGGGTGTGCCTTTGCACTTCAAGGGCTCCTCGTTTCATCGCGTGATTCCTGAGTTCATGATCCAGGGTGGTGATTTCACGCGTGGTAACGGCACTGGCGGCGAGAGTATCTATGGTGCGCCGTTTGCTGACGAGAATTTCCTGCTCAAGCACACTGGCCCCGGCATCCTCAGCATGGCCAATGCCGGCCCCAACACCAACGGCTCCCAGTTTTTCATCACCACCGTCGCCACCCCTTTCCTGGATGGCCGTCATGTGGTCTTCGGCCGCGTGCTGGAAGGCATGGATGTGGTGAAGAAGATCGAGGCCCAAGGCTCCCGTAGCGGGCGTACCAGCACGACCATCACGATCAAGGATTCCGGCGAAATCACACCGGAGAAAACCAAAGGCAAGAAATAGGGCGTTATATGCTCGACTCCCTGGCCGTCTCGACATTCCCGCGAAAGCGGGAATTTTCGTGTTCAAGTCCGCGCATACCCCGTCATATGCCCCGCCTTGATAGACAGCCAGCGTCTTACCCTTTACGCAAACTCACCATCAATGCCGCGAAGATCAACCCCATACCGGCAATCGCCCAAGCATCCGGCGTCTCTCCCCACAAAGCCCACGCATACGCCCCCGCGATCACGATGGCGAGATAGGTGACCGGGCCGATGCGGTTGGCCGGTGCCAGTGCATAGGCCCGGGTCAGGCAGAGTTGGCTCAGGGTGGCCAGGATGCCGACGGCGGCCAGCAGGCCGAACTCGTGCAGCGTGACGAGTCGCCCGGCCCAGAGCAGTGGAAGTGTGGAAACCACGGTCGAGATCAGCGCGAAGTAGAAAACCACACGGGTTGCCGGCTCGGTCGCGCCGAGCGAGCGCACTGTGACAAAGGCGGTCGCGGCCAGCAGGCTTGATCCCAATCCGATGAGGGCGAAGTGGTTGAGGGCGCCATCGTCCGGCTTGCATACCAGCAATACGCCTGCAAAACCGATCAGGGCGGCAGCCCATGCTCGTGCCGTCATGGGCTCCTTCAGGAATATCCAGGCCACGAAGGGAATGAAGACTGGCGAGGAGTAGGTAAAGATCATGGCACTGGAGAGTGGCAGGTTGGCGATGGCATAAAAGAAGCCGTACATCGCAGCCAGCCCGGTCAGTGCCCGCCAGAGATGACGCGGAAAGACAGCTGTACGAAAGCTGCTCTCCCGGTTGAGCAGCATGAAGGGGAGCAGAAGGGCAAGACCGCCCAGATTGCGGGCAAAGACCACAATTTCATTGCTCACTGTATGTGAGGCAAGGCGGATGAAGACCCCCATGGTCGCGAAAAGCAGGGCAGACAGGGCCAGCAGGGCGGCACCGCGCAGGGTGGATTGATAGGAGATGGGCAGGGGTGTCACACAGGCGGGTCCGGGCGGGGAAGGCGGCGCGGATCATATGCCAGTGGCTGATTGGATGCCTGTCCTCAGGGCTTTTTCAACACTTCTCAGATGCTTCTCCGGCACTTTCCGGCTTGATGTCCGGGGCCATCCGACCGGCTTTCATAGCGGTCTGAATTCGCGTAGAATCCGCGACCTTTCGGGGCAAGCCTCGGCTTCCGGCCTGTTTCGCAGTAAAGAATTCTACAAAGGTAAAGAACCATGGTGACTATTCGTCTGGCTCGTGGCGGCGCCAAGAAGCGTCCGTTCTATCAACTGGTGGTGACGGACAGCCGTAACGCCCGTGATGGCCGTTTCATCGAGCGCGTTGGCTTTTTCAACCCGGTTGCCACCGGCAAGGAAGAGCGCCTGCGTGTCAATTCCGACCGCTACCAGTACTGGGTCGGCCAGGGCGCACAGCCCTCCGAGCGCGTTGCCCAGCTGGTGAAGGAAGCCGGCAAGGCCTGAGATGAACACCCGAGCGGCATCTGCCGTCAGTGCGGATGACCTGATCGCCGTGGGCCATGTCGGTTCGGCCCATGGCATCAAGGGTTGGGTATGGGTGCAGGCGCGCACCGAGCCTGCCACCAATGTCTTCGGTTACCAGCCTTGGTATCTGAAAACCCGCGAGGGTTTTTGTGCCGTGAAGGTGCTGGACTGGCGCGAACAGGGCAAGGGCGTAGTTGCCCAGCTTGATCTGGCGCCAGACCGCAATGCAGCAGAACTGCTTCGGAATGCCGAGATCTGGGTGCCGAAAGATGCCCTGCCGGTGCTGGAAGAAGGCGATTACTACTGGTCGGACCTTGTGGACCTAGAGGTGCGTACCGAGGCGGGCCAGGTGTTGGGCGTGGTGCACAGTCTCATGGAGACGGGCTCCAACGATGTGCTGGTGGTACAGGGCACAGCCACCAGCCTGGACCGTAATGAGCGCCTGATTCCCTGGTTGCCGGGGCAGGTGGTCAGGAATGTGGATCTGGCCGGCCGTGTCATCACGGTGGACTGGGATCCGGCGTTCTGACTTGATGCCGGCGCTAAGGGCCGGAGCGGAGCGCCACCATGTGGATTGGCCTGATCAGCCTCTTCCCGGACATGTTCCGGGCGGTTACGGACAGCGGCATCAGCAGCCGTGCCGTGAAGAACGGGCTGGTCGAGCTGGAATTCTGGAATCCCCGGGACTTTACCGAGGATGCCTATCGCCGTGTTGATGACCGGCCCTACGGGGGCGGACCCGGCATGGTGATGCTGATTGAGCCCTTGCGGCAGGCGATTGCGGCGGCAAGAGCGGCAGCCCTCCAGAAGGGTTTGATGCCGAAAGTGATTTATCTCTCGCCACAAGGCCGGGTCCTGACACAGGACGGCGTGCGCGAGCTGGCACGGGAGACAGGCTTCATCCTGCTCTGCGGCCGTTATGAGGGCATTGACGAGCGCCTGATCCGGCGTGAGGTCGATGAAGAGTGGTCCATCGGTGACTATGTGCTGTCCGGCGGTGAGTTGCCGGCCATGGTGCTGATGGATGCGGTGACACGATTGCTGCCGGGTGCGCTCGGCAGCGAGGCATCGGCGGAGGAGGATTCCTTCACCGACGGCCTGCTGGATTGCCCGCACTACACCCGCCCCGAGGTTTACGAGGGTGAGGAAGTGCCAAAAGTCCTGCTCTCCGGTGATCATGCCGCCATCAGGAAGTGGCGTCGCCGCCAGAGCCTGGAAAGAACATTGCAGCGCCGGCCCGACCTTCTCGAGAAGGCTGTGCTTGCCGGCTTGCTGGATAAAGAGCAGCAAAAACTGCTCGACATCATCCGTCGCGAAAGCGGCGAGGATGGAAATTCCCGTTAGGGTGTTTCCATCTCCATGGGTGAGCCGGATTTCCGGCAAGCCCGATGTGTAACGGCTGGAATGCGCCGGGTGCCTCCTGCAACAGCAGGCAGGGCCAACCCACAGCCTCTGCAGCCATTTGATTGAGGAAATGCCATGAGCGGCAAGCATCCCCTGGTTCAAGCAGTCGAACAGTCTCAGCTCAAGCAGAACGTTCCGTCTTTCGCCCCCGGTGACACTGTCATCGTGCAGGTGAAGGTAAAGGAAGGTGATCGCGAGCGTCTGCAGGCTTATGAAGGCGTTGTTATCGCCAAGAAGAATCGCGGCCTTAACTCGGCTTTCACCGTGCGCAAGATTTCCAATGGCGTGGGCGTGGAGCGTGTGTTCCAGACCCATTCCCCGGTAGTCGCTGGCATTGAAGTGAAGCGTCGCGGCGATGTACGTCGTGCCAAGCTGTACTACCTCCGTGATCGTTCGGGCAAGTCCGCACGTATCAAGGAAAAGCTCACTCCCCGCGCGCAGTAAACAGCGTAGCGGCAGAGAGCAGAAAGGCGGCCTCATCCTATGGATGGGGCCGCTTTTTTTATTGCCTGCTCCTGCAGCCTCTCGGCTATGCTGGGCGCCATGACTTCCCTTGCTGGCCGCCCGCGTGGCCGCCCCAAAGCCACTGACAACGAGTTGCCGGAGCCGGCCGAACTGCGCCAGTTCCGCAGCAAGCTCGTTGTGGAAGGGCTGAGTCCGCACTCCATTGCCGGTTACCTGACGGATTTGCACAAGCTGGCGCGGTGGGCAGATGCACGTAGCTTGCTGTCACTGGAGCACCACGACCTCGCGGACTACATTGCCCAGCTTGAGTCAGAGCAAAGTCATCCGCGCTCGCGAGCCCGTTTTCTCTCTGCCATCAGGCGCTTTTACCGCTTTCATCTGGCGCAGCATCGCATCCCTTCAGACCCCACGCTGAACCTGGATTCTCCCAGGCTGGGCAGGCCCTTGCCCAAAGACATGTCCGAAGCGGAGGTGGAGGCACTCTTGGCCGCTCCTCTCACGGATACGCCTCTGGGCCTGCGTGACCGAGCCATGCTGGAACTGCTTTACGCCTGCGGCCTGCGTGTGTCGGAGCTGGTGGGACTGCGTGTCGACCAGCCCAATCTGCGAGGCGGTTTTCTGAGGGTGACGGGCAAGGGCTCCAAGGAGCGTCTCGTGCCCATGAATGACACGGCCATGGACTGGCTGCAGCGTTATGTGGAAGGCGCGCGTTCGACATTGGTGGTAGGCAGCCCGACAGAGGCGCTGTTTCCCAGCCGAGAAGGCGAGTTCATGACGCGCCAGACTTTCTGGTACCGCATCAAGCATCTGGCTAAGTCCGCGGGTATCGAGCGCAACCTGTCGCCGCATACGTTGCGCCATGCTTTTGCCACGCACCTGCTCAACCACGGTGCTGACCTGCGTGTCGTGCAGATGCTGCTAGGGCACAGCGACCTGTCCACCACGCAGATTTACACGCATATCGCCAACCAGCGCCTGCAGGATTTGCATGCGCGCCATCACCCCCGAGGCTGATGTTACGCATGGCCTATCGGCAGCAGGCAGGCAAGGGCTTATGCTCTGCGCCTGATTTGAGGAGAGTCCTGATGAAGTACCGCTTTCTGACAGGCATGGCCCTGTGTGTGGCCTTGCTGTCTGCCTGTGCCCAGGCCGGCCCTGAAGACGTGATCCGTGCCAAGGTCAAGGCTGTCCTGCCGGACATCGAGATCACCAGCATCAAGGCCTTGCCGATACCCGGCCTTTATATCGTCAATGCCAGCAACTATGAGTCCGTCATGGCGTCGTCAGACGGCCGCTACCTGATCCAGGGCGAGCTTCTGGAGATCAAGGGCAACCGTATCGTCAGCGTGGAAGACCAGTCGCTGGTCGAGGACCGCAAGCAGAGCCTGGCGGCCGTCAAGACCGCCGACATGGTCGTTTTCCCGGCCACAGGCAAGAAGAAGGGCACCGTTTACATCTTTACCGATGTGGATTGCGGCTACTGCCGCAAGCTGCACAAGGAAATGCCCGAGATCAACAAGCTGGGCATCGAGGTGCGCTATCTGGCCTTCCCCCGCAGTGGTCCCGGTACGCCGCTGGCGGTCGGCATGAACAATGTCTGGTGCGCTCCGGATCGTCTGCAGGCCATGACGGATGCCAAGGCCGGCAAGAAGGCCCCGGCAGCGCCTGCCAACTGTAAGTCCCCGGTGGATGCCCAGTATGCGCTGGGCGTGAAACTGGGCGTGCGTGGCACGCCGGCCATCTTCTCGGAAGAGGGTCTGCAACTGGGGGGTTATGTGCCGGCGGCCGACCTTGCCAAGGCACTCGACATCCGCTGAATTCCCACGCTTTCAAGGCCTGTTCCCGGTTTGACAAAGGCCGGGGCGGGTCATAATGTTGCGCGCTCGAAACGGGGGGCAAACCCCCGGTCTTCCAGCGTTTTGCAGACGCTATCAGTATTCAGGTGATGATGTGAAACCGGTATCCGTAGGTATCGTCGGCCTGGGCACGGTGGGCGGTGGTGCCCTCAACCTGCTCCGGGTCAATGCTGCTGAAATCTCCCGTCGTACCGGCCGCGAAATCCGCGTGGCCCATGTCGGAATGCGTCGTGACAGCACGGCTTACGATCTCACCGGCATCAAGGTCAGCCGCGACATCATGGCGGTGGTGAATGATCCGGAAATCGACATCGTCATCGAGGTGATTGGCGGCACCACCACGGCACGTGAAGTGGTGAACCAGGCCATCCGTAACGGCAAGCATGTGGTGACGGCCAACAAGGCCCTGCTGGCCGAGCACGGCAACGAGATTTTTGCCGCCGCCGAGCAGAAAGGCGTGTATGTGGCTTTCGAGGCCGCAGTGGCGGGTGGCGTTCCCATCATCAAGGTATTGCGCGAAGGTCTGGCTGCCAATCACATCGAGTGGCTGGCTGGCATCATCAACGGCACCGGCAATTTCATCCTGACCGAAATGCGCGAGAAGGGCCGTGACTTCAACGACGTGCTGCAGGAAGCGCAGGCACTGGGCTACGCCGAAGCCGATCCCACCTTTGATGTCGAAGGCATTGATGCGGCACACAAGCTGACCATTCTTGCCTCGCTGGCATTCGGCATTCCGCTGCAGTTCAGCAAGGCCTATACCGAAGGCATCACGCAGCTGACGCGGGAAGACGTGTCCTATGCCGAGGAGCTGGGCTTCCGCATCAAGCATCTGGGTGTGGCGCGCCGTGCCGGTCATGGCATCGAGTTGCGCGTGCATCCCACCCTGATTCCGGCCGAGCGCCTGATTGCCAATGTGAACGGTGTGAAGAATGCCGTGCTGGTGCAGTCCGCTCCTGTCGGCGCCACGCTGTATTACGGTTCGGGTGCTGGCGCTGGTCCAACTGCTTCTGCCGTGGTGGCAGACATCGTGGACGTGGTACGTGCACTCAGCGCAGAAAGTACGCGGTTTGTGCCGCATCTTGCATTTCAGCCCAACGCGATTGCCGACACGCCCATCCTGTCGATGGACGAGGTGGTGACATCCTACTATCTGCGTTTGACGGCCAATGACCGTCCCGGTGTGCTGGCAGATGTCACGCGCATTCTTTCGGAGCGCGGCATCAGCATAGAAGCCATCCTGCAGAAGCCTGCGCACGAGGCAGGCTCCGTACCGGTCATCCTGCTGACCAAACCGGTGAAGGAAAAGGAAATGAACAGCGCCATCGCCACCATCGAGGCGCTGGATGACATTATCGGCAAGGTGGTGCGCATTCGCCTTGAAAACCTTGATGCGTGATTCCTGAAACGACTTTTCTGACGAGAACGACCATGAGCTTCGGCAACCGTTACACCGGCCTGATCAACAAGTACCGCGACCACCTTCCGGTGTCGGATGACACCCGCCTCATTTCCCTGGGTGAAGGCAACACGCCGCTGATCAAGCTGCAGAACATTCCCAAGCTGCTGGGCAAAAGTGTCGACATCTATGTGAAGTACGAAGGCCTGAATCCTACCGGCTCCTTCAAGGACCGTGGCATGACCATGGCCGTGACCAAGGCCGTGGAGGAGGGCAGCAAAGCCATCATCTGTGCCTCCACCGGCAATACGTCCGCGGCGGCAGCGGCCTATGCGGCCCGTGCCGGCATTACGGCATTCGTGCTGATTCCCGAAGGCAAGATCGCCATGGGCAAGCTGGCACAGGCCATGATGTATGGCGCCATCACGCTTCAGATCCGCGGCAATTTCGATGAGGGCATGGAACTGGTGAAGCAGGTGGCCGAGCATGCGCCGGTCACCATTGTGAACTCCATCAATCCCTATCGCCTGCAGGGGCAGAAGACCGCCGCTTTCGAAATTGTCGAAGAGCTGGGCTTTGCGCCGGATTACCACTGCCTGCCGGTCGGCAATGCCGGCAACATCACGGCGCACTGGATGGGTTACAGCGAGTATCACGAGCGCGGCATCGTCAACAGTCGTCCGAAAATGGTGGGCTACCAGGCAGCGGGTTCTGCACCGTTCATGCGTGGCGGTCCTGTTGCCAATCCGGAAACGGTGGCTACGGCCATCCGTATCGGCAACCCGCAGTCCTGGGACAAGGCCTGGGCCTTGCAGAAAGAGTCGGGCGGCTGGTTCGACGAGTTGAGCGATGACGAAATCCTGGCGGCGCAGCGTCTCCTTGCCATGCGTGAAGGCGTGTTCTGCGAGCCGGCATCGGCAGCTTCGTTGGCAGGTGCCTTGCGTGACATCAAGTCGGGCAAGATTCCCGAGGGCTCCAAGATCGTGTGCACGCTCACCGGCAATGGCCTGAAGGATCCGGATACGGCCATCAAGCAGTGCGCGGATGCCGTGCTCAAGACCATTGATGCCGATCTCGCCCAGGTGAAGGATGCCATCCTCCAGTCCATGGCGGGCTGAAGGCAGCCTGCCTGTGAAAAAAGCCCGTGACATCACGGGCTTTTTTCTTTGCCGGACTCGCAGGAATCATTGTGAATGCCGGGCTCATCTGTCCGGAAGCTGTAGTGTCATGTCGCGTTCATGAAAAAAATCATCCGTCCCCGAGTACTGCCTGAAGAGGCCCTGCTGTTGCCCGGCCTGCATCCGGTGCTTGCACGGCTTTATGCATTGCGCGGTGTCACCTCTGCGGTGGAGCTGGAGCGTGCCCTGAAGGTGCTGGCTCCTGCCCAGGCCTTGAAAGGCATGGATATGGCGCTGTCACTGCTTGAGGCGGCGCTGAAAGAAAACCAGCGCATTCTCGTGATTGGTGATTTTGATGCGGACGGTGCGACCAGCACGGTGCTGGCCTTGCTGGCACTGCGTGCCATGGGGGCACGTCATATTGATTATCTGGTGCCCAACCGCTTCGAGTATGGCTACGGCCTGACACCGGAAATTGTTGCGTTGGCAAGGCAGAGCAAATCGCCCGACCTCATCATGACGGTGGACAACGGCATTTCCAGCATCGAGGGTGTACAGGCAGCACAGGCGGCCGGTATTCGTGTGTTGGTGACGGACCATCATTTGCCCGGCAGCGAGTTGCCGGCGGCGGATGCCATCGTCAATCCCAATCAGCCGGGCTGCGATTTTCCCAGCAAGCATCTGGCTGGTGTCGGTGTGGTTTTCTATTTGCTTTCCAGTCTGCGCACGCGCCTCAAGAATGCCGGCTGGTTTGCGGCGCAAGGCATGCCGGAGCCTGCACTGACGGATTATCTTGACCTTGTCGCGCTGGGAACCGTGGCAGATGTCGTGCCGCTGGATGCCAATAATCGCGTGTTGGTGCAGCAGGGTTTGCTGCGCATACGTGCCGGACGCTGCCGACCCGGCATTACGGCCTTGCTGGCGGTGGCGGGCAAGGCGCCTGCGCAACTGGTAGCCAGTGACCTGGGTTTTCAGGTGGCGCCACGCCTCAATGCGGCGGGCCGGCTGGATGACATGTCGCACGGTATCGAGTGCCTGCTGACGGATTCGCAGGATCTGGCAGCGCAATATGCCTCGGAGCTGGACGGGCTCAATCTTGAGCGTCGTGCCATCGAGTCCGGCATGCAGCAGGAGGCGCTCAAGGCATTGCAGCAGTTCAGTCTGGACAGTAGTTCCCTGCCGAATGGCCTTGTCCTCTTTGACCGGCGCTGGCACCAGGGCGTCATCGGTATTCTGGCCGGCCGGCTCAAGGAGCGCTTTCATCGTCCGGTCATTGCCTTTGCACCGGCAGACGATAAGGATGCCCACGGTTTGCTGAAAGGTTCGGCGCGCTCCATTCCGGGTGTGCACGTGCGCGATGTGCTGGACACGGTGGCTGCCCGCCACCCCGGGCTCATCAGCCGCTTCGGTGGCCATGCCATGGCCGCGGGACTTTCCCTTCCGCATGCCAATCTGGCCGCGTTTCGCCAGGCTTTTGATGCTGTTGTGGGAGTGGCTGCCGATGCGGCTGATCTGGAGCCGGTGCTGCACTCCGATGGCGAACTGCCCGCCGACTGTTTTTCCGAGGGTTTTGCAGAACTGTTGCGGCAGGCAGGCCCTTGGGGACAGGGTTTTCCCGAGCCGCTGTTTCATGGCGATTTTTTATGCCTGGACCAGCGCGTGCTCAAGGAAAAGCATCTCAAGCTCAGCCTGTCGCATCCGGATTCCAACCGGGTTTTTGATGCCATTGCCTTCAATGTGGACCGTGATCTGTGGCCGGCCGAGACCCGCCGCATACGTTTGGCTTACCGGCTGGACATCAACGAGTTCCGGGGCTCACGCTCTTTGCAACTGCGTGTCGAGTACCTTGAAGCGCTGAAATAAAAGCAGGCTTTACACAACATTACCCCTTGTCACCCGCGGTAACGGGCCCTTCTGGTCTAATACACATGCCGGCTCCGAGCCGGCCAGCTGTCCGGGTCCTCGTTTCTCGAAAGGTCTGTGCCGGGCAGTACCACGTTAGTCAGGAGATCATCATGCACGTACTTCATCTGGCCCGGAGCGCGCTCCTTGGCCTGCTTGTCCTCGCCGCTGCCTACACCACGGTACAGGTCACCTTCTTCAATGCCTCGTCCCTGCAGGGGACCTCTGCCACGGCTGGCACCGAACCTTTCTCCTAGCGCCGTTGTCCGGGAAAGGCAGCTGAAATGACCTGCCTGCAACGGCCGCTGATGCGGCCGTTGTCGTTTCTGGCCGGTACCGGGGCCGTTGGCTTTCCGCTACAATCCGCGCCCTTGCCCCTTTGGCTGCCTGCACTTCTCCATGGAAATCAACGTTTATCTCAACCGCATCAAGGACCTCACCGAGCGTGCCACTTCGCTCAGGGGGTACCTTTGACTACGACCTGAAAAAAGAACGCCTCGAAGAGGTGTTGCGCGAGCTGGAAGACCCCACCCTCTGGAATGATCCGGAAAAGGCCCAGGCCATCGGCCGTGAGAGGGTTGAGCTGGAGGGTGTCGTGCTCACGCTGGACAGGCTGGACAGCGGCCTCGTGGATGCCAAGGACCTGCTGGATCTGGCTGTCGAGGAAAATGACGAAGGGACCTTGGGCGACGTCAATGCAGAGCTCGACGGTCTGGAAAAGTCCGTGGCCGATCTCGAGTTCCGGCGCATGTTCTCGGGCGAGATGGATCCCAACAACTGCTTTCTGGATATCCAGGCCGGTGCCGGTGGTACCGAGGCCCAGGACTGGGCGCAGATGCTGCAGCGTATGTACCTGCGCTGGATAGACCGCCACGGCTTCAAGGGCGAAGTGCTGGAGGAGTCCGAGGGCGAAGTGGCCGGTATCAAGTCCACCACGCTGCGCATCGAAGGCCCTTATGCCTATGGCTGGCTGCGCACGGAAACAGGTGTGCACCGCTTGGTTCGCAAGTCTCCCTTTGATTCCGGCAATCGCCGGCATACGTCATTCGTGGGCGTGTTCGTGTCGCCGGAAGTGGACGACAACATCGAAATCGAGATCAACAAGGCTGATGTGCGCGAGGACACTTACCGTTCCTCCGGCGCTGGTGGTCAGCATGTGAACAAGACCGACTCGGCCGTGCGCCTTACACATATTCCTACCAATACCGTGGTGGCCGTGCAGAACGAGCGCTCGCAGCATGCCAACCGTGATCGTGCCTGGAAGCTGCTGCGCGCCAAGCTTTATGAGCTGGAAATGCAGAAGCGCAATGCTGCCAAGCAGGCGCTGGAAGAAACCAAGTCCGATGTGGGCTGGGGCAGCCAGATCCGCTCCTATGTGCTGGACCAGTCGCGTGTAAAGGACCTGCGCAGCAATATCGAAAACTCCAACCCCGGAGCCGTGCTGGATGGGGATATTGACGAGTTCATCCAGGCCTCCCTCAAGATGGGCCTGTGAGCTTCCTGAAAGACCACAGCTTTCAGTGCAAGACGAATAGTGAGTGAAGAGACATGAGCGAAGAGCAGGGCAGTGAAATCCAGGTAGACGTCAACAAGCTGATTGCCGAGCGCAAACAGAAGCTGGGCGACATACGTGCCAGCCAGAAAATTGCCTTCCCCAATGATTTCAGACGTGATGCTGTAGCTGCCGATCTCGTGAAGCAGTTTGCTGCCCTGGAGAATGATGTTCTCGAGGCAGACAAGAAGCATTTCGCCATTGCCGGCCGTATTCTGCTCAAGCGCATCATGGGCAAGGCCAGCTTCACCACCATTCAGGACATGTCGGGCCGTATCCAGCTCTATATTTCCAGAGAGGCGATAGGTGAAGAAACCTATGCCGCGTTCAAGAAGTGGGATCTGGGCGATATCGTGGGTGCACGTGGTTATGTCTTCAAGACAAAGACCGGGGAGCTGTCCCTGCACGTGGAGGAGCTGCGCCTGCTCACCAAGTCGCTGCGTCCCTTGCCTGACAAGTTCCACGGCATTGCCGACCAGGAAATGAAGTATCGCCAGCGCTATGTCGATCTCATCATGAGTGAAGACACGCGCCGTGCTTTCATCATCCGCTCGCAGGTCATCGACGGCATCCGTCGCTTCATGACGGCCCGTGACTTCATGGAAGTGGAAACTCCCATGATGCATGTGATTCCCGGTGGTGCAGCGGCCAAGCCGTTTACCACGCACCACAACGCACTCGATATGCCGCTTTTCCTGCGCATTGCACCGGAGCTATATCTCAAGCGTCTGGTGGTGGGTGGTTTCGAGCGCGTGTTCGAGGTCAACCGCAACTTCCGTAACGAGGGTGTTTCTGCGCGTCACAATCCCGAGTTCACCATGATCGAGTTCTACATGGCGTATGCGGATTACCGTGACCTCATGGACCTGACCGAGGACATGCTGCGCACCCTGGCTGAAAACATTCTTGGCAAGACGGATGTGGAATACCAGGGCGAGGTCTATGACTTCGGTGGCAAGTTTGCCCGCCTCTCCATGGTGGACTCCATCCTCAAGTACAACCCGGAGCTAACCCGCGAACAGCTCTGGGATGTGACAGCGGCCAGCGAGATCATTCGCGGCAAGCTGAAGATGGAGGTGAAGTCCATCTGGGGAATCGGCAAATTGCAGACCATCATTTTCGAAGAAACGGTGGAGACACAGCTGCGCCAGCCCACCTTCATCACGGAGTACCCTGCCGAGGTTTCTCCGCTGGCCCGGCGCAATGATGACAACTCCTTCATCACGGACCGCTTCGAGTTCTTTATTGGTGGGCGCGAGATTGCCAATGGCTTCTCGGAGCTCAACGATCCGGAAGACCAGGCCGATCGCTTCCTGCAGCAGGTCAAGGAAAAGGATGCTGGCGACGACGAGGCCATGCATTACGACGCCGATTACATTCGCGCGCTTGAATACGGTCTGCCGCCAACGGCGGGGCAGGGCATAGGCATAGACCGTCTGGTAATGCTGTTTGCCAATGCCCCCAGCATCCGCGACGTCATTCTGTTTCCGCATATGCGGCCGGAAAGCTGATATCGCAAAAGCATTCCTGTCAAAAAAGGCAGCCTTCGGGCTGCCTTTTTTCTTGCCGCTGCCGGAGTGATGCCGCATCCTCGGCATTCACCTGCGGGTGAGCTCTTGAGGACAACAATAATGAAAAGAATCCCCATGCTGCCCTTCTGCCGGAATGTCGTGCTGGCTGGGCTGGCGCTGATCATCCCCTCCCTTCATGCCGCGACCAATGCCACCTTGAACGGTGTCAACGTGGTCATCCCCACGGCAGAGGAGTTCCAGCGAGCCACAGGTATCGGTCCACTGGCAAAGCCCCTGCATATCCGTGCCTGCATTTTTGATCCGGTCGGCGCCAACGGGCCGGGAGCCCAGTACGCCAAGGACCTTGTGCTGCAGGCCCGCCGCTGGAACGTTTTTCTGGATATCCGCACTTATACCGACGAGCGTGTGGCAGCCGAGGACTTCAAGGCCGAGCAGTGCGATGCCGTGGCGCTTTCCACCTTCCGTGCCAAGCAGTTCAACAAGTTCATCGGCAGCTTTGACTCCGTGGGCTCCTTGCAGGATTACGATCAGGTCAAGACAGCGGTCCGGCTGATCTACACCAATCCCAAGGTGGCTCCTTTCCTTATCGAAGGTGGCTATCAGGTGGGTGGTATCGTTCCTATCGGTGCGGTCTACGTGATGGTGAATGATCGCAGCATAGACTCCATCGAGAAGGCAGCCGGCAAGAAAGTGGCCGTGCTGGATTTCGACAAGTCGCAGGCGCGCATGGTGCAGCAGCTGGGTGCCCAGCCCGTGGCCTCCGATCTCTCGAATTTCTCCGGCAAGTTCAATAATGGTCAGGTGGACATCATTGCTGCTCCCGCTATCGCTTTCCGGCCACTGGAACTGTATCGCGGTCTGGGTGAGAAGGGCGGCATCTATAGACTGCCACTGGCCATGATTTCTGGCAGCGTTGTATTCCGTCGTGAGAAATTCCTCAAGGAAGTGCCGGATCTGGATGACAAGTTGCAGAAGATACGCAACTTTGCCATCGGCTTTCTGGACCAGGCCTATGCCCTGATCGATTCCGTGGAGAAAGACATTCCTGATCGCTACTGGATGGACTTGAGTGCCGCCGACAAGGAAAAGTATTTCCGCATGATGCGTGAGGCGCGTCTGCAACTGACGTCAGAAGGGCTGTATGACCCGCGCATGATGGGGCTGCTCAAGCGGGTACGTTGCCGGCATAATCCTGCCAGCTACGAATGCTCCCTGAATGACGAGTGAGGCTTTCCCCTTCCGGGCAGCAAGAACTGGAATACAAACAAAAAAGGCGATGGTGTGAGCCATCGCCTTTTTGCATTCAGGGGCCGGGCATTCAGGTCTTGATGCCCAACCTTTGGTAGACAAAGTTCAGGAGCCAGATCGGACCTACCAGCAGGAACTGCAGGTCCTTGAAGAAGGAAGGTTTCTTGCCTTCTACTTTGTGACCGTAGAACTGGCCTATCCAGGCTGCTACGAAGAGCGCCACGGAAACCCACAGGATGTTGGGAATCACGTGGATGGCCGCCAGCATGGGTACCGTCAGCAACAGCATGCCGGCCGCCAGTGGCAATGACAGCGGCACGTAGAAAGCCAGCGCCACGATCAGGGCCCCGTAGGCTGCCCAAGGGTGCAGGGCATACAGGATGCCGAACACGCAGAAATAGATCACGGGCACGCAGATCCAGTGGATGATCTTGTTGGTATGGTTCCGGTGCGACTCGCCGTATTCGTCCAGCCAGGCATCGAGGGTTTTCATGGGCAATCACCTCCCGTTGTTCTTGTCATGCCGCCACGATGCCTCGGCTCTGGGCATAAATCAAGTACGATGGTTCCAGATTTATCCAGGATAACCATGGGGCCATTCAAGCTGCCAAGCGTTGCTGCTCTTCAAGGAAAGCATCGATCTGCAGCAGGAACTCGCGGTTGTCGTGGTCCCAAGGATGAAAGCCGGGGCGGAAATAGTCGGCATAGTCCCGCAACTGAATACGCAACAGGCCGATATCGCCCATGGTGTAGCGGAAGAACTTCTGCCAGCCCTTGACGTCGGTGAGCTTGCCTTCTTCGCGCAGCACCTCCAGGAAGACCGGGATCACCAGCCCCCAGAAGACCACGGTGGCGATGGCCAGGCCCAGGCAGCGCAGGGAATAGGACTTGATGCCACGCCCCATCATAGCCTCCCACACATCAAAGGCCACGGCCTTGTGTTCGGTTTCCTCCAGAGCATGCCAGCGCCAAATGGCGGCGTAATGCGGTTCGGCACCTTCGGAAATCCGTGGTTCGCGAAGCACGCTGTCGGCCAGCAGGGCCGTGAAGTGTTCCAGCGCAATGGTGCCGCTCAAGCCAAAGGATTTGGGCAGGTGTTTGGTGATGCCGGAAAGTACTTTGAACACAAAGCTCTCGAATTTCGGTGCAATGGGCGCACGGGCGAATAAGGCGGCGTTGTAGTCCTCGTGTTCGCGGCCGTGCATGGCTTCCTGGCCAATGAAGGCGGTCACCGCCTTTTTCAGCTCGGGGTCGGTGATCTGGTCGCGGTAGGCGCGCACGCTGTCTATGAAGAAGCGCTCGCCCACCGGGAGCACGATGGAGAAGGTGTTGAGAAAGGCGGTGAAGACCGGGCCGGCTTCGTAATGCCAGTCGGCAATGCGCTCGGCGGGAAGCTTGAAACGTACATCGCGGCGCGTGGGCAGGATGGGGGTGGCAATTTTGTAAGTGCTCATGCTGGATATCTCGGGAATATACGGGTTGGTGGCGGAGTCCATTCCAGCAGGCGCTCAGTCAGCAGCACGCCCTTTCCAGTGCCTCATGCTGTCGGAAAGGCCCAGCAACTGGGCGGCCTTGACCTGCAGACGCAGTGGCAGGGCCGCGCGCAGCCAGTCGGTGGTCTTGACCACGAAGGGCTCTTTCACGAAAGCCTCCCTGGCTGCTACTGCTTCGACAATCTTGCCCACGATGAAGTCAGGGGTCATGGGTTTGAAGATGGACGGCATCCTGATGCCGTCGAACATGCCGGTATCGATATAGCCGGGACAGACTGTGGTGACCGCAATATGTTTCACACTGCGCTCGATCAGCTCCTGGCGCAGTGACTCGGAAAAGCCCACTGCGGCCCATTTGCTGGCGGCATAGGTGGTGCCATAAGGCACTGCAAGGAAGCCGGCACCACTGGCGATGTTCACCAGATAGGCTTCGCGGCTCGCCATGAGATCAGGCATGAACACATGCGTCATCGCTATCATGGCATCGACATTCACACGCTGGGTCAGCAGGTGCTTTTCCAGCGGCACTTCATCGAAGATGCCGCCAAATACGATGCCGGCATTGTTCACCAGCGCATCAATGCGCCCGGCCATGGCATGCACCTGTTCAGGCAGGGCGCGTATCTGCTCAAGATCGGTGAGGTCGGCGCGCAAGCCCCAGGCGCGACCGCCGTCCGCCACGATGTCGGCTGCCACTGCTTCTGCGCCCGCCTGATTGATGTCAACCAGCACAATGGCCGCCCCCTGGCGCGCAAAAGCCAGTGCCATCAGGCGACCGATGCCACTGGCCGCACCGGTGATGAGGAATGTCTTGCTGTGAAACAAGGTATTGCTCCGTACTCTGCTTGTCCGCACTGATTCAGGCGTGACAGTTAATGATTCATGCATCAGTGCCGTGATGCCGCAAATTGGTCGGGCATCCGGAATCTCCAGCACCGCCTCAGGCAGCCCGCTTGCCGCTCTTCTTGCGACGCTCATTGAGCGAGCCGTTCTCACCGAAGAGTTTTTCCCGCCATTCCGCCAGCAGTGCTTCCGTGTCGTGGTACGTGGGGTGAAAGCCCAGCCTGAAATAGTCAAAGTATTTCGGGGCCAGGCGCGTGAAGAAGCCCTTGGGGCCTAGCGTGTAATTAAGGCCGCTGAAGAATTTTCTTGCCTGGAAGGGCTGATCGTCTTCGCCCACCAGCTTCATCACCATGAACAGCACAAGCGGCCAGTACACTGAGGTGATCACCAGCATGGCGCCCGTGCGCAGTGCATAGCTGCCACTCACTTTTTCATAAACATCGAAAGCCACCGACTTGTGCTCGGTCTCTTCCATCGCATGCCAGGTCCAGAAAGCCTGTGCCAGCGGCGCCATCTTTTCCCGCATGTCAGCATCGCGCAGCAATTGTTCGCCGATGATGGCGGTGTAGTGCTCCAGGGCAGCAGTGGCTGCCAACTGGAATTTCTTCGGGCAACGCTGCATGGCCTTGATGGCCAGACCGGAGATGTACTCCAGCTCGTCAACGGCAAAGCCGTTCTTGATTAGCGCCAGGTTGAAAGCGTCGTGTTCCTTGGCATGAAAGGCTTCCTGCCCGATAAACCCCGAGATCTGGGCACTCAGCTCAGGGTCGGTAATCTGGTCACGGAAATGACGGACCGCATCCACGAAGAAACGTTCACCTTCCGGAATCGCAGACGACAGGGCCGTCAGCACGGCGGTGATGAGGGGATTGTCGCCCACGTAATAGCGCGGCATGTCTGCCGCTGAAAAGCCGAAATCCATATGGCGGGGTGGAATCCTGTCCTGGCTACCGAAACCTGTGCGGGCTGGTGCTGTGCTCGAACGCATTTTTCACTCCGGTTTTCCTGTCGGGGAACGCAGGCAAGGGCTCTTGCGGGCCCCGGCCTGCGTGATGCCGTGATCAGGCTCTTCAGTCGCGACGGTACATGGTGATGACGCAGGCGCCGCCCAGGCCGAGATTGTGTTGCAGGGCTACGCGAGCGCCGTCCACCTGGCGCTTGTCGGCGCTGCCGCGCAACTGCCAGACCAGCTCGGTGCATTGCGCAAGACCCGTGGCCCCTAGCGGATGTCCCTTGGAGAGCAGACCGCCGGAAGGATTGGTGACGAATTTGCCGCCATAGGTATTGTCGCCGTCCCAGATAAATTGCTCGGCGCCGCCTTCGGGGCAGAGGCCCAGGCCTTCATAGGTGAGCAGTTCATTGGCGGTGAAGCAGTCATGCAGCTCCACCACCTGCACGTCCTCGGGGCCTATGCCGGCCGCTTCGTAGACCTGCTGTGCGGCTTTTTTCGTCATGTCATAGCCCACCATCTTGATCATGGATTTTTCCTCGAAGCTGGAGGCGTAATCCGTGGTCATGGCCTGGGCGGCGATATACACGGCATTCTTGATGCCGTGTTTTTTCGCGAATTCATCGGAGCAGAGAATGGCTGCACCAGCGCCACAGGTTGGCGGGCAACACTGGAAACGGGTCAGCGGATCAAACACTTCCTCCGAAGCCATGATTTCTTCCAGCGACAGCACCTGGCCGAACAGGGCATAGGGATTATTGCTGGCATGCTTGCGTGCCTTTTCAGCGATCTTGCCGAAGGTTTCCTTTTTGGTGCCGTGCTGCCAGCGGTATTCACGGCCGGCACCCCCAAACATCTGCGCGGCTGGCGGGGCGCTGCTGAAACCCTGCACATCCAGCATCACCTGTGCGTGCTGGCCCATGGGATTTTCACGGTCATTGAATTTGGAGCCCAGCGCGCCGCGCTCCATTTTTTCAAAGCCCAGGGCAATCACGCACTCGGCGAGGCCGCCTTCAATGGCCTGGCGTGCCAGGAACAAGGCCGTCGAACCCGTGGAGCAGTTATTGTTCACATTCACCACGGGAATGCCGGTCAGGCCCAGCTCATACACCGCTCGCTGGCCGCAGGTGGAATCGCCGTAGACATAGCCGACAAAAGCCTGTTCGACATCGGCATAGGGAATGCCGGCATCCTTGAGCGCAAGCTGGCCGGCTTCGCGGGCCATTTCGTGGTAGTCGGGGCTGCTGCCGGGCTTGGCGAACTTGGTCATGCCCACACCGATGACATTAACGCGACGCTTCATGATCTTGTCTCCGTAAAAGAAAGGGGGTCAGGCCAGGCCGGCCAGGAAGCCGAGCTTGTGCGCGAGTGCGGCATCGCCATCCACGCGCAGATCACCATGCTGGTAGAGGTCGCGCAGATCACGCTTGCCCTGCGCCAGCGCCTTGAGGTTGTCATCGGAAATACCCAGCGTGACAGCCGCTTTTTCATTCTTGCCACTGCTGACCTGGGGTGGGTTGACGCTGAAATCCACTGTCCAGCCCGCATCCGGCTCACGCACATTGAACTGGAAGATTTGCGACAGGCCTTCGGCGGCTGCCTTGTTGTCGCCAAGACGCTTGCCCAGTGCAGCAAAAATTCCTGCCGCGGCCGCTTCGCGCGTACTGGTCGCAGCTGCGGTAGGCTTGGCCGCCGTACCCCCGCTCAGACGCTTGGTGCGAGCTTCTTCCACCAGCTTCTTGTCCATGCCGGCCAGCACACCCAGCTTGTTGGAGGCCATCACATTGCCGGTGATCTTCAGCTTGCCGCCAAAGAAAAGTTTCTGCACTTCGGCAACATCACCGCTGAAGAGCGTGGCGGCATGCACACTGTCCATGTCCAGCGTGACATCGGCCTTGTCAGCTTGGCCAGCACCTACAGCGCCCTTGTCGTTCTTGAGATCAATAAAGAAAGATGATTCCGGGTTGTGGAAAACAAACTGGAAACTGGTCTTGGTCTTTTCCACAAGATCAGGATTGGTGGCCACGAAGCTCGCAATGCCGCCAAACACATCCTCCAGCGTGATCTCGTCATTGGCTGCCGCTTCTGCCGGTGCCACCGCAGGAGCACCGCCGCCAGCCGCCACACGGGCGTCACGCGCCGCTTCCACCAGCTTCTTGTCCATGCCGGAAAGCACACCCAGCTTGTTGGAGGCCATGACATTGCCGGAAATCTTCAGCTTGCCGCCAAAGTAGAGTTTCTGGACTTCGCCGATATCACCACCGAACAACGTGGGCACATGCTCGCTGTCCAGCTCCAGGGTGACATCGGGCTTGTCGGCCTGACCGGCACCGGCGCTGCCCTTGCCGTTCTTGAGATCAACAAAGAAACTGGCCTCGGGCTTGTGGAAGACAAACTGGAAAGCTGTTTTGGTTTTCTCTGCCAGCTCGGGCTTGCTGCCTATGAACTGGTTGATGGCGGTAAACACATCTTCCAGGGCAATTTCGGTGTTGGCGCTGGCAGCCGGCGCAGCCTTGCCTGCTGCCGCAGGAGCCGCCGCTTTTGCCTTGGGTGCAGGAATCTCCTTATAGAGCTCGACAGCCGCATTCTTGATGACGACCTCGTTGCGCTCCTTCACGCTGGTCTCAAAGACGATGCGCGTGTCCGACTCCTTCCACATCTTCGTGATGAGGGTTTCGCCGGGGAAGACATTCTTGGCAAAGCGCACCTTGATGCTCTTGAAGTAGCGCGGATCGTTATCGCTGAAGGCCTTGACTACATGACGGCCGCAATAGCCGAAGGTGCACATGCCGTGCAGGATGGGCCTGTCATAGCCGAAAGCCTTGGCAAAGGCCGGGTCGGCATGCAGGGGGTTCCAGTCGCCGGAGAGGCGGTAGAGCAGGGTCTGGTTGGCATCCGTCTTTTCCTCGATGACGGCGTCCGGCTCGCGTGAAGGCGGCACATTGATATCGGCACTGGGGCCACGATCACCGCCCCAGCCGCCGGCACCTTTCACAAATGCCGTCATTTCGTTGTAGATGATCTCTTCGCCGGTCTCGTCCGTGGAGGAAATGGCGAAAGTGACGACGGCATTGGGTGCTTTGTCGTAAGCATGCTTGAGCTTGAAGCTGTGCTTGAGCTTGGCTTTTGGCGGCAGCGGACGCTTGATTTCCGTGTACTGCTCGCCATGCAGCAGGCGGTCAAAACCGAAATTCATGCCGGGCAGTTTGAGTCCGCCCGTCTTGGCGGCCGCCAGCATGGCATTGGATTGCGGCATCACGCCGTAGGTAGGAAGCACCTGGAAATTTCCACCGAGCTCATAGACATAGCCCAGTTCGGTACTGTCCAGCGGATCACGTGCGGCGCCAATCCCCAGGGCATACAGTGATACATCACGCTCGTCATAGGACGATTCGAGCTCCAGCCTGACTTTGGCCGCCTCGTCCAGATCAATGAACTCATTGCCGCCCAGACTGGGATTGCTGATGTTTTTCAGGATGGGGCCAATCGAGTCCTGGGTATTGGCCGGATGCTCTGCATCGGTGAAATCGGTGATCTTGTCCCAGCGCTTGGCCACATCGTCCACGCTGAAAGCCTTGCCCAGCGGGAAGCTGGTGCCCTGTGTGCGCTCCCAGCGCAGCTTGCTGATATAGCCGGCACCCACCTCGAACACGCTCTTGGTTTCCTGGCAGTCTTCATGGCAGAGCCAAGCCACCAGCGGGCTCACCATTTCCGGCTTGAGATTGGCCAGCAGCTCCGGCGGCATGATGGTTTCGGTAAGACGTGAAGCGGCAATCGGCGCAATCGTGTTGACGTGAATGTTCTTGCTGCGGCCTTCTTCTGCCAGTGTATTGGAAAGACCGAGCAGGCCCAGCTTGGCGGCACTGTAATTGGCCTGGCCGAAATTGCCATAAATGCCTGCAGCCGAAGTGGTCATGATGATGCGGCCATAACCCTTCTCGCGCATGATGGGCCAGGCCGCCTGCGACACGGATTTGGAGCCGGTGAGATGCACTTTCAGGATGAGGTCCCAGTCGCCATCAGTCATTTTTGCAAAACTGACATCGCGCAGGATGCCGGCATTGTTGATGACGATGTCCACGGTGCCGAAGGCATCCACGGCTGTTTTCACGATGGCGGTACCATTTTCCACAGAGTCGTAATTGGCTACGGCCTCGCCACCGGCGGCACGGATTTCTTCCACCACCTTGTCGGCGGCCGATGAGGATTTGCCATCGCCATGGGCGCCACCGCCTAGGTCATTCACCACCACTTTGGCGCCCAGTGAACCCAGCAGCAATGCATGCTGCCGGCCGAGGCCGTTGCCGGCGCCAGTCACGATGGCCACGCGGCCGTCAAATCGAAGTGCCATTTTCTTGTCTTCCATTTTGTCGGGGCGTCGTCCCAGCTTTAATCCGGGGTGACGGATACCGTTTTAAAAACCTGCTGGTCATATTCAGATCAAAAAAGGGGCGGCATGACTGCCACCCCTTGCATCGTCAGATGGAACGCGAAATCAGTTCCTTCATGATTTCATTCGTGCCGCCGTAGATACGGTTGGCACGCGTGTCGATGTAGGCGCGCGCAATCGGGTACTCCAGCATGAAGCCGTAGCCGCCATGCAACTGCACGCACTCGTCCACCACCTTGCTGAGCAGGTCGGACACCCAGTACTTCGCGGCACAGGCGGCCTCGACGCTGAGTTCGCCCTTCAGCACCTGTTCCATGCAGCGGTCCGTGAAGACGCGGGCAATCTGCACTTCCGAGCGGATTTCGGCGAGCTTGAAACGGGTGTTCTGGTAGGCGGACACGGGTTTGCCGAAGACCTTGCGTTGCTTCACGTAATCCACTGTGGTGGCGAGCGCGAATTCGGCAGCACTGGCGCAGATGATGGCGATCATCATGCGTTCCCATGCCAGCTCCTTCATCAGCATGATGAAGCCCATGCCTTCCATGCCCAGCAGGTTGCTCTTCGGCACGCGCACGTTGTCGAAGAAGAGCTCGGAAGTATCCTGGCCCTTCATGCCGACTTTTTTCAGCGGTTTGCCCTTGGTGAAGCCGGGTGTCTTGGCATCCATGATCAGCAGCGACACGCTCTGTGCCCCGCCGTTGATGTCACCGGTCTTCACAGCCACCACAGCCACGTCGCAGAGATAACCGTTGGTGATGAAAATCTTGGAGCCGTTGACGATGTAATCGTCACCGTCGGCCACGGCGGTAGTGCGAATGCTCTGCAGGTCGGAGCCGGTACCGGGTTCGGTCATGGCGACGGCGGCAACAGCTTCGCCGGTTGCCATTTTTGGCAGCCAGGTCTTCTTCTGTTCTTCGTTGCCGAAGTTGAGGATGTAGTTGGCAACGATGTCGGAATGCAGTGCGAAGCCGGAAGCGGAGTCACCGACGCGGGCCTGCTCTTCCATCAGGATCATGGAGTAGAGGCGGTCGACGCCGGAGCCGCCGTATTCCTCGGGCATGGTGGGGCAGAGCAGGCCCAGTTCGCCGGCCTTGTTCCAGAGGTTGCGGTCCAGGTGCTGCTGGTCTTCCCATTTCTCGTGGAAAGGCGCGATCTCGGTTTCAAAGAAGCGGCGGGCGGTGGCGCGGAAGGCCTCATGGTCTTCGTTGAAGAGGGTGCGGGGAAGCATGGGGGCAACAGGGGCGGGAGCGGTAAAGCTCATGGCGCGTGGTCTCCGGTCAGGGGCTGGTTGATGTATTTACAATACGTACGTACAACATGTTTAATAAGTACCAGTGGGTCACCTGACTGTCAACGTGAATCGTTCGTCTGATGCGGGTGCCGGTGACAGGGCTCGACGAGTGGCCTGCATGGTTACAATGCCGGGTTTGTCACGGCCTGAAGGGCTAACCAGGAAACCGAAGATGAGTGATGCCGAAAAGAGCAGCCTGCCAAGGCGTACCCAGACGGAGCGCAGTGAGGCCATGCGCCAGCGTTTGGTGGATGCGGCTCTCAAATGTCTGGAAACCGATGGCTACGCGGGGACCACGGTCAGTCGCATCATCGAGGTGGCGCAGGTGTCGCGCGGCGCGCCTTTGCATCATTTTCCCTCCAAGAATGCCCTGATCGCGGCGGCGGCCGAGCAACTCATCAAGCGCCTATACATCCAGATGGGCAAGGCGGTGCAGGCACTTGAAGTGTCCGATGACCGTTTGCATGACCTGATCTACAGCTCATGGAAGGGTGTGCTCAACCAGCCGGAACATGTGGCCTTGAGCGAGCTTCTGCGGGCCAGCCAGCGTGATCCGGAGCTGGCCATCATCCTGCAGCAGGTCTGGACTGCGGGTTATCTCACGCTGGGGGCCGCTGCCGAGCATTACCTTGAGCCATTGACCAGCAAGGACAATGTACGTCAGCTCATGGTACTGACCCAGTGGCTGTTGCGCGGCATGGCGGAAGACCTGCATCTGGTGGCTGACCACGCCCTCTTTGACCGTTACTTGCGCTTGTGGACACAGATGCTGGCGCTGCATCTGCGCGCGAGACCGGACGTGACCCTGCCACCGCCACGCCCGGCGGCATGGGATGGCGGGCCCGGAAGTGAGGTGCCGGAGCGCACTGAAAAAACTGCCTGAGCCGCTTTCCGGATGAAGCGGCCAATCATCATGAGCAATGCCGCCATCCGCTATGCCCGGATATGCCAGTAGAGTCCGGAGCAACAAGAAGAATCATCTGGCAACAGCGCATGAATGCCCCGAGTGACTGGAAAAATCCGACACCCACCATCACTGAAGCGGGCGTTGATCCTGCAGCACTTGCCGCACTGGCAGGAAACCGCCTCCTGCTTTTCTCGCTCCCGCCGCGTGACATCCGAGTCATGGCCAAGGGAAAGCTAAGGGCGGAGCCGGGCGCCGTTTTCACTGGCAGTGCGCTGGTGGTGCCGGTGGCGGCAGAGGAAGTCCGTCGCCGTCTTCTGGACTTTGCCGACTATGCTTCCCTCGTTCCCAATACCTCTTCCGTGGAAATACTGGAGCGCTCGGCTGCCCATACCCGCGTGGCATATGTGCATACCTTCAGGTTGTCCATGTTGACGTTGCATACGCACATCACCTTGCAGCACACGCAGGAAAGTGACGGCTCTCTTTCGGCCTGGCTGGTGGAGGGCGATGCGGATGCTGCGGTTAGCCGCTGGCAGGTCATTCCTCTCGGGGCAGGACGCTCCCTCATCGTCTATCTCAACTGGGCCGACGTGGCCAGCCGTAGCCTGGTGTTGCAGATGCTGCTCAAGGCACAGCCGGACCTGGCCACAGTGGCACCTTATGGCGCGGCCTTTGTGGCCATGGATGCCCTGCGAACGGCTTTCATGCCGGAGATGGCGGCTCCTGCCGTCGAGCAACTTCCGGCGCAGCCGGTGGTTCCCGCTTTTCCCAGGCTCAGCCAGCAGCCCTTGCTTGGCTGGCTGGCACAATCCGGTCCGGTGGTATTCATTGATGCCGGGCAATGGCTGTATCGTGATGGCGAGGTGCAGCGGCAACGGTTTGTGGCTGTCGGAGGACGTGTGGAAAGCCCGCTGCCCCACGCTTTCCAGCACTCCCTGCGTTTTGAAAACTATCCGGATTTCTTTCCGCTTGCCCGCAAGGTTTCCTGCAAGGCCAGGGCAGAGGGATTTTCAGTGGACTGGCAGGTGGGAGTAGGCCTGGGATTTTTTTCCATGGGCGTGCATTACCGGCTGGCCTATACGCAACCCTCGCCCTGGACACTGAGTTTCCATCGGGAAGACGGTGATCTTGCTCATATCGATGGCGAGTGGTGCTGGCAACCTGACGGTGAAAACCATTCCCTTGGCGCACTGACCATCAGCAACCACATCGGCGCAAAGCCGTCGCTGGTGCTGCGGTTTGCCCGCCATCTTCCGCATCATGACGTGCTGGCCGGCATGTACATGGGGCTCATGGGCATGCAGCGAATGGCGAGCTGGTTGCCCTGCCAGGAATCTGTGTTGCCAACAGAGGGCGGTGCATATGAAACCCGCCGGCCACAGACCGTGAATTCCGTTACTGGCATTAGCCCCTCCCTCTAGGCAGGCATGACGGATGGCACGACACCATCGTGCCATCCGTCATTGTGCAAGACTATCTGGTCACTACACTCGGGCTGCATGCAGAAAGAGAGTGAAGCGGAATGGAAGGCAGAGCAGTGAGTCTTGGGGATTTGATGCACCGCGAGATCGAGAATTACCGTCATTGGCGCAGTCATGGCGATGCAGTATTCAGCGGTTTTTTACAAAGTGTTCAGCGCTGGCAGGTCGAGCAGCTCACGCAGCGTCACGGGCATTTCCTTGAAGATCCTCGTTATGCACCGGTGACACGTTATTTTCTTGAGGATATGTATGGCCTGGACCTGCATGCCCTGGCCGATGAAGTAGAGCGTGCCCTGCCGCTGGCATCGCGTCTGTTGCCGGACGTGGTGCTGAAAACTGCGGCGGTGGCACTGGAACTGAATGCACTCACCGGCTTGCTGGACGAGCGCATGGCGGAAATCATTTTTGAGGAGCAGGGTGCCCGTGAAATCACCCTGGAAAATTACGTAGCGGCTTATCGCAGGGCATCAAGCAGGGAGCAGCGCCATCTCCAGATGGGATTGCTGAGCGAGCTTGGCATGGGGCTGGACCGTTATGTGCGTTCACGGGTCATCTATGCCACGTTCAGGTTTGCTTATCGGCCAGCCCATGCAGCTGGCCTGGGCAATCTTTATGATTTCCTCGGCCGAGGATTCGCGGCCATGAAGCCCATGGATTCAGCACGGGACTACATTGCCCGTTTCACGGCCACCGAGCATGTAGTCATCGACAATCTTTTTGACGGGCACCCTGACCCTTTCCGGGTAGACAAGGCAATGCCTCAAGATTTGCCCTACTCCACGAAGAAGGATGCAGAAAGATGATGCCGGGTTGCTGATGCCGAGACCTGAAAATTCCATTCTGGCCCGGGCCCGGCTCCGGGCTGTTGAGGCTACCGGCCTTGATGGCACTGCCCTTCTTGCCGCGCAGGCGAGGCTGCTTGCACAAGCCTTGGGTGAGGACCGCGTGGCGGCCTCGCAGGATGTCTTCTGGCAGGCGCTTGCCGCAACGGCAAGCGAAGCGGACGCGGGGCTCTGGCTCAGCCAGTTCCTCCCTGCATTCCGCGGGCACATCATTGAATACTTCTTCACCAGCAGTCGCACATTTGGTGGTGCGCTCATCAGGACGCTGGCGTACCAGAAGCTGCTGCATGAAACACTTTCCTTGCGCCTCGTCATGACAGCTCATGAGTGTTATCTCGTTGATGAAAGCAGACAGCCCCATTCCCGGCATCTTGCAGAATGTTTCATGGGGGGCGTCATCCGTTTTCTCTCTGATGTGAGTGAAGGAGCTTTTGCGCCGCTTGAAATCCATTTCCGGCACGAGCAGGGGGCAGAGGCAGAAAGGTATGCCGGCATTTACGGCTGTCCTGTTCGGCTGGGGCAGGCTGAGACACGCTTGTATTTCAATCCGGCATCGCTGGCGCATGAAACCTGGCATGCCGATCTGTCACTGCAGCGCCTTCACGAGCAGATTGCCGAGGACAAGCTGGAGGAAATCAGCCGTCTTGAACTGGTGGACCGTGTCAGGCGTGCCATCAGCCAGTCACTGGAGGGCGGGAATTTCGGCATTGATGCCATTGCGGCACGGCTGGGCATGACACGGCGACGCCTCCAGATGGAGCTTGCCAGCGTGGAGACCAGCTACAACAGCATTCTCAATGATTACAGGCTGGGTCTGGCAGAGCAGTTGCTGTGTTCCACCCAGAGCATAGAGAACATCGTTTATCTGACCGGCTTTTCTGATCCTAGTGCGTTTTACCGGGCTTTCCGGCGCTGGACCGGCATGACGCCGACAGAGTTTCGCGAGCGGCATCAGGCTGGCCGTGACATTTCCATTCCTTGACCATGGGTCATGCCCGGTTTTTCAAGCGTGATCAGGCGATAGCTGCCCAGATGACGTAGCGCGGCAGGTTGATGCATGCAGGTATGCAAATGTGGCAGCAGTTCCGGCGGTGCAATCCGCAGCAGACGTAGCAGCCAGGCAAAGGGCAGCGTCACCATGCCCAGCAGGCGTATGTAATGGGCTGTCAGCATGACCTGTCGTGTGATGTCATCGTTTTCGTGCAGATGAAAACCGCTTTCGGCAATCCATTTCTCCATGTCTCCGAGGCAAGGAAGGTGGGGCACGCGAAAGCCGTTTCTGAATATCCGGTATTCCTGCCGCTGCCGGTGGTCCATTTCGATTTCATGCCGTGACAAGTAATAGTCGGCAATGACCAATCGCCCTCCGGGTTGCAGTATGCGCTGCATTTCCTTCAGCCATTGCAGCTTGTCCGGCGCATGGCAGCTGCTTTCCGAAGCGATGGCGTGAGTGAAGCTGTTGCTGGCGAATCCGGTGCTGGAAAAATCTCCCTGAACGAACTCCACACGGTCGTCCATGCCGGCATTGCGTGCGTGTCGGCGTGCAAGCATGACCTGAGCTGAGGACAGCGTGATGCCGGTAGCGCGGCACTGACCCAATTTTGCGAGAAAAACGGTGGTCCATCCTGCGCCGCAGCCGGCGTCCAGGATGTGGCTTGCGGGCGTTACTGTTGCCAGTCGCCTGAACATTTCCTGTTTGTGGTTGATGAGGGCTCGGCGCAGGCTGAAGGTGTGGGAATTCCAGAGGCCGTAGTGCAGGCCGATACGGCTGTAGAAAAGCTGGTAATAACGTGTCATGCCGTCGTAGTAACGGGTGACGGCCGGGAGGCATGGTGCGGGCTGCCGGGATGTTGCCATCAGGAATCCTTCCCCGATGTGAGTTGGCTGCCAGCATCCGGCAGCTTGCCCGCCTGATCAAGTGCCGGTCGGCAGCTTCGGACAGGCGTCAGCCCACGGCTTGCACGGCTGTAAGGGCAATGGTGTAAACGATGTCATCCACCAGTGCGCCGCGAGAGAGATCGTTTACCGGCTTGCGCAGTCCTTGCAGCATGGGACCGACGCTCACCACATTGGCACTGCGCTGCACGGCCTTGTAGGTGGTATTGCCGGTGTTGAGGTCGGGAAAAATGAAGACGGTGGCACGCCCGGCTACCTGGCTGCCGGGGGCTTTCTGCTGGCCGACGCTGGCAATGGCGGCGGCATCGTATTGCAGCGGGCCGTCGATGGGCATGTCGGGACGCGCCGTACGGGCAAGGCGCGTGGCTTCGCGGACCTTGTCGACATCATGACCGGTGCCGGAGTCCCCCGTGGAGTAGCTGAGCATGGCCACGCGCGGATCAATACCGAAGGCGATGGCCGAGCTGGCGCTTTGCAGGGCGATTTCCGCCAGCTCTTCGGCGGTTGGATCGGGGTTCACGGCGCAGTCGCCATAGACCACGACCTGCTCGGGCAGCAGCATGAAAAAAACGGAAGAAACGAGCTTGTAACCGGGTGCGGTCTTGATGAGCTGCAGGGCGGGGCGGATGGTGTTGGCCGTGGTGTTGATGGCGCCGGAAACCAGTCCGTCCACTTCGCCGGTGGCCAGCATCATGGTGCCCAGTACGACGGGATCTTCCAGCTGTGCCAACGCCATGGGGGCATTCAATCCCTTGTGCTTGCGCAATTCGACCATGGGCGCGACATAGTGCTCGCGCACTTTTTCCGGATCAATGATTTCCAACCCTGGTGGCAGCGCGATGCCCTGTGCTTCGGCCACGGCCTGTACCGCTTCCGGGTTTGCCAGCAAGACGCAACGGGCGATACCGCGTTCCTGGCAGATCGCAGCGGCACGCACCGTGCGCGGCTCGCTGCCTTCCGGCAGTACGATGCGCTTGTTGGCGGCCTGCGCGCGCTGCACCAGCCGGTAGCGGAAGGCAGGTGGTGAGAGCCTCAGTTCCTGAGGATCGCCGCAGCGCTTGAGCAGCAGTTCGTGATTGATGTGGCTGGCCACGAACTCGGTGACTTTCTCTGCACGCTCACGGTCGTCCAGCGGGATTTCGCGGTTCATGCGGTGGAGATTGGTGGCGGTGTTGTAGGAGTTGGTCGCCACGCTGTAGACAGGCAGGCCGCTGGCCAGTGCACCCCGGCACAGTTCGAGTACACGGGGATCGGGGGGGAAGTCGCTGCACAGGAGCAGGCCGGCCAGCGGTACACCGTTGAGGGCGGCCAGGCTGGCGGACATGATGATGTCGTCACGGTCACCGGGTGTGACAACCAGCACGCCCGGTCGCAGCAGTGGCACGGTATTGGGTGCGGCACGGGCGCAGAGCACGATGTCCAGCACACGCCGTTGTTCGCACTCTCCGGCATTGATCAGTTGCGCGCCCAGCAGTTCGGCGACATCGGTCATGCGCGGTGCATTGAGCGTGGCTTCCCAGGGAATGCAGCCGATCAACCGGAAGTTGCTGTTGCGGAACAGAGGAGAGCTGCTTTTGAACTGGTCGGCAAAACGGCTCAGCTCGGCATCGTTGATCTTGTTCAGGATGACGCCCAGCATTTTCGGATTCTGCGGGCCGCCAAAGAACTGCGCCTGGATTTCAATGCGGTCGGCGAGCTCACCGGGATTATCCTCTTCCGGCGCTGACACAAGGATGATATCGGCATCCAGGCTTGCAGCCAGCTGTGTATTCACACGGGCGGCGTAGCTCACCTGTCGTGTGGGCACCATGCCCTCGACGATCACCACATTGCAGTCGCTGGCAACCTGCTGGAAGCGGCTGACGATTTCTTCCATCAGGGTTTCTATCTGTCCGTCGCCCAGCATGCGTTCCACTTCAGCCAGCAGCAGGGGCGCAGGGGGTGTCAGGCCATGGGTGCGGGCGATCAACTCGGTCGAGCGCTCCGGCCCGGCATCGCCCTGATGCGGCTGGGCAATTGGTTTGAAAAAACCGACCTTGAGCCCGGCTCGTTCCAGTGCACGCACCAGCCCCAGGCTTATGGAGGTGAGGCCGACACCAAAGTCGGTGGGAGCGATGAAGAAGGTATGCATGGTCAGTTCCGTTCCAGATGAGACGTCCGTGATGGTTTCAGGGCTGTGCCAATACGGCCAGCGTATCCCGCGCGATCTGCCTTTCCTCGTCCGTGGGAATGACTAGTACACGCACATGTCCCTCTGCATGGATGGGGCCGGCATTGCCGCGCACGCAATGCTGGTTGGCCACTTCGTCCAGTCGTAGGTTCAGCAGGCGAAGGTGAGCGACGGTTTGCTCGCGGATCAGCACGGAATTTTCGCCAATGCCGCCGGTGAAGATGAGACCGTCAAGACGGGGCAGGGCACAGCTCATGGCCGCCAGTGACTTCGCGAGCCGGTAACAGAAGACCTCGATGGCAAGCGTGGCGCCGGCATGATCTTCACTGCGTGCCTGTTCCAGCGTGCGCATGTCGTTGGTGAGACCGGAGAGCCCCAGCAAGCCGCTGTCGTTGTTCAGCATGCGGTCGATGGTCTCCAGGCTCCAGCCCAGTGTGCGGGCGAGATGGCTGTGCAGGTTGGGGTCGACATCACCGCTGCGTGTACCCATCACCAGCCCTTCGAGGGGTGTCAGGCCCATGCTGGTATCACGGCTTTCACCATTGCTGATGGCGCAGGTGGAACAGCCATTGCCGAGGTGCGCTGACAGCCAGTGGCTGTCATTCACCGGCAATCCTGACAGGCGGGCGGCTTCCCGGCTGACATAGTGGTGGCTGGTGCCATGGAAGCCGTAGCGACGCACACCATGATCACGGTACAGCGCTTCGGGCAGGGCATAGCGGTAGGCGTGTTCCGGCAGGGTCTGGTGAAAGGCTGTATCAAAAACGGCCACCTGCGGCAGATCAGGAAAAAGTGCCATGGAGGCTTCTATGCCCAGCAGGTTGGCCGGGTTGTGCAAGGGGGCAAGCGGTGCTGTCTGGCGAATGGCATCCAGCACATCGGGTGCCAGCCGTTGCGCGGCACTGAAATGCTCGCCGCCATGCACGACACGGTGACCGATGCCACGCAGGCCGGTTCCTGCGGCGGCCTGAACCAGGGGCAGAAGGGTTTCCAGTGCGCTCCGGTGGCCGGCTCCGAGTAAGGGCTGGCTGAGCTTTTCACCGTCACGACGCCAGTGCAGCACGGCCTCGGCTGTGCCCAGCCGCTCTGCCAGCCCGCTCAAGGGAAAACCCGGGAGGGCTTCATCCACCAGTGCAAACTTGATGGAGGAGCTGCCGCAATTGATGACCAGAACAAAACCCTGATGCTGTGTATCGCGCAAACTGCTCTCCTTGTTGGGTTGTGGGGTTGATGCGGTCACCTGCCGGTTGCAGGAATCATGGCCGATGCGCGGGTCGGGAACCACTACGACATGTTGCCGAGACTATTTGCGCAATGTCACCAGCAATACACCGGCCAGTACAAAGACGGTGCCCAGCCCCTGCAGCCAGCTCAGGGTCTCACCCAGTACAACGTAGCCCAGATACAGCGTGGCCACCGGCCCCACGGCACCGATCAGGGCGGCCTGGCTGGCGCCGATGCGGCGAATGCCGTTGGTGAGCAGCGTTGCGGGAATCACCGTACAGACCACACCCAGTATCAACCCCAGTATCCAGACGCGCGGGCTGACATAGAGCGCGCTGACCGGCGCGCTCAGCAGGAAGTGCAGCAGGCAGCACAGGCAGGAAATGCTGAGCGCTATCCCGGTGAAGCGTGTGGCCCCGATGCGCTGGATCATTTCACCAGAGCCCACCAGATAGATGGCATAGGAAAGTGCACTGCCAAAAACCAGCAGCATGCCCAGTGCCAGATGCTCGGAAGGGTGGTGCATGTCATCCCAGACCACCAGTGCCATGCCGACATAGCTCACGGCAATGGCCAGCCAGGTGAGTTTGCTGACGCGCTGCTTGAGGACAAAGGCGGTGAGCAGGACGGTCATGGTCGGATAAAGGAAGAGCACCAGTCGCTCGAGACCTGCGCTGATGTACTGCAGGCCCAGAAAATCCAGCAGTGATGCCAGGTAGTAGCCGCCAAAGCCCAAGAGGATGAGTGCTCCCCAGTCACGCCGGTGCAGGGTGACGCGGTCTTTGTGGCGTTCGGCCAATACCACCATCACCAGAAAAAAGGGGAGTGCCGACACCATGCGCAGTGCCAGCAGCGCAATGGGCAGCACATCCTCCTGGTAGGCCAGCTTGATGAAGATGGACTTGGTGGAGAAAAGCACGGCAGAAACCAGCACCAGGGCAATACCGGTCAGCGTGGCGTGTCGGGACATGGAGGAAGGACGCGGCAGGGAATGAGGAGGATGTTGAATGGTAGCCGGTCCGCCAGCGGCTGGGCAGGGTGGCAGGATCTGCCTGGCATCGTGCTTTCCGGCTGATGGCGCGGACCTGATGCAATGACGCAAGGTCTTGTCAGACAAGGAAATTAACCCGGATTGACAAATCAGTGCCCGGCCCGAAAAAAGTTACAAAATTGACCGACGGGTACTCACAATGCCGTTAACGCTGCATTACAATCGCCGGCCTTTGCGCCTTTACGGGGCACGCGTCCGGGGTATCAGGCAGGAGCCTGACGGCCGGACATTTCTGAATCTACCTGACAAGCCAAGGTGAGGGTTGACCATGCAAATTGGGATTCCAGCCGAAATCCTTGCGGGCGAAACGCGCGTAGCCGCGACACCGGAAACGGTGAAAAAATTCGCAGCGCTGGGTTACAAGCTGGTCGTGCAGAAAGGGGCAGGTAATGCTGCCAGCTGCATCGACAAGGCCTATGAAGAAGCCGGTGCCACCATCGCCGCCACTGCTGCCGACACGGTGAAAGATGCCGATGTCGTGTTCAAGGTGGCTGCACCGACCGCTGAGGAAGTGGCTAACTACAAGCAGGGTGCCATCGTGCTTGCTGCTTTCCAGCCGCATCTCAATCCGCACCTGGATGCCTATGCTGCCAAGGGCCTGACCTGCGTGGCGCTGGAGCTGATTCCGCGCATCACGCGTGCGCAGAGCTCCGACATCCTGTCTTCGCAGGCGTCGCTCGCCGGCTACAAGGCCGTGCTGCTCGCTGCCAACGAATATTCCGGCATGTTCCCCATGATGATGACCGCTGCCGGCACCATCAAACCCGCACGTACCGTGATTCTTGGTGTCGGCGTGGCAGGCCTTCAAGCCATTGCTACTGCCAAGCGCTTGGGTGCCGTGGTGGAAGCCTCCGACATGCGTCCGGCTGCCAAGGAGCAGGTGGAGTCGCTGGGTGGCAAGTGGCTGGACGTGCCCATGTCCGACGAAGAAAAAGCCAAGGCGCTGGGTACGGGCGGTTATGCCTGGACACCGTCGCCGGAATACGTGCGTGACCAGGCCGTGATCGTCGACAAGGCTGTGTCTGCTGCCAATATCGTCATCACCACGGCACAGATTCCGGGCCGCAAGGCACCGGTGCTGATCAAGGCCGAAACCGTGGCCAAGATGAAGGCGGGTGCCGTCATTATCGATATGGCAGTTTCCTCCGGCGGTAACGTAGAAGGCTCCAAGCTTGACGAGATTGTTGTGACCGAGAACGGTGTGAAGATTGTCGGTATCGGCAATATTCCGGCCACCGTGGCAACCGAAGCGTCCGCGCTTTATGCCCGCAATATTCTCAACTTCCTCCAGCCCCAGCACGACAAGGACTCGCAGAGCTTGAAGCTCAATCGCGAGGACGAAATGGTCAAGCCGACGCTCATCGTCGACAACGGCCAAGTGCTGTACAAGAAGCCTTAAGGAGCGATGGCGATGAACGAAACTGTCATCCAGGTCACCGAGCAGGTGGTCACTGTCGCTGAGCACGCGTCCGCCGTGCCCTTCGTCAGCATCTTCACTGTGTTCGTGCTCGCGATTTTCGTGGGCTACTACGTGGTGTGGAGCGTAACCCCTGCTCTGCACACCCCACTCATGGCCGTGACCAATGCCCTCTCCGGCATCATCGTGGTCGGCGCCATGCTGCAGGTTGTGTCTTTCAATGGTGAGCTCACTGCCACGACCTGGCTGGGCGCCGTTGCCGTATTTCTTGCCTGTATCAACATCTTCGGTGGCTTTGCCGTGACCGAACGCATGTTGGACATGTTCAAGAAAAAGAAGAAGTAAGGAGCCTATAGATGGAAAACTTCGCGCACTACGCGGATTGGGCCTATCTGATTGGCGCCGTCCTCTTCATTCTCGCCCTGCGTGGCCTGTCTTCGCCTGCGTCTGCCATCATGGGCAATCGCTACGGCATGATCGGCATGCTACTGGCGGTTGTTGCTACTTTCGCGGTGGTTGCCAGCCTTAACGGCGGTGCCATTGAAGTGAAGCCGGGCTATGCCCTGATCTTTGGTGCCATGGTGCTGGGTGCCGTCATCGGTTTGTACCGAGCACGCACGGTGCCCATGACGCAGATGCCGGAAACTGTTGCCCTGATGCACTCACTGGTGGGTCTGGCCGCTGTGCTGATCGCCATCGCTGCTGTGCTCAATCCGACCTCCGCGCATGGTCCCGTTAGTCGCTTCGAGTTATTCGTGGGCTGCTTCGTGGGTGCCATCACTTTCACCGCTTCCGTGTTTGCATACGGCAAGCTGGCGGCGAAGAAGTGGGCCAAGTCCCTCAAGGGCGGTTGGGTCAAGCCGGTTCAGGCACTGCTCTTCCTCGGCATGGTCGGCTTCGGTGTGGCTTACTTCATCACCGAAGACCTCAACCACTTCTATGCCATGACCGCTTTCGCGCTGGTGCTGGGCTATTTCTGGATCGGCCCCATCGGTGGTGGCGACATGCCGGTGGTGGTGTCCCTGCTGAACTCCTTCTCCGGTTGGGCTGCTGCCGGTATCGGTTTCACGCTGGGCAACTCCATGCTCATCATTGCAGGTTCCCTGGTGGGTTCCTCGGGTGCGATTCTGTCGTACGTGATGTGTCGCGCCATGAACCGTTCGCTGTTCAACGTGCTCTTCGGTGGTTTCGGTGCTGCGGCTGCCGGTGCTTCTGGCGATGGCGAGCAGAAGGAAAAGAACTACAAGGCAGGTTCGCCGGAAGATGCGGCCTTCATGATGGGTAATGCCGATTCCGTGGTCATCGTGCCTGGTTACGGTCTGGCCCAGGCCCGTGCTCAGAATGCTGTGAAAGAACTTGGCGACCTCTTGAAAGAAAAGGGCGTGAAGGTGAGCTACGCGATTCACCCGGTCGCGGGCCGCATGCCCGGCCACATGAACGTGCTGCTGGCCGAAGCCGATGTGCCTTACGAAGACGTGAAGGAAATGGACGAAATCAACTCCGATTTCGCCGCGACCGACGTGGTCCTCATCATCGGTGCCAACGACGTGGTTAACCCGGCCGCCAAGAACGATCCTTCTTCGCCGATTTACGGCATGCCCATCCTGGAAGCCCAGCGTGCGCGTACCGTCATGGTGATCAAGCGTTCCATGAACCCGGGTTATGCCGGTCTCGACAACGACATTTTCTACATGGACAAGACCATGATGATTTTCGGTGACGCCAAGAAAGTGGCCGAAGACATCCTCAAGGGTCTGACCGGTGGTGGTCATTAAGACCTGATGTTGTAGCGACAAAAAGCCGCGCAATTGCGCGGCTTTTTGTTTTCCGGCTTTTGCCTTTTCAATCCGTACTCAGGCGGGCTCGGTCAACGTGGCTGTCAAGCGCCTGACCACAGGCAGTACCAGCAGCAGGACTGGAAAGGCCACAATCCAAGACAAGAGCCAGGCACTGGGCCAGAGTTGCATGAATTCGCCCGAAAATCCGGTACTGCGCAAAATGCTGATGGCAGAGACCACACAGGTCATGAAGATGGAAAGCAGCAGGGGCATGACCAGGCTGGCGTAACGGGCGGGGATTTTGCGCAGGGCCATGAATGACTCCATGAAGCAGTGGGCAGCAGGGGTTGTGGACGCAGCTATTTTGCCGGAATGCGCTGGCTGACGCTTGGCTTGTAGTACATCCCGCGACAGAATCGGGCGCCTGCTGCACAACACAAAAACCATGAGCGGCCACAAGCTGCCTCAATCTGAATAGCACGGAGATGACCATGGCCTTTACCACCTACGATGCCTCTGTTCCCGCTTTCCGCCAGATTCTGAAAAGCCTGTCCCGCCTGCTCGACAAGGCCGAAGCCCATGCCGCCGAAAAAGGCGTGGAGGTGAGCACGCTGCTTTCTGCCAAGCTGGCGCCGGACATGTTTGATTTCACCCGTCAGTTGCAGATTGCGACCGACCACGCCAAGGGGGCGGTTGGCCGCCTAGCCGGTGTTGATATTCCCAAGTTCGAAGACTCCGAAAAGACGGTCGCCGAGCTTAAGGCCCGTATCCAGAAAACCTTGGATTTCATTGCTGCCGTGCAGGCCGAGCAGTTTGCCGGCGCTGAAGACAAGGAAATCAAGTTGGTCTTCCCTTGGGCCACTTATGATTTCACCGGCCGCAGCTATCTCATGCACTATGCGCTGCCCAATTTCTATTTTCATGCCACTACGGCTTACGACATCCTGCGCAGCCAGGGTGTAGCCATAGGGAAGATGGATTTTCTGGGCAAGTAATTGCACTGATATTCCGGAAAAAGGCCCGCTTTGCGGGCCTTTTTCTTTTCTCTGTTGTTACCTTTCTTTGTTGCTGTCTTTGTTTCCATATGTATGGCTTAGGTAGGGAAATACGCTGACGTAGCGGTCTCGAACAATCTCTGGACTAGATTTCTTGCAGTGCCTTGTATTGTTGCCGGAGCCTGCCATGAAGTCTTTCCGATTTATCCCTGCTTTTGCTGCCCTTGCCTTCCTGCTGGTCTTTGCGGGTGTCAGTCATGCTGATAATCCGGCTTTGTTTGGTCATTACGTCTATGTTCCGGAGCGCAGTGCCTCAGTGGAGCAGGCTGTGGAGAAAACCGTGGCGGACGTGAACTTCGTTCTGCGGCCCATTGCCCGCTCCCGTCTCAATAAGACTAATCAGCCCTATCAGAACATCACGCTGAGCTCATCAGTCGGAAAGGTCAGCATCACCACGGACAAGCGTGCAGCCATAGTGGCACCGGTGGATGGAAAGCCCATCAAGTGGAAACGTGAAGATGGGGAAGTCATGGATTTCAGCCTGCAATGGCAGGGCAAGGCTTTGCAGGAAACCTTTGCTGCAAAGGATGGAAAGCGCGTCAATCTTTTCGAGCTTTCGCCAGATGGCCATGAACTGCGCATGCTGGTGACGGTAAGCAGCAAACGCTTGCCAAAACCTCTGATCTATACGCTCGTTTATCAGCGCCAGTAAGGCAGGGTGCTGGAAATGAAAAGGCCCGCATTCTGCGGGCCTTTTCATGATTGCTGAGCAGCACGATCATTTCACCTGCATGCCGGGTTCAGCGCCTTCATCCGGCGTCAGCAGGAAAATATCCGAGCCCCCGGGGCCGGCGGCCAGCACCATACCTTCCGAGAGGCCGAATTTCATTTTGCGCGGTGCCAGATTGGCCACCATCACGGTCTTGCGGCCGATCAGCTTTTCAGGCTCCGGATAAGCACTCTTGATGCCGGAGAACACATTGCGTGTCTTGCCTTCACCCACATCGAGGGTGAGCTGCAAGAGCTTGTTGGCACCTTCCACATGCTGGGCATTGACGATGGTGGCCACGCGCAAGTCCACCTTCACGAAATCATCGATGCTGATTTCTGCAGCCAGGGGTTCGATGGCGGGAATGGCCGGAACAGCAACTGCAGCGGCGGGGGCAAGATTTTCTTTTGAGGCTTCTACCATGGCGTCGATTTTCTCCTTTTCCACGCGCGTCAGCAGAGGAGTGAAGGTGTTGATGGTATGGCCCAGCAGTAGTTGCTTGCGTGCATCCCAAGCCAGTGTATCCACGTTCAAGAAGGCGCGGCTGGCTTCGGCAGTCTGCGGCAGTATGGGGGCAAGATAAGTCACGAGCTGGCGAAAGAGGTTGAGGCCCACCGAGCATACGGCATGCACTTCGGCTTCGCGGCCGGCTTCCTTTGCCAGGGCCCAGGGCTTCTTCTCGTCGATGTACTGGTTGGCGCGGTCGGCCAGAGCCATGATTTCGCGCACGGCCCGGCCGAAGTCGCGGTTTTCATAATGCGTGGCGATGCTGTCGCCCGCAGCAATGAAGTCCTGCAGCAGGGTTTCTTCCGCGCATTCGGTGCTCAGACGGTTGTCGAATTTTCGGGCAATGAAGCCGGCACAGCGGCTGGCGATATTCACCACCTTGCCGACCAGATCCGAATTCACGCGCAACTGGAAATCTTCGAGATTGAGATCGATATCTTCCACCGTGCCGGAAAGTTTGGCGGCAAAGTAGTAGCGCAGGTATTCCGGGTTCAGCTGCTCCAGATAGCTGCGGGCCTTGATGAAGGTACCGCGCGACTTGGACATCTTCTGGCCGTTCACGGTCAGGAATCCGTGGGCGAAGATGGCCGAGGGCTTGCGATAGCCCGCACCTTCCAGCATGGCAGGCCAGAACAAGGCATGGAAATAGACGATGTCCTTGCCGATGAAGTGGTAAAGCTCCACCGGGCTGCTTTCTGTCCAGGCAGCTTTCCAGTCCAGTCCGTTCTTTTCACAGTAATTGCGCCAGCTGGCGATATAGCCGATAGGTGCATCCACCCAGACATAGAAATATTTGCCGGGAGCATCCGGAATCTCGAAGCCGAAATAGGGTGCATCGCGAGAGATGTCCCAGTCATTGAGGCCGGCTTCGAACCATTCGTCCAGCTTGTTGGCCATCTCGCTTTGCAGGCGGCCGGATTTTTCGCGGTCCTGCAGGAAGGCAGCGAAATCCGGCAGCTTGAAGAAATAGTGTTCGGATTCCTTCATCACCGGTGTGGCGCCGGAAATGGTGGAGTAGGGGTTTTTGAGTTCGGTGGCAGCATAGGTGGCCCCGCAGACTTCGCAGGAATCGCCGTACTGGTCTTTCGCGCTGCACTTGGGGCATTCACCCTTGATGAAACGGTCAGCCAGGAACATCTGCTTTTCCGGATCGAAAAGCTGGCGTATGGGCCGCGTGGCGATGTGGCCGGCTTCGCGGTTCTTCACATAAATTTCAGAAGACAGCTCGCGGTTTTCTTCGGAGTGGGTCGAGTGATAGTTGTCGAAACGGATATGGAAGTCGGCAAAGTCACGTTCATGGTCGGCCTTCACCGTGGCAATCTGCTGCTCCGGCGTTACACCGTTCTGTTCAGCCTTGAGCATGATGGCGGTGCCGTGAGCATCGTCCGCGCAGACATAGTGCACCTCGTGGCCGCGGGACTTCTGGAAGCGCACCCAGATGTCGGTCTGTATGTATTCAACCAAGTGCCCCAGATGGATGGGGCCATTGGCGTAGGGCAGGGCGCTGGTGACGAGGATGCGGCGTTGACTCATAAGGGGCGACGGCGGGTTGTTCGTTTGGAGAAGGGCATAACTATACCTGAATCCTTATTTGAAGCCCTGCCTGTATCTTTCAGACTGGAGGCCGGCTCACACAGACAGCACAAACCGGGCTACGATATGCCCCCTGTTTTCAGCCCGTTTGCCGAGGCCTGTTGTGACCGATGCCGCTGCCGTAAAAGCTGCCCTGGGGCAAATCCTTGACCCGCTGCTGGGAAAGTCCCTGGCGGAGCTGGGATGGCTGGATAGCGTGAGCATGCAGGGCAGGGATACGGTGCTGGTTGATCTTGCGCCTGCTTATGCGGGTGCCTCGCAGGAACTGAGACCTCTTTTTCTTGAGGTGCTGGCTCCCTTGGGCGTGCAGCAGCTTGGATTGCGCGAGCGAGTTTTGGTGCCACGTGTCAGGGCCCAGGGTGGCTTGTCTGGGCTTGAGCGTGTGAAGAACGTGGTCGCTGTGGCATCCGGCAAAGGGGGTGTGGGCAAGTCCACGACGGCGGTCAACCTGGCGTTGGCACTGGCTGCAGAAGGGGCCCGCGTGGGCATGCTGGATGCTGACATTTACGGCCCCAGCCAGCCCATGATGCTGGGCATTGCGCCGGGGACTCGTCCCGGGGTCAAGGACAATGCCTGGTTCTTGCCGATAGTTGCCCACGGCATCGAGGTCATGTCCATCGGGCTGCTGCTGGATGGTGACAGCTCCCCGGTGGTCTGGCGCGGACCGAAAGCGACTGGTGCCCTGTTGCAACTCTTGCAGCAGACGTTATGGGGTGATCTTGATTTTCTGGTGATCGACATGCCACCGGGCACGGGCGACATCCATTTGACGCTGGCGCAGAAAGTGCCGGTGGCTGGTGCCGTGATCGTGACGACTCCGCAGGACATTGCCTTGCTGGATGCCCGCAAGGGCATAGAGATGTTCCGCAAGGTGGAGATTCCGGTGCTGGGCGTGATCGAAAACATGGCACTGCATGTGTGCTCGAACTGCGGCCATGCCGAGCATGTATTCGGGCAGGGCGGTGGCGAGCGCATTGCGCGTGATTACCAGACCGAATTGCTGGGAGCCTTGCCTCTCGATTTGCGCATCCGCGAGCAGGCGGATGCCGGCAGGCCCAGCGTGATGGCTGATCCTGAAGGTGATGTCGCGTTGCTTTACCGGCAGATTGCACGCAAGGTGGGTGCTGCCGTGGCAAAGGCGGCACAGCAGGACACCAAGCGTATTCCGAACATAGTATTTGAATGATTTTCTGATGGATTCCCCGCTTTGCGGGGCAGTGAGACTCTGGGGGAAGGCATGAGCATCAAGGCAGACAAATGGATACGCCGCATGGCGGAGCAGCACGGGATGATCGAGCCTTTCGAGCCCGGTCAGGTGCGCACCGTCAACGGGCAGAAAATCATTTCCTACGGCGTTTCAAGCTACGGTTATGACGTGCGTTGTTCCAACGAGTTCAAGGTGTTCACCAATGTCTATTCGGCGACGGTAGACCCCAAGGCCTTTGATGAAAAAAGCTTTGTCGACATAACGTCTGATGTCTGCATCATCCCGCCTAATTCCTTTGCGCTGGCACGTACGGTGGAATATTTCCGTATTCCGCGCAGCGTGCTCACGGTTTGCCTGGGCAAGTCTACCTATGCCCGTTGCGGTATCATCGTGAACGTGACGCCGCTGGAGCCGGAATGGGAAGGGCACGTCACTCTTGAGTTCTCGAATACGACCAACCTGCCGGCCAAGATTTACGCCAATGAGGGTGTGGCCCAGATGCTTTTCTTTGAAAGTGACGAGATTTGCGAGACATCCTACAAGGATCGCGGCGGCAAGTATCAGGGACAGACGGGAGTCACCTTGCCCAAGACCTGAAAGCAATCAGGACATAAAAAAAGCGGCCTTGGTGGCCGCTTTTTTTATGTCTGGCTCTTACTTCGAGCCGGTTTTTTCGTAACTGCTCAGTTCGATGGTGTAGAGGGCGCCATCATTGTTCTGGATGACCTTGGCGGGCAGGTAGTCGTATTCCTTCGCAAGCCAGAACGTCGTGTGACGGTCGGGATCATTGTGTTTGCGGCTGACCTTGATGGTGGCAATCTTGCCCATGGGGGTGGTGATGGTTTCTTCACCCTCCATGACAAAAGGCTGCTCGGAAATTTCCTTGGGAGTGGCTATCCAGTAGGGACTTGCCAGCTTGCCAAGGTCTTTGAGGTCGCGGCGAACCTGGATTTCCATGCTGAGTGTATCGAGCGCGCCTTTCTGAAGTGTGTAGTTCAGAGGTTGCTTGCCGTCACGCTTGCCACTGCCTTTGCCTGCTTTCCAGTCAAAGTCTACGCTGGCCCCTTTTTTTACCATGAATATCTTGCGGTTCTGGTCATAGCGCAGGGGTGTGACGGTCTTGCCGTCATAGTTGAAGCGGCTGGTTTCGGTGGCGCTTGCCATGGGGGCGCTGGCTGAGAACGTGTACACCCAACTGCCGTCTTCCTGCTTTTGCAGAATGCGTGTGGCATTGCCTGAAAGTTTGTTGTCGAGGTTGAAGCGGTAGCTTGCCTTGAAGGGTGTGATGTCAAAGGCCTGCAGTAGCGGGCTGATGGTCAGGAGCAGTAGTCCTGGCAGAAGACGGCGCATTGTTTTCCTCCATGCTGACCGTGGATACAGGCGCTCAGCCAGTGATGTCCAGTCGGGCAGTGTCCAGCAACAAGGGACTTGTCAGCGGTTTTCCGTGAAACAGTATGTGGCCGTCCCGGAATGTCAGGAGGCCATCGGCTATCCAGCCTAGCACTTGTGGATAAAGCCGGTGTTCGCTTTTGTGTACGCGCTCTGTCAGGGACGTTTCGTCATCACCGGGGAGTACGGGTACGACGGCCTGCGCGATCACCGGGCCGCCATCCAGTTCGGGTGTCACGAAATGCACGGAGCAGCCGTGTTCGGCATCTCCGGCTTCCAGTGCCCGACGGTGAGTGTGCAGGCCTTTGTATTTCGGCAGCAGTGATGGATGGATGTTGAGCAGGCGGCCCTGATAGTGTTCCACGAATGCCGGCGTAAGAATGCGCATGAAGCCGGCCAGTACGACGATGTCGGGCGACCATCCATCAATCATGTGGATCATGGCCCGGTCGAAACTGTCCCGGTCGGGAAAATCACCATGCGCGATCACGCCCGTCGCAATATTGCGCTGACCGGCACGACGCAATGCAAGGGCATCGGCCCGATTGGAAAGTACACCCACGACACTGGCTTGGAGGCCCGCATCGATAGCCTCAAGAATGGCTTGCAGGTTGGAGCCCGATCCGGAAACCAGTACGACAACTTTCAGCATCGGGCGACTACTCGGGAGCGGGCCGGGGTGTATCAGGCAAAGACGACAGTGGGCTCGTCGTGCGTTGACGCAACGATGGCTCCGATACGCCAGGCCTTTTCACCTGCAGCATTCAGGTGGGCAATGGCTTCATCAGCATTCTCGGCGGAGACCACTACCACCATGCCGACACCACAGTTGAAGGTACGGTACATCTCGAAGCGCTCTACACCGCCCTTTTCCTGCAACCACTGGAAGACCGGCGGCCAGGACCAGGAGGATTCGTCGATGCGGGCGTCCGTACCTTGGGGCAATACGCGTGGCAGGTTGCCGGGCAGGCCGCCGCCCGTGATGTGGGCCAGGGCATGAACTGGCAGCTTTTTGATCAGGGCGAGCAGTGGCTTGATGTAGATACGTGTGGGCGCCATGAGCACATCGGCCAGGGGCTTGCCATCCAGCGTACGGCCGAGGTCAGCTTTGCTGACCTCGATGATCTTGCGGACCAGTGAATAACCGTTGGAGTGCACGCCACTGGAGGCAATACCGATCAGCACGTCACCGGCTTTCACCTTCGAGCCGTCGATGATGTCGGCCTTTTCCACGACGCCGACGGAAAAGCCGGCGAGGTCATAATCTTCGCCTTCATACATGCCGGGCATTTCGGCCGTTTCACCGCCCACCAGCGAGCAACCTGCCTGCAGGCAGCCCTCACCAATGCCGGTGACGACGGTTGCCGCCGTGTCCACATTGAGGTGGCCGGTCGCGTAGTAATCCAGGAAGAACAAAGGCTCTGCACCGCAGACAACGAGATCGTTGACGCACATGGCGACAAGGTCGATGCCGATGCTTTCATGCTTGCCAAGGTCCAGCGCCAGCTTGAGCTTGGTGCCTACACCGTCCGTGCCGGAGACCAGTACGGGTTGCCGATAGCCTGCCGGGATTTCGCAGAGTGCACCAAAACCACCCAATCCACCCATGACCTCCGGGCGACGGGTCTTTTTTGCCACGCCCTTGATGCGCTCGACGAGGGCATCGCCTGCATCGATATCGACGCCGGCGTCCTTGTAGCTCAGGGAGGGAGAAGAGTTTTTCTGTTCGGACATGGCGGCGGCACGGCGTCTTGGGAGTGAAGGGCGCGTATTATAGGGAAGCTCCTTCCTGGCCGCACCCATGAAAGCCGGACATTTGCCTCACGGGCGGGGCTTTCGTAGGGTAGGGCGTTTTCTGATGACGGATATTGTTGTGATGCTTGGCCGCTTTCTTCTCTGCTTCAGCCTTTTGCTAGGCAGTTTCTTTCCGGTCCTGGCAGCAAGGGCGGCCGAGCCCGAGTCACGCCAGCTACTGGCCGAAACATTACTCAGGGCAGCCGGTACGGCTGCCGTTTTTGACAGCCCGGCCGTACAGGCAGCACTGACGTCGCCTCAGCCTTTCCTGGGAGAGGCGGGTGCGGCAAGGCTGTGGGGTTTGTTGGCAGATGCGGGTCTGCGTCCCTGGCAGCCACCGCGTGTATGGCTGTTGCAGGCCCAAAAGCATGATGCAGAGCTGCGCTGGGAAAACCTTGAGCCCCGCATGGCGGCTATGGCACATGTACGTGGCTATGCCTTGAGTCCTTCCTTGCCGCTGGCCAGTGCGGAGGAAGCCATCCGTTACCTTGTGCCGGGCCAGCCCCATCCCGGCTTGCCGGGCTTGCTGGCCGCTTATGAGGCGGATGTGCTGGTCCTGTTGCAAGGGGAGCAATGGACTGTCTGGGGGCTGGACCAAGTTCTGGAAGGTCGGCTGCCGACCGGCCGTAGCGACCTGTTGCCCGATGTCCTTGCCGAAGTCCTGTCGTCGGCCCAGCAATGGCAAGAGGCCGGAGGGCGGCCCTTGGTCCGGGTAACGGGCGTCAATGGCCTGAAGGATTTTGCCGGTGTCCAGGCGGCGCTGCAGGCTTTGCCCGGTGCCCGTCAGGTCCAACTCGTTCATGTCCGGCCGGGGCAACTGCTGTTCACCCTGGCCTCACCAGTGGGCGAGCCACTGCGGACCGCACTTGATAATGATGTACGCCTGCCTGCCGTACTGACACCTTTGGCCGGCCTGCCTGCCCGTATTGGCGAAGCCAGACGAGTGGCTGCCAAGTCGTATTCTCGGGTCTGGCAGCCTGACCTCGTCCCTGCCTCTGCAATACCTGCCCTTTTGCCCTGAATCCTTGCCGGATCGGCGCATCCACCACTCAATGCCCCAAGGATGATCATGACTGACTCACGCAACTGGTTCTGGCTGATACCCGTGGCTGTACTTTGCCTGCTGTTGTGGATGCTGGCACCCATTCTCATGCCCTTTGCCGCGGGAGCCTTGCTGGCTTATCTGGGCAACCCGCTGGTGCGTCGCCTCATGCGTTGGGGCATGTCGCGCAACTGGGCGGTGGGTGTGACGTTTTCCACCTTGTTGGGCACAGTCATCGCCGGGCTGGTCTTCCTCATTCCCATGCTCTGGAAGCAGATACTGTACGTGGAGTCGCGTCTGCCCCGGTTGCTGCGCTGGATAAACCGTGACGCCATTCCCTGGCTGGAGGGGCATTTGCGGGTGGATATCAACCGTATCGACATGGATCTCGTCACCGAGTGGTTGTCAGGCTACTGGAGCGAGGCGGGTGTGGTCGCGGGCAATGTCCTGACCCAGGTGGCCGCTTCCAGCATGAATGTTCTGGCCCTGCTGGGCTTGCTCGGTCTGATACCAGTGGTGACCTTCTACCTGCTGCTGGACTGGGACGACATGCTGGAGCGCATACGGAACCTGCTGCCGCGGGATGTGGAGCCTAAGGTCAGCCGCTTGGCCAAGGAATGTGACGAGGTTCTGGCGGCTTTCCTGCGTGGCCAGCTCATGGTCATGGTCGCCCTGGGTATCGTCTATGCGGTGGGACTGCAGCTCATGGGGCTGCAGCTTGCCCTCATCATCGGCATGGTGGCAGGGCTCGGCAGCATCATTCCTTATTTCGGCTTTGCCATCGGCATTGTGGCCGCGACGCTGGCTGCCGTGATCCAGTTTGGCAGTTTCGAGGCGGTTGCCATGGTCTGGGTCGTGTTTGCGGTGGGTCAGGCCATCGAGGGTTGGGTATTGCAGCCCTGGCTGGTGGGCGACCGCATAGGCCTGCATCCGGTGGCGGTAATCTTTGCCATCATGGCTGGCGGGCAGCTTTTCGGCTTCATGGGCATGCTGCTGGCACTACCGGTAGCCGCCATCATCATGGTTCTGCTTCGTCATGCCCATGCCTGTTACCAGCAAAGCCAGCTTTATCAGGGGACCGAAGTCGTGGAGCCCTTGCCGGAACCCGCTCCGTCCGGGGATGTTGATGAGCCGCTCTGAGCAGTTGTTGCTTAACCTCCGTCCGCGTACGGATGCCCGCTTGGCGGACTTTGCCAGCCCCACCCATGCCCCCGTGCTTGCTGCTGCCGAAGATTTGCTGGGCGAAAAAGGGGGGCTTCTTTACCTCTATGGTGAAACGGGAGCGGGACGCAGCCATTTGCTTGCTGCTTTGTGTATCGAAGCGGAGCAGTTGGGGATGGCTGCCGTATTGCTGCCATTCGGCGAACTTGCCGCGCTTTCGCCGGAGGTGCTTGATGGTCTTGATGGCCAGGACCTGATTGCCTGTGATGATGTCGACGCTATTGCCGGGCAGGCGGACTGGGAGGAAGGGCTGTTCCATCTGTTCAATCGCAGTCGTGAGTCAGGAGCTCGTCTGGTCTTTGCGGCAGCATTGCCTCCGGCCCGTGAGGCTTTCACCCTGCCTGACCTGGTTTCTCGGCTGTCACTGGCTCCCTGTTGGGAGTTGGGGCTGCTGGATGATGCCAGCCGCTTGGTGTTGCTGGAGACGGCCGCACGTCGTCGGGGGCTCTTCATGGAGCCTGCCGTGCTGGCGTGGCTGGTCCGGCGCGGCCCACGCCTGCCGGGGCAACTGCTTGCCCTGTTGGAGACAGCCGACCGGCAATCCCTGTCGGCCGGTCGCCGTCTGACCGTGCCTTTTTTGAGCCAGATTCTTGAAGTGCAAGGATTTCCCGTGTCGTAATGATGGCGCCCGACCTTGCCCGGCGGGACCCGAGTATGCGAGAGTACGGCCGCTTGCTCTGTGTCCGATAACAAAAAGCAACTGCCGTGGCAAAACCCCACGGTTAGCATCCCTAGCCTTGGCCGGATGCTTAGCCATAAAAACAAGAAACAGAAGAACTCAGGAGATCACCTCCATGTCATGGCCCCGGGGAAGCCTTTTCGCTGCGCTTCTCACCCTTTCAGTCCCGCAGGCCTTTGCCGATGCTGTCATTGTCAATACCACTACGGATGACAACGCCAGCAACTCCCTGTGTTCCCTGCGTGAAGCCGTGGAGTACTTCAATCAAGGCAAGCCGGATGCCGGCTGGCAGGGCTGCAAGCGTGACGGAGAAGCATCAGACATCTCTGACAGCATCACTCTACCTGCAAACAAGAGCCCCTATCTTATAGAGGGTTCGGCCATTGATGTTCGTACAGCCCTCAGTATTTCCGGTGCCGGCAACAAGGGCGACACGCTTACACACCTCAAGGTCAATGGCGCGCATCGTGCTTTTGTAATTGATAGCAGTCCGACCTATCTTCCTCCGGTCTGTGCGGCAAGCCTCTCCTGCCAGAGCGCAAATTCTCCCCAGCTTGACCCGGCGTCGGATACCGGTACGTCTGCCACCGACTGGCTGACACCTGACTCCAGCCCGATCTTCAATGGCACTGCTCCTGCGCCCTCCGTGACCGGCTATACGGTCAAGGTCATTCTTTACTCGCAGATTCACGGAGCCACTGAGCCCAAGGTGGTGGGGTCCGGACTGGCCGATGTTTCCACCAATGTCTGGAAGATTTCCCCGACATCAGCACTCGATATCGGTGAACACTCCATCACCTATACAACACAGCAACTGGATGCCAATGGCGAGGCCGTTGGCAGCGAGTCTACCCACAGTGATAAAACGACGCTTCGCATCTACACGGAGCCTAGCGTCCTGGCAGTATCACTCAGCAACCTGGAGTTGCAGGGGTGTGGACAGGCCGATTGTGCAGATGACGTCGATGTTTCTGTGAGCCATGTCTACCCGGGCATTCGCGGCCTTGAGTTCACTCGCAACCTGACTGGAACAGTGGGCAAGGGCGGGATCATCTATTCCACGGAAAGCCTCGGTCTTGCCTCGGTCGTCATGCATGGCGGGGCTGCTGCCAGCAGTGGCGGCGCTGTCCATGCAGCAGGTAGCGGTGTAAGGGTCACTGTCCAGTCATCCACGCTCAAGGACAACCAGTCCGTCAAAGGCGGTGCCATATACGCAGATACGGGGACCTCCATCATCGTGGAGTCATCCACGCTGCGTGAAAACACGGCGCTGAACGGCGCGGCGCTATATCTGGAAAACAATGGCCTGACACTGGCCACGAGCCTCGTGACAGAGAATGTTGTCACCACGGGGGTGGGGGCGACTGCTGTCATCGAGGTGGCCAGCACTACGGCAGCGACGACGGGCGGCAACTCCAGTATCGAGAACACGACTGTCAGCGGGAATACCGGGCTTGCACTGTCGTTGCGTACGGGCCGGGTCAATAATTCTACCATTGTGCTCAATAGTGGAGGGGGGCTGGACTTCAATGCCACAAATGTCGGTGTCCACAACACCATACTGGCAGGCAACCCGGGCAGCGATTGCAGCAACCTTCCCGGAACGACCAACGTAACGTTCAGTCTGGTCACCGCAAGTGGCGGATGCCCGACAACTGGTACAGGCATGCAGGTCATTAGCAATGCTGCCGGAACGAACCAGCAACTGATGGCGACCTTGGATGCAGCCGGCTTTTGCAGCAGCGAATTCGGCTTGTTATGTCCCCTTTCTGCGGGTGATGCGCAGGAAAACTTCCTCCCTTATCATTTGCCGCGCCTGCTTTCTTCCTACACTGCCCTGTCGCAGTCCTTCATCATCAACAAGGGTTTTGCCTCGACCAGTGGCGTGAGCTGTCTGGCTACTGACCAGCGTGGCAAGTCACGCAGTAACTGTGATATCGGGGCCATCGAAGCGCAGACAATTACTGGCACGATTCGCCAAGGTGGAGATGTAACTTACCATCATACTTATCCCGGCCTCCTCCGCCAGAATCTCGGGGACGAGGAGTTGCTTGATCCTAGCCAGTGTCCTGTTGTTTCGCCTATGGCAAATGCAATTGACTATCGCTCAGATGTCCCAGGTTGTCCCTGGCTTGAAACCCGGCCCTCCAGAGGAACAGTTGTCTTTAACCCTGATGGAACGTACAGCTATACACCCTATACTCCTTTTCATGGTACTGAGCTTTTCACTTTGCGAGTCATGACTACATTGAGTCGCCTGAATGAGGAGAACATTCACAAAGGGCGTCATGTAGAAGTCAGAGTAAGGGTTGAACCAGCCCATGGGCTCAGCGAAAGCAGTCTGGGTGTATTCGGTGCAGGTCCTCTGGTCTTGCTGGTCTTGCTGGGTTGGCGGCGCAGCCAGCGAGGGCAGTGAAAATGAACATGACAAAAAAACGGAAATTGGGATTTCTCTCCCTGCCTTTGCTGGCTGCAGGATGGTTTGCTTGGGCAGCGACTTCTGACACTGTCATCACGGTCACCACTTTTGCAGATGAGAATGGTGGTGCCGGCAGTACAGCCGCCTGCTCACTGCGCGAGGCAGTTGTTGCCGTCAATGAGCGCAGGACTTTTGGGGGCTGCCCTGCCGGTGCACGTATTGGTGACAACATCATACAGCTTGAGGCAGGAAGCTATGACCTGAGCGGTGGCGAACTTGCAGTCAAGGTTCCCGTTCTGATCACAGGTGAGAGCACCACTCGTTCCGACGAGATCAATCCCTTGACGGGGAACATGCCCAATCGTGTACGCCCCTTGACCACCATCAATGCAGCGGGCGCAAGCCGTATCTTCAATACGGAAGGCTCGAATGGCGGTTTGGTCCTGCGTGACCTTGTACTGGCAAACGGACGTACTGCTGGTAAAGGCGGGGCCATTTATGCAGCAGTGGGCGTTAGCCTGGATAACGTAGTCATTGAAAACTCCGAGGCCGTACTGGATGGCGGTGCCATTTTCTTGGCCAGCAACAATGCCTCCCTGTCAGCTACGGGCTCTGTTTTCCGCAATAACCATAGTGATGGTAAAGGCGGTGTGCTTGCCATGTCCTGCAGCCAGGATTTGAGCCCGCTAGCCCAGCATGACGTTTTGTTTAGTCAGAGCTTGCTGCTTGAGAACTCTTCCTTGCAAGGTGCCGGTGCTGTCGAAGGCTGTGGCAATACGAGCATTGCCTTATCGGCCAGTACGCTGTCCAAAAATGAATCGCTGACGGGAGCCATTGCCTACGCACAACCGGTGGCGACTGCAGGTAGTGGGCAGGTCAGCTTTTCTCATGTCACAGCTGTAGAGCATGCCGTTGGGGCGGTGCTGTTTGTTGATGGTATTGCCACCACCACCGTGTCGGGTTCCATTCTGGGTTGGAATACCGGCGGCAATTGTGTGTTCGGTACGTTGCCTCCTTCCAGGTCCAGTACCTATAACGCGCTGGAGGGTAGCAGTTGCAGCAGTTTGGGCGGGGGATCGAGCAGTCACAATGTTCCCATCACGGCGAGCCTGAATGACGAACTGGCCCCACTAGGCGACCACAAGGGACTGACCGATATCTACTTGCCACGCTCCACCTCCGTGCATTTGCTGGACAAAGGAGAGGTGCTTGAGAGTTGTACAGGCGCCGATCAGCGTGGCATTTCGCGGCAGAGCGGCAGTGCTTGTGACATCGGAGCGGCAGAGCGTTTGCAGGTAACGGCTCTTGACGACACGGCAGACAGTCGTTCGGGTGCTGATCGCATGGCGATCATCAATATCCTTGCAAATGACAGGTTCAGCGAGAGTGACTCCACTATCTATGAGCTTGATGAGGTCTTCCTGCCTGGTCCTTCCGATACTACAGACCCGGCTTTCATGTATGACGCCGTGCTGTATGGTGGAGCCAATCCTGTCTGCTCTTGGCGTGACGACAGTGAAGCTGATGAAAAGAAGCGGCGGCGCCTGGTGGTTGATAATGGTGGCGTGGAAACAGGGACAACACCGATTGTCTGCCAGTATAGGGTGAGCGATACCAATAACGAGCTTTCCAAGCCTGCCAAGGCCACCGCCAATATCAAGAATTTTGCACCGGTAGCCGTGCCTGATACCTATGTGCGGCGTATGGGGGTGGCCTCCATCACTTTCAATCCGCTCGAGAATGATCATGATGACAACGATGGCGTCCATGGCAGTGGTACATGGTGGATTACGGCGTCACCTCCCATTTATGTTTCTGAAGCCAATCAACCCAGGCTGGGTCATATAGATGCGACAAAAGGCCCCTGTGTCGACAGCACACTGAGCAGTCCGAAGGAGTGCTATTTCCCGCCGCTGACTTATGTTGCTGACAATGTGGACTCGCCTTTTTCTGACAGGTTCAGTTATGTGGTCTATGACAAGGACGGGCTTGCGTCAGCGTCAGCCATTGTCACGATCAAGACCGATGCCAAGGACCCCGACAAGGGCGAAACTGGCAGCCTGGACGTCTTGTTCGGGTTGTTCCTGGCCCTGCTGGGCTGGCGGCGTGCGTGTCGGCAGTGATTCTGATAAAAAGGCCGCTTTGCGGCCTTTTTGTTTTACGGAGTTTCCTATGTCTTTTGGTCGTCTTCTCTGCCTTGCTGCCATGGTCGGGTTCCTGGCGGCATGCGCTGCCCAAGGCCCTGCCAAGCTGTATGAGGGGCCAGAGCGATCGCTCACGGAGCTGGTGCTGGTGACCGTCCCGGAGCAGATCGAAGTGATGGCCATTGACGGCAAGGAGCCCCCCGGCAATTTTTTGCGCAGTCGCCAGCAACTGGCACTTGCACCGGGTGAGCATGTTTTCAGCTTGCGTTATGTCGAGCTGTTCCAGATCACGGCCGATGAGCATGATGTGGTCCGCTCACGCCAGGCAGCGTTGCGCTTCACGGCCGAGGCCGGCAGCGAGTACCGTCTGGAGATGCCGGCCCAGCCTAACCGGGAGGCAGCCCGCCAGTTTGCAAAATCCCCCGAGTTTGCCTTGGTGAACGTGAAGAGCGGTGCCAGTTCGCCTTCAACAGCCATCCAGTCCTTTGCCGAGGCCTCCTTGATTGACACGATCAGCAAGGCTTTCAGTACGAATGCGCAGGATGCAGGGCCTGTCAGCAATGCGGACCTCATGAAGGATATCTGGGGGAGAAGCTCTCCCACGGAAAAGGCCGCTTTTCGCGAGTGGTTGCAGCAGCAGGGGCAATAAAACGACATGAGTCTTCCCGAGATTCCCGGTTATACCGTACAGCGCATGCTGGGCAGGGGTGGTATGGCAACGGTTTACCTTGCCATACATGACAAGTTCGAGCGTGAAGTTGCCCTCAAGGTGATGGCGCCGGCCTTGTCGGCGGATGAAGGTTTTCGCGAGCGTTTCCTGCGCGAGGCCAAGATTGTTGCCAAGATATCCCATCCCAATATCGTGGCGGTTTATGACGTCAATGAAGTCAACGGCATCCACTACATTGCCATGGAGTACCACCCCGGTGGAGATCTCAAGGCGCGCCTGAGGGAAAACCTTTCTGTCCGGGACACCTTGCAGATCACCAAGGATGTTGCGCGCGCCCTGAACTATGCCCACAGCAAAGGGTATCTCCATCGTGACATCAAACCCGACAATGTGCTTTTCCGCATGGATGGCAGTGCCGTGCTCACGGATTTCGGTATCGCCAAGGCAACCGAAGGCGATGCCAACCTGACCCAGATGGGAATGGTGGCCGGAACGCCGAAATACATGAGCCCGGAGCAAGCCCGTGGACAGGCTCTGGATGCGGATTCCGATCTTTACAGCCTGGGTGTGATGCTGTTCGAGATGCTGACAGGGCGCTTGCCTTATGAGGCAGCCGATCCCATTGCACTCGGCATTCTTCACATGAATGCCCCCATTCCCAAGCTGGAAGGACGCATTGCCCATTTCCAGCCTTTGCTGGATCGCCTGCTGGCCAAGAATGCCGCACAGCGCCCACAAAGCGGTGCCCAGGTTGTGCGGGAAATCGAAGCGCTTGAGAAAGGTTTTGATTTTGATGGTACTCAGGATACCCCCCTGCATGACCAGACCGTGATTCGCCCGACAGCACGCCGTGGCACGGCTGCCGTGCCTGTTGCCGCCCAGGTCAGTTCAGAAGAAGCCACGGTATTTGCACCGGCTGCCGCAGTGCCTGAGGCCGTACCGGTTGCGGTGCCACAGCCGGCCAGCAGCTTGCCTCTGGGTAAAGCAGCGGCCGGTGTTGCCTTGCTGGTGGTCCTGGCAGGAGGCGGTTGGTGGATATCCCGACCCGACCCCGTTCAGGCAGAGATTGGTTCCGCCTTGCAGGCGGCGGAGATCGCGATGCAACGCCAGGCATTGACAACGCCTGAGGGCGACAATGCTGTGGAACACTATCGTCGCGTGCTTGCCCTGCAGGCTGATAATCCGGAGGCCAGAGCCGGTCTTGCGGCAGTGACGGAGGCCTTGGTGGCCGAGGCACGCCAGGCGTATGCAGCAGGGGATTCAGCACGTACAGAAGCCTTGCTGGAAAGTGCCGCCCGTGTGTCGCCTGATGATGCCAGTATCGCCAGTTTGCGTGGTGAAATGGCGGCAACACGGTCGCAGCCTGTGAAGCTGGCTGTTGTGGCTGCAGCGCCGGTGGCGGTGCGTCAGGAGCGTCGTGAGCCTGTGCAGACGGAGGCCTCATCATCCGATGATGCACTGTCTCGTTTGCGAATCAGCGGCATGCTGGGCGGTGCACGACAGGCGCTGGCGGATGGTGACAACGAAACAGCGATTGCCCGTTATCAGCAGGTCCTGAAGATTGACCCTTCCAACCGCGAAGCGCGAGACGGCTTGAGGCAGGCCAAGGCCAACTAATTAGTACGGAAAATCCTGCCGCCAGCCCATAAAAAAAAGCCGCGATCATCGCGGCTTTTTTTTATGGGGCACTCTCAGGGCTGGCTTGCTGCCGGCACCTTGACGGCATATTGCTCAAGAGTACGACGCAGTTCAGCCGTGTCCTTGCCTTTCTGGTTGGCCATGGCGAATGCATAGGCTTCATTTTCAGCGGCCATCTGCAAGTCGCTTTCGTCAGCATAACGTTTGGCGGCTTCCCGGTACCGCAGCTCGGGATCCTTGAGTTCCTGCACCAGTTTGTCGCCGATGACGGTGGAAATCTTTTCCATCAGCTTCTGCAGGATTTCAGTGTCGGCAGGCAGGCTGGCGAGCTTGAAGGGCATGTGGAACTGTCCCAGCTCTATGCCTTCGTTGCCTTCATCCGTGAACTCTTCCTTGGCGATATCGGAACCGGTCGCCAGCACCTTGCCTGTACGGGCTTCCACCAGGCGGTAGGAAGCAGAGATGATGCCGACCTTGCGCATGATCTGGAGGTTGATGGTGACGTCTTCCTTTTTCTCTTGCGTGGTGGTGCGAGCCGGCTCAGTCAGCTTCTGGCGCTGGGCTTCCGGCAGTGCTTCCCACTGGGCATGCGCCGGATTGGGAGTGGTGGTGGTGTCGGTGACGACGCGCATGGTTTTCTTGCTGCGGTTTTCCGTCGTGTCGACACGTGATTCCAGTATTTTCCCTTGGATAAGGTAGTCCGCCGAGGCAAGAGAGGAGGCCTGGGTTGATGCTCCCAGTTCCTTTTCACGCAGGATGGCCTGGAACTGGTCACGTTCAATCAGCTTGATGTCATTGGGGATACGATCGAAAAGATGCTGCGTGACCTTGGCGGCAACGGCCCCGCCGAATTCCGCATTACCGATAGCATCCGTGAAGGCAGCCGTGCTGACCTTCATCGTGGCCTTGGCGAGTGTTGCCTCCTGTGTGGTACGCAGTTGCGTACGCAGGCCCGGATAATCCGGATCAAAGTTCTCTATCACTTTCAGGTAACCCAGGGCGAGGCCGGGCTGGCCATCCTTTATGGCTGTCAGATAGCGGTCGTTGACAGCCTTGAGGAACGCAGCCTCCTGCGGAGGGCGTATGGCGCTGGCATTGGTCCTGATGCGGATGTCGCGGGCTTGGCTCAGCAGCTTGTAGGCATCTGCCAGCCGGTTTTCGGCAGTTGCCGTACCTGCCTGTGCGACAAAATAGGCCACCATGTCGTCGGAGGATTTCGAGAGACGCTTGAGGATGGCGGGGAACTCTGCCGTTTGCGACAGGCTCATGAATTCGGTGTAGGCATTGTCGAGCTTGCCATCGGCCAGGCTATCCCAGAACTGTTTCTCGAACAGGCGTGCGTCTGCAAGGGTGAGCTTGCTATCCAGGGATTTGTCGTCGGGATTGGCCTGCTTGAGCGCGGTAAGGGCGGCACGTGCTTCGCCGTACTGCTCGTTCTTGAGGGCCTCTTCAGCCTTGCGGCTGAGCTGGGCCATGACATCGCTACGTTCGATGTTATAGCGGTTGTCGCCAGTGAGCTTGGCAAGGTCTGCCAAGAGAGCGGGGCGCTGGCCCATTTCGCTTTCTGTCAGCTTGGCCAGCGCATTCTGCTGTGAGGTAAGGCGCGCCTGTGTCCGGCCCTTCAGTTCGTTCAGCTCGGCGGCGAGCTTGCCGTGCCGCTCAGGTGACCACTTCTGCATTTTCGGGAGTTTGGCGATCTGCGTGTCGATCACTGGCAGAGGGACCAGTCCGCTGGCGGTGGCCTGCTGGTTGAGTTCGCTACGTATTTCCTGTTCCAGCTTGCCGGCAAGCTGGTTGCCGATGTCGTCAAGCTGGGCCTGGGCGCGCTGGCCTTCCGGCGTGTTCAGCTTCTGGCCTGCCAGTCTGGCGGCATACTGGTTGTAGAGCGCTTCGAGATTGCCGGTTTGCTGGGCTGTGGTGAGTTCCTGCTGCGTCAGCGTGGGAGGGGCGGAGGCACAGCCGGCGAGGCTGACAGCCAGCGCAATACCGGTAAGCGTGAGGCGAGACATACATGTCCTCTACAGGGGCAAGGTTTCCGAGTGCCTGAGTCTATCGGTCCGGGGAGGCATGAGAAAGAGAAAGGCCCCGCAAATTGCCCTTGGTCAGCCCGCGATGTATGGCTGGTCAGGCTTCTACCTGCTTTCCCTTCCAGCTCCACACCATGGCGGCGCTGATGCAGGCACTCACCAGCAGGGCCCGGGTCAGGGCGAAAACGCCTTCCGTGCCTGGCGCCCAACTGGCCAGCACAGCCCAGCAGAAATACAGCAACAGCAAGGCTGATAGCCAGACCGGGGCCAATGGGCGGTTTTGCCGCAGTGGCTGGATGAAGAGGATCAGCGGCAGGGTTTTCAGCAGCAGGATCAGCAGCAGGGCGATAGCGGGCAGCCGGGTCAGCCACAGCGTTTCCACGATGAGTACGGCGATCAGGGCGAACAGCAGGGCAAGGGTTGCCTGTCGCGCCAGCCTTGTCCGGCGGGAGGTCGGTATTGCAGGGGTTCCCGTCATGACAGCCTGCTCCTGGCATGTTTCGCCAGACGCCGTCCGAGGTTGATGCAAAGTTCGCTCTCCACGGCATCCACGGTACGCCCGCCGGATCCTGCAAAGTGGCTGGCTCCGTAAGGGGTGCCACCACCCGCAGTCTTGAGCAGGCCGGCTTCTGAATAGGGAATGCCTAGCAGCACCATGCCGTGATGTAACAAAGGCAGCATCATGCTCATGAGGGTGGTTTCCTGTCCCCCATGCAGCGAGCTGGTGGAGGTGAAGACGCAGGCCGGCTTGTCGATCAGGCCGCCGTTGAGCCAGAGGCTGCTGCTGCCGTCCAGGAAATACTTCAGGGGAGCGGCCATGTTGCCGAAGCGGGTGGGGCTGCCTAGCGCCAGCCCGGCACAGCCCGCCAAGTCTTCCAGCGAGCAGTAGAGGTCACCCTGATCGGGGATGTCCGGCTCCGTGGCTTCGCATACGGTGGAAATGGCAGGCACCGTCCTGATGCGTGCCTCCAGCCCTTCCAGTTCTATGCCTCGCGCCAGCAGGCGTGCCATTTCCCGCGTGGCCCCTGAGCGGCTGTAGTAGAGGACCAGTACATAGGGCGAGCTCATTTCAGCAGCTCCAGCACCTTTTCAGGAGGTCGGCCGATGACAGTCTGCTGGCCGTCAGTGGCAATGGGACGCTCGATCAGGCGCGGATGCTGGGACATGGTCTTGATCAGGGCTTCCTCTTTCAGCGCAGGGTCATCCAGCCCCAGTTCCGTGTATTCGGCTTCCTGCCGACGCAGCAGTTCCCGGGCAGGGATACCCAGTTGCTTGAGCAGCTTTTTCAGGGTGGCGATATCGGGCGGTGTTTCGAGATAGCGGATGACCTGCAGGGCCACGCCGCGGGATTCCAGCAGTTCCAGTGCTTCGCGCGATTTGGAGCAGCGCGGATTGTGGTAGATCGTGATCATGAATGCATTCCCGATGGCCACTCAAGTCGGCGATTGTAGCCAGCGGACAGCAGGAGAGGCAAAAACCGGCAGGCTCGACAGCTTGCAGGCAGACAGGAATACTTGTCTCTTCTGACAGTATCCGGGAAAAGCCCCATGCGGAAACATGCAACGGCCAGCGCACGCAGGCTCTGGACCTTCATCCGCTTTGTTTACCAGCATTTCATTGATGATGACTGTCGTCAGCATGCCACAGTGCTGACTTACACCACGTTGTTTGCAGTGGTGCCCATCATGACGGTGACATTCACCCTGTTGTCAGCCATTCCGTCGCTGGAGCATGTCAGCGTCGACATCCAGAATTTCGTCTTCCAGCATTTCATTCCCAGCACCGGCATGGTAGTGCAGGAGCATCTTGCCGAATTTTCCCGGCAGGCAAGTCATCTAACCATCGTGGGCATCGGCATGTTGTTCGTCACGGCATTGCTCATGCTGCTTTCCATCGAGAAAGCCTTCAACCATATCTGGCGTGTACGTCAGGAACGCAAGGGTGTCATGAGCTTCCTGCGCTATTGGGCCGTGCTGAGTCTGGGGCCATTGCTGCTGGGCGCTGGCTTTGCCATTTCCTCTTATCTGACGTCCATGCAGATGTTCAGTTCGGCGGCGAGCTATGTCAGCGGTCTTGTTCCAGGCATGCGCCTGGTGACATTCGTTTTTACCGCGCTTGCTTTCACCTTGTTGTATGTCACGGTACCGAACTGCAAGGTGCCATTGCGGGCAGGCCTTGCGGGTGGGTTGTTTGCCGCCTTTCTTTTCGAACTGGCAAAGCGGGCATTCGGAATTTTCATCAGCAGCTTCTCGTCCTACACCCTTGTGTATGGCGCATTTGCCGCACTTCCTGTTTTCCTGATCTGGATATACCTGTCCTGGAGCATCATCCTGCTGGGTGTCGAGGTGACCCGTGCGCTGGCCGTGTATCGGGATGACACCAAGGGTAACCGCCATCCGGTGCTGGCCATTCTGGATGTGCTGCAACTGTTCTGGCAGCGCCAGCAAAAGGGTGCCGTTGTCAGCGACATCGATGCCATGAGTGTGCTTGGACGTCAGGAAGTGGAGGTCTGGTTCGATTTTGCGCGCATACTGCAGGAGCAGCGCATCATCCAGCGTACCGACAACGGTGCTTATGTACTGGCAAGAAATCTGGAGAAGATTGATTTCTTTGACTTCTACCGCAAACTGCCCTGGCCCTTGCCCACGCCTCATGATCTGGTGCGCCTGCATGGGGATGACCACTGGGTGCAATCCTTGCGACCGGCACTCTTGAACGTGAATGCCTGCATGGAGCAGGAGTTGCGCATTCCGCTGGCGACAGTGGTGGATGATGAGGACAGGCAGGGATAGCAAGTCTATTTACAGTTCTGCCATTACGGCATGTCCAGGGATGGCATTGATAAAAATTCCATGCACACCGGAGCATAATTGCCAATGTCTGCCATCGAAACCATCACGCTGCATCATGAGGGTCTGGTTTTTTCCGCACGCAGTACGGGTAGTGGACCCCTTGTATTGATGCTGCACGGTTTTCCAGATGATTTTCACAGTTTTGATGCCCAGCTCGAAGCCATAGCGGCTGCCGGCTATCGTGTCGTGGCACCCATGATGCGGGGTTACGAGCCGGGTTCGCAGTCTCCCCGGGACCTTTACCACCTCATTCACCTAGCTGCTGATGTCTTTGCCTGGATGAAGGAGCTGAACACAAAACAATGCCATCTTGTCGGCCATGACTGGGGCGCCTTGACCGCCTATGTGGCAGCTGCCCTGCAGCCAAAGAAGTTTGCTTCATTGACGACGCTTGCCATTCCGCATCTGCGGCGTGGTATCCAGGGTGTGGCGGATGTGCCGGGGCAGCTCGTGAAGTCCTCCTACATCCTGCTCATGCAGTTTGCCCGCATAGCCGAAGGCATTGTGGCGCGCGACGACTATGCCTTTGTTGAAACCTTGTGGAAATCCTGGTCACCGGACTGGCAGTACACGGCTGCTGATATCGAACAGGTGAAATCCACTTTCCGGGAGGAAGGGGTGGTGCATGCCACTACACAATACTACCGCTGCCTCCTGCAACCCTTGTCCATTTCCACACAGCAATCCTGGAGCTTGCTGACCTCGAAGCTGAATGTGCCGACACTGGCACTGACCGGTGAGCATGACGGCTGCATGGATACCCGCCTGTATGACACGCTGATGCAGGAACAGGATTTCGAAAAAGGCCTTCAGGTTCATCGCCTGCCGGATACCGGGCATTTCCTGCACCGGGAAAATCCGGAAGAAGTCTCGCGTCTCATTCTGGAGTGGATACAGGCTCACCCCCTCTCGACCTGATTGTTGCCGGTATCGCCCTTTTTTCTGATGGATCAGTTTTCTAGAAGCGATAGCCAACACCAAGAAAACCGATAATCGGGTTGACCGTGATATTGGTGCTGCTGACGGAGAGCGGGTTGCCGTTGTCATCGCGGACGGTGATGGTGGCATCGGTATCCAGTGGCATGTAGGACACGGAAAAAACACCGTACCAGTGCTCGGCAATGTCACCCGTCAGCCCTACCGTGGCGATGGGCTGCCAGGATGACGAGGACGCCACATCCACGGTGGGATTGATTGCCGGGCTGCCCGTCAGGACGCCCAACAGCGAGCCTGCTGTCTTGAGGTCGGCCTCGAAGGCCGGATTGATCCTGAAGTCGTCAAACTTGTTGTAGGCGACCCCCAGCCCTACGTAGGGCCGGATGGCCTGGGAGGCCGGGCCGAAGTGGTATTGCAGGTTGAGCGCCGGGTTCCAGCTGCGCACTTTCACCAGCGGTTTGTTCTTGGGGTCATCCAGATCCGTGATGGGGATGATGCCGAGTGCGTCGACTTGCCCGGAGCCCTCCAGCTCCAGCCGGGGAGGAATGCCGCCAATGAATTCCAGAGAAATTCTGGGCGTAAAGAAATGATTGTAGGTCAGCCCCAGTGTGGTGCTTTCGCGCACGGTGGCATTGGTGCCGGGGGAGTCGAAGGAGCCTACGAGCGGCGCTGATGTGCTGGTATGAAGTGGATCGGCACTGCTCTTGGGGGCGATGTAGAACAGTCCGGCGGCAAAATTGTGGCGTTTGAATTCCTCATCAGCCGCGAAGGCCATGGGAGTTGCCATCATCAACCCGATAGCCGATAGCGTGAATTTTTTCATGTGCTTTCCCTCAAGCCGGTTCTTGTAATGTGTCTGCGACATCACGGACTGCTTGAGTAAAGCGATTGGGCTTGACGTATCGCGTGGTGGCTTTGTGTGAACTGCGTATGCTGTTGCGCGGGCAGGAAGGGGTTTTGTAAGGCTCGCCGGCTTTTTGCAACACAAGCTATTGGTTCTGGCGGGAAAATGTAGCAGTGGGCCTCCCTCTGTATGACTGGGGAATGGGTAGACCAATAAGTCAGGTTCATGAAACAGCCCCTTGTGTATAATTGCCGCCGCCCTGAACGGGGCCTTCTCCCTGATTACGGCCCCCCAGCCATTGCCCGGAGCCATGCATGACCGTCGTTAATAGCGTCATCAAGCGGGACGATCTCATCCAGAGCGTCGCGGATGCCCTCCAGTACATCTCCTATTACCACCCGGTGGATTTCATTCAGGCCATCAATGCGGCCTATGAGCGCGAAGAGAGCCAGGCGGCCAAGGACGCCATGGCGCAAATCCTGATCAATTCGCGCATGTGTGCCACTGGCCATCGCCCGATCTGTCAGGACACCGGCATCGTCACTGTGTTTGTGAAGGTGGGCATGGACGTGCGCTGGGACCTGGGAGGCATGAGTCTGGATGACGCCATCAACGAAGGTGTGCGTCAGGCTTACCTGCATCCGGACAACGTGCTGCGTGCCTCCATCCTTCGCGACCCGGCCGGCAAGCGTGCCAACACCAAGGACAACACCCCGGCCGTGATCCACTACAGCATCGTGCCCGGCAGCAAGGTGGACATCACCGTGGCGGCCAAGGGCGGCGGTTCGGAAAACAAGTCCAAGATGGTCATGCTGAATCCGTCAGACTCCATCGTGGACTGGGTGCTGAAGACCGTGCCGACCATGGGCGCCGGCTGGTGCCCCCCCGGAATGCTGGGCATCGGCATCGGTGGCACCGCCGAGAAGGCCGCACTGCTGGCGAAAGAATCCTTGATGGACCCGGTGGACATGCACGAACTGCTGGCCCGTGGCCCTTCGAACCGTATCGAAGAGCTGCGTGTCGAACTGTATGAAAAGGTGAATGCCCTCGGCATTGGTGCGCAGGGCCTGGGTGGCCTCACCACCGTGGTGGACATCAAGATCCGTGACTACCCCACGCACGCGGCCTCGCTGCCGGTGGCCATGATTCCCAACTGCGCCGCCACCCGTCATGTGCACTTCGAGCTGGATGGCTCAGGCCCTGCCGAGTTGGAAGTGCCGAAACTGGAAGACTGGCCAGAGATCACCTGGGAGTCCAACAAGGCACGCCGCGTCAATCTCGACACCATCACGCAGGGAGATATCGAAAGCTGGCAGCCGGGCGAGACATTGTTGCTCTCCGGAACCATGTATACGGGCCGCGATGCCGCCCACAAGCGCATGACGGAAATGTTCGCCAAGGGTGAGTCGCTGCCGGTGGACCTGAAAGGCAAGTTCATCTACTACGTCGGCCCCGTCGATCCCGTACGAGATGAAGTGGTGGGCCCCGCTGGCCCCACCACCGCCACGCGCATGGACAAGTTCACTGACAAGGTGCTGGAGAAGACCGGTCTCATGGGCATGATCGGCAAGTCCGAGCGGGGGCCTGTCGCCATTGAAGCCATCAAGAAACACAAAGCCGTGTATCTCATGGCCGTCGGTGGTGCCGCCTATCTCGTGTCCAAAGCCATCCGCAAGGCGCGTGTCGTGGCCTTCGAGGATCTGGGGATGGAGGCCATCTACGAGTTCGTGGTGGAGGACATGCCGGTGTCGGTGGCAGTGGACGTGAAAGGTGAGTCCGTGCACAACACAGCGCCGAAAATATGGCAGGCCAGGATAGGAAAGATTCCGGTCGGTGCCTGATTCCGGGTGAGTGCCAAGGAAATGAAAAAGCCCGCAAATGCGGGCTTTTTCATGGGTGCAGCAATCAGCCGCCCAGGCCCAGCTTGTTGAGCTTGCCCTGGATTTTCTTGTTGGCCTCGGCAGGGGCATTGTTGACTTCAGCATCGGCCTTGCCTTTGGCATCCGCGGCATGCTGGTGGGCATCGTGTGCCTTGGTCGTGGCTTCGGCTTTTTTCGCTTCGGCCTTGTTGAGATGAGCGCTGGTGTTGAGCCCGGTCATGCCGTCGATGCCGGCAGCCTGCTCTTTACCGGATTGCAGTTGCTTGTCGACCTTGCCGAATGACTTGTCCTTCTTGGCGGCAGCCTTGTCCAGGCCTGCCTGGCCTTTGGCGCTGGCCTTGTCGGCGGCACTGGTGTCGACGTTGACTTTCTTCTCGACTGGCATGCCGGCCACGTTGGCGGTGCCGCCAATCTCGGCAGCAAATGCGTTGGCAGACATCAGGGCACCGGCAATGGCCAGCGGCAGCAATTTGCGCATCATCTGTGTTTCTCCATGTGTTGGGGGATGCCATGGTGCACCGTTCATGGTACGCACCGCATCCGTGCATGACTCTATCCCTTGCCGTGATTAAAGCCAGCGGGCAGGCCATGGTTTTGTGTTGTCTTTCACGCACAAGCAGACCGGGCCAGCCGTCTGTCCTGCCCTGGAAATGATGGGTTGCTTCATTGCGGTGCCTTGATGGCTGCTATGCACGTTTTTCAGGCTGCATGGTCTGCATGGAACGTATCTGCCAAGGCCCCGGCCCCTGAAATTCCTCATATTTTTTCGGATTACCCTACTTGGCATGTGGGTTGCTTTGGTACTCATGCCAGGTCATAGCTGACCTGCGGATCATCCAGCGGTCAACGACGCCCGCGCTCTGTTCATGAACTTGCTTCATAAGGAGCTGCACCATGTCGTCGAAGGCCACTGCCATTCGCCTGTTCAGTTTTTCAACGCCCCCCATGCGCGCCTTCCATCTGAGCTGGCTCGCTTTCTTTACCTGTTTCTTTGCCTGGTTTGCCTGCGCACCCTTGATGCCGGTGATTGCCGGTGAGTTCCATCTCGGCAAGGACCAAATCGCCAACATCAACATTGCCGCCGTTGCCGTGACCATTTTGGTGCGTCTGGTCATAGGCCCACTGTGTGACCGCTACGGTCCGCGCAAGGCTTATACCGGGCTTCTGCTCATCGGCAGCCTGCCGGTTTTCGGCGTGGCTTTCTCGCAGTCCTATGAAAGCTTTCTCTTTTTCCGCCTGCTGATCGGCGCGATTGGCGCCAGTTTTGTCATCACGCAGTACCACACCTCGGTCATGTTTGCGCCGAATGTGGTGGGCACGGCAAATGCCGCCTCTGCCGGCTGGGGCAATGCAGGGGGTGGCGCCACCCAGGCCTTGATGCCCTTGATGCTGGCTGGCCTTGTCATGCTGGGCGTGGAGCAGGGCATGGGCTGGCGCATTGCCCTCTTGGTGCCGGGCCTGCTCATGGTCATTGTCGGAGTTTTCTACTGGCGCTGCACGCAGGATTGCCCGCAAGGAAATTTCCAGGAGCTGCGGGCACAGGGTGTTGATGTCGAGGCCGGCAAGAAAGGAGGCTGGGCCAGCTTTGTCATGGCCTCCGGCAACTACCGCGTGTGGATGCTGTTCATTACCTATGCCGCCTGCTTCGGCGTAGAGATTTTCATACACAACATCGCCGCCATGTATTACGTGGACAAGTTCGGTTTTTCGCTGAAGGCAGCCGGACTGGCTGCCGGGATTTTCGGCTTGCTGGCGCTGTTTGCGCGTGCCTTGGGGGGATGGCTTTCCGACCGTATCGCGCTGGGTCGCGGACTTGACGGACGTACCGCGCTGCTCTTCACGCTGATGCTGGGCGAAGGCCTAGGCCTGCTCTGGTTTGCCAACATGGAGAGTGCGGCACTTGCCGTGCTGGCCATGGTGGTATTCGGACTTTTCACGCACATGGCCTGCGGTGCCACCTATGCACTGGTGCCGTTCATTGACCGTCAGTCACTGGGTGGCGTGGCCGGCATCATTGGTGCCGGTGGCAATGTGGGTGCGGTGGCGGCTGGCTTCCTGCTAAAGGGCATGAATGACGTGCAGTCCTGCCTGATGGTGCTGGGTGTGCTCGTGGCGATATCTGCGGTTTGTGCAATTGCCGTGCGGTTTTCGGCAGAGCACAAAGAGCGCGAGCAGGCGCTTTTCGAGAGTGCGCTTAACCAGCGTGAAGCCATGAACTGTGCAGGAGAGCCCGCATGAAAATCATCGTGATAGGCCACGGCATGGTGGGTCACAAGCTGGTCGAAGCTCTGGTGGAAGAGCCGGGCGTGGAGCTGACCGTGCTTGCCGAGGAGCCACGCCCGGCTTACGACCGCGTGCACCTGACCGAATTCTTTTCCGGGAAAACGGCTGACGACCTGCTGCTGGCCCGTCCGGATTTTGCCGATGCACATGGCATTGCCCTGCAACTGAATACACGGGCCGTTGCGATTGACCGTGAGGCCCGGACTGTTACCACGGCGCAGGGAGAGGTGCTGCCCTATGACAAGCTGGTGCTGGCCACGGGCTCCTATCCTTTCGTGCCGCCGATTCCCGGTCGCGAGCGCGGCAACTGTTTTGTCTATCGCACCATTGAAGACTTGGAGGCCATGCGCGAAGCCAGTGCCAATGCGAAGACCGGTGTCGTTATTGGTGGTGGCCTGCTGGGTCTGGAGGCCGCCAAGGCGCTCAAGGACCTGGGGCTGCAGACGCATGTGGTGGAGTTTGCTCCGCGCCTGATGGCCGTGCAGGTGGATGACAGTGGTGGCCGCCTGCTGCGGCGCAAGATCGAGGCACTGGGTGTGGGCGTGCTCACGCAGAAGAGCACCAGTGAAATAGTTGCCGGCGAAAACGCGTTGCACTGCATGAAGTTTGCCGACGGCAGCCAGCTTGAAACCGACATGATCGTGTTTTCCGCCGGCATACGCCCGCGTGACGAGCTGGCAAAACAGGCCGGACTGGCCATGGGCGAGCGAGGCGGCATCGTCGTCAACGATTTTTGCCAGACTTCGGACGAGTCGGTGTATGCCATTGGCGAGTGCGCGCTCTGGAATGGCCGCATATTCGGCCTGGTTGCTCCCGGCTACGAGATGGCACGTGTGGCCGCTGCGCATATCGTGGGCCGGGACGACATGTCCTTCGGTGGTGCCGACATGAGCACCAAGCTCAAGCTCATGGGCGTGGACGTGGCTTCCATCGGTGATGCCCACGGCAGCACCACGGGCAGCCTGGCCTACCAGTTCTGCGATGAAGTGAAGGAGGTCTACAAGAAGCTGGTGGTTTCCGCCGACCGCAAGCGCCTCTTGGGTGCCGTGCTGGTAGGCGATGCGGCGGAGTATGGCGATCTCTTGCAGATGATGCTGAACGGCCTTGACCTGCCGGAGCAGCCCGAAGCGCTCATCCTGCCGGCCACCGGCAACATGCCCAAGGCCACTGGTGGTGCCGGCGTGGACCTGCTGCCGGCTGCCGCGCAGATTTGTTCCTGCAACAATGTTTCCAAGCAGGATTTGTGCGAGGCCATCGCCGCCGGCAACACCACGCTGGGCGCGCTCAAGAAGTGCACCAAGGCAGCGAGTTCCTGCGGTGGCTGTGCGCCATTGGTGACACAGGTGCTGAAGGCAGAACTCAAGCGGCAGGGTGTCACCGTCAACAATCACCTCTGCGAGCATTTCCCGTATTCGCGTCAGGAGCTTTATCACCTGGTACGCGTGGGCAAGCTGCGCAGCTTCGAGCAACTGCTGCATCGCCACGGGCGGGGTCTCGGTTGCGACATCTGCAAGCCCGTAGCAGCTTCTGTCTTGGCCTCCTGCTGGAATGACTTCATCCTGCAGAAGGAACATGCCGGCCTGCAGGACAGCAACGATTACTTCCTGGGCAATATCCAGAAAGACGGCAGCTATTCCATTGTTCCGCGCGTGGCCGGTGGCGAGATCACGCCGGATGGCCTCATCACCATCGGTGCCATTGCCAAGAAATACGGCCTCTATACCAAGATCACCGGCGGTCAGCGCATCGACATGTTTGGCGCTCAGGTGCATGAATTGCCGCTGATCTGGGAAGAGCTGATTGCCGCCGGTTTCGAGTCCGGCCATGCCTACGGAAAATCATTGCGCACCGTCAAATCCTGCGTGGGCAGCACCTGGTGCCGCTATGGCGTCAACGATTCTGTCGGCCTCGCCATCGCAATGGAGAACCGCTACAAGGGCCTGCGCTCGCCGCACAAGATCAAGTTCGCTGTCTCTGGCTGCACGCGCGAGTGTGCGGAAGCGCAGGGCAAGGATGTCGGCATCATCGCCACGGAAAAGGGCTGGAACCTCTATGTCTGTGGCAACGGCGGCATGAAGCCTCGTCACGCGGAATTGCTGGCGTCTGATCTCGATACCGAGACGCTTTACCGCTATATCGACCGTTTCCTCATGTTCTACATACGCACGGCCGACCGGCTGCAGCGCACCAGTACCTGGCGTGACAACCTGGAAGGTGGCCTGGATTATCTCAAGGAGGTGGTGGTCGGGGATTCGCTGGGCATTGCGGCTGAACTGGAAGCTGAAATGGCACATGTCGTTGCCAGTTATGAAGACGAATGGAAGAAGGCGGTTACCGACCCGGTGGTGCGCCAGCGCTTCCGTACTTTCGTCAACAGCGACGTCGGTGACGACAACGTGGTGTTCACAGAGGAGCGTGGCCAGATACGCCCGCTCAGCGACAAGGAAAGAAAGCAGCGCAAGGCCATTCCCGTGATGATGGTGGAAGCCGCTGCGGAGAAAGAGGCTGCCCTGGAGAAAGTATCGTGAGCGAGTGGAAGATGATTTGCGCGCTGGACGAGATCATGCCCGATACCGGTGTCTGTGCACTGGTGGAAGGGCGGCAGATTGCGATATTCCGGCTGCGCGAGGGCGACCGCCTGTATGCCATCGACAACTATGATCCTGCCAGCGGTGCCAACGTGTTGTCGCGCGGCATCGTGGGTGACTTGCAGGGAGAGCGTGTGGTGGCTTCGCCCATCTACAAGCAGCACTACAGCCTGAGTACCGGGCGCTGCCTGGAAGACCCTGCTTTCAATGTGCGGGCCTGGCCGTTGCGGGTGGAGGACGGTTGCATCTGGCTGGGCACGCAACCGCTTCGGCATTACGTGGCGGCGCCCAAGGCGCGCACGGAAAAGGCAAGGCTGGTGGTGGTGGGCAACGGCATGGCGGGCATGCGCGTGGTGGAGGAGCTGTTGGAAATCGCGCCCGACCTTTACGAGATCGAAGTCTTCGGCGCGGAAAAGCATGGCAACTACAACCGCATCCTGCTGTCGCCCGTATTGTCGGGAGAAAAGAAGATCAGCGACATCATGCTGCATCCCCCGGGCTGGTATGCCGAGCGCGGCATCGAATTCCATGCCGGCGACGAAGTCGTGGCGATAGACAGGCACCGGCGGCTGGTCACGTCGCGCAGCGGTCATGTCACCTCCTATGACCGCCTGCTGCTGGCCACCGGGTCTGCCCCTTTCGTACTGCCCTTGCCGGGTCGAGAGTTGCCGGGCGTCACCACTTTCCGCGACATTGGCGACGTGGACACCATGATTACCGCAGCGCGTGCCGGTGGCCGTGCCGTGGTCATCGGTGGCGGCCTGCTGGGGCTGGAGGCCGCGCATGGTCTGTGCCGGCGCGGCATGAAGGTGACGATCGTGCATCTGATGCCACGCCTGATGGAGCGCCAGCTCGACGACGAAGCTGCGCTGCTGCTCAGGCAGACGCTGGAAGCGCGTGGCATGGAAATCCTGCTGGGTGCGCAGACGGAGGCGATTCTGGGCACGGAGCAGGTGAGCGGCATACGCCTGAAGGGCGGCCAAGAGATTGCAGCCGACCTCGTGGTGATGGCCGTGGGCATACGGCCCAATATCGAACTGGCAAAGAGTGCAGGCCTGCATTGCGAGCGCGGCGTTGTCGTCAACGACATCATGCAGACCTTCGATCCGCGCGTTTATGCCGTCGGCGAATGCGTGCAGCACCGTGGCAGTACCTATGGCCTGGTCGAGCCCTTGTGGGGACAGGCTTTTGTCTGTGCCACGCAACTCGCCGAGAAGGGGCATCTGCGCTATCACGGCTCGCAGCTCGCCACGCAATTGAAGGTGAGTGGTGTCGAAGTGTTTTCAGCGGGTGACCTGTCCGGTGGCGAGGGCAGCGAGGACCTGGTGATGCGTGACCCGCAGCGCGGTATCTACAAGCGTCTCGTCCTCAGGGACAACCGTATCCGTGGTGCCGTGTTGTATGGCGATGCGCGTGATGGTTCCTGGTATGCGGAACTGATCAGTGAAGGTGCGGACATCAGTCGTTTTCGTAACCGTCTGCTCTTCGGTCGTGACTTCGCCTTGCGCATGGCTGGCTGAGCATGTGTCTGCCTGCGGAGACATTTTGCCCATGACTGCTGCCGAGCGCATTGCCATTAAACAGGTCACGCCATCTGCCGGCAGCGTTGCCACGACCTGCCCGTATTGCGGCGTGGGTTGTGGCGTGGAGGCGAGGCCGGACGGAAGCGGGGCGCGCGTGGCCGGCATGACGGCGCACCCCGCCAATCACGGCCGCCTCTGCGTGAAGGGCAGTGCGCTGGGCGAAACCCTGGGGCTGGAGTCCCGCCTCCTGTATCCACAGTTTCGCGAGCGCGGGAGTTTGCGGCGCGTTTCCTGGCAACAGGCCGTGGAAAAAGTGGCGGGAACCTTCCATCGCACGATTTCCGAGCACGGGCCCGAAAGCGTGGCCTTCTATGTTTCCGGGCAGTTGCTGACAGAGGACTACTACGTCGCCAACAAGCTCATGAAAGGCTATATCGGTGCCGGCAATATCGACACCAATTCACGTCTTTGCATGTCTTCGGCCGTGGCTGGCCACAAACGTGCCTTCGGCGAGGATGTGGTGCCGGGCTGCTACGAAGACTTCGAGCTGGCTGACATGGTGGTGCTGGTGGGCTCCAACACGGCCTGGTGCCATCCTGTCCTGTTCCAGCGCATCGTGGCCGAGAAAGAACGGCGTCCGGAATTTTTCGTGGTGGTGATAGACCCGCGCCGTACACCCACCTGTGACATTGCCGACCTGCACTTGCCACTACTGCCCGGCATGGATGTGCCGCTTTTCAACGGGCTGCTGCACTGGCTGAACAGAAACGGCGCGGCGGCACAGGATTTTGTCAGCGCACATACCGAGGGAGTAGAAGCGGCGCTGGCCGTGGCGGAAAGAACGGCGGGTGATCTTGATGCGCTGGCCATGCAAACCGGATGCAGCCCTGAAAAGCTGCAAGAATTTTTCTGCCGCTTTGCTGCGACGGAAAAAGTGGTGACGCTGTTTTCGCAGGGCGTGAACCAGTCCGGGCAGGGCACAGACAAGGTCAACAGCATCATCAACTGCCATTTGCTGACCGGGCGCATAGGCCGCCCCGGCATGGGGCCGTTTTCCATGACGGGCCAGCCCAATGCCATGGGTGGACGCGAGGTGGGTGGACTGGCCAACACCCTGGCTGCGCATCTTGAGTTTGACCGCGCCGGTGACCGCGAACGCCTGCAGCGTTTCTGGCAGAGCCCGACCATGGCACCAAGGCCAGGGCTCAAGGCTGTGGACCTGTTCGAGGCCGTGCATGCGGGCAAGATAAAGGCCATCTGGATCATGGCCACCAATCCCGTTGTCAGCCTACCGGATGCCGACCGGGTGAGGGCGGCGCTTGCGAAATGTGATTTTGTGGTGGTCTCGGATGTCATGCAGTCCACGGACACGTCAGCTTTTGCCCATGTCCTGCTGCCTGCGCTGGGCTGGGGTGAAAAAGACGGAACTGTCACCAACTCCGAACGCTGCATCTCGCGCCAGCGTGCTTTCCTGCCCGCACCCGCAGAAGCAAGGGCAGACTGGTGGGCACTCAGCAGCGTTGCCCGCTGCATGGGCTTTGCCGATGCTTTTGACTATCACGGCCCGCAGGAAATATTTGCCGAGCATGCGCAGCTTTCGGATTTCGAGAATGATGGCAGTCGCCTGTTCAATCTGCGCGGGCTGAAAAATCTGGATGCCACCGCCTATGACGCCTTGCAGCCCCTGCGCTGGCCGGTGCTGTCGGCAGGTGACGACACGCCACGCCTGTTTGCCGACGGTGTGTTTTCCCACCCTGATGGTCGCGCACGCTTTGTGCCGGTGCTGCCGGTGAATCCTCGCCATGCTGTCAGTGAAGACTGGCCGCTGGTGCTGAATACCGGCCGCATCCGTGACCAGTGGCACACCATGACCCGCACCGGGCTGGCGCCTGCATTGGGTGCACACATTCCCGAATCATTTATCGACATGCACCCGGCGGATGCCTTGCTCTACGGCGTGCGCGAGCATGAGCTGGCACGCCTGAGTTCGCGCTGGGGCAGCATGGTGGCACGCGTGCGCACGAGTGGCGAGATAAGGCGCGGCCAGGTTTTCGTGCCCATCCACTGGAACGACAGGTTTGCCTCGGATGCGCGCGTGGGTGGTTTGGTGAACCCGGTGACGGACCCGGTGTCGGGCGAGCCCGAATTCAAGCATACGCCGGTGCAGGTCGCTTCCTTTGCCGTGAACTGGCAGGGTGTGCTGTTTGCCCGTGATCCGGTGATGGTTGATGCTCTTGCATGGTGGACGCGCATACGCACCAGTCATGCCCTGCGCTACGAGTTTGCCGGTCGCGGAACGGTGGCGGACCGTAGCCAGTGGGCGCGCGATTTGCTGGGAGCGGCTGACGGCATGGAATGGAGCGAGTATCGCGATGACAGCAGTGGCATCTATCATGCTGTCCTGATGCAACAAGGGCGTTTGTCGGCCTGCATTCATGTGGCGCCGCGCGAACTTTTGCCGGAACGTGGCTGGATTGCGGATCTTTTTGCCAAGGCCCGTCTGGGGGATCGTGAGCGCATGAGCCTGTTGGCTGCGGCTCCCTTGGGCGCTGGCAGTGACAGCGGCCCGCTGGTTTGTTCCTGCTTCCGCGTTGGGCGCAATACCATCATGCGTGCCATCCGTGAGCAGGGACTGAAGACACCCAAGGACGTGACGGCCTGCGTGAAGGCGGGCGGGAATTGCGGGTCTTGCGTGCCGGAGATTCGCGGGTTGATTGCAGAGTGTGCGGTGGAGCAGGAGGCGTGATGTGGCTGCTTGAGACCAATCATGGTTGGTGTGTACGCGGCCTGGGCTTTGCTTACCATTTGCCCGGGGGTGCGGGGATTTGTGCCCCTTCTCGCTTAAGGGAGTGGCTCCCGTAGCCTGTTATCCCCGTTGCTTGTTTCATTGGCCCGGACGCCTGCCGCGGGCCTTCTTTCTTTTTTTACGCAAAAAGAAAGAAGCAAAGAAAAGGCTGCCCCTCCCGGGGCGGTGAAGCACTGCAAGAGCATGTTTCGCTGTATTACCGTCACCCCGGCAGAGGCCGGGGCCCATGCGGCAGTGGTCATGATCAACGCAGTATGGGCTATTCGCTGTGCTCACTCCTTCGGGGCCAGCCTACGGCTGTTCTGCGCTGTGCTTGTCCGGCCTCTGCCGGGGCGACGACAAGAAAAGATTGAGATGTTGATGATGTGGTTTGTATCGGGGTGGGAATGAGTCTGCGTATCGTGCTGGTGGATGATGACAGTGAGCGCGCTGCCTTTGTGACGGAGGCGCTGCGTGAGGCTGGGCATGATGTGGTGGCGCGGCTGTCGGCCAATGACGACCTGCTGGCAGCGGTGCGGCGTGCGCGTGCGGACATTGTGCTGGTGGACATGGACAACCCGGCACGTGACATGCTGGAAAATTGCGCCGTGGTCACGCAGCAGGAGCCTCGTCCCATCGTGCTGTTCACGCGGGAGTCTGATCCCGACACCATTGCGCGCGCCGTGCGTGCCGGCGTCACCGCCTATATCGTCGATGGCATGGCGCCCAACCGTCTCAAGCCCATCCTTGATGTCGCCATTGCCCGCTTCCGCGAACACCAGAAGCTGCGTGACGAACTCGACGATACGCGTACACGCCTGGCAGACCGTCGCGATGTCGATCGTGCCAAGGCCGTGCTGATGCGGCTGCGCCAGCTTGACGAGGAAGCGGCCTATGCCTTGCTGCGTAAAAGTGCCATGGCCCGGCGTATCACGCTGGGCGAGGCTGCGCGTACCGTCCTTGCCGCCAGCGACCTGCTCGATGGCCACAACGAAGAGGCCAAATGACAATGACGGATTTTCATCCCGAGGTTTCTGCCCTGACGGTTGGCTACATGCCGCTGCTGGATTCCGCGCCACTGCTGTGGGCGCAGCATCGCGGCTATTTCCGCGAGGCGGGGCTGGAGGTCACGCTGGTACGCGAGGTGTCCTGGGCCAGCCTGCGCGACCGCTTGGCGTATGGTGCGCTTGATGCGGCGCAATGCCTTGCTCCCATGCCGGTGGCGGCAACCCTGGGTGCAGATCAGGTAGGCGTGCCCTTGCAGACAGGGCTCACGCTTTCGCAGAACTGGGCGGCGATCACGTTTTCCCGCAGCATGGCTGACCGTATCGGACTGGTGCCCGGCATGGGTCCGCTGGAGTCTGCGCGTGCCGTGGCAGCGTTTGTACGGCAGGGCGGACAATTGCGTCTTGCGCATGTCTTCCAGTTTTCCATGCACCACTATTTGTTGCGTGAGTGGCTGGCGCTGGGCGGCATTACCGGTGATGTTCCCGGCATCAGCTTCAGTGTGGTTCCGCCTGCGCAAATGGTGCGGCATCTGGAAAGCGGTGTGATTGACGGCTTCTGTGCCGGCGAGCCCTGGAATACGGCAGCTGTCATGGGAGGGCTCGGTATCGTTGTGACAACCACGGCGGCGATCTGGGATGGCGGGGCCGACAAGGTGCTGGGTGTGACGACAGCCTGGGCCGGGAAGCACCCACAGGCGCATCGTGCGCTGATTGTCGCGATCCTGCGTGCGCAGCAGGAGCTTGCCTCCGGCGAGGCACAGGCGGGCCTGGCATTGCTGCTGCAGCAATGGCATGTCATGGATGTGCCGGCAGAATGGCTGTTGTCTTCATTGCGTGGCGAGGGAGCAGGCAGTCCGCCACGTTTTGCGACAGGACTGGATGCTTTCCCGCGACGTTCGCAACTCCTGTGGTGTGCCATGCAGATGTTGCGCTGGGGACAGTGGGACAAGGCGGTGGATGCGGCACGACTGGCAGGCAGTGTCTGTGATGCAGCGGCTTTTGCCGATGCCGCTGCCGCACTTGGCCTCCCGGTGCCTGTCATGGATGTTGTTCGTGAGGGCGCAGGAGAGGTGGTTATCGGGCACGATGGGGGCGCCGTGCAGACGCGCTTTGTTGACGGCTCTGTATTTGATGCGACGCAGGCAGTTGCCTATCTGGTTGGCAAGGGCATCACGCCGGAACGTGCTACCGGTTTCCTGCTCTGAATTGCGCTGTTTTTTCTCTGGAGGTTTTTGCTCAGCCCGGCCCCAGCGGTAGGCCGAGCAGCAGCCAGAAAGCGAGGAAGGAACCCCAGGTCAGCAGCAGGATCAGCGAGTAGGGCAGCATCATCGCCATCAGTGTGCCGATGCCGGTATCCGCACGGAAGCGCTGGGCAAACGCTACCACCATGGCGAAATAGGGCATGAGGGGAGTGACGATGTTGGCCACGCTGTCGCCTACGCGATAGGCCGCCAGCGTGGATTCCGGCGCAATGCCGGCCAGCATGAACATGGGGACGAAGACGGGTGCCAGCAGCGCCCATTTGGCAGAAGCCGATCCCATGACGAGATCCACGACCACTGTCAGCAACAGCAGCATCAGCAAGAGGAAAACCGGAGACAGCGCCAGCGCCTGCAGGCCGTTGGCACCGCTGATGGCAATCAGTGAGCCGAGCTGGCTCCACTGGAACCACGCCACGAACTGCGCAGCAAAAAACATCAGCACAAGATAGCCCGCGAGCGTACGCACCGTGGTTTCCATGGCCGGCACGGCATCGTGGAAATGCCGCCAGCGGCCGCTCAGGCGGCCATAGAGCAGGCCGGCAATGCCGGCATGCAGGGCGATGACGACCACGATGCCCTGCAAGGCCGCGGATTTTGTCACCGAGCCGTCCGCGCCGCGCAGGAAGCCATCAGCCGGCAGCCATCCCCACAGCAGCGTGAACACGACGAAAGCCGTCCATGCCAGTACCGCCTGTGCGCCACGTTTGTGCAGGCCCTCGGTGTCTTCCTCAACGGCGTTGGCGTCGGCAGACAGGCGCGGCATCACCAGCAACTGCGTGACAAGACCGACCACCACCGTGACCAGCAGCGTGGATGCCGCCATGAAATAGTAATTGGCCGTAATGGCGACAGTGATGCCGGGTGACACTGTGCGCGCCGCTTCGGTCGTGATGCCGGCGAGCATGGCATCCACCGGCCCGATCAGCAGGTTGGCGGAGAAGCCACCTGAAACAGCCGCAAAGGCACAAGCAATGCCGGCCAAGGGAGGCAGGCCTGCCCGCAGGAAAAGCAGACCGGCCAAAGGAATGACGACGACATAACCGGCATCCACGGCAATGCTGGACATGACGCCAGCAAAGGCCACGACGTAAGGCAGTCCCCGCCCGCGTGTCAGCCTGACCAGCGCTCCCAGCGCACCACCCAGCAGGCCGGACTGCTCGGCCAAGCCCAGCCCCAGCATGGCCACCAGTACGGGGCCCACGGGCGCAAAGCCGGTGAAGTTGCTCACGGTTTCCGAGAAAATCCGGTTGAGGCCCTGTACGGAAAGAAGACTGACGGCATTGACCGTGCGGCTGCCATCCGGAAACTCTGCCTGCCAGCCGAGGAAGGCTGCGAGCCAGGAAGCCAGTGCCACCCCGATGCAGAGCCAGACAAAGAGCCATGCCGGAGGTGGCAGGCGGTTGCCAGCGGCTTCGATACGGTCCAGCAGGCGCAGCAGGGAGGAGTTCATCGTGTCAGGGCTCCATTCATCACCCGGCTACCCTACCTGAATGGCATGATGACAAAAACCACTGTCATCATGCATTCATGGTGATGTCATGCGTGGTGGATGTTCCGATAGCGGATGCTGTGTGGAAAGGGTGACGGGAGTGTGGCCGGGAAGGCCATGACAGTCTGCAGATATGAGGATGCAGCGGCGTCACGAATGTCGGGCAACGAAACGGAAGTCATGTCAGTGAAAAAGAAAGGCCGCAAGGCCCGCTTTGTCTTGAGCCTCTTGCTGCTGGTGTCTGCCGGCGCAGTGGCGGAATCCCATGTGCTGATCACTGGCGAGTGGCCGCCCTATACCGGCGTACGCGAACCCCAGGGTGGCAGCATCACTGCCATCGTGCGGCAGGCATTTGCAGCGCAGAACGATGAAATTCGTGTCGGGTTTTTCCCCTGGAGCCGCGTGCAGCGCATGGTGCGGCTCAATCGCGCCTATACCGGAAAATTCCCCGATTATTATTCGGCCGAGCGTGCACGAGAATGCCATTTCTCACAGCCGGTGGGTGAGAGCCCGCTGGGGCTCGCGGAAGTGCGTGGACGCCCGGTGAGCTGGCGCAGCATGGACGACCTGCTGCGTTATCGCGTCGGGGTGGTGGGCACCTACGTGAACACGCCCGAGTTTGACGAACTGGTCTTGCAGGGCAAGATGCAGATCGTCACGGCCATGGATGACGAGGAGAACCTGCGTAACCTTTTGCAGGGAAAGGCTGAGGTAGCCATCATTGATCGCAACGTCTATGCCTATCTTTTGCAGAAAGACAGCGTGCAGGGGGCGGCTCAGCAACTGCAGCTCAATCCTGCCGTGCTCATCGTGCACAAGCTCTATGTCTGTTTCCAGAAAAACGATCAGGGCAAGGCGATCAGGGACCGTTTTGATCAGGGCTTGAGAAGTTTGCAGGCACCGGTTCCCGAGTTGTAGGCGCTTGCTATCAATCAGCGCCTTTCTTTGCCTTTCCAGCGTCGTATAGGTCCCGGCCTGCGCCGGGACGACGATGTCTGGTATTTTTCTGTTTTGCTTAATGATGATGACTGTGTTCTGCCGCGTCATGTTGTTGCGGCGAGTCTTGCTGGCTTGCATCATGGTGATCGTGCGAGAGCGCTGAAGCCAGCGTGGCAAGTGCAAAGAGCATCACCAGCAGGCCCGCGAGTTGTCGTACATGACGGCCTTGCAGCAATTGCCGCAGCTTTCCTGCCAGTGTGCCTGTGACCAGCAGCATGGGCAGCGTGCCCAGGCCGAAGGCCAGCATGACGGCACCCGACATGGTGCTGTCAGCACGTGAAAGCGCCAGTGCCAGCGCGCTGTAAACCAGGCCGCAGGGCAGAAATCCCCACAGCCCACCCGCCAGCAATGCTTTTCCGGGGTGATCTATCGGCAGGATTTTCTGGCGCAGGGGCGCAAGATGCTTCCATACCCCGCCACCCAGCCCTTCGAGTTTCTGCAGCAGGTTCCACCAGCCGGCCAGATACATTCCCAGCAGCAGCATGAAAACGGCAGCGAACACACGCGGCCAGATGCTGTGCATCCAGCCACCGAGAATGCCGTGGGCAAGGCTGCCCACGAGAATGCCGAGCAACGTATAAGTGAGAAGCCGTCCGCTGTTGTAGGCAAGCTGCCAGGCCAGCAGGCGCCAGCCTTTGCGCGCCTCTGCCGGCAGTGCGAAAGAGAGTGCAGCGGAAATGCCGCCGCACATGCCTATGCAATGGGTGCTGCCGAGCAGGCCGGTGGCCCAAGCGGTCAGCAGCAGGGTGCTGTCGCTGCCTGTGATCACCGGCGTTTCCGCCTTGCTTCCTTGTCGTCCATGAGGATGCGGTGGGCCGGGCCTTCCATGTCATCGAACTGGCGATGTTTTACTGCCCAGAAAAAAATCCAGATACCGGCGCCCAGGAAGAGCAGGCTGAGTGGTATGAGCAGATAGATGACTTCCATTGCGGCTTTCCAGAAGTTTGTCGTCACCCCGGCGCAGGTCGGGGTCCATGCGGCGGCGGTGTGACAGATGCTGCATGGGCCCCGGCCTGTCCCGGGGGCATGGAAGAATGGCGACGCAAACGCAGCGCATTCAGCACGACCACCAGCGAGCTCAGCGACATGCCGAGTGCAGCGAGCCAGGGCGGCAGCCAGCCAATCGCGGCAGGCGGCAGCACGGCGAGATTATAGGCCAGTGACCAGCCGAGGTTCTGACGGATGATACGCCGGGTCTTGTGGGCACTGTCGCGTGCCGCGACGATATGCCGCAGGTCATCGCGCAGCAGCATGGCATCTGCAGTCACCTGTGCGAGATCCGTGGCTGATGCCATGGCAATGGAAAGATGGGCCTGCGCCAGTACTGGCGCATCATTGACGCCGTCACCCACCATCACGACAACGGCGCCACGATCCTGCAGCGCTTTTACGCGTGCCTGTTTGTCTTCGGGAGAGAGGCTGCCTTCCACATTTGCCATGCCCAGTTTTTTACCGATGTCCTGTACCACGGCAGAGCGGTCTCCCGACAGCAGCCAGGTTTCCAGTCCGCGTGCTTTCAGTCCGGAAATGACGGAAGCCGCTTCCGGCCGCAGGCTGTCGCTCAGGGTGAACGCAGCAATCGCGCCTTCTTCATCTGCCAGCCAGAGTTTTTCATTGTCCGTGTCCGTTTCCTTGCCAAGTGCAAATGCAGCATGACCGAAGCGGTAATGACGCCCACCAATCTCGCCACTGACACCGCCGCCTGCTTCGTGACGAAGTTCCGTCACCTTTGGCAGCTCCTGGCGATGCAGTGACCGAAATGCATGTGCTACGGGGTGTTCGGAACGGCTCTCCAGCGCGCACACTGTATCCAGTGCTTCTGCCTGTTCGCCCCGCAGGACGACGGTTTCCATCAAGCGGAGCTGGCCGGTGGTGAGCGTGCCGGTCTTGTCGAAAATAACGTGCGTTGCGGCGGCCAGCGTTTCCAGCACATGTCCGCGTGTCAGCAGGAAGCCGCGTTCGGCGAGTGCATTGGTGGCGCTGGTGAGGGCGACCGGCGTTGCCAGTGACAGGGCACAGGGGCAGGTGGCGACGAGAACGGCCAGCGTGATCCAGAAGGCATGCTCCCAGCCATCAATCCATGTCCACGCCGCAAAGACGATGGCTGCGATCACCAGCACGGCTGCCACGAAAACCTGTGCCAGTTCGTCTGCACGTCGTGCCAGCAGCGGTTTGTCGCCAAGGGCACGGTTGAGCAGCCGGTTCAGCGTGCCCAGCGTGCTGTCACCCGTGGTACGGCTCACGGCAACCAGCAAGGAACCATCGGTATTCAGGCTGCCACCCACCACGGAGTCACCGGTTTTTTTCGGCAGTGGCAGGGGCTCGCCAGTCAGCAGTGCTTCGCTGACGGCACTTTGTCCTTCTGTCACCGTGCCGTCGGCAGGCACGGTTTCACCGGGCCTCACCAGTACCCGGTCACCGGGCAAGAGATCAACGGCGGCGATGATTTCTTCGTTGTTGCGATCATCCAGACGAGTCGCCAGCCGTGGTGTCAGCGCCATGAGAGAGGCAGCGGTGTCACCGGCACGCTGGCGTGCGCGTGCTTCCAGGAAGTGGCTGGTCAGCAGGAAGAAGATGAACATGGTGACGGAATCGAAATAGGTGTCACCCGTGCCTGCAACCGTGGCGAAGACGCTGGCGAAATAGGCGCCCGCCAGTGCCAGCGATACCGAGACATCCATGTTGAGGCGGCGTGCCCGCAGTGCGCGCCAGGCCGAGCGATAGAAAGGCCAGCCGGAATAAAAGAATACCGGTGTGGTGATGACGAGGTTGGTCCAGTTCAGGTAGTCGTGGTATTCGCGTTCCATGCCGCTGTAGGCGCCCACATAGATGGAGCCGGCATACATCATCACCTGCATCATGCCGAAGCCAGCCACGGCCAGTCGCAGCAGCAGGTTGCGGCTTTCTTTTTTTAGTTGTGCCACATGCGTGTCGGTGCGATAGGGGCGGGCACGGTAGCCAATCTCTTCCAGCAGGATCAGCAACTGACTGAAGGCAAGCACTTCGTTGTCCCAGCGCAAATGGAGCCGGTGCGTGCTTAGGTTGACGACAGCTTGCTGTACTCCCTGCTGTTGCTGCAGGCGGCGTTCGATCAGCCAGGCGCAGGCCGCACAACTGATGTTTTCCAGTGTCAGCTCACAGCTGGCAGCTCCGTCTTCCTGTCGGAGGAATTCTTTCTGTGCCGAAGGGTGGTCGAATGCCAGCAGGGCCGCCAGTTTTTCGGGTAGCGCTGCAGGTCCGCTTGCTGGTGCGTCGCGATCCAGGTAGTAGGTTTCAAGACCGCTTTCAACAATGGTTTCGGCAACGGCAAGACAGCCGGCACAGCAAAAATCGCGTGGCGCTCCGAGGATGACGGCGCGCCCGGTGAAATCTCCTGCAGCGGGAAGGCCACAGTGGAAACAGCTTGCTGCGATGATGTCAGTCATTAGGCTCTATTGGCGTTTCAGTCATGACTCAGCGTGAAATCCGGACGGGGAAACTCGCGTTCGCCCATGAGGCGCCATTCGCGATTGCCCAGTTCCACATGGAAGCGTCCTTTCAGTACCCGTGTGAGCAGGCCGTGGAAGCGGCCATCCTCGCGACGTTGCAACAGCAGGGTTTGGTCGGCATCGGCATGGGTCGGGTGTGAAAAAAGCAGGACAAGTTCCGTGGCGGTGCCATTCCCTTTAAGGTTGGCGGTGACTTCACCGGTGAGGTCGTCAATCTGGAGTTCCGCTTTCATGCCCAGCCGGGTTGCGGCGGTATCACGTGCAATATCCTGGTTGATGACCTTGCCTTCTTTGTACCAGTCATCCCTGACCACGCTGTCCTGGTTGCGGACCGCAATGACCACGAGGCTGATGCCGGCAACCACGGAGGCGGCAGGCAGGGCCATGATGAGCCAGAACCAGGGGTAGCGGTACCAGGGTTTCTTTATGTCCGGATCATTCATGTGTGTGGTTCCTTGCCATCATCTTATGGCCGGCGCCAGGAAGCGGGTTTCGCTTTCCTTGCTTACGGAGGCATCGGATTCTGCCCGGACGCGGAAAGTCACGGTGTACTTGCTGCTGTCGAGCAGGCCGGGATCGGCAGTCAGCGTGATGGGGGCTGAAACCTGCTCTCCGGGTTCTGCATTCAGCAACAGTTCCCGGTTCATGCTGATGTGGGGGCTGCCTTCGAGTGAAACTGTGTAGCGTTCCGCGTGCTGGGACTTGTTGAGCACCTTGAGCAGATAGACGTTCTCTATCATCCCTTCATTGTTTTCACGGAAAAGCTGGTTACGGTCGCGCAGGGTTTCCACCTCAAGCGGTGTACGCATTGCAAGCGCAATCAGGAAGGTGCCTGCCACCAGTGCCATGGCAATGGCATAGCCCACCAGACGGAAACGGAGCAGCCGGTATTTCCCGCCTTTCTCCAGCAGGTTTTCCGTGGTGTAGCGTACCAGGCCGCGGTCATAACCCATCTGGTCCATGATGGAGTCGCAGGCATCTATGCAGGCAGCACACTGTATGCACTCGTATTGGAGGCCATCGCGGATGTCGATGCCGGTAGGGCAGACCTGTACGCAAAGCTGGCAGTCAATGCAGTCACCCAGGCCCTGTGCCTTGTAGTCGGCATCACGTTTGCGGCTGCCACGGTTTTCGCCACGCTTCTTGTCATAGGAAATGATGAGCGTGTCCTGGTCCATCATCACGCTCTGGAAACGCCCGTAGGGACACATGTAGAGGCAGACCTGTTCGCGCATCCAGCCGGCATTCATGTAGGTGGCTACCGTGAAGAACAGTATCCAGAACATTTCCCAGGGGCCGAGGCTGAAGCCCAGAAGTTCCATTGTCAGCGTGCGTGCCGGCGTGAAATAACCGACGAAGGTGATGGCCGTGACAAAGGCCACTGCCAGCCAGCCGGCATGTTTCAGGCTGCGCCTGAGGAATTTGGAAACACTCATGGAGGCCTTGTCCATGCGCAGGCGCGCATGGCGTTCGCCTTCCGTGAGTTGCTCGATGATCATGAATATCTTGGTCCACACCGTTTGCGGACACATGTATCCGCAATAGACACGGCCGGCGAAAACGGTGAGGGCAAACAGGCCGAAAGCGGCAATGATGAGCAGCCAGGACAGGAAAAAGAAATCTTGTGGCAGGAAGGTCCACCAGAAAATGTAGAAGCGCCGCTCGGGCAAGTCGAAAAGCAGTGCCTGCCTGCCATCCCAGGTTACCCAGGGCAGCAGGAAATACAGCCCCAGCGTGGCCCAGATGGTGATGATGCGGACATTCTGGAAAAATCCGTCAATGCTGCGTGCCTGGATTTTTTCGCGCTTGGCATACAGGCTGATCTTTTGTGGCTGGACGATACGGACCGGGTCAGGCGACTGGTCTTTCACCGGTATGGGGCGGCGGGCGGAGGGCTGGTCGCTCATCGTGATGTTTCGCTCCCGCAAGGGAGTGTCTCAAAGTGGGTTGAGAAACTACGCACGTTGCGAAGCTTGTCGGCACACTCTGCAGATGAGTTTTTCTTTCTTTGCATGATGCCCGTGCTTTCCTGTCGTGGGCCAATGGCTTTTTCCCATAAGGCTTATCAGTTTTATCATTGGGCCGTAGCTTGGAAATTGTTTTTTAGGGCGGCTCTTGCAGGGGGAAACGGAGTTCACCGTTTCCCCCTGCAGGAAAGCCGTCATTTTTCCTGTGAAAGTGACCAGACATAAGCAGCGAGGAGATGCGCTCGCTCACTGCCCAGTATGTCTTTCTGTGCCGGCATGTGGCCGATGCGGCCTTCCGCGATGGACTTGATCACGGAAGCTTCGCTGCCTCCATAAAGCCAGATGTTGTCATTGAGGCGTGGTGCTCCCATGAGTGGGCTGCCTTCACCGCTGGCGCCATGGCATACGGAACATTTGCTGGCATAAATCTCTGCTCCTTGCTGTGCCAGGGCTGAATCATGCTTGCGACCGGAAAGCGAGAGTACGTGATGTGCTACCTGCTTTACGCCGTCGTCCCCGATTCCATCCTTCCAGGCTGGCATGATGCCGTTTCGCCCGTTCATGATGGTTTCGTAGATTTTTTCCGGGGTGCCGCCGTGAATCCAGTCCTGGTCGGTCAGGTTGGGGAAGCCGCGTGCACCGTGTGCATCGGTGCCGTGGCAGGTTGAACAGTTGTTGGCAAAAAGGCGTGCGCCGATTTTCATGGCACGATCATCCTTGGCCAGCTCTTCGACAGGAGTACTTGCATAGCCAGCGTAGAGGGCGCCGTATTGCTGCTGGTATTCCTGTTCATGCTTTGCCACTTCGCCGGCGGATGTCCAGCCCAGAAGACCGGGATATTTTCCCAGCCCGGGATAGAGCGTGAGATAGAGCAGTGCAAAGACGATCGTGATCCAGAACAGCACCAGCCACCAGCGTGGCAACGGATTGTTGTATTCACGAATACCGTCGTACTCGTGCCCTGTAGTTCCGTCTTCCGGCATGTCGGAAAGATCCATGCGGCGTGTCCACATCAAAAGCCAGGCACAGCCGATGATGTTCAATGCCACGATGGCAATGATGTAGAAGCTCCAGAAGTTACTCATTTTTTGTTCTCCCCGGCTGGCGAACCGGAAGCGGCTTGTTCAGCAGCAGGCGCCTTTCGTGTGAGGAGGGGGTCGTTGACCAGCGGAAGCTGGCCGTCTTCTTCAAAGCGCTGGCGGTTGGCTGGTCGCCATGCCCACCAGCAGATACCGGCAAAGGCAAGAATGGCGGCGACCGTGGCAATGCTGTGCAGGGTTCCGTAATCGACAGTCATGCTCATTCCCTCTTGCTCTTGATCACGGTGCCGAGCTGCTGCAAGTACGCGACGACAGCATCCAGTTCACTATTGCCCTGTACCTGGTAGGGCGCCATATGGATGTCTTCCGCCGTGTACGGCACACCTAGCGTGGCCATGGCCTGTACTTTTTCACGGGTGTGCTGACCGGTCAGGATGTTTTTCTCCAGCCACGGATAGGCCGGCATATTCGATTCCGGCACCACATCACGAGGGTTGATCAGATGCACACGATGCCAGTCATCCGAATAGCGTCCACCGACACGGGCAAGGTCAGGACCGGTGCGTTTGGAGCCCCAGAGGAAGGGGTGCTCCCACACGGATTCGCCGGCTACGGAATAGTGGCCGTAGCGTTCCGTTTCGGCTCGCAGCGGGCGGATCATCTGCGTATGGCAGACATGGCAGCCTTCGCGGATATAAACGTCACGGCCTTCCAGTTCCAGTGCCGTGAGCGGTTTCATCCCGGTAACAGGCTGTGTGGTTTCCTTCTGGAAAAACAGCGGTACGATTTCCACCAGACCGCCGAAGCTGATGGCCACGACGATGAGAACCATCATCAGGCCGATGTTCTTTTCTACCAGTTCATGGGAAGACGACATTTTCTGTTCCTCCTCATGTATTCGGCAGGTCGCGGGCGGGAACGCCACGAACCGTCTGCGCCACATTCCAGGCCATCACGATGATGCCGGCGAGGAAGATGACGCCACCGATGAAGCGGCCGATGTAATACGGGTAGGTAGCTGACAGCGCTTCCACGAAGCTGTAGGTCAGCGTGCCGTCATTGTTCACGGCGCGCCACATTAGCCCCTGCATCACGCCGGCAATCCACATGGAGGCGATGTAGAACACCGTGCCGATGGTGGCGAGCCAGAAATGCACATAGATGAGGCGAGTGGAGTACATGTGCGGGCGTTCCCATAGGCGTGGCACCAGCACGTAAACCGAACCCATGGTGATCATGGCGACCCAGCCCAGCGCACCGGCGTGAACGTGGCCAATGGTCCAGTCGGTGTAATGCGAGAGCGCATTCACGGTCTTGATCGACATCATCGGGCCTTCAAAGGTGGCCATGCCGTAGAAAGACAATGCAACAATGAGAAAGCGGATGATGGGGTCGGTGCGCAATTTGTCCCAGGCACCGGAGAGCGTCATCATGCCGTTGATCATGCCGCCCCAGCTGGGGGCCAGCAGGATGAGCGAGAACACCATGCCGATGGACTGTGTCCAGTCAGGCAGGGCGGTGTAATGCAGGTGGTGAGGGCCGGCCCACATGTAGATCGCAATCAGCGCCCAGAAATGCACGATGGAAAGCCGGTAGGAGTAAACAGGTCTGCCCACCTGTACCGGCACGAAGTAATACATCATGCCGAGGAAACCGGCGGTGAGGAAAAAGCCCACGGCATTGTGCCCGTACCACCACTGCACCATGGCATCGGTGGCACCTGCGTAGGCTGAGTACGATTTCCAGAAGGACACCGGGATGGCCACGTTGTTGACGATGTGCAACACGGCGATGGTGAGGATGTAGGCGCCGAAGAACCAGTTCGCCACATAGATGTGCGAGGTCTGACGCTTCACGATGGTGCCGAAAAAAACGATGGCATAGGCCACCCACACTGCCGTGATCAGTATGTCGATGGGCCATTCCAGCTCGGCGTATTCCTTGCTGCTGGTGTAACCCAGCGGCAGCGTGATGGCAGCCAGAACGATCACGGCCTGCCAGCCCCAGAAAGTGAATTTGGCAAGACCTGGCGCGAACAACGTAGCCTGGCAGGTGCGCTGCACCACGTAGTAGGAAGCAGCAAAAAGCCCGCAGCCACCGAATGCAAAAATCACTGCATTGGTATGCAGAGGCCGCAGACGGCTGTAGGTCAGCCAGGGAATCTCGAAATTGAGTGCAGGCCAGGCGAGCTGGGCAGCGATGAGCACGCCCATCGCCATGCCCACGATTCCCCAGACCACCGTCATGATGGTGAACTGCTTGACGACGTTGAGATCGTAGTCAGGTGTCACCGTACTGGCAGCAGCGGCTTGTGACATAACACTACCCTTGAGTTGCAATGAAAAATCGTGGCTCGCCGGCGCATGGCATCGTATGCAGTGGTACACGTATCCTATGCGTTTTTGCATTCATGTCATTGTGGCGGAGACGGGAAAAAAGTGCCCTGAGGCAAATTGCCCCAGGTGGGGCGTCAGCAGGTTTTCGTGAAGCTTGGCACATCCGGAAATCATCCTCTGGCAGTGGCGATTTCATCGCAGGAATTTTCCCGCACACATGATGTTGTGTGTTTCGATGCATCATTTTCGATAACGCGAATCATTCGTGATATGGATGTTTTACCCTTGTCCGTTTCAACACGGGTGGCGAGCACGAACCTTGCGCCTTGTGCCAGTGTAGTCAGGCATTTCCGGAAGAGCTTGATGCATATCAAGATCGTGTCGGTTGGTGCTTTTTTTGAGAGTGGCCGCAGGCATCCGGACTGGCGGGTTTTCCCGAGTGATGCGTGCCTGCTGCAGGGGAGGAGGACAGGTTGCAGGTGCCGGAGTGCCATGCACCATCTCTAAGGGCTTGCCGCCGCGTGGCGTCGGGGTATCCTTGGCATGCATAAGGGCCGGGCCCGGCGGGTTTCCGGTCCTTTTCATTAACGAAACAAGAGGTTGTGCCCCATGAAGATGATTGTTGCGGTCATCAAGCCCTTCAAGATGGACGATGTGCGCGAGGCGCTGTCCGATATTGGCGTGACAGGCCTGACCGTGACAGAGGCCAAGGGCTTCGGTCGCCAGAAGGGGCATACCGAGCTCTATCGTGGTGCCGAATATGTCGTGGACTTTGTACCCAAGGTCAAGCTGGAGCTGGCCGTGCGGGACGACCAGGTGGACCAGGCTATCGAGGCCATCATGAAGGCTGCTGCCACGGGCAAGATCGGTGACGGCAAGATTTTTGTCAGTGACCTCTCCCATGTGGTGCGTATCCGCACCGGCGAAACCAACGACGACGCCATCTGAGTCCTGTGGCTGAGGGGGTCCCGTACCGGCAAACCAAGGCCTCTGCCTGACATTTCCAGTGAGCGGAAATGTCAGGAAAACGCCACCAAACGGGTTATTGCCAAGGGTAGGGGGCTCTTGTAGGGTACAGGCTCGCTGCATGGGGGCTGAGGGCACGGGCTTCGTAACTGCCTTGCCGGTCCTGATGCCACAGGCAGCGAGGAATTCGCGGCCAACCGCTTGCGCTTGGCCCCAATACACAAGAAACCACCCCGGAGATAAAAATGGCCGCTTTCCTGTCTGATGAATGGTTTGCCAAGGTTGCTGAACTGACTGCCGCTGCCGGCAACCTGAACATCCCGTCCACGCTGGCCAACTTGGCCCTGAACGTGACCGTGTCGGGCGCCCCCGGCGGCAATGTTGACCTGGCCCTGAACGCCGGCAACTTTGAAAAAGGCCACAATGCCGCTGCTGGCACCAAGCTCATCCTGCCCGCCGACCTGCTGCGCAAGATTTTCCTGGAAGGCGACCAAGCTGCCGGCATGCAGGGTTTCATGAGCGGCCAGATCAAGGTTGAAGGCGACATGAGCAAGCTGATGGCCCTGCAGACTGCACGTCCCAGCGAAGAACAGAAGGCTCTCTTCAAGAAGATTCTTGAAATCACTGCCTGATAATGTGCCGTACTGAAAGAGCCCGCCTTGTGCGGGCTTTTTCATGGGCCTGTTTCAGGCGGACAGCAGCAGCCTGTCCACGATGCGGCCCAGGTCAGCCAGATTGCGGCAGGTGTGGGAGCGGGTGCAGTAGCTGCGGTAGCGCAGCATTTCCGAGTCGCCGCTGCCCCAGCGGTTGAGGGACTCCGGGTTCAGCCAGATGACCTGCCTGGCGCGTTGGTGAAAGTCCCGCAGCAGCTCTGTCCGGGCATCGCCCCGGTTGTTGCGGGCATCCCCGAGGATGATGAGGGTGGTCTTGCGGTCGATATCCGCCATGGCGAGTTTTTCCAGGTCGGCAAAGGCGCGGCCGTAATCGGTACTGCCCATGCCGTAGCGTTCCATGACCGTATCGATTGCTTCTTCCAGCGGCAGGCTCTCGAAGCAGCCCGTCACCTCGTGCAGTGACGACGAAAAGGCAAAGGAACGCAGACGTGGAATCACTTCCTGCAGGCTGTAGAGAAACAGCAGCAGGAAGCGCGAGTAACGGCTGACAGAGCCGCTGACATCACACACGGCCATGACCTTGGGTTTGTCCTTGCGGATGCGGCGCCAATGCGGCTGCATCAGCACGCCATCATGAGCCACATTGCGCCGCAGCGTGGCGCGCACGTCCAGCAGGCCGCGCGCTGCCAGTTTTTGTCGCCGCCGGTGCTGGGTAATGAGCTGGCGTGCCATGCGTCGGATCACGCGCTCGGCATCGCGTGACTCCTGCAGCAGGGCGAAATCGGTTTCGCGCACGATGGCATCACGGTCCTGGCTCCCGGCCAGCCGGAAATAACGGTTCACGGTATCGCGTACCTGGGTGCGCAGGCGGTCACGCCGTTCGCGCAGTGCTGCAGAGCGGCCAGCCGCTGCCGGCGACGACAGCCTGTCCAGATTGCTGAGTTCGCGCTCCAGGTCTTCCAGCCCAATGGCCATCAGTATGCGGCGGGTGAACAGTCCCTGCTGCGTCAGTACGCGGATGTCGGCAAGGCGAGCCGTTTCCACGGCTTGCGCCAGCGCGACGGCCAGGCTGTCTTCCTGATTTCCCAGCAACTGCTCGCCCAGCGCCGAGGGCGGCACGCCCGGCACGGGCTGGCCGCTACCCTGGCCACCGCTGCCGGCGCCTTCACCCCGACCGAACAGGAATTGCAGGCCTGCCGGGAGCGTGAGTGCAGGAGGCGGCGGGGCGGTATCGGGAAGGTTTTTGGTCAGCTCGGGCGTGATGCGGAAGAAGCTTTCGAAACAGCGGTCGAGAATGGCGGCATCGGCTGTGCTTTTGGCCAGCGTACTGGAAAGCACGGCATGGAAACGCCCACGATTTTCGTAGCCCACCAGTTGTATGGCAGAGGCGGCATCGGCCACTTCCGGCGGTGAGGCACGCAGGCCGTTGTTACGCAGGAGGGCGACAAATTCTGTGAGCTTTCTGTCCACGCGTGTGAGCCTCCGGCGGGCGACCTCAGGCCTTCTTCAGCAGCTTGGGAAGTTCTTCGCGGATGCGTTCTGCATCATCCTGATGCTTTAGCAGGACAGCCAGCGTCTTTTCCACCCATTGCGCATCCAGTGCCTGTACATGCAGCAACAGTAGTGTGCGTGCCCAGTCCAGTGTTTCACTGATGGCGGGCACCTTGCGCAGGTCTTGCGTGCGCAGCTTCTGCACGAAATCAATCAGCGGTTCGCGCAGCTTTTCAGGAAGGTCAGGAACCTGTGCGGACAGGATGCGACGCTCCAGTGCGGCATCGGGATAAGGGATGTAAAGGTGCAGACAGCGGCGCTTGAGGGCATCTGACAATTCGCGCTGGTTGTTGCTGGTCAGCAGTACAAGCGGCGTATTTTTTGCCTTGATCGTACCGATTTCCGGCACAGACACCTGATAGTCCGCCAGCAGTTCCAGCAGGAAAGCCTCGAACTCCTGATCGGCCTTGTCGATTTCGTCAATCAGCAGAACCGCGCCGGGTTCGGCGCGTAATGCGGAAAGAAGTGGGCGTGGTTCCAGGAATTCGGGCGAGTAGAAAATGTCGCCGAACTGGTGCAGGCGTTCGACGGATTCCGACAAACCTTCCGCACCGCGCAGGATGTCGCCAAGCTGCTCTTTCAGTACCTGTGTGTAGAGCAGTTGCTTGCCGTACTTCCACTCATAGAGTGCCTTGCTCTCATCCAGCCCTTCGTAGCATTGCAGACGTATGAGAGGCCTTTCAAAGAGCTTGCTGGCAGCCTTGGCCAGTTCGGTCTTGCCGACCCCGGGCGGGCCTTCGACCAGAATCGGTTTTTCCAGCTGCGCAGCGAGGAAGAGCGTAAGGGCAATGGCATCAGAGGCGATATAGCCCTCTTTCTCCAGGCCCAGGCGCAGGCTTTCGGCAGTGAAGGATTTGCTGGCAAACAGGCTCATTCAGTTCTCGCAAAGATAAAGGCTTGGCATGGTTTTCAGCCGGGAATCAGCCAGGGTTTGCCGTCTGCAGGATTGCTGATACGGGTAAACGGCACGCCGAATATAGCCTGCAGGCGTGCCGGGTCGGCAATGGCCCCGGGGACATCGTCTGCCTGCAGGCGGCCATTTGCCAGCACCAGAATGCGATCAGCCGTCCTCAGGGCAAAGTTGATGTCGTGCGTGGAGAACACGACCAGTGAGCCGTTGCCGGCTTCCTCGCGCAGTTGCTGGTGCAGGCGCTGCTGGTGCGGGAGGTCCAGTGCATTCTGGGGCTCGTCCAGCAGCCATATGCGTTCGGTGGCAACTGGATGCAGGCGCATCTGCATCCAGCTCCGTGCCAGTTGTACGCGTTGCCGTTCGCCGCCGGAAAGCTGGTTCCAGTGGCGCGAGGCCAGTTTTTCCAGCTCCCAGATAGTCAGTGCTTCTTCAAGAGTTTTTTCAGTGCCTTTGCCGCCGCCATGAGGCCATGCAGCCAGGCAAAGCAGGTCCCGTACGGGCAGTTGCAGGGTGTCAGCATGTTGTTGTGGCAGAAAGGCACGGCGTCGTGCGAGTTGTTCAGGGGCAATCTCCTGCAAGTGCTTTCCATCCAGCCATATTTCACCGCTGATTTCCGCCTGCCTGAAATAGCGCCCGCCATCCGCACACAGCTGCAGCAGCGTGGATTTGCCGGCACCGTTGGGGCCGACCAGTGCCACACACTGAGGTGGTAGCGAAAGTGAAATGCCACTCAGCACGGTGTGTGTCTTGAAACGGCAACCGAGTCTGGAAAGGACCATCATGGCTGCCGCCCCCGCAGGAAAAGCAGCAGGAAGGCAGGTGCTCCGATAAGTGCCGTCAGCACACCTACGGGAAGCTCCAGGGGGGCGAGCAGCACGCGTGCCAGCCAGTCGGCCAGCAGGGCGAGCAGGGCGCCAAGAAAAAGACTGGCGGGCAGCAGATGCTGGTGGCGCAACATGCCAAGGCGGCGTGCCATGTGCGGCGCGAGCAGGCCCACGAAGCCGATACCGCCGGACTGTGACACGGCCAGTGCCACCAGCAGTGACGAAAGCAGCAGGATTTCGCGACGGAAGCGCACGATGTCCAGGCCCAGATGGGCCGCTTCGGTCTCGCCCAGTTGCCAGACATCCAGTGCCTGTCGATGTTGCCAGGCACGCAGGAAGGCCAGCACCAGCAACAGCAGCGAAGGCAGGAGCAGCGACCAGTCGGCAGCGGAAAAGCTGCCCATGAGCCAGAAGCTGGCACTGCGGAAGGTACTGCCGTCACTCAGGCTGAGCAGCAGGTTGACCACGGCGGCGGCCAGCGCATTGATGGCCACTCCGACCAGCAGCAGTTCGGCATTGCTGGCGCCGAGGCGATGCCCGACAGCCAGCACCACGGCCAGCGTGGCCAGTGCGCCGGCAAAGGCGGCGAATGGCAATGCCCAGAGTCCGGTAACACCCAGCGTGATCACGAGTACGGCAGCAAGCCCGGCACCCGCCGAAATGCCCAGCAGGCCAGGCTCTACCAGCGGGTTGCGGAAAAAATCCTGCAGCAGCAGGCCGGCCAGTGCGAGTGCACTGCCCGTGAAGGCGGCCAGCAAGACACGGGGCAGACGCAACTGCCAGAACACCTCGCCACTGAACAGACCCAGGTCCGCAAGCCCCCAGCCCATGGCAAGACCTGCCATGGCCAGCACGAGCACGGGCAGGATCAGAAGGGGAAGCAGCGGACGGGATGAAGGCACGGCGGAAATGACAGTCGGCGACAGGCGTATGCCATAGCCTAGCGGTCGTGCCCGTGCTAAACCAGAGTCCTTTTTTCTGGTGCTGTTTCCTGGCGCCATTGTGTAGAAGCTGCTCAGCGTCCTGAGCCCTGTCATTCCGGCTAAGGATGGTCATGCAGGCTCGGGCGGCTTTGATACCGAAGGAGTTCACGATGCTGGAAGGCCATGTTCACCCGGATTTCCGGGCCGTTGCCGAAACCTTTGTTCGCCAGTTGCCCAAGCAGGGGGCTGGAGGTGCCGCACTCTGCGTTTATCACCGGGGTGAGCGCGTCATCGATGTCTGGGGCGGCACCCGGAATCGCGCTGGTGATCCCTGGAAGGCAGATACCTTGTCGCTTTCTTTCTCCACGACCAAAGGCATTGTTGCCACCTTGCTGCACATCCTTGCTGATCGCGGCCAGCTGGATTACGACGCTCCGGTGGCACGTTACTGGCCTGCTTTCGCGCAGAACGGCAAAGCTGCCATTACCGTGCGGCAGCTGCTTTGCCACGAGGCTGGCCTCTATCCCATCCGCAGCCTGGTGCAGGACGCCACGGAAATGTGCGACTGGCCACACATGTTGGCGCTGATGGAGCAGGCTGCGCCCGCACATGAACCCGGTACCCGCAACGGCTATCACGCACTCACGTTTGGCTGGCTGGTGGGGGGGCTGGTGGAAAAGATCACGGGCAGACCACTGGCAGAGGTATTGCGCAAGGAGTTGTCGGGACCGCTGCAACTGGATGGCTGCTTTATCGGTGTGCCCGAAAAGGATGTGTCCCGCTGTGCCAGCCTGATCACGCCCGAGAAAAAACCGCGTGATCCTTCGCGGCCTGCCCGAAAGAAAAAAGCCCCCTTGGCACAGCGCGCAGTGGAGTCCGCATTACGCGCCAGCGGCTTCGAGCCGGAGTCCACGCTGGAGGCGATGGTGCCGCATGGCATGGCACGTTTTGACTGGAATGCACCGGAAACCGTGCAAGCCTGCATTCCGGGAGCAGGCGGCATGTTCAATGCCCGCTCACTGGCAAAAATCTATGCCGTGCTGGGCAATGGTGGTGAATTTGAAGGCACGCGCATCCTGTCGCGTGACAAGATCAGGGAAATTTCCCGGATACAGAACACTGCCCGTGGAGCCGTGATTCCCTTGCCCATGCGCTGGCGTCTGGGTTACCACCGAGTCTTTACCACCGGGCCGCGCACACCGCATGCCTTTGGGCACTTCGGTTATGGCGGCTCGGGTGCCTGGTGTGATCCGTCGCGCGAACTGGCGGTAGGCTATGTGGTGAATTACGGCATTGGCACGCCGTTTGGTGACATGCGTTTGTGGCAGATCAATACGGCAGCCATACGTGCTGTGGACAGTCTGCCGGTGTTGCTCTGGCAATGGTTGCGCGCCTGAGCTACCTGAAGCAAAAAAGCCCGCGAATGCGGGCTTTTTCATGACAGCTATTACTCAGGCCTTGATCACACCGGCGAGATGCGGTTTGCCTGTCCGTGAATCATTCAGGTTGAAGGTAAAACCGTTGTTGGGTTGCGCTTCCGAATGGAAGGCCACTTTGGCTGGCAGTAGCACGGGCAGTTTGAATTGCACGTCCACCGTGTAGGCATTGGGCAGGCGTCCGTCCAGTGCGGCAAGGCAGCGAGCCTTGCTCCACATGCCATGGGCAATGGCACGGGGAAAGCCGAAGAGCTTGGCTGTGAAGGCGTAAAGATGAATGGGATTTCGGTCGCCCGAGGCGGCGCCGTAACGGCGGCCCGTATCTGCCGGTATGGCCCACTGCACCACACCTTTGCTTTCCGGAGTGCTGGCGGGCTTGGGAGCAGATGCCTTGCTCTCGCCACTGCCGCCACCACGACGCAGCATGGTACTGACGGACTCCCACACGACTTCCTCTCCGGATGTCAGCGTGGTGAGGATATCGAACTGGCGGCCCTTGTCGTGAGGACGCAGGTTGGCCGGTTTCACCGAAATGGTCAGGGTTTCGGAGGCCGCAATCGGGCGGTGCTGCGTGATGGAGTTCTGGATGTGAACCAGCCCCATGGCTGCAAACGGGAATCCCGGGTCCGTGATGATTTCCATGTGCAACGGAAAGGCCAGCACGAAGGGATAAGTCACGGGCAGCGTTTCACGCTGGTTGAAACCGCATACGCGGTTGTAGGTGGCCAGATGGGCGCGATCAATCTTCACGCTGCGCATGACCAGTTCCAGCTCAGGCAGGGTGTCGCCTTTTTTACCGGTGATGGCACCCAGCACGGCACGGGAATAAAGGGCGGCAGTGCCGGGAGGGGCAGTAAGCTCGCGAACGGACATTGGCATACTCCTGAAATGAAACTCCCTCTCCTTTTGGGAGAGGGGATTTTTCCTCATGCGCCAATCAAGGACTGGCCGCATACGCGAACGATATTGCCGTTGAGGCCGGCAGAAGCGGGGCTGGCGTACCAGGCAATCGTTTCGGCCACATCAACCGGCAGGCCGCCCTGCGACATCGAGTTCATGCGGCGGCCGGCTTCGCGGATGGCAAAGGGGATGGCGGCTGTCATGGCCGTTTCGATGAAGCCCGGAGCCACGGCATTGATGGTGATGTCCCTGGGTTTCAGCACGGGTGCCATGGACTGCACCATGCCGATCACGCCGGCCTTGCTCATGGCGTAGTTGGTCTGGCCCATGTTGCCGGCGATGCCGGAAATGGAAGACACGCAGATGATGCGGCCGTTTTCCCGGATCACGTTCTGCGCCAGCAGTTCGTCATTGATGCGCTCTTCCGAAGACAGGTTGATGTTGAGCACCATGTTCCACTGTTGCTCGGTCATGTTGGCCAGGGTCTTGTCGCGGGTCACGCCGGCGTTGTGCACGATGATGTCCACGCCGCCGTGGTTTTCCTTGAGGTAGGCGGCAATTTTCTTGGGTGCATCGGCCGCGGTGATGTCACCGGCGAAGGCGGAACCACCGATCAGGCTGGTGACGACCTTGAGGTCGTCGGCAAGCTGGGGAATGTCCAGGCCGACGACATGGGCGCCGTCGCGTGCCAGGGTCTTGGCAATGGCTTCACCGATACCGCGCGATGCACCGGTGACCAGTGCCACCTTGCCGGCCAGCGGCTTGTTCCAGTCCAGCTTTGCCTGTGTGGACGATGGCGTGATGCGTACGACCTGTGCAGAGACATAGGCCGACCGGGGTGACAGGAAGAAACGCAGGCTTGATTCGAGCTGGTCTTCGGCGCCGGGGGCGACATACAGCAGTTGTGCCGTGCCGCCTTTTTTCACTTCCTTGCCGAGCGCGCGCGTGAAGCCTTCCAGTGCACGTTGTGCCGTGGCATGGCGAGGATTTTCGGCGGATTCGGGAGGAATACCGATGATGACAAGGCGTGCACTCTGCTCCACCTTGCGGATCACGGCGTGGAAAAATTCATACACCTTGACGAGGTCGGTGCTGTCCTTCACGCCACTGGCGTCATACACCAGCGCCTTGAACTTCTGCTCGCTCTCGGCCGAGACGGGCTGGTTCTGTACATCGGCGCCGATATTTTTCAGCACACCATTCACTGCCTTGCTGATGGCACCTTCGCTGGCGGCAGAAAAACGTACGGCGCCAGAAATCACCGGTGCACCGGCTTCGTGGCGATCCAGTTTGACCGGCTGCGGCAGGCCGAGATTCTTGGCCAGCAGGCGGCCCAGTGGGGAATTCGCGAACTGTGTATAGCGGTCAGTCATGATCGTGTCCTTCTGTACATCGTGTGGTCGGAGGATGGGCGGAGTCGTTTTGCCGGCTTGGTGGCCCGCGTGTCCACGCGCAGGCAGGAAAGGCCGACACTCTATGTAAAGCCTGCAGTTGTTGCCACCCTCGAGGGGGCAGAGACTGTAAAGTGAAGGCAGTCCTGAGGCTCCTGAAAACGGGCGGCAGGCTAGCAAATGCCTCCCGGCAGGGCATTTGCCCCCAAGCCGTCGCAAGACCGCCTGGTCTGCCAATACCGTGTTTATTTTCTGTGCTAGGGTGCCGCCACTGGAAAATCAGCAAGGAGTATCTGCCATGTCCACCCTTCGTCGTGTCGCCATCCTCGGTGGCAACCGCATTCCCTTTGCCCGCTCCAACGGAGCCTATGCCACTGCCTCCAACATCGACATGCTGACCGCTGCGCTTGACGGTCTGGTTGCCCGTTTCAAGCTGGAAGACGAGCGTCTGGGCGAAGTGGCTGCCGGTGCCGTGCTCAAGCTCTCGCGCGATTTCAACATGACTCGTGAAGCCGTGCTCAGCACGCGCCTCGCGGCAGAAACGCCTGCCTGTGACATCCAGCAGGCCTGTGGCACCGGCTTGCAGGCCATCAACTATATCGGCAACAAGATTGCCACCGGTCAGATCGAAGTGGGCATCGGTGGTGGTGTGGATACCACGTCGGATGCGCCGATCGGTGTCAACGACGCCATGCGTCAGTTCATGCTCTCGCTGAATCGCGCCAAGGACAACAAGCAGCGTCTGGCCGCGCTGGCCAAGTTCCGTCCCAACATGATGGGCCTGGAAATTCCGCGCAATGGCGAGCCGCGTACCGGCCTTGCCATGGGTGATCACCAGGCCATCACCACGGCAGAGTGGGGCATTACCCGTGAAGCGCAGGACGAACTGGCATTCAAGAGCCACAAGAACATGGCCGCTGCTTACGAGCGAGGCTTCTTCAATGACCTGATCACGCCGTATCTCGGCCTTGAGCGTGATGACAACCTGCGCCCCGGTTCAACCATCGAGAAGCTGGCGACCCTGAAGCCCGCATTCGGTGACAAGGAAACCGGCACCATGACGGCCGGCAACTCCACGCCGTTGACCGACGGTGCTTCTGCCGTGCTGCTGGCCTCCGAGGATTGGGCCAAGGCCAAGGGCTTGCCTGTGCTGGCCTACCTGACCACGGTGGAAACCGCAGCCGTGGATTTCGTGCACAAGAAAGAAGGCCTGCTGATGGCACCGGCCTATGCCGTGCCACGCATGCTGGCCCGTGTCGGCTTGACGCTGCAGGATTTCGATTATTACGAGATTCACGAAGCATTTGCAGGTCAGGTGCTGTCCACGCTCAAGGCATGGGAAGACGAGGCTTTCTGCAAGGAGCGGTTGGGCCTGAAGAAGCCCTTGGGCTCCATTGATCGTGCCAAGCTGAACGTGAACGGTTCTTCGCTGGCAGCGGGCCATCCTTTTGCCGCCACAGGAGGCCGTATCGTGGCTTCTGCTGCCAAGCTGCTGAACGAGAAGGGAAGTGGGCGCGTACTGGTTTCCATCTGCGCCGCAGGTGGTCAGGGCGTCGTGGCCATCATCGAGAAGTAAGCGCTTTCGCTGGATTGAAAAAGCCCGCTTTTGCGGGCTTTTTCAATGGTGAGCAGGATGTGCCTGTCATTCGTCCATGCATTTGTTGACGAATTTCACGCGCTCGTCACCTTCCATGTCACCGGCTTTGCGATTGCATTCGGTGATCTTTCCCAGCATGGGGGGGACAGTGTTGATACTGGCATTGCGCCTTATGCAGGCGCTGATGATGCGGGCCCGCTCGGAACCCAGCGTGCCTTCAGCCTTTTGAGTGCAGTCTTCCCGTTGTACTGGCTGGGCGCCAGCCACTCCGGTACATAACAGGAGTATTGTCGCGGAGAGCATTGTTTTCATTCTGGCTCGTCCTCTTTTCATCACAGTCCCTTGTTGTTTTTTTCATAGGGTAGTCGGTCGACCGGCCCTCGGGCCGGCTGCCGTTGCCAGCATAAAACCCCTATTCCCCGCTATAAACAAGCGTACATGTCATATCGGTTACAAAAAGTAAAAAGCCCGCAGGAGCGGGCTTTTCTGTCAGACGGCTTTCCGGAGGGATCAGTTTTTCTTCAGGCAGGTACTCATGAAGGCTTTGCGCTCCTCTCCTTTTTTCCCCTCCGCTTGCTTGTTGCAGTCCTTCATGCGTTGTTGTGGGCTGCTTGCTGTCTTGCCGGAAAGACAGCTGCTCATGAAGGTCTTGCGTTCTTCGCCGCTTTTGCTGCTTGCCTGTTTATTGCATTCCATCATCCGGTTTTGCTGGGAATTGTCTGCATGGGCCGTTGGGCTCAGGCAGAAGCCCAGCAGGATGGCTGTGAGTGTCCTGATCATGATGGAGTCCTTGAGAGTGGGCCGGAATCGGCAGCCATCAGTCTAGATGATGGCTGCAGTCAGTGTTTTTGCAGGCGGGCAAGGAGGCTGGAGGTGTCCCAGCGTCCGCCGCCCATTTCCTGGACCTCGGCATAAAAGCTGTCCACCTGGGCCGTGACGGGCAGGGAGGCGCCCAGCCGGCCTGCTTCCACCATGCAGAGCCCTAAGTCCTTGCGCATCCAGTCCACGGCAAAGCCGTGCTCGTAGTGTCCGGCGATCATGGTCTTGTGGCGATTGACCATCTGCCAACTGGAGGCGGCTCCTTGCGAAATGGCATCGATGACCTTCTGCGCATCCAGCCCGGCTTTTTCGGCAAAGTGCATTCCCTCGGCCAGCGCTTCTACCAGTCCGGCCACGCATATCTGGTTCACCATCTTGGTCAGTTGGCCGTTGCCGACGGGCCCCATCAGGGTGATGGCTTTGGCATAGCTGTCCATGACCAGCCGTGCGCTTTCAAAAACATCAGGCTCGCCGCCGCACATGATGGTGAGTTGTCCGTTTTCAGCCCCCTGCTGACCGCCAGAAACCGGGGCATCCATGAAATGGCCTCCCTTTTCGCGGATTTTTACTGCCATTTCACGGGAGACTTCTGCAGAAACTGTGGAGTGGTCGATGACGACTGTGCCCGGTCTCAGGTTCCTGATGATGCCATTGCCGCCCAGGATGACCTCTTTCAGGTCTTCGTCATTACCCACACAGGTAAAGACGAAGTCGGCGGAGGTTGCCGCCGCAGCGGGAGTATCGGCCTTGTATCCCTGATGCTCCCCCAGCCAGCGCTCCGCTTTCCCGGGGCTGCGATTGAATACGGTGACATCGTGGCCTTTGCGGGCAAGATGGCCTGCCATAGGATAGCCCATGGTGCCGAGCCCGATGAATGCGCAATGGGACATGTTGGATTTCCTGTGGCCTGTTTTTTTGTAGGCTGCTCATGATCCGGTCAGGCGAGACTATAGGGGATGCCATATTCCGGGCACAAAAAAAGCCGCGAGAGCGGCTTTTTTTGTGGATTCTTGCAGACCGGGGCTCAGCGCTTCTCGAGGGGAACGATGTCGCGCTGGGTGTGGCCTGTGTAGAGCTGGCGAGGACGGCCGATCTTGTAGGGAGCGGAGTGCATTTCCAGCCAGTGCGAAATCCAGCCTACGGTACGGGCGAGGGCGAAGATCACGGTGAACATGGAAGTGGGGATGCCGATGGCCTTGAGGATGATGCCGGAGTAGAAGTCCACGTTCGGATACAGCTTGCGCTCGACGAAGTACGGGTCGTTGCGGGCAGCCTCTTCCAGCTTCATGGCCAGTTCGAGTTGTGGATCGTTGATGCCGAGCGCTTCCAGCACTTCGTCGCAGGTCTGCTTCATGACCTTGGCGCGTGGGTCGAAGTTCTTGTACACGCGGTGGCCGAAGCCCATGAGCTTGAAGGGATCGTTCTTGTCCTTGGCCTTGGCCAGGAACTTGTCCAGGTTTTCCACGGAGCCGATCTCGTCCAGCATCTTGAGCACGGCTTCGTTGGCGCCACCGTGAGCCGGGCCCCAGAGCGCGGCGATGCCGGCAGCGATACAGGCATAGGGGTTGGCGCCGGTGGAGCCGGTCAGGCGCACGGTGGAGGTGGAAGCGTTCTGCTCGTGGTCGGCATGCAGGATGAAGATGCGGTCCATGGCGCGGGCCAGCACCGGATTCACTTCATAGTCTTCGGCCGGCACGGCGAACATCATCTTCAGGAAGTTTTCGGCATAGCCCAGCTTGTTGTCCGGATAGACGAAGGGCTGGCCCACCGAATACTTGTAGCTCATGGCGGCGATGGTCGGAATCTTGGCGATGAGGCGGATGGCGGCAGTTTCACGGTGCTCGGGGTTATTGATGTCGAGCTGGTCGTGATAGAAGGCCGAGAGTGCACCCACAACACCGCAGACGATGGCCATGGGGTGGGCATCGCGACGGAAGCCACGATAGAAGAAGGTCAACTGCTCGTGAACCATGGTGTGCTGGCTGATGCGCTTCACGAAGGCTTCTTTCTGTGCCTTGTTGGGCAGTTCGCCGTTCAGCAGCAGGTAGCAGGTTTCGAGATAGTCGGAGCCGGTGGCGAGCTGGTCGATGGGATAGCCGCGGTGCAGCAGGATGCCCTTGTCGCCGTCGATGAAGGTGATCTTGGATTCGCAGGCCGCCGTGGCCATGAAGCCGGGATCGTAGGTGAAGTAGCCTTGGGCGAGTACATCCTTCACGTCAATGACATCAGGACCGAGAGTGCCGGAGGAAACGGGAAGATCAATCGTCTTGTCATTGATCGTGAGCGTGGCTTTTGTGCCCGACATGGCAGTCTCCTGGAAAAGAGAGGTTCAACGTGACGTCTGCAGAACCAAACGGTAGCGCTGAGCGGTAAAACTAAACGGCTAAACCAAAGCAATTTGCGTGCACATCCCACGGCGCGAAACAGAAGTGGCGTGCTGTTGCCACGATCCCGGTGGACGGCGAAAGACTTTGGGGAAGGCGCGCTAGCTTAATTTGTGAGCCGATTTTGTCAATCAAAGCCGAGGCTTTGTGCCCGGCGATTCTGCCGTAGAAACACAGACTTGGCCGTCATTTCGTGGTGACCAAAAAGTCATATGGCTTCGTTGTGGCAATTGGCCCGTCGTGAAGGAGTCATCGCATCAATCCGGTGCGGGGCGCTGCGGCAAATGGCAGGGCTGCCATTTTTGGAGGCGGCTGCAACTGCTTGTGCGGCCGGGATTTTGTCTGCGTTACGGGTTTGTAATTGAATTTCTGCGGCATTATACTTCCCGCCCGGTTTCCGGCCGACCGGAAATATCCTGAAAAATCATGATATTTCAATGGCTTGCGGCAACATCTCTCTTCCCTTAGGTATCGGCTCCAGGCCACAAGCTTGCGGGCTCCCCACAGGAACAACGCTGTGAAAAGCAACCGACCTGTCAATCTCAGTCTGGCCACGGTTCTGCTGGTCAATCTGAAGTCCCCGGTCGCCATCGCCTCCATCCTGCATCGTATTTCTGGCGTGGTGATTTTTCTGTTGATTCCCGTCCTGCTCTACATCCTGCAGGAATCCTTGGCTTCCGAGCAGTCTTTCCAGAACGTCAGGGACAATGTCCTTGGTGGTTTCATTGGTGGCGGGCTTGTCTTCGTGGCGCTGGCCGGACTGATTTTCCATTTCATCGCCGGCGTGAAGCACCTGATCCAGGACTTCGGCATCGGTGAATCCCTGAATGGCGGCCGTGCTTTTGCCACCGCCGCGCTGCTGGCCGCTGCTGCCGGCATTGCCGTGGCCCTGGCCTGGATGGTGATCTGATGAGAAACAGTGCAACGAGTTTCAGTCGCTCGGGTCTGTCGGACTGGCTGGTACAGCGTGTCAGTGCCTACATCCTCGGTCTTTATTTCGTGGTCGTGCTGGGCTACGTGGTCTGCAATTCACCACTGGGTTATGCCCAGTGGCATGCCTTCATGACCTGCAACGTCATGCGCATCTTTTCGCTGCTCGCGGTGCTGGCGCTGGCCGCCCACGCCTGGATCGGCATGTGGACGGTGTTCACCGACTACGTGACCGAGCGCCAGATGGGTGCCAAGGCCAACATCCTGCGCCTTGTCCTGCAGACGGGCATGGCGCTTTTCATTTTCGTGTGTGTGGTCTGGGGCATCCAGATCCTGTGGGGGAACTGAGTCATGGCCAGCAGCATCAAGGCAAGCAATATTCCTACCCTCACGTTTGATGCGGTGATTGTCGGTGGCGGTGGTTCGGGCATGCGTGCCTCGCTGCAACTGGCCCGCGCCGGCCTCAAGGTTGCCGTGCTGACCAAGGTCTTCCCGACCCGCTCCCACACCGTGGCAGCACAGGGTGGTATCGGTGCTTCGCTCGGCAACATGAGCGAAGACAACTGGCACTACCATTTCTACGACACCGTGAAGGGTTCCGACTGGCTGGGCGACCAGGATGCCATCGAGTTCATGTGCCGTGAGGCGCCCAAGGTGGTGTACGAGCTCGAACACATGGGCATGCCCTTCGACCGTAACGCTGATGGCACCATCTACCAGCGTCCTTTCGGTGGTCATACTTCCAATTACGGCGAAAAGCCGGTGCAGCGTGCCTGCGCCGCCGCTGACCGTACCGGCCATGCACTCTTGCATACGCTGTATCAGGGCAACCTGGCCGCCAATACCAAGTTCTTCGTGGAATGGATCGCGCTGGACATCGTGCGTGATGCTGATGGCGACGTACTGGGCGTGACTGGTATTGACCTTGCCACGGGCGATGTCGCGGTGTTCCAGGCCAAGGCCACGCTGTTTGCCACCGGCGGTGCCGGTCGCATCTATCAGGCCTCCACCAATGCCTTCATCAATACCGGCGATGGCCTGGGCATGGCCGCCCGTGCTGGCATCCCCTTGCAGGACATGGAGTTCTGGCAGTTCCACCCGACCGGCGTGGCCGGTGCCGGCGTGTTGCTGACCGAAGGCTGCCGCGGCGAAGGCGGCCTGCTGCGCAACAAGAACGGCGAGCGCTTCATGGAGCGTTATGCGCCCAACCTGAAGGACCTCGCGCCCCGCGATTTTGTGTCCCGCTCCATGGACCAGGAAATCAAGGAAGGTCGCGGCTGTGGCCCCAACGGCGATTATGTGGTGCTGGACCTGACCCACCTGGGCGCGGACACCATCCACAAGCGTCTGCCCTCCGTTTACGAAATCGGCAAGAACTTCGCCAATGTGGATTGCACCAAGGAACCGATTCCGGTCGTGCCCACCATCCATTACCAGATGGGCGGTATTCCCACGAACATCCATGGCCAGGTCGTGGCGCCGAAAGATGGCAACCCCAGTTCCGTGGTCAACGGCTTCTATGCCATCGGCGAATGTTCCTGCGTGTCCGTGCACGGTGCCAACCGTCTGGGAACCAACTCGCTGCTGGACCTCATCGTCTTCGGCAAGGCCGCTGGCGAGCACATCATCGAGCACGTCAGCCGTGAGCCGGCATCGCATAAGCCGCTGCCCAAGGATGCCCTGGAGCAGACGCTGGCGCGTATTGCCCGCCTCGACAATTCGACCTCGGGTGAATACGCCCAGGACGTGGCCAACGACATGCGTCGCAGCATGCAGGACCATGCCGGCGTGTTCCGTACGCAGGAACTGATGGACAAGGGCGTGACCAGCATCCTCGAGATCGAGAAGCGCGTCAGCAACATCCATCTCAAGGACAAGTCCAAGGTCTTCAATACCGGCCGTATCGAGGCGCTGGAGCTGGAAAACCTCATCGAAGCCGCCAAGGCCACGATGATTTCCGCTGCTGCCCGTCACGAATGTCGTGGTGCCCACACCGTGGTGGACTACGAGCGTCCCGTGACGGACCCCGAGCACCCGCTGGGCCGCAACGACAAGGAGTGGATGAAGCACACCCTGTGGTTCAAGGATGGCAATCGCCTGGACTACAAACCGGTGAAGCTGATCCCGCTGACCGTGGAATCCGTTCCGCCCAAGCCCAGAACCTTCTAAATCATTTGTATCCTGCCGCTCCCCGGCGGAGCGGTGTGGACAAGGGGGTGACGAGTTGCAGTGTCACCCCGCACAGAATCAGACGAGGCTTTAGCCATGAGCGACGTGCGTATTTTTGAAGTCTACCGCTACGACCCGGACAAGGACGCAGCCCCCTACATGCAGACGTACGAGCTGGACGTCGAAGGCAGCCGCATGCTGCTGGACGTGCTCATCAAGCTCAAGCAGATGGATGAGTCCTTAAGTTTCCGCCGCTCCTGCCGCGAAGGCATCTGTGGCTCGGACGGCGTCAACATCAACGGCAAGAACGGCCTGGCCTGCCTGATCAACATGCGGACCCTGCCCAAGAAGGTCGTGATCAAGCCCTTGCCCGGCCTGCCCGTGATCCGTGACCTCGTTGTGGACATGAACATGTTCTACAACCAGTACGAGAAGGTGCAGCCCTACCTGATCAACGAGACGCCGCCGCCTGCCAAGGAGCGCCTGCAGTCGCCGGAAGACCGCGAGAAGCTGGACGGTCTCTACGAGTGCATTCTCTGTGCCTGCTGCTCCACGAGCTGCCCGTCCTACTGGTGGAACCCGGACAAGTTCCTGGGCCCTTCGGCACTGATCCAGGCCTACCGCTTCCTTGCGGATAGCCGCGATACAGCGACGGCCGAGCGCCTTGCCAAGCTGGATGACCCGTTCAGCATCTTCCGCTGCCGCGGGATCATGAACTGCGTGAGTGTGTGCCCCAAGGGACTCAATCCCACCAAGGCCATCGGTCATATCCGCAACATGTTGCTGAGTCAGGGTGCCTGATTCCCGCCGGCCCTTCCGGGGCCGGTCAGCATCCCGGTCAGACGGGATGCTTTGCTTCAAACACAGGACTTGTTAATCGTTCGCAATATCAGGTTGCGGACACTTGCCCGGTGGTCCTTGCTGGCCATTGGGTGCAGAATACCGGCGCGCTGATCCGGGAGATGCTCTCCCGGCATGGCGTGTACCAAAGATGGCCTGGGCCATCCTGCCTTTCCTGGCGCCAACCCCGGCGAAAGGCAGCCGTTTCAGCATCCAGCGGTTACACTGTGACCGGATGCAGGTCGTGACGCCTTACAAGGGCATCGCGGGTCAAGGTAAAGAGAAGGCGAAACAGCACCCGACTGCAAAAGGCGGCGGACTTCTCTTAAGCGGGAACACAAGACATGCAAGATGGCCAGATGTTGCGCCAGTGGAGCACCTCGCAGCTTTCGGCGGAAAATGCCGCCTACGTTGAAGAACTTTACGAACAGTTTCTCGTTTCTCCCCAGGCCGTTCCGGAAGACTGGCGCAGCTACTTCGAAAAGTTGCCCCGGGTCGACGGCATCGCCCAGGACACCCCGCATAAGGGGGTGCGCGAACAATTCCTCCTTCTCGCCAAGAACTCCTCGCGCGCAAAGGCCCTGCCGACCAGCCGTGTCAGCACCGATCACGAGCGACGGCAGGTTGCCGTTCTCCAACTGATTGCCGGCTACCGCAACCGTGGCCACCAGCGTGCCGCGCTTGACCCCCTCGGCCTCATGCAGCGCGAGCAGGTGCCTGATCTGGATCTCGCCACCCACGGCCTCACGCCGGGTGATCTCAACACTGTCTTCAATACCGGCAACCTCGCCATCGGCAAGGAAGAGTGCACGCTGGGCGAGATGGTGCAGGCCATGGAGGCCATCTACTGCGGCTCCATCGGTGCCGAGTACATGCACATCGTCAACACGGCTGAAAAGCGCTGGATACAGCAGCGTCTGGAAAGCGTGCGCGGCAACCCCAATTTCTCGCTAGACACCAAGAAGCATGTGCTGGAGCGCATGACGGCTGCCGAAGGCCTGGAAAAATACCTGGGCACCAAGTATGCCGGTGCCAAGCGTTTCGGCCTGGAAGGCGGCGAGTCGCTGATTCCGCTGGTGGACGAACTGATCCAGCGTGGCGGCTCCTATGGTGTCAAGGAAGTGGTCATCGGCATGGCTCACCGTGGCCGCCTCAATGTGCTGGTGAACATCCTCGGCAAGAACCCGGGCGACCTTTTCAGCGAGTTCGAAGGCAAGAGCTTCAACAAGCTCGGCTCCGGCGACGTGAAATATCACCAGGGCTATTCCTCCAACGTGATGACGCCGGGTGGTGAGGTTCATCTCGCCATGGCGTTTAATCCGTCACACTTGGAAATCGTGTCACCCGTGGTGGAAGGCTCCGTGCGTGCACGCCAGGATCGCCGCAGCGACAACCATGGCCGTCAGGTTTTGCCCATCAGCGTGCATGGCGATGCCGCCTTTGCCGGGCAGGGCGTGGTGATGGAAACCTTCCAGATGTCGCAGACACGAGGGTTTCGCACGGGCGGCACCATACATCTCATCGTCAACAATCAGGTTGGCTTTACCACCAGCCGCCAGGAAGACGCACGCTCCACCGAATACTGCACCGACGTGGCCAAGATGGTGCAGGCACCCATCTTCCACGTGAATGGCGATGACCCCGAAGCAGTGTTCTTCGTGACGCAGCTTGCACTGGATTTCCGCATGGAGTTCAGCAAGGACGTGGTGGTGGATATCGTCTGCTACCGCCGTCGCGGTCACAACGAGGCTGATGAACCTTCCTCAACGCAGCCGCTGATGTATCAGGTCATCCACAAGCTGCCGACCACGCGTACCCTTTATGCTGACCGCCTGGTGGCGGCTGGCGTGGTCACGCGCGAACAGGCCGATGGCATGGTCGAGGAATACCGCAGCAATCTCGAAGCCGGCCAGCATGTGGTGAAGGCGCTGGTGCGCGAGCCCAACAAGACGCTCTTTGTGGACTGGTCACCGTATCTTGGCCATGCCGTGGTCGATGAATGGGATACCGGTGTACCGCTGAAGACACTGCAGGAACTGGGCAAGAAGCTGGAAAAATTGCCGGAAACCTTCGTCTTGCAGAAGCAGGTGCAGAAGGTGATGGAAGACCGTGCCCGCATGTGGGCCGGCAATCTGGAGTTCAACTGGGGTGCGGCAGAGACACTGGCCTACGCCACCATCCTGAACGACGGTTTCTTCGTGCGCCTGACCGGGCAGGATGTGGGACGCGGTACGTTCTCGCATCGTCATGCCATCCTGTACAACCAGAAAGACGGTGTGCCTTACATTCCTCTGCAAAATGTTGATGCTGCCCAGCCGGCTTTCGACATCTATGACTCTCTGTTGTCCGAAGAGGCCGTGCTGGCTTTCGAATACGGCTATGCCACCACGGCGCCCAAGTCGCTCATCATCTGGGAAGCGCAGTTCGGTGATTTCGCCAACGGTGCGCAGGTGGTGATCGACCAGTTCATATCAAGCGGCGAAACCAAATGGGAGCGCCTCTGCGGTCTCACACTACTCTTGCCACACGGATTTGAAGGGCAGGGCCCGGAGCATTCATCGGCACGCCTTGAGCGCTTCTTGCAACTCTGTGCGGAACACAACATGCAGGTCTGCACGCCGACGACCCCTGCACAGATTTTCCATCTGCTGCGTCGCCAGGCGGTGCGCCCGTTGCGCAAGCCGCTGGTGATCATGTCGCCCAAGAGCCTGCTGCGTCACAAGCTGGCTGTGAGCACGCTGGAAGACCTGTCGCAGGGCCAGTTCCAGACGGTGATCCCGGAGATTGACGAGATCAAGCCGGCTGCGGTCAGCCACATCATTCTTTGCGGTGGCAAGGTGTATTACGACCTGCTGGAAAAGCGCCGCGAGCAGAAGCGTGATGATGTCGCCATCATCCGTATCGAGCAGCTTTATCCCTTCCCCGAAAAGAAGCTGGCGGAAGCGCTGGCGCCTTACAAGAAGGTGAAGAGCATGGTGTGGTGCCAGGAAGAGCCCATGAACCAGGGCGCCTGGTATTGCAGCCAGCATCACATGCACAACGTGGTGCGTGAGTGGAACGACAAGGTACGCGTGCGCTACACCGGACGCCCCTCGGCAGCAGCACCGGCCTGTGGCTCGGTTTACCTGCATGCCAAGGAGCAGGCTGCCCTGATCGAGGATGCCTTCAAGGCCTGATCGCGGCGACCACAAGAACACGACAAGCAAGACGACGAAGACGACACAAGGAATCTGAACATGGCCATAGAAATCAAGGCGCCGATTTTCCCCGAGTCCGTTGCTGACGGCACCGTGGCAACCTGGCACAAGAAGCCGGGCGAGGCCGTTGCCCGTGATGAACTGATTGTCGATATCGAAACCGACAAGGTGGTGCTGGAAGTGGTGGCGCCGGCGGATGGCGTTATCGGCAAGGTATTGAAGAACGAAGGCGACACCGTGCTGTCGCAGGAAGTGCTGGCCATTTTTGAAGAGGGTGCTGCCGGCAAGGCCGCTCCCGCTGCTGCGGATGAAAAGCCGGCTGCTGCTGCGGCAGCCCCCGCAGCAGTTGCTACGGACGATTCGCTGAGCCCGGCCGTGCGCAAGCTGATTGCCGAAAACAATCTGGACCCGGCCAAGATTGCGGGTACCGGCAAGGGTGGCCGCCTGACCAAGGAAGATGTTGAAAACCATCTGAAGAAACCGGCGGCGGCACCTGCCACTGCACCAGCCGCAGCACCGGCTCCTGCAGCCCAGGCCATTGCCGTGGCAGTGGGCGAGCGCGTGGAGAAGCGCGTTCCCATGACCCGCCTGCGCGCCAAGGTGGCCGAGCGCCTGCTGGAGGCCAAGCAGTCCACCGCCATGCTCACCACGTTCAATGAAGTGAACATGGCCCCGGTGATGGCCCTGCGCAAGCAGTACGCCGAGAAGTTTGAGAAGGTGCACGGCGTGCGTCTGGGCTTCATGTCCTTCTTCGTGAAGGCGGCAGTGGAGGCGCTCAAGCGCTTCCCGGCCGTGAATGCCTCCATCGACGGCAACGACATCGTTTACCACGGTTTCTATGACGTGGGCGTGGCCGTGTCCTCTGATCGTGGCCTCGTGGTGCCCATCCTCCGCAATGCTGAGAACATGAGCTTGGCGGAGATCGAGAAGGGCGTGGGCGAATACGGCAAAAAGGCGAAGGACGGCAAGCTCACCATCGAAGACATGACGGGCGGCACCTTCACCATTTCCAATGGCGGCGTGTTCGGCTCTCTGCTCTCCACACCCATCCTGAACCCGCCGCAGACCGCCATCCTCGGCATGCACAAGATTCAGGAGCGTCCGATGGCGGTGAACGGCCAGGTGGTGATCCTGCCCATGATGTACCTCGCGCTGTCTTACGACCACCGTCTCATTGATGGCAAGGAGGCCGTGAGCTTCCTCGTGGCCATCAAGGAGCTGGTGGAAGACCCCGCACGTCTCCTGCTGGAGATCTGATCGCGCGCCCGCCGGAGAGGGCGGGCGCATTCATTCTCACGAATATGAATTTAGGAAGGGACTGACTCATGGCACAGAGTTATGACGTTGTCGTCATCGGTGGCGGCCCTGGTGGATACGAAGCGGCGATTCGCGCTGCCCAGCTCGGGCTCAAGGTGGCCTGTATCGAAAAGCGCGTGCACAAGGGCAAGCCCTCGCTGGGGGGCACCTGCCTCAATGTGGGTTGCATTCCCTCCAAGGCGCTGCTGGATTCCACACACAAGTATCACGAAGCCGCGCACGATTACGCCGTGCACGGTATCAAGATCGACAAGATTTCCTTCGATGTGAAAGCCATGCAGGCCCGCAAGGACACCGTGGTGGGCAACCTCACGGGCGGCATTGCGCAGCTTTTCAAGGGCAACAACATCACCTGGCTGCAAGGCAGCGGCAAATTGCTGGCCGGCAAGAAGGTGGAGTTCACGCCCCTTTCCCCTGAAGGGCAAGGGGCTGTTGAGGTGATTGATGCCAGCCACGTCATCCTGGCTGCGGGCTCCGTGCCGGTGAACATTCCGGTGGCGCAACTGGTGGACGATGTCATCGTCGACTCCACCGGCGCTCTTGAATTCTTGGATGTGCCCAAGCGCCTTGGCGTGATCGGCGCGGGCGTGATCGGTCTTGAGCTGGGCTCCGTGTGGAAGCGTCTCGGTGCCGAGGTGGTGGTGCTGGAGGCGGTGGATGCATTCCTGCCGGCCTGCGACAAGGCCATCGCCAAGGAAGCTCAGAAAATCATGACCAAGCAGGGCCTGGACATCCGTCTGGGCGCCCGTGTCACCGGGACCGAAGCCAAGGGCAAGAAAGTCACGGTGAAGTACACCGACAAGGACGGTGAGCACTCGGAGGTTTTCGACAAGCTCATCGTGGCGGTTGGCCGTCGTCCTTTTACCGATGGCCTCTTGGCTGCTGACTCCGGTATCACGCTGGACGAGCGCCGCTTCGTGCATGTCGACAACCAGTGCCGTACCTCGGTTCCCGGCGTTTACGCCATTGGCGATCTCGTGCGCGGCCCCATGCTGGCGCACAAGGCCATGGAAGAGGGCATGATGGTGGCCGAGCTGATTGGTGGCCACCATGCGCAGGTGAATTACGACACCATCATCGGCGTGATCTACACGCACCCGGAAATCGCCTGGGTAGGGCAGACCGAGGAGCAGGCCAAGGCGGAAGGCATCGAGGTCAAGACCGGCCAGTTTGCCTTTGCCGTGAATGGCCGTGCACTGGCCGCGAATGATGCGCAGGGCTTCGTCAAGTTCGTGGCCGATGCTACGACCGATCGCCTGCTCGGCATGCACGTGATCGGCCCCAATGCGGGTGACATCGTGCACCAGGGCATGATCTCGCTGGAGTTCGGTGCTTCGGTGGAAGACCTCCAGCTCATGACATTTGCCCACCCGACCCTGTCCGAGGTGGTGCACGAGGCCGCGCTTTCCGTGGATGGCCGCGCCATACACGCCATCCAGCGAAAGAGAAAGTAAAACGAAATCGAGAGGGGAAACCCTCTCGATTGCTATGGTGAGTTCTACCGTCAGCCTACGCGGCTGGTGGCCAAGGCGACGCAGTGATCCTGCGCCAAACATGCAACACAAGATGGTAATCACACAATGAACCTTCACGAGTATCAGGGTAAGCAGCTTTTCGCTGAATACGGCTTGCCGGTTTCCAAGGGTTTTGCGGCCAGCACGCCGGAAGAGGCACGTGCTGCGGCCGAGCGTATCGGCGGTGGCAAGTGGGTCGTGAAAGCCCAAGTGCATGCCGGTGGTCGCGGCAAGGCTGGTGGCGTCAAGCTCGTCACCACGCTGGATGAGGTGCAAGCCTTTGCCAAGGCCAAGCTGGGCACCAATCTCGTTACCTACCAGACGGATGCCAAGGGCCAGCCCATCCACAAGATTCTCGTGGAAAGCTGCACGGATATCGCGAAGGAGCTGTACCTCGGTGCCGTGCTGGATCGTGCTTCCCGCCGCATCGTCTTCATGGCTTCCACCGAAGGCGGCGTGGAAATCGAAAAAGTGGCCCATGAAACGCCGGAAAAAATCCACAAGGCCACGATTGATCCCCTGATCGGCGGACAGGCCTACCAGGGCCGTGACCTTGGCTACAAGCTGGGCCTCAATCACGATCAGGTGAAGCAGTTCGTGAAGATTTTCACCGGTCTCGCCAAGATGTTCGTCGAGCTGGACCTGGCGCTGCTGGAAATCAATCCGCTGGTCATCACCACCGAAGGCAACCTGCACTGCCTGGATGCCAAGATCGTCATCGACTCCAATGCCTTGTTCCGTCATCCCAAGCTCAAGGCCATGTATGACCCCTCGCAGGAAGACGAGCGCGAGCGTCGTGCGGCCGAGTGGGAACTGAACTACGTCGCCCTCGAAGGCAATATCGGCTGCATGGTGAACGGCGCCGGCCTGGCCATGGCCACCATGGACATCATCAAGCTGAAAGGCGGCCAGCCTGCCAACTTCCTCGACGTGGGCGGCGGTGCAACGCGTGAGCGCGTGACTGAGGCTTTCAAGATCATCCTGTCCGATGATTCCGTGAAGGCCGTGCTGGTGAACATTTTCGGCGGCATCGTGCGCTGCGACATGATTGCCGAAGGCATCATCGGTGCGGTGCAGGATGTGGGCGTGAAGGTGCCCGTGGTCGTGCGTCTCGAAGGCAACAATGCCGATCTGGGTGCACAGAAGCTGAAAGAAAGTGGCCTCAACATCATCTCGGCAGCCTCGCTCAATGAAGCGGGTGATCTTGTCGTGAAGACCGTGGCCTGAGAGGAGCACAAGACATGAGTGTATTGATCAACAAGAACACCAAGGTGATCTGCCAGGGCATCACCGGCTCCCAGGGCACACTGCACACCGAGCAGGCCATCGCCTACGGTACGAAAATGGTCGGCGGTGTAACGCCGGGCAAGGGGGGTACTACCCACCTCGGCCTCCCAGTGTTCGACACCGTGCAGGAAGCCGTGGAAAAGACCGGCGCTGAAGCCTCCGTGATCTACGTGCCCGCCGCTTTTGCCAAGGACTCCATCCTGGAAGCCGTGGACGCCGGCATCAAGCTGGTGGTCTGCATCACCGAAGGCGTGCCCGCCATCGACATGCTGTTCGTGAAGGAATACATCGTCCGCAAGGGCGGCGTAACCCTGATCGGCCCGAACTGCCCTGGCGTGATCACCCCGGGCGAGTGCAAGATCGGCATCATGCCCGGCAACATCCACCTGCCCGGCAAGGTCGGCATCGTGTCGCGTTCCGGCACGCTGACCTATGAAGCCGTGAAGCAGACCACCGATCTCGGCTTCGGCCAGTCCACCTGCATTGGCATCGGCGGTGACCCGGTTCCCGGCACCACCTTCATCGACGCACTGGCTCTCTTCCAGAGCGATCCGCAGACCGAAGCCATCATCATGGTAGGTGAGATCGGCGGTAGCGCAGAAGAAGAAGCCGCTGCCTTCATCAAGGCCAATGTGACCAAGCCGGTGGTGTCCTACATCGCTGGTGTGACGGCTCCGGCCGGCAAGCGCATGGGCCATGCTGGCGCCATCATCTCTGGCGGCAAGGGCACGGCAGACGAGAAGTTTGCGGCGCTTGAGGCTGCTGGCGTGAAGACGGTGAAGAACCCGGCCCTGTTGGGTCAGGCGATTGCCGAGATCACGGGTTGGAAGTAATTATTCCTGCTGCGTTCTCTGTAATAAAAAGGCCGCGTAAGCGGCCTTTTTATTGGAAGGCCAATACCTCTGACGCTACCTGAGCTGTCATCCCGGCGAAGGCCGGGATCCAGTGACTTTTTGTTTTCGTGGTTTAGTAGTTTTCGTAGAGGCAGCTTTAGCCTGACGCTTTCCCCGTTGTTTACCGTTGGCCCCTGTATACGCGCGCTGGGCTTTGCTTTTGCGCTGCCCGGGAATGCGGGGATTTGCACACTGTCGGGGATTCGGTGAGGAGCTCCGGCTCATGGGCTCCCGTTGTTTATCTGATTATTCGGTGCGCCCTGCCGGCGGGGCCTCACTTTCCTTTGCTTCGCCAAAGGAAAGTAAGCAAAGGAAAGGCGACTCCTGCGGAGTGCTTGCCGTGGTAGGTGTTCAGTGTTGAAGCCTAGGCAACGTGGTCATGCTCGCGCCGTGCGGCGTCTCGCAACTACCTTCTTCTTTTCTTTGATTGTCGGGGTAGGGTGTAGGGTGGGTAAGCTCGCTTACCCACGCGGTCGGCATCTGCTTCGGGGACGACGGTGATTCCACATACAGACTTGCTGGTTTTTGTAGGGCGGAACCGCAAAGCGTTTCCGCCGAATGTTGGAGTTGAGTTTCAGGTGCTGCATGCGGCGTAAACCTTCGGGGGTTCGCTCTACGCGGGCGATAGACTACATTTTAAATATGAGATTTATCAAATAAATAATTATTGGTGAAAGGCCATAAATTTTGGGGATTGTACTTTCGATGAATGAAAGGCTTTTTATGGCATAAAGGTCTGAAATAAGTTCCGGAATAAATATTTTTCTTAATGGTATTGGTGTGAGGATGATTTCAGTGCTTCCATCATCATTGGTTTTTATTGTTTCAAGATATCTTCGCATAAATCTTCTGCGTACCCATGGGTGTGTTTCAGAGTAAGTTCTTATTGCTCCTGTTGGCTTAATTCCCATTAATTTCCTGATATACGGCGTTACTCTAAGGTATGCGCCTGATATTTTTGAAAGTGGCTCCATTTGTGCGTTTTTGAATAGAAGTAGCATTCTATAGTAGAGATAAATATGCGTTAGCCACATGAAGTGTAAAATAACGCTTGGGTTTCCAAGTGTCAGAGATACTCCTGGGCTATTTATGGAGGAAATTTTTGCATCAGAAAAAATATATATTAATAATATGGTTGATGATATAAAAACTGTTTTGCGCGATTTCTCTATCATTTCATCCATTTCTTAATTTTCTTTTATTGAGGAAGGTGCGGGTCGCGTAGGGCGGAATCCCGAAAGGTTTCCGCCGCATGCTATCTCTCGCCAGAGGTTACCATTTCAATGTCCGGTGATGCAGCCCAATCAGGCGTATATATATCCTGTCGGATATAGCGGTGAGTACTGGAATACGGTCAATCTGCTGCCCGCGCTACCAAGCCATGTTTGACCGGATTGATGTGTGCATAATCCACATGCCGGTCAAAATCAATGTCGTCGCGAATTTGGTGTTCCCAGAAGCGGCGCTGCCAGATACCACGCTCACCTCGCTGTATCTGCACAAGGCTGCGTGATTCTTGCAGGGGCAGGGCATGAGAAAATAAGCTGCGGATCAGGCGCCAGCGCTGGCTGTAGTTGCTGTCATCTGGAGGAAGTGTCCAAACAGCATGTATGTGCTCGGGCAGCACAACCCAGGCATCAATATGGAAGGGGTGTAGCTCCTTAACCCGCTTTACTGTCTTGCGCAGTAAATCTATTTCTTGCACCAGAAGGTCGTTGTTCTGCCTTTCCAGCAGATTGACGGTGAAGAAATAGCTGGCTCCAGCGGCGGTGGCACGGCGGTAGTTGGGCATGGCTCATTCCTTGAGCGGTGGCCGGATTTGAGTGTTTCTATATTTTATGGATTTCATGCGGCGGAAACGCTGTGCGGTTCCGCTCTACGAGTGATAGCCGAATCTTAGAACGGCTTCACCACCGCTAGAAAGATCACCAGAGGCATAAAAGCCACAATCAGGGGCGTGCTGACTTTCAGGAACAACCAGTGCTGTTTCATGGACTGCTCGTACTTGTCAATCAGCCCCTTGCGGCGCAGCATTTCCTTGTTGCCGCCGAAGTGGGAGAGCCAGTAGTCGCAGACTTCCATGGGGATGAAGATGAAGGCGACGATGCAGAGTTTGACCAGCAGCCATTTAGCCTCCATGGGATTCCAGCCTACTAGCCAGAGCAGCAGGGGACCGGTGATGAGGATGACGGGGAAGGCGATGTGCTCCAGTACCACACCCTTGTCGAACTGCTCCTGCGCGTAATTGCGGCGTTCTATGGCCAGCGGATCAGTCGGATTCTTTTCCCAGCGTACGAAGGCGCCTTTCACATACCAGGTGTAGGCAACGGCCGTGCTCCAGCTCCATATCATCACGAAAAAGAGATGCACGAATTTCACGTAGAGATAATAAGGCAGCAGGATTTCTCGCAGGGCTTCAAACATTTGTGGCGTCTCCGATGACATGGGATTGACGACAGACTCCGTGGTCACTAGCTTTTGGCGTCTTGCTAAGCGGAGCCTGTCGCATGTTGCTTTTCTCTCAAATTCTTTTGGTAATCCTTGGTGTTTTCTTTCTGGTCACCGGCTGGCTCAAGGCCACGGGCAATGCCCATATGGTGAAAGAGTTCCAGAAGTTCAATTATCCGCAATGGCTGCGCGTTGTGGCCGGGCTCATTGAGCTTGTGGCCGCACTGCTCATGCTCACTGCCTTTTGGTGGCCGGGGTTGGCGGCCCTCGGTGCACTCATGGTGTGCCCGGTGATGCTGGGCGCGGCCTGGACCAATTTCGTCAAACGTCCGGCCGCTTTCGGCTGGGGCACGGTGGTGATTTTCCTGCTCTGTGCCACTCCGGTGGTGCTGCAATTCTCCTGGCTGCTGGCCTTGCCGCTGCGCTTTCTGGACAGCGGTTTTCCGGCACTGCTTGCCTAGGGTTTTTCGTGCTTGTAGCGCGGGTTGTCCACGGACAGCCGGCGCTGCGTGCGGGCGATCAGGTAATCCAGCAGGCCGGGGCTGCCCGCATCCAGCTTGCCATTTTTGAGCTTCTCCATTAGCTGCACTTCGGCATCGGGCGTATCAGCACTGCTCAGTAGCGCCAGCAGCTCCTTCCGGTCAGCTTCTGCAAGGCCCGGTGCCTCGCGCAGTTCGCGCTCGACAATGTTCAGGGCATTGAGGGCGATACGCAGATAGAACACATCGCTGCCTTGCAGCCGGGGCAAAATCTTTTCTTCCAGATGCTGGCGCACGGCCTGTACGAGATCGGCTGCCGTGGGCTTGTTCGCGAGTGTCATGGAGTCTCCTGCAGGGCTTTCAGGCAGGCCAGCATGTCGATTTCGGTTTCGCTCACGCGGCGGCCTATGACGGCGCGCTCCAGCGAAGGCACATTGCCGCTGAGATGGCTCCAGGCCTGAAAGAGGCAGATCACACCCCATTTGAAGCAGCCGAAGAGTTCCCAGTAGCGCACCACCTTCGCATCAACACGCTGTCCGCCGGCTTTCTCATAGGCGGCAAACAGTTCTGCACGCTGGCCAAAGCCGCCCACGGGCTTGTCCACCACACCAAAGCGCCAAGCATTCACGCACAGCCAGCCCAGGTCTTCCATGGGATCGCCTGAGTGGCTGAGTTCCCAGTCCAGCACGGCGGCCAGGCCGTTTTCATTCACGATGAAATTGCCGTGGCGGAAATCGCCATGCACAAGACTGGTTTTGCCTGACGCGGGTGCGTTTTCACGCAGCCAGCGCAGCACCAGTTCGAAGACCGGCAGGGGATCGCCGGCCATGCGGTAGAACTTTTCCAGATCATCCAGCTGCACGTGCGCATCCTGCAGGCGCAGGCCCGGAATATTGGCCAGCGGTGTGGCATGCAGCCTGGCCAGGGTTTCACCGCACTGCACCGTGAGCTTTTCCCGCGCGGCCGCCAGCATGGGTTCCTTGAGGATGCGTGGCGGCAGGGTTTCGCCGCTGATGCGCTGCATCACATAGCCTTCGCCCAGCAGATCGTCATTGAAGGTGGAGAAGACCTGCGCGACAGCAACACCATTCTTGCCGGCGGCATCCTGGCAGGCCGCTTCCAGCTGCTTGCTGTTGGCCAGGCTGAAACGCTCATGCCCGGCGGCGCGCCGCAGTATGAGGGGAATGTCTCCGTTCGCCGTGTGCGCCTCCAGTGCCCAGGTTTCCGCCGAGGCGCCAGCAGAAAGCCGGCGTATGTCGGAAAGCTGCAGCGGCCCCAGCCCCAGTGCGGGTGCCAGCAGGGCGACTACCGCCTGGCTGTCAGGCTGTGCGCTCATCAGCAGTGACGCCCCACGGGGTGGCCGTCTTCCATCTGGTCCAGGTATTCGGCCATGCCGTAGCCGGTCTGGCCGTTGCAGCGGTATTCGGTGAAGGCCTCGGTGATGCGCGTGCGCATTTCGCTGCCGTCGTCGCGTATGCGGCGGTTGCGCAGGGGAATGCAGGAAAGCGAGCGGCCTTCCACGGTGTAGTCGATGCCGCCGGCCCGCAGCTTGATCACCTGGGCGATGGCCTGATCATTGGCATCCAGCGTGGACGTGATGCTGGCGCTCTCGATCAGTTCGTATTTGCCGTCGCGCAGTACCATGCCCCAGACATGCTGGCGGCCGGTGGCCATCTGCACCACGGAAACATTCAGGGCGAAATCTCGGGTGAAATTCATGGGCATCCAGCGATACCAGTAGAGGTTTTGCCAGTAGCGCGGGCCCCAGGAGTGATCGCGCAGACCCAACCCCTCAATGGTGTAGCGGTTCTCGCCGATGCGGATGTCACCCTTGCCGGTCATGTGCTGCTCGTAATGGGCACGGGCGAAGGATTCATCCGGGTGTTCTTCCACGGGCTTGCCGTTTTCATCCAGGGCTTCACCACCGAAAACCGGGGAGGCACCAGTGAATTCAATACGGATTTTGCAGGGCAGCAGGGGATTGTCGGCAAAAGCCTTTTTGGGGTTTTCCATATCCTGCGGATTAGCCAGCAGGCAGATATTGCCTTCGTAGGTGAGCACCAGTTTCTTGAAGGGGTCCACGATCTCGAAAGCCATGCCGCCAGCCGCTATTTTTTCATTGCCGGTAATGCGGGGGCGATCAAACATGAAGCCGACACGCCCGTCTGGCAGGTAAACGCAGCAGCTCATTTCCGCATGACCTTCGTTGGGGCGGTTGCCCACGCGGAACCAGCCGCCCATGCGCTGCTGGTGGTCGAAGAGGTTGATGTACATGCTTTCGTTGAAGTTGCGCGCGGCTTCCACGGGATGCGTGTATTCATCCTCGGGGACGAGGCGCACGGTGACGTTCTTGCCCAGATCCATTTTCCTGTTCTCCTGTCCGAGCGGCGGACCTCGTTATTCTTCTGGTGATTTATTTGATGACGGCGGCCTGGCGCAGTGCGCTCAATGCCTCGCCTGAAAGCCCCAGCCATGCCCCCAGCACGCTTTCCGTATCGCGGCCCAGTGCGGGTGGCGCCCGGAAAGTGGTGTCGTCGTCACCCAGCTTCACCGGGTTGCCGGGCTGGCGCACGCTGCCACCACCATCAAGAGGCACTTCCACCACCATCTGGCGGGCCAAGGCCTGCGGGTCAGACAGCGCATGGCCGAAATCATTCACGGGAGCGGCCGGGATGCGGAATTTGCGCAGTTCTTCCAGCCAGTACTCGCAGGAATTCTTTTCGAGGTTTTCCTGCACCACCTGGTTGATGAAGTGGCGGTTAGCCCAGCGTCCGGGTTGGGTGCTGAATTCCGGATTGCGCAGGCGCTCGTCGTTAAACATTTCGGCGAGATTGAGAAAGAAGGCATCGCCCAGGCAGGCCACGATGATCCAGCGTGTCTGTGTGCGGAAGGTGTTGTAGGGCACGTGCACGAAATGCCCGTTGCCGGCGGCCTGCGGCACGATGCCGCTCATGAGGTGCATGGTGGCCATGTAGTTGAGCAGGGAGAGCTGGCAGTCCTGCATGGAAATATCCACATGGCGGCCGATGCCGCTCACCTCACGCGCATTCAGCGCGGACAGGATGCCGATGGTGGCGAAAAGGCCGCCGCCGAGATCGCCGATAGGAATGCCGGCGCGCGTGGGCGTGCCGCCTTCCTCGCCGGTGATGGACATGCCGCCGCCCATGCCTTGGGCGACGAGATCAAAAGCGGGGCGGTCCGGGTCTGGCCCGGTTTCACCAAAGCCGGTGATGGAGCAGGTGATGATGCGCGGATTGATGGCAGCCAGCGCTTCGTAATCAATCCCCAGCCGCTGCGGCACGCCGCGTGAGAAATTGTTGATGACCACATCCGCCTTTTTCACCAGTTCGTGGAAAAGGGCGAGGCCTTCTGGTTTTTTCAGGTCCAGGCAGATGGATTCCTTGTTGCGGTTCAGCGTGAGGAAGTAGGCGCCCATGCCGTTGATGGAATAGTCGGGCGAATCTGCCAGCAGCTTGCGCGTGCCTTCGCCTTCCAGCGGCTCCACCTTGATCGTGCGCGCGCCCATGTCGGCCAGCAGCATGCCCGCATAGGGGCCGGAGAGCATGTGGGTGAGGTCAAGGATGGTGAGGTGGGAAAGGGCGGCCATGATCGGGCTCAGGCGGAGGTGGAGCGGGCAATTACCTGTTCCAGATGGTCCAGGGCGTGTTCGTAGTTCTTGCGGGTGCGGGCGATGAAGAGTTCTTCGCTGCCGGCGGGCATGTTCGCCGGCAGGGCAGCGAGCCGGGCCTGCCAGTGCACCCGGCAGCGCTCTGAGCTTTCGGCCTCCAGGTGGATGCTGACCACGAAGCCGGTTTCCAGGTTGATGCCGGGGCCAGCGGTGACCTGGTAGACCGTGCGGAAGCCGGCGTCGTCCTGCTCCAGCAACTGCTGTGTCACCTCGAAGGGGCCGATGCGGATATGGCGCGCGGCGCCGGGCGCATCGCCCTCGCAGGAAAAGCCGTCTATGCCCGGAAACCAGTCTGGCAGACGGGAAAAGCGGCCGAGGAGGGGCCAGAGCCTGGGAGCGGGAAGGGAGACAAGGCGGTCGACCATCAATTCGGGCATTTTCTTCTCTTTTGTATGCAAAATAAAATGGCGAGGCCAGTTTATCCCTCTTAAAAGTCATAAATCCAGCTATTTTATCGGGATTGTATGCATGTCTGATCTGCTGTTAGCATGGCAACCTCTCGGAATGTATGCAAAGAGGGATAGCCATGACCCAGCCCGCCCCAACCTCCGCCCCCGCGGAGCGCCCCCCGGTCACGTTGAAAAAGCCGCTGCACCATATCCACCATGTGGCCTACCGCTGCCGCGATGCCGAGCAGACGCGCTGGTTCTGGGAGGACGTGATGGGCTTCCCCCTGCGCATGGCCATGGTCTTCGACGACGAGCCGGGCTCGGGCCGCAAGATCGACTACATGCATCTCTTCTTCGAGATGGGCGACAACAACTTTGTGGCCTTCTTCGATTCGCCCGATGACAACATCAACGAAAGCACCTTCACGGCGCGCCACGGCTTCGACCTGCACATCGCCTTCGAGTGCGACACGCTGGAGGAGCTCAAGGCCTGGCGCCGCCACATCAACAAGATGGGCCGTCCCTGCTTCGGTCCCATCGACCATGGTTTCATCCATTCCATCTACATGTACGACCCCAACGGCATACAGGTGGAAATCACGTTGAAGGATGCGAAGTACGTGGAAATTTGTGCGCATGAAACCGAAGGCGCGCGCGAAATCATGGCGGAGTGGACGGCCAAGACCCGTGAGCGGAAGTTGCAGAAATTCGGTGCAGATGCGCTCGACATGCGCGGCATCGACATGGGCAAGGTGGACATGTCCAAGGTGAAGGTGGACATCAAGCCCCACCACAAGCCCGATTGATACAGAACAGCATTCAAAGGAGCACTGGCCGTGGCCAAGCATGAGTACGAGCGCATTCCCTATCTGGTGGGCTATGCCGAGAAGAACGAATTCAAGGACACCTATGCCGGCCCCATGGATTTCGTGGCGCTGGAATCGCATCTGCTGAAGCCGAAAGACAAGCCCTCGAAGACCGTCATCGTCTTCATGCATCCCATCGGCGGAGGCGCCTACCTGCCCATGGTGAGTGCGCTGGCCAAGGCCGGTCATCACGTCATCTACTGCAACTCGCGTTATCGCGGCGCTGACTATGGCCTCATCATGGAGAAAGTGGCGGCGGATCTCGGCGCCTGCATACGCGATGCAAAAGAGCGCCTGGGTTATGAGAAGGTCGTGCTGGCCGGCTGGTCCGGTGGCGGTTCGCTCTCGGTGTTCTACCAGGCCCAGGCGGAAAAGCCCTCCATCACGCATACGCCGGCGGGTGATCCCTACGATCTCACAGCCAGGAATCTGATTCCGGCCGACGGCATCATGCTGCTGGCCGCGCACATCTCGCGTGCCGGCACCATGACGGAATGGCTGGACCCTTCCGTGCTGGACGAGAACGATCCGGAAAAACGTGATCTGGAGTTCGACATCTACAGTGCCGATTGTCCCCACCAGCCTGCCTATACCGAGGCTTTCGTGCAGGCATTCCGCGCCCGCCAGATTGCGCGCAACCGCCGCATCACGGCCTGGGTGCAGGAAAAGCTGGCCGACCTGCGCGGGCAGGGCCGCACCATGGAGGATTTCGGTTTCGTGGTGCACCGCACCATGTGCGATGTGCGCTGGCTGGACCCCGCGCAGGATGCCAACGAGCGCCAGCCCGGCTGGTGTTATCTCGGCGATCCGCGCATCGTGAACAACGGTCCGGTGGCGCTGGCGCGTTTCAATACGCTGCGTAGCTGGATGTCGCAGTGGAGCTACGACTATTCCAATGCCGATGGCTTACGGGCTGCCGCCCAAATCACGATTCCGGCGCTGGTCGTCGGCAATACGGCGGACGATGCCTGCACACCCTCGCACACGCATCGCCTCTTTAATGCCATTGGCCACGAGCGCAAGCAGAGGGTCGAGATCAAGGGCGCCAACCATTACTATTTCGGGCAGCCCGACAAGCTGGCCGAGGCCGTGAATGCCTGCACGGCCTGGCTGGCAGAACAGGGCCTCGGTGATTGATGTTGCCGCCGGCAGTCTGAAGGAAACCCCATGGGAAATGCGGAAAGCAGTACCGTTGCCCTGACCCGCTCGCTGAGCGTGATCGCCGCCCTGCGTGATCGCATCCTGCGCGGCGAGTTGCAGCCGGACGAGCGTTTGCAGGAAGTGGCGCTGGCGTCGACTCTTGCGGTTTCACGCACGCCCATACGTGAAGCTTTGCGCACGTTGGCGGAGGAAGGGCTGCTGATCTATGAGCCCAACCGCGGCTATCGTGTGCGGCGTTTTTCCCTGGACTACATCCTCAAGGCGTTCCGTTTGCGCATGGCATTGGAAGGATTGAGCGCCCGTCTTGCTGCTGAACGACCACTGACGGAGGCGGCCGAACAGGATTTCCGTACCGCGCTGGGGCAGGGTGATGAATTGCTGAAAGCGGTTGGGACTACAAGCTTTGACGTGGAAGCCTGGCGCGCCATGAACAAAGCTTTCCACTTTGCCATACACCACCATGCCGAGAACGAGTTGCTCCTGCAGACGGCGCGCTGGTCCACGCGCATTCCGGTGGTGATACAGGGGGCCTTCCGCTGGTATGGCGAGGCGGATTACCGGCGCAGCCACGAAGAGCATCACCGCATCTTCGATGCGATACGCCGGGGCCAGCCTGATCGTGCCGACCATCTCATGCAGGAGCACATCTACCTCGCCATGGAGATGACGCAGCAGCGTTATGCCGAGGCGTTTCCGGAGGCGGACTGAAGTTTGCACCCATGAAAAAGGCCGCTGTTGCGGCCTTTTTCATGTTTCAGCGTTCTGCTCAGAGACGGGCGGCCAGCTCGGCGCCTTCGCGTATCGCTCGCTTGGCATCCAGTTCACCGGCCAGCTTGGCGCCGCCTATGACATGGAAGCGCTTGTCACTGATTTTCCCGTCTGCCCCGGTGGGCAGAAGCTCGCGTACGGATTCCTGGCCGGCGCAGAGGATGACGTTGTCCACGTCGAGAATCTGTTCCTCATTGCCCACGCGGATATGCAGGCCAAGGTCATCGACCTTCAGGTATTCCACGCCACCCAGCATCTTGACCTGATGGTGTTGCAGCGCGAGGCGATGTACCCAGCCTGTGGTCTTGCCCGGGCCCTGGCCCATTTTCTTGCCTTCCTTGCGCTGCAGGAGATAAATCTCGCGCAGCGGGGTTTCGCGTTTGGCCGCGCGCAGGCCACCTGGATCGGCCACATTGAAATCCACGCCCCACTCATCGGCCCAGTGATCCAGCGGTTGCGGGGAGTGTTCGGCCAGCAGGAATTCGCTGACATCAATCCCGATGCCGCCGGCGCCGATCACGGCGACGCGACCACCCACTTTCTTGCCATGGCGCAGCACGTCCGGATAGGACAGGACCTTGGGGTGGTCGATGCCGGGGATTTTCGGCGTGCGTGGTTTGACGCCGGTGGCAATTACTACCTCATCAAAGCCGGCGGCTTTCAGCTCGGCTTCAGTGACGGCGTGGTTGAGCTTGAGCGTGACACCGGTCTTTTTCACATGATTGCGGAAATAGCGCACGGTCTCGCGGAATTCTTCCTTGCCCGGCACATTCATGGCCATGGTGAACTGGCCGCCGATATCGTCGGCTGCTTCAAACAGCGTCACCTTGTGGCCGCGCTCGGCAGCGACCGTGGCGCAGGAAAGGCCCGCCATGCCGCCGCCGACCACGGCGATTTTCTTCGGACGTGAAGTCTTCACATACACGAGTTCGGTTTCATAACCGGCCTGCGGATTCACGAGGCAGGTGGCGCGCTGGTAGGAGAAGGTCTGGTCCAGGCAGCCCTGGTTGCAGGCGATGCAGGTGTTGATTTCCTCGGGCTTGCCGGCGGCGGCCTTGTTCACGAAGTGCGCATCGGCCAGGAGCGGGCGCGCCATGGAAATCAGGTCGGCATCACCGGAGGCGATGATGTCGTCGCAATCTTCCGGCACATTGATGCGGTTGGAGGCCATCACCGGAATCTTCAGTTCCTTCTTCATGCGCGCCGTGACAGAGCGGAAGGCGGCGCGGGGAACCGAGGTCACGATGGTGGGGACGCGCGCCTCGTGCCAGCCGATGCCGGTATTGAGGATGGTGATGCCGGCGGCTTCCAGCGCCTTGGCAATCTGCACGATTTCATTCCAGTCATTGCCGCCTTCCACGAGATCAATCAGGGAAAGGCGATACATGACGATGAAATTGGGGCCGACTTCCCGGCGCACGCGCTTCACGATTTCCAGCGGCAGGCGCATGCGGTTTTCCAGGCTGCCGCCCCATTTGTCGGTGCGGCGATTGGTGCGGTTGCAGATGAACTGGTTGAGCAGATAGCCCTCGCTGCCCATGATTTCCACGCCGTCATAGCCGGCCAGTTTGGCGAGCTTGGCACAGCGGCCGTAGTCCTTGATGGTGGAGAGGATTTCGCTTTCCTTGATGGCGCGTGCCTTGAACATGGAAATCGGTGATTTGCTGCTGGAGGCGGAGACCACGAAAGGGTGGTAACCGTAGCGGCCGGCATGCAGGACCTGCATGAGGATCTTGCCGCCTTCCTTGTGCACGGCCGAGGTAACACGGCGGTGATTGATGACATCGCCATAGTGGTTGAGCGTGCCACCGAAAGGCAGGAGCCAGCCTTGGCGGTTGGGCGAGATGCCGCCGGTGATGAGCAGGCCGGTGCCGCCGCGGGCGCGTTCGGCAAAATAGGCGGCAAGCTTGCCGTAATTGAAGAAGCGGTCTTCCAGGCCCGTGTGCATGGAACCCATGACAATACGGTTCTTGAGCTGGGTGAAGCCCAGATCAAGCGGTTTCAGCATATGGGGGTAGGCGGCGGTGGCGGACATCGGCTGGCTCCTCGCAAAGTCCGTTCAGGGACGGTAAACTTAACGGCGTTAAGATACGTAGGCGCAAAGCAATGTCAAGGCAGAAGGCCATGCAAAAAGCCGTGACCGGCAAGACTCCGACAGAAAAGGCATCCGCAAAGCCGGCGTATCACCATGGCGACCTGCGGCGCCATGTCATGGACGAGGCCATCGCCATGATGCGGGCCGAAGGCATGGACGCCTTGAGCCTGCGCAAGCTGGCCGAGCGCGTGGGGGTATCACCGGCGGCGCTTTACCATCATTTCAGTGACAAGCAGGCCCTACTCTGTGCCATTGGCGAGGAAGGCATCACGCTGTTTTCTGACCTGCTGCGTGAGGGCATGGAGGGTGACATGGGCCTGGAGGCGCGCTTCCAGCGCTTCGTCACGCTCTATATCCGCTTTGCCCTGGAAAATCCGGAAATCTATGAACTGCTGTTCGGGCGGGTCACCTGGAAAGGCGAGGGTGAGGCCAGTGAGGCCTTCCGGGTCAAGGCACGGGCTTCTTTTCGCGGGTATGCCGAAGTGGTCACGAGCCTGCAGGCGCAGGGCCTGTTCTCGCCCACGCTCAACTCTTTGCGTCTTTCCCAGATCATCTGGGGCACGCTGCACGGGCTTTGCCGCATGTACAACGATGGCCTGGCCTTCCGCCCGGATGATGTCGAGGAGATCGGCCAGTACGCGCGCTGGCTGCTGGAGCGGCTCCGGCAGCAGGGGCAGGTGTGAATCGCGGATAAAAAAACGCCCACCATGTGGGTGGGCGTCACTGGTTCAGTGAGGGAAGGAGACAGTGATCTGTCGCCACGAATTCATCAAACCCAAACCGATAGTTCAGCGCAATAACATGCGAGTCGACGAGGAGGCTTCTCGCAAATACGACTACAAGGGGTTCGTATCTGTGGCATCACTGTCACTGCAGAGAAAAGGCAGGGCTCTCACGAACACTGTCTGCAGGAACCAGTTGCTGCAAAAGGTAGCACACCCGTTCCATGTTGCAATCTGGATTGTCCGACAATATGTTGTTCTTGCGTGAACGGCAGGTTTTGTCACCCTGAACGTAAAAAGGCGGCCTAAGGCCGCCTTTTTGCTGATCTCTCAACCTCAGTGGTGATGACCACCGGCACCGTGCACATGGCCGTGCTCCAGCTCTTCCTTGCTGGCGGCACGGACTTCGATAACCTTCACGTCAAAGTGCAGTGTCTGGCCGGCCAGGGGATGGTTGCCATCAACCGTCACGTTGTCGCCGTCGACAGCCGCCACGGTGATGACCTGCATGCCGTGGTCGGTCTGGGCATGGAACTGCATGCCGGCTTCGATCTGGTCCACACCCTGGAACATCTCGCGCGGCACGACCTGCAGCAGTCCTTCGTTCTTCTCGCCATAGCCATCGGCAGGGGCGATGCTGACCTTGAAGGCGTCGCCGACTTTCTTGCCTTCCAGCGCGTCTTCCAGGCCGGGGATGATGTTGCCTGCGCCATGCAGGTAGCCCAAGGGCTCACCGCCAGCAGAAGAGTCGATGACTTCGCCCTTGTCATCGGTCAGGGTGTATTCGATCAGAGCGACGACATTGTTTGCGATTTGCATGATGGGAAGACCTTTACTGGATAAGACGGGGATATAGGGGTAGCAACCCTTGGACCGTGCCGAGGGCGGCCATGATACCGGAACTTGGCAGAGCGGCCAGAAAAAATCTCTGATGCCCTTAGTACGGGGCAAGATCAGGAGCAATGTTTCAGGGCGGCTCTGAAAGGGCAGGTCTCAGAAATAGTGCAGCCAGGAGGCTTCGGCAATGCTGCTGCGTTGTCCGCTGTTCTGCAGTTGTCCCACCCCAAGGCGCAGGCCATCGTTCGGGCCCAGGTCGAGTTGGCTCTCCAGCATGCTGCGGGTTTGCAGACCCACATCGTTGAAGTATCGGCTGTCGACCTGAAGGCGCAGGCGCCAGCGTGATTGGCTATAAAGACAACCGGCTCGAGGACCCCCGCCAATACGCCAGCCATGCTTCAGTGACCCACCGCTTTCGGCCGCGCCGGCCAGTTGTGCATAGCACTCCAGGGTGTCGCTGATGGCGAGGTCACTGCCTCCGCCGGCATCGAAATAAGCGACCCCATGGGTTTCTTCTGTACTGAAGTGACCTTGCCGATCCACGGCAGCCTGACGCAGGCCGGTGCCTAAAAACCAGGACCAAGGGCGAAAGAAAGGATCCCAGGCGGTGAGGGAGTCGATATTGATGATATTGAGCTGTTGCAGGCGCAGGGCCTTGCGTTCGTCGTCCAGGCGCAACTCGCCATCCAGAAAGTCGATACGCGCACCGTGGCGATAACCGCCTGGAGCATCCAGCAGGTCGTGATAGGCCGGACGCAGTTTGAGGCCCAGATAGTTGGCACCGTATTCGTGGCCGGCATTCAGGGCGACACGTGCCGTGCGATGGCCGCTGGCGGGGTCGACAGCGGGCTGGGGTGGTGGTGTGCGCTGGTCCGGTACATCAAGGCCGGCGCGGCGCTGCAGGAGGGTGCGCAAATCCTGTCGTGCATCTGTCGTCTGGTCGCCGGCGAGGAACTGGTAATAACGGAAGTCATAGGCTGCCTCCAGGGCGGCAGCGGCTTGCTGCGGCTCAGGCAAAGCCGGACGCTGCGGGTCAGTCGCCAGCAGGCGGGCTTCGGTATTGACCACATGCGGATTGTCTTTGGTGTCCTGCAGCAGACGGCGCTGGGCAGAGGGCCGGTAAACCACCTTGTGCAACAGCCCGGGTTCGGCAATCACACGACGTACCGTATCGGAGGGGATGGCCTGTACCGGGAAGTCCTTGCGCATTTCCAGGCCGGGGCGGGCGACTTCGAACAGTGCGAGGAGCTCATAGGAGCAGTTGCGTGACAGGAAAAAGTAGGGGAACTCCACATTGCGCAGTTCCCAGGCATGGTCCAGCAGGCGCTTGAGCTCGGCCGGTGTGAAGCTGAGCTGGTATTCCCAGAGGTCACGGCTTTCCATGTCGCTGTATTCCTTCACTTTCTCGTAGTAAGGCGTGAGCGAATAGATGCCGGGATAGCCGCCGGTGAGGCCGTTCCAGACATAAGCCACCGGATTTTTGGTGCGGGGCACAGCCGCATAGTTGAGGGAATAGGCCAACAAACGGGTGTCTTCGGTCTGGTCGGCCCTGTCCAGGCGCAGGAAGGAGTGGCCAAACATGGAAGATGGGTTGTTGAGGAAGTCCGAGGCAAAGATCAGTGTGGCCTGCTCGGGCTTGATGGCTTCTTCCCAGGTTGCATGGGCGGCGCAGTGAAAACGGGGAATGCTGGCTTCGCCCAGATGCTCGCGCAGCCAAGCCAGCCGGGCTGGAAAACGGCAGGCTGGAGCGGTATCGGCAAGTGGTTGCCCCAATGCATCCAGCAGGGCATGCAATTCTGCATGTGGATTGTCACGCCCTTGGGGACTGACAAAGAAAATCGTGCTGGCGGTTTGGCTTTGCCAGCCTGAGGCGGTGCCTGCTTTTTCGTAACGTAACAGCAGGCGCCAGTATGGCTGGTCAGCCAATTTCAAGGCATCGGCCCGGGCGTGCAGGTCAGCCGTGCCGGCGGCTTGTACGGCAACGCTGAAGAGAAGGGTGATCAGCAGGGCACAACGAGAGAGACGCAAGCTCATGGAGTAACAGCGGACAAATACAGGAAGGGGGAGCAAAAAACACCCGGCATGGCCGGGTGTTTTGGGGCGCAGCTATCAGGCCTTGACGTAAGTCGCCAGCACGGCGTCCTGCGACATGATCTGTTCCAGGGCGGCGAGTACCTGACCGGCATCAGCATTCTCCTGGGAGAAGATGGTGCCGAAGTTGGTCTTGGTGGCCTGGAAGAAGTGAGCCTTGTCGGCATCCTTCACGCCCATGAGGTCAGCCAGCACATTCAGGCTTTCACCATTGCCGACCGACATGTCGCGGGCCAGGCTGTCCAGGTTGGAGCCGGTGAACATGCTGATACGTGCACGGGAGGAGATGGCGCCATCAGCCTGGCAGCCCAGGGTGCCGGTGGTGATACCGAAGGTCTGGTTGGCAGTGGAGCCGTTGGTGGTGATGGCCAGGGACTTGAAGACAGGGCCCGACTGGCCGGCGAAGATCATGGTGCCCAGGCCGCAGCCTGTATCCGGGTCGGCCAGGGCAACGTTGGCGCTCGTGGCAAACACGGCGATCGCAAGAATTTTCTTCATCATGATGCGTGCATCCTTTTTCAATTCATTGATGGTGATGTGAGACGTTCAGTCTGGCTCAAGCCTTGGTGACGTACTGGGCCAGCACGGCATCCTGTGCCATGACTTGGTCCAGCGTGGCCAGCATGTCGCCGGCGCTCTGGTTCTCCGGAGCGAAAATCTTGCCGAAGTTGGCCTTGGTTGCCTGGAAGAAGACAGCCTTGTCAGCGTCCTTCACGCCCATGAGATCAGCCAGGGTGTTCAGGCTTTCGCCGCGACCAACCGACATGTCGCGGGCCAGGTTGTCGAGGTTGGAGCCGGTGAACATGCCAAGACGGGCACGGGAGGAGATGGCGCCGTCAGCCTGGCAGCCCAGGGTGCCGGAAGTGATGGCGAAAGTGTTGGTGCCGTAGAAGCCATTGGTGGTGACTGCCAGTGACTTGAATACGGGGCCGGATTTGCCCTGGAAAATCATGGAGCCAAGACCACAGCCAGCGCTGTCTTCGGCGACGGCCACATTGGCGCCGGCCGCCAGCACGGCGATCGCGAGGATTTTCTTCATCATGATGGGTGCATCCTTTTTGGTTGACGAGAGAGCTGCTTCTTCCAAGCAGTGGGTCCGAGTGTAGCCGGTCTGCCTGCCGTGTACAGCCACCCGTCAGGGTGGTTGTACACACTTGAAGCCTGTGTCACAGGCCCAATATCTGGGGCAGTTCCAACAGCCAGGGAAACGAGCAAAAAATGACCACATCCTCCACGCCAGACCAGTCGGCTTCCTCCCAGAAAGAAACCCGCGGCTTCGAGACGGAGGTCTCCCGTCTGCTGCAACTCATGATCCACTCCCTTTACAGCAACCCGGAAATCTTCCTGCGTGAGTTGGTGGCCAATGCATCGGATGCCGCAGACAAGCTGCGCTTCGAGGCCCTGGCCAATCCGGCTCTGCTGGAAAGTGATCCCGAGCCCGGCATCTGGCTGGAGGTGGACGAGAAGGCCCGGACCATCACCGTGCGTGACAACGGCATCGGCATGAGCCGTGACGAGGTGATTGCCAACCTGGGCACCATTGCCCGTTCCGGTACGGCAGATTTCCTCAAGAACCTGAGCGGTGACCAGAAAAAGGACAGCCAGCTCATTGGCCAGTTTGGTGTGGGCTTTTATTCCTCTTTCGTGGTTGCTGACCGGGTCGAAGTGTTTACCCGCCGGGCTGGCCAGCCCGTGAGCCAGGGCGTGCATTGGGAGTCACAGGGTGAGGGTGAGTTCAGTGTCGACACTGTCGAGCGTGCGGCACGGGGGACAGAGATCGTGCTGCACCTGCGCGAGAGCGCGCAGGAGTTTGCCAGTGACTGGCGCCTGCGCAGCATCGTGCACAAGTATGCCGAGCATATCTCGCTGCCTGTGCACATGCGCAAGTCGGCCGATGGCGAGGAAGCGGCATCGCCTGAGTTCGAGGTCGTCAACAAGGCCACGGCACTCTGGACCCGTCCGCGCACCGAAGTCAGTGACGATGACTACAAGGCGTTCTACAAGCATGTGGCCCATGATTTCGAGGACCCGCTGGCCTGGAGCCATAACAAGGTAGAAGGCAAGCTGGAATATACCTCTCTCCTCTATGTGCCCAAGCGCGCACCCTTCGATCTCTACCAGCGTGATGCTGCGCGTGGCCTTAAGCTCTATGTGCAGCGTGTTTTCATCATGGACAATGCCGAGCAGTTCCTGCCTCTTTACCTCCGTTTCATCAAGGGAGTGGTGGACTCGGCCGACCTGCCGCTGAATGTCTCGCGTGAAATCCTGCAGAAGAGTGAAGCCACCGAAAGCATGCGTACGGCGCTGACACGTCGTGCCCTGGAGATGCTGGGCAAGCTGGCCGAGAGCCAGAAAGAGGATTACCAGACTGTCTGGAATGTCTTCGGGCAGGTATTGAAAGAGGGCATGGCCGAAGATACGGCCAACCGTGACCGCATTGCCAAACTGCTGCGCTTTGCTTCTACCCATACCGGCAGCAGCACACAGGATGTGGCGCTGGCAGATTACGTGGCGCGCATGAAGCCTGAGCAAAAGAGGATTTACTACGTCACGGCAGAAGGCCATGCAGCGGCCAGCCAGAGCCCGCAACTGGAAATCTTCCGCAAGAAAGGTGTCGAGGTACTGCTACTGTCGGATCGTCTGGACGAGTGGCTGATGGGTTATCTCACCGAATTCGATGGCAAATCATTGCAGCATGTTGCCAAAGGCGAGCTTGATCTGGGCGAACTGGATACCGCAGAAGAAAAAGCGGAGCAGCAGGCGCAGGAAACGGCGGCAAAGCCATTGCTGGAGCGTCTCAAGGGGGCTCTGGGGGAGCAGGTTCAGGATGTGAAGGTCACCCATCGCCTGACCGATTCACCGGCCTGTCTGGTGCGCGACGAACACGATCTTGGTCACGGCCTGCGTGAAATGCTGGCCGCTGCCGGTCAGGCGCTGCCCGAGTCCAAGCCGGTGCTGGAGATCAATCCCCAGCATGCGCTGGTGCAACGGCTGGAGGCCGAGACAGACGCGGATCGTTTCTCGGCACTGGCGGCACTGGTGCTGGACCAGGCGACTCTGGCTGAGGGGGCGGCACTGGCTGACCCGGCGGCTTATGTGCGTCGGGTAAATACCTTGTTGCTGGAGTTGCTGGGGCGCTGAGTGCTGAGACCGTCCTCGTAGTCCTGGCTTATGTCAGGGCAGGGGACGGTTGTTCCACTGATCCAGAAGTTGCTGCGGTGTGGGCAGTTGCACAGGTGGCAGGTTCAGTGGCGGAGGCGAGAGGTCCGGATTGCTCAGTTGCGGGTTGGTGATGACCTGATCGCTGAACTGGTGTTCGGCATCGCGCAGGGCCTTGTCGGTCAGGGACTTGGTTGGCGGGGTTGTTTTGCTGCATTTGGGTTGCTTGATGTCGTCTGCTTTGCCCGCAGGGCAGGGGATGCTCTCTGCCGGCACGGGAATGTAAGTGCTCTCCAGGCCAGCGGGCCCCAGTGTTTCGGCAGCCTGCAGTCCGCCGGGCAGGCAGAGTGCAAGGAAAGCCAGACGGTGCATGGTAGTGGTAGTCATTGCTACAGACCCCCTTCAATATGCTGGATACGGGTATATGCCCCGCTTGTTAGAGCATACGCCTGCCGCTGTCCAGTCTGGCGGTCGGTAGGTCCTGCATCGTTATAATCCGCCCATCTGCCAACCGGGCCTGCTGGATCAGGCCCAAGACGAGAACAATGATGACAAGTCCTGATTCCCTGCGGGTTGCCGTGCTGGGCGGTGGCAGCTTTGGCACCGTGCTGGCCAGCCTGGCTGCTGAAAACGGCCATGCGACGACCCTGTGGCTGCGTGACGAAGCCCAGCTTGCCGACCTTGCGGCGACACGGGAGAACGCGCGCTACCTGCCCGGTATCAAGCTGGCCGAGAGCCTGTCTTTCAGTTCCGATCTGGGGGCGACTCTTGCTGCTGCCGATCTGGTTTTCGTTTCCATTCCCAGCAAGGCCTTCCGTGCCGTGTTGCAAGCCGCCCGCCCCTTTCTGCGACCGGAGCAGATACTGGTCAGCACCACAAAGGGCATAGAAAAAGACAGCTTCACCCTGATGAGCGAGATACTGCGCGAAGAATCGGGCTCCAAGCGTATTGGTGTGCTGAGCGGCCCCAATCTGGCCAAGGAGATTGCGGCACGCATGCCGTCGGGAACCGTGATTGCCAGTACCAGTCCGGAGGTCCGCGAGAAAGTGCATCAGGCACTGTCTTCACGTTACTTCCGTGTTTTTGCCAACAGCGATGTGTATGGCGTCGAGCTGGGTGGCGCACTCAAGAACATATATGCCGTTGCTGCCGGCATGGCAGCAGCACTCAAGCTGGGTGAAAACTCCCGCAGTATGCTGCTGACCCGTGCCCTTGCGGAAATGAGCCGCTTTGCGGTGCAGTTGGGCGCGAATCCACTCACCTTCATTGGCCTAGCTGGCGTGGGAGACCTGATTGCCACGTGTTCGTCGCCACTGAGTCGTAACTATCAGGTCGGTTTTGCGCTGGGCTCGGGCAAGAGCCTGACAGACATCATCGAAGACCTTGAGCAGACGGCCGAAGGGATCAACACGATTGATATCGTCAAGCACAAGGCGGAAGAGTTCGGTGTGCACATGCCTATCGTTGCCGGCCTTTATGAAATCATTTTCAGGCACCGCCCGCTTCCTGAGGTCATGGCTTCCCTCATGCATGCCGGACAGACCAGTGACGTGGAGTTCGTGCTGCCGAGAATGCCGGCATGAGACTGGTGCTGGTGCGCCACGGTGAGGCAGAAGGCCCGCGTGGCAATGATGCCGAACGTACCCTGACTGATACTGGAAGAGAGCAGGCACGACAGACAGGGCGGTGGCTTGCAGAGAGATTGCAGCCGGATGTCCAACTGTTTTGCAGCCCGTACCTGAGGGCGCAGCAAACAGCAAGGGAGATTGGTGATGTGCTGCGCTGTCAGCCTGTTGTCATCGGCCATGTCACGCCGGAGGACGATCCCCGGCTGGCACTGAAAGCACTTGAGGCGGCAGCCACGGCGGAGTGCGTTGTTGTGGTCACGCACATGCCTTTGGTGGCCGCGCTGGCGGCATGGCTTGAGGAGGGAGTGCTCTCTTCGCGCCAGGGTTTCATGCTGGCGGAAGCGCGCATCATGGATATGGATGTCATCGGCCCCGGCAGCGCAGTGTCCTGTGCCCGGTTTGCGCCGGATGCTGCCTGATGGCCTGTGCATCCAGTGGTCAGTTCAGACACTCATGTGCCGACGCATGCTGATACCGGCAATGCTGCTCATGTTGGCCTTGATGCCGCGCTTCTCGAATTCGTTGCGCAACTCGGTCATGACGATGCGCTCGACTTCGCCCTCGACATCCGTCACCAGTTTGCCGAAAAGTGCCGACAGCGGTCCGCGATGCTCCTTCACCAACTCGTCCAGATTGGTAATTTCAATGGTGATCATGACGGTGACTTTCCCAGGGAAGAGCGGGCATCATAACGGCCGGTGCCGGCAAGCGCATAGCAAGCACTTGTTTCATGGCCGGCATTTGCTGCCGATATTGCAGGATATCCTGATGTTGCCGGGTTTCATCCCCGTGACAGGACTCCATCTCCAAAAAGGAAGTCTCCATGCTTGAACCTATAGTCGTCATCCTGGCGACCGCTGTACTGTCCAGTGCCATTACCTTGCTGGTAGCCTGGGTGTGGCTGCAACGCTCGTGGCGTCGAGAAATGGAAAAGCGTTTGCGTGAACTGCACGATGATATTGGCCGTACCGTGGAGGTCCGGACGCGGCGAGCCGTGGCTGAGGCATTGGGAGATATCAATGCCGGTGACGTACTCCGGGATGCCACCTGGAAAGCGGCACGCTCGGGTTCAGACATGCTGAGTGAGGGACTGACAGCGATTTTCAGTCGCCGTCGTCGTACAGACAAGGAAGTGGGTGACGACAGTCAGCTCAGCGGCGCAGACGCGACCAGACCAGCACCACGCCAATAATCAGCAGCAGAATGCGCTCACCGGTCAATCCGGAGAGAGATTCTGCAGAGAAGCTGCCGGTGAGCCCTCCCGTGATGGCCAGGAAGGCCAGCATCATGAAGAAGAAATCCTTGCTGCGTTGCCGCTGATTGTCCTGGCGGTAGCGTTCGAATTCCTCCTGCTGCAACTGCATGTTCTGGTTGAGCTGGCGCAGTTCTTTCAGGGTTTCACGCATTAGCCCAGGCAGAGGAAGAAAATCCTGCAACCAGCTGGGGTCATGGTTGCGTATCTTTTGCCACAGTGAATCGAAATTCAGGTTTTCACGCAGCCACTGCTGGGCTCGAGTGCGCAAGTTGAAATCATTGAGCAATTCCTCCAGCACGGCCACGCTGTCGGCCTCGCCCCATACCCGTACGCGTGGTCTGCCTGATGCCGTGACGGGTGATGCGCCCAGCAATGTGCGCATGAGGTCAAAAAGGCGGGCATTCACGCGTACTCGCGCTGGCACGGGTGCGACATCGCAAACCTCAATGCCTTCGCGGGTGAAATAGAGATAAAAGGGCAGGTAGGGATCCAGCACTTTCACGCGCACGACAAGACCGTGCAGTGCCGCTACACGTTCTTGTGTTGCCGGGTCCAGATCAATGAAGCCATTGATGAGGGTTTCGATGCCGCCCAGCCACAGGTGCTGGGCAAGGTGGCGGTCGCCGTCGTATTTGTCGTTATGGTTATCGTAACCGGCCATCATGTGCACAAGCTTGCCCGAGGCCGCACCGGCGTGGTGCGAGGACTGGATTCTAGCGGCCCGGTACGCTGTTGCCATATGCCATCAGGCAAGCCGGCGCTGTCCCGGGGGCCAATTGTCGTTCTGCAGGGGGTAAGCCGTCACGGCTGCAAAGCCCACCGCAGGAATATCTGGTTATACTCGCCCTTCGTCAAATCTTTCTCAGTGTTTTCATGTCGGATTTTCTTGCTGCCTTCCTTTCGCGTCAGGATGTTTGCTTCCTGCTGGCGATGCCGTTGCTGGCAGGCTTGCTGGGAGGGTTTGGCAACTGGCTGGGGTGGCGCGTGCTGTTTGGCCCCTTGCCGGGCTTGCAGAGTGTCTGGCGTTTTGGGCTGCTGGGTGCCCGGGCAGAGCCCCTGACGCAGAAAATGGGTGAGGCGCTGGCTTCGCACATCAGTCTCTCCGAGCTTTTCCGTCTGATGGAGCCTGAGCGTATTGCCGAGCATGTCAGTGATTCTGTCATGCCGCGTCTGAATGACTATGTCGACGACATCATGGCGGAGAAATATGCCGTGCTCTGGGACAACCTGCCGGCAGTGCTGCGGCAGCGCATGTATTCCCGCGTTCACCGCCAGTTGCCGGCCATGCTGGATAATCTGGTGGACGACATGGCCGAGAATATCGATGCCATTGTCGATTTGCCCACGCTGCTGCGCGAACAGTTGGGGCGTGAGCCTGCCCGCTTTACGGCCTTGCTGGAAAACACTCTGCAGCAGGAAAAGCGTTTCCTGCTGAAAGCCGGCATGGTGGTGGGTTTTCTTACGGGCCTGCTTGGCCTGGCCTTTTATTACTCGTTGAGCCTGCCGGGCTGGTCCTTGCCTTGCATGGGGTTGACGGTGGCAGTGCTGTCTTTCTGGGTTTCCCGTCGCCTGCTGTTTCTTCCAGTCCTGCCTGCCCGCATTGCCGGGATGACCTGGCAGGGGCGCGTGTACCGGTATCGCCCGGGCTTTGCCACTTTACTGTCGCAGCGGCTTGTCGAGCAGGTGTTCAGCCTCCGCAGCCTGATGCAGGTGCTGTTGTCTGGCCCGGCGGCCCGGCGTACACGGGCCATGACCAAAAGGCACATGCGGCCGTTGCTGGATGCGGGGATGGTGCGTACCACCATCCAGTTGCTTTTGGGCGTCGAAGGCTATGCACACATCAAGCAACTGGTGGTGGACCGGGCTGTCCTGGCCACGATGGGGTCCTTGTCCGATGCCGACTTCAGCCATGAGCGTACCAGTCTCATCGAGGTGGCTTGCGATGACCATTTGCACGAGATGGGCCCGGCCGAACTGCATGACCTGCTGCACCCTCTCTTGGCCGAGAGTGAATGGGTTCAATACATGGTGGTGATGGGGGCGGGGGTAGCAGTCGGCCTTCTGCAGTGGCTGTGGCTCGTCCTCCATTAAATGGGGGAGGTCCGGGGGTGCTGGCCCTGTACCGGTACGGTCGCTAGAATCGCCGTTTTTGCGGCAATGGCAAAATCCGAGGTGGAAACGAGATGACAGGCGTCAAGAAAACGAGCGACAAGAAGCCCAAGCTGGCGCCTGCCAAGGATTTGCGCAAATACACCCAGCAGATATGGCTGGCCGGGCTGGGAGCGTTCTCGCGCGCCGAGGAGGAGGGCGGCAAGCTTTTCGACAATCTGGTCAGGATTGGCGAGGATCTCGAGAGCAAGACCCGCGAGATTGCTGACACGACGGTGGGCGAAGTACGTGGCCGTGTCCTTGAGAAGGCCACGGATACCAAGGAAAAAGTGGAAAAGGCCTTTGATGACCGTATTACCCAGGCATTGACCCGCCTGGGCATTCCCTCTCAGCGTGACATGGACCAGATCAACCAGCGTTTGGACCTGCTGACCGAGGTCCTACAGGACCTGAGCCAGCAACTGCGTAACGATAGGAAGTAAGCCGTTCGTCGCCAGTCCTCTGCCAAATTGTGAATCTCGTCGTAAATCCCTGAAGTAAGTGGGCTTGCAGGCTTCTCTATTGCGAAAACTGGTGTAAAACGCCATCAAGTGACAAAGATTGTCAGCTTGGCGCCATGTGGCAGACAGCCATCGGAGCAAGAACATCATGCCCGTAGAACAAAAAAACATACTGGTAGACCAGCTGCAGGTGGGGATGTACATCTCCAAGCTGGATCGCCCCTGGATCGAGACTCCTTTTCCTCTGCAGGGGTTTTATGTCAAGGAACTCAGTGACATAGATCAGCTTCGCCGTTATTGCCGGGAAGTCACCATCGATCTTGCCCGCAGCCGGGTAGAGGTTGATCCTGTCAGCCATGTGGTTGGTGATGGGAGTGGACAGGTTCGCCAGAGTGCCGTTCTGCCCAAGCCAATCCCTGCTACTGCCAAACCATCAAGACGCCCGACTTACCAGACCACGGTTTCCATGCCGCAGGAAGTCATGGCCTCCCGCGAACTGCATGGCCAGTTCGCCGGGGCGGTGACAGACGTTTACCGCAAGCTGGCCTCCGGTCGCGACTTTGATGCCAAGACCACACGCGAAGTGACCTCTCAGGTGGTCGAGAGCGTGATCCGCAACCCCGATGCCATGGTCTGGCTGTCGCGTGTCAAGGACAAGGACTCCTACAGCTATCACCATGCTTTCCGCTGCGCGATCTGGGGAACGGTCTTGGGCCGTCATCTCGGCATTTCGCGCCAGGCCTTGGAAAATCTGGCCTTTGGCATGACCCTCATGGATGTGGGCAAGGCCCGCATGCCGGACGGCTTGCTGGACAAGCGCGGCTTGCTGACATCCTCGGAGCGTGTGGAGTTACGCCGTCATGTGGAATACAGCCTGGAAATACTTGCCGGCATTCCCGGCATCCCGTCCCAGGTAATGCAGATGGTGGCAGAGCATCACGAGCGCTATGACGGCTCAGGTTATCCCAACCGCCTTGCCGGCAAGGCCATCTCGCCGCTGGGCAAGATGGCAGGCTTGGTGGATACCTACGATGCCATGACTTCCGAGCGTCCTTATGCCCGGGCGCTGACTTCAGTCGAGGCGGTCTCCAAGCTTTATGACTTGCGCAATACCGAGTTCCAGGCCCAGTTGGTGGAAGAGTTCATCCAGGCCATCGGCGTCTATCCCACGGGAACCTTGGTGCATCTCAGCAATCACGAGATAGGCGTGGTCATCGCCCAGAATCCGGAGCGTCGCCTGCGGCCCAAGCTCTTGGTTTTGCTGGATGCTGACAAGCAGCCGGTGGCGCGCCCGCGCTATGTGGACATGCTCTCGGCCACCCATGACAGTTCTGGTGAGCCTCTGCGCATCATTACCAGCCTGCTGGCAGGGACGCATGGCGTTGATCCCGCCAAGGTACAGTTGGCTGCCTGAGAGACAGCACTTCAGATAAAAAAGCCGGCCCCAAGCCGGCTTTTTTATTCTCGCGCACCATCGGCATGCGAGGGCAAGGCCCTTTGAAATCTTTGCCAGCGACATGGTTGTCGCCGTTGACACATCGGGGTGTGCTCCCTAGAATGCGCGCACTTTTGCGGGAATAGCTCAGTTGGTAGAGCACGACCTTGCCAAGGTCGGGGTCGCGAGTTCGAGTCTCGTTTCCCGCTCCAGATCAGAAAAAGGCCGGTTTTTACCGGCCTTTTTCTTTGGTCGCGACGCTGGCAGCCAGCTTCGCTACACTGCCGGCACCGGGCAGCTTTCCTGCCTCTTGTGTGCCATGTGGACAGGACATGTCTCAAGCCAGAAGCCCCATTGGTGTTTTTGACTCCGGCATCGGCGGGTTGACCGTCGTGCGCGCACTGATGGAGCGCCTGCCTTTTGAAGACATCATCTATTTTGGCGATACGGCACGTGTGCCATATGGCGTGAAATCGCGAGACACCATCCGATCCTTTACCCGCCAGATCACCGAATTCCTGCTGGCGCATGATGTGAAGCTGTTGATCGTGGCCTGCAACACCATGGCGGCAGTGGCGATTGATGACGTGCGTGGCCTCTCAACCGTACCCGTGCTGGACGTGATCGATGCCGGTGCCCGTGCGGCGGTCGACATCACACGCAAAGGCGTTGGCGTGATCGGGACACCTACGACTGTCAATTCCAATGCCTATGCGCGCAGCATCCATGCCCTGAATCCTGATGTGCATGTGTATTCGCAAGCCTGCCCTTTGTTCGTTCCTCTGGTGGAGGAGGGGTGGCTGGACAACGATGTTGCCCGCCTGACGGCACGTGAATACCTGAAACCGGTTTTTGTGGAGCAGATCGATACGTTGGTGCTGGGATGCACCCACTATCCGCTGCTCAAGCCGCTGCTGCAGGAAGTGGCTGGCCCGACGATACGGCTTGTGGACTCGGCCATCACCGTGGCCGAGCAGACCGTGGCCGAGCTGGACCGTCTGGGGTTGCACAATCCTCAGCGCGTGGCTCCGGATTACCGGTACTTTGTCACGGATATCCCCCTGCGTTTCCAGACGGTGGGAGGGCGCTTCCTGGGGCGTGAGCTGACGCAGCTTGAGCAGGTGCACTGGTAGGCGAGGCGGAAGGTATCGGCTTTTGCAGCCCTGTTTCAGGTTGCCTGCCGGAGCTTCGGGAGGCACTTCTGCCGTGAGTTGCAAGACTTGGCGATACGGGCTTGCTCGGTTATTGTCGCCTGAAGAAAAATCCATGCGGCCCCAAGGGCCTTTTGTCGTCATTTCAGGTATTGCGGCAACTTCTGCCGTGTGATGCTGTGCTGTTTCAGGGCGGGTCCCAGTGAGCGAAAAGCGTTATCAGGTTTTCATCAGTTCCACCTATACCGATCTCCAGGCTGAGCGTGCGGTACTGACACAGGCGCTGCCTGCATTGGGCTGCCTGCCGTGCGGGCTGGAAGTGAATCCTGTAGGTGCCAGTGCCTGGACAGCCATCAAGAAACTGATAGACGAGTCCGACTACTACGTCCTGCTGACTGGCAGCCGTTACGGCTCGCTTTCGCCGTCGGGTGTCAGCTACACGCACATGGAGTATGTGTACGCTGCCACAAAACAAAAGCCCATTCTTGTCCTGATGCATGAGGCACCGGATAGCCGTCCTGCCGAGTTCCAGGAAAAGACGCCTGAAGGCCGTCGTCAGCTAAACGACTTCCGTAATCTCCTGCAAAAAGGTTTTGTCGCGCGCTGGAGTGACGAGCGCAATCTGGACACAGCAGTGCGCCAGTACCTGTCGCAACTTATCAAGTCGCGCCCTGCTGCCGGTTGGGTGAGGGCGACAGCACTGAGTAGCCCGGAACAGGACCGGGAAATCGAGCGTCTCAAGCAGCGCGTGACAGAGCTTGAGCAGGAGCGCGAGCAGTGGCTGGTCCAGCAGTCCGGTAGTCTGGGGCCGTTGGCGCAAGGCCAGGACCTGTTCGAGGTCACCTATCGTTGCAAGGCGTATGCAGCCGGCAATTGCGAAGATGTGCCTGCCCGCACGCAACTGCCCTGGAATGCCCTGTTCCTGAGTGTGGCGCCGCATCTCAGCCAGCCGCAGCATGAGGACTTCATTGCCGCCCGTATTGCTGAGCGTGTGCAGGAAGGTGCACTCAAGGATGTGCAGGCAATACGCCCCAAGACGCATGCCGTCACTGACATCAATCTGGCGCCGCTCTGTTTTAACACCATCAAGATACAGTTGCGCACACTGGGTCTGATTCGCCGTGTGCCGCGCGAAGACAGCCGCACTTGGTGGCAATTGACGGCAACAGGTGAGCAACAGATGAATGTGTTGATGACTGTTCGCCGTACCACCACTGCTCGCCCTGCCTGATGTCACGCCGGGCATGTTTGCCCGGTCTTTCCTGTCTTGTCCCTTTTTGTGATGAAGCTGTCGTGCTTTGTCAAAGCGCCATTTGTTTTCCCTGCTAGCCTATGCGCCGGCCCCGTATGTGCTGCGGAGGTCACTGGCTGCTTGGCGAAATCGTGGTGGAAGAGGTGTGATGATGCGCAAATGGAATGGCTGGGGAGATGAGTCGACGGAGTTTCCGGCAAGCCCCGATGTGCAGGGCTTTCTGGGCAGGGAAGTGGGTGTAGCCAAGCCTCTCCCCGATGCCGAACAGTCTGCCGTGCTGGCCACTATCCCTCCTTCGCGTTTGCCGCCTCATCCGCTTGTCACAACCGATCCGCTTGCACGCCTGATGCATGCACGTGGCCAAAGCCTTCCGGACTGGCTGGCTTTGCGTTCAGGGGATATCGGTCTTTTTCCCGATGGCGTGGCGACGCCGGCATCCTCTGATGAAGTCCGCACACTGCTGGATTATGCGGTGGCCCACGACGTGACTGTCATTCCCTATGGCGGTGGTACGTCTGTCGCAGGACACATTACGCCACTGCCAGACCGCCGCCCTGTGCTGACGCTTTCCCTGGCAAAGCTGGACGGCCTGATTGCACTGGATCGCAAGTCGCAGATCGCTACCTTGGGTGCTGGAGCCAATGGTCCGCGTGTCGAGGCATTGCTGAATGCCCAAGGGTATACGCTGGGCCACTTCCCGCAGTCGTTCGAGCTTTCCACCGTCGGCGGCTGGGTCGTGACCCGCTCCAGCGGGCAGCAGTCACTACGTTATGGCCGTATCGAGCAGATGTTTGCCGGCGGGCGTCTGGAAACTTTGCAGGGACGGCTGGATATCCCGACCTTCCCTGCCTCCAGTGCCGGCCCTGACCTGCGTGAAATCGTGCTGGGTTCCGAAGGACGCCTGGGCGTGCTGACTGAGGTCAAGGTGCGTGTCACCCGTCTTCCCGAGTGCGAAGAATTCCATGTGTTTTTCCTGCCGGACTGGGAGCGTGCCAGCATGGCGATGCGCGAACTGGCACAGCAGCGTTTGCCGCTGTCCATGCTCCGTCTCAGCAATGCCGAGGAAACCCGTACGCAACTCATACTGGCAGGCCATGCCAAGGCAGTGGGCCTGCTGGACCGTTTCCTGCGCCTGCGTGGCGCGGGTGATGGTCGATGCATGATGACGGTGGGTGCCAGCGGCAGTCATGCCATGGTGCGGTTTGCCTTGCGTGAACTGAAGCGGTTTCTCAAACCCTATGGTGCTGTTGGCACTGGTCAGATACTTGGCAGGAAGTGGGCGGCCAACCGTTTTCGTTCGCCCTATCTGCGTGAGTCACTGTGGCAGCTGGGTTATGCCATCGATACTCTGGAGACTGCCGTTGACTGGCCACGTGTCACGCCCACGATAGAGGCTATTGAGTCAGCCTTGCGCACAGGCCTGCAGGAGGAGGGAGAAAAAGTTATTGCCTTCACGCATTTGTCCCATGTGTATTCGCAAGGCTCCAGCATCTACACGACCTATGCCTATCGTGCCGGCCCGGATTACGCCACCACGCTTGCGCGCTGGAAAAAACTCAAGACAGCGGCCTGTGACGCGATTGTGCGCATGGGCGGCACGATCAGCCACCAGCATGGTGTGGGCCGTGATCACGCGCCCTATCTGCCGGCTGAAAAAGGTGAGCTGGGCATGAATACGCTTGCCGTTCTTTGCCGCCATTTTGATCCCGACGGCAGGCTCAATCCCGGCAAGCTCTTGCTGGATGACGAAATGACACAGAAGGAAGCAAAGGCATGAAGCGCGAGCGACTGGATCGCGAATCGGCATGGCAGTGTATCACGCAGGAAGAATGGCAACTCATCGTGATTGGTGGCGGCATTACCGGTGCCGGGGTAGCGCGCGAGGCGGCTCGGCTTGGCATCAAGACCCTGCTGGTCGAGCAGCGTGACTATGCTTGGGGAACCTCCAGCCGTTCCTCGAAAATGGTGCATGGCGGCCTGCGCTACATCGCCCAAGGCGACATCAAGCTGACCTGGCACTCCCTCACCGAACGCGAGCGTCTGCTCACGGAGGCTCCGGGACTGGTGACGCGTATGGGCTACTGGTTTGCGCATTACCGCCACAAGTTTCCCGGCCGTTTTCTGTTCGGCATCCTGCTCATGCTTTACGACATTCTTGCAGGGGTGAGGGACCACCGTTACGCGCCGCGCCGTGAATTTCTTGAGCGCATGCCGGGCTACCGGGATGACCGCTTGAAGGGAGCCTCACGTTATACCGATGCGTTGGTGGATGACTCCCGCTTGGTCCTGCGCGTGCTGGACGAGGCGATTGCCGATGGCGCGCTGGCACTCAATTACGCCAAGGTCACTTCACTCGTCATGCAGGATGGCCGGGTAGCCGGTGTCGAGTTGAAGGATGAAGTGACAGGCTGCTCGGCAACCGTGCGGGCACTGGTGGTGGTGAATGCCACAGGAGCCTGGGCTGACAGGTTGCGCGAAGCATTGGCCGGCGAGAAAAAAGTGCGTCCCCAGCGTGGCAGCCATGTGGTGCTGGCACCGGGGCGTCTGCCCATGAACGAGGCCGTGATCTTCATGCATGCCGATGATGGCCGCCCGCTGTTCATCTATCCTTGGGAAGGCCGTACCGTGATCGGCACCACGGATATCGATCATCGCGACGATCTGGATGAAGAAGCCCGCATTACGCGGCAGGAACTGGATTACATCCTGCGCGGCGTCAATTCCCAGTTCCCGGCTGAAAACATCACGCAGGCCGACATCATCACGACGTTCAGTGGCGTGAGGCCCATTGTGGCTTCCGGTGGCGGTGTCAATCCTTCAGCGGAACGGCGTGATCACAGTGTATGGGATGACAAGGGACTGATTACCGTGACAGGGGGCAAGCTCACGACGTTCCGCCTGATTGCGCTGGATGTGCTGAAGCTGGCGGCAACCTACTTCCCCGGTATTGATGTGGCTGACACCAAGGCGCGGGTTTTTCGTCCTGTCGGTGTTGTTGAAACGAAACACCCGGCGCAGGACCTGCAGCGTCTGAAGGGCCGCCTGGGCTTTCTTGTCGGGCAATTTCTTGCCGAAGCTGAAGCGGCAGAGCTGCTTGCCTTGCCGCAGGTGACTACCTTGCAGGCAGAATTGCGCTGGTCAGTTCGCCATGAGCAGGTCGAGCATCTTGATGATCTCTTGTTGCGGCGCACACGCTTGGGTCTCCTGTTGCCGCAGGGTGGGCAGGAGTTGCTGCCGAGTTTGAAAAAGCTCTGTCAGGACGAACTGGCATGGGATGACGCACGCTGGCAGGCGGAGTGCGAGCGGTATGGGGATATCTGGCAGCGTTATTACAGCTTGCCCATGTAGATAGCTGTGGGAGCGGTTTGTTGCTGGTGAAGCGTATACCTGAAGCCACTCCCGCAAACGAATGAGACTGCACAAACCCAAAACAAGAATCGGGTGATCCCATGGAAACCCTGCTGGCGCTGGATAACGGTACGCAAAGCGTGCGTGCCCTGCTGTTTGATCGTGACGGGCAGTTGCTGGCGCGGTCGCAGGTCAAGTTTGATCCTGTCTACCATGCCGCCGAGCCGGGTCAGGCAGAGCAGTCGGCGGATTATTACTGGGACTGTCTTGCGCAGGCGGTGCAGGGGCTCTGGGCGCAGGGCATGAAAGCAGCCGATGTGGTCGGCGTTTCGCTGACCACGCAGCGCGGCACCGTGGTACCGGTGGATCGTGACGGGCAGGCCTTGCGTCCTGCCATCACCTGGCTGGACCAGCGTGAGGCAACGCGTCTTCCTAGGCTTCCCCTGCACTGGCAGGCGGTTTTTCGTGCCATTGGTGCCACGGAAACACTGGAGCATCTTTGCCGTCAGGCAGAAGCGAACTGGCTGGCTCAGCACGAGCCTGAAACCCTGCGTGCCATGCACAAGTTCCTGCTGCTTTCCGGCTATCTCACGCACCGGCTTACGGGGCAGTTCCGTGATGGCGTGGCCTCGCAGGTGGGCTATGTGCCTTTTGATTTCAAGCGCCAGCAATGGGCGCGTGCCGGAGACTGGAAGTGGAAGGCCATACGCCTCAAGCCTGAGCATCTCCCCGAACTGGTGCCTGCCGGCCATGTGCTGGGCCGTATAACGGCCACGGCGGCAGCGGCCACGGGCATTCCTGAGGGCTTGCCTCTCTTTGCCTCAGGTGCTGACAAGGCCTGTGAGGTTCTGGGTTCGGGCTGCCTGGATCCGCGCTTGGGCGCACTCAGTTTTGGCACTACGGCCACGATCAACACCATACGTCGCCGCTATGTGGAAGTAACACCGCTTTTGCCACCGTATCCTGCACCGGTTCCCGGTCATTACTGCACGGAAGTGCAGACCTTGCGCGGTTTCTGGATGGTGAACTGGTTCCGTGAACAGTATGGCGCTGCGGATGTTGCCCAAGCCGACAAAGAGGGTGTGCCGGTAGAGGCGATTTTCGAGCGGCACCTTGAGGCCACACCAGCCGGCAATATGGGGTTGCTGTTGCAACCTTACTGGTCACCCGGTGTCCGGGAGCCCGGTCGCGAAGCCAAGGGAGCACTCATCGGCTTTGGTGATGTCCATGGTCGCGAGAATGTCTACCGCGCCATTGTCGAGGGGCTCATGTATGCCTTGCGCGACAGCGGTGAGCGTATCGAGAAGCGAGCAAAGGTGAAGCTCAAAAGCCTGCGTGTTTCTGGTGGGGGAGCCCAGTCTGACGGTGTGGTGCAGATTGCGGCGGATGTCTTCGGCCTGCCTGTTGAGCGGCCCCATACCACGGAGACTTCTGGTCTGGGGGCTGCCATTTGTGCAGCAGTTGGCCTTGGCCTGCACCGGGACTTCCGGACAGCGGTTGCCCGCATGACCCGGGTAGGTGAGACGGTGATGCCGGACCCGGAGCGTCAGGCGCTCCATGACCGTCTTTTCACCCGTGTTTACCGCCCCCTCTACACACAATTGCAACCGCTCTACAAAGAGATACGCAGCATCACCGGCTATCCTCGCTAGAAGCCATCTCAAAAACCGCCTGACGGCCTGATGCCGCGTTGAAAAGGCGGCTCCGGTGCTCATTTACGTCTTGTAAACTCTGCTCCTCGCCGCCTTTTCGCCTTGCCTGAGTCTCGCCAGTCGGATTTTGAGATGGCTTCCAGGGTCTGGCCATCTGCCAGGCCGGCTGGCTTGCAGGTATGATTTCCGGGCCGTTTTTCGAGGATGAACCGATGTGCATGAAGCAACATTCCTGGAAGGTCTTGTCGCTATGCCTGCTGCTGGCGGCCTGTGCCAGTACCACGGATCAAGGGGCCATCGGCCTCAAGCGCAAGCAGTTCATGCTGCTGTCCAGCGCTGAAGTTGACAGCATGGCGCTGGAGTCCTACCAGGGCGCTCTGGGTGAGGCCAGCAAGGCCGGGACGCTCAACAAGGACAAGACTAATCTGGAGCGCATACGCGTGATTGCCGATCGCCTGATTCCGCAGGTGGCCGGCTTTCGTGCCGACGCCCTGAAGTGGCAGTGGGAAGTGAATCTGGAGAGCAAGGACGAGCTCAACGCCTATTGCGCACCCGGCGGCAAGATCATGTTCTTCACCGGCATCATCAACCAGCTCAAGCTCACGGATGACGAGATCGCGGCCATCATGGGCCATGAAATTGCCCATGCCCTGCGTGAGCATGGCCGTGAACGCATGTCGCAGGCGTATGCCCAGCAACTTGGCCTGCAGATCGGTGGAGGCCTGCTCGGTATCGACAACAGCCAGGCGCAACTCATCCAGCAGGTGGCTGCGGTTGCCATCACTTTGCCGCACGGGCGTGGTCAGGAGTCCGAGGCTGACGTGGTGGGACTGGAGCTGATGGCACGTGCAGGTTATGACCCGCGTGCAGCCATTTCGCTCTGGGAAAAAATGGGCAAGGCCGGTGCCGGTGGCGGTGTGCCGCTGCTGAGTACGCATCCCTCCGGCCCGCAACGTATCAGCGGTATCCAGGCCAAGCTGCCTAGCGTGCTGCCGCTGTACGAGCAGGCCAAGGCCTCCCGCAGCAAGACACCCGCACGAGTTGTTCCCCGGACCTGAGCCGGGTCACAGGCGGAGTGCAAACCCCTGCTATGGGACCATGGCAGGGGTTTTGTGTTTTTCAGGGCCTCTGTTGAACGCTCCTGCTGAGTGGCCTCTTGAAATTTCTCATGCCGTTCCTATCTCTCTTGCACAGGCAAGGTCAGGCGCCGGACCCCGCCCGAGAAAACCGTGAAAATTTTTCTGGAGGTGAGTGTCATGTCCCAGGTTCGCTGGAATCCGTTCCGTGAAATCGACGAGCTTTTTGATCGCTACAATCGTGTTTTTGCCTTACCCACCGCAGCACAACTTCCCGGTGACGGGGCCAATCGTGAAGCGCTGGCACGGCCGGACTGGCTGCCGGCAGTGGATATTTTTGAAAACGCGGCTGCATTCCGTCTCAAGGTGGAGTTGCCGGATGTCGAGAAAGAAGACGTCAAGGTCAGTCTGAACAATGGCGTACTGACCATCAGTGGCGAGCGCAAGCTGGAGCCTGCCGACGGTGAAACCAGGCATCGCCGCATTGAGCGCAGCTATGGCAGCTTCAGCCGCAGTTTCACCTTGCCTGAGCAGGCCGATGAAAAAGGCATTGATGCAGCCTACCGGAATGGCGTTTTGACCCTGACCATTCCCAAGGCCCCCAAACAGGAACCACGTGCCATCGAGGTGAAGGTGCACTGAGTCAAAGTGCGCCCTGTTTGCCCTGCATCAAGGAAGCCGGCGATTGCCGGCTTCTTCTTGCCGGCCCTGGCGGGTGCGACTGGCGTATAATCAGCGCCTCGTTTTCCTTCAGAGTCTGCCATGTCCCGTCAGCAACTCATTGAAAGCCGCTTGCAACAGGCCTTTCCCCTCCAGTACCTGGACGTGCTGAATGAGTCCCATAACCACAGTGCCGGGCAGGACACGCATTTCAAGCTCGTGGTGGTGAGCGACGCTTTTGCCGGCTTGCGCCCGGTGGCACGGCACCAGAAGGTATATGCCTTGCTGCAGGATGAAATGGCGCGAGGCCTTCATGCTCTTGCCCTGCATCTCTATACGCCGGATGAATGGGCGGCCACGGGAGTGGCCCCTGAGAGTCCGGCCTGCCGGGGTGGCAGCAAGCATGGCTGAGATCATGTCGGGCTCCGTTGTCGTTGCTGCCCTTTACCATTTTGCGGCCTTGCCGGATTTCCGCGACAAGCAGGAGCCCTTGCGCAGCCGTTGCCGTGAGCTGGACATACGCGGAACCTTGCTGCTGGCGGAAGAAGGCATCAACGGCACCATTTCCGGATCACGCGAATCCATTGATGCCATTCTTGCTTTCATCCGTGCTGACGAGCGTCTGGCGGCATTGGAGCACAAGGAGTCCTTCAGCGAGCGCCATCCTTTCCGCCGGCTCAAGGTCAAGCTGAAAAACGAGATCGTTACGCTGGGCGTGCCCGGCGTGGATCCCAACAAGATCGTTGGCAGCTATGTCGAACCGGAAGACTGGAACACGCTCATCAGCGATCCGGAAGTTCTGGTGATCGATACACGCAACGACTACGAGGTGGCACTCGGGACTTTCCAGAATGCCATTGACCCTGAAACCCGCAGCTTCCGCGAATTTCCGGATTATGTGCGCAGTCATTTCAACCCGGCACAGCACAAGAAAGTCGCGATGTTCTGTACAGGTGGCATCCGGTGCGAAAAGGCCTCCAGCTTCATGCGCAGCGAAGGCTTTCCCGAGGTCTACCATCTCAAGGGCGGCATCCTGAAATACCTGGAGAAGGTCTCACCGGAAGAAAGCCTGTGGCAGGGCGAGTGTTTTGTCTTTGACCACCGCGTGGGCGTGACGCATGGCCTGGGGGAGGGGAGTGCGGAGATGTGTTTCGGTTGCGGTCATCCGGTCCGGCCGGAGGAGCGTGCACAACCGGGCTATGAGCATGGAGTGAGCTGCCCGCACTGCATCGCCGCCCTTACCGAGGACAAGGCCGCACGCTTGCGTGAGCGCATGCGCCAGATCGAGCTGGCGCAGCAGCGTGGAGAGAGTTTCTGATCAGTTGACGCCAGGCGCGTGGAAATGCAGGTAGAGCTCGGTGAGGACGTCGGGAATCTGCTGTGCCAGCTCACGCGTCAGCTTGACGTCACGGCGGATATGTTGAAGTTCGGGGTCGTCGATCAGGTCGGAAAGCACGACCATGGGCAGGGTGAGGTCGGCCACGTAATCCTCATCGTTGTCGTACCAGCTTGCCTCTTTTAGGAACATGCCCTCCATGAAGCCCATGCACCAGTCGTTGAGATCGGTGGATTCGGTGGCTTTCAGCGTCAGCTCGCAAGGTAGCTCAAGCGGTTGGCCGTGGTAAAGCGTGGCATGGATTTCCTTGTGCCAGGCGATGAGTGCGGTGGAGATCTCACTGGCCGTTGCAGCGTCGGCAGAAACCGGCTGCCCGTCAAACAGGGCGGGTAGCCAGACATCCGGAGCCGGGGCATCCGGCCCAACCGTCAGGGCCGTCAGGAAGCCGTGTGTGGCAACAAAATCCAGGCTGTTCTCGTCGATATCCAGAAAATCCTGCAGCAACTGGCGGGTAGCGTCTGGCAGGGCATGTATTTCGTGCATGGCGGGCTCCTTGGTGGTGCGATTGTAGGCCAGCGCCGGTGGCAAGCCCATATCTGCATGCCATATGCGCTGATCTGTCGCTGACAGCCCACGGGCCTTCCCTCATAATCCCGGCCCATGGCCTCCATTCCTCCAGTTCCTTCTCGCGCGCGCGACATCCTGCAAAACGTATTCGGTTATGAGTCCTTCCGTGGCCCGCAAGAGGCGATTGTCGACACGGTGATTGCCGGCAATGATGCGCTGGTGCTCATGCCCACCGGTGGTGGCAAGTCATTGTGCTACCAGATTCCAGCATTGGTGCGTGAAGGCACGGCAGTCGTCATTTCTCCTCTCATTGCGCTCATGCAGGACCAGGTGGCAGCGCTGCTGCAGTCGGGCGTACGGGCGGCCTATCTCAGCTCCACCCTGACCTGGCCGGAAGCACAGGCCATCGAATCGCAGTTGCTGGATGGTCGTTTGCAGATTCTGTATGTGGCACCGGAGCGGCTGGTGACTCCCCGCATGCTGGATCAGTTGTCGCGGGTGCACATTTCCCTCTTTGCCATCGACGAGGCGCATTGCGTTTCACACTGGGGGCATGATTTCCGTGTGGATTATCTCGGCCTGTCCGTGTTGCGCGAGCAGTTCCCCCATGTCCCCCGCATTGCGCTGACTGCAACAGCGGACCCGAGGACACGGGCTGACATTGCCCGTCGCCTGAGCCTTGAGCATGCGGAAATTTTTCTCAGCAGCTTTGACCGCCCCAATATTTTTTACCGGATTGCACAGAAGCAGAAATCATTGGACCAGCTTGAGGCTTTCATCCGTCGTGAGCACTCCGGCGATGCTGGCATTGTTTACTGCCTCTCCCGCAACAAGGTGGAAAAGACGGCTGAATCCCTCAACCAGCGTGGCATCAAGGCACTGCCCTACCATGCCGGCCTGCCTGCTGCTGTGCGAGAAGAGAACCAGACCCGTTTCCTGCGTGAAGAGAGCTTGGTAATGGTGGCTACGATCGCCTTCGGCATGGGCATAGACAAACCCAATGTCCGCTTTGTGGCGCATCTTGATCTGCCCAAGAGCCTTGAGTCCTACTATCAGGAAACAGGGCGTGCCGGTCGTGATGGATTGCCTGCCAATGCGTGGATGGTGTTCGGCATTGCCGATGTGATGAAACTGAAATCCATGCTGGACCAGTCAGAGGCGGCTGAGGAATTTCGCCGTGAAGAAAAGCGCAAGGTGGACGCCATGCTTTCCTTCTGTGAGACCGTAGACTGCCGCCGGCAGCGTTTGCTGGCCCATTTTGGTGAAACCCTGCCTGAGCCTTGCGGTCACTGCGACAATTGTGTGGAGCCATCGCCGACCTGGGAGGCGACCGAGCCTGCACGCCTTGCCTTGTCGGCGGTGTATCGCACCGGGAGCCGTTACGGCGTGGAGTATCTGGTGGATGTCCTGCGGGGCGAGCGCACGGAGCGCGTGACCAATAACGGGCATGAAGCTCTCACTGTGTTTGGGCGTGGAACGGATCTCGCTGACAAGGAGTGGCGTTCCGTTTTCAGGCAGTTGCTGGCGCGAGGTTTCTTGCAGCCTGACAGCGAAGGCTTTGGCGCCCTGCGCCTGGATGACAGTTGCCGGCCCTTGCTCAAGGGTGAGCAAACCCTTTTCCTGCGCCGTGAACAACCGAAAACCGTTACCCCACGCAAGACGGGTGGCAAGCCGGCACTGGAAATTGCGAGTGAAGACCGTGTGCTGTGGGAGGCCCTGCGCGCACGGCGTCGGCAGCTTGCACAGGAGCAGGGTGTACCGCCGTATGTGATCTTTCACGACAGCACACTGATGGCTCTGCTGGAGGCCAGGCCCCGCAACCTGCAGGAAATGCGTCATCTCGCCGGCATTGGCGAGGCCAAGCTGGAACGTTATGGCGAGGCTTTTCTCAAGGTGGTGAACGAATATGCCTGAGCGTACGGCCCCGCAACCGGCCTGGCGTGAGTACCGGCATGATTCAGGCTCAACCCTGCCTTTCCGATTTATCCGTAGCGCGCGCAAGACCATTGCCCTGTATGTCAACCGGGATGGGTCCGTGCTGGTGCGTGCACCTTTGCGGGTGCCTCTGGCAGAAATCCATTTTTTCATGACGGAGCGTTGGGAGTGGCTGCAAATACAGCGTGCACGTTTTCTGGAGGAACCTGCCCCGGCACCTTTTGCTTACCGTGACGGAGAATCATTCCTGCATCTGGGACAGGACATGTTCTTGCGGGTTCAGGAAGCAAGCCGTAACACTGCCCGGCTTGTGAATGGCGAGTTGCTGGTCACGCTCACGGCGGAGCGAAAGGAATCATCTGATGGATTGGCTGATACCGTGGAGCTATGGCAGCGTCGTGAGGCTCGCCGTGTTTTTCCCTTGCGCTTAGCTTTTTGTCACGAAGAAATGCGGGAGTTGAGGCTGCCTTTTCCCGAGCTGAAAATCCGCAAGATGCGTTCACGTTGGGGGAGTTGTTCCCGTCGTGCCGTGGTGACACTCAATCTGGAGTTGATCCGCATGCCATTGGCCTGCATTGATTATGTGATCACGCATGAATTGTGTCATTTGGTGGAGTTCAATCACAGCGCCAGCTTCTATGCTTTGCAGTCCCGTTTCCTTCCCGACTGGGAACTGCGCAAGCGGCAGCTGGATGATCTGGCCCGACAGCATTACGGGCTATGACGGTCAGGCACTTCTTGATGTCTCGCAACGTGTTGCGGACGTCATTCTCCCCGTTCAGTCTGCCCCGGCTGATGCAAGGGTAGAGTCAGGGTAAAGGTTGTGCCCACGTCAGGTGTACTGCGAACCTCGATGCGCCCGTGATGGCGCTGGCTCACGATGAAGTGGGAAATGGAAAGCCCGAGACCGGTGCCTTGCCCCACGGTTTTCGTGGTGAAGAAGGGGTCGAATACCTGTCGGCTGGTATTGAGGTTCATGCCGATGCCGTTATCTTCAACACGAACCTCCACATAGGGAGAAGAAAGTCGTGTGCTGATGCTGATCAGCGGCTCTTCTCGTTTTGCTTCCTGTACTGCTTGTGCAGCGTTCTTCAGAAGATTGACCAGCACCTGTTGCAATTCAGCACCGGAAGCAGGAATGGTCGGCAAATTGCTGTCCAGGTCTTCCCTGATGGCAAGTCGTGCTGCGAGGCCTGGCATGGAGAGCTCTATCGCGTTGCGCATGAATTCGACGCTGGCATGGGCAACGGCATTGATGCTGGTGGGTTCCAGCTGCCGGCCGGAGCTGCGGGAGAACTCCAGCATGTGGCGCACAATTTCGGCAGCACGGTGCCCCGCACTTTCCATTCCACCGAGAAAGCGATTGATATCGCGGGCTTCCAGGTAGGCATGTACCCGTGCCATGTCCAGACCCAGTGCCGAGGCCGCCGCCTGATTACCCGGCTGGTCTGGGTTCAGGCGTCGTTGCACATTCTGCAGACTCTGAAGGATGGCCGCCAAGGGGTTGTTGATTTCGTGTGCCATGCCGGCAGCCAGTTCCCCCAGTGATTTCAGCTTCTCGTTCTGCAGCATCATGCTGTCAAGCTTCTGGCGGAGTGTGACGTCATCCACCCGGATGACCGCACCCGTCAATTCGGGTGAGTGCAGCGGATAGACCGTAATGTCCACAAAGCGCTGGCTGCCCGCGCGTTCGATCTTCAGGTTCTCCCGCGTGTGGGGTTCACTGTTGGCGATGGCTTCTTCGATCATTTTTCCGCTGACGGGCAGGTCCGGAAAAATCTCCTCAAGGCGGAAGCCGAGTGCCTGTTTCTCGCGAATGCCGGTGGCCAGTTCCGCTGCGGCATTCCAGTGGGTGACATGACCGCTGGGGGTTACTCCGATCATGACGGAAGGCATCGAATTGATGATGCTGTTGAGATACTCCTTGGTTTCATTGAGCAGTGAGGTGGTGACCCGATGCCTTTGCTCTGCCTGCTCCAGAGTGTCACTGGCCTGGCGCCAGGCATCGGTGCGGCTGGAGAGGCGTTGCTCAAGCAGATGAAGGGTTTTGCGCAGTGATTCAAAAGCTCGTTTGCGACGATTGCGGTTGCGTAGCAAGACGAGAAGAAGAAGGGTTTCGAGTGCCAGCAGCAGGGTAATGGCAATGATCAGCAATTGCCTGCCTCCTTTTGACTGAGGCTGGAGCGATGCTGCCGGAAAAAACAAAGCAGGGCATTGCCCTGCTTTGTTTTGTGCCCGGATTCCTTAGAGAAGGGGTGAATTGTCACTGCCGGAACCGGCGACATCAAAGGCTGACTCCAGCCATTGCTTGATACGGTTGGCATCGCCCGTGCGGGTAACGCTTGCCGTGGAATCCATCAGCACAATGACCACAGGCGTGGCATTGATGCGGGCCTGCATGACCAGACAGCGTCCGGCTTCATTCAGGAATCCTGTCTTGGAGACTTCAATGCTCCAGGTGCCGTTCTGCACGAGTGCATTGGTATTGCGGTACTGGATGAGTCGGCCTTGCTGGGAAACCAGAGTGTGTTCTGTCGTAGTGGAATACTGGTGGATTTCTGGATAGGCGCGTGATGACTTGACCAGATGCACGAGGTCGCTGGGGGAGGAGGTGTTTTCACTGTGCAGCCCGGTGCCGTCCATGAATCGCGTATGCGTCATGCCCAGTTCTTGAGCTTTGCGGTTCATGGCGGCAACAGCACTTTCTGTGCCCCCTGGGTAGGTGCGTGCAAGCGAAGCGGCGGCACGATTTTCCGAAGACATCAAGGCCAGCAGCATGGCTTCACCCCGGGTCAGTGTCGTACCGACCGGCAGGCGGGAACTGCTATGGCGCAAGGTGTCGACATCCGATGCGGTGATAGTGATGAGCTCATCCATGGGCAGGTGGGCATCCAGCACAATCATGGCCGTCATGAGCTTGGTGATGGAGGCAATGGGCATGGTGCGGTCAGCATTCTTGCTGTAAAGCAGCTCGCCGGTCTCTGCATTCATCACGATGGCGGCTCGCGACTGCAACAGCAACGAGGACTGTGCAGCCGGAATCTGGAAAATCTCGGTAGGGCCGGTGCGGTGTGGCAGATTGGCCAGTGCGATCAGGCGCTGCTTCTGTGCTGCGGTGAGCTGTGGTTCACGCTGCTTCCCGGCACGGGAGACTTGCCGTGTCTTTTTCTTGACGGTTGCCTTCTTGGTGGCTGCCGTTTTTGCTGCGTTGTTCTTGGCCGCCGGCTTCTGGGCTGGCGCGGCGGCAGCCGCTGCCAGGGGCAGGGCGAGGCCCATGGCCAGCAAGCCGGCCATCAGGGCCGTAGCGATTTTGCTGGAAACAGGGCGTGTGACAGGATGACGCATGAGTAACCTCTGTTTGCAGGGGCGGCACAGTTTCAGTGGCGCATCAAATTACAAACACAATCCGTTGAAAAACATGGGGATGATGGTATCAGCTTGAGTACCCTTTGCTACCGGTTTTTGCTGCTTTTTTCGCCACTGTCCGATTACTGGAGGAGAGTCTCGAGGCGCTTGTTCAAGCTCTTGATCTATAAGGCTTTGACAGCGGGTGCTTTGCCGTTTGTCGGGGCTGAAGCAGGCTTTTGACCGGGTATTTCCGTATTTCTACCTATTCTCCCGATCCTGCCCCCGTATTACCCTGTCCTGCGTAGCAAGCTGTTGCGGGTTTCCGCAAGTGGCGCTTGCAGCCCCATCCATACAAAAGTCCTCTGGGAGAGCAAGGCGTGATCAAGGTCCTGGTGGTCGATGACCACGATCTGGTGCGCATGGGTATTACCCGTATGCTGGCAGACATCAACGGCGTCAAGGTCGTTGGCGAAGCCGCAAGCGGTGAGGATGCTGTTCGTCTTGCCCGTGAACTGACTCCCCAAGTGGTGCTGATGGATGTCAAGATGCCCGGCATCGGTGGCTTGGAGGCAACTCGCAAATTGTTGCGCCAGGACCCGGATATCCGTGTGGTAGCGGTAACGGTCTGTGACGAGGAGCCTTTTCCTTCCCGCCTGCTCAAGGCTGGCGCAGCTGGCTATCTCACCAAGGGCGCAGCGCTGGAAGAGATGGTCAAGGCCATACGCGCTGTCGCCAGTGGGCAGCGCTACATCAGCCCTGAGATTGCCCAGCAACTGGCGCTAAAGAACCTGGTTGACGAGAAGGAAATGCCTTTTGATGCTCTGACCGAGCGTGAGATGCAGATCACGATGATGATCGTCAACTGCCAGAAAGTGCAGGAAATTTCTGACCGTCTCTTCTTGAGTCCCAAAACCGTCAACAGTTATCGTTACCGGATATTCGAGAAGCTCGGCATTGACAGTGATGTCGAGCTGACCTTGCTGGCCGTCCGGCATGGTCTCCTGAGTACCGATCTCGCCTGATACACGCTGTCTGACCCCGGACACCGAATGACTGTTGTGCCGGCAGCCACTGCCGAACTTGTTTCCGCCATTCTCCAGACCCTGCCGCCGCTTCCTGGTATCTATCGCATGCTTGGGCAGGATGGGGGCGTGCTGTATGTGGGAAAGGCGCGTCACCTGAAAAACCGGGTCAGCTCCTATTTCCAGAAAAACATAGCCAGTCCCAAGACTCGGGCACTGGTGGCGCGGATAAGAAACATTGAAATCACGGTGACGGCCTCCGAGACGGAGGCGCTCCTGCTGGAGCAGACGCTCATCAAGGAATTGCAGCCGCCGTACAACATCCTGCTGCGTGACGACAAATCCTATCCCTATCTTTTCATCTCCGAAGGCGAGGACTTTCCCCGCCTTGCCTTTCATCGTGGCAGCAAGAAAGAGAAGGGCCGCTATTTCGGTCCTTATCCCAGCTCGCAGGCGGTACGCGACAACCTCCAGTTGATGCAGAAGCTTTTCCAGATTCGCCAGTGCGAAGATGTCTTTTTCCGCAATCGCGAGCGTCCCTGTCTGCAATACCAGATCAAGCGCTGTCGTGCGCCCTGTGTGGGTCTGGTCAGCAAGGAGGAATATGCCAGTGATGTCCGGCATACGGTCTTCTTCCTGGAAGGCCGCAGCGACGAGGTCCGCCAGGGACTGATTGAGCGCATGAACAAAGCAGCGGAAGCACTGGATTTCGAGGTTGCCGCTGTCTATCGCGATCAGCTTGCTGCCTTGCGCCGAGTGCAGGAGCAACAGTTCGTCATGCGCGATGTGGGGCAGGCGGATGTGGTGGCCGTGGCGGCACAGCCGGGTGGCGTTTGCATTCACATGCTGTTCGTGCGCGATGGCCGGGTGCTGGGCAGCAAGTCCTATCATCCGGACATGTTCGGTGAAACGTCTTCGGCTGAAATCCTGGCGGAGTTCCTGCCTTCTTTCTACCTGCAAAAGGAGGGCGGGCTGGATATTCCCGAAGAGATCATTCTGGAGGAGGAGTTGCCGGATGCGGCCGTGTTGGCGGAGGCCATCCGCGCCCGTCATGGCAAGGACATACAGATAAAGCATCGTGTACGCGAAACCCGGCAAGCCTGGCTGGACCTGGCTCGTCTGAATGCCCAGCAGGGGCTCTCTTCATGGCTGGCAAACCGTACCCATCTTGCTGCAAGGTTTGCAGCCCTTCAGGAAGCGATTGGCCGCAAGCAGCCCATCACGCGCATGGAGTGCTTCGACATCAGTCACTCCATGGGTGAGGCAACGGTGGCTTCCTGTGTCGTGTTTGACGAGACCGGGCCGCGCAAGCGTGATTACCGACTGTTCAATATCGAGGGCATTACGCCTGGTGATGATTTTGCGGCCATGCACCAGGCGCTCACCCGTCGCTATCAGCGCTTGAAAAGCGGCGAAGGCCAGTTACCCGACATCCTCTTCATTGATGGTGGCAAGGGCCAGCTTGCGCAAGCGATCAGCGTGCTGGCCGAACTGGGTGTCGAGGGCATCAGCCTCGTGGGGATATCCAAGGGGGAGGGACGCAAGCCGGGTCTTGAAACCCTGCATTTTGCAGATGGTGCTGACATGCAGCTGGCATCCGACTCCCCGGCTCTGCATCTGGTGCAGCATATCCGCGACGAAGCCCACCGTTTTGCCATTACCGGGCACCGGGCGCGACGCGGCAAAAAGCGCACGCATTCGTCGCTGGAAGACATTCCGGGTGTCGGACCCAAGAAGCGGCGTGACCTGATCCAGCATTTTGGCGGCATGCAGGAGGTGGCACGGGCCAGCATCAAGGACCTCGCGAGAGCGCCGGGGATTAGTTTAAGATTGGCCGAAGTCATCTACGACGCCCTGCACAGCCATTGAACGGGCTGTCCACCAGCCTGAAGGCTGCCGCTGTGAAACTCTGGCAGCCAGCCTTGCCCTGTGGAGATTGTATTGAGCGCGTCCCCTCTGCTGAACATCCCGAACGCGCTTACCCTGCTGCGTATCATCCTCATCCCTGTGCTGGTCGCTCTTGCCTACGTACCGATAGAGAGCGGCGTGGTGGCCAAATGGGTGCCTTTCGAGTGGCGCTATCTGGTGGCCGCTGTGGTATTTCTGGTAGCCGCCATCACGGACTGGTTTGACGGCTATCTGGCCCGCACCCTCAACCAGACATCTGCCTTCGGCCGTTTTCTGGACCCGGTAGCGGACAAGCTCATGGTAGCGGCGGCCCTCATCATTCTGGTGCAGTGGCATGCCGACAATATCCTGGTGGTGATTTCAGCCATCGTGATCGTTTCGCGGGAGATCACGATTTCTGCATTACGGGAATGGATGGCCGAACTGGGCAAGCGTGCCAGCGTGGCGGTTTCCTATATCGGCAAGCTCAAGACCACCATGCAGATGACGGCCATCACGGTGTTGCTCTTGAACAACGATGTGCTCAACAGCTATGTTGGCTTCCCGCTTCTGATCGTGGCAGCGGCGCTCACCATCTGGTCCATGTTCATCTACCTGAAAGCGGCCTGGCCGGATTTGCGCGGCGCCTGAGCCTTTTCTGCGTTGACAGGGCAGGGGCCATCGGTAGAATGCGCCCTCCACCGTGCTGACCCGCCCGGTGGGCATGCGGGAATAGCTCAGTTGGTAGAGCACGACCTTGCCAAGGTCGGGGTCGCGAGTTCGAGTCTCGTTTCCCGCTCCAGATTCCATGAAAGCCGGCTATGCCGGCTTTTTTGTTTGTGCGGATTTTGTGCCGCTCCCGGTTGCTGCCCTGTTCAAGGATGGTGCCGGCCATTACCATTGTCAGCCTTCTGAAACCGGCGGAGAGCAGCATGATCAGCGGCAGCATTGTCGCCTTGGTAACCCCCATGCAGAGCAACGGGGACGTGGATTGGGAAGCCCTGCGGCAACTGGTGGAGTGGCATGTTGCTGAAGGCACCAATGCCATCGTTGCCGTCGGTACCACGGGGGAGTCCGCCACGCTGGATGTGGATGAGCATCTGGCCGTGATCCGTGTCGTCATAGAAACTGCCGCTGGCCGTATTCCGGTCATTGCCGGTACCGGCGCAAACTCGACCAGCGAAGCCATCGAGCTGACGCGAGCTGCCGCAGATATTGGTGCTGATGCCTGCCTCCTGGTGACGCCCTATTACAACAAGCCCACGCAGGAAGGCCTGTACCAGCATTACAAGGCCATTGCCGAGGCGGTGGCTGTTCCGCAGATCCTTTACAACGTACCGGGCCGTACGGGCGTGGACATGCAGAATGCCACCGTTGCCCGTCTGGCTGGTATCCCCAACATCATCGGCATCAAAGATGCCACCGGCAATGTCGAGCGCGGCCGAGAACTGATTGGTCTGGTTGGTGATCGCATGGCGGTTTATTCCGGGGATGATGCCACCGCCCATGAGCTGATCCTGCTGGGTGCCAAGGGCAATATTTCCGTGACGGCCAATGTGGCACCTGCTGTCATGTCCCGTGTGTGTGCGGCTGCCCTGCAGGGTGATGCAGAAGGCGCACGCAAGCTGAATGCTCCCCTTGAAGCGCTGCACCGGGACCTTTTCATTGAGTCCAATCCTATCCCCGTGAAGTGGGCCCTGCATGAAATGGGACGTATCGGTACAGCTTTGCGCCTGCCGTTGACCGTGCTGGCCGAGGCGGCCCGTGAGCCGGTGCGTGCCGCCCTGCGCCAGGCCGGAGCGCTCTGATGACTGTGATGCGCACCAGCCTGTGCCTGCTGCTGGCCATTTTCTTGTCCGGTTGCAGCACCTGGTTCCGTGACCGCGCCAGTGATTACCGGACGGCAGCAGAGGAGCCGCCGCTGACGCTCCCTGAAGGTCAGGAAACCCGCTCCATCAAACCCCTGTATCCGATTCCGGCCGGCGAGGTTGCCAAGCTGGATACCTCCAAGAAGTTTCAGGTTCCCAAGCCACGCCCGCTGGTGCCAACGGAAGCTGCATCTTCCCCGGAAGCCCGGCCTGCTCCGGCTGTACCGCAGCGACCGGTCCTCACGCAGGATGGCAACGGTTATCCGGTTGTCAGCATTGCCGGTGATTTCAATGCCGTCTGGGATCGTTTGGGCGAGGCGCTGAAAGCTGCCGACGTCAAGGTCGATGACCGTGACCAGCGCGTGGGCATGTATTACCTCAGCTTGCCCGAGAGTGGTGGCAAGGCTGTGATTTACCAGTTGCGTGTGGCGCGGGGGCAGTCGGCCTGCATCCTGACCCTGCAGAAAGACGATGACACTTTGGCGCCCCAGGCCACGACGAAGACCCTGTTCGAGTCCATCGTCAATCGCTGGCCGCCCGAACCCGGAGAGACTGATGGAAAAGCGCGACCTGCTTTATACCGGTAAGGCCAAGTCCGTTTATGCGACGGATGATGCCGATCACGTGGTCATCCTTTATCGCAACGACACTTCCGCTTTTGACGGCAAGCGTATTGAGCAGCTTGATCGCAAGGGCATGGTGAACAACAAGTTCAATGCCTTCATCATGGACAAGCTGGCAGCAGCTGGCGTGCCCGTGCATCACGAAAAGCTGTTGTCGGATACCGAGTCGCTGGTGAAGCGACTGACCATGATTCCTGTGGAGTGCGTGGTGCGCAATTATGCAGCCGGCAGTCTGGTACGCCGTCTGGGTGTGGAAGAGGGCAAGGAGCTTGATCCGCCCACTTTCGAACTGTTCCTGAAAAACGATGCGCTCGGCGACCCCATGGTGAACGAATACCATGTGCGCTCGTTCGGCTGGGCAACAGATGCCGATCTCAACCGGATGAAGGAACTTTCCTTCAAGGTCAATGACGTGCTCAAGCAGCTTTTTGATGCCGGTAACATGTTGCTGGTGGATTTCAAGCTGGAGTTCGGCCTTTTCCATGGTGAGATCGTGCTGGGTGACGAGTTCTCCCCGGACGGCTGCCGTCTCTGGGACAAGGACACCCGCAAGAAGCTCGACAAGGACCGTTTCCGCCAGGGACTTGGTGGCGTCATTGAGGCTTATGAGGAAGTTGGCCACCGTCTCGGCGTGCAGTTCGACTGAGACGGTTCTTACAAAGGTGGTTGTGTGAACCGGCTGGCAGGCCGCAGGATTGCCTGCCTTCATGACGCCTGTCACACTCCGGCAACGATGAGTGCCATGAAGGGCACCATCCTGCACCTTTCCCTCATGGAGTCTGAAATCATGAATAAGAACATTCTGCGTGCCGTGGCTGTCGTGGCACTTGCCTCTTCCCTCAGTGGCTGCTTCCTGACCAAGATCGTGACCGTGCCCATGCGCGTGGTGGGTGCCGTGGTTTCCATCATTCCTGTTGCCGGCAACACTGCCAACGACGTTATCCAGGGTGCCGCCAACACCGTGGACGATATTCCCCTCTGAGCCCTTGTGAAGGCGTCCCCGAGCCGGTATCTTTGCGCCCGCATTCGGAGAGGTGGCAGAGTGGTTGAATGTACCTGACTCGAAATCAGGCGTAGGCGCAAGTCTACCGAGGGTTCAAATCCCTCCCTCTCCGCCATATAGAAAAAAGCCCTGCATATCAATAAGTTAGATATGCGGGGCTTTTTGTTTTCTATCCAGGAGTTCTACCCAAATTTTCCTGCCCCTGCCCGCAGGATTTCTAGCAGAAGGGCTTAGCTCATTTTTTAGCCGGCAAAAAATATCTCTGCGCTTTTTCCAAATATCTTTGGAGAAAAATTAGGGTTGAGCAGCAGTCTTCATTGCTCTGTAGACGCTAGCCCGTCCGATTCCGAGTTCATCAGCAACCTCCGTCGGGGTCTTGCCCTCAGAAAGTAGCTTCTGAACCTTTTCCCTTTTGATCGTTGCGGGTCTTCCAAGGTGCTTGCCTTCGGCCTTTGCCTTAGCGATGCCTGCAAGCTGGCGCTCTTTCCTAAGGTCTGCTTCAAATTCGGCGAAGACGCCTAGCATGTTGAGGAACGCTTTGCCGCTAACGGAGCGGGTATCGATGTTCTGATCCAGGACGACTAAGGCCGCACCTCTTTCCTCAATTCGCCGTACAAGCCCGGACAGGTCCTCTATAGATCGACCAAGGCGGTCGAGCCTCCAGACCACAAGCTGATCCCCTTTGGCCAGCATTTGAAGCAGAAGGTCCAGAACGGGCCTTGTCTGCTTATCTGCCTTCCTACCTGTTGCCTTCTCAGATCGAACGATGGCGGTGGGGTAGCGGGCCGTTATGGCCTGCTCCTGCATGCCGGTGTCTTGCTGGTCGGTAGATACCCGGCAATAAGCGAAAATCTGGCTCATGGGTGGTGTCTCAAAAGATCTAGTTATTTCGAGACTATCGTCTCATAAGTGAAAAATCAACCTTTTGGACGCAGTGTTTAGGGCGAGGAGGAGGGTGTCTCAGAAGCTATACCTTTCAAACTCTCAAAAAGGATCGGGATGACTTGAAAGGCGTCATAGCGACGGAGAGACTTAGGCCAAAGGAGTTTAATAAGGCCAGAACACAATGGTTGATATAAGCCAAGTCCTCACAAGGATTGATGATGTTTTAAAGCGGAACCAGCAAATTGAGACCATATACATCATTTTGACTATTCTGTTATTTCTAACCGGAATTGCTTGCTTTGGTGTGGCTCTCTATTCTGGAAAATTTGCATGGTCGTCTCCATCTGCGATAACGACAGGGCTTCTTTATTGGCCACTCAATGCGATTCGAGACATACGAAATAAGAATATCGCTCTTGCAGCTGCTCCAGTACTAATTACGTTGCTCCCTCGTGTGAAAGCTGCCGAGGAAATTCAGAAGCTTCTTCAGTCTTTATATGGGGAGAATAGGTAATGAGCTCCTCAGACAAAACCAAGGAAGTTTTAGAGCAACTGCTATCAGCGTTGTATGCTGAGCAAGGTAAAAGCCACCACAGTCACGGCGGTTCCTATTTAATGGCCCAAGATGGCCAACTGTTGGGAAAAATCAACAATAACCTAATGGATTCAGAGTCAATTCTGAATAAATACGGGCCGTTTGGTAGTCACTATAGTCCAACCAGTATTTTCAATCAGTACTCTCAATACGGAAGCCAGTATGGGGCATTCAGTATTCATAATCCGTACTGCTCAACGCCTCCACAATTGTTCATAAATGGACGGTTGGTGGGCTTTGTAAGTGCGAATAGATTTGTTTCAAATAGGATATCTCCTGAGGCATTTCTATATTCATTAGAAAATCAGCTTCCGCTGTTGATGCAAGGGAGAATTGTTGAGTCAGAAGAGCATGCGCGCATTCTTAATAAGGAGTCGTTCATCGTTGCCGCTGATGGAACATTTCTTGGAAAGCTGAGTCCCAATCGATTCGATAGTGAAAGTATATTTAATGCATTTGGGCCGTACGGCAATAAATTTTCATCAAATTCCTTGTTTAACAAATTTTCAACTTATGGGAATCAGTTTAATGAGCTAAGTCCCTACAATAAGTTCAGTAAAAAACCTCCGAAGTTGATAGTTAAAGGGGAGCTGGTTGCATACCTGACAGCCAATAATTCTATTAGGCCAAGAGTTGATCCCGAGGAGCTCATGGCCTGGGCTGAGAGAAATGTAAGGTAGCTTAATGGCCTGTCACAAGAAGATAGTTAGGGTGCCCGTCTCAGGAAAGTAAATGATGGCCCGCGTCGATGCGGGCATTTTTATGGGGTGGCGGGTGACAATACTATTGATAAAAAAGCCGCAGTGGCTCCCAGCAAGATAATCGCTAATGCAGCTTTCTTATCTTCGCAGAAGTTTATGAAGGAGCATACCTTACGAAACGCCTGGGGCAGGGGCCTGGCGTGCGTGCTGATGGTCTGAGGGCGAGTCTTATGGGGATTGTGGAGGGAGTTGAATTGAGTGGCGAGCTTATTTCAAAAATTGAAATTCCTGATGTTGTTTCGAAAAGGCTTGGGGAGCTTAATGATAAAATCGTAGAGGCTATAAGGTCGGGTGGGTTTGATGGAAAGACTATTGATATAGGTGTACTGCCGAGCGATCTTGCGTTTCTGAAGACATTCTTTTTCTTGATAGCAGAGGTTGATGAGTCTCTTCAGTTTTTGAATTTATGCCTGATGGATTTGGATAAATTAAAAAGTGATCCTGAAGTCTTTCCGGGCTCTGATCCATTTCAAAGGTACAAATTAATTGTTAAGTCCTATATGTATGAGTATGCAAGATTCGAAGACATATTTGGATATTTACTGATTTTTCTTGAGAGAAACTCTTATTTAACAAAAAAAGAGAGGAAGAATGTAAGAGATGAATTCTACGAGCAGATAAAGCCGATGGTTAAAATAAGAAATACTATTGCTCATGATTCGTATGGTTGGGAGGATCATATGACAATGGAGATAACTATGTTGAGATCGGCACAGACTTGTGGGATGGCGTTAGTGGATAAGAAGACGGGGAGTAAGCTGAGTTGGGCGGGAGAGCTTGGTAAGTTGATTGATGAAAAGCGACCAATGTTGTTGGCAGAGGGAAGGGGTATGAGGACTTTTTGGAGTATGCTAATTGCAGATTTGACGCACAGATTTGTGATGGAAGAGAAATTTTAAGTCATCCACTTTTACAGCAAAGAGCTAGTTTCGGAGGGCGCGGAAAGTCTGGATTTATCATCGGGTGCTAAGTTATCTGATGATTCTATGGGGCTAGTTATTCTGGGTTCAATTTGTCCTATTTTGGCAGCAGAGGGAATGGCAATTGAAACCCAACTGTCCTTTCCTGTTTGGACCCAGAAGGGAATATTCTCGCAATCCATGTAGCGAGCTACGGTAAAGCGATGATTTCCATCCAGGATTAGTCCCATGTCTTTGGTGCCATGCTTGATCATGATAATGGGCGTGAGTGGTATGTTGTGAAGCCAGTTGTCTATGACGCGTGCAATCTTCCATTGCTCATGAACTTTCTTCCAAAGCGTTTTTTTGTCATAGATTGATGGCTTGTATATTCCGTTCCAAACATCTTTAAATGGCGCGAGATACAATGTTAATCCCAGGTCTATTTCTTTCTCGTCTATATTGTTATGAATTAGTGCTTCGGGTTGAGTGTTCCATTGGGGGGTGATTTTAGGGGTATTTTTTCGATATTTCTGAACCAGTGCTTGTCTTTCATTACTTTCCTCAATCAGCTTTTTGCGGCTTTCAATAAAGTTTGCGACCTCATTTTCGTGGTTCATAGATGCCTCGGCATAGTGTGCAATGAGTTTGTTAGTGGCTGCTTTAATAGTTGATTTCAGTCATAAAGCATTGCTGTTTCTCTTAGGAATTGATGGCAATTTAGATCAAACAAATTTATCGTTTTTATTTGGCCCTCTCTGTGGCCGATTAAACTGCAGGCTCGCTGCTGTTCAGGTGCATTCATGCCGACACATGTGCCGGCGATGGTTCTAATCTGCACGCCGGAGGATGTCAGCTTTTGGCGGGTACAGGTTCTTTTTGTATCCAGGCGAATAAGGTTTGTTTCATCATATCCAAAGCCTAAAAATGCTATTCTTTCTGACTCGGTTAACTCGGCTCTAGCGATTTCTAAAGTTGGCTCATCTTGGCGGCCTTCTGGGATGACTTTTAGCTTTGATGCGGCGACTGCAATTCTTTCGGCATCTACAATGGATTCGTATTCAAAATAGCCTGCCTCTGACGGATATGCTGCACCGATGGTTCCATATACGTGCACTATTTTCATTTCTTTTAACTTCTGCTCTGCCTCCGCTATTGATCTACCATAGGAGTTAGAGATGGCGGTAAGCATGAAGTGTTCAAATGATCTGTCATAGTTGAATGTTACTATTGAATATTTTGAGAAGCTTAGGTCATCCCAGGATTCTGATTCTGAGGATATTCTATTAAAGAAATATTTATACCAGTTGTCTTCGTGATCATTTTCCAAAATTGCATGAATTCTTTCTCTTAGGAGAATTACTGCTGCAATGGCGAGTTTTCCTATCTCTGAGTATTCAGGGCGCCTGGCTAGAAAGGCATCAATTGAATTCATCTGTGATGCTTTGAATACCGACATAAATTCGGAAACTATTTTTTTTGATGCTAGCTTTTTTTCTGTGGAAAGAAATGAAATTAGATTTTCCGAAATTAATTCTTTTCGGAGTTGGGCTCCAGTTGGGTAGCCCATGAAAAGGCTGGCGCCGGCTCCAAGAACTAGGGTTGTTTTGCCTCGCATTTTATGCCTCTCTTTTGTTGAGTTTTCTGCTGGGGCTCTTTTGATATGAATGTGCTAAAAATAGGTCATGGAGCACGAAGTTTGGGGCTGGTAGTTTTTTCCTGTTCAGGAGTCTGTGTCGGTTAACCTTGTCTAGGTGAAAATACCCTTTCAGGTCGTGAGATATGCCTTTGCGCATGGATTTGGCGGACTGAAGTCTTTTCTCTGGGGAAATTGTGCGTGATCTAACTCTGTCAGTACTCATCCATTTCTCAATATTCCTCTTGAGTTCTGGGATGGGCTTTAGGCAATAGTAAGTTTCATACGCGATCCTTGTCCTTGTCGCGCTATGGTATTTGAGGGCGGTTCTGGCGAAAATGGGGTCATTTGGGAATGCCTTCCTGATTTTTGTTCGAAGCTTGGGTAAGACTTCAGGTAATTCCTGGCTATGGTCGTAGTCCTCAAAGAAAAGAGTTACTTGATAAACCCATGGGTAGACCAGAAGTTTTTCTATGAGCTTCCGCTTAGTCTTTTCTTCGGATGATTCACTCATGCACTTATTATTTTATTCGCTAAATAAATTCAGGACGGGAGCCTAAGGCTCCCTCTCTCTTCCTAGGAACTACATGCTCAATGATGGCAAGAGATGGGGGTTGATGCCGCATTGTTTTGCCTCTCAAACCCTTGCCGGTCTTGGCTTTTGGGGCAAGCCCATATGGTTGGTTCTGGAGTAAGGAATTTATCTCACTTTGGCTTACTTGTGCGGTGGCTTTTGGAAATACAGGGGGGGGAGGGGTGGGAGGCTAAGCAAATAGGTGCTGGTGCCGGGAGGGGCTATAGGTCTAGGAGCCGTTAAAACCCGGGGTTGGGGCTTGGGTGATGCGATCTGCCTGGGGTGGTACACCCCTACAGGGTTGAATATACCCCTGCTTTATAGGGGCTTTGGCGCCTGTTATGAGTTGGTCTAGAAAGACTGCTGACACGCGTATCTGGACACTGTTTTCTAGGTTGCCTGGAGCAGCCAGATGTGAGGGTTTAGAGAGTTTTTTTTGAAAAATTAAATCTCATACCTGCTCCTCTAGGTGGCTCTTACTTCAGCTTCATAACTCTTGGTAGCTGGGGGGCAGCAATTGCTTGGAAGATAAACGCATTCCTAGGGGCTCCGGTGGTCGTTTCATAAGGGCCGATCTTTAACAGTCGTAAATACAAGCCCTCTAGGCTGGAGCCTTCGCTAAGTGGTGCATCATTCCCGAAGTCAATTAGTACAGGGGTGGAGTCGGTGACTGAGGAGGCCAGAGCTTTATTGCCAAAACTTTGGATAACCACATAGTCGTCTTCACCGTCTGCGTATACCAAATAGCCTATGTATTGGGTGGGTAGGCGGGCTTCGCTTGTGAGTGGACGGAGCCCTTTAAGATATCCCTTCATGCCCTTGGTTTTGACGTAGTCCTTGATCTTCGTCTCGCCAATTTGGGTATCTGACAACATGCAGATTGAGCTGTTACCGACAGAGTACTTTGGCTTCCAATGGGATGAGGCCGCCTTTGCTCTAGATTTTATGTCTGCAACTGCATTGCTGAATAGGTCTGGGCCTTTTTCGGCTTGGATGGCTTGTAGTGTCAGTATTGGGGTTAAGCCAAGCGGCTTGAGCTGAAGGCAGTCCTTGTGATCTTGTGCGCCGGAGTCAAATTGATGCTTTACAAGGTCATAGCCATATTGGCGTTGAAGCTTTTCTAGTGTTGTTGTGCCCAGAGACTTAAGTTCGTCGCTGTATTTCTTAGGGGCTAGGCCCTCTTTGTTCGTAATGGCTGCCTCTAACAAGTCGCTTTTTAGGAATGTAAGCGCAAAATCATCTCCATCATGACTTCTAGGTGTAGCTCGGAGCTTGGAGGACGCGTTGCATTCCATGCTTAAGGGATGACATTCACTCTCCCGGGATTCGGTTGCATGAGCAAAGGAGGCAATGGCCCCGGAGAGAAGGATGCATTTCCATAGGTTTGGGTGGGCCTTGGTTTTATATGTGCTAGTCCGAGGGCTCATTTTTATTCCTTGGTTTGGTCAGCCTGAAAGCTAATCATAGTATGTAGAATCAGGGTATGCAGAACAAGACCATTCGGGGATGCCAATCTATCCCCAAGAGTGTGCTCTCGTAGCAGTATTTGCCCAGAATGTTCGGAGGCAAAGGTTGGCGCTCGGACTGTCTCAGGAGGAGTTAGCTGAGCGGGCAGGAGTCCACCGTACCTATATAGGTATGCTGGAGAGGGAGGAAAAGAACGTAACTATCTACAATATTGAGCGCATTGCTGAGGCTCTTGGGTTGGAGCCATATAAGCTCCTAGTACCCGCCCGTTCTAGGTCCTAAAGCCAAACTTCACGCTTCTAATGGCCTCTAGCTTTTGTTCCATGCTGGGGCCAGCAGAGTATGTGTCATAAGTGATGTGATTGATTCTGTGCCCGGTAAGGTAGGCCACAGTCGTATAGGGCGTGTTGGCATGCCGCAGCATGTCGGTGAATGTCTTCCTAAGGCTATGAAAGACTTGCTTCGGGCCAAAGCCAAGCCGCTTCTTTAGCGTACCAAATCTCTTTCCCAGAGCATTAAGGCGTTCACCATTCTGATTGGCTGGGCCGGGGAACAGATAGCCATCGGGGGAGGTTGCCAGCCTATTTTCAATAATTGCCACGATGTCATTGTGAAAGGGGAGTTCGCGCTTTCCTGCTTCAGACTTGGCTTCAATAACCTTAAAGCTGAAAGGCCTGCTATCCTTGAAGGTTATAGAGTCTGAGTTAATACGTCCTATTTCTTCCAGCCGACAGCCTGTGTAAGCTCCAATCGCAATGGCGTCAGCTAGATCAATGTCGCCTCTCTCGGTGGCCGCTTGGTGCAAAAGCTCTGCCTCTTCAGGGGAGAAGGGAATATAGCCACCCTCGGTGTCAGAGGTTCCTGTTTTCGGAAGGTCATGCCTTAGAAAGGGGCTTTCCATTCCGCGATAGCTCTCTTTCCAAGCCTTGTCATACTTGATTGCCCAGCTCCAGAAGCTGTTTCCAGCAAAGATATACTGCTGTTTGGTCGCTGGCGCGCGATCCAGGGATTCCAGAAAGAGGTCAACGGTGTCGAAATCTAAGGGCAGGCCACTACTTTCCAGAAACTTTCCAATCTTTGTCATCTGTGATTTCAGTTGAGAGATGGTTTTCGGGACAATCCCCTTCCTTTCGGCTAGGTACGTGGCGAACCTCTCAAGGCGGGAAGTGGTAAATGGTGATTTCGGCTTAAATGCGGAAGGGGAGCCAATGATCTCAAAGGTTTCCTTGGTTTTTGCATCGGAAAGGCCGTATTTCTTGGCAAGCAGGGCTGCGTCAAAGTAGCCAAGAGTATTTGCAAGCTCCTTTCGTAGCAGCAGCTTGGCCTCAACATCAGAGGCCTGGGTCAGGGTCTCCATGGTCCAGAGCAGGTGCTGTTTAAGGGCTGCTCCTATATCGGCCTCAAGGCTGCCTTGCTCTACGGCCAGAGCTATAAGCTCAGGAATTCGAGCCAGCTCTTGGGCTCCTATATCCTCAGGAGGCTCTTCCCCAACGGCAATCAGGGCGGCTTCTTTTCTCAAGCCGGCCACCTCATAACCAGACTCTTGCGCCTGTTCTCGCCAAGTGTCTCCGGCCTGCCGACTCTTTGCCTCTGCAAAGAGGCTTTTCCACTCTGCCAAGATGGCGAGCTTTTTCACGTTGGCTTCGGACTTAGACCCTGTCTTGAGGCTCTTCGTGAGCACTCTGCGGCCGATGGCATTACGCAATTCTTCCGGCACATCCAGGCGGACATGCCATGTGCCATTTTTTAAGACGAGAAGGTCTGGCATTGCTCAATTTTTAATCGTGGTGGACAGGTAAGTTCTACCTCGATATTCTACCCAAAATCAGGCCTAAGTGCCCGTTTTCAAAGGGTTTCAAAGGCTTGGCTGACGGATACGGAGAGTCCCTCCCTCTCCGCCAAATGCTCAAAAAATAAGCCCTTGATTCCTTTATGGTTTCAGGGGCTTTTTGTTTTCTGGATTGATGCCGTGTCGAAAAAGTGTCGCACGGGGCAGAGCAACACTGCATCTTGCAAGTGATCAGGCGACAAATGTGCATAGCGCATTGTCATCGCCAACGAGGAATGCCCCAGAATCTTTTGCAGCGTGAGGATGTTTCCCCCCATTCATCATGAAGTGACTGGCGAAGGTATGCCGCAGCACATGGGAGGATTGTCCAGGCGGAAGGGTGAGGGCAGAGCCACGAATCGCCTTGTCAAAACTGCTCATACAGTTGGAGAACGGGCCATACTCCATCAAGTGTGCATGTATCTGCCGGTGAAGATCAGGAGCAATGGGAACAGCCCGACGCCTCTTTGATTTTGTATAACAAACTCAACAATCCAGTCACGGACACGATCAGGCGTCAGGGATTGAGCCTCACCCCAGCGGCAGCCGGTAGCAAGGTATATGGTGGCGACCATAACTATCGAGAGTAACTGGCAATATCAGCTCCTTGTGTACGGCCGTGGCCAGTCTCATGGTCATACTGTCTGTCTAAATCCCTATACTTAGCAAGAACACCTTTGAATCTCATGTTTGCTATTGGGCCAAGAGCACCACAGGATTTTTGGCGAGGAATCCTTAAGAGCAATTCTTCAACTTCCTTCGCCGCTAGGTTGCCATGGTTGCCGTGACCTTGCTCATGCAGAAACAGGCGAGCGTAGTATCTGTCAAATGTCTGTATGACATCTTGAGGGAGTGTATTCCTATTCCCCAAGCGGGGCATTGTGTAGGTAATAGACACCTTTGTATCCACGGATTTTATCCAGCACTCACCATTAGATACCCAAGTCTTGTAGTTCCATTTGACATTCCAGCTTGCGTTACCCAGAAAGGGTTTGCCATTAGCTCTAATAGGAGTGCTGGCAAATGCCGCTCTATTAAGGTCACGTCGGGATGAAGGATAGATATCGTAATAAACGAAGGTCACAGAGGTGTCAGAGATATTAAGTGTGACAGGCTTGGGCGTAGTGGACTGATAAATAGTCGCTTCCCTAGGGGGTATGACGGATGCGCCTTCACGAGGCGCATCCGAAAAATGAACAATGCCACTTGCATCCTTCCATTGATAAATCTCAGCCTCAGAAACGACTGGTATAGCCCAGAGGACTGGCGAAAAAATAATCAGAAGGAGTCTGGACATAACAGGAGCAGAGTAGACAGTAGTCCAAATGCTCGCAGACCTACGCGAAGGAATCATCCGTATATCTACGGACAGTGTCGAAAAGGAGTCGAAAAGCCAGTGGAAGAAAGGGGAGGGCAGTGGAAAGATAGGACGGCTAACTTGCTGATAAAAAAGGGGTAGTGTAAAAAACGCCCCTTTGGCCGGAGGCGAGACGGGTTCAAATCCCTCCTTCATCAGCCATATCCAAGAAGTCCCGCCCATGCGGGGCTTTTTGTTTGCAGCGGTTGGCTAGGCGGTCCGCATGTATAATCCCGCACGTTTTCCCGTTCTTGTCTCCGGATACAGTCATGACCTCTGTTCGCACCCGTATTGCGCCATCGCCGACAGGCGATCCCCACGTTGGTACGGCGTATATTGCCCTTTTCAATCTCTGCTTTGCCCGCCAGCACGGTGGCCAGTTCATCCTGCGTATCGAAGACACGGACCAGAAGCGTTCTACACCGGAGTCGGAGGCACAGATACTGAGTGCACTGAAGTGGATGGGCATTGCGTGGCATGAGGGCCCGGATGTGGGTGGCCCGCATGCACCTTATCGCCAGAGTGAGCGCAGTGCCATTTACAAGGAGCATGCGCAGGAGTTGGTCAACAAGGGGCATGCCTTTCACTGCTTTTGCTCGGCTGAACGTCTTGAGGGGCTGCGTGCCGAACAGATGTCAGCCAAGCAGAATCCCGGTTACGACGGGCATTGCATGAGCCTGGCGGCAGGGGAGGTACAGCAGCGTCTGGCAGCGGGTGAGCAGGCTGTCATACGCATGAAAGTGCCCCGGGAGGGCGTCTGCGTCATTCCCGACATGTTGCGTGGCGATATCGAAATTCCTTGGGCAGAAGTGGACATGCAGGTGCTGATGAAGGCGGATGGTCTGCCTACTTATCATCTGGCCAATGTGGTGGATGACCACCTCATGGAGATCACGCATGTGATTCGCGGTGAGGAGTGGATCAGTTCCACGCCCAAGCATGTACTGCTCTACAAGCTTTTCGGCTGGCAGCAACCGGTGTTCTGCCACATGCCTCTCCTGCGCAATCCGGACAAGTCCAAGCTCAGCAAGCGAAAGAATCCCACCAGCATCAACTACTACGAGCGCATGGGCTTCCTGCCGGAAGCAGTGCTTAACTACCTGGGCCGTATGGGCTGGTCCATGCCGGACGAGCGAGAGAAGTTCACCCTCCAGGAAATGGTCGACAACTTTGACATCACCCGCGTTTCGCTGGGTGGTCCGGTATTCGATGTAGAAAAATTATCCTGGCTCAACAGTGTCTGGCTGCGCGAGCTTTCCGTGCCGGCATTGGTACAGGCTTTCCAGCGCTGGATTAGCCCGGCCTATCTGGAGCGTGTGGCAGGCCAGATACAGCCTCGCATACAGACCCTGTCCGATGCCGCTTCCTGGGCTGCTTTCTTCTTTTCCGGGCAGATTGCCATCACCCCTGAGAGCTTCGTGCACAAGAAGCTGACAGCAGACGAGGTACGCCGCATCCTGCAGGTTTCCTTGTGGGAGCTGGAGGCCTTGCGGCAGTGGAATCACGAGGAAATCAGTGCATTGCTCTCGCGCGTGAGTACGGCGCTGGGGTTCAAGCTGCGTGATTTCATGTTTCCGTTCTTCGTGGCGATTGCCGGCTCTGCTTCCAGTACCCCGGTCATGGAGTCCATGAACATTCTCGGGCCGGACATGACACGATCACGCCTGCGGTATGCCATTGGCGTGCTGGGTGGTGTCTCCAAGCAGGAAGCCAAAGAGTGGGAAAAAGCATGGCGCGAGCAGGCTGCCGCTGTCGTTGACTCACCAGAGGGTGCTGCCTAGAATCCGCGCCTCTCCCCTGTACTGTCCCCATCGTCTAGAGGCCTAGGACATCGCCCTTTCACGGCGGTAACGAGGGTTCGAATCCCCCTGGGGACGCCATATCAAAGACAAGGCCCGCCATGAGCGGGCCTTGTCTTTGATGACGGATGGCCCCGATTTGAGGGTGACATGTCCTGTCATGGACTTGTGCTAGAGTCAGTTCCAGCCAGCCTTGGAGCCCACGATGAGCAGCACGGACGTTGCCGCCGAACTGGATCGAGACCTTTTCTGGCGGCTAATCGAGATCAGTACCGCCCTTTCGGGCGAGCGCAATACTTCCCGTCTTTTCGAGCGCATCCTTGATGCTGCCCAGGACATCACGCACGCCGATGGCGGCACGCTCTATCTCATCAAGGAGCATGAAGCCGGCAAGCCTGTGCTGGAGTTCGAGATACTGCGGAATGATTCGCTCAAGCTGAAACTGGGGGGCACCTCCGGCAATTCCATCCAGCTCCCGCCTTTGCCCTTGTATCGTGATGATGGCTCTCCCAATCACGGCAATATCGCGACCTACACCGCGCTCACGCGCAAGATGGAAAACATCGAGGATGCCTATTATGCGGAGCATCTCGATTTTTCCGGCACCAAGGCCTTTGATGCCCGCTCGGGCTACCGCTCCAAATCCTTTCTTACCGTCCCGCTTTGCAACCATGCTGACGAGATCATCGGTGTTCTTCAGCTCCTGAATGCCAAGAGTCCGGAGACGGGCGAGACGATCGCTTTTTCCCGAGGCATTGAGCCCATTGTGGCGGCCCTGGCATCCAGTGCAGCGATTGCCCTCGACAACCAGATTCTTTTGCAGGACCACAAGAACCTGCTGGATGCCTTCATCAAGGTGATTGCCCAAGCCATTGATGCCAAGTCTGCCCACACCTCGGCACATTGCCAGCGCGTGCCTGTGCTCACCGAGCTCATTGCACAAGCGGCCTGCGAGGCAGAAGCAGGGCCATTGCAGGACTTCAACCTTGATGAAGGGGAGTGGTACGAGTTGCGGGTGGCGTCGTGGATGCACGACTGCGGCAAGTTGGCCACGCCGGACTCCGTGCTCGACAAGGCCACCAAGCTGCACCTTATGCTGGATGGCATTGATGCCGTGAAGACCCGTTTTGCGGCGGCCATGGCACAGCTTGAGTTGGGTTTCCTGCGCCAGATTGCTGGCCAGCCTGATCAGGCTGAAGCAGCTCGCGCCATGATGGAAGAGGAGCTGGGTGCCCTGCGCGATGATTGCCTCTTTGTGGAAAAGGCAAATGTCGGCGGTGAGTTCATGAAGCCGGAAGACCAGGCTCGTGTGCGCCAGATTGCCGAGCGTAAATGGATGGATCATCTGGGTGTGGAGCGCCCCATGCTCACCGAGGATGAGGTGAAGTTTCTCTGCATCGAGCGCGGCACACTTTCTTTCGATGAGCGCCAGAAGATCAATGACCACATGAAGGTCACGATCCAGATGCTGGAATCCTTGCCCTTTCCCAAGAATCTCAAACGGGTGCCTGAATACGCCGGTGGCCATCACGAGAAGATGGACGGCACGGGTTTCCCGCGCGGGCTCAAGCGTGAGGAGATGTCCTGGCCTGCGCGCATGATGGCCATTGCCGACATATTCGAAGCACTGACGTCCAGTGACCGGCCTTACAAGCCCCCGATGAAGATTTCGCAGTCGCTGTCCATTCTCCAGCGTATGCGGCAGCAGAACCATATAGACCCGGACCTGTATGCCTTGTTCCTTGAGTCGCGTGTGTGGGAGAAATATGCGCGCATCTATTTGCGGCCTGAGCAGCTTGATATCACGGATGCGGCCTCCTATTACTAAGTTGTGCTCTGAGAGCCTGTGCAAGGCTTTTTAAACAGAGGGTTTTTGCCCCCTTTTCCTTTGTAGCGTCACCCCGGCGAAGGCCGGGGTCCATGCAGCGCTGATATTTCCGATGCTGTATGGGTCCCGGCCTTCGCCGGGACGACGATGGGTAGGAAACCAGAGACAGTGATTCTCCCAATAACAACCGTCAGGGCCGGAAAAGCCCCATGATTTTCTCGCGCAGCCAGCGATTGGCCGGGTCGTTCTCCCGGCTTTCATGCCAGTAGAGATAGACATCCAGTGCCGGCAATTCCACCGGCATTTCCACCAGCACGGTTGTCAGCCCGGTATTGGCGAGTTCGGCATATTGCGCCGGCATGGTCAGCAGCAGGTCCGTGGTTTCTGCGACGCGGCAAGCTGCAAAGTAATGCTGGCAGCGCAGCGCGATATGACGTGAATGCCCGAGCCGGGCCAGTTCCTGATCCTCGAAGCCGGGTCCGCGCCTCCGCGAGGACACCAGCAGGTGGTGAGCGCCAAGATAGCCTTCCAACGATATTTTTCCTCGTCTCAGCAGCGGGTGTTGCCGTCGGGCAACGATCACGAAGCGATCACGCGATACGGGCTCGCGGCGAATGTCTGCCGCGAGTGGCAGCATGACATCCAGTGCTACGTCCAGGCGTCCGTCCGCAAGATCGGTTTCCAGTTCACGGCGCTCGGCGCGCACACTGGCCAGCCGGACGCCGGGTGCTTCTCCGGCAAGTTCGGTGAGCAACCGTGGCAGGGCCGTGGCCTCGAAGACATCGCGCAATCCCAGCCGGAACTCCTGCCGGGAGCGGGCGGCATCAAAGCGGGCGCCTTCCTGGATGCTTTCGGTGATCAGCCCGAGTGCTTCATGCAGTGGTCCCATGAGTCGTTGGGTGCGCGCCGTGGGCACCATGCGGTTGCCCTGGCGCAGGAACAGCGGGTCGTCCAGTGCTTCGCGCAGGCGTGACAGGGCATGGCTGAGGGCTGGCTGGCTGAGGTGCAGGCGGCGGGCGGCTCGGGTCAGGTTGCCTTCGGCATGTATCGCCTCCAGCACCACTAGCAGGTTGAGGTCGAGCTTCCTAATATCCATGATATGAATAGATAGCTATGAAAACTATTGATTAGACGAATCATAAAGCCGGCACTACGCTGTTGGCCATCCTCATTCCCGCCGGAGCTTGCCCGTGGACTTTGCCTATTCCCCCCGCTGCCAGGATTACCTTGCCCGTCTGCGCCAGTTTGTCCGTGAGGTAGTCGAGCCCAATGAGGCGGCTTATCACGCTGCCTTGCAAAAAGCGCCTTGGCAGCAGCCTGCGGTCATGGAAGAGATGAAACTGAAGGCACAGCAGGCCGGGCTCTGGAATCTTTTCCTGCCGGATACCGAGTGGGCACCGGGCTTGTCGAACCTGGATTACGCGCCTCTGGCGGAAGAAATGGGCCGCAACCTCTTCATGGCCGAAATCTTCAACTGCAACGCGCCGGACACCGGCAACATGGAAGTGCTGGCCAAGTACGGTAGCCCGGCGCAGCAGGAGCAATGGCTCAAGCCCTTGCTGCGTGGCGAGATACGTTCTGCCTTCTGCATGACCGAACCGGCAGTGGCTTCTTCGGATGCCACCAACATGGCGGCAACAGCCGTGGTGGAAGGTGACGAGATCGTGCTCAACGGGCGCAAGTGGTGGAGCTCCGGCATCGGTCACCCCAACTGCAGGTTCGTGATCTTCATGGGGCTGACCAATACGGATGCCGATGCTCCCAAACACCAGCGTCACTCCATGGTGCTGGTGCCGCTGGATACGCCGGGCATCCGGATCGAGCGCATGCTGCCGGTTTACGGCAAGCTGGACGAGCCTTTCGGTCATGGCGAGGTCAGCTTCACCGATGTACGCGTGCCGGTGGCCAATTTCATTGCCGGTCCCGGGCGCGGTTTCGAGGTGGCGCAGGGGCGCCTTGGTCCGGGCCGCATTCATCACTGCATGCGCTCCATCGGTGCTGCCGAGAAAGCACTGGAGCTGCTTTGCAAGCGCGCCATCGGCCGTGTTGCCTTCGGCAAGCCGCTGGCGCTGCTGGGCGGCAATGGTGACATCATTGCCAATGCCCGCATGTCCATCGAACAGGCTCGCCTGCTGACACTGAAAGCAGCATGGATGATGGACGAAGTCGGCAACAAGGCGGCGATGAGCGAGATTTCACAGATCAAGGTGGTGGCGCCCAACATGGCGCTGGACATTATTGACGCTGCCATACAGATTCATGGGGCGGCCGGCGTTTCTGACGACCTGCCGCTGACGGGTCTTTTTTCATACTGCCGCGCCCTGCGTCTGGCCGACGGCCCGGACGAAGTGCATCGCCGCCTCATTGCCAAGATCGAAGTCGGCAAATACATGCAGCGCTGAAAAACAACAAGGACATGCCATGAGCGTGATTGACCAAGCCCGTGCCGTGCGGCATGGCGAAGAGCTGGATGCTGTCACGGTAGACCGTTATCTCAAGCAGCAACTGCCTGATCTTGAGGGCAGCCCGGAAATCCGCCAGTTTCCCGGTGGAGCCTCCAACCTGACTTACCTGCTGCACTATGCCAACCGTGACCTGATCCTGCGCCGACCACCCTTTGGCAAGAAGGCAAAAGGCGCGCATGACATGGTGCGCGAAGCCCGCATCATGCAGCAGTTGAAGCCGGTCTATCCGGTGGTGCCTGAAGTACTGGCTCTGTGCCAGGACGAGAGCGTGATGGGCTGTGATTTCTATGTTATGGAGCGCCTTGTCGGCGTGATTCCACGGCAGGATTTCCCGCCTGAACTACTGCTCTCTCCGCAAAAGACAAGACAGCTTTGTGAAAGCTTCCTCGACCAGCTCATCAAGCTGCATCAGGTGGACATCAAAGTCACCGGCTTGGAAGCCTTGGGCAAGGGCGAGGGCTATATCGCGCGCCAGATCAGTGGCTGGAGCGAGCGTTTCCGCAATGCGCGTACGCCGGACGTGAATGATTTTGAAGAAGTGATCGCCTGGCTGGAGGCGAAGAAGCCCGAGCGCGAGATTGCCATTACGCTCATCCACAACGACTGGCGCCTGGACAACGTGGTACTGGATGCGGACGACCCGGCGCAGGTGATCGGCGTGCTGGACTGGGAAATGGCTACGCTGGGTGATCCGCTCATGGAACTGGGCTGCGTACTGACGTACTGGATACAGTCCGATGATGATCCCGTCCTGCAGTCCATGCGCCGCCAGCCCAGCAATGCCGCCGGCATGATGACGCGCGACGAGATCGTGAGTTACTACCTGCAAAAAACCGGCTACCGCATCAGCAGCATCGACTTCTATCACATCTACGGCATTTTCCGGCTGGCGGTGATTGCCCAACAGATCTGGTATCGCTACTACCACAAGCAAACCGACAACCCTGCATTTGCGCAGTTCGGCTTCATGGTGAACTACCTGGAGCAGCGCTGCCTCACTCTCATCAAGGCATCGAAAATCTGATGGCAACGCTTTATCTCGTACGACACGGTCAGGCCTCCTTCGGGGCCGACAATTACGACGCGTTGTCCGGTCTTGGCATGCGCCAGTGCCAGTTGCTGGGCGAATGGTGGAAGGAGCGCGGCATGGAGCCAGGCCGTGTGGTTTGCGGCCCCATGCGCCGTCATCGCGAGAGCCTGGAGGCTTTCAGTCGCGGCTTCGGTCGTGATTTCGCGCATGAAACCCTGCCCGGTATTGCCGAGTTTGATCATGAAAACGTGCTGGAGGTTTACTGGCCGACTTTTGCCGACAAGGCCGCCATGGCGAAATTCCTCGCAGAAACACCGCGCCCGCGTCAGGCCTTCCACAAGATATTCGTGGAGGCCGTGTCACGCTGGCATGCCGGGCAGCACGACCATGAATACAACGAATCCTGGTCGGTCTTTCGCCAGAGGGTGAGGGCGGCCTTCGATGCCTTGCAGGCGCCCGGTGGCGATGCCATCGTGTTCACCTCGGGTGGCGTGGTCAGCGTGATGATCCAGGCCATACTGGATTTCTCCGATGCCAACAGCTTCGCCATCAATGCCATTACCCTGAACAGCAGCGTGACACGCGTGCTCTATCGCCCGGGCGAGGCAACCCTGCAATCCTTCAACGGCACGGCACATCTTGATGTGCACAACGATGCCTCACTCATCACCTATCGCTGACAGCCTGCGGAGAATCCCATGAGCAACCTTTTCGACCTTGGTGGCAAGATTGCCTTTGTCAGCGGCGCCAGCCGCGGCATCGGTGAAAGCATTTCGCGCCTGCTGGCCGCACATGGTGCGCATGTCATCCTGGCCAGCCGCAAAGCCGATGCCTGCGAGCGTGTGGCGGCCTCCATCCGCGAAGCGGGAGGCAAGGCGGAAGTCATGGCCTGCCACATCGGCGATATGGAGCAGATCGAGCAAGTCTTTGCCGATATAGAGGCCCGGCATGGCCGCCTCGACATACTGGTCAACAACGCGGCCTCCAATCCGTATTTCGGTCCCATCCACCAGACGGACCTGGGTGCCTTCAACAAGACGGTGGACGTGAATATCCGTGGCTATTTCTTCATGTCTTCCCATGCCGTGAAGCTCATGGAAAAGAACGGCGGCGGCAGCATCGTGAACGTGGCTTCAGTGAACGGTGTGGTCCCCGGCAGTTTTCAGGGCATCTATTCCATTACCAAGGCGGCCGTCATTTCCATGACCAAAGCCTTTGCCAAGGAGTGTGCGCCGCTGGGCGTCCGCGTGAATGCGCTGTTGCCGGGCGCCACCGAAACAAAATTTGCCTCGGCCCTGACCCAGAACCCCGTCATCCTGAACGAGTTGCTCAAGCATGTGCCCATGAACCGGGTGGCGCAGCCGGACGAAATGGCGGGTGCCGTGCTGTATCTGGTATCCCCGGCCGCCAGCTATACCACGGGTACCTGCCTGAATGTGGATGGCGGCTATCTGCTGGCCTGAACAGGTACTGACAAAAGGAAAAAAGAAATGGACATGCTTGCTACCGTACTCGTTGCCGCTGTTGCCTTGCTGCACCTGTATTTCCTGATTCTGGAAATGTTTCTCTGGACAAAGCCGCTGGGGCGAAAAGTGTTCGGGCTGAAAGAAGGTTTCGCGCTGGAAACCCGTGCGCTGGCCGCGAACCAGGGGCTTTACAACGGCTTTCTGGTGGCGGGCCTCGTATGGGGCCTCTTGTTGGGGGCTGATGGTTTTCCGCAGAAGGTTTTTTTCCTGTCCTGCGTGATCGTGGCCGGTATTTTCGGCGGTGCCACCGTCAACAAACGCATCGTACTGGTGCAGGCGCTGCCCGCCGTGATCGCTCTGGCCTGTGTTTACGCCGTGCACTGACATGAAAAAGATTGTCGTTCCCGGAATTTTGGCGCTGGCATTCCTGGGCTGGCTGTTTTTGTGGCCATCATCCCTGCAGCCACTTTCGTGGCAGCCGGATGAAGCACCAGCGTTTGCCGGTCCGCTAGCGATCAATGATGAACTGCAAAAAGCCGAGTTGCTGGCACGTGGCGAGATACACGGCCCGGAAGACATTGCCATAGACCGCGAGGGGAGAATTTACAGCGGACTGGCGGATGGGCGTGTCGTAAGGCTGGAGGCCGGCAAGGTCGTCACGCTGGCCAATACTGGCGGCCGCCCGCTGGGGATGGCATTTGATGCCGGGGGAAACCTCATCATCTGCGATGCGGCCAAAGGCCTGTTGCAGCTTTCCCCGGAGGGAAAGCTGACTACCCTGCTGACCGAAGTGGAGGGCGTTCCCCTCAATTTCACGGATGACCTGGACATCGCACGTGACGGCCGGATTTATTTCACTGATGCCAGCACGCGCTACCGTCAGCCGGACTACATGGTGGACCTGCTGGAGGGGCGTCCTTATGGCCGGCTCTATGTGTATGACCCGGCCACCGGGGAGGCACGGCTGTTGCTGTCCGACTTGTATTTCGCCAATGGCGTGGCGCTTTCTGCAAAGGAAGATGCCGTGTTCGTGGCAGAGACCTATCGCTACCGCCTGCGCAAGCTGTGGCTGACCGGACCCAGTGCAGGCAAACATGAGGTTGTTGCCGACAATCTTCCCGGCCTGCCTGACAACATCAACAGTGATCGCCAGGGCACGATATGGATTGCCTTGCCGTCACCCCGAAAAGCCATTGCCGACATTTCTGCACGCCATGCCTGGATGCGGGATGTGATGTACCGCCTGCCGCGTATCTTCTGGCCCAGGCCAGACCGTTATGGATTCGTGGTGGCTGTGGATGAAAACGGCAACATCCTGCGCAGCCTTCATGATACTTCCGGCGAACACCTGCGCATGATTACCTCCGTGTTGCCTCATGAAGGAAAGCTCTTCTTCGGGTCACTGGAGAATGACCGCATAGGGCAGTTGTGACGCTGCGAAGCGCCACCTTTGGCTCGCTTCTTTCATCAGAAAGGCAGGTGGTCGATCACCAGACGTCCCATCCCCAGCAACAACCCGATGAAAGCTCCCACCACCACGCCATTGACGCGGATCATATGCAGGTCGCCCCCCACTTCGGTCTCGATCTTGGCAATCATTTCCCGCGTGTCCCAGTCATGAATTTTTTCACTGACATAGGCAATGATGGCGTCGGCATAATCCGTCGTGAACGTCACCACGGCTTCCTCGATTTCATGGTTGAGCACGGCGCGTACCCGCTCGTTTTCCTGAAGCTGCTCACCCAGGCGCAGCAGTATGCCCCGGAAGTTGCTGGCAAGGCCGGAGTCGGGGCGCTCCAGATCACGCTTGATGGCCTCGCGCAGGATCACCACGGCACCGGTCATGAAGCTCACCATCGACTCGCTCTCGGCCAAGGCGTTCTTGGTGGCATTGAGGCGTTTTGAAGCGGACGAGGTTTTTTTCCGCAGGTCTTTCATCAACTGGGTGGCGGATTCCTCAAGGCGTATGCGCCAGGGGTGGTCGCGATCTTCCAGCAGGGTTTCCACCTGGCTCATGAAGGTATTGATGGTGCGCTGCTGCACATCGATGCCTATCCAGCTTGCGCCGCGTGCCAGCCCGCCCACGCCCAGCTCCTCGAAGATGGTGGCAGCGACTTCGCGCGCCTTTTCCGGGTTGGCCTTGATCCATTTGTCGGCGGCATCCAGACCACGTTGCAGTGCCTCATGATGGAAGTCGTTTTCCAGCACGGCACGCAGCATTTCGCTGGCCATATGGTGGACAGGTGTGCTCTTGGTCCAGGCCACGGCGTTTTGCTTGATGAATTCCTCGATGTCGCTGCTCTCGAATATCTGCAGGAGGCGGGGGCCGACGCGCTGGATGAAGGCTGTGACCTGTTCGACGTTTTCTTCTTCCGCCAGCCATTTCCCGATCAGCAGGCTGGCATCGGTGTTTTGCAAGGATTTGCGCACGATGGGCGCGGCCAGGAAATTTTCCTGCACGAAGCGCCCCATGGATTCGGCAATGCGGGCCTTGTTGCGTGGAATGATTTCCGTGTGTTCCAGCAATAGCCGGGGCACCGGGATTTTTCCGAAAGGATTGCGAAACAGCACCGTGACGGCATACCAGTCGGCCAGTCCACCCACGACGCCGGCTTCGGCCGCCAGTGTCAGGATGCCGATGCCTGTTGCCTGGCCGGGCAGGAGTTTCTCCAGTATCAGGAACACCAGCCAGAGCACGGCAGCCGTGATCAGGGCGAGTGTGGCCAGCGTACGGCTGCGGACAAGGGAAGGAACGGCGATGGAATGGGAAGCGGTAGAGGCTGGCATCATGGTGGTAGCGTGCAGGCAGGGAGAAGAGCCTGCACGCTACCGAAGTCGTTCACGCTGGGCAATCGCAGCAAAGTGCGGGCTTGGCGGCCCTGAAGCCATGATGACTCCTGCGGCGGATGCTGTTGTTGTCATTGCGGATGGAGATTCATGTCTGTGGCCCGAAATTGCCGTGACGGCCGGTGCCGTCGCGGAAACGGCTGGCCCCGGCAAGTGTTTCTCCGGATTGCAGTGTAGAGAGGCCGTGGTCGAACTCGTTCTTCAGCGCCGCGCTTTCATCCATTCCCCACTGTTCATATGCGCTTTGGCGGTCACCGCGCAGGCAGGCCTGCGGAAATCCGGCGATCTGCAAGGCCAGTGTTTCGGCTTCTGCCATCAGGTCTCCTTTTTTTACCAGACGGTTGGCGAGGCCGATCTCCATGGCCTCACGGGCATCCACCGGGCGGCCGGTGAGGATTAGGTCCAGGGCACGGCTCATGCCGATGGCGCGCGGCAGGCGCACGGTACCGCCGTCTATGAGAGGCACGCCGAAGCGGCGGCAGAAAACACCGAAGACGGCGGTGTCATCGGTCACACGCAAGTCGCACCACAATGCCAGTTCCAGGCCGCCGGCCACACAGTACCCGGAGACGGCCGCAATCACGGGCTTGGAGAGGCGGAAGCGAGTGGGGCCCATGGGGCCGGGATCAAATGCATGGTTCTCGGGAGGTGTTAGCTGGTTGCTGCGGCCTGGTTCGTCGCTGGCCACGGCCTTGAGGTCTGCGCCCGCACAGAAATGGTCGCCCGCTCCGGCAAGGATGGCCACGCTGAGCGAGGCATCCTCTTCAAACTGGCGGAAGGCTTCGGCCAAGGCAGCGGCCGTGTGGCCATCCACCGCGTTTCTGGCCTCGGGCCGGTTGATCGTGACCACAAGAAGGGGTGGGCGACGCTCGATCAGGACCAAGGGGGAGGGCATGGCGATCTCCATGGTTGATGGTTACTTGAAAATGTTTGCCATGGAATCGTATGTAATATTACGATTAACAGCAATAAACGTATTTAATGAGTAATGAATGTCTGCCGCTCTTCCGAACCCGCGCCATCTCATCCTCAAGTTCCTGCTGGGTGCCGAGGGAGAGGCCATGAGCGCTCGCGAGGCGGTGGCGGCCTGCGGGCTTTTCGGCATCCGCGAGAATAGTGTGCGCGTGGCGCTCGTCCGCCTGGCAGCGGCAGGCATGATCGAGGCGGCGGGCAGGGGCTGCTACCGGCTCGGTGCCAATGCCACGGAGCTGGCTGATGATGTCAGTGCCTGGCGTGCGGCCGAATCCCGCGTGTGCGAGTGGAGCGGTGCCTGGATTGTCGCGCACTGCGGTGCGCTGGGGCGCAGTGACCGCAGTGCGCTCGCCCGGCGTGCCCGCGCCCTGGAGCTGTTGGGCTTTCGCGAGCTGGATCGCGGGCTCTTCCTGCGTCCGGACAATCTGGCCGGCGGTGTCGCAACCGTGCGCGAGCGTCTTCTCAAGCTGGGGCTTGATGCCGAGGCAGCAGTCTTTCGCGCCTCGGAGCTGGATGCAGCCCGTGATGTACGTGCCCGCGCCCTCTGGGACGGTCCGGCCCTGACACGCTCCTACCGCCAGACACGCGAGCAGTTGGAAAAATGGTTGTCACACGCCGATGCCCTGGAACCTGAGGTTGCGGCACGCGAATCCTTCCTCATCGGCAGTCGTGCCATCCGCCAACTGGTATTTGATCCCCTGCTGCCTGACCCCCTGGTGGATGTGGCAGAGCGCCGTGCCTTTGTGGAAACCCTGCGGCGTTATGACGAAGCCGGCCATGCCATCTGGCGCAATTTGCGCCTTGCCCCTGCAACTGGTGACGCTGCTGAGGCCGCGCCGGCCCGCCACTGACTGCCACCGGAGACAGCCGATGACTGCCATGATTCCCGACTCAGCCACGCCGGTTGAAATGCCGGCCGCCACGCGTCGCAAGGTCACAGACATTTTCACGCGAGAAGAAATCAGGATGCTCACCGAGCGCTCCGATCTCATGGGTTTTGCTGCCGTGGGATTTACCTGGGGTGTGATCATTCTCACCTTCGCCCTGCTGGCCTGGGTATCAGCCCAGTCGCTAATGGTTGCGATCCCGGTATTCGTGCTGGGCTTTGTCGTCATGGCCGGCCGGCATCTGGGCCTTGCCATCCTGCATCACGAGGCTGCCCACAAAACGCTGTTCAGGACTCCCTGGCTGAACGACGTGCTGGCCGACTGGCTGTGTGCACGGCCGATCTGGAACGATGTGCGAAAATATCGCGCCCACCATTTTATGCACCACACGAAAACAGGCCAGGCCGGTGACACGGACCTGTCACTGGTGGCGCCGTTCCCGACCACGCGTGCTTCGCTCTTGCGCAAGTTTGCACGCGACCTTTCCGGCCTGACCGGCATCAAGTACTTCATCGGCCGTGTCCTGATGGATGCTGGCATCCTCAAGTGGACGGTGGCAAACGATGTGGTGCGCCTGCCGCAAGAAGGCCGCCATTGGTGGGACTATCCGCTAGACTTCCTGAAAAACAGTACCGGCATGCTGATCACCAACACCGCCCTGTTCGCCGCACTATGGGCCAGCGGATATCCTTGGCTCTATGCCGTTTGGGTGCTGTCCTATGTCACGCCTTTCCCGTTTTTCCTGCGCATACGCTCCATGGCAGAACATGCCTGCACGGAAAAGACCACGGATATGTTCCTGAACACCCGCACTACACGGGCAGGTTTTCTGGCGCGTGCCACGGTGGCGCCCATCAATGTGAATTACCATATCGAGCATCATGTCATGGCATCCGTGCCGTATTTCCGGCTGCCTCTCATGCATCGCATGCTGCGCGAGCGTGCTGCCGTACCTGAACCTCCCGGCTATCTGGAGGTATTGCGTCTGGTGTCATCCAAGCCTGCGGGCTGAACTTCTGGAGTTTTCATGTCTCTTTCTGAAATTGTGGCAAGCACCGAGGCTGGCATCCTCACCCTGAGGATCAATCGTCCGGACAAGAAAAATGCGCTGACCAATGCCATGTATACCGGGCTGGCCGAGGCGTTGGCCGAGGCCGGGAAAAACCCAGGAATCCGTGTCGTGCTGTTTGCCGGTTGCCCGGAGATTTTCTGCAGCGGCAATGACCTGCAGGATTTCCTTTCGGCGGAAGGCAGCCTCAATGATTTGCCGGTAGGGCGCTTCATCCGCGAGCTGGGTGGTTTCGGCAAACCGGTGGTTGCCGCCGTGAACGGCGCTGCCATCGGTATCGGCACGACACTGCTGCTGCATTGCGATCTGGTTTATGCCGGTGAGGGTGCACGTTTCCAGCTGCCCTTTACCAATCTCGGGCTTTGCCCGGAGTTTGCCTCCAGCTATGTGCTGCCCCGCCTGTTGGGGCATGTGCGCGCAGCGGAACTACTCATGCTGGGTGAGGTACTGACGGCTGACAAAGCGCTGGCATTTGGATTGATCAACGAGGTCTTGCCACCTGCCGAGGTGGAGGCCCGTGCACTGGCTCAGGCACAGCGCCTGGCCCGTCAGGCGCCAGAGGCCTTGCGTATCACCAAGCGGCTCATGCGGCAGAGCTATGGCGACGGCGTGACGCAGGCCATTGCCGTGGAGATGGATCATTTCAGTGCCCTGTTGAAAGGCCCTGAAATGAAAGAGGCCGTGCAGGCATTCCTGCAAAAGCGCGCGCCGGATTTTTCGCGCTTCAGTTAACGGTTTCTGATCTCCGGTAAGAATGTAAGTGAAGTGCCGGGGGCTTTCTTTATCGCCGCCCGGCGAAAACCCGGACGAAGAAAAAACTCCAGAAATGAATGACGCTGAATTCGGAGGGTTGCAATGAGCGCAAGCAATGACACCCGGCATTCGCCTTTCCTAGCGAACACCCATGAAGTGGAAAATGTCTCCACCGAATTGCAGGACTACAACCTCTATGCGCAGGACATCGCCTTGCAGCAAGGTGTGCAGCGGGAGGGCGGAGGCTGGGCGGTCAACGAGCTGCAGGACTTCGGGCGCTTGCTTGGCTCGGCGGAGTATCTGGAGCTCGGCCAGCTTGCCAACCGCTATCCGCCGGAGTTCGACACGCACGACCGCTTCGGCAACCGTGTTGATCTGGTGAAGTACCATCCGGCCTATCACCGGCTCATGCAGACTTCCATCGAGCATGGCCTGCATGCCTCTCCCTGGAGTGATCCCCGCTCCGGTGCACATGTGGCACGTGCGGCAAAGTCCTATCTGCATACCCAGGTCGAAGCGGGGAATGGCTGCCCTGTCACCATGACGTTTGCTTCCGTGCCTTCCCTGCGTGTCACGCCTGCACTCGCGGAAATATGGGAGCCCAGGATCACGTCACGTGTTTATGATCCGCGCAATGTGCCGCCTGAACAGAAGGCAGGCCTTACCGTCGGCATGGGCATGACGGAAAAGCAGGGTGGCTCCGATGTGCGAGCCAATTCCACGCGCGCGTTTCCGCTGGGCAGTGGCGGCCCGGCACAGCCTTACGAGCTGGTGGGCCACAAATTCTTTTTGTCGGCTCCCATGTGTGACCTGTTTCTGGTGCTGGCACAGGCGCCGGCGGGGCTTTCCTGTTTCCTCGTGCCGCGCTGGCGGCCGGATGGTACGAAAAATCCCTTGCAGGTGCTTCGCCTCAAGAAAAAGATGGGCAATGTCTCCAATGCCTCCAGCGAAATCGAGCTGCGCGGTGCACTGGGCTGGCTGGTGGGCGAAGAAGGTCGAGGCGTGCGCACCATCATCGAAATGGTCAGCATGACGCGCTTCGACTGCATGATCGGCTCCAGCGCTGGCATGCGCATGGCAGTCTCACAGGTCATGCATCACTGCCATCACCGTTCCGCTTTCGGGAAGAAGCTGATTGACCAGCCACTGATGCGCAATGTGCTGGCCGACCTTGCCCTTGAAAGCGAAGCCGCCATGACACTGACCCTGCGCATGGCGCGGGCTATGGACAACCGTGCGGACGAGCACGAGGACCTGATGGTGCGTCTGGCCACGGCCGTGGGCAAATACTGGATATGCAAGCGCACGCCCAACCATGCCTACGAGGCCATGGAGTGCATCGGTGGCAGCGGTGTGATGGAAGACAGCATGATGCCGCGCCTCTATCGCGAAGGTCCCATCAATGCGATCTGGGAAGGCAGCGGCAATGTGCAGTGCCTGGATGTGCTGCGTGCCATGCAGAAAACGCCGGCCGTGGTGGAGGCATTCGTTGCGGAGTTGAAAGAAGCGAAAGGCGGGCATGCGGCATTGGATGCCCACATGGCTGCCTTGTTCAGGGATTTTGCTGACAGCAGCAATTTCGAGGTGCGTGCGCGCGATGTCGTGGACCGCATGGCCTTGGCTTTGCAGGCAGCCCTGCTGGTCCAGCATGCGCCTTCAGCCGTGAGTGATGCTTTTTGCCGTAGCCGTCTGCAGGTGCAGGGCAGTCATAATTATGGTTGCTTGCCCGCCGATACAGATTTTACGGCCATTCTGTCGCGTGCCTGGCCAGCCTGATCCGGGTGTTGCAGCGAGGACGTGGCCTTTGCGGATTCGCAGAGGCCACGCTCATTGTGGTTGTCAGTTCTCCAGTGCGCTTGCCGGACCAAAGAATTCATAGCGGCACTGGGCTTCCGGTACGCCGATTTCCCTGAGGTGGCGCTTTACCTGTGCCATGAAAGGCTTGGGTCCCAGGAAATAGGCGTCCACATCACGTTCTTCAGGCAGCCAGCCTGCCAGTTGTTCGCGGCTGAGAAACCCCGTGGCGTCGGGTTGGTCGCCGCTACGGGGTTCGCTGTAGGAAACGTAGTGGCGAATCTGTGGGTGTTTGGCGGCCATGTCCCGTATCCATTCACCAAAGGCATGCACGCCACCGTGGCGGGCACAGTGCACGAAGTAAATGGGGCGGCCGGTGGGCAACGCAGCTTCCATCATGGCAAGGGCGGGCGTGATGCCGATACCGGCCGTGATGAGTGCCAACGGCTTTGCGGACGTGTTCAGCACGAACTCGCCCGCCGGTGGAAACAGTTCGAGCCGGTCACCCTCAGCGATCTTGTCGTGCAGATGGCCGGATACCTTGCCACCGGGTTCACGTTTGACGCTGATGCGGTATTCCCGCCCGTTGGGTGCGGCTGACAAGGAATAGTTGCGCCGTACTTCTTCGCCATCAATCACCAGACGCAGGCCAATGTACTGGCCGGGTGTGAAGTCCGGTACCGTGCCGCCGTCCTCGGGCTGGAGGACGAAAGAGGTGATTTCCTCGCTTTCGCGAATCTTGCGCACGACGCGGAATCCGCGTGCGCCACGCCAGCCTCCGGGCTTGTGCTCGTTGCCCGCATAGGCCTGTTCTTCGGCTCCTATCAGCAGGTCGGCCAGTTGCCCGTAGGCCGCCGCCCAGGCAGCAATCACTTCGTCCGTTGCGGTTTCGGCGCCCAGGACCTCACGGATGGCCCGTAGCAGGCAACTGCCCACAATGGGGTAATGTTCCGGCAGTACCTGCAGGGAAACATGTTTATTCACGACCTGTGCTACCAGAGGCCCCAGCACTTCAAGCCTGTCGATGAAGCGCGCATACATGAGTACGCCGTTAGCCAGTGCTCGAGGCTGTTCGCCACTTGCCTGATGAGCCTGGTTGAACAACGGACGGACCTCGGGGTGCTCGCTCAGCATGATGCGGTAGAAGTGGGTGGTCAGCGCTTCGCCACCGGTTTCCAGCAGCGGGACGGTGGCTTTGATGATGGCAGTCTGTGCAGCGGTCAGCATGATGAAGTGACTCCTGGCGATGGAGTCTCCCTCTCTTCATCATCCATGCCACGTCATGAGTTCATGAAAATCATGAGCTTGCCTTGACTGTAGTCGTTATGACACTGATAGTTTGCTGTCAAATAAACAGCTATTGGTGTCGTTATGACAGCAAATCGCTTACTGGCCTCCCTCTTGCCTTTGGTGGATGACCTGAGCCGCAGCCTTCCGGAGACTGAGCGTTACCGGCGTCTGTTGCTGGCCCTGCGCGGCCTGGTGTCCTGTGATGCCGTAGTTTTGTTGAGGCTTGAGGCGGGGGTACTCATTCCGCTTGCGGTGGAGGGGCTGGGCCCCGACACCCTGGGGCGCCGTTTCCGGGTGGAGGAGCATCCGCGCTTTCAGGTGCTGCTGGCACAGAAGGAAGCCACCCGCTTTGCCAGCGATACCACCTTGCCTGACCCCTATGATGGCCTGGTGCAGGGGCAGCTTGAGGTGCACGACTGCATGGGCTGTCCTCTCTACATTGATGACCAGCCTTGGGGCTTGCTCACGGTGGACGCCTTGCAGCCTGGCGTCTTCGGGCAGGTGGAGCAGGATAATCTGGAGGCATTCGCGCGGCTGGCAGCGGCTACCGTGAAAGCCGTGCAGCGCATGGACAGCCTGCTCAGGCGAGTGGAAGACGAGCACCGGCTTGCCGAAGGCTATCGCCAGGCACTTGCCGATGCACCGGAGCTGATTGGTCAGAGTCTGGCCCATCGTCGGCTGCTGGATGAGATTGCGACCGTGGCCGCCAGTGACCTGACGGTGCTGGTGACAGGCGAGACTGGTGTCGGAAAGGAGCTGGTGGCCCAGTCCATCCACGCCGCTTCCGGCCGCGCGCGCCGGGCACTCATCAGCCTCAACTGCGCGGCCTTGCCTGATGCCTTGGTGGAAAGTGAGTTGTTCGGCCATGTGCGCGGTGCGTTTTCCGGCGCGGTAAGTGAGCGCCGTGGAAAGTTCGAGCTGGCTGACGGTGGCACGCTGTTTCTGGACGAAGTTGGTGAGTTGGCCTTGCCGGTACAGGCCAAGCTCCTGCGCGTATTGCAAAGCGGGCAACTGCAACGCCTGGGTTCAGACCGTGAGCATCGTGTGGATGTCCGCATCCTGGCCGCCACCAACCGCGATCTGGCGGAAGAGGTGAGAGCCGGGCGTTTCCGTGCCGATCTTTATCATCGTCTCAGTGTTTACCCGTTGCTCGTGCCGCCTCTGCGTGAGCGTGAGCGCGATGTGCTGTTGCTGGCAGGCTTTTTCCTGGAGCAGAACCGGCTGCGTCTGCGTGTGCGCAACCTGAGCCTGAGTGCAGGAGCGCAGGCCGCGCTGTTAGCCCACGACTGGCCCGGCAATGTGCGCGAACTGGAACACCTTGTGGGCCGGGCAGCCCTCAAGGCACTGGCGAGGCATAAAGAAAAGCCCCGCATCCTCAGCATTGAAACCGTCGACATGGATTTGCCGAATGCACGACGGGAAATGGCAGTGATGCCGATGGCGGAACTGGTAACAAACCGAGTGGATTTGCGCGAGGCCGTGGATGCCTACCAGCGCCACCTGATCACAGCGGCACTGGCGCGGCAGCAGGGAAGCTGGGCTGCCGCTGCCAGGGAGCTGGGGCTGGATCGCGGCAACCTTCATCGCTTGGCACTGCGCTTGGGGCTGAAGGCAGGCTGATTCCGATATTTTTCATATCCGTGGTTTATGCATCCACGGTCTTCTTCTGTCGCCCAGCGTGGCGCAGCACCAGATAGCCCACCACGGCGGACAGCAGTGATCCCATGAGTATTCCCAGCCGGTCGGTCAGGCCCACGCTGGCGCCGGAGTGTGAAAATGCCAGCGAGCTGATGAAAAGGCTCATGGTGAAACCGATGCCGCAAAGTATCGAGGCGCCATAAAGCTGTAGCCAGCTGCATTGTGCCGGCAGCTTTGCCAGTTGCAGGCGGATGAGCAGCCATGCCACGCCGAAAATGCCAGCCTGTTTGCCAATGAAAAGCCCCATGCCTATGCCCAGTGGAACGGGCCCGAATATCTGGCTGAAGGAAAGCCCGGCAAGGCCGACGCCCGCGTTGGTAAATGCAAAAGCGGGCAGGACAAGCAGCACTATCCAGGGGTGCAAGGCCTCAAGCACGCCTTCCGAGGGAGAGTGAGCTTCACCGTCTTTCGGACCGGCCGGCAGTGCCAGCGCAATCACTATGCCGGCCAGTGTGGCATGTACACCTGACTTGAGTACGCTGACCCAGAGAAGAACGCCGACCACCATGTATAGGGAAGTGCGTCTGACGCCTGTGCGATTCATGGCCAGCAGCATCGCGCAGAAAGCTCCCGCCAGCAGAAGCGAACGCAAGGACAGATTGTCGGTGTAGAAGAGTGCAATGATGACGACGGCACCCAGGTCATCCAGTACGGCAAGCGTCAGCACGAATATGCGGAGTGCAGGCGGAATGCGGTCTCCCAGCAAAGCCAGCACACCCACGGCAAAGGCAATGTCGGTTGCCGTGGGGATGGCCCAGCCATGACGGGCAGTCGCATCGGCGTGATTGAACGCCAAATAGACAAGCGCCGGCACCATGATTCCGCCCAGTGCCGCTGCAGCTGGCAGCATCAGTTGCGAGCGATTGCGCAGGTGTCCGTACAGGAACTCTTTCTTGATCTCGATGCCGACGGTGAGAAAGAAAAGAGCCATGAGGCCGTCGTTGATCCACAGCAGCAGGGGTTTGTTGATATCGATGGTGTTGATGCGGACCTGCAGGGGCAGGGACAGCAGCCACTGATAGAACTCCACCAGCAATGACAGGTTGGCGAACAGTAGTGCCAGCACTGCCGCGGCAATGAGCAGTACGCCACTGCCGACCTCGCTCAGCAGGAAATCAGTGAGCCCTGCATGCCATGCTTGTTTTTCCTGATGAGGCATTGATGCACTCCTTCTGTAGGAAATATGCCTGCGTTTCCCTGGGTTTTTATTGCAATGCCTTTGGCGGGCGTGATTTGCGTAATTTCCGCAATTTACAGCAGGGCCGCCATGGCTAGCCTAGATCGGCTGTCATGGTGACGGCATCAAGGATGTGTCAATGATCAAGGAGATCATCATGCGACTGCAAACTTTTGTCCTTTCCGCTGTTTTTTCTTCAGTGCTGCTGGGCTTGCCGGTGGCGCAAGCCAATGATGCCAAAAAGCCGGCGACCACGGCCTCACAGCCTGCCAAACCGGCCGTGGCTGCCAAGCCAGCAACACCTGCAGTCACTGGCCGTATCAACGTCAATACGGCAGATGCGGGAGTGCTGACCCATCTCAAGGGAGTGGGGGAGAAAAAGGCCCAGGCCATCGTTGCCTATCGCAAGCAGCATGGCCCCTTCAATTCACTGGAGCAGTTCGAGGCAGTACCCGGCATCGGGCCGTCCATCATTGCGCAGAACAAGTCGGTGATTGTGTTCCGTTGATATAGGCCAAGCTCTGAAAGGCCGTGCACTGCACGGCCTTTTTCATTGGCTTTCCGGGTGACATGGGAGGGCGATACAGGGGAAGATCACGGCCCTGTTTTCAAGGGACCAGGAGTTCGGCATGTCTTCCCCTCACGTCAGCACACGTTCCGGCATTCTGGCTGGTGTACAAGAGTCAGGGGTGGAGATATTCCGGGGCATCCGTTACGCACGCTCTCTTGCAGGGCTGGACAGGATACGGGCGCCACAGGCTGAGCTGGCTTGGGAAGGTGTGCGCCAGGCAACGGAATGGGCACCGGCAGCACCCCAGGAAGAAATTCCGATGATGGGCGTGGGCAAGACCGGTGATGACTGCCTTGCCCTCAATGTCTGGCGTCCGGCACAACGCCCGGCCGGACACCTGCCCGTCATGGTCTGGATACACGGTGGCGGTTTTTCCGTCGGAGGCAGCCAGCAGTCACTTTATGAAGCCTCCACGCTAGTGCGTGAAAACGGTGTCATCGTCGTCAGCATCAACTATCGCCTGGGCATCCTGGGTTTTGGCAACTGGGCTGAGTGGCCGGAACTGCAAGGCATCAGCAATGCCGGCCTCAGGGACCAGATACTGGCCCTGGAGTGGGTGCGTGACCACATCGGGGACTTTGGGGGAGATCCGGGCAACATCACCCTCTTTGGTGAGTCGGCCGGCGGCATGAGCATCGCCTGCCTGCTGGCCAGTCCCAAGGCCCGAGGCTTGTTTCATCGGGCCATCATCCAGAGCGGCAGTCCTGATCATGTGGTGAGCCAGGCGGAGGCCAGCCGCATCACCGCCCGTTTTGCCGAATCTGCCGGTGACCTTTCCGCCTGCCTGCAGGGTGAGTTGAAGGGCATCGTGCGGGCCCAGCGGGCCTGTTTCAACACAACGGTCAACCGGGGCTTGCATGAAGAGCCTGTGCCCCAGTTCGGCATGACCCTGCTGCCTGTCTTCGGGGATGACGTGTTGCCCGAGCATCCTTTGGTGGCACTTGCAAAGGGGGCTTCGCAGGACATTCCGGTCTTGCTGGGAACTACGCTGGATGAGTGGACGATTTTTTATCTGGCACCACAGGCCATGGGCCATGGTGTTGCCCGGCCGGAACCGGACCCCGAGCGCCTGCTGCACGAGTTCCAGCGCAGTTTGCCGACACGGGCAGAGGCCATGCTGGCCGCCTACCGGCAATTGCTGCCGGACGCTCTGGGTAGCCAGGTCTTCTGTGCCTGCGAGACGGACCGTATGTTCCGCATTCCCACGGTCCGCATGGCCGAGGCACGTTTCGGGGCTGTCGCGCCGACCTTCCATTACCTCTTTGAATGGCCCTGTGCCTGGGATCGCCGGTTGGGGAGTTGCCATGTCATGGAGATTCCCTTCGTCTTCGGTATCACGGACCAGCCGACAGGTCAGTTCTTTACCGGGGGAGGGGATGAGGCCAGGCGGCTTTCCGCCGAGGTACGCAGTGCCTGGACGGCCTTTGCCCGGGGAGAAGCACCAGCCGCTGCGGGCTGGCCGGAGTGGCCGGCTTATACCGCGGCCGGGCGTGAAACCCTGAAAATCGGTGCCCTGACAGAGCGTCGGGACGACCCGGAGGCTGACCGCCGCCGGCTCTGGGAAGGCGTGATTTGAGGCTGTCCGGCGAATTGTGCGGTGGATGTTGGGTTTTGCCCCTGCTTTGGATAGACTCACGGGCTGATTTGGCACATTCTCGCCGCTGATAACTAGAAATTTGCCCCGGACGGAGTCCGCCGAGGAGCAAGATGAACAATAACGAAAATCTGCCTGCGGGCTTTCTGGCTGGTCTTGAGCCGCTTTCCCGTCGCCATTTCCTCACGGCTGGTGTCCGCCTGACAGCGGCTACCGGTACGCTGCTGGCATTGCCCGGCCAGGTCTTCGCGGCCGAGGGCAAGGGCGTTCCGCCCGGCATCAAGCATCTCTCCGATATCGAGTATCGTGTCTTCGACAAGCTGCGTGTCGTCATGCTGCCCACGCAGAAGTACTCCCTGCCTTCGAGTGTCGAGATTCCCGTGATGCAGAACGTCGATGCATGGACGGGCAAGCTCAACCAGCGCACGCGTCTCTTGCTGACTGTCGGTGTGCAGGCCCTGGAATACGGCTCCCTCTACAGTTTTTCGCGTTTCTCCCAGATGAGCGATGCCCGCGCCACCAAGCATCTCAACAACTGGCAGACCGGCAACGTCATGCAGCGTGGCGTCGCCTCCAGCCTCAAGATGCTGCTGACACTGGGATACTGGCAGGACATCCGCACCTGGCCCTCCCTGCAATACGATGGGCCGGTCACCGAAAAATGGGGCATACGCAGCCTCGGCAATGCGCCGATGCCACGATGAGCCCTGCTGTACCGAATTACAAAAACAAGAAATGCACTGACTCCGCTTCGAGGGCGAAATGATTTACAGGGAAATGCCGCAGCAGGGCTTGCCGGTTGTCCAGGCCACGGACATCCGCGAAAAAGAACTGCGCCTGCAAGCCGATGTGATCGTGGTGGGCTCCGGTTCGGGCGGCGCCATCGCTGCTTATGAGCTGGCCCGTGCCGGGAAGAAAGTCATCATTCTTGAAGCCGGCCGCTATGTGCCGAGTTCCACTTTCAAGGAAGACCTCACTGACAGCATGCTGCGCATGTATCAGGACAGTGGCCTGCAGACCAACTCCACCGGTGACCTTGTCCTGCTGCAGGGCTCGGTAGTGGGCGGTTCGTCCGTCATCGACGCCACCATTTGTGATCGCCTGCCGGCCAGCGTGCTGAAAGAGTGGCAAAAAGACCACGGTCTGGAAAACCTGACCCAGGTCGACATGAATGCGCACTACGAGAAGATGGAAAAGCGTCTCGCCGTGCATGAAAACGAACCTCACGAAATCAATGACTGCGCCAATATCGTGATCCGTGGCTGTGAGGCCATGGGCTGGTCCTGGCGTCCTGTGTCACGCAACGTGAACCAGTGTGCGCTGACCGGCCACTGCATTTCCGGATGTGCCTCCGACCGCAAGCAATCCATGCTGGTGACACACCTACCTTGGGCCATCGCCAACGGCGCCGAGATTTACGCCAACACCTATGTCGACTTCGTGAACACCCGCAATGGCCGTGCCAGCGGTGTTGAAGCCCGCATGATCGACCCCGACACCAAGCAGGTCGTTGCCACCATTCAGGCAGAGGCTCAACTGGTGATCCTGGCGGCTGGTGCTGTGCAGACTCCGCTGATCCTGCAGAAAAGTGGTGTCGGCCTGCAGTCGGACATGGTCGGCCGTAACCTGTCCGTGCATCCCAGCGTCACCCTGCTTGGCAAGTTCAAGGAGCCGGTCTACGGCTGGCGAGGTGCCCTCACGGGTATCCAGGTCAACCAGTTCAACAAGGAAAGGCACGGCCACGTGCTGATGGAAACCGGCCTGGCTGCACCCATGCAGCTTGTTTCTCAGGGTGAGTTGAGCGAAGGCGATGCCTACGTCCGCTTCATGAGTGAGTACAAGAATTTCGCCGCGCTGAACGTTTTCGTGCATGACCATGGCCAGGGTTATGTGCACTGGGTGGGCGACCCCTACAAGGGCGAGAAGCGCGTGGAGTGGAACCTGAGTCGCGAAGAATTCCGTGACTTCAAGGCAGCCCTGCGCTCTGCCGGCCGCATCCTTTTTGCAGCAGGTGCCGAAAAGGTTTACCTGCCGGCTTATAACCTTGCCTCTGCCAACAGCGTGTTCGAACTGGACAAAGCGGTCGACAAGATCGAGTACGGCTCACTGGGCCTGTTCAGCCTGCGCATGCTGGGTTACGAGCCACAAGGCACCTGCCGCATGGGCCGTGATCCCTTCACTTCCGTGGTCAATCCTTGGGGTGAGTGCCATGAAGTGAAGGGGCTTTTCATCACGGATGCCAGCATCCTGCCCACCGAAACTACTTCCCATGCCCACCTGACGGTGTGCGCACTGTCCAGCTACATCGTGGACAGCATCCTGCAGAAGCCGGAAAGCTATTTCTGGTCCTGATGAAACAGGAAAGAAAAAGGGCCGCATTGCGGCCCTTTTTCTTGTGCTGGATCAGTCCCCTAGCTCGTTGCGATTCCGGAAATGTTCCAGTGCCTCAGGATTCGCCAGCGCATCCGTGTTCTTCACCGGCTCGCCATGTACCACGTTGCGCACGGCCAGCTCCACGATCTTGCCGCTGATAGTGCGGGGAGTGTCCGCGACCTGAACGATCTTCGCGGGGACGTGGCGGGGCGTGGTGTTGTCGCGGATGACCTGGCGGATGGTGGTTTGCAGGCCTCCATCTAGAGTCAGGCCGTCGCGCAGCTTCACGAACAGCACCACGCGCACGTCGCCCTCCCAGTCCTGGCCGATGGCGATGGATTCCAGCACTTCCGGCACCTTTTCCACCTGGCGGTAGATTTCCGCCGTGCCGATGCGCACGCCGCCCGGGTTCAGCACGGCGTCGGAGCGACCGTGGATGACGAGGCTGCCTTCCGCCGTTTGTTCGCCGTAGTCGCCATGGGCCCAGAGGCCGGGGAAGCGCTCGAAATAGGCCGCGTGGTATTTGCGGCCGTCGTCATCGTTCCAGAAGCCGACCGGCATGGAGGGAAAGGCACGGGTGCAGACCAACTCGCCTTTCTCGCCGGTGAGGGAGTGGCCGGCTTCATCGAAGATGTCCACGGCCATGCCGAGGCCTTTGCATTGCAGTTCGCCGCGTCGGACGGGCAAGGTGGGATTGCCGAGGGCGAAACAGGAAATGATGTCGGTGCCACCGGAAATGCTGGAGAGGCAGATATCGCGCTTGATGTCGCGATACACGTAGTCGAAGCCTTCGTGGGCCAAGGGCGATCCGGTGGAGAGCACCGTCTTGAGCGCCGGGAGGTCGTGCGATGTGCGTGGCTTTAGGCCGGCTTTTTCCAGCGCGGCGATGTATTTGGCGCTGGTGCCGAACACGGAGATTTTTTCCTCTTTGGCAATATCCCAGAGGATGCGGCCCTTGCGGGCAAAGGGCGAGCCGTCGTACAGCACCACGGTGGCGCCCAGCGCCAGCGTGGACACCAGCCAGTTCCACATCATCCAGCCGCAGGTGGTGTAGTAGAACACCACATCATCCTGCGAAATGTCGGCGTGTAGCGCCAGTTCCTTGAGGTGTTGCAGCAGGGTGCCGCCCGTGCCGTGCACGATGCACTTGGGCACGCCCGTAGTGCCCGAGGAGTACATGATGTAGAGCGGGTGCGAGAAGGGAACGGGCGTGAAAGCGGGAACGGGGCTGCTGCCGGTTTGCGTGGTTTGCCAGGAAACGGCATCCGGAATGGTGGCAAGGTCCGGTTCCTTTTCGGTCAGCGATACTACGACTACTTTCTGCACGGAGGGCAGGGCGCGGCGGATTTCCGCCACGCGGGGCAGGCAGTCCACATTCTTGCTGTTGTAGTAATAGCCGTTGGCAGTGATCAGCAGCTTGGGAGCAATCTGGCCGAAACGGTCCAGCACGCCTTGCAGGCCGAAGTCCGGTGAACAGGATGACCAGATGGCACCGAGGCGGGTCGTGGCCAGCATGGCGATCACGGCCTCGGGAATATTGGGCAGGAAACCCACGATACGGTCGCCCGCCACCACGCCCTCTGTTTGGAAAAAGGCAGCAAGGCGTTCCACGGCAAGATGCAGTTGCCGGTAGCTGAAGCGGCGGCATTCACCGTTCTCCAGCCAGCCTGCGAGCGCCGTGTGGTCGTCGTCACGGCGCAGCAGGTTTTCGGCAAAGTTGAGCGTGGCGCTGGGAAACCAGTCGGCGCCGGGCATGCTGTCCTGGCCGAGCACCGTCTTGGCTTGGGTGTGGAATTTCACGCCAAAATAATCCACCAGGCTTTGCCAGAAGGCTTCGCGGTTTTCCACGGACCAGCGATGCAGTGCCGCGTAATCTGCAAAAGAAAGGCCCTGTTTGCGGTGCAGGAACTCTTGCCAGTCGGTGAGGCGAGCGCTGGTAATGCGTTCGGCAGAGGGCTGCCAGAGGATGGGGTTCTGGCTCATGACGCAAGCGCCTCCAGTTCCGCGAGGACTTGCCCCTCGCTGACGAGGGCGCCGGGCGTGACGCTGATCGCGTGCACGACGCCGTCGTGATGCGCGCGGATGCGGTGCTCCATCTTCATGGCTTCCATCACCAGCAGGGTGTCACCAGCCTTGACGGTGCTGCCAGCGCTGACGTTCACGCTGACGATGCGGCCGTTCATGGGCGCGTTGTAGTGCTTGTCATCCTGTGCGGCTCCCGCTTGCGTGACGCGCCGGGTGTTGAGCGCCAGATGACGGCCCTGATGGAACACGTCCACGCCGCCGGTTTTTACATGGACGGTAAATCTTTCACGGTAGCCGTCCACGGTCAGCGTAGCGGTGTTGCCGTGCAGGTGGAGTGTGGCCTCGCCTTGCTGTTCACCAATTTGCCAGGCATGGCCTGTGCTGTTGGCGGTCAGCGTGACGGCGCGGGTTTCGCCTTCCAGTTCCACGGGCAGGGTGATGGCATCGGCCGGGCCGACACGGAAGCCGCGTAACTGTTGCCAGGGGGAATGTGCTTCTTCAGTCGTGCGCGCCGGAGTGGCCTGTTGGGCCAGCAACGCGGCCAGCAGGAAAAAGCGTGTCGGGTCGGCCGCTGTCGGCAGCAACTCCTGCTGGTGTTGCTCAATGAAGCGGGTATGCAAGGCAGCAGCCAGAAACACAGGGTGCGCGAGCACAAGGGCGAGGAAGGCGGCATTGTGGCGTACGCCGGCCACGCAGGTGTGCAGCAGTGCCTGATGCAGGCGCGCGGCAGCTTGTTCGCGGTTTTCGCCCCAGGCGATGAGCTTGGCCATCATGGGGTCGTAGTGCACGCTGACGGCATCGCCCTGCCGGTAACCGGTGTCCATGCGCAGGCCTTCGCCTGAAGGCAGCGAAAACACGCGAAGTTCGCCGGTGGAGGGCAGGAAGTCGCGGTCGGGGTCTTCGGCATAGAGGCGTACCTCGATCGCATGGCCCCGTGGCGTGAGATCGTCCTGTGTGAAGGGCAGGGCGTCGCCTGCAGCGACGCGCAACTGCCATTCCACGAGGTCCAGCCCGGCGATGAGTTCGCTGACCGGGTGTTCCACCTGCAGGCGCGTGTTCATTTCCATGAAGTAGAACGCGCCGCTCTTGTCCACCAGGAATTCCAGCGTGCCGGCGCCTTCGTAGCGAATGGCCTGGGCGGCACGCACGGCGGCCTCGCCCATGGCGCGGCGCAGTTCGGGCGCGAGGCCGGGGGCTGGCGCTTCTTCCACCACTTTCTGGTGGCGGCGCTGGATGGAGCAGTCGCGGTCGAAGACATAGACGCAATTGCCGTGGCTGTCGGCCAGCACCTGAACTTCCACGTGGCGTGGCTCGATCAGCAGCTTTTCAATCAGCATGCGCTGGTCGCCGAAGGCGTTCAGCGCTTCGCGTTGTGCGGCGTGCAGGGCCTCGGTGAATTCGCTGTCCTCGTGCACGGCGCGCATGCCCTTGCCGCCACCACCGGCCGATGCCTTGAGCAGCACCGGGTAGCCCATGGCGCGGGCCTGCTCGCGCAGGAAGGCGTCGTCCTGCTGTTCGCCGTGGTAGCCGGGAATCAGCGGTACGCCGGCTTTTTCCATCAAGGCCTTGGCGCCGGATTTGGAGCCCATGGCGGTGATGGCGGCGGCGGACGGGCCGATGAACTTGAGGCCGTTGGCGGCGCAAGCCTCGGCAAAACCCGCATTCTCGGAGAGGAAACCGTAGCCGGGATGGATGGCCTGGGCGCCGGTGGTCTTGGCGGCAGCGATGATCTTGTCGACGCAGAGATAGGATTCGCGGCTGGGGGCGGGCCCGAGGCGCAGGGCTTCATCCGCCACTTCCACGTGCAGGGCGCGGGCGTCGGCATCGGAATACACGGCCACGGTCTGGATGCCGAGGGCGTGGGCGGTGCGGGTCACGCGGCAGGAAATCTCGCCACGGTTGGCAATCAGTATTTTCGTGAACATGGCTCAGTGTTTTCCTTGCCAGGCCGGAGCCCGTTTTTCGAAAAAGGCGGACAGGCCTTCCTGGCCTTCCTGTGAGGTACGCAGGCTGGCGATCAGGGTGGTGGTGTAATGGCGGATTTCGGGGCTGTCGGCCGGGCTGATCTTGCGCAGCAGGGCTTTGCAGGCCATCAGGGCTACCGGGCCGTTGGCGAGCAAGGTTTCGATCATGTCGGTAGCACGGGCTTCCAGGGCATCCGCCGAGCAGACTTCGTGCACCAGGCCGATGTCATGTGCCAGTTCGGCAGGGAAGCGTTCCGCAGTGAGGAAAAAGCGTGAGGCTTGCCGCGCACCGATGGCGGCAATGACATAGGGGCTGATCACCGCCGGGGCCAGGCCCAGCTTGGCTTCGGAGAGGGAGAAGGAAGCCTTGTCGCTAGCCAGCGCGATATCGCAGCAGCTCACCAGCCCCACCGCGCCGCCGTAAGCGGCGCCCTGCACGATTGCGACGGTCGGCTTGGGAAAGTCGTAAAGCCCCCGCATCAGCCTTTCCAGTTCGCCTGCATCCTTTTCATTGTCTTCGCGCGAATAGCTGGCCATGCGCTTCATCCAGCCGAGGTCGGCGCCGGCGGAAAAGCTTTTGCCTGCCGAGCGCAACACCAGCAGGCGCACGTCCGGGTGACGGGCATAGTGATCGAGCGCGGTATTGAGTTCGGCGATCAGCGCGTCGTCGAAGGCGTTGTGCACCTCTGGCCGGTTCAGGGTCAGCGTGGCAACGCCACGTTCGTCAAGCGAGGAGAGGAGGGCGGTCATGGCATTCTCCTTACATGCGGAACACGCCGAACTTGGTGTCCGGAATGTCGGCATTGAGGGAAGCGGAAATGGCCAAGCCCAGCACGTTACGCGTCTTGGCTGGGTCGATCACGCCGTCGTCCCAGAGGCGGGCGCTGGCGTAGGCGGGCTGGGCTTCGCGGCCGTACTTGTCCACCAGCGGCTGGCGGAAGGCGGTTTCTTCTTCCGCCGTCCAGTTCACGCCCTGCTTGGAGAGCGCGGCTTTCTTCACGTCGGTGAGCACGCTGGCGGCTTGTTCGCCGCCCATCACCGAGATGCGGGCATTGGGCCACATGAAGAGGAAGCGCGGCTCGTAGGCGCGGCCACACATGCCGTAGTTGCCGGCGCCGAAACTGCCGCCGATGATGACGGTGAATTTCGGTACCTTGGCGCAGGCCACCGCGTGCACCATCTTTGCTCCGTTCTTGGCGATGCCACCTTCTTCGTATTTCTTGCCGACCATGAAGCCGGTGATGTTCTGCAAGAACACCAGCGGAATCTTGCGCTGGCAGCAGAGCTCGATGAAGTGCGCGCCTTTCAGGGCGGATTCGGAAAACAGGATACCGTTGTTGGCGATGATGCCGACCGGGTAACCCCAGAGCCGGGCAAAGCCGGTGACCAGCGTGCTGCCGTAGAGAGGCTTGAATTCGTCGAACTCCGAGCCGTCGATCAGGCGGGCGATGATTTCGCGCACGTCGAAGGGCTCGCGGGCATCCCTGGGCACGATGCCGTAGATGTCATCGGCCGGATAAAGCGGGGCCACGGGCTCGCGGACATCCAGCGCAGTTTTCTTGACGCGATTGAGCCGGGAGATGGAAGCACGGGCCAATTCCAGCGCGTGTTCGTCGTTCTCGGCCAGTTGATCGGTCACACCGGAAATGCGCGAGTGCAGATCGGCGCCGCCCAGCTCTTCCGCACTCACCACTTCGCCCGTGGCGGCTTTCACCAACGGGGGGCCAGCGAGAAAGATGGTGCCCTGGTGCTTCACGATGATGGCTTCGTCGGCCATGGCCGGCACATAGGCGCCACCAGCGGTGCAGGAGCCCATGACCACGGCAATCTGCGGAATGTTGGCGGCGGACATGTTCGCCTGGTTGAAGAAGATGTGGCCGAAGTGCAGGTGGTCGGGAAACACCTCGTCCTGGCGCGGCAGGTTGGCGCCGCCGGAATCCACGAGGTAGATGCAGGGGAGATTGTTTTCCTGCGCGATGGTCTGCGCGCGCAGGTGCTTCTTCACCGTGAGCGGATAGTAGGAGCCGCCTTTCACGGTGGCGTCGTTCGCGGCAATCACACACTCCACGCCATTCACGCGACCGATGCCGGCGACGATGCCGGCAGCGGGCACGTCTTCCCCGTAGACATCAAGGGCCGCGAGCGGTGCCAGCTCCAGGAAAGGAGAGCCCGGGTCGATCAGGGTGTTGATGCGTTCGCGTGCGGTCAGCTTGCCGCGCGCCTTGTGGCGTGCGATGGCGGCCGCGCCTCCGCCCTGGCGGATTTTTTCCAGCAGTTTTTCCAGCTCGGCCGTGAGGGCGCGATGATGGGCCGCGTTTTCCTGGAAGCCGGGGGAGTGTGGGTTGACCTGGGTGGTGAGGACGGGCATGTCACTTGGTCTCGTTGAAAAGTTCGCGGCCGATCAGCATGCGGCGGATTTCCGAGGTGCCCGCGCCGATCTCGTAGAGCTTGGCGTCGCGCAGGAAACGGCCCGTGGGGTTTTCGTTGATGTAGCCGTTGCCGCCCAGCACCTGTATCGCGTCCAGCGCCAGCTTGGTGGCGTTTTCGGCGGTGTAGAGGATGACGGCGGCCGCGTCCTTGCGTGCGGTCTCGCCGCGGTCGCAGGCCTGGGCCACGTTGTAGAGATAGGCGCGCGAGGCGTTGAGCAGGGTGTACATGTCGGCGACCTTGCCCTGCATGAGCTGGAATTCGCCGATGGCCTGGCCGAACTGTTTGCGGTCGTGGATGTAGGGGATCACCACGTCCATGCAGGCCTGCATGAGGCCGACAGGACCGCCTGAGAGCACCACGCGCTCGTAGTCGAGGCCGCTCATGAGCACGCGCACGCCTTCGCCTACTTTGCCCAGCACGTTTTCTTCCGGCACTTCACAGTCCTGGAACACCAGCTCGCAGGTGTTGGAGCCGCGCATGCCGAGCTTGTCCAGCTTCTGGTGGCGCGAGAAGCCCTTCCAGTCGCGCTCGACGATGAAAGCGGTGATGCCTCTGGGGCCAGCATTGATGTCGGTCTTGGCGTAGATCACATAGGTGTGGGCGTCGGGACCGTTGGTGATCCACATCTTGTTGCCGTTCAGCACATAACAGTCGCCTTTCTTGTCGGCACGTAGCTTCATGCTGACCACGTCCGAGCCGGCGTTGGGCTCGCTCATGGCAAGCGCGCCGATGTGCTCGCCGCTCACCAGCCCGGGCAGGTATTTCGCCTTTTGTGCGGCATTGCCGTTGCGGTGGATCTGGTTCACGCAAAGGTTGGAGTGCGCACCGTAGGACAGTCCCACGGAGGCGGAGGCGCGGGAGATTTCCTCGATGGCGATCACGTGGGCGAGATAGCCGAGATCGCTGCCGCCGTATTCTTCGCTCACCGTCATGCCGAGCAGCCCCAGGTCACCGAACTTGCGCCAGAGGTCGTTGGGGAATTCGTTGTTACGGTCGATGTCGGCCGCGCGCGGGGCGATCTCCTTGCGGGAAAACTGTTCGACGGTGTCACGCAGGGCGTTGATGGTTTCGCCCAGGCCGAAGTTCATGCCGGTGTAGCTCATGGGGTGTCCTCGTTGTTGCTTTTGTGCGGGTTGTCGCCGACCACATGATCGAGCGCGTCATCGGTGAAGGGTTTGCCGGACTGGGCGGCGCGGATGCGGGCCTCGGCCGTATCCAGCTCGATCTGCATGAGGCGGATGTCGTTCATCTGCTGTTCCAGGGCACGGCGGCGCTCGGCCAGCTTGTCCAGCATGAGCTGGTACTGGGCCTGGTTATCGTGTTCGGGGTCGTAGAGGTTGAAGAGTTCGCGGCACTCGGCCAGCGAGAAGCCCAGGCGCTTGCCGCGCAGGATGAGCTTGAGCAGGACCCGGTCCCGCGGGGAGTAGATGCGCGTCTGCCCGCGGCGCTCGGGGGTGAGCAGGCCCTCATCCTCGTAGAAGCGGATGGTGCGGGTGGTGACGTCGAATTCCCGGGCAAGGTCGGAGATCGAAAAGGAAGGAACCATGGGTGGGATATCCCGCAAGGCTGGGTCCGGGGGATTATTTCTTACCTTTACGTTAACGTAAAGTATGTGTTCCTGTCGTCCTATTCGGCCGGAATGCAGTCCCGTATCCTCTTGCCCTGTTTTTCCTGCCGCTTATCGGGGGCATAATCGCAGCCTTTCCAAAGTGGGTGGCAGTTCATGGCGGGCAAAACGGCGATCCTGATAGGCGCAACCGGGCTGGTGGGCGGACATTGTCTGCAACTCCTGCTGGAGTCTCCTGCCTACAGCAAGGTGATAGCAGTGAGCCGTCGCCCGGTTGCGGTCAAGCACAGGAAGCTGGTCCGCGTGGAAACCCCCTTTGATCACCTGTCGACAGCACTGGACGGTGTGAAGGCAGACGATGCCTTTTGTTGTCTGGGGACCACCATTCGCCAGGCCGGCACGAAAGCGGAATTCCACAAGGTGGATTACGGGTATGCGCTGGAGTTTGCCCATCGCATGCTGGGCAATGGCGCACAGCACTTCCTCTTGGTATCCGCCATTGGTGCACATGCCCGCTCGCCGGTTTTCTATAACCGGGTGAAAGGCCTGCTGGAACAGGATGTCCGTGCTCTCGGCTTTCCGCGCCTTTCCGTTTTCCGCCCTTCATTGCTGGTGGGTCAGCGCGTGGAACATCGCTCCGGGGAGGCCATGGGCCTGCGTTTTTCCGCTATCATCGCGCCCTTTCTGCGAGGACCCCTGCGCAGTATCCATCCCATCAACGGTGCGGAAGTGGCGGCAGCCATGGTGGCCTGTGCCCAGACCGGTGCGGATGGTCCTGTCAATGTCCTGTACTACGACCAGATGCAGGCGTTGCTGGCCTGATGGGTGTGATTCTTGCTGTTCCTTAGTGTGCCGAGGAGAGACCGATGAGCTTTGTGACGTGTGACCTGTGCGATGACAACCCGGAAGACGTTCGCGTTTGCGAGCCCATGTTTGCCAGCTTTGGCGGGCGTGATGCCTTCGGCGGGGAAATCGTTACCGTCAAATGTCATGAAGACAACTCTCGCGTAAAGGAAACCTTGGCCACGCCGGGCAAGGGCAAAGTGCTGGTGGTGGATGGCGGCGGTTCCCTGCGCTGTGCCCTGCTGGGCGACATGATCGGTGAAAGCGCTGTCCAGAATGGCTGGGAAGGCGTGCTGGTTTACGGTTGTGTGCGTGATGTCGATGCCTTGGCCGGTCTGGATCTGGGTGTGCATGCGCTGGCCTCCATCCCGCTCAAGAGCGTGCGCAAGGGAGTAGGTGAGGTGGGACTGGCAGTGACATTTGGTGGCGTCACTTTCCAGCCCGGCGAGTTTGTCTATGCCGACAACAATGGCGTCATTGTGGCCGGCAGGAATCTGCTGGCGTGAAAGGCCGGCCTGTCGGCCGGTTTCGCATGAAGGCAATGTGGTGCGTGGTGCGGTGCCGCGATGGCACAGGAAAGCAGTAGTCCTTAATTGATGCAGGGAGAGAGAAGATCATGAGCATGGCAAGAAATGTGGTTCTCGCGTTGTTCCCGGTGATGGCCGCATTCCCTGTATGGGCGGCGCCAGCAAATGACGTGGGTGTGCGGGTTGTGGTGGCGAGCAAGAGCACGCCGCAGGCACGGGTACAGCCGCGTGCTGAACAGGGTGATGTTGCCGCACAGTCACAGCTTGGCCAGATGTACCTGCTGGGTGTGGGCGTGCCGCAGGATGATGCCAAGGCGCTCGAGTGGTCGCGCAAGGCAGCTTTGCAGGGTGACCGCGACGCGGCCTATGTAACGGGCTTCATTCACCTGAATGGCCGTGGTGTCGAACGTGATGACAAGGAAGCGGCGGTATGGTTCCGCAAGGCTGCTGACCTGGGTGATGCCGAAGCACAGTTCCAGCTTGGCTGGATGTACCTGGAAGGTCGTGGCTTGCCACAGGACGATAATCTGGCCGCGTTGTGGTTCCGCAAGGCGGCAGACCAGGGTGATGCCCAGGCACAGTACGCCATGGGCGTATTGTCCACGGAAGGGCGTGGTGTCGAGCGTGACGACAAGGCGGCTTTCAACTGGTTCGAAAAGTCTGCACAGCAGGGCAACGCAGCTGCTGAGTTCCGCCTTGGAGTGTCGTATGACCTGGGGCAGGGTGTAGCCCAGGATGGCGAGAAAGCCGTTTCCTGGTACCAGAAAGCGGCTGCCCAAGGTGATGCGCGCGCCAGTTATGTCTTGGGCACGCTCTACGATGAAGGTTTTGCCGGCGTTGCGAAGGATGGCAATCGTGCGCTGTCCTGGTACCAGAAAAGTTCGGGACAGGGTGATATCGATGGAACCCGTTCGGTGGCAGACGTTTATTTCACCGGTCGTGGCGTGAAGATGGACGAGCAGCAGGCGCGTGAGTGGTATCAGCGTGCTGCAAACCAGGGAGATGCCGATTCCCAGTTCAACCTCTCTGCCATTTACGGCCTCGGCTTGGGTGTAGCGCCCAATGTGCGCGAATCCGAAGACTGGTATTACAAGGGTCAGGAGCGGGTCGGTTACTCACTGTGAGCCCCGACTGATCTGCAATAAAAAGCCCGCATTAGCGGGCTTTTTATTGCAGCACTCCAACGGGTTTCTTGCCACGTATTTCTTAATTCGTGCCCCGGGCAAAAGTCAGCTGCTCTCCGGACAGCGTAGCCAGAATCAACTGATTGTCCTTGAGCCTGAATGTCACCACGCCCTCCATCTGTTTCAGAAAAGCTTGCTCGAATTTCATGCGGGGTTCCGGCCCCATCATGCGTGTGGTTGCCAGATTGCCGAAGCTCAGCCTGCCTTCTTCCCACACCAGCGTTGCCGAGCCGGTGAAGTGATTGACTCCGCTGAAGCCGCTGCTGCCAAGCCGGTTCTTGTCATGACTGCTGTCCGGGCGCAGTGTCAGAAGGATGTTGTCTGGAATGTCCGGTAATCCGTTGGCCTGCCGGAGTGTCCAGCTTCCCAGCATGGCCTGGCGGGTGTCAGCAATTTCCGTGGCGGTCTTTGATGTGCTGTGGCAGCCGGCAAGGGCCGCCATGCAGAGGCCAAGCAAGGCAAGAACACGGGTTTTCATCCAGTAGGCTCCTCAACCGGGAAAGGTGTGCCACAAGCGTAGTGGAATCCTGGCAAATGCCTGTCCTGATGCCTGCCGTCCATCGCCCGGCAGGTACAAAAAAGCCCGCAGATGCGGGCTTTTTTGCAACAGCGGAGAATCAGGGCAGCAGGTGCTTCACACCATCACGCTCTTCCAGCAGTTCGTTCAGGGTGAAGTCCATGCGCTCGCGGCTGAACGCATCGATTTCCAGCCCTTCCACGCGGGTGTATTCGCCGTTGGCGCAGGTCACGGGAACGCCGTACATGACTTCAGCCGGGATGCCGTAGCTGCCGTCAGAAGGAATGCCCATGGTGACCCACTTGCCATTGGTGCCCAGGGCCCAGTCGCGCATGTGGTCGATGGCAGCGTTGGCAGCCGAGGCAGCCGAGGATAGGCCACGGGCTTCGATGATGGCAGCGCCGCGCTTGCCCACGGTGGGCAGGAAGGTGTTGCGGTTCCAGTCTTCGTCGTTGATCAGCTCTTTCACACTCTGGCCGCCGATGGTGGCAAAGCGGTAGTCGGCGTACATGGTGGGAGAGTGGTTGCCCCAGACGGTCAGTTTCTCGATGTCGGCCACGGCCTTGCCGGCTTTGGCAGCGATCTGCGAGAGGGCGCGATTGTGGTCCAGACGCAGCATGGCGGTGAAATTCTTGGCAGGCAGGTCAGGAGCCGACTTCATGGCGATGTAGGCATTGGTGTTGGCGGGGTTGCCGACCACCAGCACCTTCACATTGCGCGAAGCGTGGTCGTTCAGAGCCTTGCCCTGCACGGTGAATATCTTGGCGTTTTCCTGCAGCAGGTCCTTGCGCTCCATGCCGGGGCCGCGGGGGCGGGCGCCCACGAGCAGGGCATAGTCGGTGTCCTTGAAGGCCACAGCAGGATCATCGGTGCCGATCACGCCGGCCAGCAGCGGGAATGCGCAGTCGTCCAGCTCCATGATCACGCCCTTGAGCGCCTGTTGGGCTTTCTCGACCGGCACTTCCAGAAGCTGCAGGATCACGGGCTGGTCCTTGCCCAGCATTTCGCCGGAGGCGATGCGGAAAAGCAGGCTGTAGCCGATCTGGCCGGCGGCGCCGGTAACGGTGACGCGAACGGGCTTCTTGGTGCTCATGGTGGACTCCTGGGAGGAAGAGGTAAGGACAGGCCCGCTGGCGGATGGCGCGGCACCCCGGACTCGCCGGATGGGCGAGGCGAAAACCGGCGCGGATTGTACATGTGCCGCCAGCAGGATGCGACCGGGGCAGCTTGGCGAGGGTGGTTTCAACTGCACAGGACTTTTTGCCGACTGCATCATTGCGGCTGAGGCCGTTCCCGCAGGCTGGTGTAGAATCTGCGCCTGTCCCGAGGTCGCCTCCATGCTCATCCGCAAGCTTTTCAACTTCGAAAATGCCCATATCGTGCGCAATTGCACGAGCGACCGCTGCCGCCGCTCCATCCATGGCCACAGCTACAAGGTGGAGGTGATCCTTGAGGCACATGCCCTTGATCATGGGCAGATGGTGTACGACTTCGGCCTCATGAAAGGGCATATCCGTACCCTCATCGACAGCTTCGATCACGCAATCTGTTATTGGGACAGTGACGACCCCGACTACATCCGTGCCTGTGAGCAGTTCAGTGCCCGCTGGATACGCCTGCCGGTATCGCCCTCGGCCGAGCAGTTTTCCCGCCTGTTTTTTGTGCTGGCCGATGCCGTGTTGCGTCAGACGGACATGAACAACGGTGAGGCTGATGTCAGCCTGCAGTCCATCATCGTCCACGAGACGGCAACCGGCTATGCCCAGTGCTTCCGGGAAGACATCCTCAATCCGCGCATGGGGCCCATTCCGCTGGAAGCCATCGTGTTCTCTGACCAGGTCCGGGCCGAATGGCCGGACCCCGAGCTGTATGAGCGCCTCAAGCGGGGCGAGCGTTTCGTGAATCCCGTGGTCGAGCAGCAGGTGCCGTGATCCTGGCAACGGGTTCACACATCGTTACGTCATGGTAACTTCAGGCCGCTTTCATCGTTCTGTCATCTGTGGCAGCTTCAATGCCACAGACAAACGACGAAAGAGAGAAGTGAAATGGAGATGTGGGAAGTAAGGGAGGAGTGGCTGGAAGCCGGCCAACTGCCTCTGGACGAGATGGACCCGGTGGACGACGCCGTGGAGATGTAAGAGTAGCCAACCGCCAAAAGCCCGCCTTGTTGCGGGCTTTTTCTTGCCCGGAATTCCGGTCCTGTGCCAGCTTTGGGATAAGGGCTCAAGGCCGTACTGACTGGCTGATGCGTCTCCGGTAATCCCCCGGGGTTTCTCGGGTCCAGCGCTTGAAGGCGCGCTGGAAGGCACCGGGTGTGGAAAAGCCTAGAACATAGGAAATCTCGCCGAAGCTCATCTGTGTGTCGCGCATATATCCCAGTGCCAGTTCCTTGCGCATGTTGTCCAGCAGGGCTTGGAAGGTGGTGCCTTCGTCGCGCAGCTTGCGGCGCAGGGTCCAGTCCGGCATGCCCAGCAGGCTGGCGGTTTCCTCGAGAGCCGGTGTCCTGCCGTGCAGCAGTGGCCCGAGGATGGCCTGCACACGCCCCTGGAAGGTGGCGGCAATCTCCAGTTTCTTCATGCGCTCCTGTGCCAGTGCCAGTAGTTGCTGGTGCAACAGGGGAGCGGCCTGCACAACCGGTAGGGCCGCGGCTTCCGGGGTCAGGACCAGTGCACTCTGCCGCTGGCCGAAGCTGACCGGTGCCTGAAAGCTGGCGCCGTAGGCCGCCCGGTAATCCGGGGCGCTGAATTCGATATGGACTTCCTGCACGAGATCATCGCGCCCGGTCAGGCTCTGGATCAGGCTCTGCCAGCCGGTGAGGGCGCTGTCGATGACGAAACGGTTGAACTCGTTGTAAGGCGCAATGGAGTAGAGCAGCAGGGTGTGGTCGATGGGGGACCATTCCGGGGAGCCGCGGTAGCAGCGGGTATTCAGTGGCTCAAAACGGGTCAGTGTCTCCAGTGCGTCGCCGAGGGTGCTGCTGGTCATGGCCAGGAGGCCGGGCAGACCCAGGTCCGTGATGCGGGTGGCCTGGCCCATGTACAGGCCGAGAGCGGGCTCATCGGTCGCACGTATGGTGTAGGCGCCCAGCTTCATCAGCTCGGTCAGCCCGATGCGTGAGTCCGGGTCGCGCAACTGTGCCGGCGTCAGGCCGACATGGGCCAGCAAGAGGTCGGTGTCGGCTCCCAGGCGTCGGGCCGTGCGCAGGAGCAGCAGCACGAAGGGGGCGGCGATATCACCGATTCTCATGGGGGGAGCATTCCCGGTCTGGGATTTTTCATGGCTGGGTCGTTGCTGTGCATGGGATAGAACTTGTCAGTTCCGGTTATTGAGGGCAAGGGGAGGCCAGCACTACCTTGCCGACATTCGCGGCGATTGTGGGCATCCGCCCCGCGCCAGGCAAGACATCATCATCCACCGCCGTATTGCCAGAACCGCATCAGCCCCAACCATCACAACGTCATCACAGCCGAGGTATGCCATGTCCGGTCAGGGAAAATTCCAGCACCTTCTAGAGCCGCTTGACCTGGGTTTCACCCAGCTCCGCAACCGCGTGATCATGGGTTCCATGCACACGGGCCTCGAAGAGGTCAGCATGGAGCGCCAGGCGGCTTTCTTCGCGCGCCGTGCAGCCGGTGGCGTGGGTCTCATCGTGACAGGCGGCATTGCCACCTCCATGGAGGGCGGCCTTGGCCCGGGTTCTTCGGGCATGTTCACCGAGAAGGATGCCGAGCATCACAGCATCGTCACCAGCGCCGTGCACAAGGAAGGCGGCAAGATCGTCATGCAGGCACTGCATGCCGGTCGCCAGTCTTTCCATCCCATGATGCTGGCGCCCTCTGCCAAGCAATCTCCCATTTATCCTTTCGCGCCCAAGGCCATGACGGCAGAAGACATCGAGCGCGAGCTGGGTAACTGGGCAACCTCTGCACGCCTTGCCCAGCAGGCGGGCTATGACGGCGTGGAAATCATGGGCTCGGAGGGCTACCTCCTGAACCAGTTCCTCACCACCCGCGGCAACGAGCGTGATGACGAGTGGGGTGGCAGCTACGAAAACCGCATGCGCTATCCGCTGGAAGTGATACGTCGCGTGCGTGCCGCCACCGGCCCCAACTTCATCATCGTTTATCGCCTGTCCATGCTGGACCTGGTGCCGGACGGCCAGACCTTCGAGGAAATGATCGATTTCGCCAAGCGTCTGGAAGGTGCCGGCGTGAACATCATCAATACCGGCATCGGCTGGCATGAGGCCAAGATTCCCACCATCGCCACCATGGTGCCGCGCGCTGCATTCGCTTGGGTGACACGCAAGGTCAAGGAAGCCGTGAACATTCCCGTGTCGGCCAGCAACCGCATCAACATGCCGAGTGTGGCCGAAGACATCATCGCCCGTGGCGATGCCGACATGGTGGCCATGGCGCGTCCCATGCTGGCCGACCCGGACTGGGTGCTGAAAGCAGAAAAGAACCGGGAAGAAGAGATCAACACCTGTATCGCCTGTAACCAGGCCTGCCTGGACCACACCTTCCAGCTGCGTCTTTCTTCCTGTCTCGTCAATCCGCAGGCTTGTGCAGAAACTGAGCTGGTCTATATCAAGACCGACAAGCCCAAGAACATCGCCGTGGTGGGCGCCGGCCCTGCCGGCCTGTCGTTTGCGACTGTGGCGGCTGAGCGTGGCCACAATGTCACCCTGTTTGATGCCGACACCAAGATCGGTGGCCAGTTCAACATTGCCAAGCAGGTACCGGGCAAAGAAGAGTTCCACGAGACGCTGCGCTATTTCGACGTGATGCTGGGCAAGCATGGCGTCAAGAAAGTGCTGGGTCGTCGTGTCGGCGCGCAGGATCTGGCCGAGTTTGATGAAGTGGTGCTGGCCACCGGCATCGTGCCGCGTCGCCTCGACATTCCCGGCATCGATCACCCCAAGGTGGTGTCTTATCTCGACGTGCTGCGTGACAAGAAGCCAGTGGGCAAGAAAGTGGCCATTGTCGGTGCCGGTGGCATTGGCGTGGATACTGCCGAATACCTGACGCACGATCCGCATCACAAGGCTTCCAGCCTGGATATCCCGACCTTCCTCAAGGAATGGGGCATTGATGCATCTCTGCAGGCACGTGGCGGCATTGCCGGCATTGAGCCTGATGTGGATGCCAGCCCGCGCGAGGTTTATCTGCTGCAGCGCAAGACCAAGAAGATCACTGGCCCGGGTAAGACCACCGGCTGGATTCATCGCGAGGCCCTGCTCAAGAAGAACGTGCAGATGCTGGTCGGCGTGAGCTACGACAAGATTGATGACGAAGGCCTGCACATCACGGTCGGTGACAAGCAGGTGGTGCTGGCGGTGGACAATGTCGTGCTCTGTGCCGGCCAGGAGCCGCAGCGTGAGTTGCAGGCTGCCATCGAGGCGCAAGGTGGCAAGGTGCACCTGATCGGAGGCGCGGATGTGGCTGCTGAGCTGGATGCCAAGCGTGCCATCAATCAGGGTGCCCAGCTCGCTGCCGCGATCTAGTGATGGTAGTGATATGGATGCAAGTAAGCGTCGCCCCGGCGAAGGCCGGGGTCCATACGGCATCTATCCGGCCTCCATCCCATGGACCCCGGCCTTCGCCGGGGTGACGAGGAGTGCTGATTCGTGAATGGGCCGCATTGCGCGGCCCTTTGTTTTTGCGGGTTGTGTCACGCATGCCGCCCATGGCTATTTCCTTGGCCCTTCCTTAGACTCCGGGCCATAACAGGGGAATTCGAGCCCCGACAACGTACCAGGGAAGCGGTACGGTTCTGCAATGACTGGCAAAAGGCCTGGCCATGTTCGATACCTATCTGGCATCCACCGAACTGGTGCTCTTCTGGGAAGGGGAGAGCGTCGACAAGGCGATGGTGTTCTCCGATTTCCAGGCAACCCTGGACGGTTATGTCGGTATCTCCGGCTATGCCGGCGACGACAAGCGCGCGGCCTACGTGCAACTGGACGACAGCCTCAAGGTACGCGCCTGCGTACTTTTCACCATCGGTTTTGACACCTCCGGTTTTCCCGAGCGCAACTGGAACCTTCCCTTGCGCCATATGGCCGAGATTGCCGGCCGCGGCCCTGACATGGGGGCGGGCCCCATCCATTTGGTCTGTCGCAGCCAGTGCCCAATTTCATGGCATGTTCCCAAGCTCTGGGACCCTGTCATGCAGCCCACGCTGAATACCTTTGCCCAGATTGTCCGGGAAGTGGATGCGGCCTGTACGCGGTTCAGCATGCGCCCCTTGCGTTCGGCACCTGCGCCGGCAGCGTCCGATGATGCAGATATCCCGGTGCTCACGGATGAGGCCCCCGTACTTGTCGAGCCGCCGCAATGGGAGCAGGAGCGTGAGTTGTTGCAGGAGCGCCTTGCCGAACAGCAGCTGCGCATCACCACGATAGAAAATGACAAGAATGAAACGCTGGCGCGCCTGGGCTTCATGCACCAGCAGCAGGTCGACATTCTCGAGGCCCAGAATGCCCGCCTGCTTGGACAGCACAAGGCACTGAAGGCCCAGAATGATGCTTTCCGTGAGCAGGTCGAGACACTGCGGCAGCAGATGACCAGCGTGCAGGGGCTGGAGGTCAATCTGGCCGAAGAGCGTCGTCTGCATGAAGAACAGCTCGCTGCCGTCATGCGGGCACGTGCCGGTGAAGCTACCGAGAAATTCGAAGAAGTGCTGCGCCAGAAGGAGCAGGAATATGCCGCTCGTGAAGGTCACCTCCGGGCTGAACACCAGCTTTCGCTTGAGCAGCGCTTGGGTGAAGAGGCCCATGGCTTCCGCTTGCAACTGGATTCCCTGCGGGCGGAGCTGAATTATCGTGAAGACACGCTGAACGGCCTTTCCCGCGAGCTTGCCGAGCTGAAGTCAGGTCAGGCCCAGCGTGAAGAAGGAGCAGCAGACGAGTTCCTGCGCCGGCTGGAGGCGCTGGGCATGAGTTTCGTGGTGTTTCATGCCGGAGCTGGCCATATTTCCGTGCCTGTGGCCGAGCTTGCCACATATGTCAGCAATCCTCTGGCCTATGCGGCTGCCAAGTGCCTCGTGAGCGAAGACCGCTACCAGCGCTGGCTGGTGCATTACGAAAATCCGCGTTGCAGTGCCAGCATCGGTGACGGCAAATGCTGTGATGCACGCTTGATCCGTGCCGACTCTCCCACCAAGTTCGTCCCGGGCCAGTCGGACCGTTGTGCTCGGCATCAGGAGTCTGATGCCGCCATTGATAATGTCCTGCGTTTCCGGTGATGAACATGCAGGCCGCTTTCCTTTCTCCTCCCGGAACCGTGACGCGTTTGCAACGCTTGCAGGGTGATGCCTGGCAGCAGCGCGGCATGCAGGTGTACATGAAGCGTGAGGACGAACGTGATCCTCTGCTGGGCGGCAACAAATGGTGCAAGTTGCAGGGCTGGCTGGAAGCGGCGCAGGCACGCGGTGTCCGGCGGCTGGTGAGCGTGGGTGGGCGCTGGTCCAATCATCTGCATGCACTGGCTCATGCCGGGCAGCGTCATGGGTTTGAAACAGTAGGCATCGTGCGCGCAGATTCAGCCAGCATGGGCATGACAGATACCCTGCGTGAAGCGGCGGCTGCCGGCATGGTGCTGAAACCTGTCTCGCGAGAAGAGTTCCGCCGACGCGAAGATCCTCGCTGGCAGGAAGAAATCACGCAGCATTTCGGGCCCTGCCTCTTCATTCCCGAGGGTGGGGCAGGTCAGCCAGCCCTGAGTGGGCTGGCAAGGTTGGCAGCTGAAATCGAGGCGCAGCTTGCAGGCAGGGTCATCGTGGCGTTGTCGGTGGGGTCGGGCACTACCTTGGCGGGCTTGCGCCTGGCCTTGCCCGAGCGCTTCAACCTCGTCGGGTTTCAGGCATTTGCCGACAGGCATCTGGCAGGCCGCATTGAGGTGCTTGTGCAGGGAAAAGCCGGCTGGTGTTTGCGGGATACCACAGCCATGCGCCAGCACCGGCAATTGCCGCAGAGGCTGGGGGAACTCATGCCTGCCTTTGCGGCGGAGCAGGGGATTGAGCTTGATCCGGTCTATACCGTGCGCATGATGGCCGGCCTGCAAGACATGATCACTGCCGGCGAGATTGCCGTCGGCAGTACAGTGATGGCCCTCCATTCCGGCGGGCTGCAGGGACGACGCGGCCATGCCGTGTCGCAAGCGGCCTGAGGTCCCGTCATGGCTGCCAACCGTATCAACCGCGCACTGCTGCAAACCTTCGTTCCCCTGAATGTGCTTTCAGAGGAGCGTCTGGACTATTTGCTGGAGGGGCAGGAGATAGAGGCACTGCCCGCCGGCAGCGAGCTTTGCCGGCGCGGCGAGAGCGATGGCCGCACCATCTATCTCCTCAGCGGTACTGTTGAGATAGAAGACCGCAAGGGTACTGTTGCCGAACTGGATGCCGGGGACATTGAGGCGGCGTATGCCGTGGCCCCCGAGCAACCCCGCCAGGTGTCGGTGCGTGCGAAAACGGCGGTCAATGTCCTGCGTTTTGACAGCCGTCGCCTGGACCGTGTGCTGGCCTGGGACCAGTCCACCGACACACTGCTCAAGGAGCTGGCTGCGCTCTATCCCGGTGAGGACAGCGAATGGATTGGCCGTTTGCTGCAGTCCCGTCTGTTCTATCGTCTCCCTCCCTCCAATGTGGTGGAGTTGTTCCGGCGCCTGAAGCCAGAGGTTTTCCGGCATGGCCAAGCCATTCTCCGGCAGGGGGAGCAGGCAGAGTGCTGCTATTTCATTCGCGAGGGTGTGGCTGAAGTCAGCATGCAGGGCGATGCCGGGCCGGTGACCCTGGCCCTCCTTGAAAAGGGCCAGTATTTTGGCGAAGAAGGGCTGCTCATCGAGGGGACCCGTAATGCCAACGTGAGCATGGTCTCTGATGGCCGACTCATGCGCCTCGACAAATCCGATTTCGATCTGCTCTTGAAGTCGCCGTCGCTGGCGCTGACGGATTTTGCCGCCGCCATGGGCAGCATCGAGGCCGGGCAGGCCGAATGGCTGGATGTCCGCCTCAGTGATGAACAGCAGCGCGGTATCCTGAAGGGAGCTGTCCGCCTTCCCCTGCAATCCCTGCGCGTCAAGTCACGTCTCCTGCCCCGGGAGAAGCGTTACATCGTCTATTGCGATACCGGCCGACGAAGTGCAGCGGCTGCATTCCTGCTGGGCATACTGGGGTACGATATTGAGGTGCTGGATGGCGGCCTCTGGTCTCTCATGCCTGCCGAGCGCGACCGCTTCCTGGTCAACGAACCGTAATGAGCCGCTTCTGAGAGCAGCTCTGTTTTGGGTCATGCAATTCCAATGGAACAGTTCCGTAATGTCGGCCTTGTGGGCCGGCCCGGCAATACCACGGTGGTGGATACGCTGGAGTATCTTCAGCGCTTTCTGGAGCAGCGTGGCATCAGGGTGATTTTTGATGAAGACACGGCTGCCATGATGCAGCGGCCGGGCCTTCAGGTGGGTACTCGCACCATTCTTGGCGAGGTTTCCGATCTTGTGATCGTGGTGGGCGGCGATGGCTCGCTGTTGCATGCCGCCCGTTCCCTTGCGCGCTTCAACAAACCAGTACTGGGCATCAACCGTGGTCGGCTGGGCTTTCTTACGGATGTCTCGCCCGATGAAATCGATGCCAAGATCGGAGCCGTGCTGAGTGGTGACTACGTCATCGAGCAGCGCTTCATGCTCAACATGGAGGTACGGTCCGACGGCAATCCGGTGGGTGAGGGCATCGCCCTCAACGACGTCGTGCTTTATGCCGGAAAATCCGTGCACATGGTCGAGTTCGAGCTTTATATCGAAGGACATTTTGTGTACCGGCAGCGTTCCGACGGCCTCATCATCGCCACACCGACCGGCTCTACTGCCTATGCGCTCTCCGGGGGCGGTCCTATCATGCATCCGCGCCTGGATGCCATGGTGCTGGTGCCCATGCATCCGCACACGCTTTCCAGCCGGCCCATCGTGGTCGATGGCAACAGCGAAGTGAAATTGCTGGTGAACACGGCCGACATCAATCCCATGGTCAGTTGCGATGCACAAACCGGCATCAGCCTGCGCGCGGGCGACTGGGTATATGTGAACAAGCATCCTTTCAAGCTGCGCCTGCTGCATCCGCCGGGGCACGATTTCTATGCGGCTTGCCGCACCAAGCTGGGCTGGAGCAGCCATCTTACGAATTCAGGTGAATGATGAACGAAAACACGATCGAGGAAATGCTGGCGGCGCTCACACCGGAAACGGTGTCGGCATTCCGTCTGGCCATTGAAATAGGCAAGTGGCCCGATGGCCGCCGCCTCACGCCGGAGCAACGCTCCATCTGCCTGCAGGCCGTGATTGCCTGGGAGCATCGTCATCTGCCGGAAGAGCAGCGCACAGGGTATATCGACAAAGGCAAGAAAGAGGGTGAAGTCTGCGACGATCCTGATCATGCGCATGAGGAGCCGGTACGTTTCCTGCACTGAAGGCCCGGGCAGCAGCCAATCAGGCTTGTTACCAGCGATATTTCTCCCAGTTCTCGGGGTTTGCCCAGAAACGGGGGTTCAACCAGTCCGGCACCGACTTGTAGGTGCGGATGTCATAACTCCAAGCCTGCCATGCCATGCCCTCCAGTTCATACCGGGCCTGGCGTGTCAGGCCAAGGCCGATCAGCGCCGTGTCATCAAGCAGGTTTTCCGGTACAAACACGAGCAATCGTTGCGCCAGCAGGTCACGTAGCGCGGCAATCAGTTGCCTTGCTTCCCGTGCCATGGTTCCGGCCTCCAGCCTTGCCACGGCCAGTTCGGCACGTGCCGGGAGAGCGGCAGACTGCAACACGGCCGTCTGGTCCAGTCGTATGCTGGCAGGAGCGGTATCCGGCCAAGGCAGGGCACCCATGCAAATGATGCGCGCAGCACCGGTAGTTGCCACGGTTTCGGCAATCAGTGGTGCAAACGGGTGGATGATCTCAGGCATGCAGTAACGGCTTGTGTGCTTGTGAGTGAACTGAGGCAGGTTTGGTATGCAGGGCGAAATTATGCAGGGTACTTTACGGAAAATGCGGGTCGAGCGGAACGAGCCCCTTTCCTATTTTCTGCCGTTGGGCGAGGCGTCGGTCCCCTTGGCTCCTTTTCTGGGCAACACACTGCACCTGCGCTATCAGGGCAGTATTTTCTGCACTGCCTGTGGCCGCAAGACCAGCAAGTCCTTCAATCAGGGTTATTGCTATGTGTGCCTCAGGAAGCTGGCAGCCTGCGACATGTGCATCCTGAAGCCTGAAACATGCCATTACCAGCAGGGAACATGCCGTGAGCCGGCGTGGGGTGATACCCACTGCAATGTTCCGCACATTGTCTATCTGGCAAATTCCTCCGGCCTGAAAGTCGGCATCACCCGTGAAACACAGGTACCCACACGCTGGATGGACCAGGGAGCCAGCCAGGCTCTGCCCATCCTGCGCGTGGGCACACGTCACCAGTCAGGACTGGTGGAAGTCATTCTGGCCCGCCATGTGGCAGACAAGACCAATTGGCAGGCCTTGATAAAGGGTGACAGTGCGCCCATTGACCTGATTACGGCCAGGGATGAGCTGCTTGCACTTTGCCAGCAGGAAATTGCTGCTTTGCAGGGTGAATATCCCGGCCAGATCGGATTCTTGCCAGAGGCCACCGTGGAGGACTTCAGTTATCCGGTGCTGGAATACCCGAAGAAAATAAAGTCCTTCAATCTCGACCAGAATCCCGATGTGCAGGGGACCCTGCTCGGTATCAAGGGCCAGTATCTGTTGCTGGATACCGGTGTCATCAATATTCGCAAGTACACGGCCTACCAGGCCGAGTTGCTGACGGTGTGATCATGTCTTTGCAGTCAAAACCCGAAACCATTCATCTCAAGGATTACCGCGCGCCGGATTTCCGTGTACATGAGACCCGCCTCATCATTGATATCCATGAAGGCTATACCCTTGTAGAAGCCGTGCTGGACATGGAACGTGCCTCAGGCGTTGCACCGGAAGTGCCCTTGCGTCTCCATGGCGTAGGTCTTGAGCTGCAATCATTACAGATCGATGGTCATCAGCTGGAGGCGGGCTCCTGGCAGCAAAGTGGTGAAGAACTCCTGATTACTGAGGCCCCGTCCGGCAAATTCCGGCTGCAATCGAAAGTCAGGATACATCCCGAGCAGAACACGGCTCTTGAAGGGCTTTATTGTTCGGGAGGCATGTACTGTACGCAGTGTGAAGCAGAGGGTTTCCGCAAGATCACGTTTTATCCGGACCGCCCGGATGTTATGGCACGCTTCTCCACCACCATCCGTGCCGACAAGAAACGCTATCCGGTACTGCTGGCCAATGGTAATCCCGTGGAAGAGGGCGACCTGCCTGAGGGCCGGCATTTTGTGACCTGGGAGGATCCTTTCCCCAAGCCTTCCTATCTGTTTGCCATGGTGGCTGGAGATCTTGCCTGCCAGCGTGACAGCTTTGTCACAGCTTCAGGGCGAAAAATTGACTTGCGCATTTATGTCGAGCCCCGCGATCTGGACAAGGTCGATCACGCAATGGCCTCACTCAAGCGCTCCATGAGTTGGGATGAAGAGGTTTATGGTCGCGAATACGATCTCGATATCTTCATGATCGTGGCGGTATCGCATTTCAACATGGGCGCCATGGAAAACAAGGGGCTCAATATCTTCAATACCAGCTGTGTGCTGGCCAATCCCGCAACGACTACCGATGCCGGCTTCCAGCGTGTGGAGTCGGTGGTTGCCCACGAATATTTTCATAACTGGAGCGGCAATCGCGTGACCTGTCGCGACTGGTTTCAGCTCAGCCTCAAGGAAGGCTTCACGGTTTTCCGCGACCAGCAGTTTTCCGCCGACATGCTTTCTCCCAGCGTGCAGCGCATCGAGGATGTAGGTTTCTTGCGCACCTGGCAGTTTGCCGAGGATGCCGGCCCTCTGGCACATCCGGTCCGACCGGAGTCTTTTGTCGAGATCAACAATTTCTATACGGCGACCGTCTACGAGAAAGGCTCGGAGATCGTACGCATGTTGCATACGGTGTTGGGCCCGGAACGCTTCCGCAAGGGAACGGATCTGTATTTCAGCCGTCACGATGGCCAGGCTGTCACCGTCGAGGCCTTCGTGCAGGCACTGGGTGATGCCAACGGCATTTCGCTGGAGTCTTTCATGCAGTGGTATCGCCAGCCAGGCACACCCACACTGCATGTGCGAGGCGAATTTCATGCAGACAAAGGCGAATATCGCTTGACCCTGCGGCAGCAGTTGCCAGAGGTACCGGGTTTTCCGGCGCCGCGGCCACTGCCTGTTCCGGTGCGGCTGGCGCTGCTAGGGCCGGATGGGCAAGAGCAGGTACTGCAACTGTCGACGGGTGAGGGCGGCACCCAAACTGAAACAACCGTCCTGCTTGAGAAGACGGAGCAGGATTTCGTGTTCAGTGGCCTTGCTGCAGCTCCCGTGCCCTCCGTGTTGAGGGATTTTTCGGCGCCTGTGCGGGTGGAGCAGTCCCTCGCTTTGGAGGAAAAGCTGTTTCTTCTCCAACATGACAGCAATGGCTTCAACCGTTGGCTGATTGCCCAGGATGTGCTGACGGCAGAACTGCTGCGCCTGGCGACGGACAGTGTGGCAGCACGTCATCTATCACCGGACGTACGCCTGCTGGCCGCACTGGAGAAGGTACTTCCTGCGTTGGCGATTGCCGATGCGGCGCTGGCTGCCAAAATCCTCCAGGTACCCACACTTGCGGCCTTGATGGATGCTGTTTGCCGGCCCGATCCGGATGCTTTGCACATGGCCCGCCAGTCCTTCCGTCATGCGCTTGGCCGAGCGCTGGAGGGCTGGCTCCTGGAGCAGTGCAGGAATGACGAACCCGAAGGCTATGTCTACAGCGCTTCCGCAATTGCCGCCCGCAGCTTGCGCAACACCGCGCTGGGCCTGCTGGCTGACCTGGACAGCCAGCATCATGAGCATGCTCTCCGCCAGTTCCATCAGGCACGGCACATGACCAGCGAGGCTGCCGCCCTGCAGGTGCTGGTGCATGCCGGCAGCACAGAGGCGGACGCCTGTCTGACCCGGTTCGCTTCCCGCTGGCAGCATGAGGCCTTGGTCATGGACCAGTGGTTCGCCCTGCAGGCCAGTGCCCCATTTGCAGCAACCGTCGAGAGGGTGGCCCAACTGAGGGGGCATCCGGATTTTCACAGGGACAGCCCCAACCGTGTCAGGGCGCTGATCGGCCAGTTTGCCAACAACAACCCGCTGGCCTTTCACCAAAAGAATGGCAGTGGTTACCAGCTGCTTCTGGAGGAGGTGGCCCGGATGGATGCCCTGAATCCCCAGATAGCTGCCCGGCTTCTGGGAGCCATGGGGAGCTGGTTGCGTTTTGATGAGGGGCGCCAGCAGTGCGCTCGGCAAGGCTTGGAGCACCTTGCAACAGGCAAGTTATCGCCGGATGTGTCTGAAACGTTGAGCCGGCTTCTGACAGCCTCTGCCCATGAGGGCTGTCACTGACTACCGGCCTATATCCCGGATGGAGGCCTGGCTGTACAGGCTGGCGCCTCCGGCAATATGGGCTAAGGTTTGCCGATGATGAAAGCCTTTGAGTGTCGAATGCCATTTTCAACTGTCACAGTCGAATATGCATTTGAGTCACAAAGTGTATAAGCGGCCAGCCAGTCAGACTTCGCAGTTTTCTTTATGTGTCACTGCGGGTATAAATGTGGCCAGCCGGTGTGTCATCTCCGGTCACACATCAACACGAATTGGCAATATAAAAAGCGTTCCGGCAAGGAAAGCCGCTTCATTCCAGCATGCTACGGGCCTGTAAATGCCGGTAGTCATTTGGATTGATTCCATGATCAAGGCTTGACCATGTTTGCCGGGCGTTGTGCAAAAAAACAAAAACCATCCAAACGCTGGAGCTCCACAAATGAAAAACAAGAACGGCCTGTCGTCCCTACGCCTCGCTCCCCGTGCTGCCGGCTTCGCACTGGCGACGGTCCTGCCCTTCGCAGTGAGCACGGCCTCCGCTTTTGAACTCAACCTCGGAGCGGTTACTGGCTCGCTGGATACGACGGTTTCATATGGCACCGGCTGGCGTTTGGAAAACCCGGACGTCAATCTGACAGCCAATTATCCGGGAGGCTATGCGCAGGCAGTGGCGAATAATCGTCGTACTTTCATTAATAAGAATGACGGAAACTCAAATTTTGATAATAACTCTCGACCATTTACCAGTGTATTCAAGATCACGACAGATCTTGAACTGAAATATGAGAATTTTGGTCTCTTTACAAGAGGCACAGCGTTCTACGACACAGTGATCATGGGTGATAATTACAATCGCTCTGCTCCGAATCTTTTTCCAAACTCCGCTAGCTGTAATCCTCAAAATACACTTACGCCACAAAACTGTGGATTTCCTAAGGAAATTCTGGACCACTCGGGTCACGATCTTCGCTTCTTGGATGCGTATGTTTATGGGAACTTTGACATAGGTGGAAAACCTCTCAATGTTCGTGCTGGTTCTCAAGTAATCAGTTGGGGTGAGGCTCTTTTCTTGCAGGATGGCATCAATAGCGCCAACCCTGTTTCTCTTTCCAAACTGCGCTTGCCGGGTGCTGAGGTAAAAGAAGCCTTGCTTCCATTGCCAATGTTGTCTGCTTCACTTGGGCTCACAGACAGTTTGACAGCAGAAGCTTTCTATATTTTTGATTGGGATAATTCTGAGGCTGATGATGCGGGGACCTTCTATTCCACGGATGATGCGTTCGCTGGTCTTGGTTCAAATAGAATTCTGGTAAACCCTGTTAATCCTGCTCATCCTCTTGGCTTGACCGTCACACAGCAAGCTGCTGCATTGGGAGCATATAATAGTCTTCCTGGTTCAGTATGGTTAACAAACAAGCGTGAGGCCGATGTTCCAACAGATGGAAAAGGGCAGTTTGGTCTCGCACTTAGATATTCATTAGATTCCACAGAGTTTGGCTTTTTCTTCATGAACTATCACAGTCATAAGCCGGTTGCTGAAGCTACTACTGGTGAGGTTCAAGGGTATCAAAATGGTAATGCAAAGGCCCAAGCTGCCGGTAATGCGTGTATAGCTGCTGGTGGTGCAGCTGCAGCATGTATAGGTACTGCGAATGCATATCACTACATCGATACCACAACATATCGTTTGGTATATCCAGAGGATATACAGATGTATGGTTTGAGTTTCAGTACTACTGTTGGTGATCTTTCTTTTTCCGGTGAGCTCGCATACCGCCCGAATGACGTCATATTGTCAGAGCTCGGCGATAACTTGGTTGCGTATAATTCTCTTAATGCGGCCACTATAGGTAATGGTGGTACTGTGGCGGCAGGTTCAATTCTGAACGGCGGTGCTCCATTAACAGCAAATCAGACAGTAAAGGTTTGGGAGGAGCTTGAGACATGGAATCTTGATCTCGTTGGTATCTATAATTTTGGCCCCACACTTGGCGCAGATGGTATGACGGGGGTTCTTGAGTATGGCGCCAGTTATATTCCCAAAGGAGAAGACAAGCGCTATGCATCCACTGCTTCCCTGCTGAATCTTGAGGCCCCATGGTCTGCTCAAGTTCCTGCTGAAGGCCCCTCTAGTGGTTACCTTGATCGCCTTTCCATGGGTTACCGCATCGCACTGACATCTACCTATAACGATGTCTTCGCAGGTGTTGCCCTCAATCCCGTGCTGCGCTTTGCTCATGACTTCAAGGGCAACTCGCACCGTACCGGTAATTTCCTGGAAAACCGCAAGTCGGCAACGGTTGGTCTGAATGCGATTTATAATCAGGCGCTTGAGGTTAGCACTGCCTACAATGTGTTCTGGGGCGAAGAGCAGAGCAATCTGTTGCATGACCGCGACAATGTCACACTGACGGTCAAATACTCCTTCTGATATACCTTGCCTGAACTGGCTGTTGCATGCCGGCGATCACTCGTCGGCATGCAATCATAAATTGCAGCACTTTTTGTTTTTTGAGGGTTTCATCATGTCAAGAAAGATTGCCTGGGCAGGCGCAGCGCTAGCGGTTGCGCTCACTGCCACAACGGCAGCCCAGGCCGCAGTTTCTGCGGGCGAGGCAGCCAAGCTGAAAAGCTCGCTGACGCCGCTGGGTGGTGAAAAGGCGGGCAACGCAGCAGGAACCATCCCGGCGTGGAGTGGTGGCCTGTCCAAGTCTCCTTTCCCCAACTACAAGCCGGGTGAGCATTTGCCCGATCCGTTTGCTAGCGACAAGCCTGTTGCTGTCATTACGGCACAGAACATGAACCAGTATGCGGACAAGCTGGCCGAAGGCCAGAAAGCCATGTTCCGTACCTACCCCCAGACCTTCAAGATGAATGTCTATCCCACACGCCGTACAGCAGCCGTGCCGGATTGGGTGGAAGACAACACGTTCAAGTGCGCTACAGCTGCCCGTGTCAAGGACTGGGGCTTCGAGGGTTGTGTGGGTGGTACGCCGTTCCCGGTATTGTCGGGCGACAATGAAGAACAGGCCATCCAGGCAATCTGGAACCATGTGGTGCGTTATCGTGGAGGCTACCTTGTGCGTAAGGCTTCTGAAGTAGCCGTACAGCGCAATGGCTCCTACTCATTGGTGACATCGCAGCAGGAAGTGGATTTCCGCTATTACGACCGCAATATCAAGTCGATGGCACAGCTCAACAATGTTCTTTTCTATTACCTGTCCTTCACGACAGCTCCCGCGCGTCTTGCCGGTGGTGCCGTGCTCGTCTGGGAAACCCTGGACCAGCGCAAGCAACAGCGTCAGGCATGGGGTTATAACGCAGGCCAGCGCCGTGTGCGCCAGGCTCCCAATCTTTCGTATGACACCCCGATTGCCGCTTCTGACGGCCTCCGTACGGCAGATGACACCGACATCTATAACGGTGCGCCAGACAAGTATGAGTGGAAGCTGATTGGCAAGAAGGAAATCTACATTCCTTACAACAACTACAAGATTGGCTTGCCTACCACCAAGTACAAGGATCTGCTCAAGACCGGCCACATCAATCCTGACTATGCCCGTTATGAACTGCATCGTGTCTGGGTAGTGGAGGGTTCGCTGAAGTCTGGCGAGCGTCACATCTATTCCAAGCGCCGCTTCTACATCGACGAGGACTCTTGGAATATCGCTGTGGCTGACCAGTATGACGGCCGTGGTGATCTCTGGCGCGTGAGCATGGCTTACCTGAAGAGCTACTACGATGTCCCGGTTGTCTGGACTGGCCTGGATACCTTCCATGACCTGCAGGCTCGTCGCTACCATGTCCAGAATCTGGATAGCGAAGAAAGTAGTTCGCTGGACTTCAGCCAGCCGTCGCCGGGCGAAAGCTATTTCACGCCGGCAGCACTTCGCCGTCGTGGTACCCGGTAATCTCGCATCGTTAGAGACGCAATGAAAAAGCCGGAGGCAAGCTCCGGCTTTTTCATATCAAGGCGAGTGTCATATTTTTACTGATTCAAGGCATGCCATGAATATTTCCCGTTTTCTCTTTGCAGGGCTGGCGCTGGCGCTTGGCCTGTCGAGTGCTTCGGCGCTTGCAGCAGAAACCTTGTCTGCTGTTGATCGTCCGGCTGTGGTTTCTGCCAAGGCCAGTCGTTCTTTGCTAATTGATCTGGCCCAGGCTGGGCAGCGTCTGGTGGCGGTGGGTGACCGCGGCCATATCCTCTTTTCCGATGATCAGGGCAAAAGCTGGAAGCAGGCCAAAGTGCCGGTTTCCGTGTTGCTGACCGGGGTCCATTTTCCCAATGAGCGTGAAGGCTGGGCGGTTGGCCATAATGGTGTGATCCTTCATTCTTCCGATGCTGGCGAGAATTGGCAGTTGCAGCATGCTGACAAGGACGCTGACAGCGACAAAGCCGGTGCTCCGTTGTTGAGTGTGTGGTTTGCGGATAACCAGAACGGCTTTGCGGTAGGTGCCTATGGCTATTTCCTAGCGACGCATGATGGCGGCATCACTTGGGAAGACAATGCCGATGTGCTTGATAACCAGGATGGATGGCACCTGAATTCCATTCGTGGCCTGCCAGGGTCTTCCACGGTCTTCATTACCGGTGAGAGTGGCATATTGCTGCGCTCGCAGGACAGTGGCCGCACCTGGGCAGCATTGCCGTCCCCGTTTGATGGCTCCTTTTTTGGTGTTGCACCTTTGGCGCCGAATCTGACTCTTGTCTTTGGTTTGCAGGGGCGCCTGTATGCCTCGGTAGACAACGGCAACTCCTGGCGTCATGTCCAGACCGGCATTACTTCCGGCCTCAATGCAGCAGTCCGTCTTGAGACCGGCGAAGTGGTGGTGGCTGGTAATGCGGGTGTGGTGTTGCGTGCTAAAGATGCCGGGCTTGACCTGATTCCTGAAACTCGCAGTGATCGGCAGTCGATCACGGCAGTACTTGCCTTGCCGGATGGTGGCCTGCTGACCGCAGGTGACGGTGGTGTCAAGGTTCTGCCGGCGACTGGCAAGTAAATACGGCGAGGCGAAACGACATGACAATTTCAAAACTCGAAAATCTCATATTTGGTGCGCGCAAGGCCATCATTGCCATTTTTATCCTGATTACGGCATTCATGGTCTGGCAGGTGTCTGGCATAAAGGCCGATACCAGCCTTGAGAAAATGGTCCCAATGGGGCATCCCTATATCAAGAACCTGTTCAACCACAAGGATGAGCTGGGGCTTGGTAATGACATCAAGATCGCGGTTGCCGTAAAGCAGGGTGATATTTTCTCCCCGGAGTATCTCGAAACACTGAAAGGCATTACGGATGATTCTTTTTATCTGTCCGACATGCCCAGTCGGGAAGAGGGTGCCGAACATTCCATTGTTGATCGTGCCAAGCTGAAATCCCTGTGGACCCCCAATGTGCGCTGGAGCGAGGTCACAAAGGACGGCTTCCAGGGAGGAGAGGTCACCCAGGGCTACGATGGTACGGCAGAAGGCCTTGAGGCTTTACGCAGTAATATCCTGCGTTCTGGCCAGGTTGGGCGTCTGGTGGCGGATGATTTCAAGTCCACCATCGTGCAGATTCCCCTGTTGGATGGCGAAAAGATTGATTACAAGCAGCTTTCCGCCAACCTTGAGACTCTGCGCCAGAAGTATCAGCAGCAAAATGCCAACGTCGAAATCCACATTGTTGGTTTTGCCAAGAAGGTGGGCGACCTCATCGAGGGCGGTACCAAGATCGCGCTGTTCTTCCTCGCCGCCATACTGATCACGTTTGCCCTTTTGCTGTGGGAGTTCCACGATGTGCGGAGTGCCATCGTGGTGGTTGCCTGCTCGATCGTGGCGGTGATCTGGCAGATAGGGGCAGTCAAGCTGCTGGGTTTCGGGCTTGATCCTTATTCCATGCTGGTTCCCTTCCTCGTATTTGCCATTGCCGTCAGCCATTCCGTGCAGGTGGTCAATGCGGTCAGTCTGGAGCGGGCCACGGGTGCAAACGGTGAGCAGGCAGCACGCCGTGCCTTCACCTCCCTGTTCAAGGCCGGCACCATGGGTATTGCGATGGAGGCTGCCGGCTTCCTGACAATGCTGGTCATCAGCATTGATGTGATTCGTGCCTTGGCAATTTCCGCCAGTGTGGGTACGGCGCTGATTGCGCTGACGAACTTTATCCTGCTGCCCGTGTTGATGTCCTATGTACGCATCAGTGACCGTGCCCTGAACAAGTTGCAGGAAAAGCGTCGCCATGTGCCCCGTATCTGGACATTGACGGCTCGCATGGCCGAGCGTGGCCCGGCAACGATCGGTATCGTGATTGCCGCTGTCATGCTGGTGGTGTCTTTCGTGATTGCCCAGCAGGTCAAGATCGGTGACCTGGATCCCGGTGCGCCTGAATTGCGTGCCGACTCGCGTTACAACCTTGATGACAGGTTCATCACCTCGCATTACTCGATCAGTGCCGATGTTCTTGTGGTGATGGTGGAGACGGAGCAACAGATGTGCTCCACCTACACGGCACTCGAGTCTGTGGATCGCCTGCAATGGAATCTTGAGAATGTGCAGGGCGTGCAGTCAGCTCAGTCGCTCGTGACAGCAGTACGTCGCATTCAGGCCGGCTTCAATGAGGGCAGTCTGAAATGGTCGACTTTGGTCAATGATGATGCCGTGTTGAATGAGTCAGCCAAGAATGTTCCCGAACTTTACAACGGCGATTGCAGTCTGATTCCGGTATTCGTCTTCCTGGATGACCACAAGGCAGAAACACTGACCCGCGTGACCAAGGCTGTTGAGGCTTTTGCTGCCGAGAATGACACTGATGAGGTCAAGTTCCTGCTGGCATCCGGCAATGCCGGTATCGAGGCGGCCACCAACGACGTGATCTCTGCCAGCAAGAACCCCATGCTCTTCCTCGTGTATGGCGTGGTGATCGTGCTTTGCTTCATTGCCTTCCGTTCATGGCGTCCGGTGGTCTGCATCATTCTTCCGCTGATCCTTACATCGCTGCTCTGCGAGGCGCTGATGACCCTTCTGGGTATTGGCATCAAGGTGGCAACCCTGCCGGTGATTGCACTGGGTGTGGGTATCGGTGTGGATTACGGCGTGTACATCTATGCCAAGTTCGAGAAGTACATGAAAGATGGCCTCAACCTGAAAGATGCCTATCTCGCTACCTTGACCAGTACCGGTCGTGCCGTCCTCTTTACGGGTGTGACGTTGGCCATTGGTGTGTTTACCTGGGTTTTCTCACCGATCAAGTTCCAGGCCGACATGGGTCTGCTGCTGACGGTGATGTTGCTCTGGAACATGCTTGGGGCCTTGATCCTCATCCCTGCACTGGCGCACTACTTTGTGAGGCCCGAGCACTATCAGGGCAAGTAAGCCTGATCTGAGCTTCATTGAAAGGCCCTCGCAAGAGGGCCTTTTGTTTTCCCGGCCATGCCGGCAGCCCTATAATGCGCGCCTCCCGCCTGCCGGAACCTCTTTCATGCTTTATCCCTTGGCCCGCTCGCTGCTGTTCTCCCTGCCAACCGAGACATCTCATCATGCCGCCCTGCGGGGCATCAGCCTTGTCGAGCGTCTGGGCCTGACCGGGCTGTTGCCGAAGGTGCCGGATGACCCTGTCAGCCTGATGGGTATCCGCTTCCCCAACCCGGTAGGGCTGGCCGCTGGCCTGGACAAGAACGGTGACCATATAGATGGCCTTGCGGCGTTGGGTTTCGGTTTTCTGGAGATCGGTACGGTGACGCCCAGGCCTCAGCCCGGTAATCCCCAGCCCAGACTTTTCCGTTTGCCCCAGGCCACGGCCATCATCAACCGTATGGGCTTCAACAACATGGGCGTGGATCATCTGGTTGGCCAAGTACAGAAGGCCAGGTACCGTGGTGTGCTGGGCATCAATATCGGCAAGAACTTTGATACGCCGGTGGAAAAGGCAGCTGATGATTATCTCGTCTGCCTGGAGCGTGTCTATACCCATGCCAGTTATGTAACGATCAATATTTCCTCACCCAATACCAAAGGGCTGCGCAGCTTGCAGTCAGGCGATGCACTGGCGGCACTACTGGAAACAATCAAGAACCGGCAGGCGCAGCTTGCCAGCCAGCATGGCCGATATGTCCCGGTGGTGCTCAAGATTGCTCCGGACCTTGAGTTGACGGATATCGAGGTCATTGCAGGATTGTTGCGTCGCTTTGAGGTCGATGGCGTCATTGCGACCAATACGACGATAACTCGTGAAGGTGTCGAACACCTCCCGCATGGAGATGAAGCAGGAGGATTGAGCGGTTTGCCGGTGCGCGCTGCCTCTACAAGAGTCTTGTGCGAGCTGGCTGACCAATTAGAGGGGAGGCTTCCCATCATTGGCGTGGGTGGTATTACTGACGCAGGCAGTGCTGTCGAGAAGATTACGGCTGGGGCCAGTCTTGTGCAGGTTTATACGGGCTTCATTTATGAGGGACCCGCACTGGTACGCGGGTCAGCTGCAGCTATTGCGGAATACACACGAAGTTGAAAGTGCCGCCCTTGGGGGCGGCACCTTGGCTTTCGTGATGGCTACAGCCTTGCTTGGAGATAGAGAGCTGGTTGGTCAGATGCGAGGAACCAGATGCAGAGCTGCTACCCCTTGGATGCCTTCGCGTTCATTGCTGCGGCCCTCACGCCATCCCGCCATCCAGTGTTGTCGCAGGTTGACATCCTGATATGGGCAGACTTCCAGCGACCGGCCTGTCATGCCGGCATTGAAGCCTCGAGAATAAAGAAGTTCGTCACGTTCCCTTTTCTGTCTTTTCATCAGTCACCTCTGGAGTTGCCAATGATCCATGTGCATCGCGGAAGATTCCGCGGCGATGATCCAGCCGTTCCGCAGCCTGAATGCCTGCGGCAGGGTGGAGCGAGGCTCCACAAGCAAAGCGTGGAAGATTCATTGAAGCGCTGTAACGTTCTTGTGTCGATGACTTAATTGGCATAAGCATGGAAAGCGATAGTGTGTCAGGCAATACTTTGTTGGCTTTCTTGGCATTACGCCTCAAGTAACTGAAAAAGCAGGATTTATGACATTTGATCTGGTAGTGACCTGTGCTGATGGGCTGGAAGGGGCCCTGCAAGAAGAGCTTGCTGGTCTGGGGTTGTCTGACATCCGGCGTGATCGCGGTGTCATGCGGGTTAAGGCTTCACTGGAACAGGCCTATCGCATATGTCTCTGGTCCCGTATTGCCTCACGTGTCCTGCTTCCACTGTTCGAAGCAGCGGGCAATACGCCGGATGATCTGTATGCCACTGCCGTACGCTATTCCTGGACAGATGTTCTGAACCCGCGTGGCACCATTGCGGTACAGGCGACTCTGGCGCGGGGCGTCAAAGCACACACGCAATTTCTTGGCCTCAGGCTCAAGGATGCCATTGTTGATCATTGCCGCGAGCATCATGGCGTTAGACCGGATGTGGATCCTGAATATCCGGATGTACCTTTGCAGGTTCATGCCACGCCGGATTCATTTTCAGTCAGCATTGATCTTTCTGGAGACAGCCTGCACCGGCGTGGTTATCGCGTTGCCATGACAGAAGCTCCACTCAAGGAGACGCTTGCGGCTGCTCTCTTGCAGCAGTCAGGCTGGCCCAACAAAAAATTCCAGGCCCTGCTGGATCCCATGTGCGGGTCAGGCACTTTCCTGATCGAGGCGGCATGGATGGCTGCCGATGTGGCACCGGGCATACTGCGCAAGTATTACGGCTTTTTCGGATGGAAGCAGCACCAGCCTGTGCTGTGGGACCAGTTGCGAAAGGAAGTCATGCAGCGTCGCGAGGCCGGTCTTAAAAAGGATATTCCCCTGATTTTTGGATATGACGCAGATGAAAAGGCATTGGCAGCTACCGAGCGGAATGCCCAAGCTGCCGGCATTTCCGGATTGCTGTCACTGGAAGTGCGTGAACTTCATGAGATGGTGCGTCCTGCAAATATCGGAAAGGATTCTGTTGGTCTGATGATCTGCAACCCGCCGTACGGTGAACGCTTGGGCGAGAAAGCCTCCGTCAGGGAGCTGTATCGTGCGCTGGGCCGGATCACTTCATTTGAGCTGGGTGGATGGCAGGCCTGTGTACTGGCATCTGATGTCCAGCATGTGGATGCTCTGGGGTTTTCACATCGCTCAACCGAGCGCTTGCATAATGGTGCGCTCACGGTTTATGCCCGCCATGGAGACATTCCCGCTGCATCCGGCCAGGGGGTAATCCGTTTTCAGGAGGTTGTGGCTGATTTACCCGAGGAGGCGCATCACTTTGCCAACCGGTTGCGAAAAAACCTGAAGCATGCCCAGAAGCAGGCCATGGCAGAGGGTGTGTACTGCTATCGTGTTTATGATGCCGACATGCCCGAGTTCAACCTGGCCGTGGATGTATACGAGGGGCAACTGCATGTACAGGAGTACGCACCTCCAAAAACCGTGGACGCAGAAAAGGCAGAAGCACGTTTCAAGCTGGCATTGCTTGCCATACGCCATGTTTTCGGCCTGAGGCGAGAAAACGTATTCATCAAGGTCCGCTCCCGCCAGAAAGGCAAGCAGCAATATGAAAAGCAGGGTAGCCAGGGCCGTTTCCATGAGGTACGAGAGGGCCAGGCCTGGCTTCTTGTGAACCTGACCGATTATCTGGATACCGGCCTGTTCCTTGATCACCGGCCCATTCGCTTGCGTATTGCACGTGAGGCCAGGGACAAGCACTTCCTGAACCTCTACGCCTACACGGGTGTAGCCAGCCTGCAGGCTGCACTGGGTGGTGCTGCCTCAACCACGACCATTGATCTTTCAGCGACCTATCTTGCCTGGGCGCAGCGGAATTTTGCACTGAATGGTTTGGCAGAGGCGCGGCATCATTTTGAGCAGGCGGATTGCCTGGCCTGGCTAAGGGAATGTGATTACGAGTTTGATCTCATCTTCATTGACCCGCCGACCTTCTCGAACTCCAAGCGCACTCCGGATGTGTTTGATGTACAGCAGGATCACGTTGAGCTGATCTGGCTGGCCATGCGGGCCTTGCGCCCTGACGGTGTGCTTTATTTCTCGAACAACTTCAGGAAATTCAGAATGGACTCAGAGGCCTTGGCCGAGTTCAGCATTGAGGACATCAGTGCCGAGACCATAGGCTTCGATTTTGAACGTAATCCCGGCATTCATCGTTGCTGGGAAATCCGGCACAAGAAAGACTGATGCTGACTTTGTACGGAACCCGTGGCTGCCATCTTTGCGACAAGGCAGAGGCCATGCTTGGCATGGCTGCAGGTGCGCGTGCCATCGAATGGTCTTATGTGGATATCGCCTTGGACGAGGTTCTGGTCGAGCGTTACGGTGTTCGCATTCCTGTGCTTCTGGCGGATGACGGGCGTGAGCTGCGGTGGCCCTTTTCGGTGTTGGACATACTTGGCTTTGTCTGACCCAACCCGGGCTATGGAAGCCTGAACAGCCGCATGGCATTGGCTGTTGTTGTTGCGGCGAGGCTGGCCAGGCTCTCGTTGCGCAAGGCGGCCACGCTGGCTGCAATATGGGGCAGGTACATGGGCTCATTGCGCCGGTTTTTGGGAGGGGATGGCAGATCACGCGGGAGCAGCCAAGGGCCATCCGTTTCCAGTAACAGCCGGTCCGAGGGAATGTCTGGCACCATATCCTGCAACGCCTGCCCGCGCCGCTCATCACATACCCAGCCGGTAATGCCGATCATCAGCCCCATGTCGAGATAAGCGTGCAGTGCCGCCTTGCTGCCTGTAAAGCAGTGCAGCACGCCGGTTGACCACTCTCCCCGGGTAGCGTGCAGCAACTCAATCATGCGTTCGCTGGCATCCCGCTCATGAAGGAAAAGGGGGAGGCCGGTTTCGGCTGCCAGACTGATCTGCGCCAGGAATGCCGATTCCTGATCTTCAGGGGGGGAGTAATTGCGGTTGAAGTCCAGGCCGGTTTCGCCCACGGCCACGACACCAGGTCCTGCCAGGAGGGTACGCAGGGTGGCTATGCCATCTGCCGTCAGGTGGCTGGCCTCATGGGGATGAACACCAACGGTTGCCCGGCAGCCTTCATGAAGGCTGACAAGGCGGACAACATCGGCACTTCCGGCCAGGCTGGTTCCCGTCAGGATGAAACGGCTGACGCCTGCCTCGCGCGCCCGCTCCAGCACGGCTTCTCTGTCTTCGTCATAGCGGTCGCTGCTGAGATTGAGGCCGATGTCGACAAGCATGAAAGTATCCTTGGGGAGGGGCACGACCGGAGTCGCAGAGGTTAACAGGGCCACTGGATCCATTGCCCGGCCCAGATTCGGCAATCTATATGCCCCGGTGCCAGTTTACCCGCCATGCCCTGTAATTGTTGACAATATTGCCCGGGACTCCGTTGACAGCGCCGTGACCGGCGAGTAACGTCCTGCTTTCCTCGGGATTGTCGACAATATCCGCATGAGCACAGTCGCTCTTTCCAGCATGGCCGCTAACGGTGCCGATCCGGCTCCTGAGACGCTGACGCTGGCTGACCGTGTTTTCAGTGAAATCCAGAACGCCATCGTCAAGGGTGAGCTGCAGCCGGGCAGCAAGATGTCCGAAGCGGAGCTGGCTGCCCGTTATGGCGTGTCCCGCGGCCCTTTGCGTGAGGCGTTGCGTCGACTGGAGGGCCGCAAGCTGCTGACCCGTATCCCCCATGTCGGCGTACGCGTCATCTCCTTGTCATTCGAAGAACTTATCCAGATATATCAGGTGCGTGAGGCCATGGAGGGCTTGGCTGCCCGCTTGGCGGCTTCACATATGAGCCCGGAGGAGGTGCGCGGCCTCAAGGCGCTGCTCAGCCAGCACGAGCACCAGGCTGAGTTGCAGGAGGGCAAGGCCTACTTTCAGGAAGAAGGTGATTTCGATTTCCACTATCGCATCGTGCAGGGCAGTCGCAACGAAGTACTGACACAGATGCTCTGTGGCGAGCTTTATCACCGCGTGCGTCTGTATCGCTATCAGTTTTCAGTGACGGAAGGGCGCCCGCAGAAAGCCTTTTCCGAACACCATCGCATCATTGAGGCCATCGAGTCAGGAGATGGCGAGATGGCAGAAATCCTCATGCGCCGCCATATCAGTTCGGCCCGCAAGAACATTGAAGCGCATTTTCGTGAACGGTCGGGCTCACAAGGCCTGACGAGTGCAGGACCAGACACCGGGTCCGGCCTAATACCCCCGCAGGAGTAAGCAATGTCCAAAACCACATCCGCCGGCGCACGTTTTCGCAAGGCGATTTCAGAAGAAAAACCCTTGCAGGTAATGGGCACCGTGAATGCCTATGCCGCCATGATGGCAACGCAAGTGGGCTACCGCGCCATTTATCTTTCCGGTGCTGGCGTTGCCAACTACTCCTACGGTCTGCCTGACCTTGGCATTACCTCGCTGGAAGACGTGCTGATCGACGTGCGTCGTATCACCGCGTCGGTGGACACACCGCTGCTGGTGGACATCGACACCGGTTGGGGCGGCGTGTTCAACATTGCCAAGACCATCAAGGAAATGATCAAGGCCGGCGCTGGCGCTGTGCATATTGAAGACCAGGTGGCGCAGAAGCGTTGCGGTCATCGCCCGAACAAAGAAATTGTCGCCATTGATGAAATGGTGGATCGCGTGAAGGCGGCTGTGGATGCCAAGACTGATTCCCAGTTCGTGGTGATGGCGCGTACCGACTCGCTGCAGAAAGAAGGCCTGAATGGCGTGATTGACCGCATCAGCGCTTATGTTGAAGCCGGTGCCGATGCGATTTTCGCCGAAGCCATGACCGACATCACCATGTACCGCAAGGTTTGTGATGCGGTGAATGTGCCGGTGCTGGCCAACATCACCGAATTTGGTGACACGCCTTACTACACCACCCAGGAACTGGGCGAGCAGGGCATCTCCATGGTGCTGTACCCGCTCTCCGGTACCCGTGCCATGCAGAAGGCTGCGCTGGCTGTGTACGAAGCCGTGCGCAAGGATGGAACCCAGGTGAACGTGCTCGAGCTGATGCAGAAGCGTAAGGAACTCTACGAATTCCTGAACTACCACAGCTACGAAGACAAGATCGACCAACTGTTCGCTTCCAAGAAATAAATCAAACCGATTTTTCTGAATCCGTAAAAGGAGATAAGACGCATGAGCACCGAAACCACGACTACCACTGGCTTCAAGCCCAAAAAATCCGTAGCCCTGTCCGGCACCGCCGCCGGTAACACCGCGCTGTGTACCGTAGGCCGTACCGGTAACGACCTGTCTTACCGTGGCTACGACATCCTCGATCTCGCCGTGACTTCCGAGTTCGAAGAAATTGCTTACCTGCTGGTGCACGGCAAGCTGCCGAACGCTGCTGAGCTGGCGGGTTACAAGGCCAAGCTGAAGAGCCTGCGTGGCCTGCCGGCTGCCGTGAAAGTGGCGCTTGAGCAGTTGCCGCCGTCGGCTCATCCCATGGACGTGATGCGTACCGCCGTTTCTGTTCTCGGTTGTGTGAAGCCTGAGAAAGAAGATCACAACCACCCGGGCGCTCGCGACATCGCTGACAAGCTGATGGCCTGCCTCGGTTCCGTGATGCTCTACTGGTATCACTTCGCCTACAACGGGAAGCGCATTGAAGTTGAAACCGATGACGACTCCATCGGTGGCCACTTCCTGCATCTGCTGCACGGCGAAAAGCCGCGTGATAGCTGGGTGCGTGCCATGCACACCTCGCTGATCCTGTACGCCGAGCACGAATTCAACGCCTCTACTTTCACCTCGCGTGTGATTGCCGGTACCGGTTCTGACATGTACTCTGCTATCGCTGGCGCTATCGGTGCCCTGCGTGGTCCCAAGCATGGCGGCGCCAACGAAGTCGCTTTCGAAATCCAGAAGCGTTACGACAATCCGGATGAAGCTGAAGCCGACATCCGCGCTCGTGTGGAAAAGAAAGAAGTGGTGATCGGTTTCGGCCACCCGGTGTACACCGTGTCTGATCCGCGTAACAAGGTCATCAAGAAAGTGGCTGAAGACCTGTCCAAGGAACAGAGCAACACCAAGATGTACGACATCGCCGAACGTCTTGAGTCCACCATGTGGGAAGTCAAGAAGATGTTCCCGAACCTGGATTGGTTCTCTGCGGTTAGCTACCACATGATGGGTGTTCCCACGGACATGTTCACACCGCTCTTCGTGATTGCCCGTACCTCCGGCTGGAGCGCGCACATCATCGAACAGCGTATCGATGGCAAGATCATCCGCCCGAGCGCCAACTACACCGGCCCGGACGATCAAGCCTTCGTTGCCCTCAAGGATCGTAAGTAATCGCTGTTGTTAGCCATGACTTTTTCCCCGTTCCGGGGAGAAAGTGTTTTCGGAAATAGCCAAAAATGAACAGCCAATTTCGTAAAAACCTGCCCGGCACCCAGCTCGATTTTTTCGACGCCCGTGCCTCAGTTGAAGCCATCAAGCCCGGTTCCTGGGACGGCCTGCCGTACACGGCACGTGTGCATGCTGAAAACATCGTGCGCAAAGCTGACCCGGCCATCATCAATGAGTGCCTGACGCAGCTTATCGAGCGCAAGCGTGAGCGCGACTTCCCCTGGTTCCCGGCGCGCGTGGTTTGCCACGACATTCTGGGCCAGACCGCGCTTGTCGACCTTGCGGGCCTGCGTGACGCCATTGCTGACCAGGGCGGTGACCCGGCCAAAGTGAATCCGGTCGTGCCGGTGCAGCTGATCGTTGACCATTCGCTGGCAGTTGAATGCGGTGGTTATATCGAAGATGCCTTCCAGAAAAACCGTGATATCGAAGACCGTCGTAACGAAGACCGTTTCCATTTCATCAACTGGACCAAAACGGCTTTCGACAACGTCGACGTGATTCCTGCCGGCAACGGCATCATGCACCAAATCAATCTGGAAAAAATGTCGCCGGTGATACACGCCATTGATGGCGTGGCATTCCCTGACACCTGCGTGGGTACCGACTCGCACACACCGCACGTTGATGCGCTGGGTGTCATCGCGGTGGGCGTGGGCGGTCTTGAAGCTGAAAACGTCATGCTGGGTCGCGCATCCTGGATGCGTCTGCCTGACATCATCGGTGTCGAGCTGACCGGCAAGCGTCAGCCTGGCATTACCGCTACCGACATCGTGCTGGCTCTTACCGAATTTCTGCGTCAGCAGAAAGTGGTGGGTGCCTATCTCGAATTCTACGGTACCGGTTCTGCAAGCTTGACCATTGGTGACCGTGCCACGATTTCCAATATGGCACCTGAATACGGCGCTACCGCTGCCATGTTCTCTATTGACAGCCAGACATTGGATTATCTTCGCCTCACAGGTCGTTCGGACGAGCAGGTTGCTCTGGTTGAAACTTATGCCAAGGAAGCAGGCCTGTGGTCTGACACGCTGGCCAAGGTGGAATACGAGCGCGTGCTGCACTTCGATCTGTCCTCGGTTGTGCGCAACATGGCGGGTCCTTCCAATCCGCACCGGCGTCTGCCGGTAGCCTCGCTTGCCGAGCGCGGCATTGCTGTCGACCTGGAAAAGGCGCGTGCCGAGGAGGCGAAGGGCCTGATTCCTGATGGTGCCGTGATCATTGCCGCCATTACTTCCTGCACCAACACCTCCAACCCGCGCAACGTGATTGCTGCCGGTTTGCTGGCACGTAATGCACGCAAGCTTGGTCTGGTTCGCAAGCCTTGGGTGAAGTCCTCTCTGGCTCCCGGCTCCAAGGTTGTCCAGCTGTATCTGGATGAAGCTGGCCTGACGGAGGACCTTGAGGCACTGGGCTTCGGCATCGTGGCGTTTGCGTGTACCACCTGCAACGGCATGTCTGGCGCGCTGGATCCGAAGATCCAGCAGGAAATCATCGACCGCGACTTGTATGCGACCGCTGTTCTCTCCGGTAACCGTAACTTCGACGGCCGTATTCATCCCTACGCCAAGCAGGCTTTCCTGGCATCGCCGCCGCTGGTTGTGGCTTATGCCATCGCCGGTACCGTGCGCTTCGATATCGAGAAGGATGTGCTGGCAGTTGTCGAAGGCAAGGAAATCCGCCTGAAAGACATCTGGCCGTCTGATGATGAAATTGATGCGCTGGTGGCCAAGAGCGTGAAGCCTTCGCAGTTCAACTCGATCTACATTCCCATGTTCGAGAAGACTGACACCGAGAAGGCCGATTCACCGCTCTATGACTGGCGTCCGCAGTCTACTTACATTCGTCGTCCACCGTACTGGGAGGGAGCGTTGGCCGGTGAGCGTACGATGAAAGGCATGCGTCCTCTTGCGCTGTTGCCGGACAACATCACCACCGACCATCTCTCGCCGTCCAACGCGATCATGATGAATTCTGCGGCCGGTGAATACCTGCACAAGATGGGTCTGCCGGAAGAAGACTTCAATTCCTACGCCACGCACCGCGGTGACCACCTCACGGCACAGCGCGCCACTTTCGCCAACAAAGAGCTGGTCAATGAAATGGCCGTTGTTGATGGTGTTGTGAAGAAGGGCTCGCTGGCTCGCGTGGAGCCGGAAGGCAAAGTCATGCGCATGTGGGAAGCGATTGAAACCTACATGAACCGCAAGCAGCCGCTCATCATCATCGCCGGCGCCGACTATGGTCAGGGTTCCTCGCGTGACTGGGCTGCCAAGGGTGTGCGTCTGGCGGGTGTGGAGGTGATCGTGGCTGAAGGCTTCGAGCGCATCCACCGCACCAACCTGATCGGCATGGGTGTGCTGCCCTTGGAGTTCAAGCCGGGCATAACGCGCCTGACTCTGGCCCTGGATGGCACGGAAACCTATGACGTGGAAGGCAAGCTTGCACCGCGTACCGATCTCACTCTCGTCATCAATCGCAAGAATGGTGAAGTGGTGAAGGTGCCGGTGAAGTGCCGTCTCGACTCGGACGAAGAAGTGTCTGTGTACGAAGCCGGTGGTGTACTGCAGCGCTTCGCAAAGGATTTCCTGGAAGCCAATGCCTGAGTACTTGCCGGTTTTACTGTAAACCCTGCATCGACCCGGCACGGCTTCCGTCCCGGGTCGATCTTTAAGCAGGCTATGAAAATTGTGAAACACTCAGCCGGAACGGATTGGGTGATTGCCTCCCAAAAGTATTGAAGGAGTAGAAACATGGCTCATGCGCCACAAGTCAAAATTCCAGCCACCTATATTCGTGGTGGCACCAGCAAGGGAGTTTTCTTCCGCCTGCAGGACTTGCCCGAGCGTTGCCAGCAGCCTGGTGAGGCCCGTGACAAGCTGTTCATGCGTGTGATCGGTAGCCCTGATCCCTATGCAGCCCATATCGATGGCATGGGGGGAGCCACATCGTCTACCTCCAAATGTGTCATCCTCTCCAAGAGCCAGGTGCCTGATCACGACGTTGATTATCTTTATGGTCAGGTTTCTATCGACAAGGCTTTTGTGGACTGGAGCGGCAATTGCGGCAATCTTTCCACGGCAGCCGGGGCCTTTGCCATTCATGCTGGTCTCGTTGATTCCGCACGCATTCCGCAAAATGGCACCTGTGTCGTGCGTATCTGGCAGGCCAATATCAAGAAGACCATCATCGCTCATGTGCCTGTTACCAATGGCCAGGTGCAGGAAACGGGTGATTTCGAGCTGGATGGCGTGACTTTTCCAGCAGCCGAGATCGTGCTGGAGTTCATTGACCCGTCCGATGATGCCGAGGAGGGGGGCTCCATGTTCCCGACCGGCAATCTGGTGGACGATCTGGAGGTGCCCGGCGTGGGAACCTTCAAGGCCACCATGATCACTGCCGGCATTCCCACTGTCTTTGTTAATGCTGAAGACATTGGTTACACCGGCACCGAACTGCGTGAGCAGATCAACACGGATGCTGCGGCACTGGCCCGCTTTGAGAAGATCCGTGTGGCCGGCGCCCTGCGTATGGGCCTTATCAAGACCCCGGAAGAAGCAGCAACCCGCCAGCACACCCCCAAGATTGCCTTTGTTTCCAAGCCCAAGGACTACAAGGCTTCCAGTGGCAAGGATATCCAGGCCTCGGAAGTCGACCTGCTGGTGCGTGCACTCTCCATGGGCAAGCTGCACCACGCCATGATGGGTACGGCAGCCGTGGCCATAGGGACCGCTGCTGCTGTTCCTGGCACGTTGGTGAACCTGGCGGCTGGTGGAGGGGAGCGTGAGGCCGTACGCTTTGGGCACCCCTCCGGCACCTTGCGCGTCGGTGCCCAAGCCCGGTTGGTGAGCGGCGAGTGGACCGTCACCAAGGCCATCATGAGCCGTAGTGCCAGAATCCTGATGGAAGGCTGGGTCAGAGTACCTGGGGATAGCTTCTGATTGGTACGTGCGTACTTTGCCCTGACGGGCGAGGAAGTGATGGGATCAGCCCCGGCGAAGCCGGGGCTTTTCGTTTTCAGTATTGATGGGGATTTGTAACTGTCTCAAAAGGGAGAATGCAGGAAAATCCAACTGAATCAGTCTTGTAGGGATGCGTACATTCATAATGCGAGTCATTATGTGACCAAATAGTCAGCAAACATTCTTGGAACTTTCTGCCAATTACTTTAGAAAGTCGCCTACATGGCCTAAATGGAGACTGGATCCGTCCTGTTCCGTTCGAGGCCATTCCGACCTGCCGACAATAACAAGAAGCCGGCTGTAGACCAGACCACTGGTTACAGACTGGAGATGCCAAACCATGCAAAGAACAACAAAGGCCAGGCCTCTCTCTCCTTCAATGCTCTCCTCTTCATTAAGGATGCTTGGCACGCCTGCCCTCCTTGCCATGACATGCTTGGTCATGGGCAATGTCGCTCATGCGCTGGAGCCGCTGGATGATGGCGAAATGTCCGTCGTGAGTGGTGCGGGTGTGGCGTTGGGCTTTGATAACTTCAGTTCCCGCTTTGCACCGACCAGTTACATAGGGATACTGGGTACGGATTTGACCAGTGGTACCCCCTATAACGCACCGCACAACTATCGTCGTGGCGATTTGTATTACTACGGCTTGTCCATGACCGGTGGCGGTGTCGGGCAAGGTATGGACTGGTATGGCACGGGCCAGGCCGATGGTGGTTGTACAGCGGGCACAGACGGTTTGGGTTGCCCGATTGGCCGTGTAAGCAGTAGCACTCAGGTTGAGCCCATCAAGAACTGGGCCTCTGTGTATAACCCTTACATGATACGTGTGTTCCAGTATGCGGGTTATAGCTATGAAGGAACCTGCCTGGGTACGGTAGTGAGTGGCAAGTGTAATCAAGTGCTTGTTTCCGGCACGAATGCCTCCCCCACCTACTACGAATTTGTAGGCCCTAGCAGAGGTGACAAATGGCGCTGGTCGTTCTGGGGGGAGTTGCTGGTCAATAATGGTGGGCTTGCTGTGGGGGCTAACAGCCAGGCTTTCACTGGCACCTGCAATGCGGGAACTGTCTCTGGTACCCCCAACTGCGCTGGGCTGCTCAAGAGCCAAGCCATCATCCTCGGTAACAACTTCACGTTGGACAACAAGCCAACTCGCCTGCAAATCACACAAACGACAACCAGCGTTGCTGATGAACAATCATTGAGTCTGGTTTACCAAAGTCGTCTTTCCGGCAACTTCCGCTTTTCTGTGGCGCAAAAAGGTACTGGCTCGGACGCGCATGGCATAGTGCCGGATTTCAACGATGTGGAAGGCATGTACTTCAAAAATGTCGATGCCTTTCTGGCATTGGGCCAGAATAACTATCAAAGCATGGTGTTCCGCAACAATGGTGCCACGGGTAACTTCATTGTTGAGCTAACCCCCATTCCCAATGTTGCCAACGTATCGAATACTTTTTATTGCGGCCAGAATAATTGCTCTTCGTTTGTGACGAATTCGATTCCTGCTGCCTTGGGAGGTGTCGGCGTCAATGGTAGTGACACTACAAGAGGCTGTGTCAACCAAAGCGGTGCGGTAGTGGCCTGTAGCGGTGCCACATTGCGGCATGTTGTTGTGACAGGTGGGGCAAACTGCACAACCAACTGGACCTCGATTTGTGGGACCGCTGAAAACATTGTTAATCCTGCCAACGCCAACCCGGACTCACATGGTTATGTCTATTGGGGTACGCCAGATGAAACACGAAGTGGTGTAGCTGGTGTGGCCGCTCCGGCCGCTTGTACTGCACCGTGCAATACCAATACCACCAATGGCATTTATTTCCGTGCTCCGAATGGTGATGTTACCAACATCGGTCGTGGCAAGGTCACAGGCATGATGTTGCAAATGCTGAAAGTCACTTCACTCGGCGTGGGGGGCTAAGGCATGAAACTGTTAGGCTTCATGATGGCACTGCTGGCGCTTCCTGTAATGGCGGCAGATTTGCAGTCGCTGGATGACAGTGAGCTCTCGGGCGTATCCGGTGGCGACGGCATTGCCATCGGCTGGGAATACGGCGTGAACACGGATGCCAACGGTGCACCTTTGGCTTCGCTGGGTAACTGTACTGGAACAGGCTCGGTAACGGCGACCTCTGGTGATCGTTGTCGTTTTGCTTGGCAAGTTGGCAAGCGTAAAGATGGCAGTGGCAATGCCGCATGGACGGTGGCCAAAAACGGTTGGTTGAGCCTGAAAATCCCTGTACTCAATCTTGACGTGCAGCCCAGTATGGCCGGCGTAGGAGCCAATACTGCTTATTTCGATGCTGCCTTGTTCACTGGTTACGACGTCAGCGGCAACAGCATTTGCCTTTTGCCCGGTGGTACTTGCAATGTCGCCGCCATCAACACGTTGCCTGCCCTCAAACTTTTTTATCCCGCTGCCAGCTACAACGCCACGACCTACACGCCTGGCACGGGCGTCAGTGCGGGCTTTAACAGCTTGCACCTTGGCCTCACCATTGGCCGCATGGCGATTGAGTTCGACAGTGGCGCCACGCCTGGCTACATGCGTGATGCCAACACTGGTTCATTTTTGGGAACGCAAATCAAGGACAACAATGGCAACTTTGCCATGATGGCCATTGGTGGTTCGGCCCTTATCTACGGTTTTTGAACATGAAGTTTGAGAAAGCCTTACAAATGATTATTACGTCATTCCTGCGACAACGGGGGGGGCGTGCCTTTGCTTTCCGGGTGCGCAGGAGTTCCGGCGTGAAATGGCCTTTTTCTCAACGTGGCGCGGTCCGGGCTTTGTCCCTGTTGCTGGGCTTGGTGGCTGGACTCATGCTCTTGCCCGCAATCAACCAGGCGGCAAGTCAGAGCCTGGATAAAATAGTGCTGGCTGATATGAATGCTCCGCTGGGGGCCATACCCGTGCCTTTGGGGCTTACAGCTCTTGATGATACGGAAATGGCTCAGGTTAATGGTCAGGCACTATTCATGGCTTCGCATGAACGTAGCACGAGTGGCACCACGTATGATTTCTACAAAATGGGGTTGGATGCCCAACTCGACCTCAATCTCAATATCGCTGAACTGAAGCTGGGAGAGGACGCCAATGGCGTCGATCTTTGGATCAAGAATTTTTCCATGGGCTGTATTGCAGCGTCGGCCAATCCCACCACCAATGATTGCATCATAGCCGGTGGTATTCAGCAGAACACAGGATTGGCCACTACTGAAGCCGGCAAAGTCTTGAAGCCCTTTTCTCTGACCCGCCCATTTATCCAGATTGCTGTCAAAAACGACAACAATCCTGCCCTGCGAGAAGTGGTAGGTATTCGCTTAGGAGCACAGAATGCCCAAGGCCCCTTCTCGGCGGGTAACTTTAACTCCTTCTCGGGCTATATGTCGGGCTTAGCCAATCTGACCATGCAGGGGCAGGGAGGCGCCGGTACTCCTTGGATTTACTACGGCTCTTCCCCCAGTGGTTGTGGCAACAATATGTGTCGAGGCGTGGCGCTGACACATGATTCAACATTCGAAAACGCCAACCGTTGGAATGATCTCAACCAAAGTGCCGGAAATCCGGCCTGTACCACGAGTACTAGCAACACGAGCTGTACGGGGGGGTATAACTTCGGCTTCAATAACCAAACCTTGGTCGGCAATAACACTAGGGACTTCTTGGTGAGCTTCAGCACAATCAGCAGAAGTGGCGCTACAGTGGCGGCCTCTGGCAAGCGCTTGAGTCAAGCCTTGGTATCTGGCCTGGACTTGGCGTCGGTGGCTGATGAATTAGGTGA
>JBBCJX010000021.1:0-16637 GCA_037189985.1 Moraxellaceae bacterium
GCGTGTCTTCTTGTGTCCGATAGTCATCTGCGATGCCTATCCCCTACAAGAATCCACACAAGTTGTCTGTCAAACTGTTAAAGATCAAACCCAGGCTCATCGCCAGGGCCTCCCTCTCGAGAGCCGCGCATTCTACAGCGCTTTTCAGGAGAGTCAACGCTTGTTTTTGCCTGTTTTACAGTGCTTTAGCAGCACTTTCGACAGACACCCTCATGCGTCGGGAGGGCGCATTATAGGGAGCCGAAAAACGGCGTCAACGGGAAAATGGGGCTTTTGTTACTGACCGCTGGAAAAACCACCAGAGCCGCAACCCCAGCATCAGGGCAAGGACCAGCGCATAGGGCCAGACCACCAGAATCCCGAGCTTGTTGACCCAGGCAAAGTGCAGCAATGCCAGCAGGGATACGGGGTAAACCAGCCGATGCAGGCTACTCCACCGTCTTCCGAGACGGCGTTGCCAGCCTTTGGTGGATGTAATCCCCAGAGGAACCATCAAAAGCAAGGCCAGACTACCCACCAGAATGTAAGGTCGCCTCACCAACTCGGTGGCTAGTTGGGACCACTGCGAACCAAACAGCAGGAACACATAGCTGGTCACATGCAAGAACACATAGAACAAGGCAAACAAGCCTAGCATCCGGCGATAACGCATCCAGAGCGAAAACCCGGTGACGTGCCGCAAGGGTGTCATTGCCAAAGAAAGAAACAGAAAACGGATGGCCCATAACCCTGTCTCATCAACCAGAAGCTTGGCTGGATCAGGGCCAAGCTGATCTGTCAGGCCCTCCCACAACAACAGGGCGGCCGGCGCCAAGCCGATGACGAGAACTACGGCCTTCGCAAGCTCCGCCCTGCCCCACTTCGCCAAAAACATCAGAAGTACCGGCTCAGGTCCATGTTCCGGTAGAGACTTGCCACCTCGCGACCATAGCCATTGAAAGACAGAGTTTCCCGCCAGCCCGGATTAAAGAGGGTGCCTGGCAAACGTCTCTCGCGACGCTGGGTCCAGCGGGGATGATCAACCAGTGGATTCACATTGGCATAGAACCCGTACTCCGTGGGCGCAGCACGCATCCATGTCGTTACAGGCTGGGACTCCGTAAAGCGGATACGGACGATGGACTTGATGCTTTTGAAACCGTACTTCCAAGGAAGCACCAGACGCAACGGAGCCCCGTTCTGGGGAGGAAGCGAGCGCCCATAAACACCGACTGCAAGCAAAGATAGCGGGTGGATGGCCTCATCCATGCGCAAACCTTCAACATAGGGCCATTGCAAACCGGGACCACGTTGCCCGGGCATCTGTTGAGGGTCCTTCAGGGTAGTGAATTCAACATAACGAGCCTTGCTGGAAGGCTCAAACCGTTTGATCAGGTCTGCCAGCGAGAATCCCAGCCATGGCACCACCATGGACCAAGCCTCGACACAGCGAAAACGATATATGCGGTCCTCCAGTGCATGTGGCTTCAGTATATCTTCCAGCGTGAAGTTCCCCGGCCGGGAACACAACCCGTCAACCCGTACCGACCAAGGATCCAGCCGTAGCTGTCCTGCATGTTTTGCCGGGTCGGCCTTATCAAGCCCGAATTCGTAAAAGTTGTTGTAAGTACTGACAACATCATAAGGCGTGATGGGTTCACCTGTAGTGTTCGGCATCCTTCCAGCCGCACGCAGCTTCTCCAGAAGAAAAGCAGGTGCATTCTTCCGCTCTGCAATCGGCTCAAAAGTCAGGACCGGATCGGCCACAACCAGGGGTGAAAAAAAAGCCGCAGCTCCGTACAGGCCTGCGGCTTTCAATATGTCTCGGCGTTGCTGATACACCGTTTCCGGTGTCACCTCACTGGGAGATGGTTCACAAGTAGAGCGCTTCTTGATCAGCATGGAGACTCTCCACTGATGGGACTCAGGCAGGGGAAGCAGGCCCCCCTGTCAACTTGTGGCGCCGGTTCCACAAGGTAGCGACAGGACCGGACAAAGCATAAACAATCGAAACCGTCAGGAGACCGACAGGCAGATTGTAGTTGACGATACCCAGCACCAACACGACAGGCAGCATGACCGCAAAGGGCACACGTGAGCGGTCCAGTTCCTTGAAGCTGTAATAACGGAAGTTACTGACCATCAGGAAGGCTGCCACCACCGTGATCACGGCCACCGCAATTGCAAGCTCCTGCTCGCGGCCCGCAATTCGATTGTCAAAGCCGGCCCAGACCAGGCTGGCAATGATGGCGGCCGCCAATGGACTGGAGAGACCGATGAAATAACGCTTGTCGACCACGGCAAGCTGGACATTGAAGCGGGCGAGACGGAAGGCCGCCGCAACGGTATAAATAAAAGCGCATATCCAGCCAATCTTGCCCAAGGACTGCAGGCTCCAGCTGAAAACAACCAGTGCCGGTGCCACCCCGAAGGACACCATGTCCGAGAGCGAGTCGTACTCAGCGCCGAAGGCACTCTGGGTATTGGTCATGCGTGCCACCCGGCCATCCATTCCATCGAAAAGCGCAGCAACGAAAATGGCAATGGCAGCTGCTTCAAAACGCCCGTTCATGGCCGCAATGATGGCGTAGAACCCTGAAAACAGGGCCGCTGTCGTGAAGAGGTTGGGCAGCAGGTAAATACCTTTGTTGCGTACCTTATGGCCGCCTTCGCCGTGCTCGAGCTCGACGACTTCAAAGGTAATGCCATCATGCTCGTCATGAAGGTCATCATGATTGTGGTCGTGCTCATTCTGGGGGGTACGCATGTCAGCATCTCTGGCTTGCCGGAAGAGGCATGATAATCAGCCCGGTGAGTCTTGACCATTGGCTGTCGCCGCCGGAAACCGGCAGACTGTGGGTTGTTACAGGGCAGAAATGAAAAACGCGGCCACAGCCGCGCTTTTCATTTCTTCATGGCAACACCAATCAGTTCTTGGTCTTGTCCACGATCTTGTTGGCAGCAATCCAGGGCATCATGCCGCGCAGCTTCTCACCGACCACTTCGATCTCGTGGGCAGCATTGTTGCGACGGGCCGCCGTCATGGACGGGTAGTTCAACTGGCCTTCGGCGATGAACTGCTTGGCATACTCACCCGTCTGAATGCGCTTCAGGGCTTCACGCATGGCCTTGCGGGACTCTTCGTTGATGACCTGCGGGCCTGTCACGTACTCACCATACTCGGCGTTGTTCGAGATGGAGTAGTTCATATTGGCGATGCCGCCTTCATACATGAGGTCGACGATGAGCTTGAGCTCATGCAGGCACTCGAAATAGGCCATTTCCGGTGCATAGCCAGCTTCGGTCAATGTCTCGAAGCCCATCTTCACCAGTTCGACGGCACCACCACAGAGCACAGCCTGCTCGCCGAAGAGGTCGGTCTCGGTCTCGTCCTTGAATGTGGTCTCAATGATACCAGAGCGGCCGCCACCAACGCCTGCAGCATAGGACAGGGCGATATTCTTGGCATTGCCGGAAGCATCCTGGAACACAGCGATCAGGTCAGGAATGCCGCCACCCTTCACGAACTCGGAGCGTACGGTGTGGCCCGGAGCCTTGGGGGCAATCATGATCACGTCCAGATCCTTGCGCGGCACGACCTGGTTGTAATGAATGGCGAAGCCGTGAGCAAAGGCCAGGACGGCACCCTGCTTGATATTCGGCTCGATTTCTTCCTTGTAGAGACGGGACTGAAACTCGTCCGGGGTCAGAATCATGACCACATCAGCGGCCTTGACCGCGCTAGGCACGTCAGTGACCTTCAAACCATGAGCCTCTGCCTTCTTCACGGTGGCAGAGCCCGGACGCAGACCGACGGTCACATCAACACCGGAATCCTTCAGGTTGCAGGCATGGGCATGGCCTTGGGAGCCGTAACCGATGATGGCGACCTTCTTGCCACGGATGATGGAGAGATCAGTGTCTTTGTCATAATAAACGTGCATGATTTTTCCTCTGTTTAAGTAGTCCGGCTTATGGCCCGACGTTTGCGATTGTTTGGCCTGCATGCGCAGGCGATTAAATGCTCAAAACCTTTTCACCACGGGCAATGCCGCAGACACCCGTACGCACAACTTCCAGGATGGCTGTCTCACTCAGCGCCTGGATGAAGGCATCAAGCTTGTCACTCGTACCGGTCAGCTGGATGGTGTAGATGCTCGGTGTCACATCGACGATCTGACCGCGGAAAATATCGGCGGTACGCTTGATTTCGGCACGCGCGGCACCCGTTGCCTTGACCTTGACCAGCATGAGCTCGCGCTCAATGTGGCCACCCTCGGTCAGATCCACGACCTTCACCACTTCCACCAGCTTGTTCAACTGCTTGGTGACCTGCTCGATCTTGTGCTCGTCACCAAAGGTAGTGAGCGTCAGGCGAGAGAGAGTCGCATCATCAGTCGGAGCCACGGTCAGTGACTCGATGTTGTAGCCACGCTGCGAGAACAGGCCTACCAGACGAGACAAGGCGCCAGCTTCGTTTTCAATCAACACAGAAATGATACGGCGCATGATCAGGTACGCTCCGTCTTGGACAACAGCATGTCGCGCAGCGAGCCACCGGCAATCAGCATGGGATAAACATGCTCGGATGGGTCCACGTAAACGTCAATGAAAACAAGCCTGTCCTTGAGGGCAAATGCCTCGCGCATCTGGCTCTCCAGCTTGGCCGGGTCTGTGATCTTGATGCCCACATGCCCGTAAGCTTCGACCAGCTTCACAAAATCCGGTAGCGACTCCATGTAGGAGTGCGAGTGACGTCCTTCGTACTGCATGTCCTGCCACTGCTTGACCATGCCCAGGGAGCGGTTGTTGATGTTCAGGATTTTCACCGGCAAGCCGTACTGCAGACAGGTGGAAAGCTCCTGAATGTTCATCTGGATGGAGGCTTCGCCCGTCACGCAGACAACAGTTTCATCAGGGAAGGCAAAGAGACAGCCCATGGCCGCCGGCAGGCCGAAGCCCATCGTTCCCAAGCCCCCGGAGTTGATCCACTGACGCGGGCGATCGTACTTGTAGTAGAGGGCAGCAAACATCTGGTGCTGGCCCACATCGGACGTCACGATGGCCTTGCCATCGGTGACCTTGTAGAGCATTTCCACCACTTGCTGCGGCTTCATTTCATCCGGCTTGGGTACCTCGTAACGGAGGCCATGCACCTGACGCCAGTCATCAATCTGCTTCCACCAGGCTTCGATGGCCTTGGCATCCGGCGTTGCAGACTGCGGAAGCTGCGACAGCATTTCCGCCAGCACCGGTTCAACCGCTCCGACGATGGGAATGTCAGCCGTCACGGTCTTGGAAATGGAAGCCGGGTCAATGTCGATATGGATGATGCGGGCATTGGGGCAGAATTTTTTCGGGTTGTTGGTCACGCGATCGTCAAAGCGCGCGCCAACGGCCAGAATCACATCACTGTGATGCATGGCCATATTGGCTTCGTAGGTACCGTGCATGCCGAGCATGCCGACAAACTGGCGATCTGAGCCCGGATAAGCACCCAGCCCCATCAACGTGTTCGTCACCGGGAAATTCAGCTTGCGAGCCAACTCGGTCAGCAACGGTGCAGCATTGCCCTGCACCACACCGCCACCGGCATAAATGATTGGGCGCTTGGCAGCCACCAGTTCGTCAACCGCCTTCTTGATCTGGCCAGCATGCCCGCGACCAGGGGGGTTATAGGAGCGCAGCTTGACCCTGGAGGGATACTCGTAGGGAAACGTCTCAGTCGGCAGTGTGCAATCCTTGGGAATATCAATCACAACAGGGCCCGGACGTCCGGTGCTGGCGATATAAAAGGCTTTCTTCACCATGACAGGAATGTCTTCGGCTTTGCGCACCTGGAAGCTGTGCTTCACGATGGGGCGGGACACACCCACCATGTCAGTTTCCTGAAAAGCATCTTCACCGATGAGGTGCGAAGGCACTTGCCCGGACAAGACCACCAGCGGAATGGAATCCATATAGGCCGTCGCAATCGCTGTCACCGTATTGGTGGCGCCGGGGCCGGAGGTCACCAGCACGACACCTGTCTTGCCTGTGGCTCGCGAATAACCGTCAGCCGCATGGCCTGCTGCCTGTTCATGGCGAACAAGAATATGCTTGACCTTGTCTTGCTTGAAGATGGCGTCATAAATATGCAGCACGGCGCCACCGGGATAACCGAACACGTACTCCACGCCTTCATCGGCGAGGGCACGTATGAGCATTTCACCACCAGATAACTGTTCCACGGATTCACCCTTGAAAAAGCGCAAGGCCCTGCCCGTGACCCTGGGGTCCGGCAAAAGGCCGCGCATTCTAGCACGAGGATTGACGCACGGAGGCGCTTGATGGGGTTTGCCAGACTTGCCTTGCCCACCGGGTTCGGGGGCTAGGGCACTGCCGCGGCTTAAGCAAAGGGCAATGCTTTACAAGTGGGGAACGGGCAGGCGGTTGGCCGGCCCGGGCAGGGCTTGCGCCCTGGCGCCAGCTAGGTGGAGGGTGACCACCGCGCCGACACCCGCATCGGGACTGGTGATTTTTTAGGCAGGTGGCAAAAATGTCAAGCAATACACAGCACGGACAGGAAACGGCTTATCAAGCCTCCCGCTGCTGGTTATAGTGCAGCCATTCTGTTCTGCAGGTGAAACACAATGAAAATGACACCGGCACTGGCCGCTTTCCTGGGTACCTTGTTGCTGGCCTCCCCAGCCATGGCACAGATCTACAAGTGGACCGATGAAAAAGGGGTGACGCACTACTCTGCAGACCCTCCTCCGGCCAACGCCAGCAATGCCAGCCAGGTCAAGGTGCAGACACGCCTTCCCTCGGACAGTGAGGCCGCCACGCAGAACCTGGAAAAGCAGCGAGCAGAGTCTCGCAAGGCAGCCGAAGCCGGGGGTGAAAAGCCGACAACACCCGCCAAGCAGCCGCCAGAAAAATATGCCGAGCGCTGCAAGAACCTTCAAGAAAACCTGAAGACCATGCAGGAACATGCCCGCATCAAGCTAACCGACGAGAAGGGTGAGGTACGCATGCTGACTGATGAGGAAAAACAGGCCAAACTTGACGATACTCAGCGCCAGATAAAGGCGTTCTGCGAATAAATCACACCCCATTGTCCCGAATGTAAAAAGCCGCCTGATGGCGGCTTTTTACATTCAGCTGTAATTCATGTCAGTCATGGCATGAGCCCGTGGCTTGCCGGTTTCGTGGCCTGACCAGGAGCAGGGGGAAAGAGACTCTGTTGCAGTACAGGCAATTCCTGCTCCAAACGCTCCCCTATGGACCATTGGGGACGTGACAACTCGAAGCCTTCTGCCTGTTCACGCTCGGCAATGACCTGTACAGCCCTGTCATAACTGGCACGCAAATCGTACTCACGACGCAGAGCCTCGTCGAAGAAGGCACGACCGAAATAAGTCAGCTCGGCATCATCCTGACAGCCGAAAGATGTCTTGTCCGCATCGGCTGCAGTGATGACCAGTGTATCCGGCGTTTGCAGCAACGGAATGAAGCCACCGGAATAACAGGCAGAAATCACGATGACACGACGACGGATGCCGCTGGCATCCAGAGCCTGTCGCAACCACTCCGGCGATATCTGGGAAAGTTCCAGCGGCGCATAGTTCAATTCGATCTGATGATCCTCGCTGCCATGCGATGTCAGGAAAAGGAAAAGTACGTCCTGCTCCTTGTTCATCTGCTGCGAAAACGTCTGCAACGCCCGCGCGATGCTGGTGTGCGTGGCAATGGGCTCACGCATTACCGTATCGTCATTGTTAATCAGGACCAGAGAACGGCCCGAGGTGGCAAAGCGGTTGTCGAACAGCGTCCGTACCGTTTCCAGCTCACTGCGGAATACATTTTGGTAGGCAGCGCCCGCCACTCCCAGAAAATACCAGTCGACGCGATCAGGACGCTCTGACTGAACGGCCGACAATGCCCGGGGCAAAAGCTCCTGCTGTGCGTAGAAGGCATCTTCCTCGGCAAGACGTGAGGGCTGCGCCGCCAGCATGTTGTTCTGGTCGGCATACCACAGCCGCTCGTTGCTGAATGTCAGGCTCCATATTGTGAATATGGCGAAGAGCAGGACAAATGCCAGACTGCGTTCCCACCAAGGCCAAACCAATGCCCGCGTGAAGACAAAAACAACGGCCAGCACAGGCCAAGCATAGAGAAGAGAATAAAAAGTGGGGATGGCAGCAAGAACCTGCGGTGCCAGCATATTGTGGCTGGCGGCATACTGCAGCAGGCACTGCCCCACGCCGAGGAGAACATCAGCAGCCAGCCATACACTTGCCGGCGCCAGGCCCAGCCGCCAGAGACCATGACGGGTGGCCAGTATCTGCCCGAATACCAGAAGTACCAGTGAAGGCAGCAGGTAAACGGCAACGCCAACAGGCGACAACACACCCGGCCAGCCCTCTCCCAGAAAATCGAAAATGAAGCTGATGGTCAGGCTGAGCAGGAGAAGGATGAGAAAATTGCGTGGCGTGGGGACAAGCCAGCGCAGGGCACTGCGACGGAATACCAGCAGATGCGCCGCTGCCCATAGGTTACGCGCCAGATCAGCCACTGGCTGGGGAACCACACCCCCCTGCCGCATACTCACTCGCCCACCGTCTTGCAACACTCTGCGGCGCCCCTGCCGAACCACTGAAGGCCGCCATGATAGCAGCCTCCCCTTGTCCTACCTATGGCTCACACCCACAGAGCTACACGGCTCAGCGAGACTCAGCTCACCAAAGCTGTCTCTATGCTGATTTCCCCCGTCAGCACACGATGGATTGGGCATTTATTGGCAATCTCCAGCAACCTCTGGCGTTGCACGTCGTCCAGTGCACCGTGCAGGGTGATGGAACGATTAAGGCGATAATGGCCGGGAGACTCTTCGTGCGTGATGGTCACATCAGCATTCTCCAACGGCCAGCCCTTGCGAGCAGCAAAAAGCTTGAGCGTCAATGCCGTACAGGCAGCCAAGGCCGAATCCAGAAGATGGTGAGGGTCAGGCGCCAAGCCCTCACCGCCATCTTCGCTGCCCACATCCGTCAGCAGGGTATGGGGATCTATCTCGATGGTTTGGGCCAACTTGCCAATGGGTGCCTTGTGTACGCGTATGGTCATGACATGTCCTTGAAGCAAAAGATAAGGAAAAGCCAGCAAGGTGAAAGCTGCCATGAATGATAGCGCTGGAAAATCAGAGAAGGGAGATGTACAGCAGGTAGTCCTGCTTTGGTTTATTCGTCATTCCTTATTAGCCGATATGAAATGACGAGCCAAAGCTGACTACTGAGGCCGCAGCGTAAAGCTGGAATACATACTGGAAGCTGGTATTGCCCAGCTATAGACGTGGTTACCACCAAACATCACGTTAGTGGTAAAAGCCCGGCCGGCCGGGCCGCCACTACCCAAACCCGCACCAGTGGCAGCGTCATTCATGCGGGCTGCCGCCGATGCCCCCAACAGCAGTTTGTTTGAGAGAGAAAGGTCAGGCCGGGGAGGCACCGTAACCAACTTGCCCGCTGAGCCGGGGGCCGTGTCTGCCGCCGTATCATTGCTGGAGCGCAGTTGCAGCACCCCCTCTGTCCAGGCGGCATCACCACTGAGATCAGCAAAACGCAAATCAGCTCCTGGCCGTCCAGGCTCTTCAAACGAGATATAGGACCCTACGCCACTGGCAATAGTCGAACCTGGTGCATCAGAGAAGGCATTATCCGTACAGCCGAATGGCACTGTGCTGCCACAACGGAAACGCATGGCAACGCTATAGGCCAAGAAGTCATTGGACTCTGCCGATTTACCGGGCTGTACATTGCTTGGTGGCGGCGACAGGCGGAGATTCCAGAGGCCTTCCAGATTGAAATCAACATTGGCTACGCGGACTAGGTCATGGCCGTTGGGTAGACGAGCCCCGCCGAATACGGCCTTCAATTGAGCGCGGGTGCGTGGCGAAAAAAGATCAATGCCGCCACGCCAGTTATTGGGGCTGGCCTCTCCGGCAGAAGTATTCTTGAGCCAGAGCCGAAGGTCATCGGCACCCACAAGATAGCTGGCTCCCAAGAGTCCAATACCCTGTTGTGCGCCAGTGTCGGCGATCATGAAGTGGCTACCCTGACTCCAGCGGGTGCTGTTGGTCAGGTTGTCTGGCGCCCAGTTACCAAAGCTCTGTGTCATGAAAAGTACGTCTGCCAGCACACCATGGCTGCGGCTGCCACCCGCCGTATCAGATTCGCTGCCACCGGGATAGAAATAAACATTGCCGTTGATATTGGCCATCGTATAAATCAGGCCCCACTGGTAATCGCCTTCCAGAGTCGGGTTGGTATCAGCCAAAGGATGTCGCATGACACGCACCTGGTTGGACCAGGCCAGCAGATTGCCGTTGCGTATCAGTTGCATGGCCAAGGCCCCACCGTTGCGATTGACCTCGGAGGAATAACCGGTGACGCGCCCTGCCTCCAGAGTCAGGAGCGAACCTGAGCCATTGCAGGCGGCGCCGGTCATGGGTGCACCCCAGCAGAGGCTACCGCCAGCATTGCTGGCAGAGCCCGCATCCAGCGCATCAATCACAATGAGCGGAAAATCGAAACCGTAGCGGCCTGCTACCGGCCCCGTAGCCTGCTCCAGGTTCTTCCAGTCGCCAAACTCCAGATATTCGCGATCACCTGTGACGTGGCCAATGCTCCACAGGAAGTCGTGATTGCCACTGCCATCATGATAGTTCCAGCGCATGCCATAGCTGATGCCTTGGCTTGCACCTGCAGGCATGTTTGCCATGCTGCCATCGGGATTGAAGGCTACGTTGGTGCCCGCGTCGCTGTTCGTATCCCAGACACCGCCACTACGCATATAGAGCAGTGAATCGTACAAGGTACCACCCCAGCCAAAACGTACGATGGGGCGGTCATTCGCCGTGATCGAAGTCATGTTCTGGTCGACATGGGACTTGTAGAGCCAGTCGAAGCCGATACGGAACGTAGTATTGCCAGCCAGGCGTAATCCTTGACTGTCTATGTCGACAGTGCCCGCAGGCATATCCCAGAGAAAATGTAGTTTGTTCAGTGCAATAGCCGCATGACCCGGATTCTGGCGATAGAACAACGTTGCATCGTTCAAGGCCAGGTTGAGATGCGTGGTGGCGGGCGTGCCGAAGAGCGGCCTCCCAATGAGGTGGAAATCCAGATCGGACACCAGCGCCCATTCACCGAAGGTGCGCTGGCTGTCGCCAGTCACGCGAGCGCTCCAACCAGTGCTTGCCGTGGATTCGTTGATGTTTGTCGTTGCAGGATCATCAACAACATAGTTGCCACCCAGACGGAAACGGTCGATGTGTGAGGTCCAACTCAGCAAGGGTCCACCCACATCGGCACCGACATCGAGCTCCCACTGGCCTGAGAGGCCGGGTTGCCCGATAGGATTCAGTGTCAGCGCATCTGCCGAGACCCCACCTGCCATGCCCGCCACACCAACATCGGTTTCAGTTGCCCACTGCGCTAAGCTGATTTGCGGAGCAGCAACCTCTGCCACCAAGCCATCCTGTCCAGATACGAAGGCCAACTCGTCTTCCGACAATATTTGCATGGCTGCTGCCGGCGCTGTCAAACTGATCAGCAACGACGTTGCCAGGACGGGAGCAGAGAGGCATCGCGACATCAGAAATATCTTCATGACAGCCTCAGCAAAACCGGCTGGTGCCGTAGCAATTCTTGGTGGGCGCCAGTCTGAAATCGGCCTGATCAATCAGGTAGCCCGGAGCCGCCAGCAAGCTGAGGGCAGCGCCAAGACTAAGCTCACCCAGATTGGCATTGTCATTGTAGATATCCAGCAGCTTGACGCTGGGGGCATTCAGCCACCAGCCTGTATTGGCAGGAACAGCATAGGCGCTGTTGCAACGGGCCGAGTTGAAACTGGTGGTCGCACAAGAGTCCATTGCCGATGCATAGCTTCCGTTGGCTTGCATTTCAGCCGTGGGCGTCATCTTGCTGTATCGCGGATAGGCAACGGGCTCTCTTTGCACAGAGATAAAGAAATCACCTGTATTCTCGAACGTCAGCTTGTGTACCAGCCGGAGGTCAGCATTGATGGAGGCGTAAGCATTGGCAATGATGCTACTCAACGCGTCATTGCCCTGCATGTTCAGATGCGCAGCGCGCAAACCAAGGCTCTGCATTCTTGTGCCTGCAATATCGACAAACAAGGCATCATTTTTGGATGTGCCACAGTTGTCGCCGGTAAATGCCGTTCTCCCGACACACCCCCATGAATCAAGGTTTATACAGAATATGACCCGGATGCAGGCTCTTGCGCGCATGGACAAGGACATCTCGGCACCCAGGAATCCACTCACCGAGTTGATGCCCGAATGGCAACCCAGTGCACCCGAACCGGTAGTGGCATTGGTGCAACCTGTGGCAATCATGTTTTCCTGATTGGTCTGCCCGTTCAGATAACGCCGCCCGGCACTGATGGCGCCATCGGCGGATTGTGAGCCAATTTTCATCCCGACAATCTCACGGGTCGCCGTGTTATCGCCTTTGATCGCAAACTCCAAGTAGGGACGCAACAGCTTGAAAGCACTGACAGGGTTGCCGGGTGACGTACCTGAACGGCCCATCAGGCTGGCATAGTCGATATCCATGTCACAACCAGCTCTGGCATTGACAAAATCGTTCACACCCCCACAACCGAGCTGGAGTTTGGAAATATTGGTATTCAGTGCCAGCTCACCGTCTAGACCGACACGGTAGAAGGTAAACGGGGTGGAATAGCTGTTGGCACCGACCAGTTCATTACCACTGATCTTGTCTGTCCAGAACAAACCTTGCGCACTGATTTCATGCAAATCATTGTCTGCCAGCAGTTCCATTGCCGCTGCAGCATTTGTCGTGAACAACATTACCCAGAGCAAGGTAGCAATCCGGTAACACATTTTTTTCAGCATGTTTCTCATATTGCCTACCAGAACTCCCTTGCTCCTCAAGGAGGAAGGTTCGCACTTTTTCATTGCCAGCCCTTTCGCCAGCACGGAGAAAATAGCTTTCATATCCGTCAGAAGCCGAAACCGTGAATCTGCAGGCGGCCATCCAGGCGGATACGCGCCGGCTCATTCGTGTAAGGCCCAACCATCACATCCGGCGGATTGTTGGGATCAGGTACCAGTCCTATTCCGTGGGCCATACGCATGGCCAGCGCCGCACCTGCGATGTCATTACGCAGATAGCCAGGCTGGCCGCCACTGTCATATTCCGCAGAAAGGCGATCGATGCTGAGTGCCGCCGTAAAATCCGTGTAATCAGGGGTATTGAGGTAAATGTTGTAGGCACTGCTGCTGGTTGCCAGTGCAGTGGCCCATTTGCCCGCCGTAAGCTGCAGAGCCGGTTTGTTGTTCGGGTCGTAGCCACCCATGGCTGGCAGGTTGCGATGCGTACTGCTGCCACCGAAGCTGCTTGCATCAAGCCGGATGTTGTTCAGCTTGATGATGCCGCGGTAGCTCTTCATGACAATCCACATGCCATCTCCATCCATCCGGTCAGACAACCCGATGGCCAGGCGGCAACTTGATCCACCGGTCAGGCCGCCCACGGTAGGACACTCAGAGGAGTCCACTGGTTCACCGTCGGCCTTGGCATTGATGCGGAGCTCCATGTCCAGGGCGATACCCTGCTGGGCAGCCACCAGTTCCATGTCATCGTCACTCATGGCCTGCAGACCGATATTTTCTGCACCGACTCCCGTGGCACAGAAGCTGACCCCCACAGCAAACAGGGGCAATAGGCAGCGCTTCATGTACGGGCTCAAAAGTTGGCCCCCCTGCTGGTGAAGCGCAGGTAGTTCATCTGTATGCCTTCCAGACGCGCATCTCCCAGATTGAGCGGGGTTCCTGCCGGAACGGCAATGACGTTCCGGTTTTCATTCCCGCCCACACCTGTCCCCGCACGGTTCCAGAACAGATTCTCGGCAGGGAGTATGGAAACCGAACTCACCGTTTTCGCCGTAGCACCACCACCCGCACCGTTATAAGCACCGCCATAGCCGCAAGTGTCATACGCACTCGCATTTGCCGGGGTGCACCCCGAATAGTTGGCGTAGTAAGCCCTGGTAGAAAATTCATGAGTGTTGTTCCGCACATCCATTGCAGTGGTGCGGTAGGCATAAGCGTTGAAAGCTGTCGTGCCGACAAAGAAGACACCGTCACCAGATGTATTCCAGGAATTGCGCCCAGTCCCTGCGTCTGCCTGTGCGCCACTGTTGGAAGACAGTGGCAGACGGCAACCCACGCCCTGACAGACAGACCAGTCTCCCCAGCGGGCATAACCGTGGGTCTTGAAATAATTGGCATCAGGAACAGGGTAGTTGGCAACGCTGGTTGCTGTACGGGCCGGCATGTAGGCTGGCGTAGCGCCGCCGGTCACCGGCAGACGGCTGAGCATGGCAGCACGCGCCGTTGCATAACCACGGTCATAGCTGTTGGGGATGGCAGCATTCGTGGCTGCCGGATTCAGACTGTAGAAACGCGTATATACCGCTTCACGATTGGGCAGGATGGGAATTTCGAGCGTGAAATTGCCGTCCTTTACGGGAGCATTGGTACTGGTATTGCGTGGCAGGTTGATAACCAGAGCCTGGTAGAAAGGCTGACCTAATGGCAGGAATACATCCGCATTACGGAAATACATGCCCTCGGTGGCATGGAAGGCGACAGGCACACCAATAACTGGAGTCGCCTCTGTCTGCGCAACGCTGAAGCGGAAATCACCCTGAAGATGACTTTCATACTGTATCGCCAGCGTACGGTTGTTATAGGTATTGCCAGGCCCATTGACACCCGGGCAGCCGGCATCGGTACAACCTGCCGCCCCCAGCGTGGGGTCATAAGGATTCTGCAAGCCCGGAGAGGTACTCGTCTGTGTGAACTTGAAGAAACGCAGCACACTGCCGGCCGCATTGCCGGAAATGAGGGTCTGGCTTTTCAGCAAGCCGCTACCGGTACCGCCACGTCCGACTTCGATTTCACCCCAGAAAGAAAAACGGTAAGGATCCTGCCCGCAATTGGTCATGGCCCCGGCCGGGGTGACACGGCCGCAGGAATCAAGCCCATCAGCACGGTTATGGGCAAGTTTGGGACTAGGCGCCAACCACTCCAGCACCGTCTGCCGGGAACCACTGCCAGGGGAGCCCGGCGACCAGAGACCCGTCGAGTTCACACCCTGGTAAGTCACCACACCGTTACCGATGGCAGTCGCAGCCGTACCATCGCCCGAATAATCAAGGGCGCGCAGGATATAGGGGTTGTCATGGGCAGCGAACAAGGCAACAGGACCGCCGCGCGGGCAACCCAGCCCAGCGATACCGGCATTGGCACACTGAGTCATGTAACTGCCAGTAGTGGTCCAGGTACTGGCCCAGCCACTGGTATCAGGGGAGGCGCCTGTACCGGTAGTACCGCCTGTGGATGAAACACTGTTGCCATACCAGCGCAAGTCACCACGGCGCCAGCAATTGTAATTGCCATTGCTCTGCCCCGTGCCGCTACAGGTGTTGCTGCCAGGCGCGCCCATCTGCTCGAAATAGCTGCCTGGGTCGAACATCATGCGGAAATCTGTCCAGACGAAAGACATGCCTTCGCCTGTCACACCGGACATCTCGTCGTCCTGAAGAGCCGTAAAAGCAGACGCAACGCCTGACCCTGCCATGAGGAAGGCAGCTAGCGGGACTGCAAGAAGACGGGAACGAAGGAGCAAGGCCATGGATTCTTGTCTGTTTTTCTTGTTGTTTTTTTGCAGGGAAAGACAATTATCGTCATCCCGCAACTTCGATCAGCCATATGGACATATTCATGGACTGATTGGTCTAAATTTGGCGTGCCAAGACCCTCAAAAAAAGACCACTCTCAGCACTTCAGGTGAAGATAGCCCTGCCGGGCCAACGGGTCATTGGCATGAAATGCCAGTAGAGATGGCTGCTTTCACCCCCTCGGGCATTCCTCTCTCAGCGCCAGCCACGCCCCTCAAAATCCGCTCTCCCGGCGCAAACTCCCTGCTACAAAACTGCCAGCGCGCACCACCACACTGCGAGAGTCGCCATTGAACCTGGCCTTGCCACGAACAACCCTCAAGGGGACTGCGCCCAACCCTGACTCCAGGCGCAGGCGAACCCGATAGACCGCATATTCGGGTACGGCATTTCCCTCACCATCCATACGCACAGGAATGCCTCCGCCATGGCTTGCCAGCAGATAGGACTCAGCAAGCACGCGGGTATCCACCGCATCAATATGCTCAACAATGCCATTTTGCGGGGATAGCGTCGGATCTTCGGGATAAAACCTGGCAGCGTCACCGGGGTGGATGAAGCGCAGATATTCCTCGGTCACCCAGGCATCAGCCACAATGCCCCCGCCGTCACCGACAAGCAGACCCAAGGACTGCTTGTCCCCCACCCATAACCCTGGCCGTATGGCCGGCGGTATGTCACTCAATGTACCGGCGAAGGGCGCCAACACATGCAAGCGTTGCTGGCGCGACTCGCCGCCCTTTAATGCAGCCTGGCTGCGTGCAAGAGACTCTGCCGCTACCAGGCGGTCTCCCGAAGTTTCCTGACTGGACATGACACGCGCCAGCTCATGACCCGCGCTGCTGGTATCGGCACGTCCCCGCTCAAGCTCGGCCTCAAGATCA
>JBBCJX010000022.1:0-5784 GCA_037189985.1 Moraxellaceae bacterium
AATTGCTGCATCGCATGTTCGTAGCCCTTCTGGATGATGTCGTCCAGAAGGAGCCAGTCGAAGGTCTTGATGTGTCCCACCGGCATGCGCAGATACATGTCGGCCCGTTCGGCACGGGCTGCCATGCCGCTTTCCGAGCCCAGCGAGGTAGTGCGGAACAGCACGTCTTTCAGGCTGACCCGATAACCTTCGGCATTGCGCAGGTGCACGGCCTCGAAATCCGGATCAGGTCCTTGCGAGCGTGATGCCGCAATCGCGCCTTCGGTGGAAACGTCACTGGCGACCACCACGCCTCTCCCCAGGTTCTGCATGACGTCGGTCGGCAGGCTGTTCACCACCGCTCCGTCACATAGAAGGCTGCCTTGCCAGGCCACCGGCGGTGCCAGTCCCGGAATACACATGCTGGCCGCCAGCCAGTCGGCCAGCAGTCCTTCGCTGTGTACTTCGGTGCAGGCACGGGTGAGGTTGGTCGAAACGCAGAAAAACGGTGTGCGCAAATGTTCTGCACGCAGGTCGCCGAACACACTGTGCAGATGCCGGCGGAACTTGTTGCCGGCAATGAGTGATACCCGTGGCAGCCGGTAATCATTGAGTAAGCGGCGGTGCATGAAGGTGTCTTTCAGGGTGGTGGTGATTTCCTGCACATCACGCCCGCTGGCATGCAGTGCGGAAATATAGGCGCCCATGCTGGCACCGCCGCAGACGTCGACGGGAATCGCCAGCTCCTGCATGGCCTGCAGCAGACCGACATGGGCAAAGCCACGCGCGCCGCCGCCTCCCAGTACCAGTCCCACGCCAAAGCCGGTGAGCTGGCGTGCCAGACTGGCGATGTCGGCGCGGTTGTCCGGCCGCACGAAATAATGGCTCTTGGCACCGATGGCCTGCTTCCAGGTCAGCGTGTTGCATGCACTTTCTCCTTCACGGCGCAGCATGACGAGCTCAACCGGTGAGCGCACATCGGCGGCTTGCAGGGCATCCGTCACTGCAGCGGGTGAGACCTGGCTCGTGGCATCCACAAGCACGATGATGCGATCAGCCTGGCGCAATGTGGTGCGGGTCCAGCTTGCAGGGCCAGTGGCGTCGTAGACGACCTGCTTGTGCGTGAACTCCAGTTGTCGCATCCACTCGGACAGAGCGGGGGGAGACATGTCGGTGGCTTCACTGGCGTTCGCATGGCTGACCAGCGTGGTGTGGCCGCCGAGTGCAGCTTCCAGTTGTGCAGCGAAGACAGCGCCGTTGACGGCAGGAGTGGCGGCCAGAACGGCGAGGGTGCGTATCTTGCGGGCGGCCCGCAGCCGGGTTTCACGGCCGGGCTCGCGCATGCGCCCGATGATGACCCGGGTGATGGCCATGAGCGCTGCCGGCTCGGCCATGGCGAAGGCATAGAAGGCTTCGCGAGTGAAGGCGAAGAGCAGGCTGTCGCGCAGGGCCTGCACGGTGGCACTGCGCCGGTCGCCCGTGAGTAACCCTATTTCTCCGATGGGCTCCAGGCGGGCAATGTCGCCGGCGATGCGGCCATCCGGAAAGATGGCCCGCAGACGCCCGGTGGCCACGATGCAGAGGTTGTCGGCCAGATCGCCGGCCCGGAACAGGGTTTCACCGGCGGCGAGCCGGACCTCGCTGGCATCGGCAGCCAGCTTTGCCACTGCCTCGGGGTTCAGCCCGGCAAAGAGCGGACACTCCGCCAGTACCGTGTATGCATCCATGGCGCCGCCTTTTTTTGATTGTTGCGGGCTGTCGTTGCGGGTCCAGGATAACCCGCTGGCACTGTTTTCCTGCGCAATGCGCAAGACCGGCTTCAGGGTCAGTGTAGGGGAAGATGCGGCCTGCCGGCAGGGGCCTCAAAGCCAGTGCTGGCGCGGCCCTGACCGGCCATCGCCGCTGTCTGAGTGCTTTGGTCAATCCTTTTGAACACAACCGTCATTGTCCCGTCATTCGCCCCGGCGCAAGGTAGCAGCCCTGATGGCCGGCCGGTTCCGGCCTGTCCTGCGCGCGTGGAACGTGGCAGTGGCAGGTGCGGCGGGCTCCCGGAAAACTTCGTCAACGAGGAATATCCATGACTACTGAAGCATTGATTTTCGACGGGGTCCGTACCCCGCGCGGCAAGGGCAAGAAAGATGGCTCGCTGCACACGGTGAAGCCTGTCGATCTGGTGGTCGGCCTGCTGCACGCGCTGGAAGAGCGCAACGGCGCCGAAATCAAGAACTACGTGGATGACGTGGTGCTGGGTTGCGTGGGCCCCGTGGGCGACCAGGGTGCCGACATCGCCAAGACCGCCGTGCTCAAGGCCGGCTGGCCCGACCAGACCGCCGGCGTGCAGCTCAACCGCTTCTGCGCTTCCGGCCTCGAAGCCGTGAACCTGGGCGCCATGAAGATCCGTTCCGGCTTTGAAGACCTCGTGGTTGTGGGTGGCGTGGAGTCCATGTCCCGCGTGCCCATGGGCTCCGATGGCGGCGCCTGGGCCATGGACCCGGCCACCAACCTGCAGACCGGCTTCGTGCCGCAGGGCATCGGTGCCGACCTCATCGCCACTATCGAAGGCTTCAGCCGTACCGACGTGGATCGTTTTGCTGCCCAGTCCAACCAGCGTGCCGCCAAGGCCCGTGCTGAAGGCTGGTTCAAGAAGTCGCTGGTGCCGGTGAAGGACGAAAGCGGCCTCACCATTCTCGACAACGACGAGTTCATCAAGCCGCAGTCCACCGTGGAATCCCTGGCCGGCCTCAACCCCTCTTTCGCCATGATGGGTGAAATGGGCGGCTTCAACGCCGTGGCCCTGCAGAAGTACAACTGGGTCGAGAAGATCGACCACGTGCACACCCCGGGCAATTCCTCCGGCATCGTGGACGGCGCTGCTGTTCTGCTGATCGGCAACGAAGCCACCGGCAAGAAGCTGGGCCTCAAGCCCCGCGCCAAGATCATCGCCACCGCTGTTTCCGGCGCTGATCCCACCATCATGCTGACCGGTCCCGCACCTGCCGCGAAGAAGGCCCTGGCGAAAGCTGGCCTGACCGCCAAAGACATCGACCTCTGGGAAATCAACGAAGCCTTCGCTTCTGTTGCCATGCGCTTCATGAAAGACATGGGCATCAAGGACGACATCGTGAACGTGAACGGCGGCTCCATCGCCATGGGCCACCCGCTAGGCGCCACCGGCTGCATGATCGTGCAGATCGTGCTGGACGAACTCGAGCGCCGCAATCTCAAGCGCGCCCTCTGCACCCTGTGTGTCGGCGGCGGCATGGGCATTGCCACCATCATCGAACGCGTCTGATCCCACGAGAATTTGGAGAACACATAATGAGCCAGACAGCCATCCGTTGGGAAAAAGACGCTGACAACATCGTCACCCTCACACTGGACGATCCCAACCAGTCCGCCAACACCATGAACGAGCTTTACGGCAAGTCCATGGCCGAAAGCGTGGCCCGCCTGCAGTCCGAAAAGGACAGCATCGCCGGTGTCATCATCACCTCTGCCAAGAAGACCTTCTTCGCCGGTGGCGACCTGCGTGGCCTCATCCAGGCCCAGCCGGAACAAGCCGCTGAATTCGAAGCCGGTGTCACTGAAATCAAGCGCCAGCTCCGCGTGCTGGAAACCCTGGGCAAGCCCGTGGTTGCCGCACTGAACGGCACGGCACTCGGTGGCGGTCTTGAAATCGCCCTGGCCTGTCATCGTCGCATCGCGCTGAACAATCCCAAGGCCGAATTCGGCCTGCCGGAAGTCTCCCTGGGCCTCTTGCCCGGTGGCGGCGGCGTGACCCGCATCATCCGCATGATGGGCATCCAGAACGGCCTCATGAACGTGCTGATGCAGGGCCAGCGCATGAAGCCGGCCAAGGCGAAGGAAGTCGGCATCATCGACGAGATCGCTGAAACGCCGGAAGAAATGCTGGCCAAGGCCCGCGAGTGGATCAAGGCCAACCCCGCTGCGCAGCAGCCCTGGGACGTGAAGGGCTACAAGATGCCGGGCGGCACGCCGTCCACCCCGGCGCTGGCCATGAACCTGCCGGCTTTCCCCGCCAACCTGCGCAAGCAGTTGAAGGGTGCCCACGAAAACTATCCGGCCCCCATGGCCATCATGAGTGCCGCCGTGGAAGGCGCTCAGGTCGATTTCGACAGCGCGCTCAAGATCGAAGGCCGCTACTTCACCAAGCTGGCCGTCGGCAAGCACGCCAAGAACATGATCAAGGCCTTCTTCTTTGATCTGCAGAAGATCAACGGCGGCGGTTCGCGTCCTTCCAAGGAGCAGCTCCCCGAGTGGAAGAGCAAGAAGGTCGGCGTGCTGGGTGCCGGCATGATGGGCGCTGGCATTGCCTACCAGTCCGCTGTTGTCGCTGGCATCGAAGTCGTGCTGCTCGACGTGAATCTGGATGCCGCCAAGAACGGCAAGGCCTACAGTGAAAAGCTGCTGGCCAAGCGCGTGTCCAAGGGCGCAATGACCAAGGAAAAGGCCGACGAGAAGCTCGCCCTGATCCACGCCACCGACAAGTTCGAAGACCTGGCCGGTTGCGACCTCGTGATCGAAGCCGTGTTTGAAAACCGCGAGATCAAGGCCGACGTCACCAAGAAGACCGAAGCGGTGACAGGTGCTGAATTGGTGATGGCCTCTAACACCTCCACGCTGCCCATCACCGGCCTGGCCAAGGCTTCCAAGAACGCCAAGAACTTCATCGGCCTGCATTTCTTCTCGCCCGTCGACAAGATGCCGCTCGTTGAAATCATCTGCGGTGAAGAAACCTCGGACGAAACGCTGGCCAAGTCCTTCGACTATGTGCTCCAGATCAAGAAGACCCCGATTGTCGTGAACGACAGCCGCGGCTTCTTCACCTCCCGCGTGTTCGGCACCTTCTGCTACGAAGGCCTGTGCATGCTGGAAGAAGGCTGGAACCCGCAGTCCATCGAGCAGGCCGCCGCTCAGGCCGGCATGCCCGTTGGTCCCTTGGCCGTGCTTGATGAGGTGAATCTGGAACTGGGCCGCAAGGCACGCAAGCAGACCGTCATCGACCTCGAAGCCGAAGGCAAGACCGTGCCGGAGCTGCCGGGCGAGTCCGTCGCCAACCGCATGCTGGACGAGTTCAAGCGCCCCGGTAAGAAGGAAGGCGTGGGCTTCTACGACTACCCCACCGACGGCGGCAAGAAGACCCTGTGGCCTGGCCTCAAGCAGCACTTCATGAAGGCCGACAAGGCACAGCCGACACCGGAGCAGTTCGAAGAACTGAAGACCCGTCTGCTGTTCCGTCAGTCCATCGAAGCGGCCCGCTGCTTGGAAGAAGGCGTGCTGCGCAACGTGCCGGACGCCAACATCGGCTCCATCTTCGGTATCGGCATGGCGCCGTGGACCGGCGGCCAGTTGCAGTACATCAACTTCATCGGCCTGCCCGAGTTCGTCGCCAAGGCGAAGGAATTCGCGGCCAAGTACGGTGACCGTTTCACGCCGCCCAAGCTGCTGGAAACGATGGCGGCGGAAGGGAAGACCTTCCAGTAATTGCCGAAGTTGACTGGTTGAATAAAAAGCCCCGCATAATGCGGGGCTTTTTATTGGGTGTTTTCTACGCTTCTCTACTGCTGACTAATGATAAATAATGAGGAATTTATGAAAGAGATAACTCAAGACGATAATTGGGGCTCTGAAGATAAGCTTGATAGAAAGGCATCTGCAGTCTTTCTCACAAATTTCTTGACTGGAAAGTATTCTCAGGGAAGGAGTCAGGGTAAGAAAGATGCGTTTGTTTTAAGTGTCAGATCTGAGTGGGGATTTGGAAAAACATTTTTCATAAAAAGATGG
>JBBCJX010000023.1:0-62675 GCA_037189985.1 Moraxellaceae bacterium
CGTCAATATTACGGCGACGACGAGTGGTCTCGGCACCGGCTTGCTGAACACCTTCATGCCGTTGTTGATAGGCTCGGTGAAAACCAATCTAAAAAATCAGTTGGCGGATGGCTTAAATGTAGCGAGAAGCGGTGACGTTACTAATGCTCAGCTGAACGCCTACAAGATACCCTTTAATCTTGAAAACTTTCACAGCACCATGGTGAATTCCAGCTTGTTCGGTTTGTCATTCCAGAAAGAAAGTGTGCAGTATCCCGGCTATGCAGTACCGATGGAGAAGGGGTGGGCTATGTATCTACCCAATGCCTTTACTCTGGATATCTCTGCCCCGACCACACTGCTGGTGAGCAATATTTTGAACTCCACTGCAGACACGGCAGGTAACATCACTGGCCTGCCAGCCAATATAGGTGGTCGTGTCTATGACAACTGCTGGGGCACCAGTGTTTTTTGTTGATTGAATGCCCTTTTGCGGGCTAGGGTTTGTCTACGCCTGCAAGAGGAAACAAGTTCCAGCTGACATTGAGTCAAGCGATGAGAGTGAATAAAAATAAAAATGATCGGCTGCTAAGCTCTGCTATCACTGTGGGCATGATGGCGATTGCGGCTAGCTCGTATGCCATGCAGTCTCTGCCAGACGACGAAATGTCGTCTGTCACTGCGCAGGATGGCATTGTACTCAGCATGACCGAGTCGGCAGCAGGAGTTTCCATCAGCAGTGCGGCCTATCTTCACAATGACCCTAATGTCGCCCTGCAAAATGAAGCCGGTGAACTGGGGCTGCGCAACTCCAATATCAATATCAAGCGTGCTACAGGTGTCACTGGCCCCTTGTTTCTCGCTACTCTTGATGTGGGCGCTTCTTCCGCCTCCAGTACAGATATATTTTTGGGGCTAAAGGCTGAACTGGCTCGCTCCCAAATACAAATTGGCGCTGTTAATTTGGCGAGTGTGACAAGTGGTGTCGGCAGTGGAAGCTTGGGGAGATATTTCATTGAAACCCCTGTCAATTTGGATTTGGCCGGGCGAACTTTATTTGACTCCACCACTACCAATTATGGTTCTTCGTTGGCTTTGAATTTTGGCAAGGTCAACATGGCCAATTGGGCTATTGGTTATCAGGGAGCAACAGATCCGGGGAAAATTTTCTGGCGTCGTGGCGATAATGCTGCTGGCGCACCGGAAATGCTGATGAATGATTTCTCTTTTCTATTTGCACTGGATGATGGCCGTTTTGGTTTCAATAACAATAGTTTTGTCATTGAGAGCAAGCCTGGCTCCAAGGTGAGGTTCTCACTGTCGCTGGATATTTTGTATGACGGTAATGGCACCACACCGTTTGCCGTAGGTGCAACCGATAAGCCCATGCTGTTTTGGGGTTGGCGCGGCTCTTGGACTGATTTGTATCTGGAGTTCCTGAAGGCTGGTGGCCGCGTGGATGGCAGCGGCAAAGGAATTTACAGTAACATCAAGTTCAACTACGACCCTGATTTTGTTTGGGCTGTAGGGGAAGGGGGCGATAAGCCGGGTTATTTGGAGTTCGGTAACTGGACAAAACTACCAGGCAATACTCATGCCTTTGATATTCCTTTCTTTGGTATTGAGGCATTGGCAGGTGGAGCCACTGCGCAAGGTACAGGTGGTTTGTGCTGGGGTCGCTCCACGATCACTGCTACAGCCAATGGTGCTTGCTCAGGCACGGGTGAAGGCCCGGTAGCCTCGCAACTGCCAGTGCAGCCGATCAAGGTACGCCGTAATAACGACCCTCATGCATTGGCCATAACCTTCCGTGATATGCATCTTGCAGCGTACTCCTCAACAGTGAGCGTCGTGGATCGTACAATCAGCGGCAAAGCGGGAGCACCGGTTATTACTCCTTATAATTGGGCCTTGATTTATACACTGGCAGATCTGGACGCTGAGATTTTCATTTCGCCTTACGCGGATAGCCAATCCGCACGTTTGGATTTGGCAGTCATGTCACAAACGCATGCTACCGATGCCTCACCCGCTGATCGTACTCGCTGGAATACAGGCAGCAACTTCATGATTGGCGATACTGATACTGGTTTCGGCATCGGTTTGATGGGGGCTGACGTATTGATTGCTCTGCGCAATGGGCGCATGGGCATGACCAGTGCCGGCATCAAGACCGATGCTCCATTGTTTCGCTACCAGTTGCGGGGCATGTTGGGTGGCGGCGCCATTCCTGCCATGACCATACCGCAAGCCATGACCTATGTAGATGTGAATGTCGAAGCTGACCGCTATGTGTTTACACTGGGGCCAGGGCAGGGCGTGAATGACAGCTATCTGGCTTATTCCGGCTTTGTTAATCTCGCGAATCTGAACGAAACCGATTTCGCCTCGCCGAGCGGTACAGGCAATCACGCCCATGATGATGGCACCTATTTATCATTTGCAGAGCCTAGCTTCGACAAGCTTGGCATTGATCTGCGCCTTGCCGATCTCCGTGGCTCCATCGGTGTTGGCGAGGGGAAGGTCGAGATGCAGGGGGAGGGTGATTTGGGGACAGGCAAGATACAGCTCTTGATATCAAATAATCTCTATATCGGCCGGTCGTCATCAGTACCATGCGCTTGGGGTGTTTCCTGTTCCATGGCGGCAGGTAACCCTCTGGTAGTGAACGCACTTGAGTTCGGTGGTAAGTCCTTGGGATCTCTCGCAATGCCTAGTGGTATTGTGCGCTCCGAGTTGAGATTGCTCCCACAGCAGCTGTGATTAAGGTAGGGTTATTTCTGTGGTTAGCTGAGGGGAGGCTGGTGGGAAGGTGCTGGCGTCATCTATCATTGGATGCCCATACTTTGTTGATTTTGTTATTGAGAGTTCTTGGGAAACGCTTCGATCTCAGCATACCCCACCGAGATAAGCGGAACTCCAAGCCCACGGCCAAACACCCAAAGCCGTATTTGACACTTTTCGTGAAATTGATGGAGCTTGACTCCGGTTCATAACGTGTGGGGCAGGAAATCTCACCGATGACAGCTCCAGTCCAGAGGATTTGGCCAATCATCTGGTTGTCAAAGATGAAGTCATCAGAGTTGTTATCTAGATCCAGTATCAGGAGAAGCTCGCTTGAGAAGGCTCGATAGCCGGTGTGGTACTCTGATAGCTTTGCACTCATCAGCAGGTTCTCGACCAAGGTGAGAAAACGGTTGGCGACGTATTTCCAGAGAGGCATTCCCCCTTGGAGCGCGTAGCCGCCCAAAATACGGCTACCCAAGACGCATGGATAAATATTGGTAATCATTGATGCCATCGCCGGTATCAGTAAAGGTGTGTACTGATAATCTGGGTGAATCATGATGACAATATCGGCTTCAGCCTCCAAAGCTAGCCTGTAACAAGTTTTCTGATTGGCACCGTAACCACGATTTGCCACATGGGTGTGGACGAGGGTGTGTGGCAGAGTCTTTGCCAGGGTGCTTGTCTCGTCGTGGCTGGCGTCATCAACGACTATTATCAAATCAACAATACCTTGGGCCATGACTTCATCATAGGTACGACGTAGTGTCTTGGCTGCGTTATAGGCCGGCATGACGACGACGACCTTTTTGCCCTGATACATAGGGTTTCCTGTTTTATTGCTTTCGTCTTTGAAACAGCCCGCTGCTGGGGTCAATTTCCAGGCGATAATCTGGGCTTACTGGCAACTGGGCTTGTCGGGCAGCAATCTTCTCGGCCTCTTCGATTGCGGCAATAGCTTCCGGGAGGCGATTAGTTTGAACATAGATGGCGGCTAAATAAGCCCATGAAGTCCCGTGATGCGGGTCGTAATGGATTGCTTCAAGATACTTGGCAATGGCTTCGTCGGTTTTACCCTGCTTGGCCAAGGTGACACCGAGAATCCAGTGAGCGTCGGCATGGTCGCTCTTGATTGATACGGCGCTTTGGGCGCGAGAAAAAGCTTCTTTGAGGTCATCGTGGGCCGGGCTATCGAGAAGTAAAGCGGCCAAATTGATCTCGGCAACGTAGTTACCAGGTATTTTCACTGCTTGGCGGAAGAGCGCTTCGCTATTGTGCCAGTAGCTTGTTTGGATGATGGCAGCAATTGTCAGGGCAATGACTGCAGTGCTACCGAGAACAGTAGCGGCGCGCTTGACCCACAATCGTCGTCGACTCAAGTCCTCCATCAGAAACGCCACTGCAATGAAAAGACCGATAAGCGGTATATAGGTAAACCGGTCAGCCATTGCTTGTATCCCCACTTGCACAAGGCCAATGACCGGAACGAGCGTTCCTAGAAACCAAAACCAGCCGACTGCTAGATAGGGCAGTCGGCGCATCAGGAGAGCGACGGTAAGGGTAACCAAGAGCAGTCCGGAGGCTGTTATCACGACTTGCTGTACCGGCCAGCTCTCATTATAGGGATAGATAACGGCTAGATTCGTTGGCCAAACGGTTTTGAGGATGTAATTGGCGTAGGACATGATGGCCGAGGAAATCCGTTGTGCAAACGTCAGGGCGCTGCCAAAACTCATGGCCCCAGCTTGCTGTTGGGCGGCATAAGTTATGTATGACGAGAGTAGAGATAGAGCGAAGAGCGGAAGTTTTTCGCCCAGGATCAACAATAAAGGAGCAGGTCTGGTGGTGCTTCCTGCTGATGCTGAAAGGTTTCGACGCAGAGGCCAGTAATCCAGGAGTAGCAGAACGAAGGGTAGTGTCACCAGCATCGGTTTGGCTGCCAGGCCCATGGCCAGAAAAATAAAGACCAATATGTACCGAGAGAAGCTGGGTCGCTCAACGTAGAAGACGTAGGCAGCCATTGTCAGCATCCAAAAAAGACCGCTGAGGACGTCTTTACGCTCGGCAATCCATGCTACCGATTCGACATGGAGTGGATGCACCGCGAAAAGCGCTGCAACGAAGGCACTTGGCCAGACTCTTCGGCTTACCCGCGCCAGTACCAAGAACAAAATGACGGAGCTAGCCAAATGCAGTGCCACATTGACCACATGATGGACGCCGGGGCGATAGGCGCCGAATAGGCTGACGTCAAGCATGTACGAGAGCCAGACCAAGGGCTGCCAGTTGGACATATATGTAGTAGATGTAAAGGCCCACCTAATGTTATCGAAGGTGAGTCCGCCGTTGACAACATGATTCAAGGACACATAACCGGGATCGTCATAACTGACGTAACCAAAAGTGGCGGTTTGCCCATAAATAATCAGAGTGGCGACGACTAAGAATGATATGGTGGTGATATAAGGGTGGCGTATGATGAACATATTTTTCTAATGAATAGGTTGCAGATGAGCTTTCATGGCCCTATCTTGCCCAAGAGTGAAGAACGAGGCAACGGAAAACGAAAGCGATCTGGGATTGATCGACACTTAAACAAATGAGCTGCTCCAGACCAAAACCAATGTTTATGGATACATATGTGCAAAAAGAGGACATTTTTGATTATGAAAAATGGACTGCTCAACTGGTTGACCTGAGAAATCAGTATCATAAGAATTCACCTTATCCACATATTATTCTTGAAAATTTTCTGGATGAGGGGGCGTTAAATAGAGCTCTTGCGAATTTTGATGCGTTAAACCAAAACGATGTATGGATTAATTATATACATTTCAATGAAAACAAAAAGGGTTTCAATAAAGTCCATGCATTACCAGTTCATTTACAAAGTGTTGTCAGGCAACTAAATGACTCCGATTTTGTACGTTTCTTGAGCGACTTGTCGGGCATCAAAAACCTGATGGCTGATGACTCTTGCGAGGGTGGTGGTATTCATCAGAGTACGACAGGCGGTTTTCTCAATATTCATGCTGATTTTACAGTGCATCCACATCACCGAAATTGGCAGCGTCGTGTAAACGTTATTCTTTATCTCAACAAAAATTGGCAAGATGAATGGGGTGGGGATCTCGAATTGTGGAATAAGGAAATGACAGTTTGTGAAGTGAAAGTGGCTCCAATATTTAACCGCTGCGTAATTTTTAATACCGATGCCTATTCATTTCACGGCCACCCTGAGCCGATGGTTTGCCCAAGCGATCGCTATCGTCGTTCAATTGCAGTTTACTATTACACCGAAGAAAAAAATCCATATAAGCGTGCTACCAGCTACCAAGTTCGCCCTAATGATGGCGCTAAAAAGGTGCTAATAAAGATCGATAATTTAATGTTGGCTATGTACACAAGCATAAAGGGTTTGCTTGGTAGCAACGATAAATTTGTAAGCCGAATCCTAAGGGTGTTCCAGAGGCCAAGGAGGTAAAGCTATATGTTATCTTTGGGAGTGCTGGTAGAGAGGCTCATCTTGATGAGTCGTTTTAATAAATTATCAATGTTTATGAGTTTTTCCTTGAAAAAGGAAATCAGGTTTTGAGTGAAAATTGTTGTTGGATTAGTTCGTGATGGATATAAAAAATAACCATTCTTTGTTTCCCAAGTTTCTATCGTCTTTGTGGTGTGGTCGTTATGCTCTATTTTTTGTCCTAGCATTGGCTTTATTTTATGGAATTATTATTAATTTGGTACGTGGGGATGGTGCATGGCTTTATGTAGATTATGTAGCTAAGAGTAATATTTATTGGGGAGATGACGCCTATCGCTGGTTTTTGGCACGCTCAGCATGGATAAATCCGGATGTTTACTGGTTTAATTTTGCGCTGCCAGTATGGACTTTTCTGGAAGGAATGCTGGTTGCACTAAGTCAAAGTGACTTGCTTCATGCTCGCTACATTAAAGCTGTATTGACGGCCATTTCGACTTTCTTGGTTTATCGTATCTGTCTCAAACTCGAGCTTGCTCGTTGGGCTGCTCTATGTGCTGTGTTTTTATTAGCTACCATGCCCTTGTATTTTTTCGTAGGCATGAGTTTCTACGGAGAATCGTGGCTACTTGTCTTGGTAACAGTCTCAATCTATTGCTATGTGCATGGTCATAAAAATCTATTTTTACTGATAATTGCTTTATTGCCATTAGTTCGCCCAGAAGGCTTTTTATTTGTATTGGTGTTTTCGGCACTTCTGTTATATAAAAAAAAGTGGCATGAAGTAGCAGTCCTGTTGTCATTTGGAACCATTTTTTTTATTTCCATTTTTGTTTTCTCTGATGCCAGCTCATTTTTTGGTTGGCGAATTGAGTCACAAAAAATATATCAGAAGCAAGGCTTGGCTTATGGCTGGACGCCGGGTAACGCAAGCTTTTTGGAAATTTTCCCTCTTCCCTTATTGATCCCAACTCTCATTGGCATGCTTATGGTGAAAGGCCGTTCTTTGTTTGGATTTTACCTGGGTGCGGTGTTGGTTGTTGGGTACTGGGTTGTCACTGTTTCAGGAAATCGAGCTCTGATAGAGCCGCGTTATTTTGCGGCTATCATGCCTATTCTGATGCTGGCTTTTGCCATCTTTCTAGATGGATTACCCACATTCTTTGGTTTCAAAAAATGGCCGGTAAAGGTCAGTCAGTGGGTAGGAATAGCCTCAGTTGTAGCTGTTTTTTTCTGTAATTTCTATTCATTGACAGTGGTCAGAATGGTTGCGCTGGAAGGCATGAGAGATGGAAGATTGTTTACCTATTTGGCCGATTGGGACCAGGGAGGAAAATTTTTTAGCCTCTCTTTGGAAGAAAAGGCCTATTACAGGGAGTATGCCGATGTCGCAACACGCATGTTGCAGATGAATCCCGATATAAAAACCTTATATATTGGAAACGTTCAGGCATTTTATTTTTTAGACCCACATCGTATTCCCAAGGATGTGCGTGTTGTATTTGCAGTACATATTCGCCGGAATTTTATTGGCGTGCTTCCGGATGATGAGACTGCAGGCTATTTTTCTGCTCCCCCTTATTATGGCTATTTTAATATGACAAACCCAACATATGAGCGCTACAAGATTTTGTATTTGGACGATTTCCCCGATTATGAGGATTATCCTTACCGCTGGCGAGTTGGTGGTAGTCGGTTGGCAGGGCCGAATGATATTTATCTTTTTGGCGGGCATTTCCTTGGAATGAAGAAAGAATGAAACCTGTTGGGGGCTTAAATCAAGGCTATTATAAAGACAAAATTTCATTATTTTTGGAGTTCATATGGCGCGAGAGATGGACATGGTTTGCTGTCTTGGTGATGACCATTTTTTATGGTTTCATCGTTAGCGTCGTACGCGGTAATGGCGAATGGATTTATGTTGATGAAGTAGGAGGAAACAATTTCTATTGGGGGGATGATGCCTATCGTTGGTTCATTGCGCGTTCTGCCTGGATAAAGCCAGAGATTTATTGGTTTAATTTTACTTTGCCTGTATGGGTCTTTTTAGAGGGTATATTAGTCACATTAAGTCAACACGATTTGCTTCATGCTCGGTATATCAAAGCAGCCTTAACTGCTATCTCTGTGATTCTTGTTTATAAAACATCCATCAAGTTGGGTTTGGTACAATGGGCCTCTGTTACAGGGGCTTTTTTACTCGCAACTATGCCTATGTATATTTTTATGGGTATGAGTTTTTATGGCGAATCATGGCTGGCCTTTTTGATAGCAGCATCCATGTACTGCTATGTGCATGAGCATAAAAAGCTGTTTTTACTAATTATGACAATAATGCCATTAGTTCGCCCCGAAGGGCTTTTCTTTGTTATTGGGTTTACGGCAATATTTTTGTATCAGAGAAAGTGGCGTTATATACCAGTTTTATTTTTTTGTGGAGGATTGTTTTTTGTCTCCATATTCATTTTTTCGGAGCCCTCAGCTTTTTCAGGATGGCGTACTGAGGCGTCTAAAGTGTATCAAGCCCAAGGAAAATTTTATGGATGGGGCGGAAGAGATTTGTTTGATGTTTTTGCTTTCCCTTTGGCTATTCCTGCCCTGATTGGCATGTTGATGCCAAGGTCCCGACTCTTGTATGGATTTTATATAGGGATGCTATTGGTCATTTATAAGTGGGGAGTGGATTTTTCAGAGAATAAAGCATTCTTTGAGTCCCGCTACTTTTCTCCTGTTATGCCTATTGTTATTTTGGGATTTGTGATTTTTCTGGATAATATATACGGCTCTCTTAAAAGAAATAATTTTTCTCCAAGGAAAGCATATTTTCTTCTACTTACTTTGGCTGCTCTTGTGTTTGGTTGTCATGTGTACTCGTTGACAACGCTCAGAACAGCTTTTCTTGACGGTATAAAGGATGGAACCCCGTTCCGGTATCTTTCGACTAATTGGGAGGAGGGGGGGAGATTATATGGTTTATCGCTAGAGGAAAAAGTATATTTTAAGGAGTATGCTGATGTAGTTATCAAAATGCTACGACTGAATCCAGATATAAAAACCCTGTTGGTTGGAAATATTCAGGTTTTTTATTTTCTTGAGCCAAAATTAATACCGGACCATGTTCGCGTTGTTTTTAGTCCATTTGCGAGATCACATCTGAAGGATATTTTCACAGAAACAAAAGCATCGGGCTATTTTGCTGAGCCTCCTTATTATGGCTATTTTAATTTAGTAAATCCCACTTACGAAAAAGACAAAATTCTTTATCTTGACCATTTTCCTTATGAAGATTATCCATATCAATGGAGAGTGGGTGGAAGTAAAATGGCTGGACCGAATGATATATTTCTATTTGGTGGCCATTTCTTGGGAATGAAAAATGGTGAAGCTACTAAATGAGGGTGGCCATGAAGAAAGCTATAAAACCCTATTTTAATAAGCTCCAGGAGCTTTATCATGGTAACCAACCTTGTTTCTATGACGTCAAAGAAATTGATGGAATTTCGGCATTGGAGAAAGGGTGTGAGGTTATCTACCAGGAGCTTATGGCTAATCTTTCCGATGAGAGAAAAAGAAAAATATGCTTCGATAAGATTTCATTGAAAAATCAGGATGGCTGGCAACAAATTGAACTGAAGATATATGGTGTTGAGTATCATAAAAGAATCAGTCTTTTCCCGAAAACGATGAAAATCTTGAATGATATTGAGGGGCTGTCGACGATTTACTTCAGTCTTTTGGCGCCACATTCCCGTATAGAGGCTCATGTTGGTGATACGGATGCCCTTTATCGGATTCATCTTGGCTTGAAAATACCAGCAGCTTTACCCGCATGTGGCATAGAGGTGGCGGGATATCAAAAATCATGGGAAACCGCAAAATGTTTGGCATTTAATGATATTTATTATCACTCAGTATGGAATGAAACAGATGAAGAAAGAGTTGTGTTGATTGTTGATATAATAAGGCCCGAGTTCAGGCATAAAGATATTTATGTCAATTCTGGCGTCAGGGCAGTTTTGTATCATGCAAGAATTTATGAAATGTGTTGGCCTGTCATTGAGCTTATGCCCAGAATTTTGACGAGACTTATTTTTCCCGTATTTCATACGATTTCGTATGGTTGGCATGGGATTCGCCATAAATTGCTAGACATTAAAAAGCTCAGGGGTCTACATGAATAATAAAAGACCTGCTCTTTGGTTTGGAGTTTATGGAAAAAAATATGAAGGAAAGGAGCCCGCGTTTTTTGATGAAAAAAATTTGCCATGGATAGAGACCCTGAAAGAAATTTATCCACGTTTGAAGGAGGGCCTTCTGCCACTAATTCACGAGGATGATAACAATTTCACTCCTTATTTTGAGAGCAGGTTGCAATTTCCACCAAACAATTGGAAGACTTTGCATTTTTATATTTGGGGATGGCGGTCCCACGCACATTTGAATAAAGTTCCAGTGATGAAGGAGCTGGTGAAAATAATTCCCGATCTAATTTCTGCTTCGTTCAGTTTGTTGGAGCCACACTCCAGAATTCTTCCACATTCTGGCGATACCAATGCAATTTACAGAGTTCATCTTGGTATCAAAATACCAGCGGGGCTTCCGCAATGTGGTTTTATAGTGAATGGTGAGGCTAGGTCATGGCAAGAAGGTGAGGTATTAACCTTTTTGGATGCTAATACTCACGAGGCCTTTAACGAAAGTAACGAGCGGCGTTATATCTTGACGATGGATATCGTGCGCCCGGAGTTTGCAACTAAGAAGAAATATGTCTGTATAAAAATATTGAGCATATTAAGCCTTTATCGGATCGAGGCTCATACCAAGATTTTTAGTACCATACAGTCTATAATTTTTGGTGGTAAATCCGAGAGCGCAAAGCCCACTCCTAAGTTGCTAATCAATGTGCTTCTTTCTCCTTTTATTTTTGGATGGTTTTTCTTTTTGCCTGTCTATAACGCTTTGGATTTTAAAAGCCTGTTAAGAATCAAGCAAACTTGACGATAGCAAACTTCGCCACGGAATAGGAGTAGCACGAGATGAGCGATTTGGGTAATGATCTGAGGATTATTGTTAGAATGGTCTGAACTTTATGGACAAGCCCCTTCTGTATTGATGCGGTTTATGAGGTACCTCATTCATGATGAAGCGCACAGTGATCATGTTTGGAAATGATTGACATGAACAGTAAGTATAAGAATGAATTGTGGTTCGGAATTTATGGAAGGCAGTATAAAGGCATTGAGCCTGCTTTTTTTGATGAAACTGAGCTTTCATCCTGGGTTGAAGTGCTTAAAGAAAACTATCCACTCATTCAAAAAGAGCTTGCCCCCCTCATGTTAGGGAAAAATAAGGATATGGTGCCTTATTTTGGTGAGGATCTTCAGTTTCCCCCGAAAAATTGGAAAACTATAGGGCTTTGTTTTTGGGGGAAAAAAGTTCATGAAAATATGAAGCGTTTTCCTGTGCTCGCGAGTTTATTTGATAAAATTCCGAGTTTGATTACGGTGTCATTCAATTTGCTGGAGCCGCACTCACGTATCAAGCCACACTTTGGGGAAACCAATGGGGTTTTCCGTGTGCATTTGGGGATAAAGATCCCGGCTGGATTACCCCAGTGTGGTTTTGTCGTCAACGGCGAAGCTCGTGCATGGCAAGAAGGGGAGTTGTTAGTATTTCTGGATGCCAATACGCATGAGGCTTTTAATCATACGGATGAGCAACGTTATATATTGCTTATGGATATCATGCGCCCTGAATTTGAGTCCCGAAAAAAATGGATTTGTGTGAAGGCATTGAGCATATTAAGTTTCTATTATATTAATGCTTATACTCATCTTTTTACCTCAGTGCTGACGCTGGAGCGACTGGGAAAGACTCCTCACTGGCTTATTGATTTGATTTTATTTCCTGTGCAGGCCATATGGTGGTTCTGGTTGCCACTACAGAATTGGCTTGATTTCAAGAAACCTTGGCGCTGGATACGTGATTTTTTGAGTCGTACCCTCTCAAGATAAGTGTAGTTGCAATGAAAGTATCTATCGTCATTCCTGTTTTTAATGATACCCAAGCATTATTTGAACTTGTGGAGCGTCTTTTTGTTGTCATTGATATAGCAGGTTGGGATGTTGAAGTGCTTATTGTAGATGATGGTTCAGAGAGTCATGTTTGGAGTGAGTTGGAGAGAATCAAGAGTTTTTTTCAAGACAGAAAAATCATGCTCTTTAAGTTAGTAAGGAACGAGGGGCAACATAAAGCAACTTTGTTCGGGATAATGCGTTGCAGTCATGATGTCATCGTTACTATGGATTCGGATCTGCAGCATCCTCCTGAGGAAGCTCCTCGTCTTGTAGAGGCACTGTTGGTTGGTAACTTTGATTTGGTTTATGGATCAGCATCGGTAGGCCATTCATATATAAGGCGAGCTGCCGGCTATATATTTTTCAAAGTGAGTAGCCTCTCAAAGGGAGATGCTGTAAGAGGGTCTGCTTTTCGAGCGATGACTAAGAAAACAGCGAGCAAATTGATACAGGAGGCTGATCCTTCATTCCTATTAATTGATGCTATTTTAAGAAAAATGAATCTCTCTATGGTGAGAGTGGAAACCGTACATAATAAGAGGAAATATGGGAAATCATCTTATTCACTACGTTCATTGTTTCTGATGGCTCTGAAGGGGTTTTGGTTTTATATGCTTCCGGAAAGCTATAGAAATAGAAGTCACAGTAAATAGAGGCTTGAGGTTAAGTATGGAGAATCCAGGAGAAAAATTATAGCCAGCCATTGGGTTTCGATAATTTTGGCTTGAGTAGGGATATAATATCTTCTGGCATTTTCTCATAAAGGTATCGGTATGTGTTGGCATCGGGAATTTCTACATCATTGATGATGGAAAAGGCCGGAGTATTTTTCTTCCCTGATGCATAATATCTGAACCGTTCTGCATTTCTTTCATAAGTTTCTTTAGTTAAGAACATGTAGCCTTCTTCTTCCGGGATGGGAATGTATCCGAGGGAAAGATTATATTGCCATGCTTTTATATTATCCTTTCTTGCGCGTGCATAAATTTTTTGCATCAGCAATACTGAGAAGGAAGCCTCCATCAGACAGATAGAGGCTTTGGCTGGAATCCCGGTTCCCTGCAGTGATTTTTCCCAGACAAAAATTCCTCCCTCGGTTTCCCGCGTATCAAAATCTATATTTTTACCTTGAAGCAGTCCGATATATCGGCCCTGATAAAAAATCAAAAAAAAGAAGTTGTACATATTATTAATGGATTTAAACCATTCTTCTTGCTGATTCTTGGATATGAGATTCTGATCGAGCATTCGAGTGCGGATGTCATCACGATTACGCATAGTGCGGATAAGTTCTATATCGCTGTGTTTTACGCGATGTAATTCTATTCCATACCTTTTAATAATCATTATGCTTATTTATCTCCACGTACATGCTGGAGGGCACCTCATGCATCTGATGGTCACAAAATGGCAAGATGTAAAGGCTAGGAGTCAAGTGGTCATCATTTCCAGCTAGATCAAGTAGCGCTTCAACTTCAAGATTCTCTTTTTATAGGAGTCTTTGCTAAGTATCATCAATTTTCCTTTCTCAATTTCGACATATCCCAAGCTTTTATTATAGTTTATTGCCAAGGAATTAAGTTCGTTTACTTTGGCGTAAATCTTTTCCATGCCGGCCACTTCAAATGAGAGCTCCATCATAAGAATGGATGCTTTTGCGGGAATTCCAGTCCCCAAATATGATTGATCCCAGATAAAAATCCCGCCCTCTGCTGTCTTATTCTCATGATTGATATTTTTGCCGTAGACGAGGCCTATTTTTGTATTGTTATGAAAAATCACAAAATAAAGATTTTCACTATTGTTTATAGACTGAAACCATTTTTCCTGTTGTTCAGGAGTAATTAGCCGTTGATCCAGCATTTTGGAACGAATGTCGTCCCGATTTCGCATTTGACGAATAAGTTCAATGTCATCATGCGTAACACGGTGTAATTCAATTCCGTATTTATAGATAATCATTTAATGAGCTCTACGTGCAAACGATTAGTGCAAGAGGAGCCAGTCTGCGTAAAAGCCAGATCCGAGCATAACAACTCATATTTGCTTGCTTAAGCCGCCATCAAGAGTAAGGGTGGCACCTGTAACCCACTGGGATGCAGCCGATAACAGAAAAAGGGTTGCAGCAGCTATATCACTGGGCTTTCCTAACCCCAATGGATATCGTGATTTATATTCTTCTAGCCAATTCTCCGCTCCAGTGGCGGCTGATAATGCATTTGTTTGATCAAAAATCCGGGTTTCTGTGAGGCCTGGTTTTAGGCAGTTTGCTCGTATTTTTTTGTCTGTGTGTTCGTGAGTAATACATCTGCTAAATGCCTCAATGGCGGCTTTGCTTGCAGAGTAAACACTACCGCCCTTCATGGCGCGATCACTGGCCACCGAAGAAATGAAAACGATGGAGGCTTTATCGTTAAGCTTCTTTTTTCCCAGCAGGCGAGAGGTCAGTAAAATAGGGGATTTGGCATTGATATCAAATACCTTGTCGAATTGTTCATCATTTAAATAACGAATGGGAAATGGATTGATGATGCCGGCAGAATGGCAGATGCCATCGAGCTTAGGCATAGCATCTGCCAGTGCATTACGTTGTTCTGGTATAGCAAGATCGCATGGGTACACTGATGTTTGTATATTGATGTGGCTGGCGGTTTCTTCCAGGCGTTCCTTGCTCCGGCCGCTAAGAATGACGTTGGCACCTTGCTTACCCAGTGCTATGGCTATAGCGCGGCCAATTCCGGATGATGCTCCGGTAACCAGAATGGTTTTGTGTGCCAGGTCAGAGTAATGACCGAGGACAATTAATGCTTCTTGCTGTTGCATTAGGATCGGTACCGTCTCAGGAGGTCAAACAGCAGGCCCAGTACTTCTCAAAATAGACTGAGGTTGGATTTTATCAGTTTATATTTCTTGAACTTTTTGGAATTTGACATGTATTTTCTTTGCAAAAATATCTTCCTCTGGGTGAGGAAGGTTAAATGCAGCTTTGTTATATTTCAGTGAGTCAATGAAAAGTCTTTCATTCTGGGATTCTGTATGGTCTTTGAGCTCCATTATCTCGAATCCATGTGCTCGTGCGCAACTGATGATATCAGCCGAAATTCTGGTTTCGTAACAAAAATAGTCTTCGATATATTTCCTGTTGGCATATCGCTCGGGGGTTTCAACCAGCAGCCTGGCTACTTCCCTGATAAAAAAAATTCCTCCATGAGTCAGGCTTCTATTGGCTGACTTGAATGTCTCACTCATGTCGGCATAGCCCATGCTTTCCATTGCAACGATATGCGTAGCACCTTTATGAACATAGCTTTCCATGTCGGCTTGAACAAACTCGAGTTTTTCGCTTTCCTTGCGCCTCTCTTTGCAAACGGTAATGCATTCTTTGCTTGTCGATATACCGATAGCTTTCTTGCATATTTTGCTGGCAGCATAAGCTAAATAGCCGCTACCACAGCCTAAATCAATCAGAATGGATGTGTGATTGAGGTTTAGTTCCCCCAGAATGAAAAACAAAAAATCTTCATCGGTTCGACCAATGATGGTCGACTCATAGAAATCATGGTTATAAAAAATTTCTCTACTGTGCATATCATAAAATTCCTCCTCATTTTGCCAGGGAAGATGACTCATATTCCTTTCAAATGTCTCTTTCATGATATGAATCCATTTTTTATAAAATTGCTATTTTACTGTTGGCAGTATTTACACTTCGATAAGCGGAAGGCAGTTGATAGGGCCTGAGTCAATAAGCAGATTTCCCCACGAAAGACCTACCCCAAAGCCCGATAATAGAAGTTTTTGAGAGTGACCCAATTGCTCTGAGAGGCGTGTTACCATTGTCAATGGTATGGAGGCTGAGCTGGTATTGCCAAATTCATCAAGTGAATAGGGGACTTTTTCAGGGGCAACTTTGAGTTTCTTGCGGATAGTTTCGTTCATCAGCCTATTGGCTTGATGCATGACAAAATAATCAATATTGTTGACGCTCTGTCGAGTTTGCTGCATCAAGGTCTCAACGGAGGCAGGTACCTCCCTGATCGAAAATGCAAATATTTCCTCACCCTTGAGAGCCAAGCTCACGGGGGTGCGGTGCACACCATTTCCACTATCAGTCACTTTGAAAGAAGCCTCAGAAAGTTTGTGCCGTAGCATCCCATCCTTCACGATAATGGCTTCGGCACCGCTGCCGTCAGTCATCATATTGCCGTGCCATTGTGTAGGAGTGTGAGGTAATTGCAGTAGAGTAGCGGTGCCTGCATCGCCAAACAATGGATAGGTGCTTTTGTCGCTCGGTGAACAGGACGTGGTGGAGATATCGCCAGCCAGCAGTAATGCTTTTGAGATGCCAAGCGTTTGCATCAGGCTGGCGGCAATAGTGAGGCCATAGACATAACCTGAACAACCCAATCCAACGTCAAAAGCCATGACATTTTTCTCAAGGCCGAGTCGATGTTGCAAGATGGCAGCAGTAGCAGGCAAGAAATAGTCGTTGGTTTGAGAAACAAAAATCAGCAGACCAATATCAGCTTTATCAATATTGTAGCTGGCCAATAAGCTGCTGGCTGATATGAAGCAAAGATCGGCAGTGGTGATGCCATCAGGTGCAACGTGCCGCTCTTTTATACCAGTGGTTTTTATCAAAAATGCACGTTCATCCGGACTTATAAGATCAAAGTTATAGTTGGACACAATCTGTTGTGGAACCGCTGCTGCGATGGAATGAATGTTCACTCCCGCTGCCGAGAAAATAGCCATGATCAAGCCATTTTTTCTTTGATTGTGCGGTACAGATCTTCTACGGTGTGTGTGGCTTGAATCTGGCTGGCAGACAGCTCAAAGCCGTATTCGGTAGAAACTAGTGCCATGATGATTAAACCGTGAAGGGAAGTCCACCCTTCGATCTTGCGGATTTCGGTATCGGGAGCAAGACCAGAGAGATCAATTTCGTCAATTTCTTCCCTGATTTTTGCGATCAGGCTATCCAATGTCAGGTTGCTATTCATGTGTCTCCTCACTGGCGTGGTTGTGTTGCTTGTAAAATTACCATTCGCACTTACGACAAGCGTGCACGGTTATGGCTCTGTATTATGCATCAGCAAGCAGGTTGTTTATAGGATGGATATTGGGTAAAGCAATGACTGTAGCGTTCCATGACAAGCCTACGCCAAAGCTGACCAGCATGACTTTGTGGCCTGGTTGTGCACGTTTTTTCTCTATCGCAAGATATAAAGCAAGAGGTATGGTGGCAGCGCCTGAGTTTCCGTAGTTTTCTAGGGTGCAGAAAAATTTATCGTCAGGTATTCCACATTTTTTCTGCAAGGTATCAAGGATTATCTTGCTTGCCTGATGAAATATAAAGAGATCAATATCTTCGATATTCAATTGGTTGGATTCCAGAGTTTCTGTAACTAACTTGGGAACACGAGTCAGGCAAAAATGGAATACTTCTTCCCCTTTCATGAGTGCACGGCCATTGCGCATCCCATTTGGCACATCTTGGAATTGACTTAACCATTCAATATCTATTGGATCCCGTACCCCACTTTTTTCGGCCCAAATGGCTTTGGCTCCGCCTCCATCCGTGCCCATGACGAATTGACCCAGATTGTCACTTTCCGTACGAGAGATTATGGTTGCACAGCCGGCATCACTGAATAGGACTCGCATCTTGAGGTCTTGGGGGTGCAGCATCTTTGATCCCGTTTCAGCAGTGAGCAGAAGCACCTTTTTGAAGCTTTCATTTGTTAAAAGGCTCTTTGCAACCAGTAAGCCATTTAAAAAGCCCGTGCATCCTGTCGGGATATCCAATGAAAAGACGTTTGGTCTCAGTTTAAGTCTTTCATGAAGTATGCAGGATGTAGGAGGAGCAATGTAGTCAAGCTCCTGCGTGCAATACAGAATAACATCTATTTCATTTCTGATTTCGGGATATTTTTTAAATATCTTTTCTGCGGCACAGAAAGCTAAATCGGAAGGTGTTTCGTATATTCCAGCAATATAACGATTCCTGACGCCAGAGAGATTAAATATTTTCTCGGCAGTCATATTGGGAAACTCGAGACACAAGTCGTCGTTATCCAGGGTTTCCGTTGGTAGATGGTAGCCAATAATTGATATTTCTGCGCCCATTATGACTGCTTCCCTTCATTGGTTTAAATGTGCATGCCAATCAGTGACTTCTGACCGGGCTACAAAGATACCTTTTTTTCGAGTCTTATTTAAGCGGGTCAAATCAAGAGACTACAGAGGCGAGGCCAGCCTATCTTATGTTTTGCTGGCCAATCGTTTTGTCAACGGCCACATGATGTACCAGTAGAGCTTGAAGGGAAAGAGTACGAGCGAGATGAACCAAGTTGGGTAGGCAAACTGGTTGCCACGTTTGCCAGGTAACAAAAAGCGGGGCATAAGAGAGAGAGCCCAGTTCAGGCTCAACATGCTCAACGAGGTGATGCACATATATTTGTATTGAGATACGAACTCGGGCCGCACGATATCCAAGACCAGTAAATAACGCTTTTTATCAGTATTGTTGAAGGCTTCATGACGAAAGGCGTCCAGGAATACCAATAATTTTCCTTCCTGCCAAGCACGAGCCTCCTCTTTCACACGAAAGCCACATTCCGGTAGTTCGCCTGGGATACTGATGCCCAAGTGTGCCCTGAAATAACCGTTGGTTTCGCCCGTGTGAGGCAGGATGTGTGAATGGGGCTCCAATAAGCTGAAGCATACGCTTGTGACTCCATCTATCTGGGCTAGTATTTGCGCCAGCCTTGGAAATTCTTTTACAAGCTTGGAGTTCATCTTTCCTGATTTTACAAGGATTAATATTTTCCAATTATCAGGTGGGCTTTGTATGTCGGCATCTATATAGGACTGCAGTTGTGAGTGATCTGTTGTCATTAAAGGAGCAAGTTCGGATTTGATCGCTTCAAAATTTTCCTCTATGGTTTTTCTCCATGGGAAATTGTCATCAAAGAATGCAGGTTCTTTTCCAAGATATGGTTTTCCATATATACCAAACCAGAGGCTTTGATTTGTACTTTGCGATACGCTTGAGTTCTTCATAATTATTATCTGTGTGGAGAAGGGAGGGGGAGGCAACCTCAGTCAGCTTGTTTTATTGTAATTTTTTGAACATGAACCAAAGGTATAAGATGCATATAAAAAAATACATGATCCCTAGCTCTATATAGGCCCAGAAGTTTTTTGGTTTTTTTGTGTTTTCGCTTTTCATGATCATGATTTTATTTTAAGAATTTTCGGCCAACATTAATGAGTAAGTTCGTGATTATTCTTGCAATGGTATGTACACACACCATTTTCTTTAAGTGAATAAATTCAGGCCGCATTACATCCATCAGCAAGATGTATCTCCGATAGGGGGTATGATTTTGTACATGATGCATTTTCATGTCACAAAACATGAATATTTCTCCCTCCCTCCATGAAACCTCATGTCCTTCTATGCTCATGCCGCACTCAGGAAATTTCCCAGGAACTTTTAGTGGAAGATGCACCCTCATAACTGCATTGGTACTGCCATTATGGGGCAATAGCGATGCACCGGGCTCTAACACACTTATAGAGGCCGTAATGAGATGAGGAATGTCTGCCAGCTTTTGTGCAAGAAATGGAAATTTTTTCAGGTTTTTCTTGAACTTTATGCCATTTACATAAAAAACAAAGCCTTTCCACAGTTTAGGTGGAAATTGTATGTGTACCTCAGGATTGACTGCCAAACCCTGAAAGTTACTTTCAAATACAGGGGCCAAGCACTGCATTAGTTCAGGGAAATTCTTTTCTAAATCGGCTGCCCATGGAAATTCTGTTTTATCAAAAAATATGGGGTCGCTTGCCATGTATTTATCGTGAATGGTTTCAATAAAAAACTGGGGTGGCATTTTATTCATGAATAATCCTTTGGTTTAATCATGTTTCAACGCGAGATAAACCAATTGGCCTCTTTCCTTATTTCTATTGAAAAGTGCGAGTAGCATAGGGCGGTGAAGCAGTATTCAGTCGATTTCGACAATCGTGGCAGCCCATGACAGTCCCACACCGAAGCTAACCAGCATGACTTTGTTGCCACTTTTCAGGATGCCTTTTTTCTGGGCATCATTTAAGGCCAAAGGGATGGTGGATGATACGGTATTGCCAGTGTTTTCGAGGCAAAGAAAAAATTTTTCTTCCGGAATGCGGCATTTTCGGCGTAGTGAGCGCAGGATAATATCGCTCGCCTGATGAAAAATAAAAAGATCTATGTCATCCTCAGTGACTTGATTCTTCATTAAGGTTTCTTTGACCAGTTTCGGGACATGAGTCAGGGAAAAATGCAGCATTTCCTCGCCGTCCATGATCATTTTTCCTAACTTCATTTGTTTGGGATCATCGCGGTTCTGTTCCAGCCATGCTGAGTCAGCCGGATTTCTGAAGCCGCTGCGTTCAACCCATAGAAATTCTGCGCCGGTACCATCAGTTCCAAAGATGAAGTTACCGATTTTTTCTTTTCTTGATGTTGTGATCAAGGCGGCGCAGGCGCCATCACCAAACAGCATTCGCAGATGTAGATCTTTACTGTCAATGACGCGAGTAGGAATCTCTGCCGTCAGTAGCAATACATTGTTGATGCCATTCTGGCCGATCAGGCTTTTGGCAACTAAAAGCCCATTTACGAATCCAGTGCAGCCGGCGGGTATATCCAAAGCCAGGCAGGATGCTTTCAGCCTTAGACGTTTATGTAAAATACAAGCGGAGGCAGGGGCTTTATAGTCCAGACCTTCGGTGCAGAAAATCAGGGCATTGATGTTGTCTCGTTCATCTTCATGCTGCAAAAAAAGAGATTCGGCAGCCAAAAATGCTAAATCAGAAGGAGTTTCATCATCGCTTGCGAGGTGACGATTCTTGACGCCGGAGCGTCTGAAAATTTCAAGCTCAGATGTATGTGGGAACTCATTGGACAGCATGGCATTGTCCAGAAAATTTCTTGGAAGAAAATAGGATGTGGCTTTTATTTTTGTGCCCATTCTTTTTCCAGTCCTGAGTTCGGTAAATTTACTGAAATTTCTTTGATCTTCTGATTTTTGCAGTAATCCACAAAAAAGAAAATCCACCAAGAATAAAAGTGGAGTGGTATGTCAACAAGCGCCATAGCAAAATGACGCCAGCTATTATTTTCAAGTCAAGAAAAGGCAGTAACAAGGCCCCGATGCTTAAATCGGTACCAATGAATCCACCTGGTATCATGATTAGCATGCTTGTCAGGCCGCCTGCAAATTGGATCAGCATTGCAGTGGACCAGCTAATATGGTGTGAGAGTGCCAGGATAATGAAGTAAATGAATGACAGTCGGCAGGCCCAAATGCCAAGGGATGCTGCAACAATTAAAAGGATTTTTGGAGATGTCAGTGTTTTCAAGCGTTGAAAGGCCTTCCCCGTACGTAGCCAGAATTTGGCCAAGGGGCGCATTTTAGGATAGTAAGGCAGTTTTTTCAGAAAGGCGTTTTGGGTGGCCCTGCGCAATATGTGACGATGGTATTTTATCAGCATCCACATACCGACAAGTGAGCAAGCCATGATACTGAGAGTCAGGATTGCCAAGGTTGTTAAATCCAGTTCTCCTGCGAGGCTCGTTGATATGAATGCTACCGTTAATAGAATAGCGACAGAAAAAATGTCAAAAACCAGACCTGTGATGGCGATGGCCGCTGTTGTACTAACAGGAACATTGAAAAATTTGAAAAAAATCAGGCCTACAATGGGGCCGCCAACACCACCAGGGGTGCTTTCAGAGGCAAAATCATATGCCCAAAGAGTGGTCAAGGTATCGCGGTGCCGCAATTTTAACCCATTGGCTTGGAGCAATAGTTGGCTACGTAATAGCATCAGGCTCCATCTTCCGAATAACAGTAAAAATAGAATACTGATGTTTAAGGGAGAGGTTTTACTGAGTAGCTGGAAAATTCCGTTATTGCCTATAATGATGAAAGCAGTAGTTGTGACGAAAAAAATTATCAGCAGAAACGCGACTCTGGCAGGGGAAAAAATGGTAGCCAGGCTAATTTTTTGGTAAGTTGATGTCATTATAATTCGTTGATTATTTGAGATTACTCAAATTTAGCAACAGGATTTTTATGAAGGCCTTTATGCCAGTATGCAGTTTGGTGATGCAGCAAGCGGCATATGCTTTCAACATGCAGTCTTCCTAACCCTGTCCATAAGGGTAAACGCAACAAAGTCTGAGCAGCTTTTTCTGCATGCGGAAGCGGAGCCGCCGAGCGTCCGTATTTCAGGCCTGCTTCGGCATTATGCAGGGGTTGGTAATGGGAGGTGGCGTGGCATCCTGCTTTCCATAGTGATTCTGTCAGCGTTTTCCGGTTTTGAGTGGATGTCGTCATGATATAGAAAATATGGGCATTATGCTCTTGGGGTGTATCCCACAGATCAGGATGCAAAAAATTCTGATACAACCCCCAAATCTTTTTCCGGTGCTCCAGTATGTAATCAATATGCTCGAATTGCGCCCACAAAAATGCAGCGCTTAACTCGCTGATGATGAATGATGAACCTACGTCCACCCACGTATAAGGGTTGCCTTGTTCTTTGAGAAAACGGGTACGATCAGTACCGTTTTCACGCACATTTTCGGCACGAGCCAGGAAGCGTCTATCGTTGATAAGCAGTGCGCCGCCTTCTCCGCATTGTACATTTTTGGTTTTATGGAAGGAAAATGCTGCCAAGTGGCCGATGGAGCCTAGTTGGCGGCCTTTGTAGGTCGCCCCAATTGCGTGCGCGGCATCCTCAATGACCAATAGGCCATGTCTTCTGGCAGTCGTCATGATGCTGTCCATCTCGCAGGCAACACCGCCATAGTGCATGACGACGATAGCCCGGCTGCGCGGTGTGATGGCAGCCTCTATCAATTGCTCATCAATATTCAATGTATCCGGGCGAATATCCACGAAAACAGGCACGCCGCCGCGCAGTACGAATGCGTTAGCCATGGCCGGAAAGGTGAACGAGGACATGATGACTTCGTCCCCAGGCTGGATGTCAGCCAGTATGGCAGCCATTTCCAGAGCGGCAGTGCAGGAGGGGAGCAGAAAGGCTTTCAGACAGCCCGTGTAGCCTTCAAGCCATTTCTCGCAGGCGAGCATGTAGTGGCGCGCGTCCGGGCCGCTTTGGTTGGAGATGGCTTGTGCGATGTGCTGGAGCTCTTCGCCAGAAGTCCAGGGTTTGTAGAACGGAATCATTTTTTTTGTTTTCGCAGAGGGAGCCTTATACCAGTCGCCGCTTGATCCCCGCCATGGCTAGTATCCGTGTGGATATTTCCTCGATGGAGAGATGCGTGGTGTTGATATAGGGAATACCTTCCTTGTTGAACAGGGCCTCCACGGCACGGGTTTCCATCTCGCACTGCTGGATGGAGGCATACTTGCTGTTGGATTTCCGCTCATTACGGATGGCGGCGAGGCGCTCCGGGTTGATGGTCAGGCCAAAGAGCTTCTTTTTGTGCTCTTTGAGGGCTGCCGGCAAACGCAGGTCGTCAAAGTCGTCTTCGGTCAGAGGGTAGTTACCCACATGAATACCGAACTGGAGTGCCATGTACAGGGAGGTAGGCGTTTTCCCTGAGCGGGAGACACCGGTCAGGATGACATCAGCCTTGTCGTAGTGGCGTGTACGGGCTCCATCATCGTTATCCAGGGCGAAATGTACGGCATCGATGCGGATGCCATAGGCTGCATCATTCACGATTGAATGAGACTTTCCTACTGTATTTACCGGGTTTGAGCAGAGTTCTGTGCCGATTTTGCCGACAAATGTCTCGAAAACATCTAGCATGAAGCCATTGGCCCGGGCAATGACATCGCGGACCTCCTTGTTGACGATCGTGTCGATGATCAGGGGGCGGGCCTCGCCTGAGGCGGCCACCTTGTTGATTTCATTGACCACTGACCAGGCTTTCTCGACGGTATCCACATAGGGCATGGTCAGCTCTTCAAACTCTATGTCCTCGAACTGGGCCAGCAGGCTGTGCCCCAGGGTTTCTGCCGTAATGCCGGTGCCGTCGGATACAAAGAAGACGCTGCGCTTCATGCAAGACCACCTACTGTTGAGGGTAAAAGCGGGCCGTTCGCGCACTTCTCCGCAAGCATTTTGGCAAAGTTTTCAGTACAATGCCGGGCCTCGGGCCGGGGAGAGGGCGGGTAAGGCGGACGCCAGTTTGCCTTGGAGTGTATGCCCAAAGCCCCGGACCTGAACAGCGGACCCCACAAGGAAATCCGCTTATCAGTCAAAAGCTTGGCTGCCCCCACTCATCAAAGCGGGCAGTCACCAACCTCGTAATCTCAGGGAGTCACACCTTGGAAGCGTCAGTCATTTGGTTTCAGGAACTTGGCAAGCATGATGTCGAAAAGGTAGGTGGCAAAAACGCCTCCCTCGGCGAGATGATCAGCAACCTCGCCAATGCCGGTGTGTCCGTACCCGGTGGTTTTGCGACAACTGCCCAGGCTTATCGTGACTTTCTGGAGCAGAGTGGCCTGAACAAGCGCATTCACGATGCTCTTGAGACGCTGAATGTGGATGATGTGGTGGCGCTGGCCGAGACTGGCAAGCAAATCCGCCAGTGGATCATTGATACCCCCTTGTTGCCAGCTTTCGAGAAAGAGGTGCGTGAGGCATTCACTCAAATGGCCAACGGTAACGACAATATTGCCGTGGCCGTGCGTTCGTCTGCGACCGCCGAAGATTTGCCGGATGCCTCCTTTGCCGGTCAGCAGGAGACCTTCCTGAACATCCGCGGCATCGACAATGTGTTGATTGCCATTCGCGAGGTCTTTGCCTCGCTCTTCAATGACCGCGCCATTGCGTACCGTGAGCATCAGGGTTTTGAGCACAAGCTGGTGGCTCTGTCTGCTGGTATTCAGCGTATGGTGCGCTCGGAAACCGGTGCTGCTGGTGTGATGTTCACGCTGGATACCGAGTCAGGCTTCCGTGATGCGGTCTTCATCACCTCGTCCTATGGCCTGGGTGAGATGGTGGTGCAGGGTGCCGTGAATCCGGATGAATTCTATGTGCACAAGCCGACCCTGATTGCCGGGCGCCCGGCTGTGCTGCGTCGTAACCTGGGCTCCAAGGCCCAGAAAATGGTGTATGCCAACTCCGGTGCCGCCGGTAAGTCCACGCAGATTGTGGACGTGGACAAGGCCGAGCGTATCCGTTTCTCCCTGACAGATGCTGAAATCTCCGAGCTGGCCAAGCAAGCTCTCATCATTGAGAAGCACTATGCCGCACCCATGGACATCGAGTGGGCCAAGGATGGTGATGACGGCAACATCTACATTGTGCAGGCCCGCCCTGAAACCGTGAAGAGTCGCCAGAATGTGGGCGTCATGGAGCGTTACCTGCTCAAGCAGAAGGGCAAGGTGGTTTGCGAAGGTCGTTCGATCGGCCAGCGCATCGGCTCCGGCCCTGTACGTGTTGTCACTTCCATCAAGGAGATGGAAAAGGTGCAGCCGGGTGATGTGCTTGTCTCCGACATGACCGATCCTGATTGGGAACCAGTGATGAAGCGCGCCAGCGCCATTGTCACCAACCGTGGCGGCCGCACCTGTCACGCTGCCATCATCGCACGTGAGCTGGGTGTGCCAGCCATTGTGGGCTGTGGTAACGCCACTGAGGTTCTGAAGGATGGCATGGACGTGACCGTGTCCTGCGCAGAGGGCGACACCGGCTTCATCTACGAAGGCAGGCTGGATTTCGAAATCCAGAAGAACTCCATTGAGTCCATGCCCAAGCTGCCGTTCAAGATCATGATGAACGTGGGTAACCCCGACCGTGCCTTTGATTTTGCCCAGTTGCCCAATGAAGGGATCGGTCTGGCTCGTCTGGAGTTCATCATCAACCGCATGATTGGTGTGCATCCCAAGGCCTTGCTGAATTACGACAGCCTGCCGCGTGACATCAAGCAGTCAGTGGATTTGCGTTGCTCGGGTTATGCCTCACCGGTGGACTTCTATGTCGAGAAGCTGGTGGAAGGTATTGCCACCCTGGCCGCTGCGTTTTACCCCAAGAAAGTCATCGTGCGTATGTCGGACTTCAAGTCCAACGAGTATGCCAACCTGATTGGCGGCAAGCTGTACGAGCCGGAAGAAGAGAACCCCATGCTGGGCTTCCGTGGCGCTTCCCGCTACATCTCCGATAACTTCCGTGACTGCTTCGATCTTGAAGTGCGTGCCCTCAAGAAGGTCCGCAACGAGATGGGTCTGACCAATGTCGACGTGATGATCCCCTTCGTCCGTACGACTGGCGAAGCCAAGCGTGTGCTGGAGCTGCTGGCCGAGAAGGGTCTCAAGCGTGGTGATAACGGTCTCAAGGTCATCATGATGTGCGAGCTGCCGACCAATGCATTGTTGGCTGAGGACTTCCTGGAGCATTTCGATGGTTTCTCCATCGGCTCCAACGACCTCACACAGTTGACCCTTGGTCTGGATCGTGACTCCGGCATCGTCTCGCACCTTTTTGACGAGCGCGACCCGGCTGTCAAGTTCCTGCTGGCACGGGCCATCCAGGCATGCAAGAAGGCAGGCAAGTACATCGGTATTTGTGGCCAGGGGCCTTCCGACCATCCCGATCTGGCCAAGTGGCTCATGGAACAGGGGATCGACTCCGTGTCACTGAATCCTGACTCGGTGCTGGATACCTGGTTCTTCCTGGCAGAAAAGCACGGCGAATGATCCTGCCGGACTTTTGATAAAAAAGGCGGGTATTCCCGCCTTTTTTATTGCATGCCGTTTGGTGAGAAATGTAGTGGTTGTAAGCTGGCAGGGTGCGCAGAGGAGGAAGAAATGGCCTTTTACCCGCTGGAGCGACTCGTCAACCTTCATGACGGATACCGGCAGGTATTCCGTGTTGAGGGGCTTTCATTGCTGCTGATACAGGAAGAGGGACAGCGTTATCTTTTGCGTAACATGTGCCCGCACAAGGGGTTTCCATTGCATACCGGTACGCTTTGTGGCGCAAAAATCCGTTGTGCTTACCATGCCATGGAGTTTGATTTGCTCACTGGACGCTGCATCCAGCACCCTCTTCAGCCTGGAGTAAAGACATATGCGTTGGTCTATGAAGGGGCAATGTTGGGTATGGAGCTATAGTGGTGAATTCTACTTGTAACAGGGAGTATTCATGACATACACGATCTCAGGAAGAGTCGTTGGCCTCACTCTGGCAGCCATGTTGTTGATGGCCTGTGGGAGTGGAGGTACAGATACCTCTGCTGATTTGCCCGCAGGAGTGTTGCATATCACGGGTGTGGATGGTTCGGGGCGGGCGGTGGATGTGCGAATCCAACCTTTTCAGGAAGGGGCGGAGGTTTCGCTCATGGCCAGAGATAATGAGGTTGCGAAATTTTATAGTGCTCAGGTTGGTGATGATCGGCTATTGGCTTTTAGTGATGCCATGAGTTCGGTTTCACATACGGGTTTGGTATTTCGGTTACAGGATGAACGGGGAGAGCTTTCCTGCTTTGGAGGCTGTGAATTGAATACCAGCTTGGATGTAGCCAATCGCAAGATGACCGTGAGGTTTCCTGGAGAATATCAGTTTTTAGTTGGTGATAGAGCATCAGGGAAGGTGAGAGTCAGTGGTGCTCTCGTATTGGGTTATGACCCGGATTGGGTGGCGTTACAGTCTCACCGGTTTCCAGAGATGCCAGTAGCCGCAACCATAAGCATCAATGGCGAGGTTTTTGTAGTCAGTAGTATGTCAGTGTTTGGTGGCTTGCATGGTGATGGATTTCATTTTAGGGGTCCTGACGAAGCTTTTCTTCGCTTGGGCACGTCTTTTGATGGTGAGATGCTGCGCGTGGAATATCAGGATATTGCGAATGCCGTTACATACAGAGCTGATGTTTCTTTTGCGGGCTTTAGTCATATTGATGGCCGATATCACATTGCTCTGGACGATCTGCTATTGGAGAGGATAGGGGGAGGCTCTTCAATAGGCATCTCTCTGGATGTGGTATTGCCAGAGGTGGAGGGAGAAATCGTTGTCGCGGGCGCGGCGGAAGGCCTGGTGCTAAGTCCGAGGACATATGATCTTTCCGTGAGGAGTAATGAGAGGCGGTACGAGTTTACGATGGCAGATGAGCATGGGCAGGGCGTTTCTCTGGTTATAAATGAGAAGGCCGGTGTGATTGGTCCGGTTCAATTGATAGTGGCTGATGGGACTAGCTATGAATGTGGGCAGGCCCCACTCCCTGATTGTCAGGGAATAAATTTTTCAGTAGACGGCTATATCTTCAGTTTCATGGCAACAGCCATGAGTGATGGCCTTACCTTGAACGGGTCATTGCGACATGCGGGTGTGCGGACGCTAGAGTGAGAGCAGATCAGGTCAATGCGTTGCAACCGCATGACTGACGGCTGGGCTCAGGGCAGCAATTGAAGTGGCGGAGCCTCCGTAGAGGTTGCGGTAGCGGCTGAGCACACGTTTCACGTAGTCGCGGGTTTCGGCAAAGGGAGGGATACCGCCGTATTTTTTCACATTGCCTTCGCCTGCGTTGTAGGCGGCGAGGGCAAGTTCCAAGTCTTTGTAGCGGTTGATCAGGTACTTGATGTGGCGGGTGCCGGCACCGATGTTTTCTTCGGGATTGAAGGCATCGACCACGCCATACATGCCCGCTGTGGGCGGCATGAGCTGCATCAGGCCCTGTGCGCCGGGTTTGGATAGGGCCCGTGGATTGAAACCGGATTCGGTATGGATGATGGCTTTGACGAGGCCGTGATCAATGTTGTGCAGGGAGGCGGCTGTCTGGATCAGGCTGTCAAAGGCATTGCGGTTCTTGCTGAAGCTGGGACGCACGGCAAACTCGTCCTTGCCCCAGTTGCTGTATTGATGGACGTTGGTGTCCTTGAACCACGTGACTTTCTCCAGCACCGTGTACTGCTTGAAGTCTTCGCCACGCGGTTTTTTCTTCTCGTTCACCACATTGGTGAAGAGGATGTTGCCATTGGCATCCCGAAACTTGTAAACGCTCCCGGCCATGGCGGTCAGTGGCTGTCCGGCCAGCATGAGGCTGCATAAAAGGAGGGAGAGGTGGCGCATGGTTTTGATGGGCAATGGTTTTGATGGATTGTGCCTGCCACTCCCTGGGCTGGCAATCGGGGCGTGCCGTTACATCTGACTTGGAAGCTATCATGAATCCAATATAAAACAAATGGTTGTGATTTATTTCAAGAAAACACTTAAAGACTTGCTGCGATAAAAGCAGGCCATCATCCGAGGAGCTGTCGCCTGTTTTCTGATCAGTTTCCTGCGGTTATTACGAATAGGCGCAAGCAGCCATGGCTATTAGAATTCAGTGATCAGCAGGCGGTGTGGCATTCATGGAAGAAGCGCTATATCAGGTCGTCATCACGGGCAAGGCACTGGCTCCGTTTTCTCGCGGGCAGGCCGTCATGGCTTTTGCCCAACTCTTCAGCATCAGCCCGGAGGAGGCAGAAGCCCGTTTCCGGCAGGCTCCCTGTGCGGTACGAGGCAGGTTAAGCCACGAACTGGCCCTCAAATACCACCGCGTCATGCGCCGGCAGGGAATTGCCTGCCGGCTTGACCTGGACGAAGAGCAGCCGGAGTGTCTTTTGTACCCACGCCTTGGCGAGGCCAGATAAGCATGGCTTACAGTCGGTGTAATCGTACTGGCAGCCCGTCCTTCGGCCGGGCAATCGGCACCAGTTGATAAGGCATTTCATAGCCCTGGGGCACCTCCCAGCGGTAGCGCTGCAGTACATGATGCAGGATGGCCTTGACCTGAAGGTTGGCAAAATGCTGTCCCAGGCACATATGGGCACCACCGCCGAAGGGTATCCACTGGAACATGTGCTTCTTGTGCTCGGCACGCTCTGGTGAGAAACGCTCCGGGTCAAAAACGTCTGGCTGCTTCCACAGTGACGGCATGTGGTGGGTATGAATGGGGTAGACCCCGACCATGGTGCCCTTGCGCAGTTGGTAGCCGTTGAACTCGCAATCCTTGGCCACCAGACGGGGCATGGAGGTCAGGGGTGGGTAGCGGCGCAAGGCCTCCTTCATGACCCACTCGACCTCCTCCATTTTTTCCAGATCTTCAAACTCCAGATGCTTCTTGCCCATGCGCAGGCTGGCAGTACGCAGCCGATCCTGCCATTCCGGGTGCTTGGCTAGCGCATAGAAGACGGTGGTCAGTGTTGAGGTGGTGGTGTCATGGGCTGCCATCATCAGGAAGATCATGTGGTCTATGACCTCCTTGTCACTGAAGCGGCCGCCATCCTCGTCTGTGGCGTGACAGAACTGGCTGAAGAAGTCAGGGGTTTCCTGGCGTCTTTTCCGGGGCAGCAACTCGGTGAAATAGTCTTCCAGAAAGGCGCGACCCTTCATGCCTTTCCACATCTTGAAGGGCGGTATGGGATAGCGGATGTAGGCGAGGGAGGCCTCTACGGTATCAATGAAGGATTTGTTTACCTGGTCAGCTTCTGGCCCTAGCGATTCTCCCATGAAAACCCCGGTGGCCAGATCAAGGGTGAGTTGCTTGATGTGGGCGAAGACCGAGAACTTTCCCTGTGGCTGCCAATTGGTCAGACCTGCTTCTATGCGCGGGTTCATGGCAGCGATGTAGGCGGTGAGTGCAGGCTTCTTGAAGGCCTGTTGCATGATGCGGCGCTGGAAGCGATGCGCCGGATCGTCCATGGACATGATGGCGCCCGGGAATACCTTGCCTATGTACGGGTCCCAGCCGCCGTGACTGGAAAAGTTGCTTTCCCTGTCCTGCAGGACAAACTGGTTGGCCTCCGGACCCAGCATGATCACTACATTGGTTCCCAGCACATAGGTCTGGAGGATGGAGCCATGGCGCTGCTCCAGTTTCTCCACCAATGCTCGCGTGTCCTTCATGAACTCAAAGAGATAGCCAACCACTGGCAGGCCGGCGGCATCCTGGGGAATGGTCTTGGCAGAGGTGGTGGGCGCTGTCACGGGAAGCTCCTGACGATGGCTGCATTGCTGGGAGATGTTAGAGTATATGCTCTAATTTGACCTATGGGTCATATGGAATGCAAGAGCCTCCATGAAGAAAAAACTGTGGAACATGGTCATGAGTTTGTGACAGTGAAATGAGGACAGGGGATTGACATGGCCGAGCTGAATGAAAACAGGCTAGGGGCAAAAACAGGAGTATGCGGGTCCCGTCCCGGGTCTTAAGAAGTTACTTTAAGTTGTGTCATCGAAAGTCGCTAAGTGTGTTCCACGGACAGGGTTATACACGTTGTCGGACAAGCGTTAAATTTCAATGAACGCTTGACAAAAAAGCAGGCCAAAACATCGGGAAAGCCGCTGTATAAAAATTAACCCAATGATTTTATTGGTATTTATTATTGTGACGAAAAAAGCGCCAAATTGTTGCGAAGGCAGCACACACGGGGCTTTCAGCCTTGGCGGGGCACCCTGTACACAGAGTTATCCACAGAAAATGTGGACAGAGTTTTTCTCGAAGCAACATGAAGTTGATCAGGAAGTGAGCAGCCTTGCGGCAAGTTCGACTAGGCGGTGGCTGTAGCCGGTTTCGTTGTCATACCAGGCCACTACCTTGAGCAGATGTCCTCCCTGAACCTGGGTGAGAGCGGCATCCACCGTGGCGGAATGTGTGTCTCCACGATAATCGGCGGACACCAACTGGCGATGCTCCACGGCCAGGATATTGCGCAGGGGCCCGGCTGCTGCTGCGGCCAGTACCGCATTGACCTCCTCCCGATTGGTCGCCTTTCCAAGTTGCAGGCAGGCGTCGATCAGCGAGGCATTGACCACCGGTGCCCGGACGGCATAACCCTCAAGGCGGCCCGCCAACTCCGGCAGCACTCGCCCGATGGCGCTGGCAAAGCCGGAACTGGTGGGAATCAGGGATTCATTGGCAGCCCGGCCACGACGCCAATCCGAGTGTGCCTGGTCCAGTAGCGCCTGATCATTGGTCAGACCATGGATGGTGGTGACAAAGCCGCCGGTCACACCGAAATTCTGGTGCAGCACACTGACCACGGGAGCCAGGCAATTGGTGGTGCATGAGGCGGCACAGACAGCTTGCGCGTCGGCCAGGATGACGGAGGCATCATTCACTCCAAGAACAATATTGGGGATGCCATCGACGGGTTGTGAAACCAGTAGTCTTGGCATGCTGGCGGCCAGTGCTTGGTTGACCTCCTCGGCATTTTTCAGGCGCCCCGTGCAGTCGATGACCAGGTCGGCCTTGTCCTGCCAACCCACTGCAGCGGTCTCCTTTTCTCGGCTGAATCCACAGGTATGACCATTTAGGTCGAGCCGGTTATCAGTGACTCTGGCTCTGTGTTCCCAACGCCCGTGGACGCTGTCAAAGGCCAGCAGGTGGGCTGCCTGTGCAGGGGCCAGTGCAGGATCATTGATATGGCTGATACGGAGCACAGGGTGGCTGGCAGCGATCTGGCGGGCGACCAGTCTGCCAATACGGCCAAAGCCGTTGATACCGATACGAAAGCTCATATGGCCTGCTCCCGAGGGATGGTTTTTTCATCCTAGGCCCAGTCTTGAGTCATTGCCACGAATCCGCTTCACTTGCGCGCCTGATGTCGTGATCAGGCATCCATTGGGAGCGGGGCATGCTGAACCGGATATGGCTGGGTTTTTTCCTCATTGCCTTCCTGGTCTGCCTGGTACAGGCCACGCTGGGCGGCCAGCCGGAAATCTTTGCCGCTGTGGTCGGCGCCAGCTTCCAGGCGGCAAAGATGGCGGTGGAAATCGCGATTGGCCTTGTGGGCTTGCTTTGCCTCTGGCTGGGCCTGTTCCAGGTGGCCGAGCGGGCCGGGCTTATCGAGAAGATGGCCTGGATGCTGACCCCGCTGTTCCGCCGCCTCATGCCCGAGGTGCCGGCCGGCCATCCCGCCATCGGTTCTGTCACCATGAATCTGGCCGCCAACATGCTGGGGCTGGACAACGCCGCCACGCCGCTGGGCCTCAAGGCCATGCGCGACCTCCAGACTCTCAATACCCGGCCGGACACGGCGACGGATGCACAGATCCTCTTTCTGGTACTCAACACGGCTTCCGTGACCCTGATTCCGGTGACGGTCTTCCTCTATCGCGCCCAGTTTGGTGCCCCGGACCCGGCCAGCGTTTTCGTGCCCATCCTGGTGTCCAGTGCCAGCGGCACGCTGGGCGGCCTCTTGCTGACGGCCTGGCTACAGAAACTGAAAATATGGGACCGTGTCGTGTTGGCCTATGCCGCCGGCCTTGCCCTGTTCATGGGGTTGATGGTGGCAGCCGTCATCACGGCACCTCCTGAAATGCTGGGTGTACGCTCGGCCATGGTGGGCAACTGCCTTCTGCTGGCCGTCATCGTGCTGTTCCTGCTTGCCGGATGGCGGCGCGGCATCAATGTCTACGATGCCTTCATTGATGGCGCCAAGCAGGGCTTTGACGTTGCCATCAGCATCATTCCCTTTCTGGTCGCCATGCTGGTTGCGATTTCCGTCTTCCGCGCCAGCGGAGCACTGGAGGGGCTGCTGCAGACGCTGGCCTGGGGTTTTGGCAGCCTGGGAATGAATACCGACTTTGTGCCGGCGCTGACCACGGCTTTCATGAAGTCACTTTCCGGCTCCGGGGCACGCGCCATGATGCTGGAGACCTTCCAGCACTATGGCGTGGACTCTTTCCCCGCCTATGTGGCGGCCATCATCCAGGGCTCTTCGGAAACCACCTTCTATGTGCTGGCTGTCTATTTCGGCTCGGTGGGAATCCGCTTCGAGCGGCATGCACTGGCCTGCGGGCTTTTTGCCGACCTGGTCAGCGTGGTGACGGCGATTGTGGTCGCCTACTGGTTTTTCCACTGACGGGCATGTTTAAAGCCGGCTGACCGTCAGGAGTGACCTTGCGAGGCTGCGAGAGCGGCGCGGTGTCGTTTCCGATTGTCACAGGCTGCCGTTACAATCCGGCCTTCTTTCATCCAGCATCACATGCATCCGGCCTTTGCAGGCGGGCAGATACAAGGAGCGAGTAATGCGTCGCGTGATCTTCAACCAGAAAGGCGGAGTCGGAAAATCCAGCATCACGGTGAACCTTGCCGCCATCAGTGCTGCCGAGGGCAAGCGGACCCTGGTGGTGGACCTGGACCCGCAATGCAATGCTACCCAGTACTTGCTGGGCGAGGCCGCCGAGTTCTCCCGCGACAAGACCGAACTCTCGCCCAATATCGGCCAGTTTTTTGCGCAGACGCTTTCCTTCAGCCTCAAGGAAAAGCCGATTTCTGAATACATACACAAGACACCCCACGAGCGTCTTCATGTCATTCCTTCCAACCCGGAACTGGGTGAGATCGAGCATCTGCTGGAGAGCAAGCACAAGATATTCAAGCTGGCATCCGCGCTTAAATCCCTGAGCAGCAGCTACGATGCCATCTATATCGATACGCCGCCGGCCTTCAATTTCTACACGCTCTCCGCCCTGATCGCGGCACAGCGCTGCCTGATTCCGTTTGACTGCGATGCCTTTTCCCGCCGCGCACTCTATACGCTGCTGGAGAACGTGGGCGAGGCACGCGCCGATCACAACGATGAGCTGGAAGTGGAGGGCATCATCGTCAACCAGTTCCAGCCGCGTGCCAGCCTGCCGACCAAGCTGGTGGAGGAATTGCGGGCCGAAGGGTTGCCCATTCTGAACTCTCACCTTTCTTCGTCGGTGATCATGAAGGAATCCCATGAAAGGGCATTGCCACTGGTGCATCTGGCACCCAAGCACAAGCTCACCGAGGAATATGTGGCGCTTTTCAGGGAGTTGAATGCCTGACAGGCCGTTGATGAAAGCCCCATGAAAAAGCCGCCTTCGGGCGGCTTTTTCATGGGAAAAGACAGCGGTCTCAGGAAGAAAGTGCGCGCATTGCCTTGAAGTGCGCCAGGGTTTGCAGGCGTGCTGCCGCGTGATCGACCATGGGCGGCGGGTAATCGAGAAACAATGAGGGCGTATTTCCTGAAAGGGGCTCGTGGATGTCCCGCGAGCTCAGGTGTCGCAATTCAGGCACGTATTCACGAATGAAATGGCCGTCCGGATCGAACTTCCGGCTCTGAGATACGGGATTGAATATCCGGAAATACGGGACGGCGTCATTGCCGGTGGAAGCCGACCATTGCCAGCCGCCGTTGTTGGCAGAGAAATCACCGTCGACAAGATGCTGCATGAAGAAGCGCTCGCCCCAGCGCCAGTCGATGAAGAGATCCTTGGTAAGGAACATGGCGACCACCATGCGCAGGCGATTGTGCATCCAGCCGGTCTGCCGCAGTTGCCGCATGGCGGCGTCCACCAGCGGAAAACCGGTGCGGCCTTCACACCAGCGCTGAAAAATTTCCTCATCGTGTCGCCAGGGCAGGGCATCGGTTTCGCGGTGAAAGGCATGCCCACGACAGACATGGGGCCAGGACACCAGCACGTGCTTGTAGAAGTCGCGCCAGCCGATTTCGGCAATCCACTGGGCGCTGCCGGCTGTGTCGCCATGCCGTCTACGGTGGTTGAGTGCGGCATTCAGGCATTGCCGTGCCGACAGGGCACCTACCGCCAAGTAAGGTGAAAGCTGGCTGACACCGTCCTTTGCCGGGAAATCCCGTTGTTGCTGGTACTCGGCCAGTGGCTTTCCGGAAAAGCCGGCAAGTCGTTCGAGTGCTGCCTCTTCACCGGCAGGCCACCATGCCAGCGCGGTTTCTGGCGCCATGTGAGAAGCATGTCCCCGGACCTGCTGTGGTACTTCAGAGCTTTCTGCAAAGCGCCCCGGTCTTTTGGAGGGCGCCGCTTGTGGATGACGGTTGCCTGTTGCCAGCCGCTCCAGCCATGCGCGCTTGAAGGGCGTGAAGACAACATAGGGGCTGCCGTCCTGTTTGAGGATGGAGGCGGGCGGAATGGCACACTGGTCGTGGAAAAGATGAAATGCCGTGCCGGTCCTGGCCAGTTCCGCTGCAACGGCAAGATCACGTGCCTGTTCGTTGACCTCGTACTGTCGGTTGGCAAAGACGGCCTGTATGCCATGCGTCTGTACAAGGTCGGAAAGTACACGGGGAAGCTGGCGGAAATCCGCAGCCTTGATGACCAGCAACGGAATGTCGAGTGCATGGAGTGACCGTTGCAGGCTTTGCAGCGTGCGCAATTCGAAATCGATGCGGACACCGGCAACATCGTGCGCCTGCCATTGTCCGGGAGTGACGGCATAGACACAGGCAACCTGTGCTGTCTTGTCGTCGCAGGCGGCCAGCAGGGCCGTATTGTCCAGATGCCGCAGGTCGGCGCGCAGCCAGACCAGATGTCGTTTCATGGCGAACCTTTCTTGTGTCGGACCCGCCAGGCCTGCACGCCCAGGCGCAGGCTGTCGAGATCGTGGAAGCATTCGATGCCTTCCATCTGGCGGCGGCTGGAGTGCAGGGCGCTGCCGCCGGCCCAGATGCCCACTGAAGGGGGCAGGCGGAAGCGCAGTTCCTCCAGGAATTCCACGGCCTTGCTGGATGCGTAGGAGGCGCTGAAAGAGAGGCCGATGATGTCCATCTGGTGCTTCTGCGCCGCCATGACCAGATCGCGCACCGGCATATGTGTGCCGAAGCTGACTGCGTCCACATAATCCAGACGCAGCAGGGCCTCCACCATGAGCATGCCGAGGCTGTGGCTTTCGTCCGGAGGCGTGGCCAGCATCACGCGGGGGGCCTGCGTGCCGGCGCGCAGGTTGCCGATCGCGCTGCGGATGAGCGCCTGCACCTGCTCGGTGTAGAGGTGTTCCTCGTGTACCTCGATCAGGCTGCGCATCCAGGCATCGCCCACCAGCGGATTGGCATGTTGCAGGAAGGTCAGGATGAAGGACTGCAGGCCCATGCCGACGAGCTGGTGCGAGAGGTATTCACGCACCTGGTGGGCCTCGCGGCTTTTGAGTGCCGCCAGCAGTTCCCGCTCCAGTTCGGGGGCGGGCTCCATGGACATGAGGTACTTGCTGCGCAGCAGGCCTTCCAGTTCGCTGATCTCAAGCCGGATTATCTTGCCGGGCCGGAAGCCGTTGTCGATCAGGCGGCGCAGCAGGCCGAGCTTGCTGACCTGAGCCGGGGGGTAGAGGCGGTCGCCATGAATATCACGCAGGGGCTGCGGGAAGCCGTAGCGGCGTTCCCACATGCGCAACAGTTCCTTGGAGACGCCGGTCTCCCGTTCCACGGCCTGTATGGGCAACATGACTTCCCCGGCAGGAGGGGAGCCCGTCGCGCGGTGGTCTGTGTTCATGGAACGGGATTGCCTTGCATGTTCATGTCATTCCTTGTCCGGGGCTCAGGGCGTTTGCAGGCGACGCCTGAGCTGTCGCATGAACCAGCCCAGCACCGGCAGTTTTTCGTACAGTTCCTCGGCCGCATCCCAGTAGTCGCGGTGCGAACACACGCGGCCGTCCGGGGTGAACAGCAGATGGCTGCAACCGTCGATGGCGAAGGGTTTGCCGCGCAGCAGGAAGGTCATGCGCCACAGGACCACACTCTCGGGGCCGTTGCCGACATGGCCCTTGATCATGAAGCGAGGGTCGGCCAGCGTGGCAAACATGTGCCGGAAGACAGCCTCGATGCGCTCGCGCGAGCGGAACTCGTTGAAGGGGTCCTTGAAATAGGCGTCCTCGGTATAGAGGGTGCGGATTTCTGTCAGGGAGTCCGGCTGCAGCGTGGCGTACCAGTCGAGCAGCTTTTCCAGCGCGGGAGACATGGAGGCGGTATCCGGATTCATTTGGCTGGGACTACCTTGGCAAGAATGCGGAAACGCAGACCGTAGGGCAGGCACCGCAGCAGGCGCAGCCAGCGAGTGAAGCGTTTCGGGAAATGAATGTCGAACTCGCCGGCACTCATGCCGGCCAGGATGGCCGAGGCGGCTTGCCCCGGCGTGAGCAGGGCGGGCATGGGGAAGTCATTCTGCCGCGTGAGTGCCGTGTCGACAAACCCCGGGTTGATCAGGTGCACGGCAAGTCCGTGCGGTTTCACGTCCAGATAGAGAGATTCGGCAAAATTGATGAGGCCGGCCTTGGTTGGGCCGTACACCAGCGCCTGCGGCAGGCCGGTAAGGCCGGCCACACTGGCGACCACGCTGATGGCGCCTTGGCCGCGCGCGAGCATGTCGGGCAGTACCAGTGAGACCCCGGTCATGGCGGCGGTCAGGTTGATGTCGATGCTGCGGCGCAGGTCCGCCGCATCCAGTGTCCAGGCACGCACCGGATGGTAGTCGGCGGCGCAGATGACAAGCTGGTCGATGCCACCCCAGATGGCCACGAGGTCCGACAGTGAGGCCTGCCATTGCGCGTTGTCGGTGACATCCAGCGGCAGCACCCGGGCATTCGGCGCTGTGCCTGCGACCCTCGCCAAGAGATCAGTGCGCCGGGCGCTGAGTGCGACACGGGCACCCGCCGCCAACAGGGCCTGCGCCAGCGCGGCCCCGATACCGGAGCTCGCTCCCACCACCCAGACACGGCGTCCGCGCCAGTCGCGGATGCGGGGATTGAGGCTCATGGCCGGGGCGCCGGTTTGCGGAGCAGGGCCTGGCAGACGCTGGTGCGTCCGGTCAGGAAGCCGGCCTCGCAGTAGCAGAGATAGAAACGCCAGAGGCGGATGAAGGCCTCGTCGAAGCCCTGGGCACGGATGCCGGGAAGCTGGTTTTCGAAGTTCTCGCGCCACAGGCGCAGCGTGCGCGCATAGTCCAGGCCGAAATCGTGGACATCGTCCTGCTGCAGGCCTGCTGCCTTGGCCTGCTGGTGGAAGGCCGATGGCGAGGGCAGCATGCCGCCGGGAAAGATGTACTGCTGGATGAAGTCCGTGCCGCGGCGGTAGTCGTCAAAGCGCTCGTCGGCAATCGTGATGGTCTGCACGGCAGCGCGGCCGCCCGGCTTCAGGCACTGGTGGATGCGCTGGAAGTAGCCGGGCCAGTAGGCCTGGCCCACGGCCTCGAACATTTCGATGGACACGATGGCGTCGTACTGCCCGTCCAGGTCGCGGTAGTCCTGCAGGCGGAATTGCGTGCGCCCGGCGGCGGGCGTGCCTTGCACGCGGGCAGTGGCCCAGGCCAGCTGTTCGCGTGACAGGGAGATGCCGGTGACAAGGCAGCCACGCGCAGCAGCCCGTTCCGCGAGTCCGCCCCAGCCGCAGCCAATTTCCAGCAGATGGTCGCCCGGGTGCAGCTCCAGCCTGTCCAGCAGCCGGTCGTACTTGGCCTCCTGTGCTTCGGCCAGGCTCATGTCGTCACGCGTGAACAGGGCCGAGGAATAGGTCATGGAAGGGTCCAGCCACAGCCGGTAGAAATCGTTGCCGATGTCGTAATGGGCGTGGATGTTCTTGCGGCTGCCGGCGCGGGTGTTGCGGTTCAGGAGGTGGCGCAGGCGGTAGAGCAGCGTGCCCCAGAAGTTGCCGTGGAGGGTTTCTTCCAGCGTGTCCTGGTTGGCCAGGGCCAGCAGGAGCAGCGAGAGCAGGTCTGGCGTGTCGATCTTCTGGTCGCGGTAGGCTTCCGCGACGCCGATGTCACCGCTGCGCAGGATGCTGCCGCAGGCCGACCAGTCGTTGAGGGTGAGTGCGGCCTGGGGGCCGCCCTGTGCGGCAGCATAGTGCAGCGTTCCGCCATCCGGCGTGGTGAGCGCCAGGCTGCCTGCCTGTATGTTTTCCAGCAGCCCGAGGAAGGCCATGCCAGTGGCGGGCACGTTCCGGGTGCGGGCAGGGGTGCTGCTGAGGCTGCTGCTCATCGGGATATCTCCTTGGACGGTGGCAGTGGCTTGCGGTGAAAGAGGGCACCCTTGCGCCAGAGCAGCAGGGCCTGCCAGTGGATGCGCAGCACCACCAGCAGGGTTGACCAGCCCAGGGAAAACAGCAGGTGCAGCAGGGTCCGGTCGCGCAGGGGCAGGGGCTGGCCCGAGAGAGCCGTTTCCAGCAGCAGGCTGCCGCTTTCGTAATAGTCGATGGCGACATGGCGCCCGCCGTCGCCGTCCTGAAGGAAGCGGAAGCGGTATTCCCCCTGCACGGGGAAGAAGGGGGAGACATGGAAGGCCTTGCCTGCCCGCATTTCCTGGTCGTTGCCGATGATGCCGCCGTCGGGGGCGGTCAACAGGTAGCAGTGGCGTTCGCCAAAGGTGTTGTTCACTTCGCAGATTACGGCCCGCAGCGCGCCTGCCCGGTCGTGGCAGTACCAGAAGCTGACCGGGTTGAAGACGAAACCGAACATGCGCGGCATGGTGTGCAGCCAGATGCGGCCGTCGATGCTGGACAGGCCCTCGCGGGCGAGCAGGCCGCGGGCCCAGGCCTCGCTGTCGCTGCCGTCGCCATGGTCGGTGTCATGGAAGCTGAAGAGGTTGCCGCGGTTCACGGAGAAGAGGCGCGTGCGCAGCTTTGCCTTGGCATCCAGCGGAAAGCAGAGGAAGAGGGCCGGGTAGCCAAAGCCATGCTGGCGCGGCTGCCAGCGCCGGTGCCCGACCTTGCCCCGGAAGAGCCAGGGCTCAGACATGCCAGTCTCCCCAGGGCAGGTGCGCGCCCAGCAGCTGCGCGACGCGCATGCCGGCCTTGAGGCCGTCTTCGTGGAAGCCGTAGCCGGCCCAGGCGCCGCAGAAATAGACACGATCCAGTCCCTGTACCAGTGGCAACTGCTGCTGCGCGGTATAGGCGGCCTGGTCCAGCAGGGGATGGGCGTAGGCGATCTTGCGCAGGGTGCGGTCCGCTGCCGGCGGCTGGGGCGGGTTCAGTGTGACAAATACGTCCTGCCGGAAGGGCAGGGCCTGCAGGCGATTGAGCCAGTAGGTGACGGCCACCGGCTGCTCCTGGCCGGCCGCGCCGTGGCTGTAATAATTCCACGCCGACCAGGTACGCCGCCGCCGGGGCATCAGGCGGCTGTCGGTATGCAGCCAGGCGGTGTTGGGTTGGTAGCTTACCGCCCCAAGCACGGCTGCTTCTTGCGGGAGGGCGTCCTGCAACAGGTCCAGGGCCTGGTCGCTGTGGCAGGCCAGTATCACCCGGTCGAAGCCTTCGCTGCCCTGCGCGCTTGTGACCACGACCTGGCTGGTGTCGCGGGTCACAGCTTGTACCGGGGTGGATAGGCGCACATCCTGCAGGGAGCGCAGCATGGCCTGCACATAGCTGCGTGCCCCCCCCTGCACGGTTTTCCACTGCGGTCGGTCGAAGATCTGCAGCAGGCCGTGGTTGAGGCAGAACTGCAGGAAGGTTTCGGCGGGAAAGGCTGCCATGCGCTGCACGGGGCTGGACCAGATGGCCGCGCCCATGGGGTAGAGATACCAGTCACGGAATTCGGCGCTATAGCGTTCCGTCACCAGCAGCTCGCCCAGGGTCTGGCGGTTGTCCCGGGCCTTGAGCAGCAGGTAGTGCGACTCCCGGTTGAAACGCAGGATGTCACCCACCATGCGCCAGAAGGCTGGCCGTAAGAGGTTGCGGCCCTGCGCGAACAGGGTGGCCAGACTGGCGCCAGCCCATTCCACGTTGGCACCTTCCAGGCTCACGGCGAAGGTCATTTCACTGGGGTGGACCTCCACGTCCAGCAGGGCAAACAGGCGCAGCAGGTTGGGGTAGGTGCGGTCGTTGTGCACCAGGAAGCCGGTGTCCACGGGAGCGGTGATGCCATCCAGCGTGACATCCACGGTATTGCTGTGGCCACCGGCATAATCGTTTGCCTCATAGAGCACCACCTGGTGCCGGGCAGACAGCAGCCAGGCGGCGCTGAGTCCGGCAATTCCTGATCCGACAACAGCAATGCGCATGATCCGTTTCCTTGAGTGACGGGAACGCTGGTTCGCCCCGGCTTTTGTTCAGTACGTTGCTGCGTGGCCATCAGATGCAGCTGGCTGATGAAAAAATCGCTGTCCCGGTCTTGTCCGCCCTCTGGGTCGGCGCTGTTATGGCAGAGGACTGTTCGAGCAGGATTTGTCCGGGGTCTGTCATGGACAGGGCGATATCGCGTGCCGAAACGTTAGGAGGGATTTGCCCAGTTTTGTACTGTACAAAACGGGGTTTTGTCCGGGGCCTCGCTTTTATTTGTCGCCGTCACGAGGAGGGTGGGCCTGTCAGAGCGCGCCGTGCTGTGTAGACTGCAAGGGCATTTATCGCGTGAAGTTGACTCCTGCCATGGCATCCCTGCATCCCACCCAGCAAGCCGGCCTGGACCTGCTGCCTGCTGACCGCCCTCTGATCCTGCTGACCCGGCACTCGGTGCGCGAGGAGGCCCCCAACGGGGTGGCCAGTTATGACCTGCCCCTGACGGCCGAGGGCATCTCCCTGGCGGAAGAATGGGGCGGGCGCCTCGGCCTGCCGCTGCATGCCTTTCATTCCAGCCCGGTCGGGCGCTGTGTGGATACGGCCCTGGCCATGGCGCGCGGCGCCGGCCACGAGCTGCCGGTGCAGACCACAATGACGCTGGTGGAACCTGGCTGCTATGTGCACGGTATCCATCAGGTGGGGCCGCTGTTTTTGCAACTCGGTCCCCTGGCCTTTGCCAACCGCCACCTACGCGAAGAGTTGCCCGGCATCCTGACGCCTGCTGCTGGTGCATCCAAGCTGTTGCGGCACTTGCAGGCGGCACAGGGGCCCGCCGGCAGCCTCACCGTGCACGTGACCCATGACACCATCCTGGCCGCCTTCATCTACCACCTCATGGCGCGTACCGAGATCCATGAGCATGACTGGCCCTGGATGATGGAGGGTGCCTGGCTCTGGTTTGACCAGGACCACACCCTGCACTGGGTCTGGCGTGGCGAGCCGGGTCGCCATGCGCTCTCGCGCCTGCTGGCGGACCCCGAGTAACACGGTCTGGAAATTCCCGCCGCCGTCCCCATCTCTTGCCCACCTTTTTCGCCGGACCTCTCCATGACTCCCGCCTTGCGCATTTGCGACCTGACCAAGACTTATCCCAACGGCGTACAGGCCCTGCGTGGCATCAGCCTTGAGGTGGAAGAGGGTGATTTCTATGCCCTGCTGGGGCCGAACGGCGCTGGCAAGTCCACCACTATCGGGATTGTCAGTTCACTGGTGAAGAAAACCTCGGGTCAGGTCAGTATTTTTGGCTTCGATCTCGACACGCAGTTGTCTTTGGCCAAGCAGCAGCTAGGAGTGGTGCCGCAGGAGTTCAACTTCGGCATGTTCGAGAAAGTCATCGACATTCTGGGTACACAGGCGGGCTACTACGGCATTCCGCGCAAGCGTGCCTACGAACAGGCCGAGAAATACCTGGAGAAACTGGGGTTGTGGGACAAGCGCAACCGGCCGGCCCGCGAGCTTTCGGGCGGCATGAAGCGGCGCCTCATGATTGCGCGTGCGCTGGTGCATGATCCGCGCTTGCTCATTCTGGACGAGCCTACGGCAGGCGTGGATATCGAACTGCGCCGCTCCATGTGGGAGTTCCTCACGGGTATCAACCGTGACGGCACGACCATCATCCTGACGACCCACTATCTGGAAGAGGCGGAGAGTCTCTGTCGCGATATTGCCATCATTGATCACGGCAGCATCGTGGAAAACACTGACATGAAGTCGCTGTTGGCCAAGCTGCATGTGGAGACCTTCATTCTTGACCTGCGTGAGCCGTTGGCCGTGTTGCCGCAGTTGACGGGTTATCCCCTGCGCCTGACCAGTCCCTTGACGCTGGAAGTGGATGTGGAAAAGACGCAGTCGTTGAATGAGGTTTTCTGTCGCCTGGACGAGCAGGGCGTGAGTGTGCTCAGCATGCGCAACAAGTCCAACCGCCTGGAGGAGCTGTTCGTGTCGCTGGTGGAGAAAAACCTCAACAAGCCCGGCGCGGCTGACAAGGCGAGGGTGTAGTCATGAACCGTCAAGAACAATGGGTGGCCCTGCAGACCATCGTCACCAAGGAAATCCGCCGTTTCATGCGCATCTGGGTGCAAACCCTGCTGCCGCCGGCCATCACCATGTGTCTCTATTTCGTGATTTTCGGCAATCTGGTGGGCTCGCGCATCGGTCAGATGGGGGGCTTCGACTACATGCAGTACATCGTGCCTGGCCTCATCATGATGAGTGTGATCACCAACTCGTATGCCAATGTGGTTTCCAGCTTTTACAGTGCCAAGTTCCAGCGCAGCATCGAGGAGATCATGGTGTCGCCCGTGCCGGAATGGGTGGTGCTGGTGGGCTATGTACTGGGCGGCGTGGCTCGCGGTATTGCCGTGGGGCTTATCGTGACGCTGGTTTCCTTTTTCTTCACGCGCCTGCACCTGCACCATGCCTTCATCATGATGTACACCGTGGTCATGACAGCCGTGCTCTTTTCCCTGGGCGGTTTCATCAATGCCGTCTACGCCAAGTCCTTTGACGATATCTCTATCGTGCCGACCTTTGTGTTGACGCCGCTGACTTATCTGGGCGGCGTTTTCTATTCCATCGATCTCCTGCCGTCATTCTGGCAGGGAGTGTCACTGCTGAATCCCATCGTCTACATGGTGAATGCCTTCCGCTACGGTGTGCTGGGTGTGAGCGATGTCAGCGTGTGGCTGTCACTGGGCATGATCACCCTGATGTCGGTTGCCATGTTCCTGTTCTCGCTGCGCCTCTTGCAGCGTGGCACCGGTCTGCGTCAGTAAGGGGGCATGAGCATGGCACATCAGGAAAACCCTCTGGGGCAGGCCACGGAATATCCGCAGCAGTATTCACCGGAACTGCTTTTCCCCATTCCACGTGCTGCAGGGCGAGTGCTGGCGGGTGTCGGTGAGGAAGGAGAGCCTCTCCCATTCCATGGCGAGGATATCTGGACGCATTACGAGGTTTCCTGGCTGGATGTGGCAGGCAAGCCGCGTGTGGGCATTGCAGAAATCCGTGTGCCGGCAGACTCGCCCAGCCTGATCGAGTCCAAGTCGCTCAAACTGTATTTCAATTCGCTGAACTTTCACCGCTTCGAAGACGAGCAGCAGTTTCTGGACCGGGTGACGCAGGACCTGTCAGCCGTCGCCGGTGCTCCGGTCCGGCTGCGATTTTTGTCTGGCCCTGATCTGGCTGTGCAGGACTTCCCCGGTGATTGCCTGGATGCCATTCCTCTTGGGGAAGTGTCTTTCACTTTGAGCCCGGCAACGCTGAAGGCAGAGGGCAAGGTGGTCACGGAGACGCTGCACTCCCATCTGCTGCGCAGCAACTGCCCGGTCACGAACCAGCCGGACTGGGGCAGTGTGCTGGTGCGGTATGAGGGCCCTGTGATCGACCGCGCCGGCCTCTTGGCCTATCTCGTTTCCTACCGCAACCATGCGGACTTCCATGAGCAGTGTGTGGAGCGCATTTTCATGGACATACAGCGGCGGTGCTGCCCTTCAAAACTGACGGTGTATGCCCGCTATACGCGTCGTGGTGGGCTGGACATCAACCCTTTCCGCAGCAATTTCGAAAGCTCGGCACCCTTATGTCGTATGGCACGCCAGTAACCGGGACAGCGTTACCAAACTTTCTTGCCAAGAGGCAGCTGCTGCGGAAAAATCGCCGCCCCACACAACCTGACGGGCTATCCGAATGACGACCTATTTTGCCTTCAAGCTGGCAGACGCCACCCAGCAAGGAATTGATGAGCTGCTGTCGAATCTGGAGGCCGGAAATGCGGCACCGCAACATGCACTGCACACCCGTGTTTCGGTTGAGGTCACCGATGAGATCCTTCGGAACTGTGTCGAGGAACTGATTGCCCTGTTCCAGGAGGGCGCGGAAGGGGCGGGTATCCTCAATACGCTGCTGGGCCTGCTGAAGGGGACAGCTCATGTTCTGGTCAAGCAGATGCTGGGCAAGCATGACAACGCCGAAGTGGCAAAGATGGCGGCCTATCTGAAGAGTCGTCGCGTGGTCGTCGATGGCGAGGTGCGTTACGGATTCGAGTTGCCTGCTGATCTGGCGGCCAGCTTCAGTACGATTTTTGCTGCTATCGATGCTGGTCAAGGCAAGGAACACAAGGCCGAGTTGCAGGCCACCATGCTGCGTTTCGGTGATCTGGCGCTGGAGCGTTTCTATGACGACTTTGTTGCGCCCATGGATCTGGGATTCATCAAGCGCAAGGCATCCGACCTTGGCCGCAGCACCATCCACAAGGGTATACAGGTCGCCATCAGCAAGCTGATTCCGCAACTGGGCCAGAAGGACTTGGCGGTGTTTGCAGGCTATTACCGCTCGTTGTTCGTTACGCTCTGACCGGGCTTTTTCCCCGGGTTTACCCAAAATAGCCGCAGGGGCCATCAAGTGGTCCCTGCGGCTATTTACATTCAGCCCTCATCCCTCAATCATCTCGGGCTTCGTGACCGATCATTCAGGATTTTTTCATGAGCAGCTACTTTGCTTTCCCCGCCTCCGATGCCCTGAGCACGTCCAGCCTGACACTGATGGAAAACTTCGAAAAAGGGGTGCGTGAGCCTCAGGGCAAGCTGTTTGTCCAGGTAGCCCAGCTTTTCACGGACGAGATCGTCGATGCCTTACTGTTGAACATCGTGCGCTCGGCAGATGCCAATGATACAGGTGCCAAGGTACTGCAGCAGTTCGCTGGCGTGATCAAGAGCACGGTCCATGGCCTGATCAAGCAGGTGCTGGGCAAGATGAGCAACGACGAGCTGCGTCCGCTGGCGGCTTACATGCGGGAACACCGTCTCACGCTCGACAAGGATGGCCGTGAAGTGGATTACATCTCCTTCCCCATTCCTGATGATTTCCGTGCCAGGTTCTCGGCTGTGCTGGAGAAGGGGACGCAGGGTGAAAAGGTGAATGCCGAGTTGTTGCCCTGCATGGAGCGTTTCTCGGAGATGGCGCATCAGTCTTTCTATGAGGACTCCATGAAGTCCATCAAGCTGGGTTTCATAGGCCGCAAGGTGGCGGATGTTGGTGGCGCGGCGATACGCAAGGGATCGCAGAGTGCCATCCGCCACTTGGTGCCGTCACTGGAAGGCGAGCAGTTGCAGCAGTTCTGTGAGTATTTCCAGACGATGTTGGTGACCAAGGACTGATGCGGCCTTACCTCCGTTCTCTCGATATTTTTCGGGAGAATGGAGGCGGTCAGTCGTAGGTTGGGCTGGGATGAGAAATATGCTCAAAATCCCGCTTGACGATCACAGTCGCTTGTTATGCGCTAGTAAGAAATTTACTTGGAAAGTTCAATGAATAGCTTGATCCAGATGACTGCTAGAACACCATTGCTCGCTGCAAATACCGGCATTCTGTGCATTACCTTGTTGTAAGTAAGGTGCACCAAGCTGTGAAGCACACGCAGACCGAAATATGACCATGCAAGAGCGATAACCACAGGATCAACATTTTGTGTAATGAAGGCGACGATAATGACGAAGTAGAAGAGTACCGGAGCTTCTAGAAGGTTCATGAAATTACGATTAGGGATACTAACGACAGGTGGAACGCGAGGCGACTCTCCTAGCTTGAAGTCATTCGGTGTTATGTGCCCCGCAAATACGGCTTTGAGGCGCTGATATGGCATTAAGAGCAGGACACAAAGCGTCCAGCCAACAAGTGCCATGGCGGGAAGCAAAATACCACTTTGGCTCATTTCTCTGTCTCCCATAACTTATTATTGGGTTTCAAAAGAGACGTATTTGAAGGCGTCACTTCTGACATATATCCCGGTTGAAGCTTCCCCAAGCCCTTGATTATGCTCGGGCTGGCTCAGGTAAAGGCCGACTAATAAGGGAGGCAAACACGTCTGACAAACCTTGTCTGCTGGACCGTATTCATCTAACTCAGGACGAGCAACTGATTTCCAGGTGCTTTCCCCAATCAGGCGGCAGTGCGGCATAGTTCTCGTGCTCCGGCTGCTCGTCGAAAGGGCGCTGTAGCAGCAGGCGCAACTTCTCTATCTCGCTGTAATCCCCGGCTTCTGCCTTTTCTATCGCGATCTGCGCGAGATAGTTGCGCAGAATGTACTTGGGATTGGCAGCCTGCATGCGAGCCATACGCTCGGCATCCTGGCTGCCTTCTGCAGCCAGTCTTGCCTGATAGCGTGCCAGCCAGGCATCGAAGGCTTCTCTGTCCACAAAGTCGTCACGCAGTGCCGGCCGGCTGTCATCCCCGCTGATGCTGGAGAGTGCCCGGAAACTGCGGGTGTAGTCGGCGCTGTTTTTCATCAGCAGGTCAAGGAACTGTACGCTGAGTTCACGATCTTCCGGGCGGCTTTCGTTCAGCCCGAGTTTCCGGCGCATGCCATCGGCATAATGGCCGACCAGGATGGATTCATAGCCTTGCAGCGTACTGACAAGAGCGTCTTTTTCGATCAGGCCGGAAAGGGCGTGAGCTAGCGCATTCAGGTTCCAGAGGCCGATGGAGGGCTGCTGATTCCAGGCATAGCGGCCGTTGTGATCGGAGTGGTTGCAGATGAAGCCGGGCTGGTAGGCATCCAGAAAGCCGTAAGGGCCATAGTCAAAAGTGGCGCCGGTGATGGAGAAGTTGTCGGTGTTCATGACGCCGTGCGCAAAGCCTGCCAACTGCCATTCCGCCATCAAGAGGGCAGTGCGCCGGACCACTTCCGCAAAGAAAGCGGTGTAGGGTTGGGCGCTTACTGCCTGCTCGGGGAAATGGCGCTTGATCACATAGTCGGCTAACTGCTTCAGCAGTTCGGGCTGCCCGCTGTGGTAGAGCCACTCAAAATGCCCGAAGCGGATGTGGCTGTCAGCCACGCGCAGCAGCATGGCGCCGGTCTCCCGTGTTTCGCGTTGCACGGCTTCGTCGGAGCCGATGATGCACAGTGCGCGTGTGGTGGGAATGCCCAGTCCGTGCATGGCCTCGCCACCCAAGTATTCGCGGATGCAGGAGCGCAGCACGGCACGCCCGTCGCCAAAGCGGGAATAGGGCGTTGTGCCCGCGCCTTTGAGATGCAAGTCCCAGCGCTCGCCCCGGGTGTTGACGACTTCTCCCAGCAGCAGGCCGCGGCCGTCGCCCAACTCCGGGTTGTACACGCCGAACTGGTGGCCGGTGTACTTCATGGCCAGTGGTTCGCTGCCCGGTAGCAGGCGCTTGCCGCCGAAGTAGTCGGCAAAGGCTTGCTCCTGGCTTGCTTCCGGCGCCAGATCAAGCAGGGCGGCAACTTCCGGGTTGAAGCTCACTAGGTGGGGTCTGGCGAAGCCTGTTGGTGCCGTCTGAGAGAAGAGGGTGCCGGGCAGGCGCGAGAAGCTGTTGTCGAAGTTGAGGTTGTTGAGGTCGGCCATGGTTTCATCGTGACGGGGTGAATGAAAAAGGGCCGCATGCGGCCCTTTTTCCTGTTGCTCAAACCTGTGTAGCGTTTACGCCGAAGCGGTTTGTGCCAGCAGTTGACGCAGGCGCTTGCGCTGCATCTTGAGGCGGAACTCGATTTCCTTGAAGCGGTCGCGGAAGTGGGCATCGGCCCATTTCTGCTGCAGTTCTGCCTTCTTCTCGGCATACCACTCTTCTTTCACCTTGGCCCATTCCTGCATGGCGGCGGAGAAGACTTCGTACTCGTGCGCCATGCGGGCCTTGATGGCTTCCACGTCGGCCTTGCGGGCCTGGCGCTTGGCGATCTGCTGCTCGGCGCGCTTGAACTGCATGGTGAGCTGTGCCTTCTGGATGGCGAACTCGGAGCAGCGCTTCAGGTTCTTGGTGATACCCACCCAGGACAGGGAAAGGATCAGCCACTTGGTCGGGTCGAACTGCCACCACTTCACGCCGTTGCGGTAGTCGTACTGAAAGATGTGGTGGTAGTTGTGGTAGCCCTCGCCGTAGGTGACCAGAGCCAGCACGGGGTTGTCGCGGGCCGTGTTCTCGTCGGTGTAAGGGCGGCTGCCCCACATGTGGCAAAGCGAGTTGATGAAGAAGGTGACATGGTGGCTCACCACCAGACGGAGCAGGCCGCCGAGCAGGAACACGCCCCAGAGGTCGCCCAGCATCCAGCCCAGAGCCAGTGGCAGGCCGAGGTTCATGACCAGCACGATGGGCACGTAGTACTTGTGCTGGAACATCACGAGCTTGTCGTTGAGCAGGTCGTTGGCGTTGCTGAAATTGGGCTCGCCGGACTGGTACTTGCGCAGCATCCAGCCGATATGGGCAAACCAGAAGCCGCGATTGATGGAGTAGGGATCGCTGTCGACCTTGTCCACGTGGCGGTGGTGGGTACGGTGGCTGGAGGCCCAGATCAGGATGCTGTTCTGGATCGCCATGGCGCCGAAGAGTATGTAGAAAATCTTCAGGGACCAGTGGGCCTCGTAGGCGCGGTGTGCCCAGAGACGGTGGTAGCCGCCGGTGATGGACAGGCCGTTGAACCACAGCAGGGTGATGAAGGACACCCAGGCGGCCGTGCTGAAATCGAAGTTGAAGGCATACCACGGGATGATGATGGCGGCAGCGATCGGGGTGGCCGTCAGCACGATGGCTGCGACCCAGTTGATTGGCGCTCGCTCGGTAGCGGTCGTCATGTGTGTGCGGTCCTCGGTTAGTGGCACTGGCCGATCATACCGGTTATGCCGGGGTATCGCGATTGGCCGTTAAGGTCATTTGTCGCTTGGTGCTTGCCTTCGAACAGCCCGCCTGCGGGGTGGGCTGTTCCTGTCTGACAGGTACGCATCATTCATGCCACCTGCCAGGCAGCCCGCTCTATCGGCTTGGCCGGGCACTGGAAGGAGGTGGCGGCGAGCAGCTTGCCTAATGCTGGTAGATGGGGGCCCAGCAGGGCTTTTCCAGTGGTCAGGAGTGCGATTGATGTATTCCGCTCCGGATCGGCCCAGCAGAAGATGTTGGAGAGGCCGAGGTGGCCGTAGGCGCGCCGGGTCATGGGGCCGAAGAGGCCGACGGGGCTGTTGCCCAGCATCAGGCCCATGGAGTAGCGCATGGGCAGGAGCAGGGTACGGTCGATCTCGGGGCGGCCGCATTCCAGCACGGCGCGCTTGATCGTCATGGGCTGGAATATCTGTTTGTCTTGGTAGCGGCCGCCATCCAGCAGCATCTGGAAGAAGCGGCTGGCTTCTTCGGCCGTGGCGTAGATGTTGCCGGCCGGGCAGATGGTGTCCATGAAACGCGGGTCGTTGGTCATGCGCACGGCCAGGTCCAGATCGCCGCCCAGCACATGCTTGATGTACATGTTGACGGGCCCCACGGGCTTGAAGCCGGTGCTGTAGTTCACGGCGGCCTTGTCGCGGTCCTGCTCGGGCAGGCCGTAGTTGAAATAGCGCATGCCCATGGGCTCGACGATGGTCTCGCGCAGGAACTCGCGCACGCTCATGCCGGTCACACGCTCGATCAGCTCGCCGAAGATATAGCCGGCGGTGAGGGCGTGATAGGCGACACGATGCCCGGAGGGCGAGACCGGACGGGCTTTGCAGAGCTCGGCCACGATGGCGTCCACGTCGTAGAGCAGTTCCGGGTCGAAGTCGGCGCTGATGCTGGGAATGCCACCGCGATGGGCCAGCAACTGGTGGATGGTGGCATTGCGCTTGCCGTTGACGCCGTATTCCGGAATGTAGTGGCTGATGGGGTCCAGCAGGTCTATCTCGCCGCGCTCGTCCAGCAGGTGCACCAGCATGGCGGTGATGACTTTGGAGGCGGAGAACAGGCAGATCGGGGTGTCCGGCGTGGCCAGTACCTTGGGCGTGCCGGCGCTGTCTTCCGGGCCGTTGCCGCTGACGTGGCCCAGGGAGCGGTTGAGCACGATCTTGCCTTCGCGACGCAGGCAGAAGGTGAGTGCCGGGGAGAAGCCGGTGCGATAGAGGTCTTCGACAGCGGACCAGATCTTTTCGACCTGGCCCGGTTTGAAACCGGCTGCCTGCGGCGATGACTCCCGGGTGAAATCGATGGTGGTGACGCTGGAAAGGCTGGCGGGAACGCGGCAGGTATTGGTGGACAGCAGTTTCACTATGGTTTCTCGCGTAGCGCCTGATGGAAGGCAGCGGCGCACACTAGCACGGCCTTTATCGCTATCAAAAGCGCCGGGAAGGCCGTAATTCGTGCGTTTCAGGCCTTTCTGCCGCCCTTGCCACGCAGCAGCCGGCTGGCCATGCCCAGTGGTTTCAGCACGGGTTGGGCCAGTTCCACGGTCTCATAGATGCTGTCGACCTGGCCGCTGACCTTGCGTACGTCCTGGCGTATTTCCAGAAAGCCGGCGTGGATGTCCTGCACATTGCCGGTAATGCCTTCAAGGCGGCCCTGCAGCAGGTTGATGTGCTGGTTGAGGCCGGCCACATGCTCGGCAACCTGCCCCATGCTCTGCACGGTGTGCATGATGCGGTAGGCCATCACCAGAAACTCCAGCGCCGCCCGGGCAATGGCTGCAACCACCAGCCAAGCCACGGGCGCCATGACCAGCGCGACCAGCCCGTAGGCCGTCGAGAACCAGAACGCCACGCCCACCAGCGCTGTGATCACCAGCGCCGCGCCTACGAGCAGCAAGAGATAGAAGATGGGCAGCAACTGCATGGAAAGGTAGCGCCCGAAGCGCAGGTCCATGATGCCGTCCACGAAATGGCGGATGCCGCGGCTCTTAGCCGTGTCGGGAGTATTGTTGTCGTTGTGCTGGTCCATGCCCGCATCCTTCTTTGGTAGAAGGCGCGAGCATAGCGGCTTGTGACCTGCCGGTTTTGGCTGGCGTGTCGGTGGGTCAGGGCGCGGCGGACAAGCGCAGCACGTCTGCCAGCACCTGTCCGGCATGCTTGCCGGTATCCACGCTGGGGTAGTGATAGACAATCGTGCCTTCCGGGTCGATCAGGAAGGTCTGGCGGCTGGCAAAGCTCATGGGGCCAAAGCCGCGCAGCACACCCATAGAGCGGGCCATCTCGTGTTTTTCATCGGCCAGCAGCGGGAAGGGCAGGCCCAGCGTGGTGGCGAAATCCTTGTGCGAGGCAACATCGTCCACACTCACGCCCAGCACCATGACCTTGGCCTTGCGGAAGGCCTCCCAGCGGTCGCGGAACTGCTTGGCCTCTTCGGTGCAGCCCGGTGTCTTGTTCTTGGGATAGAAATACAGCGCCACCCACTGGCCGCGGAATTCCTTGAGGTTGCGCGGTTTGCCGTCCTGGTCAGGCAAGGTGACGGTGGGAGCGGGCGTACCCACCCATTGTCCGGCTGCCAGCGCAGCGCTTGGCAGTACGAGAAGCAGGGTCAGCAACAGGGTTTTAAGACGGTCCATGGCAATTCTCCGGTTGTGACGCAGCGTGGTTTGCCGGTTTACCACTTTGTGTACTGGTCTTCCACAAAGCCGGGCAGGCCGTTGACGGCAAGTGTCTTGCCATCCACCCGCAATTCGCCCTCGAAGCGCCCGAAGAGCTGGCGGAAATTGCTGGCCACCACGATGGCGTTGAGCTGTTCACGGTGCTGGCCTTCCGGTGTGAAGCAGAGGTTCACTTGGCCATCGTCGGACCAGACCCGCCAGGGCTGCATCATGTCATCCTGGTTGAAGTCGAAGCGGGTAAGGTTGACCTTCACAAGCTTGCCGTCAATCCACAGGCAGTTTTCCGTGAAGCTGGTTTCGTTCACACCGCAGGAGAGGTTGAGGCCGATGCGGTGGCCACCTGCCATGCCGGACAGGCAGGCCCAGTTCCAGAAAGTCTCACGGCGCATGTAGCCGCAGGAGAAATCATGGTGGCCCATGGCACCGAGGGCACCCAGGTCAAAGCTGCCGCCTTCGTAGTGCAACTCTCCCTCGATATCCAGCCCTGCAGTCTTGTTGGCATAGACCCAGCCGGAGTAGGCCGTGCGAGTGCACAGTGACATGGGCTCGAAGCCGTCTTCCGGCATGCGCGCATGAAGACGGAAGTCACTGCCAATGCTGACCTCCAGTGACTTGCAGCGCGGCGAGTCTTCATAACCCATGCGGATGTCTGCGCCACCCCATTTGAAATGACTGCTGCCCTGCACCGAATTGTCGGCCAAGCTCATGCCCAACCCCAGCGGGCTGCGCAGCGAGCGCGAGAAAAGCCGGCCGGTTTCCAGATCATGCACATACACAAAAGCGATGCCGACATGACGCAGATGAGCCAGTGCGCAGCCGAAAATCAGCTTGCCGCTCATGCCCCCGAAATACTGGAACTGCTTGAAGCCCAGCCAGTTGGAGACGGCGCTGGCCGGCTTGCCGAATGGCGTCTGCAGGCGAAAGTCCTTGGCGTTGATCTGGCGCAGCGAGTCCGGAAATTGCCCGAAGCGGGGGCGGCCATTGAGGATGAGAGGTGAATCCGGGGTGGCAGAAGCGGTGTGTTGCGAGGCAGTCATGGAAATCTCTGGGTAAGTATCAACAGACCACGGGGGCCTCTTTTGAATCGTCATTCCTGCGAAGGCCGTAGTCCATGCAGCATTGGAAAAGTCACGGCCGTATGGGTCCCGGCCTGCGCCGGGACGACGGTTCAACAGGTTCTCAGGGCCAGTCAGACGGGGTGACAAAGCCACGCGTGACTTCCCGGCAGGGTTCCGTGCCGGAAAGCCCGATGACAGCGGCTGCCCGATTATCGGCAGACTGGCGCAAGGTCTCAATGAACGCAGCGGCTGTCTGGGCATCACGAATAGGGACAGCCCCTGCATCTGCTGCCACCGGAGTCAGCCAGTGTTCACGGGGCAGGGGAATCCAGCGCAGCTCCGAGTCACCGTAGTGGACAAGAAAGTCATCCCAAGGCATCCACCAACCGGTGAGATGGTCAGGGGTAGCATGTTGCGGTGCCCAGTCTGCCTGATCCACATCCGGCGGATAGAAAAGGCGGCCCTTGAGCAAGCAGGCCGGCGTTGGTGGATATGCCGGCAAACCCAACTGACGCAGCAGGCGCAGGGTTTCCGGCTGCGTACCCAGCGTGAGCTGGTGCTGGAGCAAATGATCCACCTTCAGGTCCAGCCGATCCTTGAGCCCCGGCCCCTGCCAGTTCGCATGTGCGCCACCACTGGCCGTGCCCAGATAGAACTTTACAGCCACCTCCCAGTGCTGGAGTTCACCGCTCTGCCGGTCCTGTACCAGAAAGTCCAGTTCACCCTGCGTGCGCTTGCCGTCCCGCACCGCCAGGTTTTGCCCCACCAGCCGGTAGAGCGGGTTTTCCGGCCAGGCCAGCCAGAAAGCCAGCAAGCCTTCGAAATAACTGCCCAGCCGCTGGTCCTTGCGTTGCTCCAGTGTCGCCAGCAGCGGGACAGGGCAATGGTCCAGTGCCACCAGCCATTCCTCACTTGCCGCGTAGGCGTGCTTGCACCAACCCGCATCCAGCCAGCTCACCCCATTCGCTGGCGGTTGCAGCAGTGGCGGGCTGGCCAGTACCCAAGCCAAATCCCGCACGGCAGCGTGCTGCCAGGGAAAGAGAGATGGAGAGGTGGAGTTACCGATCATGGGGTTTGAGGATGCCGGGGACGGAGCGGGTCATGATGGCGGTTTTACAGCGAAGATGTCACCGATGTTTCTTGGGGGTGCCGGATCATGATGTGAAGGCAAACAGCTGGGCAGGAATGGGTTGGAGGGCTGGTTGGTGATCACAGTCGCTTGTCAGTGGGAGTCACTGGAATTGGTCCATGAGTAAGTAGACTCCCGGCGACCGTTGATGTTTATCTATCAGTGGTATCAGTCTTTTGAAGTGCTCAGTGTTGCAGTGTGCGTCCAAGGCCGCACGATCAGGCCATTCCTCTATGAATATGAAGTGCCCAAGGTCTTTTTGATTGATGAAAAGATCGTAGGAAATACATAGAGGCTCTTCCTTGGTTCTCGCCACAAGCTCTCGATAAAGAGGCGTGACGTCTTCAATGTATTCCGATTTTATAAAGTCTTGGGCAATAACTTTCAACATGTGGTATATCCGATTATTCAGTCTGGCTTGGAGTTAATGGCACGTTGATGCGACATCGATTATTGAACGATTTGTTAGGATTTTCTTTAGGCCGACGTTTCGGATTTTTGAAATAGATAAGCAAGCATGCCAAGCCCGGCAAGAGTGCCAATTGGAAAACCAAAAAGCATGAAGATAGATAAGCCAATGGATAGATTGATTCCTTTTCCATTGCCCTCCAATAGCCATATCTTGGCTTTTCTATGAAGAAGTGCAAGTGTGAGGGGAAATATTACCATAAAAGCAATAATTACCTTGCCATCAGCCTGATTATCAAAAAGAAACCAGATTAGGAGAAATATCAAAACTAAGCAATAAAACCAGAAGAACAAACTATGGATCATTGCTACTTGTTGCTTTCCGTTTTCGGTCACAATTTTCTCCTTTATAAAAACTCTAACGTTGGAGTTAAGCCGCGCCGTTAGGCGTCGGCTTGAACGACTTGTTAGAGGCAGATAAATACTCTGCCTCTTCTTTATTCCATTTATCAGCGTAATCAACTTGCTTTGAAAGAAGGTCTATTTGTAGCTCTACGCCAAGAAGAGACTTTTCTATTCCAAATAAGTTTTGGATGCTCATTCTTTTATTTTCTAAAAGAGCGGATACGTCATTTTCTAGTAGTTTATCAAAGGCATCTAGAGTGGAGCTAATGTCTTCAACATTATCTGTTGAGTCAATAAAATTACGTAGATCTTGCGACTTTTTTCTTAATTCGAAAGCATGCTTTAGTACAAGACTACTTTTTTCAAATTTTCTGGAGCCTTGGCTAGTTCGGTGCTGGTATATGTTAAAGCCGAGGCTAATAAGGAATATAAGTATTGCTGCGATTGAGATGGCAGTTGCAGGCATTATGCCACTCCTGATTGTTGCCTCTAACTTAAATTACACACCAAGTGGTGTCGTAACATGTCTGAAAAATTCAGTCATCTTTGCGTTTCAATAACTTAATGATGCCGCCAAAAATTGGCACACCATCATCCAGAAAGGGTGCTTCCGTGGTGTCTAATATTCGGCCTGCTGGTGTATAGCTCTCTAGTTGGCAGACAGGATGTCCGCTATTTCAACAGCTTGCTAAATCGGCAAGGGTGTTATCGGAAAATTAGTACACCAAATTCAGGGATAAAATCCGGTGACTGGTCTGGCCGGGTTTTCTGGTAGTCACCCGCTGGTAGATGCGTTGGTATCCACTTTATTTGCTTGCAGGGTTGCTAGCCTGCCAATCGCAAAAAGCATCGGCAAGCTCGGTATTTACGGAGCCTGCCGATTGGTTTGAGGGGATTGCCCAAGATTAAGCCAGCTTTTCGAGTATTTGCCGCAGGCGTTGAGTGGCTTCGGGGAGTTTGCCGGCGGGCGGTGGAGTCTTCAGTAGCTCGGCCAAGGCAGATTCTGCTTCGTTGTTCCCCGCCTTCCGCAAGCCACGGCTTTGCAATTGCTGCATCTGGCGTTGGCGGCGTTCGGCCTGCCAGGGTTCGGGGGTTGGCAGGTCCAGCAGGATTTCCAGGTCCAGCAGCAGTGTCTGGATTTTTTCTTCGGTAGTGTTTTCGCCAGTGGCCGTGAGTGCTTCCCATTCCTGGATGCGGTTTTCCAGTTTTTGCCGGTGAGCAGCGGCCTGTTGTTCGCGGGCGGCGTTGTCTACCTGTTTGCGTGCGGCCTGGAACTTCTCGCGTAGGTGGCTGCTTTTTTCCTTGGGTAGCAGAAGGGCGCGGAAGGCGTCGTCCAAGCGTTCGGCGGCACTCTGCAATTGCTGGGCATCGCCTTGGGCGAGTTCGGTCATGGCGGTGATCAGGGATTCGGCTTCATGCACGGAGGCTTCACGTTCGGCCTGACGGGCCTTGAACTCGGCATCACGCTTGCTGAAAAGCGCATCGCAGGCGGCACGGAAATCCTGCCAGAGCTGGCGGTCGGCCTTGGGGTGCGCCTGACCGATACTTTTCCATTCCTGTTGCAACTGGCGGGCCTTGTCGCAGGCGGCACGCAAGTCTTCCTGTTGCAGCAGGGCGGTGGCTTGGATAATCAGGGTGCGCTTGGCGGTTTCGTTTTTCTTGCGGGCTTCCTGCAAGGGGGCTTCCAGCGCCTTCAGCAGGGCATTGAAACGTTCCTGCAGTGCGCGGGTGTGCTGGCGGTCACTGGGGCTGTATTGCTGCCATTCCTGGCGCGCCGTGCGCAGGATGGTGTCGTGGGCTTTCCAGTCCGGGGTTTCCGGCAATGCGCCGAGATAGCTGTCCAGTTGTTCGCAAAGAGCGGTGCGCTTTTGCAGGTTTTGCTGGCGCAGCTCGCGCTGTGCGGCAAAGTGGGCGCGGCAAGGCTCGAAGGCTTCATCGCCCAGGCTCTTGAAGCGCTCCCACAGGGGCTGTTCGATGCTGGCATCGGCAACGCCGAGGGCTTTCCATTCTTCCTGCAGGGCGTGAATGGCATCGGCCTTGTCGTCCGGGTCCATCTCATGTGCGATGAGCGCCTGCATGCGGGTGATCAGGTCTTCTTTCTTGGGTTGCACGGCAAAGCCGGCCCAGCTTTGCAGTTCGCGTACGCGCTCGGCGAGCTCGGCAAAGCGGTTGTCGTGCAGGTGATGTTCTTTGGAGTAGTCGCGTGCCTTGCGCAACTGGCGAGTGGCATTGCGGCTGTTGCCGGCTTCCACTTCCGTGGCCACGGTATCCAGGAGCGACTGCAATTTCTGGCGACGGGCTTTCTGGTCCGTATCGCCGGCAGGTGTGGGAGCCTGCTCGACAATGGCTTCAGGTAAGCCGGGAATATTGCACAGGAGTGCTGGCAAGGGCAGTCGGTGAGCGAGGTAGTTTTCCCGGAGGCCGTGCAGGGTGGTTAGTGACAGTGTGTGTTCTGCCTCGTCAGCTTGTGCCAGCCCTGCGAGCGTGGCTTCGACCACAGGTTTGTCCTGCTGCCATTGCTGCAGCATTTTTTCCAGATGGTCGAGCTGCGTCGTGATGTCGGCATGTCGCTGGCGGAGGGCCTCGGGAGCGGCGCTGAGACGCAGTGCCAGCTCCCAGCGCAAATGCTGGGTCTTGCGCAGGGCGGCCAGGGCGGGCAGGTCAAAGTCTTCCTGGCCCTGGTATTCGTGGAGCGTGGTTTCCAGTGTGGCCACGCACTGCTGTTGTTCTTCGCGGGCCTGGGCTTCATCGGCTGTGCGCTGCTGGGCGGCCAGTACCTCGCGGACTTGCTCGCCGGCCACGGCCAGCGCGGTTTCAAAACGTTCGCTAAGGATGCTGTCGGGCGTGTCCTGTGCCAGTTCCAGCCATTGCTGGCGCAGGCTTTCCGTCTTGGCGGCGTAAAGCGGGTTCAGCGCCGTGCGCGCATGGGCTTCCATGGCGTTGCACAGGGCTTCGCGTTTTTCTTTCAGGGCCAGTGACTGTTTTGTCTGTTGCAGGCGCTCGTCCAGCCGTGCGCGCACGATGCGATAGACATTCTTGTCTTTCTGGCGCGTGGCTTCGGCGATGGCTTCCAGTCGTTCTGGCGTGTGGATGCGCTCTGCCGCGCTCTGGCGCAGGCGCGCAATCGTGGATTCACGGGCAACTTTTTCCAGCTCGGCCTCGTCCTTGATGCCGGCAATGGCGGCAAGACGGATGTCGGTGCTGTCGGCATCGGCCACCAATTGCGTCAGCTGTGCCGTGCTGGTGAGGCGGCTGATCTGCTCGATGCGTTGCGCCAGCGGCAAGGGTGGCGTGGTCTTGCCGGCGAGCAGGGCATGGAGCTGGCGGGCGGCGGCGTCGCGCACGCTGCTGTCGGCATCGCGCTTGTGTATCTGGCTGACGATGTCGGGGTCCTGCACATGGGCAACGGCCTCGCAACGAACCGTGGCGTCGCTGTCTTCGCGGGCGAGCTTGAGCAGTATCCAGTTGTCCTTGTCATTTCCCGGCGTAAGGGCGGCCAGTGCTTCTATGCGCTTCTGTGCCTTGGGGCTCTGCCATTTCGGGGTACTGCGAAAGAGTTGCGACAACATCAGGCGTTTCCTGTTTTCTTGAGGCGACTGATTTCCTGGTCTTTTTCTTCCCAGAGAGTGGCGGTCCACTCCTGGAAGCGTGAGCGGAATTCAGGATCGGTTTCGTAATCGCACTGGAAGGCTTCGGCTGGAATCTCGCGTTGTTTTACGCGCACGATGATGCGGCGCACGCGCCCGCTGCAAAAATCGACATAAGTCGGAATGCCGTCGGGGTAGACGATGGTGACATCCAGCAGGGCATGCATCTGTTCGCCAAGGGCGGAAAGCGTGAAGGCCATGCCGCCGGCCTTGGGTTTGAGCAGATGCTGGTAGGGAGATTTCTGGTGTGCATGCTTGGCCGGGGTAAAACGTGTGCCTTCCAGGAAATTCATGACTGAAACCGGGGTATAGCGGAATTTCTCGCAGGCACGGCGGGTGCTCTCTACATCCTTGCCTTTGAGTTCTGGGCGCTTCTCCAGCAGCGCCTTGGAGTAGCGCTTCATGAAGGGATAGTCGAGGGCATAAAAGGCTTGGCCCAGAAAGGGCAGCCAGATCAGTTCCTGCTTGAGGAAGTATTTCAGGAAAGGGATACGGTCGGTAAAGGTGTAGAACAGCACCATGATGTCCACCCAGCTCTGGTGGTTGGAGATCACGAAATACCAGCTTTTCCTGCTCAACCCTTCCGGTATCTGGATGTCCCATTCAATACGGGGCAGCAGGCGGAACAGTACCTTGTTGTTGATGCGGCACCATGTATTGGCGAACTCCATCAGCATGGCCGTGACGGCTGCTTGCAGGCGGCGTGTCGGCATGAGGAAGCGCAGCGGCATGCAGATGATGATGAGGGAAGCAAAGAATGCCGTATTCAGCCCGAGTATGGGCATGAAGATCACGGCAATCAGCGGAGCAGGCAAAAAGGAAAGCATGTCGGTCTCGGGCAGCCGTGAGGATTTTACTGGTGCAGTCCCTGCCGGTATTCGCCGGGGGTGAGCCCGGTCCATTTCTTGAAAGCACGGTGGAAGGTGCTGGGTTCCGAGAATCCCATGAGCTGGGCGATTTCGGCGATGCCCAGTTGCGGCCGGCTCAGATAATAGATGGCGGCATCACGGCGCACCTGATCCTTGATGCCCTGATAGGAACTGTTTTCTTCCTTGAGACGACGGCGCAGGGTTTGTGGCGTGAGCGCGAGCTGGGCGGCCACTTCCTCGAACTCTGGAAACTCTTTGGTGAAATCGCGGCCCAGCAGTGCCCGTATCTGGGCTGTGAGCAATTGCGTGTTCTGCGGCGGAACAAAGAGACTGACCGCAGTGCTGCGAAGCAGTTGCTTGAGGCTTTCTTCGCTCTGCATCAGCGGATAGTTCAGGTAGACCGCATCGAAGGTCAGGCTGTTGCGGGGCTGGTTGAAGCGCAAGGGGCAGTGGAACAGCATGTGGTATTCCTCCACATGCGCGGGCGCCGGATAGGTGAAGGTGGCTTCGATCAGCGGAATGCGCTGGTCGATGAGCCAGCTTGAAAGGCGGTGGATCACCGTCATCACGGATTCGGTGGTGTTGTACAGTGGGTCGACCGATGGATCGTCCCAGCTCATGGAGACTTCGGCGACATCCTTTTTGACCTGTAGCCGCAAGTGCAGGTCTTCCGTGAACAGGTCGTAGAAGCGCAGTCCCCGCATCAGGGCCGGGTGCAGCGTGGGCAGGTGGATGATCCCGTAGCACATCATGGCAAAGCTGCCGTAGGGAGTGCGCTTCTTGCCACCGAGGCCGAAGAATTCATCGTTGGTGAGCTTCATCAGGCCGAGCATGATGGCCACGAACTGGCGGTCGCTGATGCGCTGTTGCGGGTCACGCAGCAATTCGGGGGAGAGGCCGGCAGACTCCAGCAGGGGTTCGGCCTTGCTGATGTCCAGGCCGGCATGCTTCAGGGCAGCATCAAGGTAGTGGGCGGCTACGCCGCGGCTCGTTGACATTTTCTTGAAATTCTCTGATCAACCAAGCACTTGGGGAATGCCGAATACTAGCCAATGCCTTTGCCTGACTGCAACGACTGCTGCTTTCTTGCTTTTGTCCCCGCGCAGGCGGGGACCCAGCGTCTCCGAGGCTTCACCAGGGTCCTCAACAAGTCACTGGGTCCCCGCCTGTGCGGGGACGACAGGGATGAGGTATCGGAGCCGACTCAGTTCACCTGCTGGATGCCGGCCAGGCGGCGGGCATACCACTTTTTCTGCTCTACATTCATCTGGCGCTGGATCTGTATGCGTTGCGCTTGTGGCGAACCTGCCCCGTGCATGGACTCCGTGAGGTAGCCCACGGCGTTGCGGCCCAGGGTCATGTTCTCGATCAGGCGCAGCATGCGCACGCGGGTCTCGGTGGGAATGTCGTTCTTGCCCTTGAGGTACTTTTCCAGCAGCGGGCCGATTTCCTCGTGGTTGAAGTCTTGCTCGGAGGGCAGGGTGACCATGATGCCGCCGGCAATGTCCTGAGCCAGACGGGCAATTTCGTAGGGGAAGCGTGTGACGTTGTGCTTGCACACGTTGGAGAGCATGGAGTCGTTCATGTAGATGCCGGAGGGCATCTTCGTGGCGGCGTAGGACGAGGCGATGCCGGAGGAGTAGATCGTCTCGTTGAGGTGGGTCATCTCAACCAG